>NZ_CP006367.1:2495195-3742793 GCF_001442755.1 Aureimonas sp. AU20 | reverse complement strand
CAAAGCGAGATGGGGCGGATTGTGGCGAGTCGTCCACTGTGACGGTTGCGTGAAGGGCGCGTGTCGCGCGCGTCGCTCCGTGTGACGATTGAATGACGCTTTGGGGCTTGCCGACCCGAAGCCTGAACGCGGAGCATCAGGCGCAAAAAGAAAGGCCCGAAGCGATGCTCCGGGCCTTTGATCGTCGATGAGCGCTGGAAGGGCTCGGATCAGGCGGCGCCGACCGCCTTCACGCGGCTCGACAGGCGCGAGATCTTGCGCGAGGCGGTGTTCTTGTGCAGGACGCCCTTGGCGGCGGCACGGGCCAGTTCGGGCTCGGCGACCTTGAAGGCGGCGCGGGCGGCTTCCTTGTCGCCCGAGAGGATCGCTTCCTCGACCTTGCGCAGGAAGGTGCGCATGCGCGAGCGGCGAGCCTTGTTGACCAGGGTCCGGCGGGCGATCTTGCGGGCGGCCTTCTTGGCCGACGGCGTATTGGCCATGTGTCGTGTCTCTCGTGTTCTCGTAGGCGGACCCGGGCGGCTACAGGCCGACCAGCATCCGACGCGAAGGGATCGATCGCCGAGGGAGGCACCAAACCAGGGTATCGTCTGGTATCGGGTTCGCCACGGCAGAACAGGCCGCATCCGAGGACGCCGCCGGAAATCTGCGCGCCTTATAGGCCGACATCCCGGCCGCGTCAACCGAAAGCCCGGGCCGGCGGCCATGCGAAAGGCCGGGCGCCGGCCTGTCGGATTCCTCCCGTCTTTAACCCTGGCCGGGCGCGGCGTTAACCTTAATCGCGAGCGGGGGCGGGCAGCCCGTCCCCTAGGCGGCGGGAGGGCGCGATGCGGCAGGTGGCTTGGGTCATGGCGGGGTGGATCGTCTGCGTTTCGGGGGCGATCGCGGGCGGGGAGGCGAGGGCGGCAAGCCAGCCGGCGCGGCCGAGCCCCCCGGAAATCACTTGGGACTGGTACAAGTCGGGCGAGACCTATCTTCGCTACAAGGTGCCCAACCCCGCCCTGTCGACGCGCTATTTCCGCAAGGCGGCCGAGCGCGGCAACGTCTCGGCCCAGTACAAGCTCGGCGAGCACTACGAGAACGGCGTCGGCGTCGCGCGCAACTATCGCGAGGCCTATCGCTGGTATCGCCGGGCCGGAGACGCGGGAGATCGCTATGCCGAGTTCAAGGTCGGCTGGTTCCTGCAGAAGGGCATGGGCGTGCGCCAGTCCTCGCGCGAGGCGGCGCGCTGGTATCAGCGCGCGGCCGACCAAGGCAATCCCTGGGGCTATCACATGCTGGGCTTCATGCTGGCCGATGGCGAAGGCGTCCGGCGCGACCCCGCCAAGGCGCGCCAATATCTCGAGATCTCGGTTCGCGAGACGAACGATTCCTGGGCCAAGTGGAAGCTCGCCGAACTCGTGAAGGCGCGCGAGCCCGAGCGCGCCCGCAGCCTCTACAGCGAGGCCGCAGCCCAGGGGAACACGGAGGCACGCCGGGTCCTGTCGGCGATGCGATGACCTGAGATCATGCCCCCCGAAACCATCGGACGGGCCGGGCGGCTGCGGGCCGAACGCGAGCGTCGGCGCGGGCCTGAAGGGGCGGCGGGGGAGGCGGACGCTTCCTCACCCGCAGATTCCCCCGTCTTGAGCCGGCGCAACCTCCTCCTGGGGGCGGGCGCCCTGTTCACGCTTCCCACTGAGCGGGCGCGCGCGCCCGAGCGCGCCTCGCTGCGGGAAGCGGCGGCGCGCTCTGGCCGGCGCTTCGGCGCGGCCGCGCGGGCCGAGCAGATCGCCGCCGAGCCCGATCTTGCCGAAGCGCTGCTTGTCGAATGCGACGCGCTGACCCCGGAAATCTCGATGAAATGGGACGCGATCGAGCCCGAGCCGGGTCGGCGCGACTTTTCCCGCAGCGACGCGCTTCTGCGCTTTGCCACCGAGAACGGGCGCGCCCTGCACGGCCACACCCTGATCTGGCACCGAAGCATTCCGCCCTGGGCGGAGGCCGCGCTGGCGGAGGGGGCGGGCTGGGCGCCGGTCGCGGCCCATTTCGAGGCCGTGCTCGGGCGCTACGGCAATGAGATCGCGACCTGGGACGTGGTGAACGAGCCGATCGACACGGGACACCGGATGGACGGCCTGCGGGACGGCACGTTCCTGCGCGCCTTCGGGGAAGGGTATATCGAGCGCGCCTTTCACGAGGCGCGCGCCCATGCGCCCGGCGCCGTCCTGTTCCTCAACGAATACGGGCTCGACTACGACATTCCCGTGGAGCGGGACCGGCGTTATCTCTTCCTCAAGCTGGTGGAGCGGTTGAGGCAAGCCGGCGCGCCGCTCGGCGGCATCGGCCTCCAGGGCCATCTCGACCTGCGCAAGGGGCCTTTTTCCGAACCCCTCTTCGCCGGTTTTCTGCGCGATCTCAGCGGGTTCGGCCTCGAAATCCACATCACCGAACTCGACGTACGCGAGCACGACCTGACCGCGCCGCCCCTGGTGCGCGACCGGCTCGTGGCTGAGATCGCCAAGCGCTATCTCGACGTGGCGCTGGACTGCGCGGCCGTGCGCGCCGTCTCCACCTGGGGCCTGTCGACGCGCCATTCCTGGCTGGCGATCGAGCCGGAGGATCTGGATTTTTACTGGCGCCTCGTCGGCGGGCAAGGCAAAGGCCCCGGCTTCAACCGGGGCCTGCCCTATGATTCCGACATGCGCCCCGCGCCGATGCGCGAGGCGATTCTGGCGGCCTTCGAGCGGCGCCCGCTCGGCTTCTGAGGTCAGACCACCAGCCGCGAGCCCTGCAACTCGCCAAGGCTGGTTGCGGCGCGGTCCACCGGCCGTCGGGCCGACGCCACCCATTCGATCAGCTCGCCCATGCCCTCCTCGAAGCCGCGCTTGGGCGCGATGCCGAAATCGCGCTCCAGCTTGGAAATGTCGGCGAAGCAGTGCCGGATGTCTCCGACGCGGTAGCGGCCCAGGATCTCCGGCGCGATGTTCTTGTGCAGGAGCCGGGCGAGCACGCTGGCGATCTCGCGCACCGTGATGGAGCGGCCCGAGCCGACATTGTAATAGTCCCAGACCGAGCGCTCGCTTTCCAGAACCGTGGCGAAGGCGTTGGCGACGTCGTGCACATGCACGAAGTCGCGCCGCTGCGAGCCGTCCTCGAAAACCAGCGGCGGCTGGTCGTTGAGAAGGCGCGAGATGAAGATCGCCGCGACCCCGGTATAGGGGTTGGACAGAGCCTGTCGCGAGCCGTATGCGTTGAACAGGCGCAGCGCCACGGTGGGGATGCCGAGCGCCCGGCCGACGGACAGGAACATCTCCTCGTGGTCGCGCTTGTTGACAGCGTAGATCGAGGCGGGCTGGAGCAGCTTCTCCTCGTTGGTCGGCACAGGGGCGAGCGCGTTGCCCTCCTCGTCCTCCAGCTCCCACTCGCGGGCCAGCAGCTTCTCGTGCGGGCGCAGCGGCGGGGCGACCGTGCCGCAGGGGCCGCGATAGGCACCCTCGCCATAGATCGACATGGAGGAGGCGACCGCAATGCGCTGAATCCCGTGCGGCCGGCGCGACAGGGTCTCCAGCATGATCGCGGCGGTCATGACGTTGTTGCGGACATAGTCCGTGATGTTCGTCATGGACTGGCCGACGCCGACCGAGGCGGCGAGATGGGCGAGATGCGTGACGCCGGTGAGCGCCGCCTCGAACACGCCGTCGTCGAGGAGATCGCCCCGGATGCGCCGGGCGCGGCGGTCGAGATAGACGGGCCAGCCGTCGGCATCCACCTCCGCGTCGGCATGGACCTGGGGCTTGAGGCAGTCGAGCACGCTGACCTCGAAGCCGCGTTCGAGAAGCTGGTCGACAAGGTGGGAGCCGATGAAGCCGGCGCCGCCGGTGACGAGAACATGACCTTTGGACATGGGAGTTTTCCTTTGAAACAGGGGGGGTCAGAGGGCGATGCCGGGCACGGGGGCCTCGGCTTCCACTATGCGATTGCGATTGGCGGGAGCGGGCGGGGCGAGATCGACCCCGAGCCGTACGACGGCGGGCTGCGAGCCGGAGACGGCGCGCACGAGTTCGTGGTTGGCGTCGATCTTCACCGTGCGCTCCCAGACGAGCCCGCGATCGCGCAGGAACATCCAGAAGCCGATGGCGAGCGGAATCAGCCAAAGCAGCCACCAGACGACGAGCGAGGCCGGGTTGACGCGCAGGAGATAGCGAAGCCGATCGGCCCGCTCGGGCAGGATCAGCGCGGCGCGCTGCCAGACCGAGCGGTAGATCGCGCCGAGCGTCAGCGCGAAGACCGCGAGGTTCACGACGGCGAGGCCCAGCGTCCAGGGCGGCACCGGACTGTCGCCCGCGCTCCAGGCGGCAAGCGCCCAGAGCCCCATGGGCAGGCCGATCGCATGGGCCGAGAGCGAAAGGCAGGGGCCGAAGTTCAGCCGCGCGCGCAGGCGCTGCCAAGGCGTCATCCCCATGTCCTTCAAGGGCTGGGCGAGGCTCTGGAAGAAGCCGCAGACCCAGCGCTTGCGCTGCGTGATCCCATGCCCGAGCGTCGAGGGAACCTCCTCGATCAGCGGGTTCTCGATGATGCCGATGCGCTTGCCGTTGGCCCAGAAGCGCATGCCGACCTCCGGGTCCTCGATCGTGATCCAGGGATGGAAACCGCCCAGCGCCACGAGGTCGGAGGCCCGGAAGAACAGGCCCTTGCCCAGCACCCAGTAGGGCTGGCGCCCCCCGGCCGAGAGATGGGGATAGAGGAACCCGTCCCAGGCCATGTGGTCGAAGGCGTGCCAGGAGGCCGAGATGGAGGTGAGGAGATTGCCGGCGATGTTCTGCGCCTGCAGCACGTCGTAGTGCCGCATCCCCGCCGAGGCGGCGAGGAAATGGTCCGGCGGCGGGCAGCTGTCGGCGTCGATGTAGTTGACGAGGAAGTCTTCCCCGCCGGCCATGTCCTCGGCCAGCGTGTAGAAGGCGTAGATCAGCTGGCGCGTCTTCTTGGGCGGCAGTGCACTGACGCCCGCCCGCTTGCCCTTGTGCCACCAATAGGCCTTCGGATTGGCGTTCCAGCTGTCCCACACGACCTGCCAGGACGGATCGCTCGTCGCGGGAACCTCGACGATCTGCAGGAAGGCGAACTCCTGCGCCAGCCGCCGCAAGCTTTCCACGGTGGCCGTGTCGTTGGCGTTGGGAATGGCCACCACGCGGTAGCGCGAAGCGGGATAGTCGATGCGGGCGAGCGACAGGAAGGTCGTCCGCATCGTGGATTCGAGTTCGCGCAGCACGGGGTAGAAGAGCACGATATAGGGGTGCTCCTCCGGCCGGCGGCCTTGTGCCTCGCGCGGGTCCACCCAGTCCACCGGCAGACGCAGGAAGAACAGGCCGAGCCCGAGCGAGAGGGCATAGAGGATCTGGGACAGGAGGAAGGCGGACACGAGAATCGTGTCCGCGCCCCCCGCCCACGCTTGAGCGTGCATGGGGCCGTCTCCCTTCGCGTCAGACGGCGTGGCCGTTGAGCCCGGCCTTGGCCGCCTTCGCCGCCGCGACGAGCGCGAGCGGCGGCAGGTCGGCGGGCGAGGGCTCGGGCAGGACGCCGGCCACGGGCAGGACGCTGGGGGCGACCGGCGGCGACGCCGGGTTGGCAAGCCCCTGGCGCAGGTCCTCCACCGCGCGCCCGCGCACCGGCTGCGGCACGGCGAGGCGCGAGCGCCGCCCGATGCCGAAGGCCCGAAGGCCCGCCGCGCGCAGCTCTTCCAGGGGGAAGAGATTGCGCAGGTCCACGAACACGTCGCCCCGCATCAGCTCCGCCACGCGGGGCAGATCCAGCGCGGCGAACTCCGGCCAGTCGGTGAGCAGCAGTGCCGCGTCGGCCCCTTCCAGGCAGCCATAGGCGCTGTCGGCATAGTCGGCGTCGGGCAGGAAGGCCCGCGCCTGGCCCATGCCTTCGGGGTCGAAGATGCGCAGCCTCGCCCCCGCCGCCCGAAGCGCGGCGAGGATCGGCAGCGAGGGCGCCTGGCGCATGTCGTCCGTGCCGGCCTTGAAGGTGACGCCGAGCACGGCCAGCGTGCGGCCCCGCACCCCGCCCATCGCCTGGATGACGCGCCGGCCCATGGCGCGCTTGCGCCCGTCATTGGCCGCCACCGTGCTTTCCACGAGGCGCAGCTGCACGCCATGGCTCTGCGCCGTGGCGAGCAGGGCTTCCGTGTCCTTGGGAAAGCAGGAGCCGCCGAAGCCCGGTCCCGGCCGCAGGAAGGCCGCGCCGATGCGCCGGTCCAGACCGACGCCGAGCGAGACCTCCTCGATATCGGCGTCCGCCGCCTCGCAGAGATCGGCGATCTCGTTGATGAAGGCGATCTTGGCGGCCAGAAAGGCGTTGGCGGCGTATTTGATCATCTCCGCCGAGGCGCGCTCGGTGAAGACGAGCGGCGCGCCGCCCTCGGTCAGCGGCCGGTAGATCTCGGCGAGGATCGCGCGGGCGCGAGCGGAGCCCGTGCCGACCACGATGCGGTCCGGCGCGCGGAAATCGGCCAGCGCCGAGCCCTCGCGCAGGAATTCCGGGTTCGACACGACGTCGAACTCGATCTCGGGCCTGGTCTCGCGCAGGATGCGCTCCACCGCCTCGCCCGTGCCGACCGGGACGGTGGACTTCACGATCACCGCGAGCGAGTGGACGCCGGCGCGCCCGATCGCTTCGGCCACCGCGAAGACCGCCGAAAGATCGGCCGAATGGTCGAGCGCGGAAGGCGGGGTGCCGACGGCCACGAACACGGCCTGCGTGTCCGCGTCCAGCGGCAGCGAGCCGGTGGCAAAGCCGAGGCGCCCGCTCGCCGAATGGGCGAGAACGAGCTCTTCCAGCCCCGGCTCGTAGATCGGCATTTCGCCGCGCCGCAGGCGGGCGATCTTGGCGGCGTCCGTGTCGAAGCAGACGACCTCGTGGCCGAGCTCCGACAGGCACGCGCCGGTGACGAGACCGACATAGCCGGTTCCAATGACGACGATCTTCATGACGCCAGCGCTCCCTCGGTCAGAGGGCGGGCCGTGTTGGCCGCTGCGAGAAGGCCCGGCAGAAGGCGCGGGCTGGGCTCGGCCGCGACGCCTTCCGCGAAATGGGCGATCGTGCGCTCCAGTCCGGTGCGCAGCGGCACGCGGGGCTCCCAGTCCAGCAGGGCTTTCGCCTTGCCGATGTCGGGCCGGCGGCGGCGCGGATCGTCCACCGGCAGCGGCCGGCGCACGATGCGCGAGCGCGAGCCGGTCAGCTCCATTACCAGATCGGCCAGCTCGTCCATCCGCGTTTCCACGGGATTGCCGAGATTGACCGGGCCGCGCGGGTCCGTGTCCAGCGCCATGAGCGCCAGGAAGCCGGCGATCAGATCGTCGACATAGCAGAAGGAGCGCGTCTGCGACCCGTCGCCATAGACCGTGATGTCCTCGCCGCGCAGCGCCTGGACCACGAAGTTGGAGACGACGCGCCCGTCGTCCGGGTGCATGCGCGGCCCGTAGGTGTTGAAGATGCGCGCCATGCGCAGCTCGATCCCCGCGCGGGCGCAGCCATCGGTGAACACGGCTTCGGCGAAGCGCTTGCCTTCGTCGTAGCAGGCGCGCGGGCCGACCGGGTTGACATGGCCGGCATAGGTCTCGGGCTGGGGGTGGATGTCCGGGTCGCCATAGACTTCCGAGGTCGAGGCGTGGAACACCCGCGCCCCGTCCTCGGCCGCCCGCTCCAGAACGCGCCGCGCCCCGTCCGCGCATATGAAGAGCGTGCGCACGGGGTCGCGCTGGTAGTGCGGCGGCGAGGCCGGGCAGGCGAGATTCCAGATCTCGTCGAAGCGCGGCAGACCGGCCGGAAAGGGCAGAACCACGTCCTGCTCCACCAGCGTGAAGCGATTGGTCGCCACGAGCGTGCGAAGATTCTCGCGGCTGCCCGTGGCGAAATTGTCGATGCACACGACATGATGGCCGCGCGCCAGAAGCGCCTCGCAAAGATGCGTTCCCAGGAAACCGGCGCCACCGGTCACGGCGATGCTTTTGCCGGAAGGATTTCGCGGCATGGCAGGGGCCGGCGATGCCGGCCAATCGTTAAGTTTCATGATAAACCGCCGACGTTCGAGGAAGGATCGTCAGGATTTCCCTGACGGGTTTCTTCAAGATCGGGTCAAAACCCGGCGAGAGCCGAGAGAAGACCTGTCAAACGCCGCAATCGTGCTTCGATTACTTACATAGGAAGTTTTGGCGCGCAAGCCTTGGGCAAGCTTCGCACCGCCGCCGCTCCATGCTGCCCCGTTCTTGGGCAGAAAGGGGTGCGGCGAGGGGGATTGAAGGCTTCTTCAAGGTGCCTTTCCCGCCGTTTCGCAAAAAGCGAGCGGGAGCAGCCAAGCCTCGCCGGGTGATCAACCGGCGGTTCCGCAACGGCCGCACACGAGTAGACGTGCTTTCTACTTTTCGGCGCTCGTGATGGCGCGTAACAACTTTGGGTTTTATACAATTGCGAGGCGTGCTTCCCCCCTTTGGGTGAAGCGGAGCTCGAGCAAGTGCAATAAACCAGTTCGGCGCATGTCATTCGCGCTTGAGAATGGAAAATGCTGTTCGCTGGGAACTGAATATGCTTGATTTTCTCATAACCTGACGCCCTTATATCAGGAATTGCACGACAAAGATGTGGGGACGTTGGGATAAGTTGTAGCGGGGATTTTCCCGACACAAGAAAAACAACCCAAGAAAGGGAGGGGGCATGTGCATCGTCTTGCTGGTTACGAACGAGCCTTGTTTCGCGGCCGGTTTCGTCAGCGTGATGGAGCGGCAGGACGAGCCAGGCCTTGAGGTTCAAGCCTGCGTCACCGACCTTCTCGGCGGCATCGAGGCGGCCCGCCTTCCCGGCGCGGACGTGGTGGCGGTCGACGCCGCCATGCCGGGCTTCGACAACGACGCGCTCGTCGCCTTCTGCCGTGCCTTGAACGGGCGTTCAGGGCTTCTGCTGCTCGGCCACGCCAAGACGCGCGAGGCGGTGGAAGCGGCCTTCTCGGCAGGGGCGCGGGGCTATCTCCTCAAGTCGGCGCGCGAGCCCGACCTCGTGGACGCCGCGCGGCGCGTCGGCGGCGGCGAGACCTATCTCGATCCGCGCCTCGTGCCGATCATGACCGCGCCCCAGCCGGCGCGGCTCGACAAGGCGATCTACACGCCCTTCGGCGCCCTGCCGAGCCGCGTCTCGGCGCGCGAGATGTCGGTCCTGCGCCGGACGGCCTATGGTTACAGCGCCAAGGAGATCGCCAGGGATCTCGACATCAGCCAGAAGTCGGTCGAGACCTATAAGGCGCGGGCCATCGCCAAGCTCGGCCTCGCCTCGCGCTCCGACATCATCCGCTATGCGCACAGGGCCGGCTGGTTCAACTCGATCACCGAGTTCGAGACCCAGCAGGACGAGCGCCGGCCGCACTGATCCCGCATCGTCGACGAGCTTGGGCCTGGAGCCCTTGAAAGCCTCGCGCCTCTGAAAGCGCGGGGCTTTCTGTTTGTCGTCATAAACTTGGCCATGGATCAGCCGTCACGCGTCCGCGTGCCCTCCGAGCCTTGCGCTCTAACCCCCGGACAGCCCGGTTTGACCATCCTTCCCCAAGGCTTCGTCAGGCGTTCCCGGCGCCTCGATGAAAACACCCAGACACGCCGTTCCCCAGGAATTTTGGGTGATGCAACTGCAGTGAGGAGAAGGGAATGGACGTCTCCTCCCACACCGCGTCAGCCTTACATACAACTATAGACTGAAAATTGTCCCTCACGCGCCGCCATCCTCTCTCGAGCGCCCGCGCGGGCAAGCGCGCAGGCTGGCCTCCAGGCGGGGCAGAAACGTCCAAAGATCCCGGTTCAACTCATTCATCGCCCTGATCTCACCGCGGATGGCCTCCAGGCGCTCGCTATCCATCGACTTGGCCGCGCCGAAGCGCAGGCCCTTGGCGCGCTCCTCCAATCGCATCGCGTGCGTATGGGTGATGTGCCCCGCAGCGTCCACCGTGAACATGGCGTGGAGCAGGTCGTTGCGCAGCCGCGTGCCCGTGTCGAAGCGGGTCATGAGCCGCTTGATCTCGCCCGACAAGGCACGGTCCGTCAGCTTCACACGGGCGAGCCGCTGCACGAGATCGACCCGAGCCCGGCTGGTGTTGAGCGTGCCGAAGACGATCAGCGCCGCTTCCCGGTCGCAGCCCAGAAGCAGCATGATGAAATAGACCAGGAGACTCTCGTTGTTGGACCAGCTGAAGGAGAGCTGGCCGATCAGCGTGAAGACGTCGCCCCGCGCGGCCGTGGCGCCCGCATCACGCGCCGCCGCCTCGATCGTCTCGAAATCGGGTCTCGGCGGCAATTGGCTCGGCGGCTTCATGCGGGGCTTCCCTTTTTCTTTGAATCGATGGGCTGTGCCCAAGTCCATCCGGCCGAAAATCTTGCTGCGAATGCGAAGAGACTTGGCCTCTCATTCTAGGGGCGGTCGATCTTCTTTCTCTTCCTGACGGAAAACTCCCGACGATGCGCTGGGTTCTTCCCCGCAAGACAAAAGCTTCGTCTTCAGCAATCTTAACGATGTCTTAACCAGTTCGAAAGACCGGGGCGGACGCAAGGGGCGGAGTAAAGCGCCCCGGAAAAACTGCCCAAGCGGCTTCGGCCACAGGGCTTCGAGTTGCGTAACCTTTTTGCCGACGTCCCGGATCGCCGCAATCGTATCGGGCCGGAGGGCAGGAAGGCGAGGACCAACCCCATTCCATCCAACATGGCCGGATGTCCGTCTCCCGCAGAAGAGGAGCGACGGCGGCCCTTATCCTTCAACGGGAGAGAATCATGAGCGTCGATCGCAACGCCACCGCCTTGGCCGGCTCCGTCGCGGAAGCCTATGTCAATTCGCCGAGCTACCAGAACCAGGGCAACGACCAGTCGGCCGATGGTTCGAACGTCAGCAGCGACCTGTCCGACAACAGCGACACGAATTCGAACAACGACAATTCGAACAATTCGAACCAGGGCAACAATTCGAGCGTCAACGACTCCGGCAACGACAATTCGACGTCGCTGGACGTGGGCGGCGTGTCCGACATCGCCAACGACAAGAGCGTGAACGATTCGGGCAACGACAATTCGGACAATTCCAACCAGGGCAACGACTATAGCGACAACAGCGTCGCGGATTCGGGCAACGACAACTCGACCTCGCTGGATGTGGGCGGCGTGTCCGACATCGGCAACGACAAGAGCACGACCGACTCCAACAACGACAATTCGGACAACTCCGACAATTCGGACAATTCGAACACCGGCAACGACTACAGCGACAACAGCGTCTCCGACTCTGGCAACGACAACTCCAATTCGAGCACGAACCACTCGAACAACGACGCCAGCACCAACGTCTCGCTGGCCGACTCGCTGAACGACAGCAGCACCCATGTCGCCGACTCGTTCAATTCCGACGACGACCTGATCGACGTGACGGGCCTGTGCAACAAGCTCGACGGCATCATCGGCACGATCGGCGGCGACGCCCTAAACGCGGAAGGCGGGCAGGCACTTCTGGGAGACGGCAACGTCTTCTCCATCCAGCAGATCGCGACGCTCAACGACAGCGATTGGCTGAACCAGCCGAGCACCAGCCTGCAGATGCAGAGCGGCAGCGGCAGCTTCTCCCTCAGCTCCTCGGGCCTCTATGGCGGCACGGCGGATGCCATGCACAACGGTACGCTGACCGCTGGCGACAGCTCCACGCTTTCGGCGGGCAACAGCGCGGCGGCGGGCGTCTCGGCCGGCCACGAAGCTCTCAACATGGACATCTCGATGGGCGCGAACATCCAGTTCACCAGCGTCGACATGGCCGTGGTGGGCGGCGACGCGGGCGGGGCCGACTTCGGCGACGCCTAAATCTCCAGCCGGAGCGCCCTTGCCCCCCTCGGGCGCTCCATCCTTGGGCTCGCGTCGTCTCCCCGGAGCGGCGTGGGCCCTTTTTCCTCCTAAGCCCCGCCTAGCCCTCCGCCTAGAACCGAGGTTTCGAAAGGAGCGATCCGATGCTCATGATCGAGGCCCAGGAAACCATCGCGCGCTTCATCGGCCTGTTCCGCGTCAACGAGGTCGATCCCGGGAGTCACGACCGGCTCCTTTCCGGCAGCCCGCATCTGGCCAGGGTCCATCCGCTGGCCGGGCGGGACGAAGCCCCGGAGGCACGAAGCGCCGGCCTTTCCCCTCCCGTCAGCGATCCTCACATCCGCCTCGCCAACGATCGGTTCGAGATCGAAGAGGTAACCGGCCGGCGCCTTGCGCCGCCCCATGTCGAGGTGTCGATCGACCCGCTGCATCTGCCGCTGGCCCACGCGCCCGCGACCACCGATCTTCCCAGTTCCGCCGGTTGGGAAGCGATGGGCTCCGCGCCGCACGACGCGCTCTATCACTACCGCTCGGTTCCCTCCGACTCGCTCTTCGCCATCCAGGATCAGATCGGCCTTCTCGACGATCGCGACACGCTGATCCTCGACCCCGACGCCGATCCGCTCGCCGTGGTGGGGCATGTGACGCAGCAGTTCGAGGCGATGCTGACGGCGGCAAAGGACTTCATGTCCCTCCCCAGCATTCCGCACATGCCGACGCAACTGGCCGGCGTGCTGCGAGGGACCGCCGCCTCCGCCGGCGATGAGCCCTCCGAGCTCGGCGCGCCGGTCGGACATGAGGGCGTCTTCGTCAATGGCGAGCGGCTGGAGGCCGCTCCCGACATCGCCGCGCTGGTCGAAGACATGCGCAAACCCGCCGATCTGCCGGAGGATCAGCCCTACCTCACGACCGGCGGCAATCTTTCGGTGAACCAGGCGATCCTGATCAATGTCGGGCACCTCGGCGCCGTGACCGCCGTCAAGGGCGACTGGTTCGAGGTGAACTCGATCCGCCAGCTCAACATCCATGCCGATGCCGACACGGCCGACGGGCTCGGCCAGGCCGTGTCCACCGCGATCGCCGATACGACGCGCAGCCTCAACATCGCCGTCTTCGAGCGCACCGACGCGACGCCCGGCGCCAGGCCCGGCCTCGATCCGCGCGACGGCTTTCCCGCCAATTACAAGGTGGACGTGATCGAGGGCAATCTGGAGATCGCGAACTTCCTGCGGCAGGTGAAGCTGACGCTGGACGGCGACCAGGTGGTTCTCTCCTCGATGGAGTCCACGGTGCGCGCCGCGACCGGCGGCAACGAGAGCCTCAACGTCGCCCAGCTCTCCAAGCTTCTCGGCTCCTACGACCTCGTGATCGTCGGCGGCAGCGTCTACGAGGGCAATTTCATCCAGCAGATCAACGTCCTGAACGACAGCGACCGGATCGTCTCCGACGCCGCCGGAACGGGCGGCTCGGTCTCGACCTCCGGCAATCTCCTGATCAACCACGCCTCGATCCACAATGTCGGCGCGGTGGGGGATTTCGCGGCCTTCTCACCGGAGATGCGCGACCTTGTCTCGGCCTTCCAGAGCAAGCTCGCCAGCGGCGACCCGAGCCTTGGCTCCGATCTCGCCTTTCTCGGCGCCCACAATGTCCGCGTTCTCTACATCACCGGCGACGTGATCGAGATGAACGTCATCTCGCAGATCAACATCCTGGACGATGCCGACACAGTGCGCATGGCCGACGGCACGCTGGCGCGCATCGCCAACGCGGTGGCGCCCGACGCGCAGTGGACGGTGACGACCGGCGGCAACACGCTGCTCAACGAGGCCAGGATCGTCGATGTCGATGATGCCGGCCATGTCCGCTTTCTCGGCGGCGAATACTATTCCGGCTCCATGCTGCTTCAGGCCGATCTCGTGGCGAGCGGGCCCGACATCCAGACCTTCGACACCGGGACGCTGGCGCCCGAGGTGATCGCCTTCGTCTCCGACATCCAGGGCGACGGGGCGAACCATTTCTCCAACGCCCTGTCGCAGAGCCACGCGACCCTTGCCCACGATGCGGGGGCGGACGGGGTGGGCGGCATCCTTTCCTGAGGCGGCCGCCTGTCCTGGCGCGGCCGAAAGGGCCGCGCCGCAACCGATCCAAGACCAAGAAGACGACCAAGAGGGGGATCCAAGCCATGAACGAGGAAAAACCCGGCCCGCGCCTGTCGGACCCGGAGCGCGACGCGCGCGAGCGCGAAATCTTCGCCTCCATGCAGGCGGCGGTGACCGCCATGCGCGCCGAGGGGCAGGACCCATTCCCGGCGCCCGTGTCGGTGTCGGTGCCCGAGCCAGTGCCCGCGCAGCCGACGGCAGCGCGAGCCGCCGCCGCGCCTGCCGCCACCGCGCCGCAAGGGGCGCCGATTCAGGTTGCCGCCGCACCGGCCGCAGGAACCACTGCCTCAGCGGCCCCGCGTACCGAAGCGCCGCGCGCGCCTGCCACCCCGCCGGCCGCGCCGCCGCTGATCGAGATCGAGGCGCCGCCGCTCGCGCCGGCCGCCGCCGAGCCCGTCCGGCCGCCGGCTGCGGCCGCCGCCGCGCAAGGCGCGCCCGAGCCTAAGCGCGCCGGCCCGCCGCCGCTGCGCGGCACCACGATCGAGGGCGAGGCGGGCGGACCGCTCCTGCCAGAAGGTAGAGCCGCCGCCAACGATGGCGCCTCGCAGATCACCCGCAAGAGCCAGCAGGTGAACTTCCGCGTCGCGCTGGAGCAGACCAAGGCGCGCGTCCGGCGCAACATCGCCTGGGTCTTCGCCTTCACGATCCTCGTCAACGTCCTGGTTCTGGCGGTGCCGATCTACCTGTTCCAGATCTCGGACCGTGTGCTCACCTCGCGCTCGCTCGACACGCTGGTGATGCTGACGCTGATCGTGGTGGGCGCCATCATCGGGCAGGTGACGCTCGACCTCATCCGGCGCACGATCCTGATGCGCACCGCCGTCGAGGTGGAAACGCGGCTCGGCTCGCCCATTCTGGCGGCCGCCTCGCGCTCGGCCCTGTCGGGCTCGGGCAAGGACTACCAGATCCTCGCCGACCTTCAGCACATCCGCGCCTTTCTCACTGGCTCGACGCTGCTCGCCATGCTGGACGCGCCGCTGGCGCCGCTCTTCATCTTCGCGGTCTGGCTGGTGCATCCGCATATGGGCGCCATCGTCGTCGTCTCCGTTCTGGTGCTCCTGACGGTCGCCTTCTTCAACAAGCGCGCAACGGCGGTGCATTTCGCGGAAGCCGCCGGCCACAACGCCCGCTCCAACATGACGCTCGACGCCCTGTCGCGGAATGCGCAGATCATCAACGCGCTCGGCATGATCCCCGAGGCCGTGCGCCTCTGGGGCCGGGACAACGCGGCCTCTCTCCGCTCGCAGGTCGCGGCGCAGGACCGCAACGTCTTCTTCTCGTCCCTGTCCAAGGCGCTGCGCCTCTTCGCGCAGGTCGGCATGCTCGGCTGGGGCGCCTATCTCTCGCTGGACGGCCAGCTCACCGGCGGCATGGTGATCGCCTCCTCGATCATCTCCAGCCGCGCCCTGGCGCCGGTGGAGGGCACGATCGAGGGCTGGCGCACCTATATCCAGTCGCGCGCCGCCTATGGGCGCATCTCGCATCTCCTCCTCAACTCGCCGCTGAATGTCGAGCGCCTGCGCCTGCCCCGGCCGGAAGGGCGGCTCGACGTCGACCGCGTGCTCTACGTGCCGCCGCCCAACAAGAAGGTGATCCTCAACGGCCTTTCCTTCTCGCTGAAGCCCGGCGAGGCGCTGGGCATCATCGGCTCGTCGGGCGCCGGCAAGTCCACGATCGGCCGCATGCTGGTCGGCTCCATCGTGCCGACGGCTGGCAATGTCCGGCTCGACCTGATGGACCTCAAGAACTGGGACCCGCGCCAGCTCGGCGAGAGCATCGGCTACCTGCCGCAGGACGTGCAGCTCTTCCCCGCCTCGATCAAGGTCAACATCGCCCGCATGCGCGACGACGCCCTCGACGAGGACGTGTTCGAGGCGGCCATGCTGGCCGATATCCACGAGCTCGTCGCCTCCTTCCCGCAAGGCTACGAGACGGTGATCGCCGCCGACGGCGCGCCGCTTTCGGGCGGGCAGAAGCAGCGCATCGGCCTGGCGCGCGCCTTTTTCGGCAATCCGCGCCTCGTCGTGCTGGACGAGCCGAACTCCAATCTCGACACGGACGGCGAGCGCGCCCTGGCGCTTGCCATGACCAAGGCCAAGGCCAACGGCACGACGGTGGTCGCCATCACGCAGCGCCATTCGCTCCTGCGCTGCGTCGACCGGATCATGGTGATGGACAAGGGCGCGATCTCGGCCATCGGCGAGCGCAACCAGATCCTGGCGATGATCTCCGGCCAGACGGCCGGCGAGAGCAACGTTCCCGTTCAGCGGAGAGTCCCATGAGCGCGAAAAATGGGGGCGCGACGCGTGGCCCGGCCCGGCCGGGCGAGGTGATCGAGGATTGGTATGTCGGCGTGCCGCGCACCATCCGGGGCACGGTGATCGGCGGCCTCGCGCTGTCGGTCGTCATCTTTGGCGGCTTCGGCACCTGGGCGAGCACCGCCCCGCTCGCCGCCGCCGTGGTCTCGCACGGCACCTTCGTCGCCACCGGCAAGAACAAGCAGGTGCAGCACTTCGAAGGCGGCATCATCCGCGCCATCCTGGTGGAGGAGGGCGACAGGGTGGAGAAGGGCCAGCCGCTCGTGATGCTGGACGAGACGGCGGCGCGCACCAATGTCCGCCGCCTGCTCCTGCGCATTGCCAGCTACCAGGCGCGCGCCGCCCGCCTCCAGGCCATGATCTCAGGGGAGGAGACGCTGGATTTCGGCGCGATCGAGGTGGACGCCGAAGACCGCAAGGAGGCCGACCGCGTCTTCGAAGGGCAGCGCAGCGTCTTCGCCGCCGCCCGCCGGGCGCTGGAAGGCCAGATCGCCGTGCTCCTGCGCAATCAGGAATCGCTGCGCCGGCGCATGGAGGGCTCGCAGGCCCAGCGCCAGGCGGTGGAGCGGCAGGGCAGCCTGATCCGGCAGGAACTGGCCGCCAAGACCATCCTCTTCAAACAAGGGCTCTATCGCCGCTCCGACCTCTTCACCGTGGAGCGGGCGGCGGCCGAGGCTGAGGGCTCGCTCGGGCGGATCGAAGGGGAACTCGGCGACATGCGCTCGCAGATCGCCCGGCTCGACGGTCAGATCGCCCAGGCGCGCCAGGAGGTCCAGCAAGGCGCGACGCAGGAGCTTCAGGGCATCGAGGCCGACATGGACGACATGCGCGAGCAGCTGCTTGCCGCCCAGAGCGTGCTCGGCCGCACCGAGGTGCGCGCGCCCGTCTCGGGCACGCTGGTCAAGCTGAACTACCACACGGCCGGCGGCGTCGTGGAAAGCGGCCGGCAGATCGCCGAGATCCTGCCGCGCGACGAGAAGTTGGTGATCGAGACCCTGATCAACCCGACCGACATCAACGGCGTGCGCTCGGGCCAGCCGGCGGGCGTGCGCCTCACCAGCTTCAACCAGCGCACGACGCCGCAGATGCGCGGCCTCGTCACCTATGTTTCGGCCGACACGGTGCCGGACCCCCGGCCGGGCCGCATGGGCGATGTCTATGTCGTGCGCGTCACCTTGCAGGAGCACGAGGTGGAGCGGGTGCCGGGCCTTCGCGTCAATCCCGGCATGCCGGCCGACATCTTCATCGAAACCTCGCACCGGACCTTCCTGAACTATCTCGTGAAGCCCGTGCAGGACAGCATGAACCGCGCCTTCCTGGAGCGTTAGGGGCGGTCGCTCCATCGGGACCGCCGCCGGGTCCTGCGGCGGTCCGCTCCCTTGAGTTCGGCGAAAATACGACCTAAAGGGGAGCCGAAACAACGCAAGGCTGTCTCTCGTCGCAGGGCTCCGGGCCGCCCGCGCGAACGCGGCGGCGGGTGCGTCGAACGCTCGACGCTTTATCGATTGCGCGAAGGACCACGTGCCGAACGACCCTCTCGATCTGCTGCTGGGCAAACGCCTGAAACAATTGCGGGAAGCGCTGGGATGGTCGCCCGAGCGCCTCGGCGAGGGGATCGGGGTCTCGGAGGCGCAGATCCTGCGCTACGAGGCGGGAGAAAGCCGCCTGTCCACCAGCCGCTTGTTTCGCATCAGCCGCCAGCTTCAGGTCTCGCCCGAAAGCTTCTACGACGAGATCGCGCAACTGGATCTCGACGGTCTCTTGGACGGACGGCCCGGTGCCGATGGCGAAGCCGAGCCCGGGACGAGGCCGGACGAGCGCCTTCTGCGGGGCCTGATCGAAGGCGGCGACGCGTCCTGACGTGGCGCGGCCTCGGCCTCTCCGCCTTTTGCTTAACAGGCCCTATCGTGTTTCGGGCTTCACCGCTTTCCGGTGGGCCTTATCGACCGCAGGCGCGCGGGCGATCCAGATCGCGAAGGTCGCGAGATAGGCATAGGCGCCGAATTCCAGCGTTTCCTCCATCTCCTGATGCAGGGCGTGTTCGGCAAGCTCCGCCGCGCCGAGCAGAAGGGCGGCGATGCCCACGGGCCAGACCCAGGCGAGATTGCGAAGGTCGAGAAAGCTGCGCCAGCGCGGCCGCTTGGCGAGCGCCAGCATGCCCGCGATAAGGGCGACCGCGCCGGATAAAGGAATCTTGGCCGCGCGAGGCACGCAAAGGCCCCCTTCGAAGAAGGCGCTTTCGCAGGCCGGGATTTCACGCTGGAGCGCGAGGATCGACAGCGCGCCCATCGCCACGCAGAACAGCGCCTTGGCATCGCCCGCCCGGCGATAGGCGTTTAGGAAGCCGAGCGCTGCAAAGGCCAGAAGCAGCGCCTGCGCATCCTCGATTGCGCCGTTCTCTTGGAAAATCGAGGCGGACAGCGCCATGAGCGCATGGCCTAGAAGCGGCGCCAGACAGCCGATCAGAAGCGCCGAACTGATCCAGGGGAAAGGGGCGGGACGTGGGGTCTGGGGCCAGGACGCCAGATGACCCTGGGCAATACGCATGACGTGAACTCGGCAGGAAGGCCACGCCGGGCAAGAGCGGGCCGGCGCGATCGATCCAATTTAGTATGCTAAGCAACACAAATCGTCCAGCACCCTCGTTTTTGGCGAGCCAAGTGCGGCGAGACGCAAGCGCGCTCCGCGCCTGACCGATCGCCAAGGCTTGAGAGCACCTAACAAAACCTCGTGGGGTCGGCTGGCCCTAGTCTTTCCGCCGTGGACTTCGTCGCGGATGCTTGGCCCTGCCGCCGGCATCACTTACGCTTCGCTCCTCGCCCCCGAACGAAAATCCCTCGACCATCCTCCGCCCAGAGGTTTCGTTAGGTGCTCTTAGGCAGCCCTGGCGCAGCTCTCGGTGCCTGTCTCGTCCAGGCCTCGAAAGCCCGGCGTTGCTGGGACTTGCCGTGTCAGCCGTTCGCTTTCGCGGCCAGACGCGAGGCGACGTGGCGGAGCGCCAGCCGATAGCCTTCCGTGCCCAGCCCGGCGATCACGCCGTCCGCCCGCAGCGAGACGAAGGAATGGTGGCGGAAGCTTTCGCGCTTGTGGACGTTGGAAATATGCACCTCCACCACGACGCCCTCGAAGGCGTTGAGCGCGTCGAGAATGGCGACCGACGTGTGGGTGAAGGCGGCGGGGTTGATGACGATGCCGGCCGCCGCCTCTCGCGCCTCGTGGACCCAGTCGATGATCTCGTATTCGCGGTTCGACTGGTGAAACCGGATCTCTTGGCCCAACTCCCGGGCAAGCTCGCGGCAGTCGCGCTCGACATCCGCCAGCGTCTCGCGCCCGTAGATCTCCGGCTGGCGCTTGCCGAGAAGGTTCAGGTTCGGTCCGTTCAGGACGAAGATCAGGCTCATGCGCTCCCCCGGGCGTTCGGTCTCCCGTCTTCCTGTCGTCTCGCATTCCGATTGTCAAAGCTGCGGACGGCGTCGGGAAAACCGGCGACATTCGCGGCGGCCCATGCGAGTCTAGCCCAAAAAGCGCAAGCGCGGGGGCTGGCATGGATGGAGGGGATGGCGCGAGGCGTTCGACCTCCGAGGCGGAGGAAAGCGAGCGCCCGGCGCCGACCTTGAGCGACGTGGCGCGGGCGGCGGGCGTCAGCCTCGCCACGGCGGACCGCGTGCTCAACCGGCGTCCCGGCGTGCGCCTCGCCACGGTCGAGAAGGTCGAGGCGGCCATGGCGGCGCTGCGCTTCGAGCGCCATCCCGGCGCCGCCGCGCTGGCCCGCCGGGCGCGGTTTCGCGTCGCCGCGCTTCTGCCGCGCGGCTCCAATCCCTTCATGCTGCGGCTTCGGGACGAGCTGGAGCGCGCCTCGCGCCGCCCCGCCGCCCGCGCCCTGGCGCTGGATCTGATGGAGGTCGACACGTTCGACCCGGCCGGCCTTGCCGCCGAGATCGAACGCGCCGGCGCTTCGCACGACGCGGTTCTGGCGGTCGGGCTCGACCATCCCACTGTCGCCGCCGCCATCGATGCGGCCGGCGCGCGCGGCGTTCCCGTCGTGACGCTCGTTTCCGACGTGCCGGGCTCGGCGCGCGCGCGCTATGTCGGCGTCGACAATCGCGCGGCGGGCCGCGTCGCGGCGGCGCTCGCCGGGCGCCTCAGCGGATCGGAGCCGCGCTCGGTCGCCGTGCTTCTGGGCGCGCGGGCGCTGCGCGACCATCGCGATCGGCTGGATGGGTTTCAGGAGGTGCTGGCCGCGCGCTACCCGCTGCTGCGCCTCGACGCCGTGATGGAGGGGCAGGACGACCCCGACCTGACGCAGGAGGCCGTGCGCCGCTTCCTGCATCGCTCCGCCCCGCCCGCCGCGATCTACAGCGCCGGCGCCGGCAATGCCGGGCTCGCCGCCGCCCTGTCGGAATACGACCTGCAGCCGCTGGTGATCGCGCATGAGCTGACCGCCGAAACCCGGCCCCTGATCGAGAGCGGCGCGATCGACGTGCTGATCGTTCAGGACCCCGGCCACGAGGCCCGCTCGGCGCTGCGCGCGCTTTCGGCGGAACTCACCGGCACCCAGCTGGATGAGGCGCAGGAGCGCATCCGCATTGAAATCCTCATGAAGGACAACCTGCCGTGAGCCGCGCCCGATCGGTGCGGGATTGCGGTGCCGGGGGTTTTTGAGGTACGTAGCTCAATCAAGAGGCCCGGCTTGTCGCCGCGCCCGTCACTCCAGGACCGCCATGACCCAAGCGAACGGTTACTTCGGGCTCGATTCCAGCGTGCGCTTCGAAGGGGAGGGGAGCACCAATCCCCTGGCCTTCCGCTTCTACGACAAGAACCGGCAGGTGATGGGCCGGTCCATGGAAGACCAGCTCCGCTTCGCCATCTGCTACTGGCACTCCTTCACCTGGCCGGGCGGCGATCCGTTCGGCGGCGAGACCTTCAACCGCCCCTGGATGCGCCAGGGCGGCGATCCGCTGGCCAAGGCCAAGGAAAAGGCCGAGGTCGCCTTCGAGCTGTTCCAGATTCTCGACGCGCCGTTCTTCAGCTTCCATGACGTGGACGTGGCGCCCGAGGGCGAGACGCTGGGCGAGTCGATCAAGAACCTCAACGTGATCGCCGACATCTTCGAGGAGAAGATGAAGACCCATCGCACGCGCCTTCTCTGGGGCACGGCGAACCTCTTCTCCAACCGCCGCTACATGGCGGGCGCGGCGACCAACCCGGACCCGGACGTCTTCGCCTATGCCTGCGGCCAGGTGAAGGCGGCGATCGACGTCACGCATCGTCTGGGCGGCGAGAACTATGTCTGCTGGGGCGGGCGCGAGGGCTACGAGACCCTGCTCAACACCGACATGAAGCGCGAGCTGGACCAGCTCGGCCGCTTCCTGTCCATGCTGGTCGACTACAAGCACAAGATCGGCTTCAAGGGCCCGATCCTGATCGAGCCCAAGCCCAAGGAGCCCTCCAAGCACCAGTACGACTTCGACACGGCGACCGTGTTCGGCTTCCTGCAGAAGTACGATCTGGTCAACGACGTGAAGCTCAATCTCGAGCAGAACCACGCCATCCTCGCCGGCCATTCCTTCGACCACGAAGTGAAGCTCGCCTATGCCAACGATCTGTTCGGCTCGCTCGACATCAATCGCGGCGACGACCTGCTCGGCTGGGACACCGACCAGTTCGCCATGGACGTCAAGGAAATGACGCTGGTCTTCCACGAGATGCTGAAGCATGGCGGCTTCACCACGGGCGGCCTGAACTTCGACGCCAAGATCCGCCGCCAGTCGATCGACCCGCAGGATCTCGTAATCGCCCATGTCGCCTCGATGGACGCCTGCGCGAAAGCGCTGATCTCGGCCGAGCGCATGCTGAACGAAGGCGCGCTGGAGAAGCCGCTGGCCGAGCGCTATGCCGGCTGGGACAAGCCGGAGAACCAGACGATCCTTTCGGGCGGATCGAGCTTCGAGGCGGTGGCCGAGCGCGGCCTCGGCCTCCAGCCGCAGCCCCGTTCGGGCCGGCAGGAATATCTGGAAGGCGTCGTGAACCGCTACGTCTACTGACGACGGGCTATCGCTGAAACGAAAGGCCGGGCGGAGCCCTCTCCGCCCGGCCTTTTCGCGTCCGCGGCCAAGCGAAGCGCTAGGGGGCGACGCGGCTTGACCCCTGGTCGGGCGCGTCGCACAACAGGGGACCCTAGCGTGACGGATCGCCCATGGCTCGAATCGGATATGCCCGCGTCAGCACCGCCGACCAGGACCTGACGCTTCAGGTGGAGCGGCTGAAGGCGGCGGGCTGCACCATCGTCCGCTCCGAAAAGCAGTCCGGCAAGTCGATGGCCGGGCGGGACGAGCTGGAGACGGTCCTTCAGTTCCTGCGTGAGGGGGACGAACTCGTCGTGGTGCGGCTCGACCGACTCGGGCGCTCGACGCGCGACGTGCTGAACATCGTCCACGATCTCGACAAGGCCGGGGCTTCGCTGAGGGTCCTCGATCCCGAACTCACCACCAGCGGCGATCTCGGCCGCATCGTCGTCACCGTGCTCGGCATGGTGGCGGAGATGGAGCATCGCTTCATTCTGGAGCGCCAGCGCGCCGGCATCGAGGCCGCCAAGCAGCGCGGCATCTACAAGGGCCGCCCGCGCACCGCGCCCAATGCCGAGATCCGCCGCCGCCGCGCGGCCGGGGAGGGCGTGACCGACATCGCCCGCGCGCTCAAGGTCTCGCGCATGACGGTCTATCGTGCGCTGGCGCCGGAGGGCGGGGAGGCCGCGGCGGGGGATGGGGCGGGGGATGGGGCTCCCGCGCCCGCCGCCGCGCCGGCCTCGCCCCCGCCGCCAGCTGCCTCGCCGGCTTCTCCCGCGCGCACCCGCCGCCCGCCGCGCCGGGCTTCTCCTGCCTGAGGGCGGCGTGCCCAAGGCCTGTTTCGTGAAATTGCCGTTGATGGCGGCTAAAAAGCCGGTGCGCCCGCTCGCTTTCTGCTAGAGGCGCCCCAGGTGAGCGGAGCCCTGCTTGCCCAAAGAGGATGCGCGAGACCGGGAAACCCGGAACCACCGGCCGACGATCGCCTTCTTCTCTCCAGCCGAACCCAAGGAGACCCGACCATGCTGACCGAAGCCAAGACCGACGAGATCTCCGAAAAGATCGCGGCGATCTTCCAGGGGATGGAACTGGACGACGTCGCCAGCGTCCTGAAGATCCAGCTCGCGATGCTGGTGACGCAGGGCACCGAGGACGCCGACGCGGCCATGGAATTCCTCGACGAAATCTACGAGGACGTCGAGCAGATGGTGGAGTCCTTCCCCTTCGGAGAAGATCTGGAGGAGGATGAGGACGAAGACGAGGAAGACGAGGCGGAAGAAGAGGCCGACGGCAAGGCCGCCAAGCCCTCTTCCAACTGAGACGGTTCGGGATGGGGCGGCGGTCAGCCGCCCCGTTCTTCCGAATGGCGCATCGCTTCGCGGCGGGATGCTGCAGACAACCAACAGCGCTGGAGCCGAACGGCGCGACCCGACGTTGAGGCCGAAAGGTTCACGCGGGAGAGGGCGCGATGTTCGAGGCGAGGCTGGCCTTTCCCGCCGATTTCGACGGTTGGCGCGACGCCGCGCGAAGCGCGCTGGCGCTCCGTATCGCGCCCGAGGCGCTGAGCTTCCAAGTGGGAGAGGGTGCGGGCGGGCTTTTCGCGGAGCCGCTTCCGCCAGCTCCGGCCGACGCGCCACCTTTTTCCGTGCCGCGCAGCTTTCCCGATCTCGCCCGCAAGCTCGTCTGCCATAGCGACCCCGAGCGCTTCAGCTTCGCCTATCGGCTCCTGTGGCGTCTTCAGGGCGAGCGCAAGCTCCTGGAAATCCTGGCCGACCCCGACGTCGCCCACGCGCACGAGATGGAAAAGGCGGTTCGGCGCGACAGCCACAAGATGAAGGCCTTCGTGCGCTTTCGCGAGATCGAGACGGAGGCGGGCGGCTTTCTCTATGTCGCCTGGTTCGAGCCCTTCCATCACGTGGTCGAGTTCACCGCGCCCTTCTTCATGCGCCGCTTCCCCGGCATGATCTGGAGCATCCTGACGCCTAAGCGCTCCGTCCATTGGGACGGGGCCGAGCTGACTTTCGCGCCCGGTGCTGACCCCGCCGACAAGCCGCCGGAGGACGCTATGGAGGCGCTCTGGCTCACCTACTACCGCTCGATCTTCAACCCGGCGCGGCTGAAGGTTAAGGCGATGCAGGCCGAGATGCCGAAGAAATACTGGCACAACCTGCCCGAGGCCGCGCTGATCGAACCGCTCGTGCGCGGGGCGGAAGAGGCATCGCGCCGCATGATCGAAACCGCGCCGACCTTGCCGAGTTTTCGTCACGAACGGGCAAAGGAGCGCGGCGAGATGGCAAGGGTTGCGAAGGCTCCGGTCTTCAACGGCTTCAACAAAGCGCCAGACGATCTGGAAGAGGCGCGGGAACAGGCGATGCACTGCAAGGCTTGCCCGCTCTGGGAGCCGGCGACGCAGACCGTGTTCGGCAAGGGGCCAGCGGACGCGCCGGTCATCTTCGTCGGCGAGCAGCCGGGCGATCAGGAAGATCTGGCGGGCGAGCCCTTCATCGGCCCGGCCGGCAAGGTCTTCGACGCGGCGCTGGCGGCGGCGGGCATCGACCGCACCCAAGCCTATGTCACCAACGCGGTGAAGCATTTCAAGTTCGAGCCGCGCGGCAAGCGGCGCATCCATGCCAAGCCCAATATGGGCGAGGTCAAGGTCTGCCGCTGGTGGCTGGAGCAGGAGCGCGAGCTGATCCAGCCCAAGCTCATCGTGGCTCTCGGCGCAACGGCGGCGGCCTCCGTGCTCGGCCATGCCGTGACGATCCGCGACACGCGCTCGCGCCTGATCGACCTGCCCGACGGGAAGACCAAGCTCCTCGTGACGGTCCACCCCGCCTATATCCTGCGCTTGCCCGACCCCGAAGCGCAGCGGCGCGAGACAGCGGCCTTCGAGGAAGACATGGCGCGGGTGAAGCGGGAAGTGCCGGAGATCGCCGTCGGCTGACGGGCGCTCTCAAGCACTCCAGCGAACCGCTTCCCGAACGAAAGACGGGGCGGACGATCCGATCGTCCGCCCCGTCTGCTTTTCCGATCAGCCTTTCGGCTCGGCCGTCAGGCGCTCATGCGCTCGAAGTTCGAGTCGAGTTCGAGGTTGAACCCGTTCGCCTTCGCGGCCTCCTTGCCCTTGGCCGCGCCAGCCGCCGGAGCGAACTGCTGGGCCGCAGCCTGCAACTCGCGGACATTGGCCTTGGCGGAGGGGCCGATCTGGATGCGGACGGGCTGGGTCGCGGCGGTCTCGGCGCCCTTCGCGGTGTGAGCCGGATCGACGCGGAAGAAGCTCGCCCGTTCGGCGAGACGCCGCGCCTCGCCCGAAAGCTGCTCGGCCGTGACCGACATCTCGTTGGCGGCGCCGCTCGACGCCTGCGTCACCTGATCGAGCTCGGTGACGGAGGCGACGGTCTGCTGCGTCACCTGGTCGAGCTGCGTGATCGCCTGGTTGATCTGCTCGGCGCCGATATTCTGCTCGCGGCAGGCGGCCGAGATTTCGGCCACCAGCTCCGCCGTGCGGCGGATGTCGGGCACCAGCGCGCCGAGCATGGTGCCGGCCTCCTCGGCCACGCCCAGCGTTTCGCCGGACAACGCGCCGATTTCCAGCGCCGCGTGCTGCGAGCGTTCGGCGAGCTTGCGCACTTCCGAGGCGACCACGGCGAAGCCCTTGCCGTGCTGGCCGGCGCGCGCGGCCTCGATCGCCGCGTTCAGCGCCAGAAGGTCGGTCTGACGGGCGATCTCCTGCACCACCGAGATCTTGGCGGCGATGGTACGCATGGCGTCCACCGACTTCTGCACGGCCTCGCCGCTGCGCGCGGCATTGGTGGCGGCGAGCGTCGCGATCTTTTCCGTGGTGGTGGCGTTCTCGGCGTTCTGGCGGATATTGGCCGCCATTTCCTCCATCGCGGCCGAGGCCTGCTCGGTGGCGGCAGCCTGTTCGCTGGCACCGGAAGAAAGGCGCTGCGTGGTCGCGGCCTGCTGGGTGGAGCCGGCGGACAACTGCTCGGCGGTGACGGCTGCCTGCGTCGACCCGGCGGCGACCTGCGAGGCGGATGTCGTCACGTCCGAGGCGATCTCGGACAGGTTGACGACCATGCGGCCCATGGCGCGCTGGAGATCGGCGATCTCGTCCGACCCCTTGGCCTCGACCCGCTGCGTCAGGTCGCCCTGCGCGATTGCCTCGGCCAGCTTCACGGAGCGGCCGAGGCCGCGCGAGATGGACAGGGCGATCCAGGCGGCGGCGGCGGTTCCGGCGAGAACCGAGCCCACCAGCATGGTCAGAAGCCAGAATCGGGTCTGGTCGTAGGAGGTCTTGGCATCGGCCAGAGACGCCTGCGTCACCTCGTTGGCGCGCGCGGCCGCCGTATCCAACTGCTCGGACAGCTTGCTTTCCACGGTGCGGATCTTGCCGAGGAGAAGGGTGACCTTCTCGGACCAGTTCTCCGCGCCATGATCGGCTGCCTTGCGCGTCGCCGCGAAGGAGTCCTGCCAGCGCTGGCGCACCGCGTCCCATTCTCGCGACAGGGCGGGCGCGGCGGCGGTCATGCCGCTAAGGGCCGTTTCGAAGGCCTGATTGGTCGCGTTCAGCCGGTCGCTCGCGGCGAGGATGGCCGTACTGTCGGAAAGGTTGATCGTCTTCAACATGTCCAGCTGCGCGCCGCTGGCCAGGGCGTCGAGTTGCACTCGCCATTGAGTGAGCGTGGCGGCGTCGAGTTGGGCCTCCTTGCCGCGCGCTTCCAGATCGTTCAGGGCGGCGCGATAGGCCTCTACGGCCGGAGCGGTCTTGGTGAGCGCGGTGTTGCCCTCGTTGGCGTCGGCCTGCGAGGCGGCGGCGATGGCCTCGTCCGTCAGCGGGCGATAGTCGTGGAGCAGCCCGTCGAGATCCTTGAACCGATCCCGCTCGGCGGCGGGCATGGACGCGAGCAGCGCCTTCTGCGCCGCCTCCATGTTGGCCCAGTCCCCATCATACTGGCGCTTGATGGTCTCGATCACGGCCGGGTCCGCGCTGTCGGTCATGCGTCGGATGTCGAGCCGGATCGCGCGCAGGGACGATTGGAAATCCTTGGCCGCGCTCGACTGCACGAAGGGTCCGGCTGCAAAATTGTCCAGGGTGGAGTTTGCTCGATCAAGGCTCGCCATTCCGAAATAGCCGATGCCCCCGCTCAGGGCGAGGATGCATCCGAAGCTGGCGGCAAGTTTGGACTTTATCGTCAAGCGCATCGAAACGCCCTCTGCGTTCGTAAGTTTCCCTGGGTAATCTCCTGATCCCCTGGAAGTATATAACTTGAAGCAACTTAATTGCAGGTGAAGCAAGCGAGTAGCTACTCGTAAACGAAACTCTAATTTCAACGACCTGGCTTGCATCGTAAACGATCTATACGCTGGATAGTCTGCGATGGATTGGTTCACGATGCATGGGTTCCCCGAAGTCTGTGCTCTGAGGCGAGATCATCCGAACTCACGTCGTAGCCAGGGATGACCGATGACGAGCGACCGTTCGTGAAACTGTGGATGGGACACTCGGTCCGCTATGAATGGTGAATGGCGCCCGCTAGATAGAACTATCCAACCCCTGTCGGGCCGTCCCCCGCGCCGTGGCTTGCCGCGCGCTCAGGCCTGTTTTTCCGAAGAGGTGCGCTTTGACCAAGGTCGCGGTCGATCTCGGAACCACCGCAACGGGCGAACCGGCGGAGATGGATCTCGAGGAGCTTCTTTCGACCCGTCTTCTCGTCCAGGGCAATTCCGGCTCCGGCAAGTCGCATCTCTTCCGCCGCGTGCTGGAGCAGAGCGCGGGCTGGGTTCAACAGGCGATCATCGACCCGGAGGGCGACTTCGTCTCCTTTTCCGAGCGCTTCGGCCATATCGTGGTGGATGCCGACCGCACCCCGTCCGAGCTCGGACGCATCGCCGCGCGCATTCGCCAGCACCGCGCCTCCGTCGTGCTCAACCTCGAAGGGCTCGACGCCGAGTTGCAGATGAGCTGCGCGGCGGCCTTCCTCAACGGCCTGTTCGACGCCGACCGGCATTACTGGTTCCCCATGCTGATCGCGGTGGACGAGGCGCAGATCTTCGCGCCCTCCATGGCGGGCGAAGTGGGGGACGAGGCGCGGCGCATCTCGCTCGGCGCCATGACCAATCTCATGTGCCGTGGCCGCAAGCGCGGCCTCGCCGGGATGATCGCGACGCAGCGCCTCGCCAAGCTCGCCAAGAACGTCGCGGCCGAGGCCTCGAACTTCCTGATGGGCCGCACCTTCCTCGACATCGACATGGCGCGCGCGGCCGATCTTCTCGGCCTCGACCGGCGGCAGGCCGAGCGATTTCGCGATCTCGAGCCCGGCCATTTCGTGGCGCTCGGCCCCGCCCTGTCGCGCCGGCCGATCCCGATCCGCATCGGCCCGGTGGAAACCGCCGGCCGCTCCGGTCGCCCGGTTCTCATGGCGCTGCCCGATTCCAGCCCCGAGGCCATGGCGGACCTGATCTTCACCGCCGGGGCGGACGAGCCCGAGACCCTGCCGGCACCCGTGCGGCGCGAGCCGCTGCCGACGCGCGAGCTTCTGGAGCGCGTGGCCGCCAACCGCGCCGGCGCGCCCGCGCCCGCCCGGCTGGAGGAGGAAAACGAGCCCGACCCGGAGGCCGAGGCCGAGCGGCAGGTCGTGGTGGACGCGATCTTCGCCGATCTGATGGCCGATCCCGAGGCGGCGTTCCGCCCCGTGCAGCTGCTCTACCAGGACTTCGTCACCCATTGCCGCCTCAAGCGCGTGGGCGACGGCGGGCTCGACATGGCCGGCTTCCGCCGCCGCCTTGCCCTGGCGCGCGCCGGCATCGGCGCGGCGGGCGAGGACGAGAACTGGATCGAGGTGGTGCGCCGCTCGGAAGAGCTGCCGGAGGATATGCAGGGCGTCTATCTCCTGCTTGCCAAGGCGGCGCGCGACGGCGAGCCCTGCCCAAGCGACGAGACGCTGGCCCGCGCCTATGGCAGCCACTCGCCCTCGCGCGGGCGCTTCCTGCTCACCTACATGGCCGAGCGCGGCTATATCGCGGCCGAAACCGACTTTCGTGGCAACCGCGTCGTGTCCATCGCGGGCAGCGACTGGCGCACCGGCGCGGGCAGTTCGGGCAAGCGCGCGCCGGGCATGACGTCCCGCATGCGGCGGGCCTGAGTTTTCGCTCGCAAGATCGTGAGGGAAGAGGGCGAGGGCCGTTAAGGATTTCGCAACACTCTTTTTTCGGCGATCGATTCAATTGACTCCATTCTGAAAAGTCGAATTTGAGGCGTTCCAAGGCAAAGTCCTCCCATGCCGCAGAGAGAGGCGGCGAGGGGAAAAGGAAAAGCCAGATGTCGATCGATCGTCGCCGCGAAATGCAGGAAAATCTCTACGCCGCCCGCGAGCGGCGCTCGTTCCAGGACCGCGCCCGCGCGGACCGGATCGTCGGCCTGTGGGCCGCGCGCCAGCTCGGCCTCGAGGGCCAGGAGATCGATGCCTATGCGGGTTCGGTGATCGGCGCGGGCGTCGCCAAGCCCGGTGGTCGCGGCGGTTTCGACAAGGTCGCGGCCGATCTCGCCGCCATCGGCATCTCGAACGAAACGGTCCGCGCCCGTTACGCCATCGCCATGGACGAGGGCATGAGCCCGACCTATTCCATCGCCTCGGCCAATCCGCTCTACGCCTGAGGGCTTAGAGCACCTAACGAAAATCTCTTGGGGTCGGCTGGCCGGGTCTTTTCGCCGTGGACTTCGTCGCGAATGCTCGCCGATGCCGCCGGCATCGACTGCGCTTCGCTCCTTGTCCCCGACGAAAATCCCTCGACCATCCTCCGCCCAGAGATTTTGTCAGGTACTCTTACACCCCGACGCCCAGAAGACGCAGGCTCCCCAGGATGAAGCCGTCGCCGATCGTGAAGGCGACGGCGCCTTCCAGGGCCAGCGCGAGGAAAAGCGTGGCGGGAACCGGAAGCCCGCGCGCGGCAAAGAAGCCGAGCACTACGAACAGCGTGTCGCCGAAGGCGTTGAGAATGCTGTCGCCCTCGTAGCTCGGCGTTCCCGGCGCGTCCCCGAACAGGGCGATCATCGCAGGCGTGTTTTCCATCGCCTCCCAGATCGCGCTGGAGGCGAGCGCCGCCAGAAACATCCAGCTCAAGGGCCAGCGCGGCGCCATCCGCCGGATAAAGGCGTAGAGCCCGATCCCGTACATGACGTGCAGCGCGGAATACCAGTCCGCGAACTGCTGCGAGGCGCCGGGCGAATGCGGATCGCCGTCCCACAGCGCGACCGTGCCGCAGGGGCAGGTCAGCGGGCGGTCCATCCAGGCGAGCCAAGCCGCCATCGCCGCCAGGATGCCCAATCCCACCATCACCTGTCCGGCCAATCCGGCGGGCAGGGCGGACAGGCCTTCGGGCCGATGGGGATGGGACATGTCGCTCATCGTCGTCGCACTCCACACCCACCGGCCGGTCTGACTGCCACGGCTGCCGACCGATCCGAACCGAACATTCCGGCCCAACGCGCCGGTCCGCCCAAGGGTTGCGCGGGGGCGCTGCGGCCGATCGCGCAAGCCGCGCGCGAACCTTAAGCGAAAGGATGCGTTGGACGCTTTCCGCTTCGGCTTGGGTGCGCCAAGGGTGCCCGTTTCCATCTGGTCGCAATGGCTTCCTGAACTCAAACATTGACCAAGGCGGCGGAGCCGGTCGTGTCGACCCGCCTGCCTTCGCCGTCATGAGCCGATATCGTCGACGTCTTCCGATGGTGTCCCGCCGCCTTGTGTTTCGCGCGCCACCCGAAGCTGCCTCTGCATCGTGCGAGGCCATCGGTCCTGGAGGCTTGTCCACGGTTTTCCAACGCGCATTGCGGACCAGTCCATCACCCGGAACCGTTGCTGATCGTCATTTGAAATCGGCGTCATGCGAGCGACGGAAACGCCAGCACACACTTCCCGCCGCAAAGCGACCAAGTGTCTTCAACGCGCCCGTCTCGGCAACTTCGCCGCTCTGCGTGAAAACCACGCTGGAAAACCGCCGAGGCGCCAGCGCGGCCCCTCCGGACGCCGGCGAAATCATCGGTGCGCCGCGATGGATCGCGGGCGGGTCTGCGCCATATGGTGCGCGAGGTCCCGGTGTTCGCGGACCCTTGCCCGCCGCTTTTGCCTCATGACCCGTTTCCTTCTCGTCTGCCCGCCGCTCGTCAGCCATGTCCGCGCCTTCGAGGCGGTGGGCGAGGCGCTGGTGGCGCGCGGCCATGCCGTGGCCTTTCTTCTCAATGCCGGGGGCGGGGCGCTGGTCGGCTCGCCCCGCGTCGCGGTCTGGGAGACCGGCGCGTTCGAGGCCGGCCCCGCGCTGACCGATCGGCCGACCGGCTTGTTCGGCATCCTGCGTACGGTGCGCGAAGGCGCGGCGCGCACGGCAAGTCTCTGTCGGGAAGGCCCCGGCCTTGCCGCGCGCTGGGGCGCGCAGGCCGTGCTGGCCGATCAGATGGAGCCGGCGGGCGCGCTTCTGGCCGAGCATCTCGGCGTTCCCTTCCTGTCGATCGCTGCCGCCCTGCCGATCGATCCCGACCCGACGATTCCCTCGCCCTTTCTCGGCTGGCCTTTCGATCCCTCGCCGGAGGGGCGCAAGCGCAATCGCGGCGGCGAGCGCGTCGCCCGCCTGCTCCTGCGCCGCCAGCGCGAGACGTTGCGCGCGGCCTGCTTCGATCTCGGCCTTCGCCCACGCGAGCGGATGGAGGACTGCCTGTCGCCGCTCGCCACCCTGTCGCAGACCGTGCCGGGCTTCGACTATCCCCGCCCCGATGCGGCGCGGCTTCATGCGCTCGGGCCGTTTCGCGCGCGCGGCGCGGAGGAGGAGCTGCCCTTTCGGCGCGACCCCGCGCGCCCGCTCGTCTTCGCCTCGCTCGGCACGTTGCAAGGCCATCGCTTGGGCGTGTTTCAGGCCGTTGCCCGCGCCTGCCGGCGCATCGGCGCGCAGCTGGCCGTCGCCCATTGCGGCCGGCTCTCGGCCGCTGAGGCCGGATTGATCGACGCCGATGTGGTGACCGACTTCCTGCCGCAACGCGCGGTGCTGGCCGAGGCCGATCTCTGCGTGTCCCACGCCGGGCTCAACACCGTGCTGGACGCGATGGAGGCAGGCGTGCCCGTTCTGGCGCTGCCCATCGCCTACGACCAGCCGGGCGTCGCCGCGCGGCTGCTCCACCATGGCGCGGGGCTTCGCCTGTCGCATCGCCGCCTTCAGGCGGGCGAGGTGGCCGACGCACTTTCCCTCATGCTGCGCGACCCCAGCTTCCGCCGCAACGCGGCGCGGATCGGCCGCGAGATCCTCTCGGCCGGCGGCTCGGAGGCGGCGGCCGACTGGGCGGAAAGGCTCCTCGTCTCGCCCGTTCCCACCCGGGCCCGGGAGCCCGAGCCGGCATGAGCGAGCGGGTGTTCGACCTGATCTTGGCCGGCGGCGGGCTCGCCAACGGGCTGATCGCCCATCGCCTCAGTGAGCGACGGCCAGACCTCGACCTGCTCGTGGTGGAAAGCGCCGCGGAGCTTGGCGGCAACCACACCTGGAGCTTCCACGATGGCGATCTTTCGCCCGTCGAACATGGCTGGATCGAGCCCTTCGTTGCCCATCGCTGGCCGGGCTACGACGTGCGCTTTCCCCGCCGCGCGCGCGGCGTGGAAACTGGCTATGCTTCGGTTTCCTCCGAGCGCTTCGCCATGGTGCTGCGCGAGCGGCTGACTGAGCGCCTCAAGCTCGGCGCGCCGGTTCGGGCGCTGACGGGGAGCAGCGTCACGCTGGAAAGCGGCGAGGTGCTGCGCGCCCGCGCGGTGATCGACGGGCGCGGGCAGCGCCGCAGCGCCCATCTCTCGCTTGGCTTCCAGAAGTTCCTCGGCCAGGAATGGGAGACCGCCATCCCGCATGGGGTGACGCGCCCCGTGGTGATGGACGCCACCGTGCCGCAGGCCGGCGGCTATCGCTTCGTCTATGTCCTGCCCTTTTCCCCGACGCGGCTTCTGATCGAGGACACCTACTACGCCGACGACGTCGCGCTCGACCGCGAAACGCTACGCGCCGAGATCGCGGCCTATGCGAAGCGGCAGGGCTGGCAGCTCGCTCGGCTCACGCGCGAAGAGGATGGCGTGCTGCCCATCGCGCTCGGCGGCGACATGGAGCGACTGATCGAGGAGGCCGCCGGCGTGCCGACCGTGGGCCTCGCCCGCGCCCTGTTCCACCCGACCACCGGCTATTCGCTGCCCGACGCCGTGCATGTCGCCGATCTCGTCTCCTCGGCGCCCGACCTTTCGGCCGAGGCCCTGTCGCGGCTGCTCGCCCAGCATGCTCGAAACCTTTGGAGCGACCGAGCCTATTTCAGGCTCCTGAACCGGCTTCTCTTCGGGGCGGGAGAGCCGGCCGAGCGCTACCGCATCCTGGAGCATTTCTATCGGCTGCCCGATCCGGTCGTGGCGCGGTTCTACGCCGCACGGCTGGAATTTTCCGACAAGCTGCGCATCTTCGTGGGCAAACCGCCCGTGTCGGTGCGCGGTGCCTTGCGCATCCTCGCCGCGCCGTCTCGCCTCAGGGATACCGCATGACATCTGCATCGCCGCCTTCGCCTACCCCGTCCCGGCCGCAAACGGCCATCGTGATCGGGTCGGGTTTCGGAGGGCTCTCGCTGGCGATCCGCCTCCAGGCGGCGGGCATCGCGACGACGCTTCTGGAAAAGCGCGACAAGCCCGGCGGCCGCGCCTATGTCTACGAGGATCAGGGCTTCGTCTTCGACGCGGGGCCGACCGTCATCACTGATCCCAGCGCCTTGGAAGAGTTGTGGCGAGCGGCCGGCCGCAGCATGGCGGACTATGTCACGCTTCTGCCCGTCAGCCCGTTCTATCGCCTCTGCTGGGAGGACGGCTACCAGTTCGACTATGCCAACGACCAGGCGGAGCTCGACCGGCAGATCGGCGCCAAGAGCCCCGCCGATGTCGAGGGCTACCAGCGCTTTCTCGCCTATAGCCGCGCCGTGTTCGAGGAGGGCTATCTCAAGCTCGGCACCGTACCCTTCCTCCATTTCCGCGACATGATCCGCGCCGGGCCTAAGCTGGCCAAGCTGCAGGCCTGGCGCTCCGTCTATGCCAAGGTTTCGGATTTCATCAAGGACGACCAGCTTCGGCAGGCCTTCTCCTTCCATTCGCTTCTGGTCGGCGGCAATCCCTTCGCGACCTCCTCGATCTACGCGCTGATCCATGCGCTGGAGCGCGAATGGGGCGTCTGGTTTCCCAAAGGCGGCACCGGCGCGTTGGTCGCCGGCATGGTCAAGCTGTTCGAGGATATCGGCGGGCGGGTCGAACTCTCGGCCGAGGTCGCGCGCATCGAAACGGAGGGGCGCCGCGCAACGGGCGTCACCCTGCACGACGGTCGGCGCCTCGCGGCCGATCTCGTCGCCTCCAATGCCGACGTGGTCCACACCTACGACGCGCTGCTCGGCCACACGCCGCGCGGCACGAAGGAGGCCAAGCGCCTCAAGACCAAGCGCTTCTCCATGTCGCTCTTCGTCCTTTACTTCGGCCTAAAGCGGCATCAGCCGCAGCTGGCGCATCACACCGTCCTGTTCGGCGCGCGCTACCGCGCCTTGATCGACGAGATCTTCAAGGCCAAAACCTTGGCCGGCGACTTCTCGCTTTATCTCCACAGCCCCTGCGCCACCGACCCTTCGCTCGCGCCCGACGGGGCGGGCAGCTACTACGTGCTCTCGCCCGTGCCGCATTTGGGCAACGCGCCGCTCGACTGGAGCGTGGAAGGGCCGCGCTATGCCGAGCGCATCTTCGACTATCTCGAGCAACGATACATGCCGGGCCTGCGAGCCGATCTCGTGACCCATCGCATCTTCACGCCGGACGATTTCAAGTCCGAGCTGAACGCCCATCACGGCTCGGCCTTCTCGCTCGACCCGGTGCTGACGCAGTCCGCCTATTTCCGCACGCACAACCGCGACGACGAAATCCCCAATCTCTACTTCGTCGGCGCGGGCACGCATCCCGGCGCGGGCGTGCCGGGCGTCGTCGGCTCGGCTAAGGCGACGGCGGGCCTTATCCTCGACCCCGCCGCATGAGCCAGACGCAGGGCGAGGCGCTCGACCGCTTCGCCGAGGACTCCATCGCCAAGGGCTCCAAGAGCTTTGCCGCCGCCGCCCAATTGTTCGACCCCGCGACGCGGCGCGACGTGATGCGCCTTTACGCCTGGTGCCGCCATTGCGACGATGTGGTGGACGGGCAGGAGGGCGGGCAGGGCCGTGTCCATGCGCCCGAGCCGCCGGAGGCGCGCATCGCGGGTCTGAGGGGGGACACGGCGCGCGCGCTGGCCGGCGAGACGGCGCGTCTCCATCCCAGCTTTTTGGCGCTCGCCAGCGTGGCGCACCGCCATTCCATGCCCGCCGCGCTGTTCGAGGAGCATCTGAAAGGCTTCGCGCTGGATGTGGACGGGCAGCGCTACGAGACGCTGGACGCGCTTCTCGCCTATTGCTGGCATGTGGCGGGCGTCGTCGGCGTCATGATGTCGGCCGTCATGGGCGTGCGCGAGGAGGCGGTGCTGGATCGCGCCGCCGATCTCGGCCTCGCCTTTCAGCTCACCAACATCGCGCGCGACGTGGTGGCCGATGCCGGGGAGGGGCGGGTCTATCTCCCGCTCGGCTGGCTGCGCGAGGAGGGGCTGACGCCCGCCGACCTCCTCGACCCGGCAAAGGCCGAACCCGTCGCGCGCCTACAGGCTCGGCTGGTCGCAGCGGCCGAGCCCTATTACGCCTCCGCCCGCATCGGCATCGACCATCTCCCCCGCCGCTCGGCCTGGGCGGTGGCGACCGCCGCCCTCGTTTATCGCCGCATCGGCCTGAAGCTCGTGGAACGCGGCGCGGCGGCGCATGGCCGACGCATCTCCACCGGCACGGGCGAAAAGCTCGGCGCCATCCTTCGCGGCGCCGGCACCGCGTTCGGCCCCCGCAGGCTTGCCAACCCCGCGCGCGACCCGGCCCTCTGGCAAAGGCCGAGGATTGATCCGGGGCGCTGACGCCCCCTGGAATTCCCTTGGCCAGAGGATTGCCGCAGGCGGCCGGTGGCGCCTAAGCTTTCGCCGATTCGCCTTCGGAGAGAAGCCCATGTCGCATGTCGAAACCGACCCGGCCGTGTCGGCGAAGGTGGATAGCTATCTCGGCGAGGTCCTGAACCTCACCGACCCCGTGCTCGACGCCGTGCTGGCGGCCAATGCGGCGGCCGGTCTGCCGCCGATCGACGTGTCGGCGGCGCAGGGGCGAATGCTCGCGCTGTTCGTCGCCATGACGGGAGCGAAGCGCGTGCTCGAAATCGGCACGCTCGGGGGCTACAGCACGATCTGCCTGGCGCGCGCCCTGCCGGCGGGCGGGCGGGTGGTGACGATCGAGCGCGAGGCGGCCCATGCCGAAGTCGCGCGCCGGAATTTCGAACGGGCCGGGATGGCGGATCGGATCGACCTTCGGATCGGCGCGGCGCTGGACGTGCTGCCCACCCTCGAAGGGCCGTTCGACCTCGTCTTCGTTGATGCCGACAAGCCCAACAATCCCGGCTATTTTGACTGGGCGCTGCGCCTCTCGCGGCCCGGCACCACGATCGTCTTCGACAATGTGATCCGGAGCGGCGCAGTGGCCGACACCGGCAGCGCCGACCCGAACGTCCAGGGATCGCAGGCCGCCTTGCGCCTGCTGGGCAACCATCCAAGGCTCCGGGCCACCGCGATCCAGACCGTGGGCGTCAAGGGCTGGGACGGGTTCGCCCTCGCCGTGGTCGGAGAGTAGGGGCGGGCTCAGTTCGTCGGGCGCCGCTCGCCCTGCTCCTCGCGCACCCGGCCGGACGACTTGAGTTCGGCCGAAAGCTTCTCCACCGGCGGGGCGTAGAGGAAGCCGAAGGACACGCAGCCTTCGCGCCCCTTCACCGCATGGTGCAGCCGATGCGCTTGGACGAGGCGCTTGGCGTAGCCCTTGTGCGGGATGTGGCGGAAGGGCCAGCGCTGGTGCACCAGCCCGTCATGGACGATGAAGTAGAACAGCCCATAGAGCGTGATGCCGCTGGCGATGGCGGTGACGATCGGCAGCGCGGCGAAGGTGCCGAGCGCGAAGAGGCCGATGGCGAAGATGGCGAAGACCACGGCGTAAAGGTCGTTCTTCTCGAACAGGCCTTCGTGCGGCTCGTGGTGGCTTTCGTGCCAGCCCCAGCCCCAGCCATGCATGATGTATTTGTGTGCGGCCCAGGCGACGATCTCCATCACGAGAAAGACGCCGATGGCGATAAGGGTCAGTGCGAGCCAGCTCGTGGTCATGGCAATGCTTTCGACAGTCGGCGGGGCCTGCGGCCCCATTGCAGGCATTATAACGCGCCGAGCTCGGGTTCGCGCTCTCGCGCGGCCTCGGTGAGATGGCGGGCGCCCAGCGAACGGTCGAACACGTCCATCACCAGCGCTTCCAGCCGCGAGGCGGGCCCGAGCGCGGCCGAGAGATGCGAGCGCGCCTCGTCCACATGCCGGTCGATGCGCCGGCCCACCTGCTCGGGTCCGATGATCGAGACGATGGTGGACTTGGCCGCGTCCTTGCCGACATCCTTGCCGAGCACGACGGCGCTCGGGCCGGCCGCGTCGAGAAGATCGTCCAGCAGCTGGAAGGCAAGGCCCAGCTCGCTGGCAAAGCCCCTGAGGCGCGCGCGTCGCTCCGCCCCGGCGCCCGACAGGATGGCGCCGAGCTCCACGGCGGCGGTGAAGAGCGAGCCGGTCTTCAGGCCGTTGGCTGCGTCGATCTCGCTGACGGGGCGCGGGCCGCGCCCGCCGCGAAGATCCTGATACTGGCCGGCGACGAGGCCGCGCGTGCCCACCGCCTCGGCCAGAACCGCCACGCACTCGCCGCGCCGCGCCCCGTCCACGCCTTCCAGGCGCGCCAGCGTGCCATAGGCCTCCGACAGAAGCGCGATGGCGCAGAGAACCGCGACATCCTCGCCATGGGCGCGGTGCAGCGTCGGGCGGCCGCGCCGCAACTCGGCGTCGTCCATGCAGGGCAGGTCGTCGAGGATCAGCGATGCGGCATGGATCATCTCCAAGGCGCAACCGGCGTCCAGCGCCGCCGCGCGCGCGCCGCCCAAGGCTTCTGCCACCAGCAGCGTCACCAGCGGGCGAAGCCGCTTGCCCGGCGCCAGCACGCCGTCGCGCAGGGCAAGGTCCAGCGGCGACTGTCCCTCGATCACGCCGGGGGTCAGGGTGGCCAGCCGGCCATCCACCTCGGCCAGAAGATCGCGGGTCGTCTGCGGTCCGGCTATCATCGTCGCGTCGTAACCTTGTTCAAGCGTCTTCGTGGCCAGCATTTCATGGGAAATCCAAGCTGAACAGGAATTAGTAGCACTCCAAGTCGTGGCGGGAAGTGCGCCGCGCCCGATGCGACCTATGTCTGCGACGAAAGGACATAGCGCCCCGTTCCATCCCTCCGGCCGCAAACAGGAGTAGAAGGGCGCCTCGCCCGCGCCGATTCGCACCCGCCAAGAGGACACGCCGTGCCAGACGCCGACATCCGCTCGCGAAAGGGTGATCACCTCGACATCGTCCTGCGCCCCAAGCTCGCGAGCCCGCGCGTGGAATCCGGCTTCGACGCCGTGCGATTCGAGCACGCCGCGCTGCCCGAGCTGGATCTGGACGAGGTCGATCTCTCCACGGCGCTTTTCGGCCGGCCCCTGCGCGCGCCGCTTCTGATTTCCTCCATGACCGGGGGCATGGAGCGCGCGGCCCGCATCAACGAGCGGCTGGCCGAAGCGGCCGAGGCGCTGGGCCTCGCGCTCGCCGTCGGCTCGCAGCGCATCGCGCTCGAAGGGCGCGGCCAGGGCGGGCTCGACGGCTCGCTTCGGCGTCTGGCGCCGAGCGTGCCGATCCTCGCCAATATCGGCGGGGCGCAGCTTCTGGCCGGATGGGGCCTCGACGAGGCGCGCCGGGCGGTGGACATGATCGAGGCGGACGCGCTGATCGTCCATCTCAACCCGCTGCAGGAGGCGGTACAGCCGGAGGGCGACCGGCGCTGGCGCGGGCTTCTCGGCGCGATCGAGGCGCTGGCCAGCGATCTCGGCCGGCCGATCGTCGCCAAGGAGGTCGGCAACGGCATTTCCGGCCGGCTGGCGCGGCGCCTGATGGAGGCCGGCGTCGGCGCCATCGACGTGGCGGGCGCCGGCGGCACGAGCTGGGCCGCGATCGAGGCCGAGCGGCTCGCCGATCCCGGCGCGCGCGCCACGGCGCTGCTCTTTGCCGACTGGGGCATTCCCACCGCCCGCGCCATTGCCGACGTGCGCGCCGCCTGCCCCGATGCGGTGGTGATCGGCTCGGGCGGCGTGCGCCATGGGCTGGACGCGGCGCGGGCCATTCGCCTGGGCGCCGATCTCGCCGGCCAAGCGGCCGCCGCGCTGCCCGGCGCGGATCACTCCACGGAAGCGGTGGTCGCGCATTTTTCCAATGTCATCGCGCAGCTGCGCATTGCCTGCTTCTGCACCGGCTCCCCCAACCTCGCCGCCCTGCGCCACGCGCCGCTTCTGGAGGGCGGGGAGGGATAGAGGGGAGGGCCCGCCCGAAGGGCCGTCCCGCCATTTTCCGGTTTGCGAAGCTTGGCGCATCCTTATATCCACAGCCTATCCGAGGGGACTGAGGGGACGACGCATGACCGCTACGCTCGACGAGTATTTCGCGCCCACCTCGGCCAAGAGCCCGATCGGGCGGGATGTTGTGTCGCTTCTCTCGCAGCTGGCCGAGGCGGCGATCCGGCTGCAGACCCTCATCAGCTCCGGCGGTGCGCTCGGCGGCGGCCAGGCCACCTCGGCCGAGGGCGCGGCCAATGGCGGCGGCGACGTGCAGAAGGTGCTGGATCTCGAGGCCGACCGGCTCTTCGTCGCGGCGGCGCGGAACGCGCCCGTCGCCTTCTACGGCTCCGAGGAGCAGGACGAGGCGGTGGCGATGAACGCGGAAGGGACGCTGGCGCTCGCCATCGACCCGCTCGACGGCTCCTCCAACATCGAGACCAATGTCTCGATCGGCACGATCTTCTCCGTCCTGCCGGTCGAGGCCGAAAACCGGGCCGACCCGGCTTCGGTGTTCCGCCAGCCCGGCCGCCGGCAGCTCGCCGCCGGCTTCTTCGTCTACGGGCCGCAGCTCCTGCTGGTGGTCACCGTGGGCGAGGGGACGCATGTGTTCGGCTGGTCGTCCCAGACGCAGCGCTTCACCTACGCCCAGACGCTGCGCATACCTGAGGACGCCAAGGAATATTCGATCAACGCGTCCAATGTCCGCCATTGGGACGCGCCGGTGCGCCTCTATGTCGACCGGTGTCTCGCCGGCAAGGACGGCCCGCGCGGGCGCGATTTCAACATGCGCTGGGTCGCCTCGATGGTGGCCGACGCCTATCGCATCTTCGTGCGCGGGGGCGTCTATCTCTATCCCGGCGACAGCCGCAAGGGCTATGCGCAGGGCCGCATCCGGCTTCTCTACGAGGCGAGCCCGGTGGCCTTCTGCGCCGAGCAGGCGGGGGGCGCGGCGACCGACGGCATCCATCCCATTCTCGACATCGTGCCCGAGGGGCTGCACCAGCGCACGCCGGTGGTGTTCGGCTCGCGCAACGAGGTGCTGGAGATCGGCCGCACCTTCGCCGATCCCGACAGTCTCGCCGCCGAATCGCCGCTTCTTCTTCACCGCCCGACCGGAGGGATCTGAGCCGTGGCCGCAGACCTCGTCATCGCCCCCTCCATCCTCTCCTCCGACTTCTCGCGCCTGGGCGAGGAGATCGCGGCGGTGGACCGCGCCGGGGCGGACTGGATCCATCTCGACGTGATGGATGGGCATTTCGTGCCCAACATCACCTTCGGCCCGCCCGTGGTGGCGGCCGTGCGCGGGGCGTCCCGGAAGTTCTTCGACGCCCATCTCATGATCGAGCCGGCCGATCCCTATCTTGAAGCCTTCGCCAAGGCGGGCTGCGACGGGATCACCGTCCATGCCGAGGCGACGCGCCATCTCGACCGCTCGCTCCAGGCCATCCGCGCGTTGGGCTGCAAGGCGGGCGTGGCGATCAATCCCGCGACGCCCGAAAGCGCCGTCGAATACGTGCTCGACCGGGTGGACCTGATCCTCGTGATGACGGTCAATCCCGGCTTCGGCGGCCAGAGCTTCATTCCCTCGACGCTGGAGAAGATCCGCCGCCTGCGCGCCCGGATCGGCGACCGGCCGATCCGCCTTCAGGTGGACGGGGGCGTTTCGCCCGAGACGATCGGCGAGATCGTCAAGGCGGGCGCCGATACGTTCGTCGCCGGCTCGGCGGTCTACAAGGGCGGCAACGAGGCGAGCTACCGCGCCAACATGGACGCGCTGCGCGCCCATGCGAACGCGGCCTGAACAGGCGTTCCAGAAGGGCAAGAAGAGGAAGCGGCGCTCCGTGCCGCTTCAAGTCTTCCTCAAATCGATGTGATAAGACGAGCTGATCGTCTTGTCTTTCCAGCGGAAAAACCCAAGCCCTCGGCCGGTTAAACCGGTTTGATCTGTCGCGCGGCGCGCGGATCGGCGGCGTTGTTTCCCACACACTGTCCGAATTCACGCGCGGCGCCGTTGCACCGCGAAAAAAACAACACACCTATGCGCCGCGTCGCGGCGTGGGGACGGTTGGCGAACGAGCCGACCGCCCACAGCCTGCCGAGACCGCCGGGACAGCCGGTGGCGGCCCGCGCGGGACGGATTGGGCCATGCGGACATGTCGTCCGTCGCCAAGGAGGGATAGTTGGACCAGACGATATCGAATGCCGCGGCGGAGACCGCCCTGACGGGGATTTCCCCCGATGTGGTGCCGACCTGGGTATGGCTCGCGACGATCGGCGGCATCGCCGCGCTCTTCGTGTTCGACTTCCTGACCCATGTGCGCAAGCCGCATGAGCCGACCTTCAAGGAAGCGGCCCTCTGGTCGACCTTCTACGTCGCGCTCGCCCTCCTGTTCGGCTGGGGCGTCTGGCATTTCTGGGACCGCGAGCACGGTATCGAGTATTTCGCCGGCTTCATCACCGAGAAGTCCCTCTCGGTCGACAATCTCTTCGTCTTCGTCATCATCATGAAGAGCTTCCGCGTGCCGGCGGCCTATCAGCAGAAGGCGCTTCTGATCGGCATCGTGATCGCGCTCATCATGCGCGGCATCTTTATCGCGCTCGGCGCGGCGGCCATCGAACGCTTCTCCTGGGTCTTCTACCTGTTCGGCGCCTTCCTGCTCTACACCGCCTACAAGCTCGCGGTGGAAAGCTTCTCGCACGGCGCCAAGTCGACCGACGAGGAATACGAGCCGAACGCCCTGGTGAAGTATTTCCAGCGCCACCTGCCGACCACCGACGACTATCGCGGCAACGCGCTGACGGTGATCGAGAACGGCAAGCGCTTCTTCACGCCCATGTTCATCGTCATCATCGCGCTCGGCATGACCGACCTTCTCTTCGCGCTGGACTCCATCCCCGCGATCTATGGTCTCACCGACGCGCCCTACATCGTCTTCACCGCCAACGCCTTCGCGCTGCTCGGCCTTCTGCAGCTCTACTTCCTGCTCGGCGGCCTGCTCGACCGGCTGGTCTATCTCGGCCTCGGCCTGTCGCTCATTCTCGCCTTCATTGGTGTGAAGCTGGTGATCCACGCCATGGAAGCCAACACGCTGCCCTTCCTGAACGGCGGCCAGCCGATCCAGGGCCTGCCGCATATCGAGACGAGCTTCTCGCTCTCCGTGATCGTCGGCATCCTCGTGGTGACCACGGTGGCGAGTCTGCTCAAGAGCCGTTCGGACGCCCGCAAAGGCCAGTAAGCCGAACGCGCCTCGAAGACGCGACAATCCAAACCTTTGAGAAGGGCCGGCACCAAGCCGGCCCTTTTTTTCGATGGGCCGTGGCTCCCTTGGGGAAACGCACAGGCTGCCTTTTCTTTTTGCTTGCCTCGTTTTCGATAAGCCGATCACATGTCACCCAGGAGCCGGGGCGGTTGAAGGCCTGTTCAACTGACACCGAACTGTCATGCGAGCGTGCTAGCCGCAGACGGCGGGCATCGGCTCGCAGCGCGGATCCGCCAAAGGGCGGCATCAAGGGAGAAGGGCTGACATGAGCCGGACATTGAATCGCGGTGTTTCCATTCTGGCGGTCGCGTCCTTCGCGATGGCCGCCGCCGCGCCCGCCGCGCGGGCTCAGTCGATGGACGAGCTGGTGGCCGCCGCCAAGAAGGAAGGCCAGCTCACTACGATCGCCCTGCCGCACGACTGGTGCAACTACGGCGAGATGATCTCGGGCTTCAAGGCCAAGTACGGGATCGAGGTCAACGAGCTGAACCCCGACGCCGGCTCGGCCGACGAGATCGAGGCCATCAAGGCCAACCAGGGCAACACCGGCCCGCAGGCGCCCGACGTGATCGACGTCGGCCTGTCCTTCGGCCCGCAGGCCAAGACCGACAAGCTGGTCCAGCCCTACAAGGTCGCGACCTGGAGCGAGATCCCCGACGACGCCAAGGATGCCGACGGCTTCTGGTACGGCGACTATTACGGTGTCCTCACCTTCGAGGTGAACAAGGACATCGTGAAGGACGTGCCGCAGGATTGGTCCGACCTCCTGAAGTCCGACTATGCCAATTCCGTCGCGCTGGCGGGTGACCCCCGCGCCTCGGCGCAGGCGATCCAGGCGGTCTACGCCGCCGGCCTTTCCGCCAAGCCGAACGGCTCGGCCACCGAAATCGCCGATGCCGGCCTCGACTTCTTCAAGCAGCTGAACGCAGCCGGCAATTTCGTGCCGGTGATCGGCAAGCCCGCCTCGCTCGCGCAGGGCACGACGCCGATCATGATCCGCTGGGACTACAACGCCCTGGCAGGCCGCGACACGCTGGCCGGCAATCCTGTGGTCGAGGTCGTGGTGCCCAAGTCCGGCGTAGTCGCCGGTGTCTACGTTCAGGCGATCAGCGCCTACGCGCCGCACCCGAACGCCGCCAAGCTCTGGATGGAATACATCTATTCCGACGAGGGGCAGATCAACTACCTCAAGGGCTATTGCCACCCGATCCGCTTCAACGCGATGGCCAAGGCCGGCAAGATCCCGCAGGACCTCCTGGCCAAGCTGCCGCCTGCGGCCGCCTACGAGCGGGCCAAGTTCCCGACGCTGGACGAGCAGAACGGCGCCAAGGCCGAGATCACCACCAAGTGGGATCAGGTCGTGGGCGCCAAAGTCCAGTAACCCCAAACTTCTGAAAGGCCGCCGCTCGCCGGCGGCCTTTTCCCGTTCCGACCCCTCGGCTCTCGTGCCGGGCTGACGGGCGGGGAGCGGACATCGTTCCAACGGGCAGCTCTCGTCTTCCGCGTCTGATCGGAGGGGCGGGGGCGCCTTCGGCAAGATCGCGGAGTGGCCTTGGCATCGAGCGTCGGACTTCTTGAAGCGCCGCAGGGCGGAGCGGGCCCCGGTGGCCTCGGCCAAAGCGGCGCGGCCCAGGGGCGGGCAGGGGCCTCCGGTCCGCTGGCCGAGCGGCGCGCGCGCCTGTCCATGGCCTGGCTCGGCGTCGTGCCCTTCCTCCTCTTCGCGCTCCTCTTCCTGGTGGGGCCGACGCTCTATCTCATCATCGGTGCCTTTCAGAATCCGGCCGGCGAGTTCACGCTGGCCAATCTCACGGCTCTCTTCCAGCCGCAGATCCTGGCCGCCTACTGGATCTCGATCCGCATCAGCCTCGCCTCGGCCGGGCTCGGCGCGCTGATCGGCTTCTTCGTCGCCTATGCCATCGTGCACGGAGGGCTGCCGTCCTTCGTGCGTTCCAGCGTCGTCACCTTCTCGGGCGTCGCCTCGAACTTCGCCGGCATCCCGCTTGCCTTCGCCTTCCTGGCGACGGTCGGTCGGCTCGGCCTCGTCACCTGGTTCCTGAACGAGGCCTTCGGCATCAACATCTACCGGATGGGCTTCAACCTCCTCAGCTTCTGGGGGCTCACGCTCACCTATCTCTATTTCCAGATCCCGCTGATGGTGCTCATCATCGCGCCGGCGCTGGACGGGTTGAAGCGCGAATGGCGCGAGGCCTCCTCGATCCTGGGCGCCACCAACTGGCAATATTGGCGCATGATCGGCCTGCCGGTGCTGTTTCCCAGCCTTCTCGGCTGCTTCCTGCTCCTTTTCGCCAACGCCTTCGGCGCCATCGCCACGGCCTATGCGCTGACGGGCTCCTCGCTCAATATCGTGCCGATCCTCCTCTACGCGCAGATCCGGGGCGATGTGCTCTACAATCCCAATCTCGGCTATGCGCTGGCCTTCGGCATGATCGTCATCACCGGCTGCTCCAATCTTCTCTACATCTGGCTGCGCGCGCGCGCCGAACGGTGGCTGAAATGAAGCCGCGCCGCATCGTCTCCACCCTCATCGTCCTTCTGGCGGCCCTCTACTTCCTGCTTCCGCTCTGGGCGACCTTCCAGTTCTCGCTGTCCATGCTGCGCGGCACCTGGAGCTTCCAGGCCTACCGCGTCGTCTTCGCCGACCAGCGCTTTCAGGAAACGTTCCTGTTCTCGGCCGTGGCGGCGCTCGCCACGATCGTGATCGGCGCCGCGCTCGTCGTGCCCACGGCCTATTGGGTGCGCCTGCGCCTGCCGCGCATGCGGCCGGTGGTGGAGTTCGTCACGCTGCTGCCGCTGGTGATCCCGCCGATCGTGCTCGTCTTCGGCTATCTCCGGCTCTACAATTCCTCGTCTTGGCTGCCCTTCACCGCCACGGTGCCCGGCACCAACGTGCTGCTGGTCTTCGGCTACAGCGTGCTGGCGCTCCCCTACATGTATCGTGCGGTGGACACCGGCCTGCAGGCGATCGACATCCGCACGCTGACGGAAGCGGCCGAGAGTCTCGGCGCCAAGCGCGGCGCTATCCTCTGGAACGTGATCCTGCCCAATGTGCGCCCGGCCGTCCTGTCGGGCGCCTTTCTCACCTTCGCCATCGTGATCGGTGAGTTCGTGCTGGCCAGCCTTCTCAACCGGCCGGCCTTCGGGCCCTATCTGCAGAATGTCGGCGCCAACCGCGCCTACGAGCCGGCGGCGCTGGCGGTGATCTCCTTCCTCGTCACCTGGGCCTGCATGGTGCTTCTGCAGGTCGCGGGCGGTCGCGGGCCGGGTCGGCCCCGCGCGCGCCTGTTTTCCCTTCCCTTTCGCAAACGGGCCACGCCATGAGCTTTCTGAAGATCGAGGGCGTTCGCAAGAGCTTCAACGGCGTGCCCGTGCTGCGCGAGTTCGATCTGGAGGTCGAGCGAGGCGAGTTCATCTCCTTTCTCGGCCCGTCCGGCTGCGGCAAGACCACGATGCTGCGCATCGTCGCCGGCTTCGAGACGCCCAGCGCCGGCCGCGTCAGCATCGCCGGCGAGGACGTGACGGACACCCCGCCCAACGCGCGGCGCATCGGCATGGTGTTCCAGGCCTATGCGCTGTTTCCCAACATGAGCGTCGGGGACAATGTCGCCTTCGGGCTTAAGATCGCCGGCCTCGGCAAGGCCGAGATCGCCGCGCGGGTGGACGAGATGCTCGGCCTCATCAAGCTCCAGCATCTGAAGGATCGCTATCCCTACCAGCTGTCCGGCGGCCAGCAGCAGCGCGTCGCGCTCGCCCGCGCCATCGCGCCCAAGCCGCGTGTCCTCCTGCTCGACGAGCCGCTCTCGGCGCTGGACGCCAAGATCCGCGTGTCGCTGCGTGAGGAAATTCGCGAGCTGCAACGCGAGCTCGGCATCACCACCATCTTCGTCACGCATGATCAGGAAGAGGCCCTGTCCATGTCGGACCGGATCGTGGTCATGAGCGAGGGGCGGATGGAGCAGGTCGGCACGCCCTTCGAAATCTACAACCGGCCGCGCACGCGCTTCGTCGCCTCCTTCGTCGGCACCCTAGGCCTTCTGGAAGGCGAAGCGGCGCATGGCGACCGGGTGATCGTGGCGGGGCAGGAAATCCATGCCGAGACGCCGGGCGCCCAGCCGGGCAGCCGCGTCACGCTGGCGCTGCGCCCCGAGGCTCTGTCGCTCCAGGCCGGGCCGGACCGGCGCAACCGGCTGGAAGGCGAGATCGTCGACGTGGCGTTTCTCGGCTCGGTCGTGCGCATCCGCGCCCGCTTCGGCGCTAACGAACTTTTGATCGACACGTTCAACGACCCCGCCGCGCCTCCGCCGCCGCGCGGCGAGCGGCTGAGCGTCTTCTTCTCGCCCGACGACGTGCAGTGCCTGAACGCCGAAACCGGCGCCAGCCACCGCCCGCTGCCCGGCGGCCTCGCCCGGAACGAGGCGGCACGGAGCCTTTCGCCCATTCTCTAAGGGACTGTTTGACAACGCGTCGGGCCGACCCGACCGAGTTGTCAAACGGGCTCTGACCCTGCAACCAGCGCGCTTGGTGTGGGCGCGCTGCCCTTGCATCCGCCCGCCGACTTCCGACATTGGGAGCCGGCAAACGAGCCAGGGCGGCGAAGGGGATTCTCTTGACCGGACATGACGGAAAGACCGGCCTTGCGGCAGGGCCGATCCTTTTCGCGCGCGGGGCGGACGAGCACGGAGCCCGGATGGCGGCGGTCGCCGTCACGCGCCAGGGCGATCCGGCCCCGGTCTTCGAGGCGCCCGGCGGGGCGGCGGGCGAGCCGGTTCGACTCGGCGCGCTGTTCGGCCACGAGGTCTGGCGCAGCGATCTCCGGCTTCCCCTGTCGCCGACCGCCGCTTATGGCGTGAACGGCGGGAGCTTTCGCGTCGCCACCGACATGAGCGGCGACCTCGCGGTCGGCTTCGTGTCCTGCAACGGGCAGGAGCATGACGACGAGGCGCGCTCGCACGAGGATCGCGACGTCATGTGGCGCCGGTTGCAGAGTGAGCACGCACGTCGGCCTTTCGCGCTTCTCCTCCATGGCGGCGACCAGCTCTACGCAGACGAAGCCATCAAGGCCCATCCCGAGGTCGAACGCTGGGGCGAGCTGCCCAACGAGGAAAGGCCCGGCGTCGCTTGGACGGCGGAGATGGAGGAGGCCGTTCGCTCCTACTTCTTCCGCCGCTATCTCGACCTCCTGCGCCAGCCGGCGGCGGCCGCGCTCTTCGCCGCCGTTCCCTCGCTGATGATCTGGGACGATCACGACATTTTCGACGGTTGGGGCAGCCATCCGCCCGGTTTGCAGGAGAGCCCGGTGGCGCTCGGCCTGTTCGCGGCGGCGCGCGAGATGTTCCTTCTCTTCCAGCTCGGCGCCGCCGACGGCCTGCTGCCGGAAACCTGCCCGGACCGGACCGGGCGGAGCTTCACGCAAGGGGCGCATTTCCCCGGCCTGTCGGTTCTCCTGCCGGACCTGCGCTCCGAGCGCCGGCCCGACCGGGTCATGGGCGAGGCGGGCTGGGCGGCCTTCGAGGCCACGTTGACGGCGGCACCCGAGGGTGCGCGGCGCATCGTCGTTTCCAGCGTGCCGGCGCTCGGCCCGCGTCTCAGCCTCGTGGAAGCGCTGCTCGACTTCTACCCCCGGCCGCAGCAATACGAGGACGATCTGCGCGACCAGTGGCAGAGCCGGGCGCATCGGGCGGAATGGCGGCGCTTTCTCGCGCTCATGGAAGGCGAGGCGGTCTGCCGCCGCTCGCCCGTCACCATCGTCTCGGGCGAAATCCATCTGGCGACGCGCGGCACGATGGATCTTCGCGACGGCAGCCAGCTGCACCAGCTCGTCGCCTCCGGCATCACCCACCCCAAGCCGCCGCGCGCCATGGCGATCGGGCTGGGGCTCCTGTCGCGGCTCGGCGAATCGCCGCTCAAGGGCCGCAAGATCCGCCTGCGCCCCCTGCCGGGCCAACGGCCGGTCTACACGGCCGACCGGAACTATCTCGTGGTGGAGCGTCAGGCCGGCGCCTGGCACGCCGTCTGGGAGCTGGAAGAGCACGGGCGCACGCCGGCGCTCGCGCTGGGCTGAAGGCGGCGGGTGGGCTTTCCCGCCCACCGTCGGCCTCGGTGGCTTACCCGCTCGACGCCATGTTGACGCCGAACGAGAAGATCGGCGCGTGGGCGACGGAGGAGAGGCTCGGGCCCGCCGCATGCGGCCCCTCGTGATCCCAGCCGTTGGCGAGGTCGCGCGCCAGCGTCTCGCCCTCGGGCCAACGCCCGAAGCCGCTGGCCGGGTTGATGTGCCCGGCATGCCCGAGATCGATGAAGCCCGAGCCCCAGGCGCCCGCGTAGGAGCGCGCGGTGGACAGGCTCATAAACGGATCGTCCCGCGAGGCCACCACCACGGAGGGGAAGGGCAGGGGCGCGCGGGGGATCGGCGCGAAGGACAGGAAGCGCGGGTCGCCGCGCGCCATCCGGGCGGTGTCGGCCGGCGCCACCAGAAGCGCGCCCGCCACATGCTGGGCCGAAGGTCGCGCGGCCAGATGCGCCACGAGCACCGCGCCGAGGCTGTGGGCGACCAGCACGGCGCCGGGCGCTGCCGCTAGGTGCGCCTCCAGCGTGTGCAGCCAGTCTGTGAGGATCGGGTTCTCCCAATCCTCCTGTTCCACCAGGAGCGCGTCCGGGTCGCTTTCCGCGAGATGGCGCTGCCAATGTCCGTTTTCGGAGCCCCGCCAGCCGGGAACGACGAGAATGCGAGCCATGGGTTGCCTTCCCTCCAGGGACGCCGCCGGGGCGGCGGTCCGTTTCTGCCGCAGAACCTAGCGGCGGGAAGGGGCTTTTCCGAACAAACCCATGCTGAATTCGCGAGCTATCGCGAACGGCGGTTCCCCCAAAGCTCCGTGCGGCGACATCACACCGCCACCGGCCAGAAGAAGGCGATGAGCGGCACGCCGACGAAGAGAACGATCAGCGACAAGGGCAGGCCGAGGCGCCAATAGTCGCCGAAGCGATAGCCGCCCGGCGCCATGACGATCGTGTTGCACTGGTGGCCGATCGGCGTGAGGAAGTCGCAGGCCGCGCCCAGCGCCACCGCCATCAGGAACGGGTCGGGATTGAGGCCGAGCCGCTGCGCCAAACTGCCCGCGATCGGCCCCAGCATGAGCACGGTCGCGGCATTGTTGAGGAAGGGCGTCACCGACATGGCGAGCAGCGTCACCATGAAGAGCGAGGTGAGAGGCGAAAGCCCGTGCAGCGCGGTGGACAGCCAGCCGGCGATGAGGTCCGTTCCCCCCGTGGTCTGGATCGCCTCCGACAGGGGGATCAGCGCGGCCAGGAGCACGATCACCGAGGCCTCCACCGTGGAATAGGCCTCGTGCATGCTCATGACGCGCAGGAGAAGCAGCACCACGGCGGCGCCGAAGAAGGCCGCGACCGCGCTGACGAGCCCGGTCGCCGTGAGAAGCATGGCGACGGCGAGCACGCCCAGCGGAATGAAGGAGCGCCGGTTGCGCCCGAGTACGATGGAGCGCTCGGCCAGCGGCAGGATCTTCAGCGCCGCCAGGGCTTCCGGCACGGTCTCGCTGGTGCCCTTGAGGACCAGCACGTCGCCCTCGCGCAGGCGCAGCGAATGGAGACGCTGGCGGATTTCGGTTCCCGATCGGCTGACGGCGAGGATCGTCACGCCATGGGCGGAGGGGAGCGAAAGCTTGGCGATGCGCGAGCCGACCATGGGCGACTGGGGCGTGACGACGCCCTCCACCACACTTTCGCTTTCGATGTCGCCGGCCTGCGTCGTCGGCTCGCCCGTGAGGCGCAGCCCGGCGCGGGCGACGGCGCGCTCGATACCCTCCGGCTCGCCCACCAGAAGAAGGTCGTCTCCCTCGCGGATCAGAAGGTTCGGGGTCGGCTCCAGCCGGCGAAAGCGCTCGCGGATCACCGTGCGCACGGCGATGTCGCCGTCGGCCGCCGCTTCGAGATCGGCCACCGTCCGCCCCGAGAAGGCCGAGCCTTCCGGCACCTGCGCTTCCGCCGTGTAGGCGTCGAGCGCGAAAGCGTCGCCGGCCGCGCCCGCCGGCTTGCGCTTGGGAATGAGGTTGGATGCGAAGCACAGGAAGAGAAAGCCCACCGCGACGACGCCGAGGCCGACCGGCGCATAGTCGAACATGGCGAAGGGCTGGCCGGTGATGTCCTGGCGAATCTTCGAGACGATGATGTTGGGCGAGGTGCCGACCAGCGTCACGAGGCCGCCGATCAGCGAGCCGAAGGCCATGGGCATGAGAAGCTGCGAGATCGAGGTGCCGCTCTTGCGCGAGACCTGCGCGGCGACGGGCATGAACATGGCGAGCGCGCCGACATTCTTGGTGAACATGGCGAGCAGCGTCACCGCGCCGACCAGCACCATGACCTGCCGCTGCGGCGTCTTCATGAAGGGCATGAAGGGGCGCATGATGTCCTCCACCACGCCCGAGCGCGCGATCGCCGCGCTCACCAGAAGCGCGGCCACGACGATCACCACCACGTCGTCCGAGAAGCCCGTGAAGGCCGCCTTGACCGGGACGATGCCGGTCACGACGCCCGCCAGGAGGCCGGCCAGCGCGATCAGGTCGTAAGGCAGCCGCCCCCAGACGAACCCGGCCACGGTGAGGCCGACAAGTCCGAACGCCAGGGCTTGATCGAGTGTCATCAGGGGAACTCGCGACAAAATTGCCGCCGGGGGCGCCCGGCGGCTGAACGAAAGGAGGGACGATGCGTTGTTCCGCCCGTCGCGCAGGTGTTTCGCCCGCGTCCGGGGGACGACGATGATCAAGAATGGCGTCGGAAGCGCATCCGACAATGACACCGGCCGCAAACGCATGGACGGCATGGGGCGGACGGGGCTGACGGCCGCCGTGCTTCTGGTCCTGGCCATCGCCGCCTTCGGCTGGACGGTGTGGCAGACGCGGATGCGGGACGTGCGGGTGACCGCCAACACGGAGGTCGGAACCCAGACTGAACGCTTCCTGTCGATGATCGTGACGCTGGAAACCTCGGCGCGCGGCTTCGTTCTGGGCGGCACCGAAGTCTTCCTGGAGCCTTATCGCCTGGCCGAAGCCGGGCTCGACGCGCAGCTCAACCGGATGGGCCAGAACTGGGAGGCGGCGGGCGCCGACCCGGCCCGGCTCCGGCGCCTGACCGAACTGACGGCGGCCGAGCGCGCCTTCGAGGCCGAGGTTGTGCGCCTGCGCACCGACGGGGGCTTCGAGCCCGCCGCCGAACTGGTTCGCTCGGGCCAGGGCCGGGAGGTCATGGACCAGATTCGCGCCGAGGTCGCGACCGTTCAGCGCAATGCGCAGATTCGAGTCGATCAGGCCATGGCGGCCGGGCGGCGAACCGACCTCATCTCCAATCTCGCCTTTCTTCTCGCCATCTCCTCGGCCGCCGCGCTCGCCATCCTGGCCTTTCGCCGGCAGATCGAGGGCCGGCGCAACGCCGATCTTCTCAGTTCCGTCATCAGCAACGCGCCGATCGGCACCGCCTTCGTCTCGCGCGACCTGACGCTCGGGCGCATGAACGCCGCCTTCGGCGCCGTCTCGGGCGAAGGCGGCCTTGCTCCGAAGCCGGGCGCGAACGTGCTGGATCTCTTCCCCGCCGACCGAAAGCGCCTGTCGCGCCTGTTCGAAGAAACGCTGCGGCGCGGCGCGGTGCACAACGACGTGGAACTGCGGGTCGGCGAAGGGGAGGACGAGCGCGTCTATCTCGCCAGCCTCTACCCGCTTCATGCCGAAGGGCGCCGGGCGGGGCCGGAGGTCGTCGGCGCCGGCGTCGCTCTCGTCAACGCCACCAAGCGTATGCGCGCCGAAGCGCGGCTCGCCGCGTCCGAAAGCCGCTTCCGCTCGCTGATCGAGGCGACATCGGCCATCGTCTGGTCGGTGCCAAGTTCCAGTCGCTTCAGCGGCGAGCAGCCGGGCTGGGCACGTTTCACCGGCCAGAGCGAGGAAGCCTACAGCGATTTCGGCTGGATCGACGCCCTCCACCCGGAAGACCGGCAGCGCTCGGCCGACATCTGGAACGAGGCGGTGAAGTCCAAATCGGTCTACAAGATCGAGCACCGGGTGCGCCGCTTCGACGGCGAGTGGCGGGACATGATCGCCCGCGCGGTGCCGATCTTTGGGCCCGAGGGCGACATTCTGGAATGGATCGGCACCCACACCGACATCACCGACCAGAAGCGCACGGCGGCCGAACTCGGCGAGACCAACGAGCAGTTCCGCGCCATCGCCGATAACATTCCCCAGTTCGCCTGGACCGCCAGTTCGAACGGCGAGATCTACTGGTACAACCAGCGCTGGTTCGACTACACTGGCGCCACGATGGACGAGATGAAGGGCCTCGGCTGGACCAAGGTCCACCATCCCGACCATCTCGAACGGGTGCGCCAGGGGCTGATGCAGCGCTTCTCCGAGGGGCAGCCCTGGGAGGACACGTTCCCCCTGCGCGCCGCCGACGGCTCCTATCGCTGGTTCCTCAGCCAGGCGATCCCGATCCGCGACGAGGAGGGCGTGATCCGGCGCTGGTTCGGCACCAACACGGACGTCACCAGCCAGCGCGAGGCCGAGGACGAGCTGGCCGCCGCCAAGGAGACGGCCGAGAACGCCAACCGCGCCAAGTCGCAGTTCATCGCCAATATGAGCCACGAGCTGCGCACGCCGCTCTCGGCCGTCATCGGCTATGCCGAGATGCTGGAAGAGGAGGTCGAGGATCTCGGCCACGAGCATCTCCTGTCCGACCTGAAGAAGATCGAGGGCAATGCCCGCCATCTCCTCAGCCTCATCAACGACGTGCTCGACCTTTCCAAGATCGAGGCCGAGCGTATGGACATCTTCGCCGAGACCTTCGAGACCGGCACGGTGATCGACGAGGTGGCCTCCACGGTCGGCTCGCTCGTCGCCAAGAAGAACAACCGCCTCGTGGTGGAGCGTGAGGGCGAGCTGGGGCCGATGCACACCGATCAGGTGAAGCTGCGCCAGTGCCTCATCAACCTCCTGTCCAACGCCTCGAAATTCACCGAGAACGGCGTCATCACCCTCCACGCCAAGCGCTCGGCGGGCGATGGGCGCGACTGGATCACCTTCGAAGTGTCGGACACCGGCATCGGCATGACGCAGGAGCAGGTCGGCCGCCTGTTCGAGCGCTTCGCGCAGGCCGACAGTTCCACCACGCGCAAGTTCGGCGGCACGGGCCTCGGCCTTGCCATCACCCGCGCCTTCTGCCGCCTGCTCGGCGGCGACATCGGCGTGCGCTCCGAGCCCGGCGCCGGCACGACCTTCACCATCCGCATTCCCGCCGAGGTGGAAGTGCCTCCGGAAGAGGCGGAGCTGACGGCGCCGGTCACGATCGGCGAGGCGACGCCGCACGGCGCGGCGGGTCTGGTCCTCGCGATCGACGACGATCCGCATGCGCGCGAGCTGATGATGCGCTTCCTCAGCAAGGAAGGCTTCTCGGTCCGCACGGCGGCGGACGGCCTGAGCGGGCTGGAAATGGCCCGGATGCTCAAGCCCGACGTGATCCTTCTCGACGTCACCATGCCCAAGATGGACGGGTGGACGGTGCTGACCGAACTGAAGGCCGACCCGGAGCTGACGGACATTCCCGTTATCATGATCACCATCATCGACGAGCACAGTCTCGGTTTCGCCCTCGGCGCTTCGGACTATCTCCTGAAGCCGGTGGAATGGACCAAGCTGAAAAGCGTCATGACGCGCTACCGCACGCCCGATAATTCGTTGGTTCTGGCGGTGGACGACGACGAGGACGCGCTTCAGCGCACCGCGACCCTCCTGGAGCGCGAGGGGCTGGACGTGGTGACGGCGGTGAACGGGCAGGAAGGGCTGGAGCGCGTCGCCGTTCAAAAACCGGGCCTCATCCTTCTCGATCTCGTCATGCCGGTGATGGACGGGTTCGGCTTCCTCAACGCGCTGCGCTCGCGCCCCGAATGGCGCGACATTCCCGTGCTCGTCCTGACCTCGAAGGACCTCACCCGCGAGGAGTTCGAGCGGCTGCAGGGACAGACCTCCCGCATTCTCATGAAGGGAGATGTCGACCTTCGGGAGCTTGCGGGCCAGATCCGCGTTATGACACGCAAGACACCGAGCGAAGCTCTGCCCGCGGGGCAGGAATCCGAACTGGAGCCCATCCGATGACCCGTATCCTGCTGGTGGAAGATCACGAGGAAATCTGGGACTTCCTGTCGCGGCGCCTGCAGCGCCGGGGCTACGAGGTCATTCTCGCCCATGACGGGCAGGACGGGGTGGACAAGGCCAAGGTCGCCGCGCCCGACATCGTGCTGCTCGACATGAACCTGCCCATTCTCGACGGCTGGACGGCGGCCCGCACCATCCGCGCTGACCCCTCCATCCCCCGCATCCCGATCATCGCGCTCACCGCCCATGCCATGTCGGGTGACCGGGAAAAGACGCTGGCGGCCGGTTGCGACGACTATCATGCCAAGCCGGTCGATTTCTCGCGCCTGCTCGGGCAGATCGAGGCGCTGCTGCCGGCCACCGCGACCGAGGCGGCGGCGCAGTAATGGCGTTCGGCTGGCTTTGGCGTTTTGCCGGCCGCGCCGCCGGCCCGCGCGACGGGCAGGGGCTGGCGCTGGAGACGATCCTCCCGGACACGGCTTTGGCGACGCTCGCCGAGCCGCTGCCCCTCCCGCAGTCCATGCGCCGCCAGCGCGCGGAAACGCTGAAGGTTCTCTCGGCCAAGCTTCTGGGGGCGCATCTGGCGAACCGCCACCAGATCTCCTACCCGCTGACGATCGACTTTCGCACGCTGGCCGGGGCGGAGCGGGATTTCCTGGTGGATGTCGCAGCCGCAGCGGCGATGGCCGGCGGCGGCGGGGAGGTGGCGCTTGCCGCCGCCGAAGCGCGGCTCGCGCGGCGCGGGGCGGATGAGGCGGTTCTGGAGCGCTTTCGCGCCTCCGCCGCCGCGCCTTTGTCGGTGAACGTCCTCGTCGCCGGGGCGCAGGCGAGCGACCGGGCCGCCCATGCCTATGCCGTCTCGCTTCTGGCGGCCGGCTCGCGGCAGGCTGCCGGCCAGCTTTATCTCACGTATCTGGCGGCACGCCTCGGCCTGTCGCAGGAGGTGGTCGGCAGCGTCAACCGCCGCTATCGCGACTGATCTCGGCCAAGCCGTTCTGCACGACGTCGGAATCCAGAAGCAGCTTGCGGGAGAGATCGGCCAGCGTCACCCAGCCGACGACCTTGCCGCTCTCGCTCCGCACCGCCAGCCGGCGCACATGGTTGCTGGCCATAAGGTCCATCGCCGCGCCGAGACTGTCGCCTGGGTGGCAGGCGATCACCGGCGTCGACACGATCTCGCGCGCCGAAACCTGCGCGGGGTGCAGGCCCCGCGCCACGACGCGGAAGAGAATGTCGCGATCGGTGACGACACCCAGCAACTCGTCGTCCGAGCCGACGGGCAGCGCGCCCACGTCGAGATCCCCCATAATGACAGCGAGGTCCGAGACGGCATCGTCCGGTGCGGCATATTCGACATGCCGGGTCATGACGGCTTCGATCTTCATGGATGGTGTTCCCCCTTGGCCATTCCTGCCGCGCCTCAACGCCGCAGCCCGCGAAGAGTTCAGGCCGAACCCGAGGTTGGACGATCGCATTCGCCTTCAGCGAAAAATCGTTCCATCCAAGGCGCGGAACCAAACCGCGCTTCCCGCCTTTCCTCGCTCGCAGTCTTCCTCCTGACGCGAGTTATCGTCCGTGAACATCCAAAACACGACAGCTTCCCTGCTGAAGAGCCTTCCGCGCGCCGGGCGCGGCGGCACGCGGGTCGAGGCGGGCCAGCCCTTTCCCCGAGGCGCGACCTGGGATGGGTTCGGCGTCAACTTCGCCCTTTTCTCGGCCAACGCCACCAAGGTCGAGCTTTGCCTGTTCGACGAGACGGGCGAGAACGAGCTCGAGCGCATCGTCCTGCCGGAATACACGAACGAGGTGTTCCACGGCTATCTGCCGGATGCGCGCCCCGGCCAGGTCTATGGCTACCGGGTCCATGGCCCCTACGAGCCCGAGAACGGCCACCGCTTCAATTACAACAAGCTGCTGCTCGACCCCTATGCCAAGCAGCATGTGGGCGAGCTGAAATGGGACCACGCGCTGTTCGGCTACACGATCGGCCACCCGGACGGCGACCTATCGTTCGACGAGCGCGACTCTGCGCCCTTCGTGCCAAAGAGCCAGGTCATCGACCCCGCTTTTACGTGGGGCACCGAGACCCGCCCGAACGTGCCGTGGGAACGGACGATCTTCTATGAGACCCATGTGAAGGGCTTCACGCAGCGCCATCCGTCCGTGCCGGAGCGTGATCGCGGCAAGTTCTCCGGCCTCGCCCATCACGACGTCGTTCGCTACATCCAGAGCCTCGGCGTCACGTCGGTCGAGTTGCTGCCGATCCACGCCTACGTGGACGACAGCTATCTCGTCGAGAAGGGTCTGCGGAACTACTGGGGCTACAACACGCTCGGCTTCTTCGCGCCCGATCCGCGCTACATGGGCTCGCCCTTCGTCAACGAATTCAAGGAAATGGTCTCGACCTACCACCATGCGGGTCTCGAGATCATCCTCGACGTCGTCTACAACCACACGGCCGAAGGCAACGAGAACGGGCCGACGCTCTCCTTCAAGGGCATCGACAACGCCTCCTATTACCGGCTCATGCCGGACAACAAGCGCTACTATATCAACGACACCGGCACGGGGAACACGGTCAACACCTCGCATCCCCGCGTCATGCAGCTGGTGATGGACTCTCTCCGCTACTGGGCCGGCGAGATGCATGTCGACGGCTTCCGCTTCGACCTCGCCACCATTCTGGCGCGCGAGCCGCACGGCTTCTCGGAGGAGTCCTCCTTCCTCCACGCCACGATGCAGGACCCGCTGCTCACCCGGGTCAAGCTCATCGCCGAGCCCTGGGACTGCGGTCCGGGCGGCTATCAGGTCGGCCGCTTCCCGCCGGGCTGGGCGGAGTGGAACGACGGCTATCGCGACACGATCCGCGCCTATTGGAAGGGCGAGCAGGGCAAGATCCCGGCCGTGGCCTCCAAGATTTCGGCCTCGGCCGATCTCTTCGACAAGCGCGGCCGCCGGCCGTGGGCTTCGGTGAACTTCATCACCGCCCATGACGGTTTCACGCTGCACGACACGGTCTGCTACAACGACAAGCACAACGAAGCGAATGGCGAGGACAATCGCGACGGCCATTCGCACAACCTCTCCTACAATTACGGCGTGGAAGGGCTGACGGACGATCCCGCCATCAACGAGGTCCGCTTCCGCCAGCTGCGCAACTTCTTCACGACGCTGCTCTTCTCGCGCGGCACGCCGATGATCCTGGCGGGCGACGAGTTCGCCCGCACGCAGAACGGCAACAACAATGCCTATGCGCAGGACAACGAGATCGGGTGGGTCGACTGGAACGTCACCGAACAGGGCGTCGAACTCGCCGAGTTCGTCCAGAAGCTCATCATGCTGCGCCAGTCGCTGCCCATGCTGCGCCGAGGCCGCTTCCTGCATGGCACGTTCGACGAGGAGATCGGCGCCAAGGACGTGACCTGGATTTCGCCCTCCGGCTCCGAGATGCAGGACGGCGAATGGCAGGATGCCGGCGCGCGCTGCTTCGGCCTGCTGCTGGACGGCCGCGCGCAAGCGGAAGGCATCCGGCGCCTCGGTGGCGACGCCACGATGCTTCTCGTCCTGAACGCGCATGACGACGTGGTGAACTTCAAGCTTCCCTCCGCGCCCGGGGGCAAGCGCTGGGTCTCCATCATCGACACCAACCTGCCGAACCGCAGCGAGCTCGCTCACTTCGACTTCGGCACGGACTACATGGCGACGGGCCGCTCGTTCCTGGTCTTCCTTCTGGAGCCGGAACAGAACGACGACGTTTCGGACGCCGCCCACCAAGCCTTCGCCCATGTGGCGGAAGCTTTCCGCAAGTCGGCGGTGGACCGGGTCCATTTCATGCGCCCCGAGTCGCAGGACTGATCTCGTCCGAGATTCGAGACTTCTGGAAAGGCCGCGCTTTCGAGCGCGGCCTTTTTCGTTTGGGGGCGTGGTTTCGGACGGCCTGAAAAGAAGTGATGCCCTGGGTCTATAGTGGATGGGAGTCAGCGGCCTCGTCGCCATCCTCCCTGACGTCGGCGGCTGTCAGGCCGGGCGGAGGCAGAGGTGCCGAGCATGGACCTGTTGAGACTATTACCGTTCAAGCCACCGCGTCGCGCTCCACGTGGCCCTGAGTTCAGTCGGACGCGGCGCGCTTGAGGGATTGCCGCCCCCATACGAAAAAGGCCCATCCGTTGGGATGGGCCTGATCGCGTTTGAAGATTTCGTCCCGCCAGCGCGGGCGGGTCTCAACTCCAGTCCTCTTCACGCACGCCGAAGCGGATGCGATCCCGCACCCGCTTGAGCGCGCCTCAGAGCGCCACGGCGGCGGCTTCCGGTTCCACCTTATTGCCCGGTCGTTCGGGGCGCGGGGCGGGGCGGGGTTCGGGCGCCTGCGCCATGCGCTGGCCGGACATTTCGAGGGCCGCGGCCAGCGCCTTGTTCAGCGTGGTCACCAGCGCGTCGGCATGGACGCGGCGCTGAAGCTCCTGAAGCATGGCGGGGTCGCGCTGGCGCCAGATGCCGATCATGATGCGCGCCTTGGGCGCGACGCGATGCACCGCGCGCACCGCCTGGCGAAGATGGACGGTCGACAGCGGCTCGATGAAGGACAGGACGACGAGCGCCACGCCTTCCGCATCCTTGGCGGTCGGCGGCTTCTCGCGCAGCTCCGACAAGGCGATGTGGCGTGCGCCGAGCCCGTGCCGCTCCAACACCTGGGCGAGCATGGTGGTAACGGCGGCGTCCAGCGCATTGTTGCCGGACAGGCAGATGACGGGTGTCTGCCCGCGCCATTCCGGCGCGAGATCGCCCTTCCGCTGCACGATGCGCGTCACCTCTTGGTCGGGGCCGACCGCGTCCACGGCCGCCGCCGCTTCCGCCGTCAGGTGCGCCTTGCGGCGGCGCTTGGAAGGGTTGATCGTGCCGACCTCGCGCACCAGTTCGAGCGTCGCCGCGCGCAGCGTTTCCAGCCGCTCGCCCTTCACCGCGAAGCGCGCCACGTCCTCGTGCGCGATGCGCAGCCCGTCCAGCGCCACCTCGTCGTAATAGGTGGCGAGTTCGCGCTCGCGCAGGAACTCGCGCGCCTGATCGGCCGCTTCCTGCGGCGCGCCGGCCAGCATGCGCTGGTAGAAGATCTGAGCCGGCAAAAGCGCCGGCCGGTCGCCGAACATCACGTCGATAAAGGCGAGGCGCGGCACGTGCCGGCCCATAACCACGAGGCAGATGGTGAGGGGCGTCGCCAGGATCAGGCCGATCGGGCCCCAGAGCAGCGCCCAGACCGTCGCTGCCAGAAGGATGGCGACCGGCGAGAGGCCGGTGGAATGGCCGTAGAGCACGGGCTCCACGACATTGCTGAGCAGCGCTTCGGCGCCGAGATAGAGAACTGCCGTCCAGATCAGCATGGACCAGCCGGGATCGACCGCAAAGGCGAGCAGCATGGGAAGGCCGGCGCCGACGAAGCCGCCGACATAGGGAATGAAGCGCAGGATGCCGCCGAGAATGCCCCAGAGGATCGGGCTCGGCACGCCGAGGAGCCAGAGGCCGAGCGCGGTCATCGCGCCGAAGGCGGCGTTCACGCCCAGCTGAAACAGAAGCAGCTTCGAAAGGCGCTTGGCTGCGTCGTCGATCGCCGCCGTGGTCTGTTGCAGGTCGTCCGTGCCGGCAAGGCGTATGAAGCGGTTTCTGAGATCCTCCCGCTGGAGGAGGATGAAGATCGCGAAGATGATGACGACGCCGAACGTGGCGATGGGCGAAAGAAGCGGAATGGCGACGGCGCTCAACGTGGCGAAGACGCTGCCGTTGTTCTCCACCGTCACCGGAATGGGCTTGGGCTGGTTGGCGTCGGCCTCGGCGGGGGCAGCGAGCTTCTGGATGTCCGCTGCCATTTCTTCCAGCGCCACGGCGGCGCGGCTGAACGGCCCGTTGCCCTCGGCCTGGGCCGATTCCGATAGGGAGCGCAGCTTCTGCTCCACCGTTACCCGGTAGGACGGGATTTCGCCGACGAGGCCCGTCACCTGTGTCGCGATGAGGAAGCCGAGCGCGAGGATCACCACAGTCGCGGCCAGGATGGCCCCGGACATCGCCAGGATGCGCGGCACGCGGTAGCGCTGCAGCTTGATGACGATCGGCGCCAGGATGAAGGACAGAAGAATGCCGAGCGCGAAGGGAACGAAGATTTCGCGGCCGAGATAGAGGATGGAGGACACCGTCAGGATCAGCACCGTCACCGCAAGGGCGGTGAACAGCGGAAGCGCCTTCTTGAGCATCTGCGACGTCACGATATCCAAGGCAGCATCCTTTGCTCGCACGCGAATTTGTTCGCAGCGTCGACCGCGCCCAATGCACGGGCGCGGTGGAGGTTCCGTCGCACGGGCGAAAACCAAGGAGCCCAGTACCCGGCGACGCCTGCTCGGGGCGAGGAAACGTCCGTTCAACCGATTTAAGGAATGCGCTGGAAGCATGAGACGGTCACATCGGACCATGTGTAAGGCCGAAATTCTGGCAGCCGAGCGCAGACAGTTCAGCATCCAATCCACAAGCCATGCTTTGATGCATGGCTCCCCATCGGCTTTGGCTCTTCAAAGCAAGGGTGCGAAGGCTCATCTTCGGTGCAACAGATCGAGGACGAGACCGATGACCCAGACCTCCCGCATCCGCACCTTCGGCCGCCAGCTGCGCGGCATTGCCGGCACGATCGGTGGCGCTGCTGCCTGTGCCGCCGCCGCCGAAGCGGGCCGCAGCCCCAGCCGCGCCGCACTGACGGCCGTGGGCATCGACCCCGAGGCCTATTACGGCATCAACCGCAAGTAAGCTGGGGCGAGGGCGGGACCCTCCACTCCAAACCGGTCATGAAAAAACGGCAGCGCCACGAGGCGCTGCCCTTTTTCGTTGCGGGCTCCCGGATCGGGAGCGATCAATCCTCGTCGGAGGCCATGGCCGCCAGGAGCTTGCCCCGGCCCCGGGCGCGCAGGATCATCGGCACGACCAGCGCGAGAAGCGCCAGCGTCAGAAGCGTCACCGCCAGGACCGAGTGAACCAGCACGCTCGGGTCGCCCTGGCTGATCGCCAGCGCGCGGCGCAGCTGCTGCTCGGCCATGGGGCCGAGGATGAGGCCGACCACGACCGGCGCGATCGGGTAGCCGAAGCGGCGCAGCATGTAGCCGAGCAGGCCGAACAGGAGCAGCATCCCGAGTTCCACCGCCGAAGGATTGGCGCCGATGCAGCCCAGCGTCGCAAAGACGAGGATGCCGGCATAGAGCCAGGGGCGGGGAATGGTGAGAAGCCGGACCCAGACGCCGATCAGCGGCAGGTTGAGTACCACCAGCATGAGATTGGCGATGAGCAGGCTGGCGACCAGGCCCCAGACGATCTGCGGCGAGGTGATGAAGAGCAGCGGGCCGGGCTGGAGGCCGAACTGCTGGAAGGCGGCGAGCATGATCGCGGCGGTGGCCGAGGTCGGCAGGCCGAGCGTCAGGAGGGGCACCAGCGTGCCGGCGGCCGAGGCGTTGTTGGCCGCTTCCGGTCCCGCCACGCCCTCGATCGCGCCATGGCCGAACTCTTCCGGGTGCTTGGAGAGGTTCTTTTCCATGGAATAGGACAGGAACGTGCCGATCTCGGCGCCGCCCGCCGGCATGGCGCCGATCGGGAAGCCGACTGCCGTGCCGCGCAGCCATGGCTTCCAGGAGCGCTTCCAGTCTTCCTTGGTCATCCAGAGCGAGCCCTTCACGGCCTGGATCGTGTCGGGCGTGCGACTGGCGGCGGCGGCCACCACCAGCGCCTCGCCGATGGCGAAGAGCGCGACGGCCAGCGTCGTCACCTCGATGCCGTCCAGAAGATTGGCCGAGATGCCGCCGAAAAAGGAGGAAAGCGAGGCCCAGACCGCGTGCAGGGGCGCGGCCGGATCGGCGGCGAGATCGCGGAAGTACTTGGCGACGGGCGTCAGCGTCAGGCGCGCCTGGCCGGTCTGCAGGTCGATGCCGACGAGGCCAAGCGTCAGGCCGAGCGCGAGGCTGGTCAGCCCGCGCAGCGCCGAGTCGCCGAAGGCGGCCGAAACGGTGACGAAGGCCAGGATCATCAGCGCGAAATACTCCGCCGGCCCGAAGGACAGGGCGAAGGAGACGATGACGGGCGCCAGAAAGGCAAGGCCCAGCGTCGCGATCAGGCCGGCGACGAAGGAGCCGATGGCGGCCGTGGCGAGCGCCGGTCCGCCTCGGCCCGCTCTCGCCATCTTGTTGCCCTCCAGCGCCGTGATGATCGAGGCGCTTTCGCCCGGCGTGTTGAGCAGGATCGAGGTGGTCGACCCGCCATACATGCCGCCGTAGTAGATGCCGGCGAACATGATGAGCGAGCCGGCGGCGTCGAGCTGGTAGGTGACGGGCAGAAGCAGGGCCACCGTCAGCGCCGGGCCGATGCCCGGCAGAACGCCGACCGCCGTGCCCAGCGTCACGCCGATCAGGGCGTAGAAGAGATTCATGGGCTGGGCGGCCGTGAGCAGGCCTTGGCCCAGAAGGGCGAATGTATCCATCGGCTGAACCAATGCGACGAGGAAGGGGCGAACCGCGGCGAGGCGGGGCGGAAGCGGGCCGTCCGGTGGGGCAGGCCGGATTTCTGTCCGGCTTTTGCCGCAGCCGGGCAGCGGGTCTTTGCAGGGTCGGCGGGACGCCGGCGTCGCGGGCGACGTGGGCGTTTAGCCGAGCCGCCTTTGCCGGTCGGGTGGCAGGCGCGCCGCCCGGCTCTTATGCCTTTGCCTTAGAAGAACAGGCGCTCCAGCGGGCCGGCCGGCAAGGACAGGCGCAGGACCTGCGAGAACAGAATCCAGATCGCGAAGCTGATGAGGATGCCGAGCGGCACCGAGACATGCAGCTTGCGCTTGCCGAAGGCGCGCGCCGTCGCGGCGAAGAGAAGCCCCGTCGCGATGGAGAAGCCCGCCGTGTTCAGGAGCACGAGCTGCGCGGCAAGGCCTCCCACGATCCAGAGAACGGGCTTGCCCTCGTCATGGTCGCGCTCGGGAAACTGGCCGCGCCAGGCTTCCACCATCGTCCAGATCGAAAGGGCGATCAGAACGGCGGAGATGACATAGGGAAAGGTGGCCGGCCCGATGCGCGCATAGGTGCCGCCGCCGACATTGCGCGCATCCCAACCGACCAGGAGGCCGAGAACGCCGAGCCCGATGCCGATGGCAAGCGCCGCCCTGTCGGGGCGGCGCGCGGGAGCGAGCGGGGCGCTCACTGCTGGACGAGGCCGATCGCGGTCAGCACCTGCTTGGTGTCCGCGATGTTCTTGGCGAGTTCGGTCTTGAAGGCGTCGCCGGCCAGGAACGTGTTCTGCCAGTTGTTGCGCTCGAGAACCGCCTTCCACTCCGGCGTGCCGACCATCTTCTCAAGATTGGCGGCGAGCGCGGCGGTCTGATCGGCGGAGACGCCGGGCGCGGCGGCGACCATGCGCCAGTTCTGCAGCGCCATGTCGATGCCCGCTTCTTTCAGCGTCGGGGCTTCCGAGCCGGGCACGCGCTGCTCGCCGGTCGTGGCGAGAAGGCGCAGCGTGCCGGCCTTCACCTGGGCCTCGAACTCGCCGTAGCCGGAAATGCCGGCCGCGACCTGCTGGCCGAGAATGGCCGCCAGCGCCTCGCCGCCGCCCGAGAAGGCGATGTAGTTGATGCCCTTCGGGTCGGCGCCCACGGCCTGGGCGAAGAGGCCCGCCGCGATATGGTCCGTGCCGCCGGCCGAGCCGCCAGCGATGGCGACGGCGCCCGGGTTCTCCTTCATCGCCGCCGCGAGATCGGCGATCGTCTTGTAGGGCGAGGAGGCCGGCACCACGATCGCCTCGTCCTCGCCCGTCAGGCGCGCCACGGGCGTCACGTCGTCCAGGCTGACCGGCGAGTTGTTGGTGAGGATCGCGCCCACCATCACGTAGCCGCCGACGAGAAGCGCGTTGGGATTGCCGGACTTGGTGGAGGCGAACTGGGCGAGGCCGATCGTGCCGCCGGCGCCGGGAACGTTGACCACCTGCACGTTGCTGGCGAGCTTGGTTTCCTGAAGCACGTTCTGCATGGCGCGGGCGGTCTGGTCCCAACCGCCGCCGGGCGAGGCCGGCGCCATGATCTCGTAGGCGGGCGCGCTCTGCGCAAAGGCCGAGGTGGAGGCGAGGGCAAGCGCGACGAAGGCGCCGAAGACCATGGATTTCATCGGTGTTTCTCCCAAAACGAAAGGCCGCCGAATGGGGCCGGATGTTCTTGGGCCGGGCTCGTGCGCGGGGCACGAGTCGCGAGGGAAAGACAACGGAAACGAATGGGGATCGACCGGCCGCAAGAATGTCCCTCCAGACATTCGAGCGGCGCGAAACGCTGCGAGCGTTTCGCCGGCTCTCCCAAGACTGTGCCTCAAGCCTCCCCGGCCATCCCTTTCAGACTAGCCCGCTCGACCTGTCAAAAACCTGTCAGCTTCGCCCCATCCCTCGAAACGTTCCAAATTCGTTAAGGGGGGGCAAGACAGTCTCTCAGTGCGGCGAGACGATCTCGCTCCAAGTGGCGAGGAAGCGCTCGCGGCGCTGCCGGTCGAGGCCGACCAGCAGCGAAGGGCCGAAGCGGATGGGCTGCACCGCGCCCTTTCCGAGCGCGGTGATGCGCGCGGCCGTCCATCGCCCTTCGCCATCCAGAAGCGCGCCGAAGGCGGCGGGGCCGGCCAGAACCGCCTGGCCCTGAGGCGACAGGGTGAAATCGATGAAGGCCTCGGCCAGCGCGGGCTGCGGCGCGTCCTCGGGGATCAGAAAGGAACGGGAGAAGACGAGCACGTAGTCGTCCGGCACCACGATGCCGATATCAGCGCCCGCGTCCTGCCGCGCGAAGGCGTAGGAGCCGATGATGTTGTAGCCGATGGCGAGATCGCCCGTCACCAGCCGGTCGAGAATTGCCGGGCTTGAGGCGCTGAGCTGAACCTGCGTGCGCCCGAAAGCGGCGGCGAGGCGCCAGAAATAGGAGGAGATCGCCTGATCCTGCGTCGCCAGGAGATAGCCGACCCCGCTGCGCGCCACGTCGTAGGTGCCGACCCGGCCGGCAAAGCGCCGGGGCTCGCGCTCCAGGAGTTCGGCAAGCTGGAGATGCGTGCGCGGCGCTTCCGCATCGCTCATGAGATTGCGGTTGTAGACGATCACCGCCGGCTCGAAGCTGAAGCCGAAGACCTCCGAGCGCCAATGCGCCCAGTCGGGAATGCCGGCGAGCCGGGGCGGCTGATAGGCGCGCGCCAGCCCTTCGTTGACGAGCTTCACCTGAAGGTCGGAGGCCGAGCTCACCACGAGATCGGGCGGCGAGGCGCCGGGCGCGACCAGCCGGTCGTAGACCGTGCGGCTCTCGTCTTCCTCGTAGGTGATGGCGATGTCCGGCCGCTCGCGCTGGAAGGCGCGGATCAGATGCGAGAACAGGCCCGTGTCCGTCGCGCCCAGGATGCGCAGCGTGGCAGAGGGCGGGTTTTCACGCGCCTGGAACTCGGCGGCGGCCTCGGCCCGGCCGGTGAGGAGGGGGAGGGCGGCGAAGGCCGCGAACAAGAGAAGGGCCGGGAGGGCGCGCCCGCTTCGCGTCGCCCCCGGCCCGGCTAGGGGCGTAGCAGTCGGCGCGAGCGGCAGGCGCAGATGCATGTCGAGGCCGCCGCCTTCGCGCTCGCCAAGACGCACCTCGCCGCGATGCGCCTCCACCACGCGCGCGACGATGGCAAGGCCGAGCCCCGAGCCGCCCCGGTCCCGCCGCGAGCCCGTTTCGCCGCGCCGGAAGCGCTGGAAGACCAGCGGCCGCTCGTGCTCGGGGATGCCCGGCCCCCGGTCCAGCACGCGAATGGCGAGCCACGATCCGTCCCGCTCGATGCGGATTTCCACCGCCTCGTCGCTATAGCGCAGGGCATTGTCCACGAGATTGCGGATGGCCTCGCGCAGCACCACCCGGTCGATCGGCAGTTCCGCCTCGGCGGCTTCGGGGGCGATGGACAGGCACACCCGCTCGGCCATGTCGGGGCTGAGGCGGCGCACGACCTCCTGCGCCAGCGGCGCGACGGGTGTGGGCTCGGGCTGGTTTTCCAGGCGGTGCGTCACGGTCGCGTCCATCAGAAGCTGCGAGACGAGCTGGCTCGCCTGCACCGCGCCCTCGTGGATGCGCTCGACATCGCGCCGCAGCGCCGCCGGGTCGCGCTCGCCCAAGGCCAGCTCGGCCTGGGCGCGAAGGCTCGCCAGCGGCGTGCGGACCTCGTGAGCGGCCTCGGCCACCAGCGCCTCCAGCCGCTCGCGGGCGAGCTTCAGCCGCGCGGTGAAGCCGTTCAGAGCGCCGACGAGCTGCGCCGTTTCCAGCGGGGCGGGCAGGTCGACCGGCGAGAGATCGTCCGGCGAACGCCCGCGCAGGTGCCGCTCCAGGGTGAGCAGTGGGGCGAAGACGCGGCCGATGCCGATCCACAGGAGAACCAGCGCCAGCAGCGTCATGAGGAGAACGGGCAGGATGGCGTTGTTCAGGATCTCGCGCGCCAGAGCGTTGCGCTCGCCCCGCGTTTCCGCGACGCGGATCGTCACCCAGCCCGTGCCCTCCGCCGTGGAGACGAGGCGCCCGACGCTGGCCACGCGCACCCCCTCGTCGCGATAGGTCTTGTCGGCGAAGGCGGGGTCGCTGCTGGTCGCGGGGGCCAAGCCGGCGGAAAGGTCGCTCTCGCCGGTGACGTTTTCGCCGGCCGGCGATTCCACGGCGTAGAAGATGCGATCCTCGCCCGAGAACATGGCGAAGGAAGCGAGCGGCAGCTCCACCGTGACGCGCCCGTCCTCCAGCTGCACCGCGCCGGCAATGGTGAGCGCCGAGGCGCCGAGCAGCCGGTCGAAGGCGCGGTCGGACGAGCGCTCGGCATAGTCGCGGATGAAGAGAACCAGCCCAAAGGCGGCGATCAAGAGCAGCGCGCCGGCAAAGACCAGGATGCGCCGCCGGATCGAGACGGGGCGCGGCACCCTAGCGGCGGGCGGGGCGGCGGCGGCGCGGACATGGACCGGGGCGAAGCGCAGCGGCATCAGCCGTTTTTCCGCTCGCCGGCCGCCTTCGGGTCGAGCGCCGGGCCGCTGCCCGGCACGCGCGCGACATAGCCCGCCCCGCGCACGGTGGCGATCTCGACGGAGGCGCCTTCCAGCTTTCGGCGCAAGCGCGAGACGTAGAGCTCCAGCGCATTGGTGGAGACCATGTCGTCATAGGAGAAGAGCTGCGCCATCAGCTGCTCCTTCTGCACCACGACGCCGGGCTTGGAGAGGAGGATTTCAAGGAGACGAAACTCGCGCCGGCCGAGATCCACCGGCCGGCCGCCGACGGTCACGAGATGGCCCGCCATGTCCATTTCCACGTCGCCGACGCGGGCGAGACTCGTGGTCTGCCCGGCCGGGCGGCGCAGAAGGGCGCGCAGCCGCGCTTCCAGCTCGCGCAGGTCGAAGGGCTTCACGAGATAGTCGTCCGCCCCCTGGTCGAGAAGGCTCACCTTATCGTCGATTTCGGCCCGCGCGGTGACCACCAGAACCGGCACGCTGGAGCGCCCGCGCCTCAGCTCCGCGATCACCGAAAGCCCGTCGCGGCCGGGCAGCGACAGGTCGAGAATGACCGCGTCGAACCGCTCCAGCCCGAGGCATTCCAGCGCGTCCTCGCCGCTGCGCACCCATTCCACGGAATGGCCGGCATTGCGCAGGTGCCGGTTCACCGCGTCGCCGAGCCCTTCATTGTCTTCCACCAGAAGCATGCGCATGGCGACGGGCTGCCTGTCCGATCTCTTGTGATGCTCGAGCCGGCGAAGCATAGGGAGCCTGCCCGGCTTTGGAAACCGTCCGGGAAGGGGCGGGACACAAGGGCGCGTGATGCGCCGCACGTTACGAAGACGGTTGATCCCGGAGCGGATCACCCCTTATCCCCCGAACCGACGAAGTGTCGCGCCCTCTGCGGCGGAACAGGAAGAAGGCTGGAAGCATGGATGGCATCGCGCGGGTGGGCCTTGCGGCCGAACTTCTGGCCTATGCGCAGGCGCGCGGTCCCGTCACCGTGGGTCTTGCCGGCGCCGGGCAGATGGGCACCGATCTCATGGTGCAGCTTCTCCTGATGCCGGGCGTCCGGCTCGGCGCCGTCTCCACCTCCAAGGCCGACCGCGCCCGCGAAACGCTGCGCTTTGCCGGCTATGAGGACGCAGCCGTGCGCAGCGCCGACACGCCGGCCGGCGTGGACGCCGCGATCGGGGCCGGCGCGGTCGCGATCGTGGAGGACTTCCGCTCCTTCTGCGCGGCGGGCCGGATCGACGTGGTGATCGACGCGACGGGCAGCCCGAGCGCGGGCACGCGCATCGCGCTCGACGCCTTTCGCAACGGCAAGCATGTGGTCATGCTCAATGTCGAGGCCGACATCACGATCGGCCGCTATCTCAAGGCCGAGGCCCGGCGCGCCGGCGTCGTCTACACGGGAGCGGCCGGCGACGAGCCGCAATCAACGATCGAGCTGATCGGCCTTGCCCAGTCGCTGGGACTGGAGATCGTGGCGGCCGGCAAGGGCAAGAACAACCCGCTCGACTTCTCCGCCGTGCCGGCGGACTACGAGGAGGAGGCCGCCCGGCGCAACATGAATGCCCGGATGCTGGTGGAGTTCGTGGACGGCTCCAAGACCATGGTGGAGATGACCGCCATCGCCAACGCCACGGGCCTTCGCCCCGACGTGCCCGGTATGCACGGGCCGAACGCCACGGCCGAGGATCTGGCGCAGGTTCTCTGCACCCGCGAGGACGGGGGCATCCTGTCGCGCTCGGGCTGCGTCGATTATTCCATCGGCAAGGGCGTCGCGCCCGGGGTCTTCTGCATCGTGAAGCCCAAGCATCCCCGCGTTCTGGAGCGCATCGCCGATCTGAAGGTCGGCCCCGGCCCGTGCTTCGCCCTGTTCCGCCCCTTCCACCTCACCTCGATCGAAGTGCCGTTGTCCGCCATCCACGCCGTCATGCGCGGCGCGCCGCATCTGGAGCCACTGGACCGGCCGGTCGGGGAATGCATCGCGGTGGCCAAGCGCGATCTCGCCGTGGGCGAGGTGCTCGGGCGCATCGGCGAAACGCAATATCGCGGCTTCGCCATGACCTGGAAGGACGCGCGCCTGGCCGGCGGCCTGCCGCTGGGCCTTGCCGAGGGCGGGGTGGTGACGGCGGCGATCAAGGCCGGCGAAAAGATCACCTACGCCAACTGCACCCCCGACGCCGCGCAGGAAGTGACGCAGATCCGCAAGCTGCTGGACGAGGCGGATGCGCGGTTTCTGACCGCCGCCGCCTGACCGCTGCAAGTTCCCCGACGCGGCCCGCGGCAAGGGCGCGTCGGGGACTGATCGAACTGGGCGAACCGTGGTCTCTCGGCAGGGTCTGTCATGCTAGGGCGAAGGCTTCCCGCTCGCCAACAGGCAGGACGCCTATCTCACATTCGTTCAGGTCCGGCCGGACCATGCCGATCGCCCCTATCACCGCGCGGGCGTCGGGCTAAACCATCTCGCTTTCACGCTCGACAGCCGGGCGGCCGTCGATGCCTTGCGGGATCATTGCGAGGCGCGGGGCATCCTCTGTCTCGACGACGATCGCTATCCCTTCGCGAATGGCGGCGAGGACTATCATGCGCTCTTCGTCGAGGACCCCGGCCGGATCAAGGTCGAGTTCGTCGCGGTGGGGCCTCTGCTGGATGTCGTTTGACGAAAGGTCATTCGTCTCTTAAAAAATACGAATGGATATTTTAGTGGATGATTCGGAGCGGCGGCTGGCGCAGCATATCAGGCGGGAGCGGGAGGCGCGGGGCTGGTCGCTGAGCGAGTTGGCGGCGCGTTCGGACGTGTCTAAGGCGGCGATCAGCAAGATCGAGCGCGGCGAAGTGAGCCCGACGGCCGGCGTGCTGGTGCGGCTGGCCGAGGCCTTCGGGCTGACGCTGGCGGGTCTGCTCGTTCGGGCCGAGGGCGACGAGGCGCGTCTTCAGAGGAGCGGGCACCAGAGCTGGTGGACCGATCCGGAAACCGGCTATCGGCGCCGCCAAGCCTTCGCCCGGTCCTGGCATCCCGTCGAGATCGTCGATGTCGAGTTGCCGCCCGGCGGGCGTGTGGTGCTGCCTGCCTCTTCCTACAGCCGCATCCGGCAGGTCGTGCGCGTCACGCAAGGGCGGCTGCGCCTTTCGGAAGGGGGCGAGCTGTTCGATCTCGGTCCGGGCGATTGCCTCGGCTTCGGCGCGCCGGGCGAGGTCACCTTCTCCAACGAGAGTGACGCCGCCTGCTTCTATCTCGTCGCCCTCACAAGGAGCTGAAGCCCCATGTCTGATGTCGTGATCCGCCCCGTGGACGCCTCGCCCCGGTCGCTCAACGACCTGTCCGATCTCATGATCGAGACGGTGGCGAACGGCGGGTCGGTCAGCTTTCTCCATCCGCTGGACGAGGGGCGGGCCAAAACGTTCTGGACCGGCGCGCTGGCGGCGGCGGCAAGCGGCGAGCGCGTGGTGCTCGGCGCTTTCGACGGGGAGCGGATCGTCGGCACGGTGACGGTGTTTCTCGCGCTGCCGCAGAACCAGCCGCATCGCGGCGAGATCGGCAAGCTGATGACCGCCGTCTCGCATCGCGGCCGGGGCATTGCCAGCACCCTTATGGCGGCGGCCGAAGCCCTGGCGCGCGAGCGCGGCAAGAGCCTTCTCGTTCTCGACACCGCCGAGGAGGAGGGGGCCGCCTCGCTCTACGAGCGCCTCGGCTATATCAGGGCCGGCCTGATCCCGCATTACGCCTTCAAGCCGCAGGGCGGGCTGACCGGCACGGTTCTGTTCTGGAAGCAGATCGCGCCGCTGCCGGACCATGCCTGAACCCGCCTACCGCTTGTAGTTGATCGCAAACGGCGGGATCGACACGCTTTCTCCGGAGGGCGGCGACGGAAAGGGGCTGGCGCGGCGCACGAGATCGAGCGCCGCCTGGTCCAGGATCGGATTGCCCGAGGAACGCGCGATGCGGATGTTGGACGCGGCGCCCGATGGGCCGATGGTGAAGGTCACGCTCGGCATACCCACTGCGCCGCCGGGCGGAGTGCGCTTGAACCGGTTGAGGCGCGACTGAACCTGCGACTTCCAGCGCGCTACCGCGGACGAGGACACTGCTGCCCCTTGCGTCGTGGGAGCGCGGGACGCCTGCGAGGCGCGGGAGGGCGGCGGCGCGGCGCGCGGCGGCGTGCGCGGACGCGCTTCCTCGCGCGGGCGCTCCCGGCGTGGCTTGGGCGGCGTCGGGCGCTCGGGCGGCTTTTCGGCCACGCGCGGGCGAGGCGGCGTCGGGCGCGGCAGCGGTACGGCCGCGCGCTCGGCGACCTCCGGCGGCGCTTCCATCTTCGGCACCTCGGGCGTTACCACCGGCTCCGGCGGAGGCGGTTCGGGCAAAGGCTCGGGTTCCGGGATAGGCTCAGGCGGAGGAGGCTCCGGCTCGGCCACGGGCTCCGGGGGCGGCGGCTCGGGTGGCGCGGGTTCGGGGGGCGGAGCCACCGGCTCGGGCGGCGGCGGAACCGGCTCGGGTGTCGGCTCTAGCTGGGGCTCCGGCGGCACCTCCTCGGGCGGCGCCTCGACCGGCGGCGCCTCGGCGGCCGGCGCGCTTGGCGGCGGCGCGGGCGGCGCGAGGTCGATCAGCACGGCTGCCTCGGGCGTGCCTTGCGGGGGCGCTTCCGGCGCGGGCATGTTGGAAACGTAGAAGGCCGCGCCCGCGTGCAGCGCGGCGACGGCAAGGGCGGCCGTGCCCCAGCGCATCGCGCCGAGCAGCGAGCCGCCGCGCTCCGCTTTCTTGTCGTAAGCGAGGGTCATGGCTGGAGAGCGGGTGCCGCTTCGCTCGGGGCGGGGGCCGATTCCAGCCCCACCAGCGCGATCTTGAGATAGCCCGCCGTGCGCAGGAGGTTCATCACCTCCATAAGGTCGCCATAGGCCACCTTCTCGTCGGCGCGCAGGAAGATGCGCTCGTCGCGCTTGCCCCCGGTCTTGGCATCCAGCGCGGCCTGAAGCGCGCCGCGCTCCACCGGCGCTTCGCCCATAACGAGGTCGAGATCGTTCGACACGGTGAGGAAGAGCGGCTCGTCCGGCCGCTCCTGCGGCTGCGCGTTGGAAACCGGCAGGTCCACCGGCACGTCCACCGTGGAAAGCGGCGCGGCCACCATGAAGATGATGAGCAGAACAAGGACGACGTCGATGAAGGGCGTGACGTTGATGTCGGCGACTTCGCCGGTGTCGTCGTCGTCGCCGGAGCGAAGGCTGACCCCCATGCCGCTTACTCCGCCGCCATGCGGGCCGGGCCACGCAGCGTGGCCCCCGCCTTGGCGCGGTCGAGATCGCGCGAGAGGTGCTGGAGAACGCCGGCCGAGGCATCGGCCAGCACCGCCTTGTAGCCGGCGATGGCCCTGGCGAAGACATTGTAGATGATGACGGCGGGAATGGCCGCCACGAGGCCGATCGCGGTGGCGAGCAGCGCCTCGGCGATGCCCGGCGCCACCACGGCGAGATTGGTCGTGTTGGCCTTCGAGATGCCGATGAACGAATTCATGATGCCCCAGACCGTGCCGAACAGGCCGACGAAGGGTGCGGTGGAGCCGATCGTGGCGAGAAGGCCCGTGCCGCGCGCCATGCGCCGGCCGGCGCGCGCCTCGATGCGCTGCAGCGCGGTGGCGACGCGCTCCTTCACGCCCTCGGAGGGCAGGCCTGCGGAGCGCTCGCGCTCGGCGCTTGCCGTGCGCACCATGGCCGCCACCGGGCCACCGCGCCAGCCGGCGGCCTCGACGCCCTCGCCCTGCGGCAGGCCGCTGGCCTCGGCAAGGCGCCGGACGCCCGACTGGGCGCGTCGGCGCGCGCCGATCAGTTCCAGGACCTTGGCGAGCCAGATCGTCCAGGTGACGACGGAGGCGAAGGCGAGGCCGGACATGACCGCCTTCACCACGATATCGGCCGCCATGAACATGCCCCAGGGGGACAGGTCGTGGCCCGTGGCATTGGCGGGTTCCACCGGCAGCGTGCCCTCGTTTTCGCTGGCGAAGGCCGGCAGCGTCGTCTGCCCGCCGGCCTCGGCGGCCGGAGAGGCGGGGGCGGACGCTTCGGGTGCCGGCGTCATGGGCGCGGATTGCACCGGCGCGGTTGCGGGCGCCGCCGGGGTCGCCGAAGGGGCGGTGGCAGGCGAGGTCGATGCGGGAGCGGTAGGCGCGGGGGAGGAAGATGCAGCGGGGGCCGCGCTCGGAGTGCCGCCGGCCGCAGGGGGCGCAGTGGTCGGCGCGGGGGAGGCGCTGTCCTGCGCCAGGGCGGGCGCCATCATCAGCAGCGTGGCGAGAAGGGCTGGGGCGGCGAGGCGTCGGCCCGTTTTCGCGGCGGCCATTGCCGGCGTCGCGGTGTGTCGAGGTCCGATCATGGCGGGGCCTTCCGGTCTGTTGAAGCGGGGCGCGGCGACGAAGCCGGGAGAAGCCGTCGCGCAAGCGCCAATACATGATTTCATATGTCATGTTTTCATTAGGCAAGCGCCGTCCCCGCATCAAGCCCCTTTTTGCGCACGGATTTTCGCGTTGCCGCCCATCGACGCGCGGCCTTCGCGCTCCATCTCAGGCCACGAGTTTCCGGCCTGCCGGTTGTAGCCTTTCAGGAGGAAGCAGCCGAATTCGCCGTGGAAACGTTTCGTCCCGAACGACGAAGGATTTCGCCCATGAGCGCCCTGCCCAAAACCCCGTCCGAGACCCGCACCGGCGAGAACGGCTCGCCCCAACTGGTGATCGACACGATCCGCACCCTTTCGATGGACGCGGTTCTGAAGGCCCATTCCGGCCATGTCGGCGCGCCGCTCGGCCTTGCGCCGGTCGCCTATTCGCTGTGGACGCAGTTTCTGCGCTACGACCCGACCGCGCCCGACTGGCCCAATCGCGACCGGTTCGTGCTCTCGGTCGGCCACGGCTCCATGCTGCTCTACTCCGTGCTGCATCTGGCCGGCGTCGAGGAGATCGACGCCGATGGCCGCAAGACCGGCAAGCCCGCCGTCTCGCTCGACGACATCAAGCAGTTTCGCCAGCTCTCCTCCAAGACGCCGGGCCACCCGGAATATCGGATGACCACGGGCGTCGAGACCACGACCGGCCCGCTTGGCCAGGGCTGCGGCAATTCGGTCGGCATGGCGCTGGCCGAGCGCTGGCTCGCCGCGCGCTACAACAAGCCGGAAGCGAAGGTCTTCGACCACGACGTCATCGTCCTGTGCGGTGACGGCGACATGATGGAGGGCGTGTCCTCCGAAGCGGCCTCGATCGCCGGCCACCTCAAGCTCTCCAACCTCTGCTGGATCTACGACAACAACAAGGTGTCGATCGAAGGCTTCACCAGCCTCGCCTTTTCCGAGGATGTCGCCGAGCGCTTCCGGGGCTACGGCTGGAAGACGCTGCATGTCCAGGACGGCAACGATCTCGCCGCCATCGAGAAGGCCGTCGCCGAGTTCCGGCAGACGGATGACCGGCCGACGCTGATCGTGGTCGACACGGTGATCGGCTACGGCCTGCAGAAGCAGCAGGGCACGGCCTCGGCCCATGGCGAGGCCTTCGACGCCGACGACGTGAAGGGCGCCAAACGCTTCTACGGCTGGCCGGAGGACAAGGACTTCCTCGTGCCGGACGCGGCGGCCAGAAGCTTCCGCGCCGCCGTCGAGGGGCGCGGCCGCCCGGCCCGTGAGGAATGGGAAGCGGCCTTCGCGCGCTATCGCGCCGCCTATCCCGAACTCGCCGCAGAGATCGACGCCATGCGCTCGGGCAAGCTCGTCGCCGGCTGGGACGGATCGATCCCGACCTTCGAGGCGGACGCCAAGGGCCTCGCCACGCGCGATTCCGGCGGCAAGGTGCTGAACGCCATCGCCGAGAAGGTGCCCTATCTCATCGGCGGCTCGGCCGACCTTGCCCCCTCCAACAAGACCAAGCTCGGCTTCGAGGGCGCGGGCTCTTTCGAAAGCGACAATTACGCCGGTCGCAACCTGCATTTCGGCATTCGCGAACACGCAATGGGCTCGATCGCCAACGGCATGGCGCTGACTTACGTTCGGCCCTACGCCTCCACCTTCCTGGTCTTTTCCGATTATATGCGCGCGCCGGTGCGGCTGTCGGCGATCATGGAAATTCCGGTGGTCTGGGTCTTCACCCATGATTCGATCGGCGTCGGCGAGGACGGGCCGACGCACCAGCCGATCGAGCATCTGGCGAGCCTGCGCGCCATTCCCGGCCTCAACACGATCCGCCCCTGCGACGCCAACGAGACGGCGGAAGCCTGGCGCGTCGCCATGGAGCAGACGCACGAGCCGACCGCGTTGATCCTGTCCCGCCAGCCGCTGCCGACGCTCGACCGCACGAAATACGCCCCGGCCTCTGGCTTGAAGCGCGGCGGATACGTCCTCGCCGGCGACCCCGGCGAGACGCCCGACGTGATCCTGATCGGCACGGGCTCGGAGGTTTCGCTCTGCCTTGCCGCCTACGAGAAGCTGGTGGCCGAGGGCGTCAAGGCGCGCGTCGTGTCGCTGCCCTCCTGGGAGCTCTACGAGAAGCAGGACGACAGCTATCGCGACAGTGTGTTGCCGCCGGACGTCATGGCCCGCGTCGTGGTGGAGCAGGCCGGCTCCATGGGCTGGGACCGCTATGTCGGCGCCAAGGGCGCCAAGGTCACGATGTCGACCTTCGGCGCCTCCGCGCCGCTCGCCAAGCTGCAGGAGAAGTTCGGCTTCACGCCGGATGCGGTCGTGGCGAAGGCGCGCGGGCAGATCGAAGCCCGCAAGAGCTGACCATCCGCTCCCGCCGCCCTGCGCTTCAAAAAGCCGGGCGGCGGGAGCCACAGAGCTTCGGCCGAAGGGGAGGGCGGCCGGGACTTCCCAAGCAACCCTGATGTCGAAGAGAGTTCCATGCAGATCGCGATCATCGGCCTTGGCCGAATGGGCGGCAATATCGCCCGCCGCCTGATGAAGCACGGCCACGAGGCCCTGGTGTTCGACCGCAACGCCGAGGCCGTCTCGGCTCTGTCCGGCGACGGGGCGACGGGCGCCGCTTCGCTGGAGGAGTTGGCTGGGCGCTTTAGCGGGCGCCGCGTCTTCTGGGTCATGCTGCCGGCCGGCGAGCCGACCGAGGCGACGATCCGCGACCTCACCCCGCTTTGCGGCCAGGGCGACGTCATCATCGACGGCGGCAACACGTTCTACAAGGACGACATCCGCCGCTCCAAGGAACTGGCGCCGCATGGCATCCGCTATGTCGATGTCGGCACCTCGGGCGGCGTCTGGGGTCTGGAGCGCGGCTATTGCATGATGATCGGCGGTCCGGAGGACACGGTGCGCGATCTCGACCCCGTGTTCGACGCGCTGGCGCCGGGCTATGGCGACATCGAGCGCACCCATGGGCGCAACGCGCCGGACGACCGCGCTGAGCGCGGCTATATCCATGCCGGCCCGGCGGGTGCGGGCCATTTCGTCAAAATGGTTCACAACGGCATCGAGTACGGGCTGATGCAGGCCTATGCGGAAGGCTTCGACATCCTGAAGTCCAAGAACTCGCCCCACCTTCCCGAGGACGAGCGGTTCGACCTGAACATGCCCGACATCGCGGAAGTGTGGCGGCGCGGCTCGGTCATCTCCTCCTGGCTGCTCGACCTCACTGCCATCGCGCTGGCGGGCGACAAGGACCTTGCCCGCTTCTCCGGCCATGTCGCCGATAGCGGCGAAGGGCGCTGGACCCTGGAAGCGGCGATGGAGGAGGCGGTGCCGGTCAACGTCCTGTCCGCCGCGCTCTATGCCCGCTATCGCTCGCGTCAGGACGCGACCTTCGGCGACAAGATGCTGTCCGCCATGCGCTTCGGCTTCGGCGGCCACGTCGAAATCCCGCAGTAGCAGCCGACTTCGGGCGCGGTTCGCTTTGCCGCGCCCTCCTTCCTCCCGTGCCCATCCTCCCCCGCACAAAGGCTCCCATGACCCTTGATCCGGCTCTCGCCGCCTCCATCCGCCTCGTCGTGTCCGATATCGACGGGACGCTGGTGCGCAACGACAAGACGCTGTCGGAGCGCACGGTGGAGGCCGTGCGCCGTGCGGGGGAGGCGGGGATCGCCTTCACGCTGATCAGCGCCCGCCCGCCGAGCGGCCTCGGCGAACTCGTGGATCGGCTGGGCCTCACCGGCGCGGTCGGCGCCTTCAACGGCGGCACCTTGTTCGAGCCGGGTGGGCGGATCGTCGAGGCGCATCGCCTGGAGGAAAGCGACGCGCGCCGCGCCATCGCGCTTCTGGACGAAGCCGAGGTGCCGGTCTGGCTCTTTGCCGACGGGCTCTGGATCGCGCGCGACGACCACTCGCCGCATGGTGATCTGGAGCGCCGCGCCGCGCGGCAGGAGCCGACCATCGCGCCCGATTTCGAGACCTGGCTTCCGCGCGCCGACAAGGTCGTCGGCGTCAGCGACGACCACGCGCTGATCGCCCGGATGGAGCGCGAGATCGGGCAGGCGCTCGGCACAAGCGCCAATGTCGTGCGCTCGCAGCCCTATTTTCTCGACGTGACCACGGCGGTCGCCAACAAGGGCGCAGGCGTCAAGGCACTGGCCGGGGCGGCCGGCATTCCCTTGAGCGAGACGGCCGCGATCGGGGACATGCCCAACGACGTGCCGATGTTCGAGCCTGTCGGCCTTTCTGTCGCCATGGGACAGGCGCCGGACGAGGTGCGCCGCGCCGCCCGGCATGTGACGGACACGAACGAGGCGGACGGCGTGGCCGCGTTTCTCGATCAACTGATCGCTGCCCGTTCCTGATGCGAAGAAGGGCGCTCAGGGCGCCCTTCTTCGTTCGTGGTCTTATTCGGCCGGGACGCGTCTTGCGCCCAGCGGCTCCGGCCCGGCATCCAGCGCGTCGATGTCGCCGATCCGGTTATAGACCGCCTCATCCAGCATGCCCTGCCGCTTGGCGACGATCGTCGGCACCAGCGCCTGTCCGGCGACATTGACCGCCGTGCGGCCCATGTCGAGGATGGGGTCGATAGCGAGCAGCAGGCCGACACCTTCCAGCGGCAGGCCAAGGGTGGAGAGCGTCAGCGTCAGCATGACGGTCGCGCCGGTGAGGCCCGCCGTCGCGGCCGAGCCCACAACGGCGACGAAGACGATCAGAACATATTCGGTGAGCCCGAGCTGCAGGCCGAAGAACTGCGCCACGAAGATCGCCGAGATCGCGGGATAGATCGAGGCGCAACCGTCCATCTTGGTGGTGGCGCCGAGCGGCACGGCGAAGCTGGCATATTCGCGCGGCACGCCGAGGCCCTTTTCCGTGACGCGCTCGGTGATCGGCAGCGTGCCGATGGAGGAGCGCGACACGAAGGCGAACTGGATGGCCGGCCAGGCGCTCTGGAAGAAGCGCACGGGGCTGAGCCCATGCGCCAGGAGCAGCGCGGGGTAGACCACGAGAAGCACCAGGGCGAGGCCGAGATAGATCGCGACCGCATAGGTGCCGAGCTGTGCCAGCGTCGTCCAGCCATAGACCGCGACCGCGTTGCCGAGCAGGCCGACGGTCGCGATCGGCGTCAGGCGGATGATCCACCAGAGCACCTTGTGAACGATCTTCAGGAAGGAGCGGTTGAAGGCGAGGAAGGGCTCGGCGGCCTCGCCTACCTTCAGCGCCGCGACGCCCACCGCGATGGAGATGACGAGGATCTGCAGGACGTTGAAGTTGAGGCTCGTCGTCGCCGCGCCGTCCTTCAGGCTGGTGGAGGCCTGGAGGCCGAGAATGTTGGAGGGAATGAGCCCGGTTAGGAAATCGAGCCACGAGCCCGAGCGCGAAGGCGCATGGGCGGCGGCCTGCGTCACCGAGGTGTTGAGGCCGGGTTGCAGCACGAGGCCGAGCGCGATGCCGATCAGAACCGCGATCAGCGCCGTCACGGCGAACCAGAGGAGCGTCTGCCAGACCAGCCGCGCGGCGTTGTTCAACTCCCGCAGATTGGCGATCGAGGCGACGATGGCGGTGAAGATCAGCACCGGCACGACGGTGCGCAGAAGCGAGACGAAGGAAGAACCGACGGTCGCCAGCGTCTGCACCAGCCAGTTCGGCCCGCCCGAGGGGGCCGGCCCCATCTCGCGGGCGAGGAGCCCGAGCGCGAGGCCGATCACCAGCGCGACGAGAACCTGGAATCCGAAGGAGCGATAGAACGGCTTGGGAGGCTTGGGGGCGGCCGAGACGGGGCGTCCAGGGGCGGGGCGACGTGTGGAGCGAGAAGGTGCGGAGCGGGGAGGGGCCATGGGCAAGGTCCTGATCGGCGCTCGCCGCTGGAGGGACAAGCGCCTTCGTTCTGTCTTGCCTTCTATCTAGGCGGGTGCAGGAGAGTCGCCGAGACGGTGGATTGCGCGCAGGGCACCACTTGTAGAAAACCATTCCCCTGAACGGCCGTTTCGGAGCATGAGCCCGATCTAGACCAACGCCAGCACCCGCGCCGGGCCGCCGGTGCCGCCCCTGTGCTTGGGCGCGCCGACCACGATCGTCGCGCCGGTCGCGGGCAGGGCTTCCAGATTGGCCAACCCTTCGATCCCGTAGCGTCCGCTCGGTAGCCAGGACGAGTGGACGGCGAAGTCGGCGGAATTGCCGGGGTCGAGCGACAGCGTGTCGACGCCGATGGCGCTGACATCCCGCTCGGCCAGAAGATCGGTCGCACTCTTGGCGAAACCGGGAAAGGCGAAGTTCCCCGCCGCGTCGTTGCGGAAGGCCGGCGTGCCGAGCTTGGCGGCCCAGCCCGAGCGCAGCGCGACGCAGGCGCCGGCCGGGATCTCGCCATGGGCGGAGACGAAGCGCTCGATGTCCTCGGCCTCCAGCGTGGCGTTCGGATCGTCCTTAGCCTTGGCCGTGATGTCGACGATGCAGAGCGGGCAGACGAGGCGCGAGGGCTCCAGCTCGTCGACGCTCAACCCGTCGCGGCTGAAATGGAGCGGCGCGTCGATATGGGTGCCGGTGTGCTCGAAGATCGTCAGCTTGTAGAGCTGGTAGCCGCTCTTGTCGAAATTCGCCGCCTCCTCCTGCGTGATGCCCGGCACGCCGTCGAATGTCGGAAAGGCGCTGTCATAGGCATGGGTGAGATCCACCACCCGCCCGCCGTGGGTGACCTCGGCCAGGGCCGGGCGGGCCATGGCGAGAGGGGCCACGACCGCCGCGCCCGCAGAAGCGGAGGCCGCCGTGAAGAAGGACCGGCGCGACAGCATGGAATGCTTGACGCTGTCGATGACGCAGGCATGGCACATGCTCGAACTCCCGCTTTCCGAAAATTCCATCCTGGCGAAGGCGCATCCCTGGCGAAGGCGCATCCGGCCTCCAGCGAACCGCCGCCCGGCAAGGGCCGAGGGCGAAGCGGGGCCAAGGCCAAGCTTGGCCGAGCGCAAAGCTTGGCCGAGCGCGCGCCCCCTGGCAAGCCGCGCGCATTCGCCTCCGTCGGGACCGTGGAAAACCCGTGTCTCGCCAAGCCTTGCGAAACCATATAAGGATGTCCTTATATGGTTCGGCCCCCTGATGGCCGGAACGCCGACCCGTTCAAGTCCTGCCGTTAGGTGCCCCATGAGTTCCGCGTCCGACACGCTCTTCGCCGCCCGCCCCGCCGCCCCGCGCGAGGATGTGGGAACCGCGCTGCGCCGGGCGGCTTCCGAGCGCATCCTGATCCTCGACGGCGCCATGGGCACGCAGATCCAGGGCCTGGGGCTGGAGGAGGAGCATTTCCGGGGCGACCTGTTCCAGAACTGCGCCTGTCATCTGAAGGGCAACAACGACCTTCTGGTGCTGACCCAGCCCAAAGCCATCGAGGACATCCACTTCGCCTATCTCATGGCCGGGGCGGACATCGTCGAGACCAACACGTTCTCCGGCACGACGATCGCGCAGGCCGACTACGCAATGGAAGCGGTGGTCTACGACCTCAACCGCGAGGGCGCGGCCGTCGCCCGCCGTGCCGCCCTGCGCGCTGAGGAGGCGGACGGACGCCGCCGCTTCGTCGCCGGCGCCATCGGCCCGACCAACCGCACTGCCTCGATCTCGCCGGACGTGAACAATCCCGGCTATCGCGCCGTCTCCTTCGACGATCTGCGCGTCGCCTATGCCGAGCAGGTCAGAGGCCTCGTGGACGGCGGCTCCGACATCATCCTGATCGAGACGATCTTCGACACGCTGAACGCCAAGGCGGCGATCTTCGCGGCCGAGGAGGTGTTCGCCGAGAAGGGCCTCTGGCTGCCGGTGATGATCTCCGGCACGATCACCGATCTCTCCGGCCGCACGCTTTCGGGCCAGACGCCGACGGCCTTCTGGCATTCGGTGCGCCATGCCAAGCCCTTCACGATCGGGCTGAACTGCGCACTCGGCGCCGAGGCGATGCGCCCGCATCTGTCCGAGATGTCCGGCGTCGCGGACACGTTCGTCTGCGCCTATCCCAATGCCGGGCTGCCCAACGAGTTCGGCCAGTACGACGAGACGCCGGAGGCCATGGCCGCGCAGGTGCGCGGTTTTGCCGAAGAAGGTCTAATCAACGTCGTCGGTGGCTGCTGCGGCTCGACGCCGGAGCACATCCGCGCCATCGCCGCGGCGGTGGCGGGCCTGAAGCCGCGCGCCATCCCCAAGCCCGCGCCGCTGATGCGCCTGTCGGGCCTCGAGCCCTTCGTGCTGACCAAGGACATTCCCTTCGTTAACGTGGGCGAGCGCACGAACGTCACCGGCTCGGCCAAGTTTCGCAAGCTGATCACGGCTGGCGACTATGCCGCCGCGCTGGATGTGGCGCGCGATCAGGTGGCCAACGGCGCGCAGATCATCGACATCAACATGGACGAGGGCCTGATCGACTCCAAGCGCGCCATGGTGGAGTTCCTCCATCTCGTCGCCTCGGAGCCCGACATCGCCCGCGTGCCGGTCATGATCGACAGTTCCAAATGGGAGGTGATGGAGGCCGGGCTGCAATGCGTCCAGGGCAAGCCGATTGTCAACTCGATCTCCATGAAGGAGGGCGAGGAGGCCTTCCTGAATCACGCCCGCCTTTGCCGGCTCTACGGCGCGGCGGTGGTGGTCATGGCCTTCGACGAGGACGGGCAGGCCGACACGTTCGAGCGCAAGGTCGCGATCTGTTCGCGCGCCTACAAGCTTCTGACCGAAAACGGCTTTCCGCCCGAAGACATCGTCTTCGACCCCAATGTCTTTGCAGTCGCGACCGGCATCGAGGAGCATGACGGCTACGGCGTCGCCTTTATCGAGGCGACGCGCACGATCCGTGAGACCCTGCCGCACGCCCATATCTCGGGCGGCGTGTCGAACCTCTCCTTCTCGTTCCGGGGCAACGAGCCGGTGCGCGAGGCCATGCACGCGGTCTTCCTGTACCATGCCATCCAGGCGGGCATGGATATGGGCATCGTCAATGCCGGCCAGCTCGCCGTCTACGACACGATCGACGCGGATCTGCGCGAGGCCTGCGAGGACGTGGTGCTGAACCGGCCGGGCCGCGAGGGCAAGAGCCCGACCGAGCGCCTGCTCGATCTCGCCGAGCGCTATCGCGGCACGGCCGGCAAGGAGGCCAAGGCCAAGGACCTCGCCTGGCGCGAGCGGCCGGTCGAGGACCGGCTCGCCCATGCCCTCGTCAACGGCATCACCGAGTTCATCGAGGCCGACACGGAAGAAGCGCGCCTCCAGGCCGCGCGCCCGCTCCATGTCATCGAAGGCCCGCTCATGGCCGGCATGAACGTGGTTGGCGATCTCTTCGGCGCGGGCAAGATGTTCCTGCCGCAGGTGGTCAAGTCCGCTCGCGTCATGAAGCAGGCCGTGGCTCATCTCCTGCCCTTCATGGAGGAGGAGAAGCGCCTGTCGGGCGGCGAGGAGCGCAAGAACGCCGGCAAGATCCTGATGGCTACGGTGAAGGGCGATGTCCACGATATCGGCAAGAACATCGTCGGCGTCGTGCTCGCCTGCAACAATTACGAGGTGATCGATCTCGGCGTCATGGTGCCGGCCGCCAAGATCCTCGAAATCGCCAAGGCGGAGAAGGTCGACGTGATCGGCCTGTCCGGCCTCATCACCCCCTCGCTGGACGAGATGGTGCATGTGGCGGCCGAGATGGAGCGCGAGGGTTTCGACGTGCCGCTCTTGATCGGCGGGGCGACGACCAGCCGCGTCCACACGGCGGTGAAGATCGACCCGCGCTATCGCAAGGGGCAGACGGTCTATGTCACCGACGCCAGCCGCGCCGTCGGCGTCGTCTCCAACCTTCTCTCGCCGGAGGGGCGCGAGGCCTATGCCACGGGCATCCGCGCCGAATACGAGAAGGTGGCGGACAAGCACGCCGAGGCCGAGGCCGAGAAGCAGCGCCTGCCGCTCGCCCGCGCGCGCGAAAACCGGCAGCGGGTCGACTGGTCGGACTTCCGGCCCGCCAAGCCGAGCTTCCTCGGCACGCGCACCTATGACAGCTGGGACCTTGCCGATCTTGCCCGCTATATCGACTGGACGCCCTTCTTCCAGACCTGGGAGCTAAAGGGCCGCTATCCCGCGATCCTCGACGACGAGGCGCAGGGGCCGGCGGCGCGGCAATTGTTCGAGGACGCGCAGGCCATGCTGCGCCAGATCGTGGACGAGACCTGGTTCCGCCCCCGCGCCGTGGTGGGCTTCTGGCCGGCCAATGCGGTGGGCGACGACATCCGCCTCTTCACCGACGAGGCGCGCAACGCGGAACTCGCCACCTTCTTCACCCTGCGCCAGCAGCTCGCCAAGCGCGGCGAGCGGCCCAACGTGGCGCTGGCCGACTTCGTCGCGCCGCTGGAAGCCGGCGTGGCGGACTATGTCGGCGGCTTCGTGGTGACGGCCGGCATCGAGGAGGAGGAAATCTCCAACCGCTTCGCCAAAGCCAATGACGACTATGCCGCCATCATGGTGAAGGCGTTGGCCGATCGCTTCGCGGAAGCCTTCGCCGAGCGCATGCACGAGATGGTGCGTCGCGAGCTTTGGGCCTATGCGCCGGACGAGCGCTTCGCGCCGGACGATCTCGTCACCGAGCCCTATGCCGGCATCCGCCCGGCGCCGGGCTATCCCGCCCAGCCCGACCACACGGAAAAGGTCACGCTGTTCAAGCTCCTGAACGCCGAAGCCGAGACCGGCGTGGTGCTGACCGAGAGCTACGCCATGTGGCCCGGCTCTTCCGTCTCCGGCCTCTACCTCGCCCATCCCGACAGCTATTATTTCGGCGTCGCCAAGGTGGAGCGCGATCAGGTCGAGGACTATGCCAACCGCAAGGGCATGGCGGTGGCCGAGGTGGAGCGCTGGCTCGGGCCGGTGCTGAACTACGTGCCGACGCGAAAGATGGACGGCTAAAAATCGGCTTGCATCAGCCCGGCGCCCGTGGATTGCTACCCTCTCCCGAAGCGGAGGGGGTGGCATGTCCCTGGACCATTGGCTGGCATTCGTCGCGGCGTCCGCCGTTCTTCTGGCGATCCCGGGCCCGACGATCCTGCTCGTCATCTCCTATGCGCTGAGCCATGGGCGCAAACTCGCGGCGGCGACGGTGGCCGGAGTCGCGCTCGGCGACTTCACCGCCATGACCGCCTCGATGCTCGGTCTCGGCGCGCTTCTGGCGGCCTCCGCCGCCCTGTTCACGGCCCTGAAATGGATCGGCGCCGCCTATCTCATCTATCTCGGCATCAAGCTCTGGCGCGCGCCGGTCTCCGGCGGGGCGGGGGAGGCGGCCGGCACCGAGGGCCCAAGCGAACGCCCCTTGCGCGTCTTCCTGCACATCTATGTCGTGACGGCGCTGAACCCGAAGAGCATCCTCTTCTTCGTCGCCTTTCTTCCGCAGTTCCTCGACCTCTCCCGGCCGCTGCTCGGGCAGATGCTGGTCTTCGAGACGACCTTCCTCGTGCTCGCAACGCTGAACGCAACCCTCTACGCGCTCCTGGCCTCGATGGCGCGCCAGTCCATCCGCAAGCCCGGCGTGCAGCGCGCGGTCAACCGGACGGGCGGCTCGCTGATGATCGGCGCCGGCCTCCTCGCCGCCGGCTGGCGCCGCTCCGCCGCTTGACTCAACGGGTCAGGCCAACGACCGGCTCCACTTTCGGTCGAACCGCCAGGCGAGCGGGTCTGATGGACCAGTTCCTGTATCGCGGTGCTCCGGGCTCATAGCGGGAGCTTGTAGCCGAGATGGCTCGGCTCGAACCCCAATCGTTCGTAGAAGCGGGGGGCGTCCAAGCGCCTCTTGTCGGTGGTCAGTTGCACGACGGAGCAGCCACGCGACCGGCATTCTTCTATGGCCCAAGTCAGCAGGGCTTCGCCAAGCCTCTTGCCGCGCTGTTGCCGGACGATCCGCACGGCTTCGACCAGCCCTCGCTTCGCCCCCTGTCTGGAGAGGCCGGCAAGAAAAGTGAGCTGCAGCGTTCCGACGATCTGCTCGCCGGCTTCGGCCACGCAGAGAAACTGATGGGGATCGGCGTCGATCTCGGCGAACGCGTCGCGATAGGACTGCGAACCATCCTCCCACGCGCTTTCGCGGGCCGCGCCTAGATCGTCGTCCGCCAGCATGGCGACGATGGCGGGGAGGTCTGCCAGGGTCGCCCGGCGAAATGTCAGATCCGTCATGATCTCGTCCTTTCAGGCTGTTCGCTCGCCGCCCAGGACTTTGCTCCTTCGAGCGAAAAGCGGGCTCGGGTCAGGTGATCGATCTCAGGCGCGCGGCGGCCTTCGGCGCGGCGTCGCCGAGATGCGCGATCTCCTCCCAGAAAGCGGCGTGCACCTCCTCGGTCTGAGCCCGTAGCGGCGCATCGGGATCGGCCAGGAAGAGATATTGAAGATCGTCATGGACATGGTCCGGCTCGCCGCGCCGGGGGTTTCCCGAAACGTCGTGGCTGTCGATCACGAAGGGAAGGTCCGTTCCCCGGTGCCAGGGATGAAGCCGAAGCCCGGCGACGCCGGTTTCCTCCACGGCCTCGCGCGCCGCCGAATCGTGGAAGAAGGGCGCCGCCTCGTAATGGCCGCCCGGCTGGAGCCAGCGACCCAACGCGATGTGGTCGATCAAGAGCACGCGGCGGTGATCGGGCGAGACGACGATGGCGCTCGTCGTCACATGACCCGGCAGGGTCGCGCGATCGTCCAGCGCATGGCCCTCGGCCATCTGCCAGCGCAGCAAAGCCAAAGTCTCGCGCTTTGAGGCGACCTCGGCGCGATAGCGGCCGACGATCGTCCCAAGGTGGACAAGGAACTGGCTCGGAGCCGACATGCCGGTTTCCCTCGCTGGAGGCGCAGCCGGGCTCAAGCCGCCTGCGCGCGCTCCTGCGCCCGGCCGCGCGCGGGCAGCGGCTTCGCTTCTTCGGACGTCGCGGGCGCGCTTTCGACGGAGGCGACGGTCGCGAACTCGCCGGGCTCCAGCTTGAAGAAGGTGGCGCGGTCGTTGAGGTTGACGGCTTCGCCGGCCAGCGCCTCGGCCGTGGTGGTCATCTGCAGCGCGGCGCCGGCATTGGCCTGCGTCACCTGATCGAGCTGCACGATGGCCTGGTTGATCTGCTCGATGCCGATCGACTGTTCGCGGCAGGCGGCGGCGATCTCGCTGACGATATCGGCCGTGCGCCGGATGTCGGGCATGAGGCCGTCGAAGACCTTGCCGGCTTCCTCGGAAGCGGCGAGCGTCTGGCCCGACAGGGTGCCGATGTCGGCCGCGGCGGCCTGGGAGCGCTCGGCGAGCTTGCGCACCTCCGAGGCGACCACGGCGAAACCCTTGCCATGGGAGCCCGCGCGGGCGGCCTCGATCGCGGCGTTCAGCGCCAGAAGGTCGGTCTGCCGGGCGATCTCCTGCACGATCTGGATCTTCTCGCTGATCTCGCGCATCGCTTCCAGCGAGCCGGTGATGGCGACGCGGCTTTTCTCCGCCCCTTGCGCGGACTGCGCGGCGATGCGCTCGGCCTGAACCGCGTTGTCGGCGTTCTGGCGGATGTTGGCGGTCATCTCCTCCACCGCCGCCGAGGTCTGCTCGGAGGCCGCCGCCTGCTCGGTGGAGCCCGACGACAATTGCTCGGCCGTGGCGGCCGACTGGCGCGAGCCGGTCGCCACCTGCTCGGCCGAGGTGAGAACGTTGGAGACGATCTCGCTGAGCTTGGCGCTCATGCCGTTCATTGAGCGCAGGAGATCGCCGATCTCGTCGGAGCCTCGGACCTGCTCTCGGCGCGAAATGTCGCCCGCGCCGATGCTGTCGGCCAGCTCCACCGCGCGGCCGAGCCGGCGCGAGATGGAGAGCGACAGCCAGAGCGCCGCGCCGGCCCCGAGGCCGAGGCTCGCCAGAAGCGCGGTGAGGAGCGAAAGCTTGGTGTCCCGATAGGCTTCGTCCGCCGCCGTGATCGAGGCCTTGGCGGCCGTATCGATCGCCGCGTCCAGCACGCCGAGCTTTTCGGCCAGCGCGAAGGCGGCGGGCTTCAACTGGCTGTTGAGATAGGCGCCGGCCTCGTGCGAATGGGCGACGGTGTCCGGCGCCGCCGAGTCGAGATCGGCCTGTTCGGCCAGCGCGAGCGCCTTGTCGGTCACGGCGCGGAACGAGGCGGCCAGCGTCTGCGCCTCGCGGATCGGCGCGCCCTCCAGCGACAGGCCGCCCAGTCGCCCGAGACCCTCGCCGATCACGGCCCAGGCCTTGGTGTACTGCTCCTTCAGGACCGGGCGAAGCTTGGGATCGGCGGCGTAGGTCATCCAGAGGATGCGGCGGATTTCCTCGATTCGGGTGCGGATTTCGCCCACCGTCTTGGTCTGCGCGAAGGGCTCCGCCACGAAATCCACCAGCCGCGCATTGATGTCCGTCGTGCTCTTGTAGCCGAAGGCGCCCGTGGCGGCGGACAGGCACAGAACGGCGCCGAACGAGGCCGCGATCTTGGTCTTCAGGCTAAGGCGCATGGGTCGTCTCCACGAGGCAACGGATTTCGAATGACGATGGTCCGTCAGTCAGCGGTACGATCCGTCTTAGCCGAGAGCGGTTTCGAAACGCTGAAACTCCGGCCGCGCATGCCGTGGAACACCGGCGAGAGCGCGGGCGCGAGCGCTCGCTGTGCCCGGCCGGCCTCTGGCATTGCGGAAAATTCACTTGCGCAACAGTCTGCTTGACTTCCAATGCGCGATCACGATCGGCTCACGAGGCCGTGAGTCCGAGGCGGGGGTTCAGGCGGATGTTGCGTTGGTTGTTTCTTCTCTTGGTGGCGGTCGGCGCCGTCTCCTACATGGAGCGGGACCGGCTGGCACCCTACGCGCCACCCGCGCTGGCGGCGCTCATGAAGGGCTCCGACACCGGCGCGGCCAAGGGCGACGGCGCGAGCGGCAAGCGCGGCGGGCGGGGCAACGGCGCGCCCGTGGCGGTGGATGTCGCGGTGGCGACCAAGGGCGCGCTGCCGGTCCTGCGCGAGACGATCGGCACGATCCTGCCCGTCGCCTCCACGGTAATGACGAGCGAGACCACGGGCACGGTCGCCGCCATCGCGGTGCCGGACGGGGCCGCGGTCAAGCGCGGCGATCTTCTCGTGTCGCTGGACGATCGCACGGCCAAGGCGCAGATCGCCAAGGACCAGGCCGCCATCGACAGGGACCAGGTGACGCTCGACCAGGCCAACCGCAATCTTTCGCGCGCTCAGTCGCTGGTGAAGTCCGGCGCCTACAACACCCAGCAGGGCGAGGATGCGCAGAGCGCCACCTATTCCGCACAGGCGGTGCTGAACGTCGACCGCGCGGCGCTCGCCGCCGACGAGGTGGCGCTCGCCAAGCTCCAGATCACCGCGCCCTTCGACGGACGGCTCGGCGCGTTCTCCGTTTCCACCGGCGCGCTGGTGACGCCCGGCACCGCCATGGTGCTGCTGACCCAGAGCTCGCCGGTCTACGCCGCCTTCACCCTGCCGCAGGAGGACCTGTCGCTCCTGCAGGAGAGCCTGTCCGCCGGCTCGCTCGGCGTGTCGCTGCGCCCGGCCGGGGCGAGGGGCGAGACGATGGAAGGCAAGGTCGCCTTTATCGACAACGCGGTGGTGGCGGCTTCGGGCTCGGTGGCGCTGCGGGCGGTGATCGACAATCCGCAAGGCAAGCTCGTGTCGGGCCAGTCCATCTCGGCGACGGTCAAGGCGGGCGAGCGCGACGATCTGGTTCTCGTGCCGACCGTCGCCGTGCAGCCGCGCCAGGACGGCAGCGTGGTCTATGTCGTCAAGGACGACGACACGGTGACGATCCGTAAGGTGGACGTCGCCTTTCGCGTCGGCGAGACGGCGGGCCTCAGCCAAGGCCTGGAGCCGGGCGAGCGCGTCGTGACGGAAGGGCAGGGCGCCCTGTCGGAAGGTAGCAAGGTGACGCTTCCGGGCGAGGCGGCCAAGGATGGCTCCGGGAAGGATGGTTCTGGCAAGGACGGCTCCGGCAAGAACGGGGGCCACCGCAAGGACGCCGGCACGCCCGTCGCCGAGGCTGGCACGGGAACCGCCACCACCGCCGGGGCCGGCGAGGCGGCGCGCTAGCCATGTCCACGCTCTTCATCCGCCGCCCGGTCGCCACGCTGCTTCTCTCGCTCGCCGTGCTTCTGGCGGGCATCGCCGCCTATCGGCTCTTGCCGGTGGCCGCCCTGCCGCAGGCCGACTATCCCACGATCAGCGTTTCGGCCCAGCTCGCCGGCGCCTCGCCCGACACGATGGCGAGCGCGGTGGCCACCCCGCTCATCAAGCAGTTCCAGACGATCGACGGCGTCGACACGATCACCGCGCGCTCGTCGCTCGGCAACACGCAGATCACCGTCCAGTTCGTGCTCTCGCGCGACATTGACGCCGCCGCCGCCGACATCCAGGCCGCGATCGCCCGCAGCGCGCGGCAGCTGCCCGACAACATGACCTCGCCGCCGAGCTACCGGAAGGCGAACCCCGCCGACGCGCCGGTGCTCCTCCTCGATCTCGTGTCGGACGGCGCGCCGCTGACCGAGGTCGACGATCTCGCCGAGAACATCATCTCGCCCGCGCTTTCCACCATCCAGGGCGTGGCGCAGGCGCAGGTCTATGGCGGCAAGACCTATGCCGTGCGCGTGCAGGTCGATCCCGACAAGCTCGCCTCCCGCTCGCTCGCCATGTCGCAGGTCGCCACCGCCCTTTCGGCCGCCAACAGCCAGACCCCGGTCGGCACGGTGCAGACCGGCGGCCAGGCGCTGACCGTGGACACGCCGACCCAGCGCACCAGCGCCGAGGCGTTTCGCACGCTGGTGATCGCCCGGCCGAACGGGGTGCCCGTGCGGCTGGGCGATGTGGCCGGCGTGGTGGACAGCGTGTCCAACGTGAACCAGGGAAGCTGGCTCGACGGCAAGCCCGCCATCGTGCTCGCCGTGCAGCGCCAGCCCGGCGCCAACACGGTGGAGGTGGTGGAGGCCATCAAAGCCAAGCTGCCTGAGCTTCAGGCCTCGCTACCGGCCTCGGTCCACATCCAGGTGGTCAACGACGCCTCGACTTCGATCAGCGCCGCGATCTCCGACGTGCAGGAGACCTTGGGCCTGACGATCGGCCTCGTCATCCTCGTCATCTACCTTTTCCTCGGCCGCGTTTCGGCGACCATGGTTCCCGCGCTCGCCGTGCCGCTGTCGCTGGTGGCGACCTTCGGCGCCATGTATGCGCTGGGCTATTCCATCGACAATCTCTCGCTGCTGGCGCTGACGCTCTCGGTCGGCCTCGTGGTGGACGACGCCATCGTCATGCTGGAAAACATCGTGCGCCATGTCGAAGAGGGCATGGCGCCGATGGAAGCGGCTCTGAAGGGCAGCGGCGAGGTGTCCGGCACGATCATTTCCATGTCGCTGTCGCTCGTCGCGGTGTTCCTGCCGATCCTCCTGATGGGCGGCGTGGTGGGGCGCGTGCTCAACGAGTTCGGCGTCGTGGTGGCGCTTTCGATCCTCGCCTCGGCGGTGGTCTCGCTGACGCTGACGCCCATGTTGGCGGCGCGTCTGCCGGTGTCGCACGCGCCGGTGCGCGGCATCGCCGCCCTGTTCGGGCGCGGCTTCGACCACGCCACGTTGGTCTACGGGCGGATGGTGAACTGGTGCCTGCGTCGCAACGGCTTCATCATGGCCGTGTTCGTGCTCTCCTTCGCGGCCTCGGCCTATATGATGGCGACGCTGCCGCGCTCCTTCTTTCCGCAGGAGGACAACGGCCTTCTCACCATCTCGACCCAGGCGCGGCAGGACATTTCCTACCCCGCCATGAGCGCGCTGCAGGCCAAGGCCGCCGAGGCGGTGAAGTCCGACCCTGCGGTCGCCTTCGTCACCTCGACGCTCGGCGGCGGTCCGGGCGGGGCGACCTTCAATTCCGGCTCCATGTTCGTGCAGCTGAAGGCCAAGGACCAGCGGCCCCCGCTGGAGCAGACGCTGAGCTCGCTGCGCCGCCGGCTCGGCGCGGTGGCGGGCCTGAAAAGCTTCGCGACGCCGGTGCAGAGCCTTCGCTTCGGCGGGCGCTCGACCCAGAGCCAGTATCAGCTCGTGGTCCAGTCGCTCGATGCCGACGCCGCGCGGCAATGGTCGGCCAAGCTGCTCGACGCCATGCGCGCCGACCCCCGGCATTTCGTGGACGCGGCGACGGATCTGCAGGACAACGGCCTGCAGGAGCGCGTCAGCGTCGATCAGGACCGCGCCGATGCGCTGGGCATTTCCTCCAGCAATCTGCGCACGGCGATGGAAGCGGGCTTCGGCACGCTCAACGCCACGCAGATCCAGGCCACCGGCAACAGCTACGACGTGATCCTCGAATACGACCCGAACCTGCCCTGGACCGACCAGCGCCTCGCCTCGATCCGCGTGCCGGCCTCGGATGGAACGCTGGTGCCGCTCTCGGCCTTCGCCCGGCTGACACGCGAAGCGGGCCCGGTCACGGTGAACCAGACCGGCCAGCTCACGGCCGTCACGCTCTCGTTCAACCTGCCCGCCGGCCTGTCGCTCGGCACCGCGACGGACGCGGTGGAGGGCATCAAGAGCCAGATCGGCCTGCCCACCAACGTCACCACCTCCTATGCCGGCACGGCGCAGGTCTTCCAGCAGGCGACCGGCAATCTCGGCCTCCTGATCGGCGCGGCGGTGCTCGTCATCTACATCGTGCTCGGCGTTCTCTACGAGAGCTTCATCCACCCGCTGACCATTCTCTCCGGCCTGCCGTCGGCTGCCTTCGGCGCGCTGGCGGCGCTGCAATGGTTCGGGCTCGATCTCTCGATCATCGCCGTGATCGGCCTTCTCATGCTGATCGGCATCGTCAAGAAGAACGCCATCATGATGATCGACGTGGCGCTGGAGCTGGAGCGCGAGGGCGGCCATTCGGCGGCCTCCGCCATCCACGAGGCCTGCGTGCGCCGCTTCCGCCCCATCATGATGACGACCTTCTGCGCGATGCTCGGCGCCATGCCCATCGCGCTCGGCACCGGCGCCTCGTCGGAGCTGCGCCAGCCGCTCGGCATCGCCGTGGTCGGCGGCCTGATGGTCAGCCAGGTTCTGACGCTCTTCATCACGCCCGTCATCTTCGTGGAGATCGAGCGGCTGCGCGGCTTCGTGGGGCGGCTTTTTGCGCGCCGCACTGCCGCGCCGCACCATGAAAGCCCCGCCGCGCACGGTTGACGACGCGCCTTTCCCTCGCGCAAGACAGAAGGCCGATGTGCGGATTTCCGCACATCCCAGGCAGTTCTGGCGGCGAAGGAAGCGAACATGGCCGACACAACCCGACGCAGCGGCATCCGCACCACGGACGCGGAGGCGCTGGCCTTCCACGCGGAAGGGCGGCCCGGCAAGCTCGAGATCACGCCGACCAAGCCCATGGCGACGCAGCGCGACTTGAGCCTTGCCTATTCGCCCGGCGTCGCCGTTCCCGTGAAGGCGATCGCCGAAGATCCCGCCCGCGCCTTCGACTATACGACGCGCGGCAACATGGTCGCCGTGATCTCCAACGGCACGGCGATTCTGGGCCTTGGCAATCTCGGCGCGCTCGCCTCCAAGCCCGTGATGGAGGGCAAGTCCGTCCTCTTCAAGCGCTTCGCCGACGTCGACTCGATCGATCTCGAGATCGACACCGAGGACCCGGACAAGTTCATCGACGCCGTGCGCTATCTCGGCCCCTCCTTCGGCGGCATCAACCTGGAGGACATCAAGGCCCCGGAATGCTTCATCATCGAGCAGCGCCTGCGCGAGCTGATGGACATTCCCGTTTTCCACGACGACCAGCACGGCACCGCCATCATCGCCGCCGCCGGCATCATCAACGCCCTGCACCTGACGGGCCGCGAGATGAAGGACATCAAGCTCGTGTGCAACGGCGCGGGCGCCGCCGGCATCGCCTGTGTCGAGCTGGTCAAGGCCATGGGCGTCGCCCATGACAACGTCATCCTCTGCGACACGAAGGGCGTCATCTTCCAGGGCCGCACCGAGGGCATGAACCAGTGGAAGTCGGCCCACGCCGCCCACACGGACGCCCGCACGCTGGAGGACGCGATGCGCGGCGCCGACGTGTTCTTCGGCGTCTCGGCCAAGGGCGCGCTGACGCCCGAGATGGTGAAGTCCATGGCCGAGAACCCCATTATCTTCGCCATGGCGAACCCCGACCCGGAGATCACGCCCGAAGAGGCGCACGCGATCCGCGACGACGCCATCGTCGCCACCGGCCGCTCGGACTATCCCAATCAGGTCAACAACGTTCTCGGCTTTCCCTACATCTTCCGTGGCGCGCTGGACGTGCGCGCCACGCAGATCAACGACGCCATGAAGATCGCCGCCGCGCAGGCCCTCGCCTCGCTCGCCCGCGAGGACGTGCCCGACGCCGTCGCCTCGGCCTATAAGGGCGCCGGGCGCCCCAAGTTCGGCCGCGACTACATCATCCCCGCGCCCTTCGACCCGCGCCTCATCACGATCGTTCCCGAGGCCGTCGCCCGCGCCGCCATGGACAGCGGCGTCGCGCGCCGCGACATCGCGGACTGGGAGGCCTATCGCAACCAGCTCGCCTCGCGCCGGGACCCGACCGCCGGCACGTTCCAGAACATCTTCGCGACGCTCCGCCAGCGCCCGCGCAAGGTCGTCTTCGCCGAAGGCGAGGAGGAGCAGGTGATCCGCGCCGCCGCGTCCTACGTCAATCAGGGCCTCGGCCAAGCGGTGCTGGTCGGCCGCGAGGACCGGATCGTGGAGACCGCGCGCTTCGTCGGCGTCGAGCTGAAAAGCGGCCTCGAGATCCAGAACGCCAAGCTTTCCACCCGCACCGACGCCTATTCCGCGCATCTCTACGGCCGCCTGCAGCGCGAGGGCTATCTTCAGCGCGACTGCCACCGTCTGATCAATACGGACCGCAACCATTTCGCCGCCGCCATGGTGGCGCTGGGTGATGCGGACGCGATGGTCTCCGGGCTCACCCGCAACTACTCCGTGGTGCTCGACGACGTGCGCCACGTCATCGACCCCAAGCCCGGCCGCGCCGTGATCGGCATTTCCATCGTCATCGCCAAGGGCCGCACGACCTTCGTCGCCGACACCGCCGTCCACGACATGCCCAGCGCCGCGCAGCTCGCCCGCATCGCAACGGAAGCCGCGCGCTTCGCCCGCAAGCTCGGCCACACGCCGCGCGTGGCCTTCCTCGCCCATTCCACCTTCGGCCACCCGCCTTCCGAGCGCTCCGAGCGGGTGCGCGAGGCCGTCGGCCTCCTCAGCCAGAACAGCGTCGATTTCGAGTTCGACGGCGAGATGGGCGCCGATGTCGCCCTCAACCCCGAGCTCATGGCCCTCTACCCGTTCTGCCGCCTCACCGGGCCGGCCAACGTCCTCGTCATGCCGGCCTTCCATTCCGCCTCGATCTCCACCCGCATGGTGCAGGAACTCGGCGGCACCACCGTTCTCGGACCCGTCCTCGTCGGCCTGGAAAAGCCGGTGCAGATCGTGACGCTGGGCGCCAAGGACACCGACATCGTCAACATGGCCGCCTTCGCCGCCTTCTCGGCGGAGGGCTGAGCGGGAGAGGCGGGCGAGAGGCGGGGCTGCCGCCCCGAACCCCGCTCGGGAATGACTTCCCGAACCCTTCCTTTCTTTTGAAGACCTTTTCCCCGATCCGGGCGGGCCTCTGGCCCGCCCGGATCGGGGACAGGAACTCAAACGAACGAGGGGTCCAGGGGAAATCATTTCCCCTGGCAGGGGTGCAGGGGACGGCTGTCCCCTGCGTCTCGCCCCGCCCTATCCGCTCAAGCCGCCGCAGCGAGGCTGGTGCGGCGCGTGAGGACGCGCTGGAGGGTGATGAAGGCGAAGAGGAGGATACCGATGGCGATCTTGGTCCACCAGGACGAGAGCGTTCCGTCGAAGACGATATAGGTCTGGATCAGGCCTGAGATGAGGACGCCGACGAGGGTGCCGGCGACGAAGCCGACGCCGCCGGTGAGCAGCGTCCCGCCGATCACCACGGCGGCGATGGCGTCGAGCTCGACGCCGACGGTCGCGAGCGAGTAGCCCGAGGACGTGTAGAGGGCGAAGACGACGCCCGCGACGCCGGCCAGCAGGCTGGAGAGCGCATAGATGCCGATGGTGACGCGGCCGACGGGCACGCCCATGAGCTCGGCCGAGGTTCGGTCGCCGCCCAGCGCGTAGACATAAGTTCCGAAGCGGGTCTTGTGGGCGATGAGCATGCCGATCGCGAAGACGGCCAGCATCACCATGGCGACGAAGGACAGACGCCCGCCCGAGGGGATGACCCAGTAGAGCTGCTTCAGCGCGTCGAAGTCGGGGTGGTTGATGGGAATGGACTCGGTGGTCAGCAAGTAGCAGCCGCCGCGCGCCAGGAACATGCCGGCGAGGGTCACGATGAAAGGCGGCGTCTGGAGATAGTGGATCATCGCGCCCATGGCCGCGCCGAAAACGGCGGCGATGAGGAGGATGGCGGGGATCATCGCGTAGGGATGCCAGCCGGCCTGGATGGTGACGGCGAGGAAGACGCCGGTGAAGGCGATCACCGAGCCGACCGAGAGATCGATGCCGCCCGACAGGATGACGAACGTCATGCCGACGGCGACGATGCCGAGAAAGGCATTGTCGGTCAGGAGATTGGCCGCGACGCGGGTGGACAGGATCGTCGGATACTGCGCGGCCGACAGGGCGAAGGCGGCGAGAAACACGATGATGGTGACGAGAAGGGGAAGGAAACGGGCGTTCATCGACCGGGAACCTCGCGCACGGAAGGAAGCGAGCCTTTCGCCTTTGCGGCATTGGCCGAGGGCGGCGGCGGACGGTGGCGGGAGAAGGCGGCGATCCGGCCCATGGCAGGCGACTGGATCACCAGGATCAGGACGATCAGCGCGGCCTTGAGGATCAGGTTCATCTCCGGCGGGAAGCCCGAGAGAAGGATGCCGGTGTTCATCGCCTGGATGATGAGCGCGCCGACCAGCGACAGGAGGATGGAGAAGCGCCCACCCATGAGGGAGGTGCCGCCGATGACCACGGCGAGGATGGCGTCCAGCTCCAGCCAGAGGCCGGCATTGTTGGCGTCGGCGCCGCGAATGTCGGCGGCGGCGACGATGCCGGCCACCGAGGCGCAGAGGCCCGAGGTCATGTAGGCGGCCAGAATCACGGCCCGCGCGTCGACGCCGGCCAGCGCCGAGGCGCGGCGGTTGATGCCGGTCGCCTCGATCAGGAGACCGAGCGCGGTGCGCCGCACGAGAAGCACGGCGATGAGCGCGACCACGGCGGCGATGACCACCGGCATGGGCAGGCCGAGAAACGAGCCGCCGCCGATGAAGAAGAGCACGGGATCGTTGAAGGTGACGATGGTGCCGGAGGTGATGAGCTGGGCGACGCCGCGCCCGGCCACCATGAGAATCAACGTCGCGATGATCGGCTGGATGTCGAGAACGGCGACGAGAAACCCGTTCCACAGACCGCATATGAGGCCGACGCCGAGGGCGGCGAGGATCACCAGCGGCACGGGATAGCCCTGGACGGTGAGTGTCGCGGCGACCGCGCCGGAGATCGCCATGGTGGCGCCGACGGAAAGGTCGACGCCCTTGGTGGCGATGACGAGGGTCATGCCGACGGCGAGCAGCATGACCGGCGCGCCGCGATTGAGCACGTCGATCAGAGGGCCGTAGGCGCGCCCGTTCTGAAGGGCGAGGTCGAAGAAGGCGGGAAAGGCCAGCCAGTTGGCGAAGAGCACGAGAGCGAGCGCGCCGATCTGCGGCGCGGCGCGGGTGAGACGGTTCATGAGCGCGCGTCCCCTTGGGTGCCGGCAATGGTTCGCATGATGGAAGCGGGCGAGATGTCGCCGCCTTCCAGGTCTCCGAGATGGCGCCGGTCGCGCAACACGCGGATGCGCCGGGAATAGGCGGTGAGCTCTTCCAGCTCGGAGGAGATGACGAGCATGGCCATGCCCTTGGCGCAGAGCTCCTCGATCAGGCGCACGATCTCGGCATGGGCGCCGACGTCGATGCCGCGCGTCGGCTCGTCGAGGATCAGGAAGGAGGGTTCGGTGGCGAGCCAGCGGGCGAGGATCGCCTTCTGCTGGTTGCCGCCCGACAGGAGGCGGATCGGCTTCTCGATGTCGGTGGTGCGAATGTCCAGCGCCTTGACGAAATGCTCGGCGATGCGCGCCTGCTCGCGGATCGACAAGGGCTTGGCCCAGCCGCGCCGCGCCTGCAGCGCGAGGATGATGTTCTCGCGCACCGAGAGATCGCCGACGATGCCCTCCACCTTGCGCTCCTCCGGGCAGTAGCCGAAGCCGAGGCGGATGGCGGCGCGCGGCGAGAGGATGCGCGTCGCGCGCCCGTCCACCCGCGCTTCGCCCGTGTCGGCGCGGTCGGCGCCGAAGACGAGGCGGGCGGTTTCCGTGCGGCCCGAGCCGAGCAGGCCGGCGACGCCCACGGCCTCGCCCGGCCGGATGTCGAGATCGAAGGGTTCGACCATGCGCTTGCGGCCATAGTTGCGGAAGGACACGCGCGGCTCGCCCGAGGCGAGCGGCGCGGGGGCCGCGTGCGACACGGCCTCGTCCAGCTCGCGCCCCAGCATCATGGAGACGATGTCCATGCGGGAGGTCTCGGCGATGGCCTTCTCGCCCACCAGACGGCCGTTGCGCAGCACCGTGGCGCGGTCGCAGACCGCGAAGACCTGATCCAGGAAATGGGTGACGAAGAGAATGGCAAGGCCCCTGTCGCGCAAGGCTCGCATGGCGACGAAGAGCGACTCCACCTCTGCCGCGTCGAGGCTGGCGGTGGGCTCGTCGAGGATCAGCACCTTGCCGGAAAGATCCACCGCGCGGATGATGGCGACGAGCTGCTGCACGGCGACGGACAGGCTGCCGAGCGTGGCATTGGGGTTCACCGCCAGACCGTAGGCTTCCAAGAGCTCTGCCGAGCGGCGGCGCATGGCGCGCCCGTCGGTGAAGCCGAACCGGGTCGGCTGGCGGCCGAGAAACAGGTTCTCCGCGACGGTGAGGTTCGGCAGGAGGTTCACCTCCTGGTAGACCGTGCCGATGCCGAGCCGCTGCGCCTCGCCGCTGTCGGCCGGCTCGATCTCGGCGCCGTCGAGCGCGATGCGCCCGCCGTCGCGCCGGTAGATGCCGGTCAGCGTCTTGATGAGGGTGGACTTGCCGGCCCCGTTCTCGCCGAGAAGCGCGTGGATCTCGCCCGCGCGCAGGTGAAGGTCCACGCCGTCGAGCGCCGTCATGCCGGCAAAGCTCTTGGTGAGGCCCTGAATCAGAAGTCTGGTCATGGAGGCGATCCGCTGGTTCCGGGAGCCTGCTCGGCACCGCGTCCGGTTCGGCCGAGGCGGCTCGCATCGACCGGGCGCGGCACGACGGAACGGCTCGAGACCTTCGCGACGGGTCGTTCGCGAAGTGGGCTGGGCCGGCGCGATGCCGAACGGATGTCGGGCAGGAAGCGACGCGGCGCCGAAGGGGCGCCGCGCGTTGGTTTTCGGTCGGGTCAGATGCGGGGGCGGCTCAGTAGCCGAGGCCCTTCTTGGATTCCAGAACCTTCTTCGGGTCGTCGTTCTGCGTGTAGAGCTTGGACTCGGTCTGGATCCACTTCGGCGGCTCCTTGCCGTCCTTCTTGTAGGCTTCCAGCGCGTCGAAGGCCGGACCGGCCATGTTGGGCGTCAGCTCCACCGTGGCGTTGGCCTCGCCGTTCGCGATGGCCTGGAAGATGTCCGGCACGGCGTCGATCGAGACGACCATGATGTCCTTGCCCGGCTTCAGGCCGGCTTCCTTGATGGCCTGGATGGCGCCGACGGCCATGTCGTCGTTGTGGGCGTAGACCGCGCAGATGTCCTTGCCGCCGTTCTCGGCCTTGATGAAGCTTTCCATCACTTCCTTACCCTTGGTGCGGGTGAAGTCGCCGGTCTGCGACCGGGCGAGGGTGATGTTGCTCTTGCCGGCGATGGCTTCCTCGAAGCCCTTCTTGCGCGCGATGGCGGGCGAGGAGCCGGTGGTGCCCTGAAGCTCCACGACCTTGCAGGGCTTGGCGCCGACCTGTTTGGCGAGATACTCGCCGGCGACCTTGCCCTCGTGCACCTGGTCGGAGGTGACGGCGGTCAGGTAGAGCGACGGGTCCTTGGTGTCGATGTTGCGGTCGAGCAGCACGACCGGGATCTTGGCTTCCTTGGCTTCGCCCAGCACTTCGTCCCAGCCCGTGGCGACCACGGGGGCGAGAAGGATCGCGTCCACGCCCTGCGCCACGAAGGAGCGGATGGCCTTGATCTGGTTTTCCTGCTTCTGCTGCGCATCGGCGAATTTCAGGTCGATGCCGCGCTTTTGCGCTTCCTGCTTGGTGACCGAGGTCTCGGCCGCGCGCCAGCCCGATTCCGAGCCGACCTGCGAGAAGCCGACCACCATGTCCGCCGCGAGCACCGGGCTCGCCAGCACCGTCGCCAAGGCGAAAGCGGCCGCAAGGCTACGTCTGATCGTCATAGTCAAATTCCTCCCTTGGGGCGGCCGTGCCGCCGAAACCAAACCGGGCTCCCAACCGGCCGGACGCGGCAGGCCCCGTGACCTCGCGTCCGTCTCGCAGCCTGATCCTGCGAATAACTCATACAAAACGGAGCGAGCCTCGTCTGTCAATCCGATTCTTGGGGTCCGACATTGTGCGCTGCCGCATGACGCGGGGCGGCGTTTCGATAGGCGTAGGGAGGCTCTGCACTAGCTTGGGTGGAGGCGAAGGGAGGTGGAATGTTCAATCTCTGGTATAAGAACGCGGTGATCTACTGCGTCGACGTCGAGACGTTTCAGGACTCGGACGGCGACGGGATCGGCGACTTCAAGGGCCTGACGAGTCGGCTCGACCATATCGAGGCGCTGGGCGCGACCTGTATCTGGCTGCTGCCCTTCTACCCAAGCCCCAATCGCGACAATGGCTACGACGTCGCGGACTATTACAACGTCGATCCGCGCTACGGCACGCTTGGCGACTTCGTGGAGTTCACCCATGCCGCGCACGAGCGGGGCTTGCGCGTTCTCGTCGACCTCGTGGTCAACCATTCCTCGATCGACCACCCCTGGTTCCAGGCCAGCCGAATGGGCGACCCGAAATATCGAGACTGGTATGTCTGGCGCAAGGACAAGCCGGCGGATGCCGAGAAGGGCGTGATCTTTCCCGGTGTGCAGAAGACGACTTGGACGCGCGACACCAAGCGCCGGGAATATTACTTCCACCGGTTCTACGAGCATCAGGCCGATCTCAACATCGCCAACCCCCGGGTGCGCGAGGAAATCGAGCGCATCATGGGCTTCTGGCTGGCGCTCGGCGTGTCGGGCTTCCGCATGGACGCGGTGCCCTTCATGCTGGAGGACCTGTCCGCCGCCCATTCGGGCTGGGAGCCCTATCGTTACCTGTCGCAGCTTCAGACCTTCCTCTCGTGGCGCAGGTCCGAGGCGATCCTGCTGGCCGAGGCCAACATTCCGATGGACGAGGCGCCGGACTATTTCGGCACGGGCGACCGGCTGCACGTCATCTTCAACTTCCCGCTCAACCAGCAGATGTTCCTGGCCTTCGCGCGCGGCGAGGCCGGGCCGGTGTCGGATTTCCTGAAGGCGCTGCCAGAAATTCCCGGCCCGGCGCAATGGGCGACCTTCTTGCGCAATCACGACGAGATCGATCTCGGCCGGCTGGAGACGGAAGAGCGCGAGGAGGTCTTCGCCGCCTTCGGCCCGGAGGAGGACATGCAGCTCTACGATCGGGGCCTGCGCCGGCGCCTTGCGCCCATGTTGGGCGGCGACGAGCGGCGGCTCGCCATGGCCTTCTCGGTGATGCTGGCGCTGCCGGGCACGCCGGTGCTCTGGTATGGCGACGAGATCGGCATGGGAGAGGATCTGGGCCTGCCGGAGCGCCATTCCGTGCGCACGCCCATGCAGTGGAGCGCGGCCGAGAACGGCGCCTTTTCCACGGCCAAGCCCAAGGACTGCGTACGCCCCTCGGTGTCGGACGGGCCCTTCGCCTATCCGCATGTGAACGTGGCGCGGCAGAAACTCGACCCGCTGTCGCTTCTCTCCCAGGTGCGCCGGCTCATCCGCGCCCGGCGCGAGGCGCGCGAGATCGGCTGGGCGCGACCGCAGGTGCTGGACGCCGGGGACGCCTCGGTGCTGGCGCTCGTGTCGCGCTGGCGCGGCGGCGGGGTTCTGACCCTGCACAATCTCGCCGACCGGCCGGCGCTGGCGCGTCTGCCGGAGGGCCTGCCCTTCGAGGCGATGAGCCCGCTCCTGCGCCAGGGCGTGCATATCTCGCCCGAGGACAGGACGCTGCGGCTCGACGCCTACGGGTTCGAGTGGTTCCACTTCGATGCCGCGACGGACGACGAGACGGACGAGTGAGCCCTCAGGCGCCGCCCGCGACCTCTTCCTCTTCCAAGACCTCGTCCTCCTCCGCCTCCAGGGCGGGGGCTTCGGAGGGTTCCAGGCCGAAGCGCGCGGCGACGTCCGGCGCATAGCGCAGGAGATCGGGGCGAAGACGCAGGAGGGCGAGGTCCTTGGCCTTGGCCTCCAGCATCACGTCGAAGTCGAGACCGTCGAGCACGCGCATGAGGGTGGCGAATTCGAACGGATTGACGAAATCGGCATGGCCCGTGAAGACCGGCGCGACGTGGACCACGGTCTTCTTCTTCGTCTTCTTGTCGACGCGCACCTGCTCGCGCAGCTCGGTGCGCGGCGAGGAAAAGTGCATCTTGGGCTGCTGCCCTGCCGGCCATGACGCGAGGATGCGCTCCACCGTGTCGCGCAGGTCGGCGCGCTCCGGGTTGAGGCACCAGAAATGCTGGTAGTCGAAGATCAGCCGAACGCCGGTGCGCTCGTGAATCCAGAGCACGTCGGCGGCGGAAAAGCGCAGGTCGTCATGCTCCAGCACGAGGCGGCGCTGCACCGGCTCGGGCAGCGTAGCCCAGGTGTCGACCCAGCGCTGGCGCGCGGCGGGAATGTCGCCATAGGTCCCGCCGACATGGATCACCAGCACGGCCTCCGGCGGCAGGCCCATGAGGTCCAGCATCTCGGCCTGAGAGACGAGATCGGCGACGCTCTTCTTCACGAGCGCCGGGTCCGGGCTGTTCAGGACGATGAACTGCGAGGGGTGGAAGGACAGGCGGATGCCGAGATCCATGGCCTTGCGGCCGATCGCCTCCAGTTCCGGCCGGCTCTCGGCCACCATGGAGTGGAACTGCGGCATGTCGGGATGCGTGGCGTAGGGCGCCAGATCCGACGACATGCGGTACATGCGGATGTCGTGCTTGTCCAAATGGTCGAGAATGGCGTCGATATAGGTGAGCGAGACCTTGAGATGCGGGTCGCTGGCGGCCCGGCGTGCGTCGTTGCTCTTCAGGTCGTCCCGCGCCATGACCTTGACGGGGAAGCCGAGGCGGGAAACGCGTTGCTGGGTCATGCGGCCTGTTCCTGATGGATTTCCGTCTCCGGCCCGAAGCCGAGGGAGCGGGTGAAAAGGTTCCAGTCCGCGAACCGCAGGGCGCCGCCCGACGCGGCGCGGTGGCCGTTGCCATATTGCTCGTCGGCGCCGGGCGGCCGGTGCTCGGCGAGAAAGGCGAGGAGATCGCGGTTCTCCGCCGTGCGAGCGGCGAAATGGACATAGCCTTCGCGGTAGCCGCGATTGGCCGCGATCACGATCCGGTCCTTGATCCGCCCACGCCAAGCCTGGGCCACCAGTGGATGGATCTGCGTGGGCGAGGAGAAGAGAACGAGGGCGACCTCACCGGCGACCTTCGGCCCGATCTTGCGCGCGGCGTCGAGCTCGCGCTTCACCTCCGCCTTGGCCTCCAGCAAGGCTTCCGTCTCGGCATGTTCGCCCGACAGCACTGCCTTCGGCCCGTCCGATTTCAGAAGCAGGGCGAGCGCCGCCGAAGCATCGCCCGAAGCCGTGCGGCGCGGCGCGTTGACGAGCGAGACGGCCTTGCGCAGCGCCGTGATGCCGAGCGCGCGGGCGGCCTCCATCTCGGGAAAGCCGTCGCCGTCCGCCATGTCGCCGATCAGGCCGATAGCCGCCAGCCAAAGCAGCCCGTCGGCGGCACCAAGCGCATCGGCGCAGCGATAGGCCAGAAGCGAGGAGGTGGGGATCGGCGTGTCGTGAACGCCGGTGATGATGGCGACCCCCTCCGGCAGGCCGCTCGGCACGTGATGGTCGATCAGCACGGTCGGTAGATCGGGGCGCGGCACATGAGGCGCGACGCCGAGATCGGTGATAACGAGACCCGTCGCCGCACTGTCCGCCATCTCGCGGCGGAATGCATCGGAATAGGCGTTCTCGGCCTTGCCGACGATGCGCACTCCCGGCTCCCGCCCCGTTCGGCGCAGCGCGTGGAGAAGGATCGCCCCGGCGCTGAGACCGTCGGCGTCGTTGTGGCAGACGACGAGGGGCCTTGGCCCCAAGGCTTCCAGCGCCAAGGGAAAGGCCGACGGCGGCTGAGGGCCGGTCGGAAAGGAAGCGGGGAGAGGCAAGGGGGGCAACCCATCGGCAGGGGAGGGCGGCGGTGCGCCGTGCACCGCCGCGAAGGCAGGAAGTCGGAAAGGCCGCTGCGCTCAGCGCGGCTCGGGCGTGTCCTGCGGCGGGATCTTGGCCAGCGCCTCGTTCAGTTCGTCCTGTTGCGACTGCTGCGAGGCCTGATCGGCGTCGCGATCCTGATTGTCGGCCTGATCCTGCTGGTTGTCGTAGCGGTCCGTGGGAATGCGGCTCATGACGCGTCGTCCTTCTTGTGTCTGGAAGGCAACGCGGAAGGCCCGCATCGGTTCTCCCCGTGCGGCTCGGTTTCACCGGCTTACCCTGCCGGGGAGATGCGGCGGAAGAGCGCGGCACCTGCCCTTTGCAGAACGGACCGCGCGCCATGAGGCGCGGGCGAGCCGGCCAGCGGACCCCACGAAATTTGCCTTTGGTGCTCTTAGTCCTTGCCGACCCCGAGGCCGAGAAGGGCGGCGCCGACGAGGCCCGCTTCCGGGCCGAGCTCCGCCGGCTTGATGACCGGGGCCTCGGTGCGCCGCAGGATGCCGGCGCGCAGCCTTGCGTCCAGCGCGGCGAGAAGGTCCGGCGCGTTGGACAGGCCGCCGCCGACCGGCACGACGCTCGCGCCTGTGGCGTTGAGCACCAGGGAGAGCGGGCCGGCCAGCGTGTCGAGCCACGTGTCGATGGTGAGGGCCGCCTCCGTCTCGCCGGCGCGCCAGGCGTCCACGATGGCGCGGCTGTCGCGCACCGGGCCGGCGGGGTGGAGCGCGGCGTCGATGCGTTCCATGCCGCGCGCGCTGCCGCTGGCATCGACGCAGCCGACCTGGCCACAGCCGCAGGCGAAGGCCGGCACGATGCGGCCGGCGACGATCCGGTCCTTGAGCACTGGCCCATGGCCCCATTCACCCGAAACGCCGCCCGCGCCTTCGAGGATATGCCCGTTCCAGATCAGGCCGCCGCCGACGCCGGTGCCGAGAATCACGCCGAACACGGTGCGATGGCCACGCCCAGCGCCGCGCAGCGCCTCGGCCAGGGCGAAGCAGTCGGCGTCGTTGGCCGCTTCCACCCGGCGCCCGAGCGCCGAGGTCAGCTCGCCCTTCAGCGAGCGCCCGGTGATGCAGGAAATGTTGGCCGCCAGCGAGGCGCCCGTGTCGGGGTCGATCGTGCCGGCGACAGACAGCGCCAGCGTCAGCCGCCGCGCCGGGTCGGCCGCGTCGGCAAGGCTGCGCAGAGTTTCCACGAAGTCGGGCCAGAACTGGGCAGGGTTGGGCAGCGAGGCGCGCGCCAGGGGCATGGCATCCTCGCCCGCACCCGCGAGCTTGATGAAGCTGCCGCCGATATCGGCCGCCAGGACCCGGGCGCGCCTGTTGCCGGCGAGGGCGTGAAGCGGAAGAAGCGGATCGGACATGCCAGGCGGCCCCAGAGCTGATGTGCCAAAGGCTCTAGAGCCTTCGTGCCGCGCTGGCCAGAGAGAGCGGGCGGCGAAGCTGTTCGGCAGCGGCTGGCGTCAGGAGAGTTGGCTGAGGAAGAGCACGTCGGCGATCGGCCGGCGGACCATGCCCCAATGGCCGAAGCTGACGCGGTCGATCGTCTTGCGCTCGATCTGGATCACGTCGCAATGGCGCGGATCGCGCGCGATCGTCTCGAACAGGGTTTCGACGCTCTCGAACGGGCCTTCCAGCACCTGCATGATGCGCCGTCCCTCGAAGGCGATGCAGCCGGTGATGCCGAGCGACAGGTTGCGGTCCCGAAACGATTCGAGATCGCGCACGAGTTCGCCCAGCGATTGGCCTTCGGCAAGCGTGCTGACATAGCTGAGATGCAGAAGGGCCATCGTGGGGTGTCAGCGTTCCGACCGAAGCCCCGGGATGCGGGGCGATTGCTCGACATGCCTGCGGAAAATCCGCCCGCTTCATCGCTGAAGCGAAGCCGATCGGCGCCTTAGGCGCCGCAGACATCAGCCAAGACCGGCCGGGATCGGAACGGGGCGCCTGGCCTCTCCTTGGGGTGCGGCGAGAGGAAGGGCCGAAGCCTTGCCCCCTCATTGCATCTCAGTCCCGAAGAGAGAGCCTCGCCTCTTCCAAGCCCGCAGGCCTTGTCAGACCAGCGTAGATGGAGGGGCAAGGCGCGGCGACCAGACCCGAAGGAAATGTGCCGCGCCGGAATTTGCGCGGCGCGGGGCAGGAGGCTCCGCCCGCGCCGCGAGCGGTCAGCGACGGGCGCCGGACAGATAGTCCTCGATCGCCTGCCGCGTGCCCTTTTCCCAAATGGCCGAGAGGTGGCGGGAGAAGATGTCGGCATAGGCGGCGTTGTCGGCGACGTCGCCGAAAATGCCGCGCTGCTCCAGGAATCGGCGCGGCTCGGTCTTGGCTGCGCGCGCGGCCTCCACAAGCGAGGCCCAGTTCGGATCGTTCGGCTCCACCACCGTCCCGTCCTCCAGTTCGCCGTAGCAGTAGCGGCACCAGAGCGCCTGGACCATGGCGAGGCCCGACACGTCGCGGCCGGCGGCCAGGAACTCGCGCAGCGCCGGAATGACGAATTTCGGCTGGCGGTTCGAGCCGTCGAGGCAGAGGCGGCGGATCGTGTCGGCGATGGCCGGGTTGGCGAAGCGCCCCGTCACCGTCGCCAGATAGCTCTCGCGGCTGACGCCCTCGATCTCCGGCGAGGCGGGCAGGAGATAGTTGCGCTCCACGTCGTCGAAGAAGCGCGAGACGAGATCGTCGCGCATCGCGTCATGGGCATAGGTGAGGCCGAGCAGCGCGGCGGGATAGGCGATGGTCGCGTGGCCGGCATTGAGAATGCGCAGCTTCATCAGCTCGTAGGCGGTGACGTCCTCCACGAAGGTGACGCCGACATCCTCCAGATGCGGCCGCCCGGCCGAGAAGCGGTCCTCGATCACCCATTGGATGAAAGGCTCGCAGAAGACCGGCCGCTTGTCCTCGACGCCTTTCTCCCGCGCCAGCGTGTCGATCTGCGTCTGATTGGTGGCCGGGGTGATGCGGTCCACCATGGAGTTGGGGAAGGCGATCTCGGTCGAGACGAAATTGGCGAGCTCGGGGTCCACGCGCGCTGCGAGGCCCGTGACGATGCCGCGCGTCAGATCACCATTGTGGGGGAGGTTGTCGCAGGAGAGGACGGTGAAGGCGGGAGCGCCCGCCGCCCGGCGCGAGCGGATGGCCGAGAGAATCAGTCCGAAGACGCTGCGGGCGGACTCCAGATCGTCCGTGTCGGCGACGAGATCGGGATGGTTGAGGTCCGGCTTGTCGCCGGCGATGTAGTAGCCGCCCTCGGTGACCGTGAGCGTCACGATGCGGATCTCGGGCGCATTCAGCGTGGCGAGAATGGCGTCGCGATCCCCCGGCTCGACCAGCTTGGTGATGGAGCCGACGGCGCGGGGGCGGAACACGCCCTCGTCCACCTCGGTCACGGTGAAGAGGCCGTCCTGCGCCGCCATGTCGGCGAAGGCGGCCTTGTCCTCGACGCGCACGCTGAGGCCGACCACGGCCCAGTCGTGGTCCCGCCCGGTGGCGAAGAGATCGTCGAGATAGACGCACTGATGCGCCCGGTGAAAATTGCCGACGCCGAAATGCGCGATGCCGGGCTTGAGACCCGCCCGGTCGTAGGCGGGAACGGCGATGCGCTCGCCGAGCTCAGGCAGGGTGTTGTTGGAAATGCGAGTCATGCTGGGCCTCCTCCCCTGGACGAGCCGCCGCGCCGGGCGCCGTCCTCCGTCACTCAAAAGGCTCTAGCGCATCTCTGGCCGCCATGCACCCGCCCTGGCGCGCAGGCGGGGGAGGCCAAAGGGGAGGGGAAGGAATGTCGCATGCAGGGCTGCCGCCGGCTGGCCGGCGGTCGGCGCCTTTGGTTTAAGCGACGTTGGAGGCCTGAAGCGCGTCGCGCACGCGCAGGATGGAGCGGCGCAGGCGCTCCAGCTCGCCATCGGTCTCGCCGGTCGCCTCGCGGATTTCGGCCGGCACGGAGCGCGCTTCCTCGGCCATGGTGCGGCCCTTCTCGGTCAGCGCGATGTCCACCACGCGCTCGTCGCGGGTCGAGCGGGTGCGCGTCACGAAGCCGCTGGCTTCCAGCCGCTTGAGGAGCGGGGTGAGGGTCGAGGAGTCGAGCAGAAGCCGCTCGCCCAGGCTGCCCACGGTCTGCGGCTCGTCCTGCCAGAGCACCATCATCACGAGATATTGGGGATAGGTTATGCCCAGCGCGTCGAGGCGGGGCTTGTAGAGGCGGTTGAAGGCATGCGCCGTCGAATACACGGCGAAGCAGAGCTGTTCGTCGAGTTGAAGGTGCTTGTCGGTCATCAAGGGGCCGCTCCCGTCATGGCCGGTCGGCCGACTTGTCGCTGGCCAGCATTATGACTCTAAATTGAACCTGCGCGATCTATCGCACGATGCCATTATAACAATCAAACATTTCTCGCGATATACCTTTTCAGGCCGGCGCAAGCGGTGCCGGGCCGCGTTGCGCCGCGATCTCCAGCGGGCCGGGCGAGGGCTCGGCGGTGGCAGGAGCGCGCGCGGCACGGCCGAGGCCCCGCGTCGCGCGAACCACGACGCGAAAGCCCCGGGGCGTGTTTTCCTGCGTGATCTCGGCGCCGAGACTCGACGCCATCGCCTTGACCAGCTTGGAGCCGGTGCCTGTGCCCTTGGGCGCCGCCGCCGGGTCGAAGCCTTGCCCGTCGTCCTCCACGCGAAGCACGAAGCCGGAGCCTTCGGCGCGGAGCTCCACGCGGATCTCGCCCACCACGCCTGGCGGATAGGCGTATTTGAAGCCGTTGCTCACAAGCTCGGCAACGAGCACGCCCATGGAAACGGCGCTGTCGGTTTCCAGCCGAATCGGCTCGGCCGACAGATGCAGGCGGTGGGGCGCGAGCGGCGTCGACCAGGTCGCCTCGACCTCGGATAGGAGCGTTGCGAGATAGTCCGACATTTCTACGAGGTCGAGATCGTCGGAATTGTAGAGGCGCCGATGCACCTGCGCGATCGCGGTAATGCGCTGCTGCGTGTCGCGCAGCGCTGAGCGCGCCTCGTCGCTGGTGGCGGCCGAGGCCTGGAGCCTCACGAAGGCCGAGACGATCTGCAGCGAATTGGCGACGCGGTGATTGGCTTCCTTCAGAAGCGCCTCGAGTCGCTCGTAGGAGATGCGCAGCTTGGCCTCGGCCTCGGCCTTTTCGGCGAGCAGACGCCTGCGGTCCAGCACCTGCCGGAAGGTGGACTGGAGAAGGTCGAAGAACTCCTCGCCGACGCTCTTCACGACATAGTCGGCAGCGCCCGCCTTGAGCGCGGCGACGGCGACGCGCCCTTCCTCCGAGCCGGTGACATAGACGACCGGCGGCGGGTCGGGCAGGGCGGCGATGGCCGCCAGCGTTTCCAGCCCGTCCATGCCCGGCATGTAATGATCGACGGCGACCAGTTCGAAACTCTCGGCCCGCAGGCGCGCGACGCCTTCCGCGCCGCCCGATGCGGTTTCCACCGCGTGGCCGCGCCGCGCCATGGCGCGGCTGATCAGCCGGCACAAGCCTTCGTCGTCGTCGATATACAGCACTCTCGCCACGGCCTCAGGCGCCTTCGCTCGGTGCTTCCGGGATCTGGATCACGGACAGGAACAGGCCGAGCTGGCGAATGGCCTGGGCGAAGCTTTCGTAGTTCACCGGCTTGGTGATGTAGACATTGGCGCCGAGGTCGTAGCAGCGCTGGATCTCGACCTTGTCGTCGGTGGTGGTCAGCACCACGACGGGCGTGCGGCGAAGCGGCCCCGAGCCCTCCTCCTTCATCCGCATCAGGATGTCGGTGCCGCTCATGTCGGGCAGGTTGAGGTCGAGCAGCACGAGCGAGGGCATGCCGTGTCCCGGCCCGTCCTCGTCCTCGATCAGAAAGCGCAGAGCCGAGGTTCCGTCGGTGAAATGCCGGATCGGATTGTTGACGCCCGCGCGGCGGATGTTCTTCTCGATGAGGCGCGCATGGCCCTCGTCGTCCTCGATCATCACGATCGTCACATTACGAGGTGCGTTCAAAGCGCTCTGGCTCCTTCGTCCGAAAGATCGGCCCGCATGGAAAGGCTAAATGTCGCACCCGCGTCAAGGGCCGACCGGCAGGATATGACGCCGCCAAGACGATAGACCATGGCTCGAACATGAGCGAGGCCAATGCCTTCGCCCGGCTCGTTCTGCGTCCCGGAGCGCCGGAACAGGTCGAACACCCGGTCGTGGTCCTTCGGGTCGATGCCGCGCCCGTTGTCGGTGATCTCGAACACGGCCCGCTCGCCTTCGCGCCGGCCCGTCACCTCGATCACCGGCGGGCGGTGGGGCGAGCGGTACTTCACGGCGTTCTCGATCAGGTTGGAAAAGATCTGCTCCAGACCCACGCGGTCGCTGACCAGCGAGGGCAGGGAGGAGACGCGAACCTCGCCTCCGACCTCCTGAAGCTTGTGTTGCAGGCTTCCCTCGATGCCGGAGATCAAGGCGTTCATGTCGATCGGCTCGGGCGAGAGGACGCGCCGCCCCTCGCGCGACAGGCGCAGGATGGCGTTGATGAGCCGGTCCATCTTCTGCGTGGAGGCGCGAATGAAGCCGACCGCCTCGGGCAGGTCCTCGCGCACGGCGAGCCGCGCCTCCTCCGAAACGGGGAAGGTGCCCGCCGCCTCGGCCTGGGTTACCAGCTCGTCCAGCGGCCGGATCGCGGCCTCCATCTCGCTGGTAAAACCCATGACGTTGACCAGCGGCGAGCGTAGGTCGTGGCTAACGATATAAGCGAAGCGCTGGATCTCGTCGTTGGCGCGCTGCAGGTCGACGGTGCGCTCCGTCACCGCGCCTTCCAGGTCGTCGTTCAGCCGGGCCAGCTGCCCGCTGGCCGCATGCAGCGCCAGAAGCGTGCGGCGCGTGACCCAGATGGTGCCGGCGGCCACCAGCGCCAGAAGCACGGCGGCCAGAGCGATGAGGCCGGAGGCGACGCGCTGGCTGGCTTCCTGGCGCTCCAGCCTGACATGCATCAGAGCGCGCTCGTTGCGGGAGAGTTCGCTCGCCAGTTCGCGCACCACTTGGATGAGCTGGGTCGAGCGGTCCCAGCTGAAGGGGACATCGGTGCCGGGTGCCGCCCGCCGTCGCAGCGCCATGGACTGGCGGATCAGAGTCATGTGATCGTGGCTGGCCCTCGCCAGCCGGCTCACGATGTCCTTCTGCTGCGGGTTGTCGTTGACCAGGGCGCCCAGCCGCGCCAGCTGCGGGCCGGCGTCGCGCGCACTGTCTTCCACGGACTTGGCGAAGCGCGGGTCGGGATCGAGCAGGAAGCCGCGCCGCGCCGTTTCGGACTGTTCCGACAGCGCGCGGAAATTGGCGAGCGCCAGCTCCACCTCCATGGAGTGGGTGACGCGCGCCGTGTTGTCGGCCACGCGCGAGACGAGCCAGGCCGTCGTGCCGCCGGCGACCACCAGAAGCGCGAACCCGGCGGCGACGGCGCCGGTGGTGAGTCGGGAAATCCGTTTCACGCAACGGTCCTTTCGCCAGGCGCGAAGGCCCCCACGAAGCGCGCCGCCGGGCACAGGAGGCCGGCGAGGCGAGGCGGGGAAAGGGGAGGTGTTAATTTCTCAGACATTTTGCCCGCACTGGCGAAAAGGACGGTTCCAACCGACATGGAAGCTCTGTAGGAAAGCGCCAGTCTTCCGGAAGCTTTCGCTTCCCGTCATAGCGAAGAGGAACCCCCCATGACCATTCAGGGCGAGATGATCGTCGGCCACACGCTGGCCAAGGGCGCGAAGGGTGAGATTTTCGGGATCGAAGCGGCCACCGGCCAGCGCCTCGATCCGGCCTTCGGGGGCGCCACGAAGGACGACCTCGAAACGGCCTGCCGCCTGGCCGACGAAGCCTTCGACACCTATCGCGAAACCGGGCTGGAAGAGCGCGCGCGCTTTCTGGAGGCGATCGCCGAGGAGATCCAAAATCTCGGCGACGCCCTGATCGAGCGCTGCTGCCAGGAAAGCGGCCTGCCGCGCGGCCGCATCGAAGGCGAGCGCGGCCGCACCATGGGCCAGCTTCGCATGTTCGCCGGCGTGTTGCGCGACGGCGGCTTCCTCGACGCGCGGGTCGATCCCGCCATGCCCGACCGCCAGCCCCTGCCGCGCCCGGACCTTCGGCTGCGCAACGTCGCGCTCGGCCCGGTTGCGGTGTTCGGCGCCTCCAACTTCCCGCTCGCCTTCTCCGTCGCCGGCGGCGACACGGCCTCGGCGCTGGCCGCCGGCTGCCCGGTCGTGGCCAAGGCGCACTCGGCCCATCCCGGCACGTCGGAGCTGATCGGCCGCGCCGTTCTGGCGGCGGCCAAGCGCTGCGGCATGCCCGAGGGCGTGTTCTCGCTTCTGTTCGATTCCGGCCGCGAGATCGGCCAGGGCCTGGTCGCCGACCGGCGCATCAAGGCCGTCGGCTTCACCGGCTCGCGCGGCGGCGGCACGGCGCTGATGAAGATCGCAGCCTCGCGGCCCGAGCCGATCCCGGTCTATGCCGAGATGAGCTCGATCAACCCGGTGATCCTCTTCCCCGGCGCGCTCAAGGAGCGTGCGGAGGCCATCGCCAAGGGCTTCGTCGGCTCGCTGACGCTCGGCGCCGGCCAGTTCTGCACCAATCCCGGCCTCGTGCTGGCGGTCGAGGGCGAAGGGCTGGACGCATTCGCCGCCGCTGCCGCCGAAGCGCTGGCCGGCACCGCCGCCTCCGTCATGCTGACGCCGGGCATCCATGAGGCCTATGCCTCCGGCGTGTCGAAGCTCGCCGGCCATGCCCGCGTCGAGACGCTGGCCCGCGGCCAGGAAGGCGGCGCGCTGCGCGGCCAGTCCGCGCTCTTCGCCGTGTCGGCCTCCGAGTTCCTGTCCGATCCGCATCTCCAGGAAGAGGTGTTCGGCGCCTCCTCGCTGGTTGTGCGCTGCCGCGACGAGGCCGAGCTGACCGAGGTCGTGCGTAAGCTCGAAGGCCAGCTCACAGCCGCGATCCACATCACCGAAAGCGACCACGAGGCCGCCCGCCGGCTCCTGCCGCTCTTGGAGAAGCGGGCCGGGCGCATCCTGGTCAACGGCTTCGGCACGGGCGTCGAGGTCGGCCATGCCATGGTGCATGGCGGCCCGTACCCCTCCACCTCGGACGGGCGCTCCACCTCGGTCGGCTCCAAGGCGATCGAGCGCTTCCTGCGCCCGGTCAGCTATCAGGACCTGCCGGACGCGCTCCTGCCGGACGCGCTGAAGGACGCCAACCCGCTGAAGCTCTGGCGCCGCCGCGACGGCAAGCTGGTCGCCCCGGACGCCTGATCGCGATGCACGAGATCCAGCGGGTGGAGCCCTTCCGGCTGGACGTGCTCGAAGATCACGAGACGATCTCCCGCGTCGCCCTTCACCGGGGCGGCGCGTTTTCCATGGCTGGCGCCGTCGCCTGCCTGCCCGCGCGCGACGAGGCGGAGCGCATCGAGGCGACGCTGCGCGCGCTTCTGGCCGAGCTTGGGATCGGCGAGGGCGTGGTGCTGGTGGTCAACGGCTCGGCCGACGACACGGCAGCGCGGGCGCTCCAAGTGCTGCAGGCCGGCGCCGCGCCCTTTCTGCTTCTCGATATCGACTGGCGCGCGGGCCACGGCTCGGCGCCGCTCGCCCGGCGCCTCGCGCTCGACTGCGCCGATCAGCTTGCGCCCGGCGCGCATCTCTTCTCCCTTGATGCTGACACCGAGACCCGCCCCGGCTGGCGCGCGGCCTACGAGGCGGAATTCGCGCGCGGCGCGGCCCTCGTCTGCGGCGCGATCGGCTTCGACCCGGCCGAGGCCGCGCTGCTGCCGCCGACCGACGAAGCGGCCGAGACGGTGCTGCGCGAATATCGCGCCGCCGCGCGCGAGATCGACGCCCGGCTCGACCCCGATCCGATCAATCCCTGGCCGCATCACGGCAATATCGGCGGGGCGAATTTCGGCCTGCGCGCCGGTGTCTATGCCGCGCTCGGCGGCCTGCCGGTGACGCCCTTCGGCGAGGACCGCGCGCTCCTGCGCCGCGCCCGCGCGCTGGGGCTGCCGGTGCGGTTCAGCGAAGGGCCTGTCGTCTGGACCTCCTGCCGACTCGACGGGCGGGCGCGGGGCGGCTTGTCGGACGAGTTGAAGCGCTCGCGCAGCGAGAGCGACCCGCTGGTGGACGAGGCGCTGGAGCCGGCACCCGCTCTGGAGCGCCGCATCCGCGCGCGCCTCGCCTATCTCACGTCAGGCGATGTCGGCGCACGCGCTCTCGTGGTGGCCGGGCTCGGCGTCGAGCCCGATGCGGTGGAGGCGGCCTTCCAGGCGGGTTCGCCCGGCGAGGCCTGGCTGCTGGTGGAAGCACAGAGCCCGGAATTGTCGCGCACGCGCCTCAGGCGCTCGCAACTCGCCGCCGAACTGCCCGCTCTTCTCAGGCTTCTGAATCGGGTGCGCGAAAGCGCAGGAGATCCATCCGATAGCGCTCGGTCCGCTCCGCACGCTCCAGCGTGAGCTTTTCCGAGGCGATCATCAGGAGGAAGTCGGCTGCGTCGTCGCCCGAAAGCGGCGTGTCGGTGGGGCCGAGATAGTTGACCAGCACCAGCCGCGCCCCCGGCCGGGCATGGTGGCAGGCCCGGGCCATCAACGCCTCGATCTCGGCTTCTGTCAAAAAATAGAGCATCTCCGAGAGAACCAGAAGATCGAAGCGCAGATCGGGAAACGCCTCTGGCATTCGCCCGACTTGGAACGTCACCCGGCCCGGCGCGCCGTGATGCGCTGTCGCCCGCGCGACGATGCCGGGGTCGAGGTCGAAGCCCGCGACGGTTTGGAACCGGCTGGCGAGCGCACCCGCCACATGGCCTTCACCGCAGCCGAACTCGATGGCGCTGTCGCCGCCTTCCTCCCCGAGGAAGCGCAGGAGCGCCTCGCGCTTCTCCACCTCGTAGGCGGAGTCGCGCGCGCCCCACGGGTCGCGGTCCCCGTCGTAAAGGGCGGCGAAGTGCTCGGGGCCGGGCGGCGAGCCCGGCATCCTGTGCCAGAACACGCATTCGAACGGGCCCTGGTGGTGGCGCAGGAACCAGTCCGGCAGGGCGAAGCCGGAAGGGTCGTCGCCCACCACGCTGCCCATCTGCGTTTCGTGGCGCGCGATGGCGCGGGCCTTTTCCACGATCGGCGTTTCCACCCGGAACGGGGTCAGGCCGTCCACGTCCACTTCCAACTCGGCGGGGTGGCGCATCGACCAGACGGGATAGGACAGTCGTCGCAGGTGCGGGCGAAGGCGCTGCACGTTTTCGGCCAGGATCGCCGCCGCCTCGTGGTCGGGATGCGGGTCGAAGGGGACAGTGGAGGCCAGCGCCGTGGCGCCGATCTCGTCGCAGAAGGCGGCCACGCGCTCGGCCGCCCCGGCGAAATCGTCGTGCCAGCGCGAGGCGCCGTCCGGCAGGGAAAGATGCAGGATCGACGCGTCCTCGCAGCCCAGTTCCGCCATGGCCATGGCCTGTTCCTCGCGCCGTCGCGCGGCGAGGCGCTCGGCCGGCCACTCGGCGGACTGGCGATGCGAGCCCTCGCCATCGGTCAGCGCGACGAGGCCGACCGGGCGGCCGGCATGGGCCATGGCGACGAGCAGGCCGGAGGTGCCAAGCGCCTCGTCGTCGGGATGCGGGGCGAGCACCACCAGCCCGCCCGGGCCGGTCAGAAGCAGCGGGTCTACCACCGGCGCCGCGTCGTGGCGTGCGCACCAGTCGCCATAGCGGCTCATCGAAAAATCTCCGGCAGACGCGCGGCGAGCCGGCGCGCGTGTTCGAGAAGCACGGCGTCCGGGTTGGCCTGCCGCAGATAGGTTGATAGGTCGCGGATCGGGCGCGCCAAGGGATGCGCCTCGGCGAAGGCGGCAAGACCCAGGCCCCGCTCCACCAGTTGGATCACCACGAGCCCGGCCGATTCCACCCGCAGGCGCGAGAAGACAGCGAGCGAGGCGGCGAGATCGGCATCCGCGCCGCCTTCCACGGCCTGAACGGCAGCCTCCACCTGCAGCCGCGCGTCGCGCGCGGCCAGGATCGCCTCGCCGACGCGGGCACTCTGCAGTGGGTGATCGAGCCGGTTCAAGGCGTGCAGCTCCTTCACGAAGCCGGAGACGAGCCGCTCGATCGCGCCGAGCTGCACGGCGGCGCAGCGCCAGATGCCGCCCATGAAGAAGGGCTCGCGGCGATAGTCGTTGGGCTGGCCGACGACGCAGTCAGTTGAAATCTCGATGCCCTCGAAGCGGAACGTGCCCGAGCGCGAGGCGCGCATGCCGCGCATCCGCCAGCTTTCCGGCTCCATCCGGGCGATGTCGTCGACGCCCAGAAGCAGGAGGCAGAGGCGGTTTTCCGCGTCGGAATAGGGCACGAGCGCCAACGACACGGCGCCGAGGCCGGAGGCGAAGCGCTTGGCGCCGCCGAGCCGCAGGCGATCGTCGCCTACGTTTTCCACCGTGAAGGGCGGGGAACCGTCCGCGCCCCAGACGCCGAGCAACGCGCCACCCTCCACGGCACCACGCACCCGCGCCTGCTGCGCCTCAGTGCCGAACAGGGCGACGAGCTGGAGCACGTTGATATGGCCCTCGAACAGGCGGCCGACGCTGAGATCGGCGCCGCCCAGACCCGCCAGCGCAGGCAGGGCGCGCTCGGCCGGGAAGGTGTAGCGATAGCCCCGCCCTTCCGGCGCGATGGGCGCGGCGAGAAGGCCGAGACGGCGCAGCACGTCGAGTTCGGCGTCGGCGTTGGCGTCCGGCCCATCCTCCCGCGCCTCGGCGAGGCGCGCGACTTCTTCGATCGCTCCGGTCCACACCAGCTCCGAACCGTGCGCGCAATCTCTCAAAACGGAATCTCTTTTCCTGAAAAACGAGGGCAACCGCGCTGAGGTGCGGCGAAGCAGCGGCAAAGCGACCGCAAGACCTGCCGCGAGCGGGCGCGGGCTCTACATCGCAGCTAGAAGCCGCGCCCGCCGAGGACAGGGCCGGCGTGGGTGACCATCGAAATAATGTTGGACGATCAGACCTTGCGGCCGCGATGCTTTCTCTGCGGCGCGCGCATGCTGGACGGGACGGAGCGGCGCCTTCGCTACGGCCCAGCCCTGGAGCGCGCCTTCGCTTTCGCCTGCGGCTCCTGCGGCGCGCTGTGGGACGGCGGGAATGGCGAAGCGGCCGAGCGCCATTGGACGGAGCGGGCGCGCGGCGGCCGGGCCGAGCCGTCGCCGGACGATCCTTACGGCTTCGACGCCTATACGCTGCGCTCCGCCGCGACGCTTCATGGGCTCTGGGCCGAACCCCTGGGCGCGGCGCAGGCCGATGCGCTGCGAGAGCCCCATTCGCCGCTTGCCGGGCGCGCCACGCTCCAGCCTTTCACCGGCGGACCGACAGAGCCGATGAGCGTCGCGATCCTCTGCCGGGAGCGGGAATTGGATGAGGCCCTGGCGCTGGCCGGGACCATCCGCGTCTGGTGCGACGACTGCGTGATCCTGATCGATGGCGACGGGCCGGGGGAGGCGCGGCCGGGCCCTCGGCTCCATCGCCGGCCGCTCGCTGGCGATTTCAGCGCCCAGCGAAATGCGGCGCAGGCTCTGGCGCGCCACGAATGGGTGCTGCAACTCGATCTCGACGAGACGCTGGACGAGGCGGCGATCGCGGCCCTGCCGGGCCTTCTTGCCCGGCTTGGGGAGGAAACGGTGTCGATCGGTCTTCGCCGCATCAATCTCGTGGACGGGGTTCGGGCCGATCTCTTCCCCGACACGCAGTATCGGCTGAACCGCCGTTCGCTGCGTTTCGAGGGCCGCGTTCACGAGCGGCCCGTGCGGCCTTGGCAACGCAGCCTTCTGTTCCTAGGCGGCGGCCTCCTGCACCACCTCGCCCGCGCCCATGTCGAGGCGCGCTCGCAGCGCTACGAAAGCATGGCGCCGGGCGGCGGCCGCTTGTTCGAGGAGGTCGACCTCTTGCGCCCTTATCAGGCGTAAGGGCGAGGCCTTTTCCGCCTATCGAACGCTCGACCTGTTCTTCGCTTGACGGGCGAGGCTCTGTCTTGCTCGCGCAGCTCGGGAGACGGCGGACAAGCGCCGCCCTCCCGAGCCAGCCGTCAGGCAGGCGCCTGGAGCGCCCGTTCGTAGAGCGCTTTCGTTTCCCGACCCAGCGTGTCGCGGTTGAAGCGACCGGCGGCTTTCAGAGCATGGGCGCGCAGGTCCTCGCGCACGGCCGCGTCCGTCAGGATTGGACGGATGGCGTCTGCGAGCGCCGCGCCTGTGTCGCGCGACGCCATGCGCCCGGCGCCGGTGTCACCCACGAATTCGCGCCCGCTGGCGTCCAGCGCGTTCGCCACCATGGGCCGGCCATAGGCGATGCCCTCCTGATAGACGAGGCCGAAGCTCTCGTAGCGCGAGGGGGCGAGAACGGCGTGCGCGCCTTCGTATTCCACCGCCAGCGCCTCCTCCCGCATCCGGCCGAGCGCGCGGATACGGGCGCGGGCCGGGGCGGGCAGATCGCCCGGCAGGTCGCTCTCCGGCACGCCGACGAGGCGAATCTCGAAGGGCGGAACGCGGCCTTGGTCCGCTTCCGTGCCCAGAATGGCAGCGGCCTCCACGATCATGTCGAAGCCCTTGCGATGCTCCGCGCGGCCGACGAAGAGAAGTCGCAGCCCTTGGGTTTCGCCGGCTTCGGGATAGGTCGCGGCCTGCCCGCGCGCGATCGTCGCGGGTGGCAGGCTGAGGCCGACCACGGCATGGGGCTGCCGGCCGCTCAGGCCGTATTCGGCCGTGATGCGCCTAGCGTGGTCACCGGTGTTGGAGATCAGCGCGGCGCTGCCCCGCGCCTGCCGCCGCTCCAGCCGGTCCGCCGCCCAGCCGTCCAGCCTGTCTCGCGCGGTCTCGGCGGGGTCGCGCGAGAAGGCGGCGGGCGTGGAGTTGCGGGTCACCAGCCGGAAGCCGTGCCGGCCAGTGAGCAGCGCGGCGGGCGCGTACCAGTTGGTGGCTTCCACGATCTGGAAGGGCCGGCGGGCGTGCTCGGCCAGGACCGCGCGGCGAAAGGCGAGCGGGGCGGCGAGATGCCCCGCGCCGCCGTAAAGGCGCAGGCGGCCGAGCGCACTCGCCTTCGCCAGCGGGCAGCCGACGATCGTGACGCCGCCAGCCGACTCGCGCCCCTCGCGGTCGAGCGTGAAGACGGTGACCTCGCAGCCGGCGAGAACCAGGCTCTCGGCGATCTCGCGCGCGGCGGTGGAAAGGCCGCTGGGGGAGGGCGGGTAGTCCCAGGCGATCAGGGCGGTGCGCATCGTCAGCCCAGAAGCCTCTCGTAGAGTTGGACATAGCGCTCGGCCATGTGCCGGCTGGTGAAGCGTTCCTCGAAGCGCCGACGCACGCCGGCCCGATCGATTGTGCCGATCCGCGATAGCGCGTCCACCGCCTCGGCCTCGCTTTCCACCACGAAGCCGGTGACGCCGTCCTCCACGATCTCCGGCACGCTGCCGCGCCGCCAGGCGATCACCGGTGTGCCGCAGGCCATGGCCTCGATCATGACGAGGCCGAAGGGCTCGGGCCAGTCGATCGGAAAGAGCAGCGCCTCGGCGCCGCGCAGGAGCGCGTTCTTCTGCGTGTCGTCCACCGGCCCGACATACTCCGCCCCGTCCGACAGGAACGGGCGCACCTCGCGTTCGAAATAGGTGGGGTTGCCGACATCCACCGTGCCGGCGAGACGGATGGAGCGCCCGGCCGCCTTGGCGACGCGGATCGCCGCGTCGGGCCGCTTCTGGTCGGTCATGCGGCCGATAAAGGCGAGATAGGCGCCCGGGGCCGTCTCCAGCTGGTAGCGCTCGGCATCGATGCCGTGGTGCACGATGCCGGCGCGGTTGGCCTCCGGGATGCCGCTTTCCTGCGCGGCCGAGATGGCGGCGACGGGAAGGTCGGGAAAAGCGGCGAAGAAGAGCTGCCGGTCGAGCTCGTCCACCCGCCAGTGGATCGTCGTCAGGCTGTGGCGTCGCCGCTCGCCCAGGAGTGCGGCGTGGAAGAACTCGCCATGGCAATGGACGATGTCGAAATCCCCCAGCCGCCTGCGCAGATGCTCCATCTGCACGGCTTCCAGCACCGCCGGAATGGAAGGCGGAACCTTGCCATATTGAGTCTCCAGCGCATGGAGACTGGGCAGCGAGCCGACGATCGGCCCATTCGTCGCACTGTCGGTCGGCGCGAACAGCGTTACTTCATGTCCAAGTCTTCGCAGTGCTGCGCTCAATTCTTGGACGATTCTTTCCGTACCGCCGTGATTTACGGGCGGCACGGGGAAAATGTTAGGTGCGACTTGGGCGATGCGAAGCATTTGGGGACCTGAACAAAACTCTTCCTCGCTCATTATGGGCGGATTGAGGGGTTGGAAAGGGAGACGGCCATGTTCTTGCTTCATGTCGCCCTGCAGGGCTGCCTGCGCGCCGACAATGTCGCATACGGCCTCACCGCCGACACGGGAGGGCACATTCGCTATCTCCTGGATCTGGTGAAGGCTTCGACGGCGGACGGTCCGGTGCGGCGCTCGGTGATCGCGACGCGCGGTTTCGAAAGCGAGCTGGGTGCCGAATACGCGCCGGCCCCGCTTCGCGTCGAGGCCGGGTTCGAGATATTGCGGATCGGAACGGCGACGCCCGGTTACCTTGCCAAGGAGGAGCTCTGGCGCGAGGTGGAGTCCTTCGCCGACCGGCTCGTCGCCTGGATCGAGGCGCAGGATGAGCGCCCCGACCTGCTCCACGCCCACTACGCCGACGCCGCCAGCGTCGCCGCTATCGTGGAGGATCGCCTCGGCATTCCTTTCGTCTTCACCGCTCATTCGCTCGGCCGCGTGAAGGCCGATGTCATGGGCGAGAAGGCCGCGAAGGTTCCGCATCTTGGTCGGCGCATCGCGATCGAGGAAGCGGCCATCGCCCGCGCCTCGCTGGTGATCGCCTCCTCGCGCGACGAGGCCGAAGTGCAATATGCCGGCTACGAGGCCTACGATCCCGGCCGCATCCGCATCCTGCCGCCCGGCAGCGATCTCAGCCGCTTCGGCGCGGCGCGGGCCTGCCCCGAGGTCGAGGCCTCGATCGGCCGCTTCCTCGCCGATCCCGGCAAGCCGGTGCTCTTGGCGCTCGCCCGCCCCGTCGCCAAGAAGAACCTCTGCGCCCTAGTGCGGGCCTATGGCGAAAGCCCCGAGCTGCGCGAGCGCGCCAATCTCGTCATCATGGCCGGCAACCGGCAGGATCTCGCGGCGCTGGATGCCGAGATGGCCGGGGAAATCCGCGACATTCTCTGCCTGATCGACCGTTACGATCTCTACGGCCACGTCGCCTATCCCAAGACGCATCGGCCGGACGACGTCGCCGCTATCTACGCCTATGCGCGGGACCGGCGCGGAATCTTCGTCAACCCGGCGCTGAACGAGCCTTTCGGCCTGACGCTTCTGGAGGCTTCGGCCGTCGGCCTGCCGCTGGTCGCGACCGACAGCGGCGGCCCCAACGACATTATCGAAATGTGCGGCAATGGCGAGTTGGTGGACCCCAATTCCACCCTGGCCATCGCGGACGCGGCGCTGCGTATCCTGCGCGACACCGCCCTGTGGGATCGCTATTCCGCTGCCGGCGCCAAGGCCGTTGCTTCCTATGACTGGTGCCGTCACGCGGCGCGCTATCACGAGCTTCTGGCCTCGCTTCTCGCCCGCCGGGAGCAGGCGACACCGCCGCCGGTCGACCAGATCCTGATCTGCGACATCGACAACACGCTGGTCGGCTGCGATGTCGGCGTGCGTCGGTTCACGGAATGGCGCAGCGAGCAGGAGGGCATGGTGTTCGGCGTGGCCACGGGCCGCTCCTTCCACAGCGCCATGTCGATCCTGGAGCAGCGCGACGCGCCGCGCCCGCAGGTCATGATCACCTCGGTCGGCTCTGAGGTCTATCACCTCGACGCCAACGGCACGACCTATACCGCCGACCCCGACTGGCGCGCCATCGTCCAGCGCGGTTGGAACCGTGGGGCCGTGCTGCGCGCGCTGAAGGGCCTGCCCGGCCTGGTGCCGCAGGCGGCGCTGGAGCAGCGCGCCTTCAAGCTCTCCTATTTCAGCGACGGCGACCGCGAAGTCACGACCCGCGTGCGCGCGCGGTTGGAGGCGGCGGGCCTGCGCTGCTCGGTGATCCACAGCCATGGGCGCTATCTCGATATCCTCCCCGTTCGCGCCTCCAAGGGCACGGCGGTGGAGTTCGTGCGCCAGCGCTATGGCCTGCCGGAAAACGCGGTTTTCGTGGCCGGCGACAGCGGCAACGACATCGAGATGCTGCGCACCATTCCCCAGGCCATCATCGTCGCCAACTTCTCCGACGATCTCGCCAGCCTGCCGGCGCTCTCGCATTCCTATGTCGCGCAGGCGACCCATGCGCGCGGCGTCATCGAGGGCGTCCTCCACTTCCGCAGCAAGGCACGGCTGGCATGGCAATCAGCGCGCTGACGCTCGTTCGCGGGCGCGAGGCTCATCTTTGCAATCTGATGAAGAGCCTCGCGCTGCAGACCACCCGGCCGGACGAGCTGGTGATCGCCTGGATGCAGGACGCACCGCACACGGGCCTGCCGGAGATCGGCATCCCCGTGCGCCATGTTCTCGTGCCGGGCGACCCGATGCCGCTTGCAGGCGCGCGCAACCGGGCGGCCGAGGCCGCACACGGCGAGACGCTGGTCTTTCTCGATGTCGACTGCATCGCCGGACCCGATCTCGTCGGAGCCTACGGCAAGGCGGCGGCGAAACGCGACGGGCTGTTCCTGGGCGAGGTGCTCTACCTGCCGGAAGGCGCGGTGGGCGAGCGGATCGACTATGCCGCGCTCGACCGGATCGGCCAGCCGCACCCGTCCAAACCCGAGATGCCCCCGGAAGGCGTGCGCGAGGAGCCCAATTCCGGCGAGCTTTGGGGTCTCTCCTTCGCCCTCGCGCGCGAGCGCTATCTCGCGCTCGGCGGCATGGACGAAAGCTTCCACGGCTATGGCGGCGAGGAAACCGACTTCGCCGCCCGGGCCGGCGCGTCCGGCCTCCGCTTCTACTGGACGGCCGGCGCACGAGCCTATCACCAGCACCACCCCGTCCACGTCCCGCCGCTCCACCAGTTCGACCACATCCTGCGCAACGCCCAGCGCTTCCACGAGAAGCACGGCCGCTGGTGCATGGACTACTGGCTCGGCCAGTTCCGCGACCAGGGCCTGATCGGCTGGAACGAGCGCGAAGAGCGCATCGAACTCCGCCGCCGGCCGGACCCGGACGAGATCAAGCGGGCCCTGCAGCCCGGCGAGCGCCTGTTCAGCTAACCGAAAAGGGCGCCCGCGAGGCGCCCTTTTCGTTTGAAACGCTTCTTAAGCGACCACGCTCAGCGCCGGGCCGTTCTCGTCCTTGTCCTCCCCCTCCGCCGCGCCGTTCCACAACTCGTCACAGAGCCCTTCCAGCCAGCCGGCGGCCTTTTGGGCGGCGTCGGGGTCGTAGAGGGTGCGGATGGCGTGCGGGTCTAAGGCGCGGGCGCGGTCGAGGAGGGCGCGCCAGCCGGCGAGGTCGCCCGGCCAGACGGGCTCGCTCACCGCCGCGCCGAGCCGCACCAGGGCCTCGCTCTTGCGGGCCTGCTCGCCGAAATAGCGCCATTCCGGCATGACCACCAAGGGGCGCCCGACGCGGGCGATCTCGTGCACCGTGTTGTCGCCGGCCGAGGCGATGACGATGTCGGCGGCGGCGAGATAGTCGGTCACGCCTCGGACCCAGCCGAGCTCGCGCAGGTTGCTGAAATCGGTCTCGTGCCCTTCGCGGTGCGTGGGGCCGAGCACAAGCCAGAGCGCGTCCGGCGCGGCGCGCGCGGCCACCGTGAGCGGCGCATAGGGCGTGCCGCTGCCCCCGCCGCCGGTCAGAACCACGATGATCTCGCGGGCCGGGTCGAGCCCCAGGCGGGCGCGGGCCTCGGCCTTGTCCGGCACGTCGTCCTCGGTGGTGCAGAGGCCGCCGGAATAGAAGGTCTTGGCGCGCAGCGCGGCGGGATAGTCGTCCTGCTCCATGCGCTCGTCAAAGGGGGCGAGCATGCCGACCGCCGCCTCGTAGGCGCCGATATGGCCGATATCGGACCGGTCGCCATGCATGCGGATCTGGATCGAGGGAATGCTGGCGACGCGCGACAGGAGACCGATCTCGGAGGAGACGTCCACCACGAAAAGGCCGGTGCCGCGATCGTCGAGATGGTCGAGGATCGTGCGCATGGTGCGCCGCATCTCGGAAACGCCGAGCGGCACGCAATGCATGACGCTGGGCGTCGGCTCGGCGAAGAGGCGCGGCGTCGGGACGCCCGCGCCGATCATGTTGGGCAGGGTCACGATTTCGATGTCGCGCGAGAAACCGTCGAAGAGATGCGGCCCCGCCGTCAGCACCGAAACGGGGCGGTCCTTGGAGAATTCCGAGGCGAGCGCCATGGTGCGGTTGGCATGGCCGCGCCCCTGATGGTGGACGAAGAAGGAGATGGGTTTCTTCAAGAGGCGCCGGGCTCCAGGAAACAGCGGGGAAAGCTGCAAGGGAGTCCGCATATCGGCCCGCCCGACGAAATGGCGAGTCCGAGGAAACGTGGCGGGGAAACGATCCGCCGCGCGCAATCGTCGCGGCGGAAGGGAGCGGGCCGCGCCGGGGAGGGCCCGCTCCCGGCGCTCAGCGGGTGAACAGCGAGGGCTTGTCGAAGCGCGGCGCGGACGCGGCGTCCCGGTCTCCCGGCGGGCCCATGGGCGGCGGCGGGGGAGGCGCCCCGGCCCCGCGCGGGCCGCCGGGGTCGGCGAAGGGAGGCGGCAGGTCGGCGAGCAGGCGATCGGCCGTTGCCCGCTGGGCCGGCGTCAGCGCGGCGCCGAGCGTGTCCAGCGCGCGCGACAACTCGGCCGCCGCTTCGCCGCGCCGGGTCTGCGCCTCCAGCATGTGCTTGAACCGCTCCACACCGCCCGTCTCGTCTCCGGCGCGCGGGCCGGGTCCGCCTGCCTCGGCCAGCGCGATCGCGGCCTGCGCGAAGCCGCGCCAGGGCGCCTGCTGTTCCGGCGTGATGCCGAGCGCGATCTCGGCGGCTGCCAGTTTTTCGGCCACGAACCAAAGTGCGCCGCCGCCGGCACGGGGCGGAGGGGGGAGCCGTTCGACCGGCGCGGGGGCCGCTTCGGCCATGGGGTTGGGCGGTGGGGGCGGGCTCGGCTCCTGAGCGTGCGCTGCGGGGAGAAGCGCGAGGGACATGAGCGATCCCATGGTGAGCGCGGCGATTCGGCGTCGCATCGTCTGGCCTCCTTCAGTGTCGATGCGCCTGATCTAACGCCCGGATCGGAACGAAACGTGGCGGCGCGGTTTCGAAGCGTTGCGAATCTTGGCGAAGGCGCCGCAAAGTTTCGCAACAAAAAGACGGCTTCCGCCCCGCGCGATCCGCGCTATCGACGGGCGAACGCCTGTTTTTGGAATTCGTCGGCGAAGAGCGAGCGAGACAGCTGCGGCGCCTTTGCAGGTCTCGATATGCTCCCGCGGCACATCTTGGCCCGGCAGCCGGCGAAAACCACATGGTCGGACCGGGCGGTCGAGTTTCCAGACAGGCTCCGAGGACGAAGTTTTCCGCGACAGGGCGGGCCGGACGCGAGGCAAGAGCCGATGAGCTTGGGGATCAGGATTCTGGTGGTGGACGACGACGCCGAGATCCGGCGCCTGCTCGGCCGCTATCTGGAGGAACAGGGTTTCGACGTCCGCCTCGCGGCCGATCGGCGGGACTGCGAGGCGCAGCTTGCCGCCGAGACCTTCGACCTGATGGTGCTCGACGTCATGCTGCCGGACGGCTCGGGTCTCGACATCTGCCGCGAGGTGAAGGACCGGACGCCCGAACTCGCCATCATCCTTCTCACCGCCCTGAAGGAGGATGTGGACCGCATCATCGGCCTGGAACTGGGCGCCGACGACTATCTCGTGAAGCCCTTCAACCCGCGCGAACTGGTGGCCCGCATTCGCGCCGTCCTGCGCCGAGGCGGGGTGGCGCCCGCGCAGGCGATCCCGGAGCCCGAGCCGCCGAGCTACCGGTTCGAGAGCTTCCGCCTCGACCCGTCCTCGCGCCGCCTGAGCGACGAGGCGAGCGGGCAGGACATCGAGCTGACGGGCGCCGAGTTCGACCTGCTTCTCATCTTCGTGGAGCGGCCCGGCCGCGTGCTGTCGCGCGACATGCTGCTGGAGCTTCTGCACGGGCGCACCACGACCGATCCGTTCGACCGGACGATCGACGTCACCATGAGCCGGCTGCGCAAGAAGATCGGCGACAATGGCGTGTTCCGCCTGTTCAAGACGGTGCGCAATGGCGGCTACCAGTTCGCCGCCCGCGTCGATAGGGCGTAAGCGTATGATTTCGCTGCGTAACCGGTTGGCGCTGCTGCTCGGCGCCGCCATCGTCGGCGTCGTGGTTCTGGCGACGGTGGTGACCTTCCAGATCGTGGAGCGGCCGCGCCGGGCCGATTTCGAGGATGTCTTCGCCCAAGGCGTGGAACTGGCTCTTCGCCTGGCGCAAGGCTCGGGCGAGCGCGCCCGCGCCGCCGGGATCGAGGTGGGGCCGAAGCCCGATTTCACCGAGATCGCCCGGCCGCAGACCGAGGCGCTGAACTTGCGCCTTCGTGAGGACAGCGTGAGCGAAGAGGTGGTGATCGGCACGCATGGCGAAGGTCGGTTCGACATCGCCGTGCCGCTGGCGGATGGGCAGTGGATGCGCCTTCGCACGCTCGGCCGCCCGCCTTCTCCGCTGGGGCCGCTGGTCGCCTATCTCTCGCTGGTGACCCTCGGCGCGCTGGCGGTGGCGCTGTTTGCCGCGCGCCGCATCACCGGCCCCTTGCGCGTTCTGGAAGAGGCGGCCGCCTCGGTGCGCGCCGACGGAACGCTGCCTTGGCTGGAGCCCGGCGGCCCGGCCGAAATCCGCGCGACGGCGAGCGCGCTCAACCGCCTGTCGGAGCGCCTGCGCCTTGCCACGGAAAGCCGGATGCGCCTTGTGGCCGCCGCCGGCCACGACCTGCGAACGCCGATGACCCGCATGCGCCTTCGCGCCGAGTTCCTGCCCGAGGAGGAGCGGCAGGGCTGGCTGAAGGATCTGGCGGAGCTCGACGAGATCGCCGACAGCGCCATCCGCCTCGTGCGCGAGGAGGTGGCCGAGGAAGGGCGCGAGCCCGTCGCGCTGCGCCCGCTTCTGGCCGAGATCGCGGAAGAACTCGGCGCCATCGGACGGCGCGTCCGGCTGGAACCGGGCGTGGAAGGGGAGGTGCCCGGCCAGCGTCTGGCGCTGAAGCGAGCCCTGCGCAATCTGGCCGAGAACGCCGCCACCCATGGCGGCGGCGCGACGCTGCGCCTCGAAGCGGAGGAGCAGGGGCAGGGGCAGGGATTGCGTGTCCTGGTGGAGGATCATGGACCTGGCATTCCGCAGGATATGCTGGGGCAGGTGTTCGAGCCGTTTTTCCGCGTCGATGCCGGTCGGCGCAAGACGCATGGCGGCGCCGGGCTCGGCCTTGCCATCGCCCGCGAGATCCTGGAGCGGCACGGCGGCACGATCCGCATCGAGAACCGGGCCGGGGGTGGGCTGCGCCAGACGGTGGACCTGCCTGGGGCTTGAACGGGTTTTGAAGATCGCGGCGTCCGGGCTTGGGTTGAGTCGGTCAGCGGTTTCCAGCGCCCAGCCTTCGGCACGGATCGGATCGTGTTCGCGCCAAGCGATCTCGTCCCCTGACCGCCGCCACGGCCGATTGCGGCTCCCGAGCATTTCCTTCTGGCGCCTTCGTCTGCGGCCATGAGCCGAATATCCTGAAGGCCTCTACCAGCTGACCAGACGGGCCAGACTGCCGGCCGCGGCGAGCGTCGTGTCGCGGGCTGTGGAGAGCGAGCGCGACAGGAGTCCGGCGGCCGGCGCTTGCGGCGGGTGCAGCGCCGGGGCGACGGGGCCTTCTATTTCCGCTTCGCCGACGATCTCTGCCGGGGCCGGCTCCAACGCCGCGAGGCGGGTGCGGCCGGAGACGACGGGGGCGGAGCTATGATCGGCTTGCCGGCGCCGCACCAGCGGGTCCTGCGTCTCGCAGATCGGGCGGCATTGGTCGAATAGGAGAACGCCCTCGGCCCGCGCCGGCTCGAAGGCGGCGGTCCGGATCGGCTCGGCGCGCTTGGCCGGGGCCGCGAGCGACACGGGCAGGCGCAGGTTCTCCGCCATCACGCTTTGGCGCTGACTGTCCGCGAAGAGCCGCGCGGGAACAGGCAGGCGCGCTTCAAGAACTGGCGCGGCGGGCACGGGTGCAGGCGCTTCAACCACTGCGGCCACGGCCACGGCTCCGCGCGCCTCTCCCATCGTTCCCGCCAGATCGAACGAGGGCAGCACCACGGCCTCGCGCCGCGCCGCGTCGATGCTGGCCTCGTCGGCCATGCCCGGCCAGGCGACGTCGCCAAGGCCGAGATCGATACGGCTCGCCGCGTTGAGGGTCAGCATCACCGCGCCGGACAGGAGTATCTGGCCAGCGAAGCGCCGGGCCAGGGCGCGCAGAAACGGGGTGGTGGGGGAGGCCTGTGTCGCCATGTCCGATGTCCCTGTGGATCGGATGGCAAGGTGCGCTGTTTGGGCGACACCAGTGAGGCCGCTTCGTTACGATTTGTAGCCCAAACTTCCGAAAGATTGCGGGCCGCTCACCGGCCTGCCGCAGGCGGTCAAACGTCTGATCGCGCTTGCCTTGCGAGCACGCTATGTCTCAGATCGCGCTGAGCAGGACCGAGGCGGCATAGCCGCAATTGGCCAGAATGAGGCAGAAAACGGCAAAGGAGCCGAGATCCTTGGCTTGTTTGGCGAAGTCGGAAATCTCCGGCGACACCCGGTCCACGATCACCTCGATCGCCGTGTTCAGCGCCTCGCCGGCGAGCAGCACCAGCATGAGGACGATCTGCACGAGGAAATCGAGCGGGCTGGCGCCGACCAGGGCGAAGAGCGCGAGCAGCGCGCCGCCCGCCATCAGCTCGTGGCGGAACGCGGTCTCGCTCAGAATGCGCCGAAAGCCGGCGAAGGAATAACGCGCGGCAGCGAAGAGATGGCCCGCGCCACGCTTCTTCTCGTGCGCGGCCGGTCGGTTGAGCGAAAGATCGAGGCTCATGCGCGAAGTCCGATCGAAGCTGAGGGAAACCGCCCTGACCCGCGAGGGGCCGAGAAGGCGCGAAACCAAGGCTGTAGACCGGAGCGGAATCCGTCATCAAGCCTAAAAATTTACGTGAGGCGGCGAATGGGTTGCCCAAGCGGTTGTTTGCCCGACTCCGGACCATGTGACGCGTCTTGGGGAAAAGAGCGAGCGCAGAGTTGCAGAAGGGTTCGAGTCTTGCCGCTGGGAGGGGCGAGCCCCGGCCCTTCGTTTGGAAACAGCAATGCCGGCCCCAGGGGAGCCGGCATCTTTCATCAGGCGGGTGGGGCCGCTTAGCTGGCGAAGCGTTCCTTGCGCAGCGTGCCGTCGAAGTTCAGCTCCACGGTCACGTCGCGGCCGCTCTTGTCCTTGGCCTCGGTCTCGACATGGCGCGGATGGGCCTCGTAGCCGCCGACATAGGTATAGCCCAGCCGTTCGACGGCGGATTTGGCGCCGGTCTCGTCCAGCGGCGCCACATAGGGCTCGCGCTCGGCGATCGCGTTGTCCTCGTCCACCTTCACGCTCCAACGCTGGCCGCTCGCGTCGGTCGCGGTGAACTCGGCATGGTGGCGCTTGGCATCCTGAAGCGTCACGTCCTTGTAGCCGGCGTCGGTCAGAGCCTCGGCGGCCGCGTTCTTGTCCACGGACGAGGAGTCCCACCAGCCACCGCGATCCTCGCGGCCGGCCCGCTCCTCGTGCGGCGGGCGGGGGCCGTCGCGGCCCGGGCCGCCCGGTCCTTCGCGACCGGGGCCATCACGCCCCGGACCTTCGCGGCCAGGACCATCACGACCGGGGCCCTCGCGGCCGGGGCCACGATCGAGGCGCGGGCGCTCCAGGGCGATGCGTTCGCCGCCCCCCACGCTGATCCCTTCGGCATGGACCTCGCCGCCCCGGAAGGCGCCCTCGACGCTCACCGTGTCGCCGACCTCGACCAGATCGCCGCGGTCACCGCGCGGGCCGGTCTCGACCAGCGTGCGCCCGGTGGCGTCCTCCAGCACGAAGCGGTTGCCGAAGAGTTCCGCGACGCGGCCTTCGAGACGGATGGCATTCATGTCGCGCAATTCGTTGACCTTCACGGGAGCGGCGGTGGCAGTGGCGGGTGCGGGCGCGGCGGGCGCCTGGGCGAAGGCAAGGCCCGAGCCGGCCAGGACCGGCGCGGCGAGGGCGGCGAGGGCGAGACGGCGCTTGAGGGAAAGCTTGGGGGCTGGCATCGGAAAATCCTCTTTCCGTGTTGCGGATGGAGGCTTTCTAGAGGAGGGCGTGAAACCGCTGCTGAACCGGGCGGTTCAGTTTCCGTTCAGCCGGCGGGGCTAGGCGCGGTCTGCGTCGGGCTCGCACCTCAAGGCCCTTCACGAAAGGACTGATCCCATGCGCGTTCTTCTGGTCGAGGACGATGCGGCCCTGGCCGGCGAGATCGCCAGCGCGCTGCGGGCGGAGAATTTCGCCGTGGACCGGGCCGCCAATGGCGAGGACGGGCTGCATCTCGGCGACACCGAGCTCTACGACGCGGCGGTTCTCGATCTCGGCCTGCCCGATATCGGCGGGATCGAGGTGCTGCGTGGCTGGCGCGACGCCAACCGCTCGCTGCCCGTGCTCATTCTCACCGCGCGCGACGGATGGAGCGACAAAGTGCAGGGTTTCAAGGCAGGCGCCGACGACTATCTCGTCAAACCCTTTCGGGTCGAGGAACTGGTGATGCGCCTGCGCGCGCTGGTTCGCCGCTCGCGCGGCCATGCCGACGCGCGCATCACCTGTGGGCCGATCGGCTTCGACGCGCAGGTCGGCACGTTCGAGAAGGACGGGCTGCCGCTGAAGCTCACCGCGCTGGAATGGCGCGTCCTGTCCTGCCTCATGCTGCGCAAGGAGATCGTCGTGCCGCGCGCCGACCTGATCGAGCGCGTCTACGAGGGCGACGCGGAGGTCGACAGCAATTCGGTCGAGGTCATCATCGCAAGGCTTCGGCGCAAGATCGGTCATGGCATGATCGAAACCTCGCGGGGCCTCGGCTATCGCCTGACCGCCGAGGGGGCGGACGGCGCGTGAGGCCGCCGCTTCGCCATAGGTTTGCGGCGCTGGTCGGCGGCTCGCTGCGCGCGCGCCTCGTCGCCTCGGCGGCGCTGTTCGTGCTGGTCGCCATTCCGCTCACCGGCCTCGTGCTCGCCCATGTGATGGAGGGCGTGGTGCGCGCCGAGGTGGCCGGTCGGCTCGACCTGCAGCTCTCGGCCTTGCGCTCCGCGCTGGATGATGGGCCGCCGCTGCGCCCGCCCGGCCCGCGCGAGGAGACCGGTCCACGCGAGGACGCTGGGCCGCGCGGCGAGGAGGGGCCGGGTGGCCGGGCGCCGGGTGGCCGACGAGCGGGGCTTCGCCTGGACTGGCTGGGGCCGGAGCGCCCGCCCTTCGACCGGCCGGACACCGGCTGGTACTGGCGCGTCACCGTGGACGGGCGCGAGGTGGCCGCGTCCCGCTCGCTCCGGCGCGAGGCGCTCGACTTGCCGGAGCCGGACGACGAGGAACCCGGCCCGCCGCATCGCCTCGCCAGCGCGCAAACGGGCGAGGGCGAGGCGCTTCTGGTGCGTTCGATCCGCTTCGAGCGGGACGGGCGCGAGGTGCGGATCGACGTCACTGCCCCCCATGCCGCGTTGACCGCGCCGCTGCGCGACGCCGTGCTGGCGGTCGCCGGCACGCTGGCGCTTCTGGGCGTTCTTCTGATCGTGGCGATCCTGGTTCAGGTCCGCTTCGGCCTGCACCCGCTCGAGCGGCTGCGGGCCTCGCTCGCCGCAGTGCGTGAAGGGCGGCGCGAGCGGATCGAGGGGCCGCAGCCGGCCGAGCTTCGCGCGCTGGTCGGTGAGCTCAACGCCCTGATCGCGCAGGACGCGGCGCATCTGCGCCAGGCGCGGCTGCATGTCGCCAATCTCGCCCACGGGCTGAAGACGCCGCTGGCGACGCTCAGCGCGGCGGCCGAGCGCATCTCGCCGCCCGAGCGGCGCGACGAGATGCAGGGCCTGATGGAGCTGATGGACCGGCGCATCCGCCACCATCTGCGCCGTGCTCGCACGGCGGCGCTGGGGGGCGCCCGGCGGCACGCGGACGTGACGCGCCATGCCGGCGATCTCGCCGCCATGCTTGAGAAATTCCGCGATCGCGACGGGGTGCGGATCGAGGCCCGTCTGCCTGCGGGGCTGGTCGCGGCCGTGGATGGCGAGGATCTCGACGAGATGCTCGGCAATCTCCTCGACAACGCGCTGCGCCACGCCCGCTCGCTGGTGGTTCTGGAAGGCGCGCTTGCGGATCGGGAGGTGCTGATTCGGATCTGCGATGACGGACGCGGCCTGTCGACGGACGAGATCGCCACGGTGCGCCAGCCCGGCCGGAGACTGGATGAGAGCCAGCCGGGCCATGGGTTCGGCATCCCGATCACCGCCGAAATCGCCGAGCTTTACGGCGGGCGACTCGATCTCGGCCGGGCCGGAGAAGGCGGTCTGGAAGCGCGCCTCGCCCTCCCGGCAACGGCCGCAAGCCCGCCATGAATTCGCCACGACCAAAAGTCAGACAAAAGATAGCTAGGACGGCTAATAAAGTGTCATCAACCAGTGGTTGAGTGGTTGACCGGCGGCATTTGGATATTGCGAGTATCCAAAAGATAGCCATGTCCTCGTATGGTGATCGAAAGCTTGGTCTAAGATGAATGAGGTTCGTATCTCATGATTGTCGACAGCTTGTAAGACTAAGATTTCCGGTTCAAGATAAACTGAGCATACAAAGCGAGATCATGCCTACCTTATCATAAATATCGCTTATTTTTTTCAATCTAAGGTTGAAAAAAATTTAGATTTTAAGGTGCATTGTTTGGATTTTTCGCTTGGGCTGAGCTTTTCTTGTGTTGCGCACTACTGGTTTCCTGCGCTAGCTAAATTTCATGAACCAGAGATTGCCTGCGCAAGAAGAACCCATCGTGTCTCTTGATCCCGTGGACCAGCACATTGGCGCCCGCCTGCGAGCCTTTCGTCTCCAGAGAAATCTGTCGCTCCAGGCCGTCGGCCAAGGACTGGGCGTGACCTACCAGCAGATCCGCAAGTACGAATCGGGAAGCAATCGCGTCTCCGCGAGCACGCTGTACCGATTGGCGGAGTTTTTCGGGATCGACCCTTGCGCCTTTTTCGAGGGGCTTCCAGGGGTCGGGCCGTCCGACTCGGCTTGGGAGGGCGATCCCTCCATGCGGGCGGTTCTGACGCGCATTCCCGACCCGGATCTGCGCCATCACCTCGCCGCCCTGCTGCGGGCGCTGGAGCTGCGAGACCAGTCGGAAGACGTGCCCAAGCCGGTCCAGAGCTGACGGCCGAGACCCGCGGAGGGGAAGAGGCTTCGAGACGCCGCCGTCCCTTGCGTGCTCGCGTAGCGCCGCTCATCGGGGGTGACTGCTCTAGCCGACGATCCGCGCCTGTTGGCAGGCGAGGTCGTCCACCCGGACGTCGAGTTCCCCCACGCGCACGCCCGCCGTGGCCAGCACCGAGTTTAGGATCTCGTCGATCGGCTTGGCAAGGGTCATGAGAAGGGGCTCGACCGTGGCAAGGATCGGGCCTGCCGAGAGCCCCAGCATCTTGAAATCGGTTTCCTTGAGGACGGTTGAGAAAAGCCCGGACACGAGGCTCTTGGTGTCGACGCTCTTGGTGGCGCCGCTGCCGATCTCATTGCCGCGAAACGTCACCGTCTTGGGCGTGGCGGCGATCACCGCGTTCGCAACGCCCTCGACCCCTAAGAGGCTCGCGATCATCACCGGCGACAGGCGGTCGTTCACATGCGCTTGCGCCAGCGGCCTGCGATCGGTGTCGCCGAGCGACAGGCGCGCGAGCCCGGGACGGATGGCGACCTTCACCTCGCGCTCCCAGGCCTTGTCGGAGCAGGTGACGGACACGACCTCGGCGGTTCCCCCGGCCACCACCAGTTCGAGCGGCAGTTTCACCTCTCCCAGGCCCAGGAGGCCCACCTGAGTGGTCAGCCGCATTCGTATCTGATCGGTCGCGATCTTCGGCAGCCCGTCCGACACCGCCATGCTGCGGGTCTTCTTCATGGCCTCGCCGATCATGAGCTCCACCTTCTGCGACGCGAGGCCGGGCACCCCAACGTCCGCCTTGATCGTCGCGTCCACCCGGTTCTGGCCGAGAAGCGCGTCGACGAGCCCGAGCACCGAGATCGAGGAGGCCAGCCGCGCCGAGGCGTGGCCGAGGCTGCTCTGGAGCAAGGCCGGGTCGAGCGCCAGCGCCTCACTGAGCGTCACGGTGGCGGATGAGGATTTCAGCTGAAGCGCCATCTTTCGTAGCGCCGCGCCGGCCGGGCTGTCGCCCTTCGCATCCATCTGCCGGGACAAGAGATCGAGAACCACCGAAATCTTCAGCGGCTTGGTCAGGACATTGCCCAGGATCGCATCGACCGGCGACTCGCCCATCGTCTGCGCCAGCGCGGACAGAAGCGGCTTCAGCGGCAGGCTGGAGGTGAGAAGCGCGTTGTAGTCCGCGACCTTCAGATCGACCTTGAAGCCGAGAAGCTTCTCGAAAAGGGGGTTCAGGACGGTCGGCTCGGCCGCGGCGAGGCGGCTGCCCGCCGACAGGGAGACGACCGGCATACGCGCGGCATCCGACTTCGCGGCCACGCTCTGCTTCGTCAGGCCGAAAATCCCGGCGAAATGAAGCTCGATGTCGCTCGCCGCCTCGACACGCGCGATCGGCCCGTCCGCCTGCGGCGTGAAGCGCCGCGCGCCAGAGGCGTCGACCTTGTACGCGCCGAAGCTCAAAGCAAAGCTTGCTGCTTTGTGGCCGTTCTCGTCCAGAATGCGGCGCACGAGGGCCTGCCCCTTGCTGGGCTGGCCGGCGGCGGCGAGCGCGGCGGCGTCCGCCGTGCCCTGAAGGCTGCGCCGTTGCAGGTAGAGATTGCCCATGTCCGTGGCGAAGGTCGTCGCGCCGATCATCACGGGAAGCGCGATGCAGAAGGTCAGCGCGATGTTGCCGGACCGGTTTTCGCCGAAACGCCGGAGAAGCCGGCGGCCTCTCATGGGATCACCACCGAGGCCGTGCGCACCAGCGAGGCGGGCACCGGCATGGACTGCCGAACGAGATCGGGGATCGGCAGATTGGTCATGTCGTAGGAGATCGTCACGCGAAGCAGATCGGACTGCTCCACCACCACCACGCTCATGCGCTTGGCATCCACCAGCGGATAGTCCTGGCCCGTGGTGCGCAGCCATGTCTCGGCCATCTGACGCCGCGTCTCCGCCGTGTCGCCGACCATCGCATAGCGCGACACGTCGGCCGCGATCTGCGCCAGCGAATGCGCGGTGCCGACGAACAGGCCGACCGACACCGCGCCGAGCAGGAGCAGGCACAGGATCGGCGCCAGGATCGCGAACTCGACCGAGTTGCTGCCCGAGCGCGAGCGGAGAAAGTGGTGGAGGCACCTTTCGGGCACGCGAAAAGAGCCGTGTCGGAGAACACGTTTCATGGGAAACCTGCCGTGAGAGGCGCGACCTTGAGTTGATAAATTCAGAGTATGCCGACACGGCGCGAGCGTCGATTCCAACTTATAGTTATGATAAACGAGCAGTTAAGCTTACCTCAGGCCCGATCCTCGAGTTCCCACATTTGCATCGCGCGCGAGATAAAGTGCTGCGATCTCAAAGGGGTGAGGCGGTCTGTCGCACTGGTTCATACCCAAATTCCTCAGTTCTAGCCTAAGTGAAATCGGCGATTGTACGTCTGGCTTATGGTATTGAGGAAAACGCGCATTGGTTGAGTTGGGGCGGGGCCGGCACGCCGACCGGTCTGCCACCGGAGGTCGCGGGTTGGCGGCTGAACCCGAACCTCTTCGTTTCCGCCCGCGTGGGCCTCCGAAAGCTGGTGGCGAAAGGCGCGAAGCTGATGAAAAACCGAGGGAATCTCCCTTCGACGCGGTGCCTCGGTTTCGGCCGGCGGTTGATCGCCGCGCCGTGTCTGGTATGAAGGCGCGGCCGCCCGCGCGCGAGCCGACCGCGGTGACCCGCCCCACGCCCCAGGTTCGCACGCCCGAGCTTCGCACGACCAAGGTTCGAATGCCGCTTTTCGACGTCCTGCCGCCCGACCTGTTCAAGCCTTTGGCGTCGTCGTCGCGCCGGCTTTACGCCGATCTGCTGCTGCATCTTCATCACCGCACCTTCACCCTGTCCGCCTCGGTGCCGCGCCGGGCCGAAGTGATCGCCGAGATCGACGCCTTCCTGGCGCGCCGCGCGCCCGAGGACGCCGCGCTCGAGGACGAGGGGCCGAACACCAAGGCCGAGGAACGCGCCCGCACCGCCTACGAGAGGCTGGTGGAAACCGGCTGGCTGGTGGAATATCGCGAGCGCTATCTGAAGCTGGTCGATCTCGACCCCGAGGCGAGCGGCCTCCTGCATCTTCTCTCCGACATCGAGCGCGGCGAGACGGTGAGCTATGGTGGCGCGGTGCTCAGCGTTCTCAGCGCGCTGGAAAGCGCGGCTGCGGACCCGGCCGAGCGCTCGGAAAACCTGCGCAACGCGCTACGCGGGGCGAGCGAGTTCATGGCGCATATGCGCACGGTCTCGGTCTCGCTGCGCCAGGCCGAAGAGCGCATCCTGCGCCAGCCCTCGCTGCGCGAGGTGTTCCGCCACTTCTTCGAAAGCTTCGTGGAACGCCATCTCATTCGCGACTTCAAGACGCTGCACACGCGCGACAATCCGTTCCGCTTCCGAGGCGGCATCCTGCGTCAGGCCGCTGACATGAGCGCCAGTGCCGAGATGGTCGCCGCGCTCGGCGCAGCCTATACGCGGGAAGGGCGGGCGCTGAACGTCGAGGCTGGCGTCGCGCGCGTGCGCGAGGAACTCGCCACGATCGCCTCCGTGTTCGAGGCGGCCGAGGAGCATCTGGCCGGCATCGACGCCACCGTCTCGCGCATCGAGCGGCGCATCGCCAACACGGCCCGCTACATGGATCGCATCCAGCACCGCTCCGAGGTCGGGCTGGTGGACGCGATGAAGGCCGTGGCCGCTGCCAAGGGCGACGAAATCCCCGTCGGCATCGCGCTTCTACCCCGCATCCTGCCGCTTGGCCCCGTGCATATTCCCGCGCCGCGCCGCGACAAGCCGGCCATCATCCGCACAGTCCTCACCGAGCGCGCGCCCGACCCGGCCGCGCTGCGCTACGCCAAGGCGAAGGAGGAGTATGTCCGGCGCACGCGCGTCACGCCCGAGCGCCTTTCCTCCTATGTCGAGCGCGCGCTGGCCTCGCGGCCGGAGATGCGCGGGCGCGACATGCCGATCGAAAGCGTGGACGATTTCGTCGCCTTTCAGCGGCTGCGGGAGATTCCCTCGATTTTCAACGGCGCCCTGGCGCGCTCCTACGAGATCGTGCTCCTGACCGATCGCTGCGCCAACGACTGGATCTCCTGCCAGGACTTCCTGATCCGCCGCCGCACACTCGCGGAGACATCGAAGGCGAGCCAGAATGCAGCGTGAGATCGACGAGTTCCGCGACATCGTGGACGGCGAATGGGCCGGCGGCCACATGGCCGGCCGCCGCCCGACCGGCGAGGAGCTGACCCGCGCGCTGCAGGTCCTCATCACGCGCCAATGCGTTTATTCCCACACGCCCGGCATCGGGCGCACCTATGACATGGTGCGCGCCTATCCCACTTTCTTCGAGCGCTATTTCGGCTCGCTGGGCTACCGGCTGGTGATCTCGCCGCGCGACCAGATGGTGGCGCTCACCGTTCCCGCCGACGAGGCGCGCTACGACGGCGTGTTCGAGCGGCTGCGCAAGGACGAGACGCTGGTGCTTCTGGCGCTGCGCCTCCTTTGGGAGGAAGCCCTCAGGGCGCACGAGGTCGGCGACGGCGGCGTGGTGGAGACCAACACCGACGATCTGGTGGACCGGCTCGTCGCGGTGACGCAGACACCGCCCCCCGAGGAAACAAGGCTCCTCGACATCCTGCGCATGTTCGCCCGCCACGGCGCGCTGCGGCTCGGCGAGCGGGACCGGACGCGCCGCGTCTCGACGCTGGCGATCCTGCCCGGCATCGCCATCCTGGTGCCCGACTCCTATGTCCGGGATCTCCTGCTCTGGGCGGTGGAGCCGCCCCCCGGAACGAGCTCGGCGGCGGGAGACGAGGGCGCTGAAGCCGTAAGCGACGACGCGAATGAGCCGGCCGGCGACGAGCCGGCGAACGAAACCAAGACGGAGGGCGAGGACGATGTATAGCCTGTCGCGCATCTCCCTCATCAACTGGTATCTGATCGACGCCAAGGACATCGAGATTCGGGGCGAGGCGGCCTTGATCGGCCCGACAGGGGCCGGCAAGTCCTCGATCCAGGACGCGATCCAGTCCGTCATCACCGGTGTCAACCAGAACCGGCTGAACCTCAACGCCAGCGCCTCCGGCCGTTCCTCGCGCAGCGTGTTGGAATATTGCCTCGGCATGACGGGCGACCCGGCCGAGGACGGCAAACCGCTGCGCGCCTCCTGCGAGACGATTCTCGCGCTCACCTTCCGCAACTACTACACGGAAGAGCCGATCACGGTCGGCGTCGCGCTTTCGGCCCGCCATGGCGACTCGCGCGAAGAGGTCCTGTCGCGCTTCGTGATTCCGGGCCATGCCTTCTCGGTGGCGCATGTCCGGCGGCGCGTGAAGGGCGTCACCACCGTCGCGCCCTGGAGCGAGATCGCCTCGGCCCTTCGTGCCGAGCATCCCGGCATGGAGGAGTTCCGCAACTCGGCGGAGAAGTTCACCGCCCATATGCTGGGCCTGATGCGCGGCGGCGCGGCGGTGCCCAACCCCAAGCATTTCCTGCGCGCCTTTTCCAACGCGCTCGCCTTCAAGCCGATCTTCGACCCGACGCTCTTCGTGCGCGATTTCGTGCTGGAGCCCGATCCGCTCGATGTCGAGCGGGTGCGCACCTCGATCTCCACCTGGCGCGAGCTGGAGCGGCTGATCGCCGATGTCGAGGCGCGGCACAAGCATGCGCTGCGCATCGCCGACCGGTTCCGCCTCTGGGCCGGGGCGCGGCTATCCGCCGACCGGCAGCGCTGGCGCGCCGCCGCGCTGGAATCGCGCCGACTGGCCCACGAACTCAAGGCCTCCCGCGCCGTTCTCGACGCGCGCGAGGGCGAGTTGCGGCTGGAGCGCGGCGTGCTCGACAGCCGGCGCGACTGGATTCGGGGCTGGGACGAGGAAATTCGCTCCAAGGAGGCGCTGCTGGGCGCCGCCGGTGGCGAGGCGCAGCTTCGCCAGATCGACGCCGAGGACAAGCTCGCCGCGCGCGACCTCGCCGAGGCCGAGAAGCAATGGACGCGCCTGCGCGAGGCGCTGGCCCATCTCGTTCGCCTTCACGACGCGCTCAAGCCGAGCGATCCGCGCGCCAGCGACGCGGCGCGCCAGGCGTTGGCCCTAGTGCCGGCCGAGCTTCCCCCCGGCGAAGCGCTGCGCGGGCGCGGCGAGCGCCTGCAGGCGCTGGTGGAGGAGGCGACGCGGGCCGAGAGCTGGCAGCACGAGCTGGATGCGAAGGCCGACGCGCTGCTCGACGAGACGCGGCGCTTGCAGGAGCGGCTGGAGCGGGTCGAGGGCGGCTTGCAGCGCCCGCAGGGCGCGCTGCTTTCGCGCGAGGCGACGAAGCTTCTCTCCGCCCTCCAGAGCGACGGCATTCCCGCCATGCCGCTTTGCGACGTGGTAGAGGTGGCCGACCCCAGCTGGCAATATGCCGCCGAGGCCCTGCTCGGGCGCGGGCGCGAGGCGATCATCGTTCAGCCGCCGCTCCTGCAGCGGGCCTTCGATCTCATGTGGAGCGACCGCAACACGTTCTCCGGCTGCACGCTGGTGAAGACCTCGGCGACGCGCTCCACCAACGCCCATGTGCCGGCGGGCAGCATCGTCGAGGCGCTGCGCACCGTGGACGAGCACGCCAAGGCCTTTCTCGCCGTGCGCATCGGCGCCTTCCGCAAGGCCGAGACCGATGCCGAGCTCGATCGGCTCGATCGCGGCGTCATGCGCAACGGCAAGACCTCGTCGGGCATGGGCCTGTCGGTGCAGCGCGACCTGCGCGAGCTTCTGTTCGGGCGCGGCGGGGGCGGGGGCGATCTCACGGATCTGAAAGCCGAGGCGATCGCGCTGCGCGCCCGGCTGACCGAGGCGCGGGACCGGCTGCGCACCGTGCGCGATGCCGGCCGCCTGCTCGGGCCGCTTCTCGACACCCTACGCGCCGAGCCCGGCCCCTTCGATCTCGAACATCGCCTGGGAACGGCCGCGCGCCGGCGCGACACGCTGTCCCGCGACCGCGCCCTGGTCGAGGAGAGCGACGCCAAGGGGCTGCGCGCCGAGCTTGCCGACATTCGCGCCGAGCGCGACGCCCATGCCAAGGAACTTCGCGAGGAGGTGGAGCCGCGCGTCCAGGCGCTGCAGCAGATGGTGGCGACCGCGCGGGCCAAGCTCGACATGGCGCGGGGCCAGTTCCGCGCGGCCGTCACGCAGCGCCGCCGGACCTTCGCGCTGCTCGACTCGGAGACCAATCGTGAATTGCTGGCGATCGACCGCGAGGGCGGCGACCAGACGGCCCCCGCCTTCTGCGGGGCTTTGCGCGACGAGGTAAAGGCAGGCGAGGCCAAGCGCGCAGACGTCATGTCCTGGCTGGCCGCGCTGCGCAACGAGGCGCGCACGGGGGCGGAGGAGGCCTCGGCGGCGGCGCGGCGCGAGCAATTGTCGGCGCTGCGCGATCTCGCCGACTATGCCGCGACCTGGCGCGTCTCCGTTCCGCCGATCGACGCGGACGGCATGGCGGCGGGCTGCCGCTTCGTCTTCGCCGAGGCGGAGCGTCTGGAAACCAACGAGTTGCGCGGCTATCGCGACTCCTGCGCCAAGGCGGGCGAGGAGATGCGCCGCATCCTGCGCGAGGACTTGCTGACGCGCCTGTCCGACAAGCTCGGCAAGGTGACCTACCGGCTGGAGGGCATCAACCGGCTCCTGAAGCGCCACCGCTTCACCGGCCAGACCTATGCCTTCACCTTCGCCGTCAACGGCAAGTTCCAAAGGATGCACGACCTCGCCCTGAAGGCGGGGGAAGGGGAGCTGACCGACGAGATTTTCGAGACCTCGATGGACGAGGTCGAGGCGATGATCGAGGGCGGCGAGGACGCCGCGCTGCTGGCCGACTATCGCCAATACTACACGTTCGAGATCGTCATGACCGACGCGAACGGCGGCCGCACGACGCTCTCCTCCCGTGCGCTCAAGGGTTCGGGCGGCGAGGCGCAGGTGCCCTTCTATGTCGCCATCGCCGCCTCGCTGGCGCTGGCCTATTTCCCCGGCCATATCGCGGGGCGTCCGGTCGGCATGGGCCTCGCCCTGTTCGACGAGGCCTTCAACAAGCTCGACGTGCCGAACACGCAGGCGCTCCTGCGCTTCTTCCGCGATCTCGGGCTTCAGGTTCTGATCGCCGGCCCGGAGGACAAGCGCGCCACGTTCACCGAGGTGCTCGACACGATCATCCTCGTCAACAAGGCGCTGGACGGGCGCGCGGTCTATATCGACACCGAGCATCCCGGCGAGGCCGCCAAGGCGGCACTGGCCGAGCTCAATCCCGACCATCGCGGGGTCGAGGGCTTCCGCTCGGCGGCCGAATAGTCCGGCCGCCGGGAGCTTCGCCGGCTAAGCTCAGTGGCCCTGCCGCTGGCACTCGTCCAGAACCATCTGGATCTCGTTCGGATCGGCCTGCAGGTCGCTTTCAAGCCCAGCCTCAAGCCGGCTCATCGCCTCGCGATAGCGCTCGCACTGGCCGACGCGCGCGAGGTCGGCCGCGCTGTCGGGCGTGAACCAGCGATAGGTGTAATAGCCGACGCCGAGCACGAGCGCCGCGAGGACGAGAACGAGGGACAGGCGGCGCGACATGGGCACGGTTCCAGCTTCGGGGCGGCAGGCGCGAGAGCGAGCGCGATGCCGGAGGGTCGGGGCGGGCACATGCCGCCTGTTCGCTTGCCCGGAGCTTGCGCGGCCGCGCAAGACGCCTTGGGGACTCGTCGGCGCGCACACTGTCGCAGGTCGGCCGGGGCGGGGAACGGGCGCGTCGGCGGCGGCTTAACCCTCGTGAACCCACAAGGAGATTTCGCATGTCGAAAACCCGCACCCCTCCGCTCGACGACGCCTCCACGGGCGGCGGCATCGGCGATATCGGCCGCCAGCCGCTCGATCCGTCCAGCGAGAATGCCGGAAACGCCGAGCCCGTGCTGCACCCCGAAGACGACGCGCCGGGCGCCGGCCTGACCCGCGACGAGGACGTCACACCCTCCGACGAGGACCCGGACGCGGATGCCGACGAGACTCTGGGAACCGTGGTCTGATCTGGCGGAACGCAGCGGCCGGTGGCGATGAAGGCGACGGCGGCCTCACGGCCTCGGGTCAGGCAAGCGCCTCTTACGGCCCTGCGATTGGCACAAAGCGGCTCGAGCGAACCCTAACAGTGTGTGATCGGAGAGAAGATCGCGAAAGCGATGGTGCGGGCGGTCGGGGTCGAACCGACACTCCTTGCGGAACCGGATTTTGAGTCCGGCGCGTCTACCAATTCCACCACGCCCGCACGAACGTTGTGAGCGCCGAACGAAGCTTCGTCGGGCCGGGAATGCCTATAGCCCATTTGCCCGGCGCTTGCCAATCTCCTTTGCGGCCCGCGAGCGAAAGCGCCGATCGCTCGCTGAGAGCCTGTTTGGAAACTCGGTCGGGTCGGTCCGACGGGTCTTTTTCGCCATCACTTCGTTGCCGATCCTCGCCAATGCGCCCTCGCATCGACTGCGGTTGGCACCTCGCGACACCCAAAAATCCCTCGCCGGCCCTCCGCCGCCGAGTTTCCAAACAGCCTCTGAGACGGAACGGCGTGAATTGCCCGGCCGCGCCGGAGCCCTTATGACAACGCGCGAGCGGGCGAGGGCCCGGAATCAGCGAGGCGGGCCATGGCCAGCGACGTGTCCTTTTCTCTTCGTCGGCCCACCGGCTTTCGCCAGACCTTGAGCGCCGGTCTCGCCGCGCTCGGCATGGCGGCGACGGTCGGCGGCGCGCTCCTGTTTCAGCATGTCGGCGGCTACATCCCCTGCGCGCTCTGCCTGGAGCAGCGCACGCCCCACTATATCGGCATTCCCGTGGCCCTCGCGGCGCTTCTGGCGGCGCGGCTGCGCGCGCCGGCCGCGCTCACGCGCGGGCTGCTCCTAGTGGTCGGGCTGTTGATGCTGTGGAGCCTCGCGCTCGGTATCTACCATGCCGGCGTCGAGTGGCAGTTCTGGGCCGGGCCAGCGGACTGCGCGGCGGTGGGCGGCGCCGATCTGTCGGGTGATCTGCTTCAATCGCTGGACGCGGTGCACCCACCCTCCTGCACGGAGGCGGCCCTGCGCATTCTCGGCCTGTCGCTCGCCGGATGGAACGCCATCCTCTCCGCGATCCTGGCCACAGTCGCCCTTCGCGGCGCCTTCGCGCGCGGCGATCGGTTCGGAACGAACTGAGAGGGGGATCGGGCGAGGTCTATTCAGGGTCGAGTTCGGAATCCCAGTAGAGATAGTCGAGCCAGCTTTCATGCAGGAAGTTGGGCGGAAACAGCCGGCCATTGTTGTGCAGGTCGTGCACGGTCGGCTGGTAGGGCACCTGATGCGGATGCATCCCGGCGTCCTTCGGCATGTGGCCGCCCTTCTTCAGGTTGCAGGGCGAGCAGGCGGTGACGACGTTTTCCCAGGTGGTGAGGCCGCCGCGCGAGCGCGGAATGACGTGGTCGAAGGTCAGCTCGTGCGGCGAGCCGCAATACTGGCACTGGAAGCGATCGCGCAGGAAGACGTTGAAGCGCGTGAAGGCGGGATGGCGCGCCGGCTTCACATAGGTCTTGAGGCAGACCACCGAGGGCAGGCGCATCGAAAAGGTCGGCGAATGGACCGCGCGATCATACTCCGCGAGAATGGTCACGCGATCGAGGAATACGGCCTTGATGGCATCCTGCCAGGACCAGAGCGACAGGGGATAGTAGCTCAACGGCCGAAAGTCCGCGTTCAGAACGAGCGCGGGAGACAAGTTGGACGGCACTGCGATCGTCAAGGATACTCTCCTTCACGCAAGGCAGCGGTATCGCAAGAACGGCAGCCGGCCCTGCGAACCGTATGCTCATGCTCGTTTCTAATGCGTCTGCACTATCGTGCTCCAACATGTCGCCTTTGTGAAGCCTTGGAAGGGGTTAGCCCCTTTCATGCACAATTGGTCGCCCCCGGACTGGCTCCGATCTCGGGTTCGACGGGTGCGGCGTCCCGCCGCGTCAGCGCATGGTAATAGCTCCAGAACAGGCGGGCGGCCGTGGCGCGGTGCGGCGACCAGAGTGCGGCGATGGCCGCCAGCGGCTTTTCCTTCGGCCGTTCGGGAAGATCCAGCGCATCGGCAACGGCGATTTGTAGCGCGAGGTCGCCGGCCGGAAACACGTCGGGATGGCCGAGCGCGAAAAGGAGATGGCATTCCGCCGTCCAGCGGCCGATGCCGTGGACGGCCGTCATCTCAGCGATGGCGCCCGCCGCGTCGAGCCTCTGCAACCTGTTGAAATCCAAGGCGCCGCTCGCCACGGCCTCGGCAATGACGCGCACGGTGCGCATCTTGGGGCGGGATAGGCCGGCGCGGCGCAGCGCCTCGTCCGGCGCGGCGTTGAGCGCACTCGCGTCGTCGAGATCGACCTCCTGCGCGAAGCGGGCGAAGATGGCATCGGCGCTCGCCCGCGAGACCTGCTGGGCGACGATCGTGCCGAGAAGGCCGCGCAAGCCCCCGGCGCTCCGGCGCAGCGGCACCTCGCCCGCCCGCGCCAGCACGGGCCCAAGGCGCGGATCGGCCTCCATGAGGGCGGCCAGCGCCCGCGCGATGTCGGCCTCGGTTCGGATCGCCCCGTTTTCCATCGTGTCGATGCTCCCCTCCGCCATGCGAATAGCCTTGCCGCGAATCACCGCCCGCCTCCCGTCCCGGCTCGTGTGCCTCTAGATAGGAACCCATGAACCCGCTGTCCGCCCCGCGCATCTTCCGTTTTGCCCCAAGCCCCAACGGGCTCCTGCATCTCGGCCATGCCTATTCCGCCTTTCTCAATCACGATCTGGCGCGCGCCGTGGGCGGGCGCTTCCTCGTGCGGCTGGAGGATATCGACCGCGCCCGCTGCACGCCCGCGCTGGAGGCGCGGCTCCTGGCCGATCTCGAATGGCTGGGTCTTTCGCCCGACGCGCCGCCGCGCCGGCAGAGCGCGCACTTCGCGGACTACGAGGCCGCGCTCTCGGCGCTTCGCGAGGCGGGGCTAGTCTATCCCGCCTTCATGACGCGGGGCGAGGTGAAGGCCTTCGCCGCCTTTCACGAGGAGCGGGAGGGCGCGCCCTGGCCGCGCGACCCCGATGGCGCGCCGCTTTATCCCGGCCTCGACCGCGACCTGTCGCCGGCCGAGCGGCGGGCGCGCATCGCCGATGGTCAGCCCTTCGCCTGGCGACTCGACATGACGGCGGCGCTGGTGCGCATCGAAGGGCCCTTGCGCTTCACCGAGACCGGCAACGGGGCGGAGGACGAGGTTTTGGCCGAGCCCGCGCTGTGGGGTGACGTCGTGCTGGCGCGCAAGGACCTGCCGACGAGCTACCACCTGTCCGTGACCGTCGACGACGCGCTGCAGGGTGTGAGCGACGTGGTGCGCGGCTGCGATCTCCTGCCGTCCACCTCGGTTCACCGCCTGCTCCAAGCCCTGCTCGGCCTGCCCGCGCCGCGCTATCACCACCACGAGCTGATCCTGGACGAGGACGGTCGCAAGCTGTCCAAGAGCGGCAATGCCGGCGCCGTCCGCGCGCTGGGCGAGGCCGGGCTGACGCCGGCCGACATCCGCCGGATGGTGGGTCTTTCCGCTTAGAGCGCCTAACAAAATGTCTGGGCGGAGGATGGTCGAGGAATTTTCGTCGGGGACGAGGAGCGAAGCGCAGTCGATGCCGGCGGCATCGGCGAGCATTCGCGACGAAGTCCCCGGCGGAAAGACCCGACCAGCCGACCCCGCGAGATTTTTGTTAGGTGCTCTTAAACCGATGTCATGAGGGCGATCCAGCCCGTTAGCGTCAGCGCCGCCGCCACGGTGGAAACCACGATGACGCTGGCCGACAGGCCCTCGCCGGCGCGAAAATAGGTGGCGAAGAGATAGGCGTTCACGCCGGTGGGCGAGGCGGCGGCGACCACGGCCACCGCGAGCCAGAGCGGCGGCAGAAGCAACGAGCCGACGAGGAGCACCGCCAGCGGCTGAACGAGAAGCGCCAGCGCGGTTATCGCCACCGGGGCGCGGAGCGCGCCGCGAATGGGGTAGCGCGGCAGCGAGAAGCCGACCGCGAAAAGCGCGATGGGGCCGGCCGTGACGCTGAGAAGCCGCAGCACCTCGCCGACAGGCCCCGTCAGCGGCAGGCCGGTGAGACGCCAGAGCGCGCCACCGAGGAGGCCGTAGACCAGGGCGTTGCGCGACAGGTTGCGCCCGATCTGCCCCAACGTGCGCCGGAGCGAGACGGCGGGCGCCGAGCCGTTTGTAAGACCGCTCGCCGTGCCGGCCCGCGCGTCGGCAAGTGCCGCGCGCTCCAGAAGCAGGGTCGAGGCCGTCATCATCACAGGCAGGTGGATCGAGATGATGAGCGCCAGCACGTCGAGCCCTTCGCGTCCGAAGGCGCGCTCCGCCACCGGAATCCCGACGAAGATGAGATTGGAAAAGGAGGCGGAAACGCCGGAGATCACCGCCGTGCGCCGGTCCGCCCCAGCCAGCCGGCGCGCCGCCACCATGCCGAGCGCGAAGCTGGGCACGACGCCGGCGAAATAGCTGGCCCACAGGAACAGGGGATTGGCCTCGCCGAAATCGGCCGTGGCGAGCGTGCGGAACATCAGCGCGGGAACCGCGACCAGAAAGACGAACTGCGTCAGCGCCTCGCCCGTGGTCGCCGGCAGGAGCTTCAGCTTCGCCACGAGCGCGCCGAGCCCGATCAGGATGAAGATCGGCGCGACGATGGACAGAACGAGGCTCATGAACGGCTTTCCGACAGGACGGGCGCGGGGAAGGGGTACGAGGGCAGGGGTCGGCGCGATGGAGCCTCTTCCTTAGAGACTGTTTGACAACCCGGTCGGGTCGGTCCGCCGGTGCTTTTCCGCCGCCGCCCCAGGGCGAGACATGCCGCGCAAGCGCGGCAGATGTCTCGCCCGTCCGCATGGACCGTTGCCAATCCTCGCCGATGCGCCCTCGCATCACTTAAGTTTGGCGCCTCGCGAGCGACGAAAAATCACTCGTCGGCCCTCCACCGCCGAGTTGTCAAACAGTCTCTTAGCAATCGCGGCGCGGCGTGAACATGCAAGAGAGGCTTCCGCCGCTCTTCGATCGCCGACCGCGCGCCGTCTTCCGCCGATGTGCCACACCTGCTATCGCCGATCACGAGAGCGTTTGGCGGGGGCCGGGCGCGCAGGCCGCCTTCAGCCGCGCCCTTCAAGCGCGTGTTCTGGGCCGCCCGAGATTGGCGCTGCGAAAACGCCGACGATGGGCCGAGCGTCAGTGCGCGGCGTGGCCTGGAGTGAAGGGGGAGATGTCGTGACTGGCCTGACCAACCGGCTCGTGCCGTTCTTTCCCGCCGTCTTCGTGCTTCTCTGGTCCACCGGCTTCGTCGGCGCGCGCTACGCCATGCCCCATGCCGAGCCCTTCACCTTCCTGGCGCTTCGCTTCGCGCTGGCGCTGATCCTGCTGCTGCCGGTCGGCTGGGTGCTCGTGAGGGCGAGCGGCGGGGTCCCGCTGCGCCCGCTCGCCCATGCCACCTTCGCCGGCAGCCTCATTCACGGCGTTTATCTCGGTGGCGTGTTCTATGCCGTGCGCCATGGCCTGCCGGCCGGCATCGTCGCGCTGGTGGCGGGGCTGCAACCGTTCCTGACGGCCGTGATCGCGCGCGTCGCGCTGGGGGAAAAGCTGACGCGGCGCCATCAGGTCGGCCTTCTGATCGGCCTCGTCGGCGTCTTCCTGGTCGTGGCGCCCAAGCTCGGCACGGGCGCGGCCTTCGGGGCGCGGACGCTCGTGCCCGCGCTCCTCGGCGTCGCCGCCATCGCGCTCGGCACGGTCTGGCAGAAGCGCTTCGTCACGGGGCTGGACCTTCGCGTCGGCGCGGCGGCGCAATATGCCGGCGCCCTCGTGCCGGTTCTCGTCGCGGCGCTCGCCTCCGAGACGATGCACATCGACTGGACGGCTGAACTCGTCCTGTCGCTCCTCTGGCTGACGCTCGCCCTGTCGATCGGCGCGGTGCTGCTCCTGCTTCTCCTGATCCGAAACGGTTCGGTGTCGAGCGTCGCCTCGCTCTTCTATCTCGTGCCCTCCGTCACCGCCTTCATGGCCTTCGTCCTGTTCGGCGAGCGGCTGACGCCGATCCAGCTTCTCGGCATGGTCGTCGCGGCGGCCGGGGTCTGGCTGGCGACGCGGCCGCCCAAGCGCAAGGCCGAGACCAAGGACAGGGTTTCGCAGACGGTTTGACGATCCGGTCGGATCGGCCCAACGGGCGTCGAGCGGTCTCAAGGTCGCAAGCGCTCGCGCCGGCCGGTCGCACGGTCTATATCTCGGCAAGGCCCTTCCGGCCGCGGAACGCACCATGTCCAGCTTCTTCACCTTTCTGGCCCTGATCCTCATGGTGTCGGTGGCCGTCGTCCTGCTGCTCGGCCTGCGAAACATGATGAACGGCGGGCCGGGCAACACCTCGCAGAAGCTGATGCGCATGCGCGTCATGCTGCAGGCGCTCGCCGTCGCGGTGATCGTCGCCGTCCTGTATTTCTCGCGCTGAACCCTGCGGTAATGCGGCTGGTCGCCCTAGTTGAAACGAGGGGCGGCGGAACGCGAGGACGAGCATCATGGTGCGGCTGAACAGGATCTACACAAGGACGGGGGACGACGGGACGACGGGCCTCGGCAATGGCGAGCGGCGCTCGAAGGCCAATGCCCGTGTCGAGAGCTACGGCACGGTGGACGAACTGAACGCCGTTCTGGGGCTCGCCCGGCTCCATGCTGCGGGGGAGGTGGACGCGCTGCTGGCCCGCGTTCAGAACGACCTCTTCGACCTCGGCGCCGATCTCTCCACGCCCGAAACCGGGCAACCCCTGCCGTTCGAGCGGCTGGCCATCGTCCAGTCGCAGGTGGACGCGTTGGAAGCGGAGATCGACCGGCTGAACGCCGAACTGGAGCCGCTGCGCTCCTTCGTCCTGCCGGCCGGCACGCCGCTCGCGGCGCATCTGCACATGGCCCGCACCGTGGCCCGGCGCGCCGAGCGGCTGATGGTGGCGCTGGGCGAGGTCGCCGGCGAGCGCGTGTCCTCGGCGGCGATCCGCTACGTCAACCGCCTGTCGGACCTTCTCTTCGTCATGGCGCGCCATGCCAACGACAAGGGCCGTGGCGACGTGCTCTGGGTTCCCGGCGCCAATCGCTAACAGCACGCCGAATCGCCCGGTCAAGATTTTGACGTGAACGTAAAAGTTAGATAACTTCTCGCTTGTTTGGTGCGGCGCGCCGGCTTGAAGCCCGGCCGCGCGCTCCATAAAGAGAACGAAGCATTGGCGGGCCTTGCCGAGTCGAGGTCCCACCATGGAGCCGGCTGCGAGGGAACGAACCGCATGAAGATTCTGGTCTGCGTGAAGCGTGTGGTCGACTACAACGTGAAGATCCGGGTGAAGTCGGACGGTTCGGGTGTCGAGCTGGCCAATGTGAAGATGTCGATGAACCCGTTCGACGAGATCGCGGTGGAAGAGGCGGTTCGGCTGAAGGAAAAGGGCGGCGCGGCCGAGATCGTGGCGGTCTCGGTCGGCTCGGCGCAGGCGGCGGACACGATCCGCACCGCGCTCGCCATGGGCGCCGATCGCGGCATCTTGGTGAAGGCCGAAGGGCCCGTCGAGCCCTTGGCCGTGGCCAAGATCCTGAAGGGCGTGGTGGCGGCGGAAGCGCCCGATCTGGTGATCCTCGGCAAGCAGGCGATCGACGACGACTGCAACCAGACCGGCCAGATGCTGGCGGGCCTTCTCGGTTGGAGCCAGGGCACCTTCGCCTCCAGGCTCGAGATCGAGGCCGGCGCGGCCAGCGTCACGCGCGAGGTGGATGGCGGCCTGCAGACGGTGGGCCTCCAGCTGCCGGCGATCGTCACCACGGATCTGCGCCTCAACGAGCCGCGCTATGCCTCGCTGCCCAACATCATGAAGGCCAAGAAGAAGCCGCTGGAGGAGAAGACCGCCGCCGATTACGGCGTCGACACCAGCCCCCGATTGGAGGTCTTGAAGACGGCCGAGCCCAAGGGCCGGCAGGCCGGCGTCAAGCTCGGCTCGGTGGACGAGCTGGTCTCGGCGCTGAAGGGCGCCGGGCTGGTTTGACGAGTCTCGTCTGAGCCGGGCCGCCCGATCCTGCTTCCATCTGTTTTCGAGGTTCCTTCCATGACGACGCTTTTGATCGCCGAACACGACAACGCGCATCTGTCCGGCGAAACCGCCAAGGCGCTGACCGCCGCGCTGCAGCTGGGCGGCGAGGTGCATCTTCTCGTCGCCGGCGAGGGCTGCGCGCCGGTGGCGGACGCCGCCGCCAAGCTCTCCGGCGTCGCCAAGGTGCTGCTCGCCGACGCCGCGCTCTACGGCCACGCCCTGGCCGAGCCGCTGGCCGCGCTGCTGGTTGCGCTCGCCCCCGGCTACGAGGCGATCGTGGCGCCCGCCACGGCGTCGGGCAAGAACGTCCTGCCGCGCGCGGCCGCGCTTCTCGACGTCATGCAGGTGTCGGACGTCATCGCCGTGCACGGCGCGGACACGTTCGAGCGCCCGATCTATGCCGGCAACGCGATCGAGACCGTGCGCTCGCGGGACGCGATCAAGCTCCTGACGGTTCGCACCAGCGCCTTCGCGGCCGCCGGCGAGGGCGGGTCCGCGCCGGTGGAAAGCGTGGCAGCCGCCGCCGACCCGGCCGTGTCGCGCTTTGTCGGCCAGGAGGTCGCCCATTCCGAGCGGCCGGAGCTGTCAGGCGCCAAGATCGTGGTGTCGGGCGGGCGGGCGCTGGGCTCGCGCGAGAAGTTCGAGGAGGTGATGCTGCCTTTGGCCGACAAGCTGGGCGCGGCGGTGGGCGCCAGCCGGGCGGCGGTGGACGCGGGCTACGCGCCCAACGACTGGCAGGTGGGGCAGACCGGCAAGGTCGTCGCGCCGGATCTTTACGTCGCGGCGGGCATCTCGGGCGCCATCCAGCATTTGGCGGGCATGAAGGACTCGAAGGTCATCGTCGCCATCAACAAGGACGAGGACGCACCGATCTTCCAGGTCGCCGACTACGGCCTCGTCGGTGATATCTTCTCCCTCGTCCCCGAACTCACGTCCAAGCTCTGATCCCACCCCGAGGAGGGCGTCTTCCATGAGCGATATCGGCATCGTCGGCATCATCGGCGCCGGACAGATGGGAACGGGCATCGCCCAGGTCGGCGCCCTCGCCGGGTTCGACGTCGTGCTCTACGACGTCAGCCTCGAACAGGCGCGCCAGGGCGTGGCCAAGGTCAAGGCGGGGCTCGACCGGCAGGTGGCGGGCGGCAAGATGACGGCCGAGGCGCGGGACGCGGCGCTGTCGCGCCTGAAGCCCGCCGACGGCGTCAACGATCTCGCGCCCAGCGACCTCGTGATCGAGGCGGCGACCGAGAAGGAGGAGATCAAGCGGCGCATCTTCGCGCAGGTCTGCCCCGTGCTGCGGCCGGACGCGATCCTCGCCTCCAACACGTCCTCGATCTCCATCACGCGGCTCGCCGCTGGCACGGACCGGCCCGAACGCTTTCTCGGCATTCATTTCATGAACCCGGTGCCGGTCATGAAGCTGGTCGAGCTGGTGCGCGGCATCGCCACGGACGACGGCGTGTTCGAGGCCTCCAAGCGCTTCGTGGAGCGCCTGGACAAGACGATCATCGTTTCCGAGGATTTCCCCGGCTTCATCGTCAATCGCATCCTGATCCCGATGATCAACGAGGCGATCTACACGCTGCACGAAGGCATCGGCTCGGTGGAATCGATCGACGCTTCGATGCGGCTCGGCGCCAACCATCCGATGGGGCCGTTCCAGCTCGCCGACTTCATCGGTCTCGACACCTGCCTGTCGATCATGCAGGTGCTGCATGACGGGCTGGCCGATTCCAAATATCGCCCGTGCCCGCTGCTCGTGAAATATGTCGAGGCCGGCTGGCTCGGCCGAAAGACCAAGCGCGGCTTCTACGACTATCGCGGCGAGGTGCCGGTTCCCACGCGCTGAGAGGCTGTTTGGAAACTCGGCGGCGGACCGACCCGACCGAGGTTCCAAACAGGCTCTGATAAGCGGGCGGGGCGGCGGCTCGCCTCAGCTTTGCGGCGGGGCCGCCGTCAGTCCTCCGCCGGCGCCCTTCAGCACATCCACCAGCGCCAGGGCGTCCGGGCTCGACCAGTGCGCCGGGCCGTTGATCGCGGCGCGGGCGCAGCCGTCCGCGTCCACCAGCAGCGTCACCGGCAGGCCGACCGCGACGCTGGCTTTCTTCAGGTCGTTGAAGACGCCCATCGTCTCGTCGCGGAAAAAGGGCAGGGCGGTGAGATTGGTCTCGGCGTAGAAGGCTTTGGGCTTGGCGACGTCGCCCATGTCGATATTGATCGGCACGACCGCGAAGCTTTCGTCGCCGGCCTGACGCTCCAGCTGGTCGAGCGCCGGCATCTCGGCCCGGCAGGGCGCGCACCAGGTGGCCCAGAGATTGACGAGGAGCGACTGGCCCTTCATCGCGCCGAGGCTCGTCGGCTGGTCGTTGCCGTCCTTGAAGGCGATGGTGGACACGTCGAAAGGCTGGTCGAGCGGGACCACGGCGGCGACCTCGCCCCGGGCCGCGCCGTCCAACGCCTGACGCAATCCGTCCTTGGCCGGGCAGGTTGATGCCACGCTCGAATTGCCAGAGCGCGTTTCCATCACGTATACGCCGAACGCGCCGGCAGCGAGACCGGCCAGAAGAGCAAGGCCGACGATCCGGCCCGTCTGGCGCTTAGGCGCGGGCGGCGTGTTGGGTTCGAGGTCGGACATCGGCAGAAGGGCCTTTTCGTGAGCGGCAAGACAAGCAACGAAATGTGGGGCGGACGCTTCGCTTCGGGCCCCAGCGCGATCATGGAGGCGATCAACGCTTCCATCTCCTTCGACAAGCGGCTTTACCGCGAAGACATCGCCGGGTCGATCGCCCATTCCGCCATGCTGGCCGAGAAGGGCGTCATCTCGCAGGAGGACGCGGCGGAAATCAGGCGTGGGCTGGAGCAGATCCGCACCGAGATCGACGAGGGCCGCTTCGAGTTTTCCGTCGCCCACGAGGACATTCACATGAATGTCGAGGCGCGGCTGGCCTCGCTGATCGGCCCCGCCGCCGGGCGCCTGCACACCGCGCGCTCGCGCAACGATCAGGTGGCCGTGGACTTCCGCCTCTTCGTGAAGGGCGCGGCGATCGATCTCGACCGCGCGCTGAAGCTCCTGATCGAAGCGCTGGTGGACCGGGCCGAGGAACATGCCGGCACGGTCATGCCCGGCTTCACCCATCTCCAGGCCGCCCAGCCCGTGACCTTCGGTCATCACTGCCTCGCCTATGCCGAGATGGCGGCGCGCGATCGCGGCCGGGTGCAGGACGCGATCCGGCGCATGGACGAGTCGCCGCTCGGCGCCGCCGCGCTCGCCGGCACGGGCTTCCCGATCGATCGGCACCGGACGGCCGAGGCGCTGGGCTTTCGCGAGCCGACGCGCAATTCGCTGGATTCGGTCTCGGACCGGGACTTCGCGCTGGAATTCCTCGCCGCTTCCTCGATCGCGGCCACGCATCTCTCGCGCCTCGCCGAAGAGATCGTGATCTGGTCGACGCCGCAGTTCGACTTCGTGCGCCTGTCCGACGCCTTCTCCACCGGCTCCTCGATCATGCCGCAGAAGAAGAACCCGGACGCCGCCGAACTGGTGCGCGCCAAGACGGGCCGCATCAACGGCTCGCTGGTGGCGCTGCTCACCATCATGAAGGGCCTGCCCTTGTCCTATTCCAAGGACATGCAGGAGGACAAGGAACAGGTCTTCGACGCCGTCGACAGTCTTGCCTTGGCGCTTGCCGCCGTGACCGGCATGATGCGCGATCTGAAGGTCAATGCCGAGAAGATGCGCGCGGCCGCAGGCGCCGGCTTCTCCACCGCGACGGACCTCGCCGACTGGCTGGTGCGCGAGCTCGGCCTGCCCTTCCGCGAGGCCCATCACGTTACCGGCCGGGCCGTCGCCATGGCCGAGGAGCGGCGCGTGGCGCTGGAAACGCTGCCGCTGGAGGATCTGCGCCAGCTCGACCCGCGCATCACCGACGCGGTCTATTCCGTCCTGTCGGTGGACGCCTCGGTCGCCAGCCGCACCAGCTTCGGCGGCACCGCGCCGGAAAACGTGCGGGCGCAGGTGCGCTATTGGCGCGAGCGGCTCGCCGCCGAGGGGTGATTTCCCCACAGCGCCGGGCTATGGATGGGACACGAGCCGGAGAGTGCCGGCGGAACGGAACGGACGGCATGAACAGACGTGGGATCACCCTGGCGCTCGCTCTTGGCCTGGCGGGCACGCTTGCCGGCTGCGGCGTGAAGTCCGTGCCCGTGGCCAAGCGCGCCGACGGCCAGCCTTCGCATGTCGTTGTGCCCGCGCCCGGCGGCACGGCGCGCCTGCCCAAGGCGACGCCGCTCGCCTCCAACCTCTCTGTCGTGCCGACCGAGATCACGCGCAATCCCGCCGCCGAGAAGAAACCGTTCTTTCTCGACGGCCTCCTGAACTGATCCCCTTTCCGTCTCCTTCCGCCCGGCCTCTTCCATGAACCATTTCGAATATCGCGACGGCATCCTGCATGGCGAGGCGGTGGATCTTCGCCACATCGCCGCCGAGGTCGGAACGCCCTTCTACTGCTACTCGACCGCGACGCTGGAGCGGCATTACCGCGTCTTCGCGGAGGCCTTCTCCGACATCGACGCCACCGTCTGCTACGCGATGAAGGCCAATTCCAACCAGGCCGTTCTGAAGACGCTGGCGCGCCTTGGTGCGGGCGCCGACGTCGTGTCCGGGGGCGAGCTGCGCCGGGCGCTCAAGGCCGGCATTCCACCTGAGAAGATCATGTTCTCGGGCGTCGGCAAGACGGCGGAGGAGATCGACGCCGGTCTCGACGCCGGTATCTTCTGCTTCAACATCGAATCCGAGCCCGAGCTGCGCGCCATCTCGGCGCGCGCCAGCGCGTCGGGCCGCACGGCGCATGTCTCCTTCCGCATCAACCCGGATGTCGACGCGCGCACCCATGCCAAGATCTCGACGGGCAAGAAGTCCGACAAGTTCGGTATCGCCTTCGAGCGGGCCGAAGCGGTCTACGATCTCGCCGCCACGCTGCCGGGCATCGAAGTGTCGGGCATCGACATGCATATCGGCTCGCAGATCACCGAGCTCGAGCCTTTCGACCTTGCCTTCGCGAAGCTTGCCGAACTCGTCGGCCGCCTGCGCGCCAAGGGTCATAAGATCACCCATATCGATCTCGGCGGCGGGCTCGGCGTGCCCTATCGCGCGTCCAACGAGCCGCCTCCCGGCCCGCCGGCCTATGCCGAGACGGTGAAGAAGCATGTGCGCGCGCTGGGCGCCAAGGTGATCTTCGAGCCCGGCCGGCTGATCGCGGCCAATGCCGGCATTCTGGTCGCCAAGGTTCTCTACGTGAAGGAGGAGGGCGGGCGCACCTTCGTGATCGTCGACGCGGCGATGAACGACCTGATCCGCCCGACGCTCTACGAGGCCTGGCACGAAATCCGCCCTGTCGTGGAGCCCGATCCGCATCAGGACTATGTCGTGGCCGATGTGGTCGGGCCGGTCTGCGAAAGCGGCGACTTCCTGGCCAAGGAGCGCTCGCTGCCCGTGGTGCAGCCGGGCGATCTCCTGGCGGTGGCCTCGGCCGGCGCCTATGGCGCGGTACAGGCCGGCACCTACAACACGCGCGCCCTGGTGCCGGAAGTGCTGGTGAAGGACGAGCGCTTCGCCGTGATCCGCCCGCGCCTGACCGTGGACGAGATCATCGCGCTCGACCGCGTGCCGGACTGGCTGGCCTGAGCTTGAGGGCGCGGGACTAGACCTGCGAGCGAAGGCTCTTGTCTGGTTCACAAGGAGCGAAGGGCCGTCGATGCGAGGGCGCATCTGCAAGCATTCGCAACGAAGCGACCGGACAGCCGACCTCGGCTTCCTCCGTCTCGGGGTCCAGGACCAGCGGCTCCGGCCGCTGTTCACGCCTTCGCGACGGCCTCGTCTTCGCCATAGAAACTGTTAAGTTGTGAGAACGAGCGGGCGGGCGCCGGGTGAGACGCGTCTTGTCCCGGCCGCGACCCCAAGAGGCGGCCGGCGTTCCGCCGGCGGCCGAACCTGCCTGGAAGCGGCGTGATGGCTGAACTCGATTCCCCTCTTCCCCCCGCCGCTCGGGCGCCCTTGCGCGCCCGCGCCGGCGCGGTGGCCTCGCTCCTGCTGGAGCGCGCCTGGCCCTTTCTGATGGGTGTGGCGGCGCTGGTCGCCGCCTTTCTGACGTTGGCCTGGTTCGGCCTCTTCGCCGCCTTGCCCTTCTTCGTGCGCCTCGTCCTGCTGGCGCTTTTCGCTGCGGCCGGGCTGTTTCTCGTCTGGCGCGCCCGGGGCCTGCGCTGGCCGAACAGCGCCGATGTCGTCCGACGCATCGAGTCCGAAAGCCGGCTTCTCCACCAGCCGCTCGCCGTGCAGAGCGACCGGGCGGCGGGCGAGGACCCGTTCGCGCTGGCGCTCTGGCGCGAGCACCAGCGGCGGATGCGCGAGCAATTGTCGCGGCTTCGCGGCGGCTCGCCCCAAACGCGCACCTATCGGCTCGATCCGCTCGGCCTGCGCGCCCTTCTTGCGGCGCTGCTCGTCACGGCCTTCGGTTATTCCTTCGGCCCCGGCGGCGGGCGGGTGGCGGACGCGCTGCAAGGCGGCGAGGTGCCCTTGCTGGCGGCGGCGCGCATCGACGCTTGGGCGACGCCGCCCGGCTACACCGGCCGCGCGCCGATCTTCCTGACGGGAGACGCGGCTGGCGGCGCGGCAGTGGACGTGCCGCAGGGCACGATCCTGTCCCTTCGTCTGTCTGACGGCGAGGGCACCAAGGTGATCTTCGCGCCCGAGAGCGGCGAGGCGCAGATGCTGGCGCCCATCGATCCGGCACCGGCCAACGAGGCGGGGGAGAGCGCACCTGCGCCCGCCGCCACGGCCACGGCCGCCGCCCAGTATGAATTGCCGCTCGGCGCCAGCGGCGCGGTGCGGGTCGAGACGGCGCTACGCACCTTGCGCGACTGGCGCTTCGCCGTCACGCCCGATCTGCCGCCGACCGTGCGTTTCGACGGCGAGCCCAAGGCGGGCCGCAACAACACGCTCGACATCGCCTTCGCGGTGACGGACGATTATGGCGCGAGCGCCGGCAAGGCGCTGCTCCAGCTGCGCGAGCCCGTGGCGCCCGGCGCCCGGCCGCTGGTTCCCGTGCCCGAAGTGACGCTCGCCATGCCCCGCCGGACCAAGGGCGAGGCCAAGGGCCGCACCGGGCTCGACCTCACCGAAAGCCCCTATGCCGGGGCCAAGGTCGCCATGGTGCTCCAGGTGCGCGACGATGCCGGGCAGATCGGCGAATCCGCGCCCGTCGAGGTGACGCTGCCGCAGCGCCGGTTCAACGATCCGTTGGCGCGCGCCGTGATCGAGCAGCGGCGCATCCTGGCGCTCGACGCCAATGCGGCACGTCGCGTCGTGGACATGCTGGACGCGGTGACGCTGCGCGGCGACGAGTTCATCGCGAAGCCGACCGACTATCTCGCCCTTCGCGCCGCGCGCGAGCGCATCAACAACGCCCATGACGACGAGACGCTGCTTTCGGGCGTGGACTTCCTTTGGTCGATCGCGCTCGGAATCGAGGAGGGCGGCCTGTCGGTGGCCGAGCGGCAGCTGCGCGACGCGCAGGAGAAGCTTGCCGAGGCGCTGCGCAACAATGCCGGCGAGGAGGAGATCGCGCGCCTGACGCAGGAGCTGCGCGAGGCCATGCAGCAATATATGCAGGCGATGATGGAGGCGATGCGCAACATGCCGCCGCAGAGCCAGAGCCAGATGGGGCAGACGCAGGAGATCCGCCCGCAGGATCTCGACCGCATGCTGGACCGGATCGAGAATCTGGCGCGCTCGGGCTCGCGAGACGCCGCGCAGCAGCTTCTGTCCGAGCTCAACCAGATGATGCAAAGCCTCCAGGCCATGCGACCGGGCCAGCAAGGGCAGCAGGGCCAGCAGGCCCAGAGCCCGATGCAGCAGCAGATGAACCAGCTCGGCGAGATGCTGCAGCGCCAGCAGAAGCTCATGGACGAGACCTTCGAGATGGGCCGCCAGCAGATGCGCCGCCAGATGGAAGCCGAGCGCGGCATGCGGCAGCAGGAAGAGCAGCAGGGACAACAGCAGCCCGGCCAGCAGGGGCAACAGGGGCAGGTAGGCCAGCCGCAGGCCGGCGAAGGCGGCCAGCCGCCGACCGCCGAGCAGTTGCAGGCGCTGAAGGACCGGCTCCAGAAGGAACAGGGCCAGCTGCAGAAGGACCTCCAGGCGTTGCAGGACGCCATGAAGGGCCAGGGCCTCCAGCCGAGCCAGGACTTGGGTCAGGCCGGCGAATCCATGGGCCGCGCGGAAGGGTCGATCGGCCAGGGCAATGACGGCGAGGCGGTGGGCCAGCAGGGCGACGCGTTGGCCGCGCTTCGGCGCGGCGCGCAGGACGCCATGCGCCAGATGCAGCAGGCCATGGGCCAGGGCGAAGGCCAGGGCCAGGGGCAAGGCCAGCAGCCGGGCCAGGGCCAGCAGCCCGGGCAGGGGCAGATGGGGCAGGGCTACGGCCCCGGCCGCCAGCGCTCGGGGCTCGACCCGCTCGGCCGCGAGCGACAGACGCAGGGGCCCGATTTCGGCAGCGATGTCGGCGTTCCCGACGAGATCGACATCCAGCGCGCGCGCCAGATCCTCGACCAGATCCGCGACCGGCTCGGCCGCCAGCTTTCGCCGCAGGAAGAGCGCGACTATCTCGAGCGCCTGCTCCGCACGCCCTGACGAGCAGTGCGGCGCGGCCGGACTGGAGCGCCGGGCGAGACAGGGAGCGGCAGCGTCTTCGGATCTCGTGCGCCGTCGCGTGGGGGCAGGCCGAGGCTGAGTTGGTGCGGCCTTGGGCTGTCCGTTCTCAGTCATCCTTTCAGGTCGGCCCTATGCGAGCGGGGCGTCCGCAAACGGAGCTTTCGTCATCGACCTACCGACCGGCCTTGCCGGAGAGTGACGGGATGAAGTGGGATGGTCTCTCGCGCGTCCAGCACGTCCCTTCTCCAAACCTTGGCCCTGCCGGTGCCCACTGAGATGCCGGCGTAAAACCCTCGCCTCCGCCGCGTCCGGGGTCTATGACCGGGTCGCCCAGCAAGGAGAGGCGACATGGCGGATTGGAATCCGGCGCTCTACAGCCGTTTCGAGGACGAACGCACCCGCCCGGCGCGCGATCTCCTCGCCCGCTGCCGGCTGGATGGCGCGCCGGGCGGCGCGGGCCTGCGCATCGCCGACCTCGGCTGCGGCCCCGGCAATTCCACCGAGCTTCTGTTCGAGCGGTTTCCGCAGGCCGAGATCACCGGTTTCGACACGTCGGAGGCGATGCTGACGCAAGCGCGCCGACGCCTGCCCACCTGCCGCTTCGAACAGGGCGACATCGGGCGGTTTCAGGCGGAGCGGCCCTTCGATCTTCTGTTCGCCAATGCCTCGCTGCAATGGGTGCTGGGTCACGAGAGCCTCGTGCCGGCCCTGTTCGCCCAGGTCGCGCCGGGCGGGCTTCTCGCCGCGCAGATCCCCGACAATCTCGCCGAACCGAGCCAGACCGCGATGCGCGCGATTGCCGCCGAGCCGGAGTTTGCCGACTTCTTCGAGGGCTTCTCGGAGGCGCGGGAGGCGGTCGCGACGCGCGTCACCTATTACGACTGGCTGATCCGTGAGGCGAGCGAGGTGGATGTCTGGACCACGGTCTACGAGCATCCGATGGAGAGCGCCGAGGCGATCACCGACTGGTTCCGCTCCACCGGCCTCAAACCCTTCATCGACCGGCTGCCCGAGCGGGAGCGCGAGCGCTTCCTCGGCCGCTACACGCAGGAGATGACGCGGCTCTATAGCGAGCGGGCGGACGGGCGCCGGCTTCTCGCCTTCCCCCGCCTGTTCTTCGTCGCGCGTCGGCGCTGAGCGGGGCGATCACGCAAAAGGGCGACCCGAGGGCCGCCCTTCGAAACCTGTCAGGTTTGGAAAATCGTGAAGCTTTCTTCGCCGTTCGGCCCTCAGCCGTAGCGGCGCATCAGAAACAAGTCTTCGTCCGCCGCGGGATCGCGCAGCGCCTGCGCCACGCGAAGGCGGATTTCGGCGAGCGTGAAGGGCTTGTCCACCACGCCCATGATGATCTCGCTGAGGTCCTCGGCCGCTTCCCGCTGCTCGGCATAGCCGGTCATCAGGAGGATCGGCAGGTCCGGGAAGGCGGCGCGCGCGGCATAGGCCAGCTCGATGCCCGTCAGGGCCGGCATGCGAATGTCGGAAAGGACGAGGTCGAAGCGTCCGTTTTCCTCCGCCAGGATGTCGATCGCCATCTCGCCGTCTTCGGCCATGACGACTTCGTGCCCTTCCATGCGCAGCGCGCGGGCCACGAGGAGGCGCACACCCGCTTCGTCTTCCGCGATCAGAATTCTCGCCATGGTCCGCAACTCCCACACACCGGATCGACCCGGTCGGAAACGGGCAAGCACGCGCCCGTCTGCGGATTATTCCGCAGTATCCTTGTGCGAAGCCTTACTAAGCGTGGTGAACGAAGGATGAAACGAAGTTTAGCTCACGACGCGACCGACGAAGGGCAGTTCGCGGAACGTGTGGGCGACGTCCATGCCGTAGCCGACGACGAAATGGTCGGGGCATTCGAAGCCGACATAATCGGCCTCCAGTTCCACGACGCGGCGCATGCGCTTGTCGAGGAGGACCGCGATCTCGGCGCCCGTCGCCCCGCGCGAGAGCATAAGTTCGCGGGCGAATTTCAGCGTGCGGCCCGACTCGAGGATGTCGTCGACGATCAGCACCTTGCGACCGGCGATCTGCCCGTCGAGATCGCGCACGATGCGCACGTCGCCGCCGACCGTGCCCGTGCCGTAGGAGGAAAGCTGGATGAACTCCATCTCCGGCGCGACATGCTGCTTGTGCAGCGCGCGGATGAGATCGGCCGCGAAGATGAAGGAGCCTTTCAGCACCGCCACCACGAGAAGGTTCTCGGGCTTGCGCGCGGCGATCTCGGCGGCCAGCCGTTCGATCTGGCTTGCGATCTCCTCTTCCGAGAAGAGCGTCTCGATGGTCTTGCCGCGAACCCGGATCATGGCGTTCCCTTTCCCGCCACGACGGGCGCTTGTGTTGGGGGCGCAATATGGGCCGGCGCGACCAGGAAGAACAGAAGCGCGAAGAGGCTAATCATCAGCCGGGTTTCGGCCGACATGTCGCGCGCACCGGTGCGGCGCGAGCCGAGATCGCGCGAGCGCGGCGGCGGGGCGTGGTTGCTGTTCGCGGTCTCGAAATCGTCCCATGTATAGGGCGCGCGCGGGCCGGCGGGCTGGGCTTGCGGCGGCTCGCTCGGCGCGAGGCGGCGGGCTTCGAGGTCGATCACGAGGCCGACGCTGTCGCGCCAGGGCGTCGGGTCGTAGGCACGGGCGGCGGAGGAAGCCTGGCGGGAGCGCATGGGCCGATCCTGAGTGCTGAGGTCGAGGCCGGGAGGAGGCCGTCTGGTCAGGGATCGGTAAGCTCGCATGGTTAACAAGGTGTAAAGACCTTGGTGCCAAACTGACCCCGGGCAGCCCGAAAGGCGCCCGAAAGCTGCGCGAAGGAAGGGCGCCCGACGCGGTCGTTTCGGCCTTCGCGCGGGACCAGAGGAAAGGGCGGAACGGATTGATCCGGTTCGAGAATGTGGGCCTGCGCTACGACATGGGGCCGGAGGTGCTGCGCGATCTCACCTTCGAGATCCGCGCGCGCTCGTTCCAGTTCCTGACGGGCCCGTCCGGCGCGGGCAAGACGAGCCTCTTGCGCATGCTGTTCCTGGCGCTGAAGCCGACGCGCGGCACGATCACCGTGCTCGGGCGCGACGCCGCGACCTTGAAGCGCACGGACCTTCCCGCCATCCGGCGCCGCATCGGCGTCGTGTTCCAGGATTTTCGCCTGCTCGACCACATGACCACCTACGAGAACGTCGCCCTGCCGCTGCGCGTGCGCGGCAAGGAGGAGGCGAGCTACCGGCAGGACGTGATCGACCTCATCCGCTGGGTAGGGCTGGGGGACCGGCTCGACGCGCCGCCGCTGGTGCTTTCGGGCGGCGAGAAGCAGCGCGCGGCGATCGCCCGCGCGCTGATCGACCAACCCGACATTCTTCTGGCCGACGAGCCGACCGGCAATGTCGACCCGCCGCTCGCGCGCCGGCTCCTGCGCCTGTTCATGGAGCTGAACCGGACGGGCACCGCCGTCGTCATCGCCACACACGACCTCGCCCTGATGGAGCAGGTCGAGGCGCGCCGGCTGGTTCTGGGGCAGGGGCGGCTCGACATCTATGATTGACCGGATCGTTTCCCGCCTGCCTTCGCGCCTCGCGCTGCGGCCCGCCGCCAGCCGCGAGGCGCCGATCGTGCCGCCCGGCAATGTCGCCGGACGGGCGCTGCTGACCGTCATCGCCATCATGACCTTCCTCGCCAGCCTGACGGTCGGCGCGGTGACGCTCGTGTCCGACACGGCGGCGCAATGGCAGTCGCAGATCGCGCGCGAGGTCACCGTGCAGATCCGGCCCGACGAGGGGCTCGACATGGCGGGGGCTCTCCGCAACGTGCAGATGATCGCGCTCGGCACGCGCGGCGTCCTGTCGGCCGACGTCATGGACGACGCAGCCACCAGCCGGCTTCTGGAGCCTTGGCTCGGCGAAGGGCTCGATCTCGACGAGCTGCCCGTGCCGCGCCTCGTGGTGATCGCCATCGACGAGGATTCGCCGCCCGACTTCGCGGCACTCGGGAAGGCGATCCGCGACGCGGTGCCCCAGGCGAGCCTCGACGATCACCGCGCCTGGGTCTCGCGCCTCGTTTCCATGGCCCATGCCACCGTGCTCACCGGCATCGCCATCCTGGCGCTGGTCTTGGTGGCGACGGTTCTCACCGTCGTCTTCGCCACGCGCGGCGCCATGACGGGCAACCGGCACATTATCGAGGTGCTGCATTTCGTCGGCGCGCGGGGCTCCTTCATCGCCGCCGAGTTCCAGCGCCATTTCCTCAAGCTCGGGCTGATGGGCGCGCTGACGGGCGGGGCCGTGGCGCTGCTGGTTTTCTATCTTTTCGGCCGCTGGACCGCGGCCAACCAGGCGACGCCCGAGGCCGACCAGATCAGCGCCCTGTTCGGCTCCTTCGCCATCGGCTGGACCGGCTATGGCGGCGTGCTGGCGCTGATTGTTCTGATCGGAGTGTTGACGGCGGTCACGTCTCGCATAACCGTCATCCGGCAATTGGCCGCCATCGACATGCTCTCGCCGGTGGAAGCGTGAACGAATGATCGAGAACCAGCGTTGAATGGGCATGACGGGCTTGGGAGGTCTGGAGCGCGAACGGACGGAAGCGGAGGCCCGGCGTCGGAAACGGCGTCGGGGCCAAAGGCTCGCGCTCGTCCTGCTGCTCGTGGGCTTCGCCTCGGGCGCCTATCTCGCGGGCGGCTTCGTGCGCTTCGCGCGCGATGTCGCGCTGCTCACCACGCCGCCGACCGCCGCGAGGGCGGACGGGATCGTGGTGCTGACGGGCGGCGAGCAGCGCCTGCAGCAGGGCATCGACCTGCTTCGCAGCGGCGAGGGGCAGCGGCTTCTGGTGAGCGGCGTCAACCGGGGCACCAGCGCCCGGGCGCTGGCGCGCACCACCGGCACGGACGCCGGCCTGTTCGAGTGCTGCGTGGATCTCGACTACGAGGCGCTGAACACGATCGGCAATGCCGAGATGGCGACGCGCTGGGCACGCGAGCACGGGTTCCGCCGCCTGCTTCTCGTCACCAGCGACTATCACATTCCGCGCTCGCTCCTGGAGATGGCCGACGTGCCGGACGCGCCGGAAATCGTTCCCTATCCCGTCTCGCCCGACAAGCTCTGGCGCCCCGACGGTTGGCCGACGCGGCTCGGGCTGCGGCTGCTGGCGACCGAATATGCCAAGGTCCTGGCGGTGAAGGCGCGCGTCGCCTGGCACAATGTGATGGCGCAAGACCGGGAACATCGCATCGCCGGCCACGATCGGGTGCAAGCGTCCTTCAAATAATCCGCAAAGCCTCGTATGAGACCGGTCGAGAGCCCGTGGGGACGCTTCGGGCTCAAAGCTCCGCCTGGCTTTGCGATCCCGTTCATGACGCTGTTTCGATCCGTCGTCTTCCAGATCCTGTTCTACGCCAATCTGGCGGGGCAGATGCTGCTTTATCTCCCCGTCTTCTTTCTCCTGCCGGAGCGGGCCTGCTGGTGGATCGTCAAGAGCTGGGGGCGCAGCAGCCTCTTCCTCCTGCGCTGGCTCGCCGGCACGCGCTCGGAGCTGACGGGCCAGGAGAACATTCCCGCCGGCCCCGTCCTCGTCGCCTCCAAGCACCAGTCCTTCTGGGAGGTGATCGCGCTTCTGCCCCATCTGGAGAAGCCGACCTTCATCCTCAAGAAGGAGCTGATGGGCATTCCCGTCTTCGGCTGGTACGCGCAGCGGATGGGCATGATCCCCGTGGACCGCAAGCGGCGCGGCGCCGTGCTGCCGAGCCTGCTCGCCGAGGCGCGCAAGGCGATCGCGGATGGGCGGCAGATCATCATCTTCCCCGAAGGCACGCGCGCCGCGCCGGGCGCGACACCGAACTACCGGCCCGGCATCCATTTCCTCTACGACGCGCTGTCGCTCACCATCGTGCCGGTGGCGCTGAATTCCGGCCTGTTCTGGCCGCGCAAGGCGGTGCGCCGCCAGCCCGGCACGATCCGCGCCGAGTTCCTGCCCCCGATCGGCCCGGGCCTGACGCGCGCGGCGCTGCTGGGCGAACTGGGGGGGCGGATCGAGGCGCGCTCCGACGCGCTGATGCGCGAGGCGCTGTCCGATTATCCCGCGCTGCCAGTCAGCCCGCTTCTGGCCGCCCATCTCGATCAGGTGCCTACGCCCGCTTCGTCCTAAAGCCGCGCCACAACCTCGCCAAGCCAGCGGTCGGTGAGGCCGAGGCGGCCGATCTCCTCGAAGGCCGAGCGGACATAGTCGACATTGGGGCCGGACTGCCCGTGCCCGCCGGCCACCAGCCGCGCCGCCGTCTCGACATCGAGCCGCCCGGCATATTGGGAATGGCCGCGATCGACGATGAAGCCGAGCGCCCGCACCGGGCGCCCGTCCTCCAGCCGTATGGGCAGGGTGGTTTCCTTGTAGACATTGGTCGGCAGTTCGCGCTCGCGCAGATAGGCGATCACCTCCTCGCGCCCGGCCTCGGCGACGCGAAAGGCCATGCCGACGCAGGAGCCGCCACGATCGAGCCCGAACACCAGCCCCGGCCGCTCCGGCGTGCCGCGATGGACATGGGAATAGATGCAGAGCGAGCGATGGAAGCCCCCCAGCCGGGCCTTCTGCCGCTCCTCGAACGCGAAGCCCGGCCGCCACATCAGCGAGCCGTAGCCGAACACCCACAAATCGCCCATACCGCTTGCCATTCCCTTCCCCGGCGCGCCACAAGCGGGCCGGTTCGCCCGCCCCGATCCGCCCGAGACGGAACGCGGCGCGGGCTCGACGCCCGATCGGGCGCAGAAAGGACGAGACGATGGCAAGGTCAAGCTCTCAGGCAGGCGCGCCGCGCCGTTCCAGCGCCGCGCGGGCGCTGCGCGGACTCATCATCCTGGTGGTGATCCTCGTCGCGCTGGGCGCGGGCGGCTGGTACTGGTTGGCCGGCGAGCTCGACCGGCGCATCGCCTCGGCGCTGGAGGCGGCGGGCGGCGGCGGGGCGACGGTCCTGTGCGAGAACCGGCAGGTCTTCGGATTTCCGTTCCGGCTCGGCCTGTCCTGCGACCGGATCGGCGTCGAGGCGCCGCAGAACGGCGTCAGCGCCTCGGCCGGTTCGCTGCGCACCGCCGCGCAGATCTACGACCCCAGCCATATCGTGGCGGAACTGGCCGGCCCCGCGCTCGTCACCGCGCCGAACCTGCCGCCGCTTCATCTCAGCTGGCGCCTGATGCAGGGCTCGACCTCGCTTTGGACGCAAGGGCTGGAGCGCTTCTCGCTGGTGGTCGAGGCGCCCGTCGTCTCGGTGCGCGAAGGCGAGGGGGCCGGCGCGCCGCTCGCCCGCTCCGAGCGACTGGAGGCCCATGCGAGGCAGAACGGCGCGGCGCTGGACCTTGCCCTCACGGACGCGGCGGTGACGGCGACGCTGCCGGGCCTGCCCGAACTGCCGCCCTTCGACCTCGCGGCCGACCTGACGCTGGACGGCGCGGCGGGCTGGCTGCGCACGGGCGTTCCCGGCGCCAACGTCTCGCAGGCGCTGCGGGGCGAGGCGGGGACCATCCGGCTCCTGAGCCTCTCCTTGCCGGGCGGCGGCGGGGCACAATTGTCCGGCCCCTTCCGCGTGTCGCAGAGCGGCGAAGTCTCGGGCGATTTCCGCCTCGCGGTGGAGGACCCGCAGTCGATCGCCGGGCTGATCGGCGTTCTGGTGCCGGGCACCGGCGGGCTCGCCACCACGATCGCCGGCGCGCTCGGCTTTGCCGGGCGGCAGGAGGATGGCAAGACCGTGGTCGACGTTCAGGTGCGCGAGGGCGAAGCCCGGCTCGGCTTCATCCCGCTCGGCCGCATTCCGCGTATCTAAGCTGGCCGAAGACCGGCCAACGGTAAAAGCGATTCCGGGCGAGCCTACTCGCCCGGAACGGTCTCGCCGGTCTCGTCCCAGGCATCCTTGCGGGGCTTCTGGCGTCCGAAATTGGCGTCCGCCGTGTCCTGCCCCGCTTCCACGATGGAGCGGCGGATGGTGCGCGTGCGGCTGAACAGGTCGAACAGCGAATCGCCGTCGCCCCAGCGGATGGCCCGCTGCAGCGAGGCCAGATCCTCCGAGAATCGCGCCAGCATCTCCAGCACCGCCTCGCGGTTGTTGAGGAAGATGTCGCGCCACATGGTCGGGTCGGACGCGGCGATGCGCGTGAAGTCGCGAAAGCCCGAGGCCGAGAACTTGATGACCTCGGACTGCGTCACGGTCTCGAGATCGGCGGCGGTGCCGACGATGTTGTAGGCGATGAGATGGGGCACATGGCTGACGATGGCGAGCACGAGGTCGTGGTGCTCGGGCGTCATGGTCTCCACCATGGCGCCGGTGGCGCGCCAGAAGCGGGCGAGCCGCTCCGTCGCCGCTTCGTCCGTCTCGGGCAGCGGCGTAAGGATGGTCCAGCGGTTCTCGAACAGTTCCTTGAAGCCGGCATCGGGGCCGGACTGTTCGGTGCCGGCGATCGGGTGGCCCGGCACGAAATGGACATGGGCCGGCAGATGCGGCTGCACGGCCGAGACCACGGCCGCCTTGACCGAGCCGACGTCGGAGACGATCGCGCCCGGCTTCAGCTTGTGGGCCATTGCGGCGGCAGCCGCTCCGCAGGAGCCGACGGGCAGGCAGAGGATCACGAGATCGGCCCCGTCCACCGCCTCGGCCGGGTCGAGATGGTAGCTCGTGCCAAGGCTGAGTTCCCGGGCGCGCGCCAGCGTCTCGGGTCGGCGCGTGGCAATGGCCGTCTCGCGCGCGAGGCCCCGCTCGCGAATGTTGAGGGCGATCGAGGAGCCGATCAGGCCGATGCCGATCAGCGCGACCTTGTCGAAGAGCGGCGTGGTCATCGGGCCATGAACTCCGCGAGAGCGGCGAGCACGCCGTGATTGGCCTCGCTCGAGCCGATCGTCAGGCGCAGCGCGTTGGGAAAGCCGTAGCCGGTGACGCGGCGCAGGATGAAGCCCCGCTCGGTCAGGAAGGCGTCGGCGTCGGCCGCCGTCCGCCCGGCGCCTTCGGGGAAATGCACCAGCACGAAATTGCCGACCGAAGGCGTGACGCGAAGGCCGAGCGCCGTCAGCTCGATCGTCAGCCGCTCCAGCCATTCGTCGTTGTGCCGCACGGTCTTGTCGACATGGGCACGATCGCGAATCGCCGCCGCGCCGGCCGCGATCGCCATGGCGTTGAGGTTGAAGGGGCCGCGGATGCGATCCAGCGCGTCCACCACGGCCTCCGGCGCGTACATCCAGCCGATGCGAAGGCTCGCCAGTCCGTGGATCTTGGAGAAGGTGCGCGTCATCACGACGTTCTCGTTCTCCGAAACGAGCTCGACGCCCGACGCATAGTCGTTGCGCCGGACATATTCGGCATAGGCCGCGTCCAGCACCAGAAGCACATCCGACGGCAGGCCGGCATGGAGGCGGCGCACCTCGTCGGCCGGCAGGTAGGTGCCGGTCGGGTTGTTGGGGTTGGCGAGGAAGACGATCTTGGTGCGCGGGGTAACGGCGGCAAGAATCGCGTCCACCTCGGCGCGCTCGTCCCGCTCCTTGGCCACGACCGGCGTCGCGCCCGCCGCGCGGATGTAGATGTCGTAGACGAGGAAGCCGTGCTCGGTGTGGACCGCCTCGTCGCCGGCCTGCAGGAAGCCCTGCGCCAGAAGCCCGAGCAGTTCGTCCGAGCCGTTGCCGCACAGGATGTTGGCGGGGTTCAGCCCGTGCACCTCGGCGATCGCCTGGCGTAGGGCATTGGCCTGCCCGTCGGGATAGAGTTCGAGATGCGTCGCGACCTCCGATAAGGCGGCCTGGACGCTGGGCGAGGCGCCGAAGGGCGTCTCGTTGGAGGAGAGCTTGTGCAGCTTGACGCCGTCCGGCGCGCGGCTTTTGCCCGGCACATAGGCTTCGATGTCGAGAACGCCGGGCTTGGGAACGGGACGCGCGCGCTGTTCGGACATGACGATCGAGCCTGCGAAGATTGCGGGGAAGGTTTCGAGGGGTCGAATAGACCCGCCGCGCCGGCTTGTCGAGCGGCACGCGGGCCGGCGGGGCAGGGCTTTGGGCGAAGAATGTTGCGCTCGCTCGCGCCAGTCGATAGCAGGATAGGCATGTCCATCATCGCCGATCCTGTCACCGGGGAAAACCTCGGCATCCGCGAGGCCCGCCAGCCCTCGTCCAAGGTCGCCTATTTCGGCGAGGACGAGCCGCTGCGCCTCGACGCGGGCCGCACGCTCTCGCCCTTTCACATCGCCTACGAGACCTATGGCGAGCTGAACGCGGCGAAATCCAACGCGATCTATGTCTGCCACGCGCTGACGGGGGATCAGTACGCGGCGAGCCGCAGCCCCGTCACCGGCAAGGAAGGCTGGTGGTCAACCCTGATCGGGCCGGGCAAGCCGATCGATACCAATCGCTTCTTCGTCGTCTGCTCCAACGTCATCGGCTCCTGCATGGGCTCGACGGGGCCGGCGACGATCGATCTCTCGACCGGCCTGCCCTATGCGCTGGACCTGCCGGTCCTGACCATTCCTGACATGGTGCGGGCGCAGGCCATGCTGATCGACCGGCTCGGCATCGACCAGCTCTTCGCCGTGATCGGCGGCTCCATGGGCGGCATGCAGTGCCTGCAATGGACGGTCGCCTATCCCGGCCGCGTCTTCGCGGCGCTGCCGATCGCCACCGGCGCGCGCCATTCCTCGCAGAACATCGCCTTCCACGAGGTCGGCCGGCAGGCGGTGATGGCCGATCCCGACTGGCGCGGTGGCCATTATCTCCAATACGGCACGCGCCCCCACAAGGGGCTGGCGGTGGCGCGCATGGCCGCCCACGTCACCTATCTTTCGGAGGCCGCCCTTCATCGCAAGTTCGGGCGCAACCTGCAGGACCGCGAGAAGCTCGGCTTCGGCTTCGAGGCCGATTTCCAGATCGAGAGCTACCTCCGCCACCAGGGCATGACCTTCGTCGATCGGTTCGACGCCAACGCCTATCTCTATCTCACCCGCGCGATGGACTATTTCGACATCGCGGCCGAGCATGGCGGCCGGCTGGCCGAGGCCTTCCGGGGCGCGCGAACGCGCTTCTGCCTCGTGTCCTTCTCGTCCGACTGGCTGTTTCCCACCAGCGAAAGCCGCTCGATCGTCCACGCCTTGAACGCCAACGCGGCCTCGGTCTCCTTCGTCGAGATCGAGACCGATCGCGGCCACGACGCCTTCCTCCTGGAGGAGCCGGAGTTTTTCGGCGCGGTGCAGGGCTTCGTCTCGTCGGCCGCCAAGGCCAGGGGTCTCCAGCCATGAGCGCGACGGCCGCACCCGTTCCCACGACCGCCGAGGTGGCGCAGACGCCCGAGCGGCGCGACGATCTGGCCCTCATCGCCGATCTCGTGGCGGAAGGCTCTCGCGTCATCGACATCGGCTGCGGCGACGGCTCGCTCATGTCGCTTCTGGAAAGCCGGCGGGGGGTGGACGCGCGCGGCATCGAGCTGTCCCAGCCCGGCGTCAACGAATGCGTGCGGCGGGGCCTGTCGGTAATCCAGGGCGACGCTGACCGCGACCTCGTCCACTATCCCGACGGCGCCTTCGACTATGCCATTCTGTCGCAGACCATCCAGGCGACGGAAAATCCCAAGCTGGTGCTGGCCGAACTCCTGCGCATCGGCCGGCGCGTCGTCGTGTCCTTCCCCAATTTCGGCCACTGGTCGGTGCGCTTCTCGCTCTTCTTCAAGGGCCGTATGCCGGTGACCCGCAACCTCTCCTATGCCTGGTACGACACGCCCAACATCCATTTCTGCACGATCCGCGACTTCGTCGAGCTGACGCGTGAGGTCGGCGCCGAAGTGGAAAGCGCTATCGCGCTGAACGCCGCCGGCGAGCGGATGGGCATGCGCATGCCCTGGTGGTTCTGGAACCTTTTCGGCCAGCAGGCGGTGTTCGTTCTCAAGCGATAGGCACGCGAGACGCCCTTGTCGCTGGAACCGCGCATGGCTTCGAACGATCGCGCACGATATTTAAGCGTGGCCAAAGAATCCGCTTGCGCCCATTTGATTATCGCGGCATGTAATGCGGCGATAATCAAATGGAGCTCTTCCTGATGACCGCACTCCGCACGGCCGCTCTCGGCCTCGCCGCCGTTCTCCTGTCCTCCGCCGCCGCTCTTCCCGCCTTCGCCGAGGCGCGCAACATCGTGCTCGTCCATGGCGCGCTGGTGGATGGCGCGGGGTGGCGCGGCGTCTACGACATTCTGAAGCGGGACGGCTACAAGGTCAGCATCGTGCAGCAGCCGCTGACCGGGCTCGACCAGGACGTCGCCGCCACCAAGCGCGTGCTCGACCAGCAGGACGGCGACGTCGTCCTCGTCGGTCACAGCTATGGCGGCACGATCATCACCGCCGCCGGCGATGATCCGAAGGTGAAGGCGTTGGTCTATGTCGCCGCGCTGCAACCGGAAATGGGCGAGAGCACCGGCCAGCTCGTGCAGTCCATGCCGAGCCCGTCCAACGACATCAAGCCGACGCCGGACAACTTCCTGTTCCTCGACCCCGCCAAGTTCCCGGCCGATTTCGGCGCCGATCTGCCGAAGGACCTCGCCGAGTTCATGGCCCATTCGCAGATGCCGGTGGCGCTTGCCGCCTTCCAGGCTCCCGTGCCCGTTGCCGCCTGGCACGACCGCCCGAGTTACGGCATCGTCGCGACCAAGGACATGACCCTGAGTCCCGACCTGCAGCGCTCCATGTACAAGCGCGCCGGCGCCAAGGTGACGGAAGTCGAGGGCAGCCACGCGCTCTACATCTCGAAGGCCGAGGCGGTCGCCAAGGTCATCGAGGAGGCCGCCAAGGCCGCGAAGTAAGTTCGCTTGGGGCGGCTGTCGGCGGCCGCCCCGATCATTCCTTCGAAACGGTCGGCTCTTACAGCCCCACCGACTTCATGCTGGCCTCGCCGTAGCGCGCGCCGCTGACCTTGCCCGGCGCGAAGGCCTCGTCCAGTTCGGCGAGATCGTCCGGCGACAGCGTGACATTCACCGCGTCGGCATTCTCTTCCAAGTACTTCATGCGCTTGGTGCCGGGGATGGGCACGATGTCGGAGCCTTGCGCCAGAACCCAGGCCAGCGCCACCTGCGAAGGCCGCGCCTCGTGGCGCGCCGCGACACCCTCCACCGTCACCAGCAGCCGGCGGTTCTTCTCCATATTCTCACCCACGAAGCGCGGCGAGGTGCGGCGGTAGTCGTCCTCGGGAATGGTTTCGGTCGAGGTGAAGCGCCCGGTCAGGAAGCCGCGCCCGAGCGGCGAATAGGGCACGAAGCCGATGCCGAGCTCGCGCAGGGTCGGCAGGATGTCTTCCTCCGGCTCGCGGCTCCAAAGGGAGTATTCGGTTTGAAGGGCGGCGATGGGATGGGTTGCATGGGCGCGGCGGATGGTTGGCACGCCGGCCTCCGACAGGCCGAGAAAGCGCACCTTGCCTTCCTCCACCAAGCGGCTCATCTCGCCCACCGTGTCTTCGATCGGCACGTTCGGGTCCACCCGGTGCTGGTAGTAGAGGTCGATCATCTCGACGCCGAGACGCTTCAAACTGGCGTCGCAGGCGCGTCTGAGATAGTCGGGCCGGCCGTTGATGCCGAGCCGCTCGCCCTTCGGCCCGCGCACATTGCCGAACTTGGTGGCGAGGACGACGCTGTCGCGCCGGCCCTTCAGCGCCTGCCCCAGCAGTTCTTCGTTGTGGCCGACGCCGTACATGTCGGCCGTGTCCAGAAAGGTCAGGCCGAGATCGAGCGCGCGATGGATGACGGAGAGCGACTCGGCGTCGTTTCCCGCGCCATAATATTCCGACATGCCCATGCAGCCGAGGCCGAGGGCGGAGACGCTGAGATCGGGGCCGAGCTTGCGCTGTTGCATGGGATCTTTCCGAGGAAGGGTTGTAGGAGGAGCGTCAGGCCGGCTCGCCGCCGGGGCCGGGCGGCGGGCGCGCCGCTTCCGCTTCCCGATGCAGCGCCGGCGCGCCGTGCGGCACCAGAACCGGGCGCAGGCGCTTCAGCCGCTGCTTCTCTCCATGGGTGACGGGAATGCCGCGATAGACGAGCTTGGTCGCCTCCAGGATGATCGCCCCGCAGAAAAGCGGCCAGCAGCGCCGCCCGATCCGATCCCAGACGCCAACGAGATTGAGAAGACCCGCCCGGCGAAAGGGCGGGAAGTGCAATGCTTCGGAGAAGCCCGAGGGCGTGAACATGGTCTCGCGCAGGAGCCGCGTCGCCTGACCGCGCGACCAGGGCCGGCCCGAGCCGAAGGGCGTGTGCTCGAAGCGCGTCCAGACGCCCCGCCGGCTCGGCAGGACGAGGACGAGACGCCCGCCGGGGGCGAGCACGCGCCAGGCTTCGTTCAGCATCTCGGTCGGGCTTTCGGCGAACTCCAGCGCATGGACCATCAGGATGCGGTCGATGCAGGCGTCGCCCAGCGGCAGTTCGGCGGGGTGGACGAGGGCGGTCAGCGAGCGGCCCTGCGGCGGCCAGTTCGTTGCCCCCTGCGCCGCCGGCATGAAGGCCAGCGCCCGCTCGGCGTCGCGCGACAGCTTGTCGAGATAGGGCGTGACATAGCCGATCCCGACGAGCCGCTCCTGCGAGATGGGCTTCCAGATCGGCTCCAGCGCGGTAGAAACGGAGCGCACCGCGGCCTCGCCCAGCCGTGTCGCGTAGAAGTCCCGAATATCGACGATGTCGGCGTTCAATCCCAACCTCGCGGCTGCCTCGTTCGGGCGGACCCTACCCCACACCGCGCCGCTTGGCACCGGGCTTTTGCGTGGGGCCCTTCGGCTCCGGCGCCCGGCGCTCTATGTCTCATCCGACAAGCCAGAGGGGACGCCGCGCGATGACAGCCGAGATCCGACAATTCACCTGCCGCCGGGACAATTTCGGCGTGCTCGTCCACGATCCCGAAGCCGGGCTGACGCTTTCGATCGACGCGCCGGAGGAGGCGCCGATCCTTGAGGCGCTGGAGCGCGAGGGCTGGCGGCTCACCCACATCCTGACGACGCATCACCACGACGACCATGTCAGCGCCAACGAGGCGCTGAAGGCCCGCTTCGGCGCCGAGATCATCGGCCCCGCCGATGAGGCGACACGCATTCCCGGGCTGGACCGGCCGGTGCGCGGCGGCGAGCGCTTCGCGCTGGGCGCGATCGAGGTGGAGGTGATCGACACGCCGGGCCACACGGCGGGCGAGATCTCCTACTATCTGCCCGGCGAGAAGGCGCTGTTTGCCGCCGATGCCTTATTCTCGCTCGGCTGCGGGCGTTTGTTCGAGGGGGACGCCGCTGAGATGTGGGAAAGCCTGCAACGCCTGCGCGCCCTGCCGGACGACACGATGCTCTATTGCGGCCACGAATACACCGCCACCAACGCGCGCTTCGCCGTGGATGTCGATCCGGGCAATCTCCTCCTGCAGGAGCGGGTGAAGGAGGTGGAGGCCCTGCGCGTCGAGCATCGCTCGACCCTGCCCGTCCAGCTCGGACGCGAGAAGCGCACCAATCCGTTCCTGCGTGCCGACGATCCCGAGCTGCAGGCGGCCTTCGGCATGGCCGGCGCCGATCCCGTCGCGGTTTTCGCGGCCCTGCGCGAGAGGAGGAACGGATATTGAAAGCGCGCGACGTCATCGCCAAACTGCGGCTCGAACCCCATCCCGAAGGCGGCTGGTATCGCGAGACCTTTCGCGACGCGGCGGTGGACGGGGAGGGGCGGTCGCGCTCCACCGCGATCCTCTACCTCCTCGATACGGGCGAGACCTCGGAATGGCACCGGGTGACGGACGCGGCCGAGACTTGGCACTGGCACGCCGGCGGTCCGCTGGCGCTGACCCTCTCGCCCAACGGCCACGACGCTTCGTCGCATCGCCTGGGATCGAACGTCCTGATCGGAGAACTGCCGCAGATCGTCGTTCCGGCCAATTGTTGGCAGACGGCGACGAGCCTCGGCGAGTGGACGCTGGTCGGCTGCACCGTCGCCCCCGGCTTCCGCTTCGAGAGCTTCGAAATGGCCCCCAAGGACTGGCGCCCGACCCCGCGCCCGGCGCGGGGCGGGTGAATGGGTCCTTTAAGTCGGCCTCGGGAGGGCTGTGGGGAACTAATCGTTGCGGAGCCTCGTAGAGCCGCTTGGGCGCCGAAGGATTTTTTGGTTAGACAGGTCTCATGAGGGATGATTTTACGCAGGCAACAGCTCAGCGTTTGGCCAAGCGCGTCGGGTTCAGGTGTTCGAATCCAGGCTGCCGCAAGCCAACGAGTGGTCCCGGAGCAGACGGCGGCACCATAAGTCTTGGCGTGGCTGCACACATCACCGCCGCTTCGCAGGGCGGTCCACGTTTCAACGAACACTTGACGACCGAAGGTCGGCGAGCGGGTGAGAACGGCATATGGCTTTGCCAGCAGTGCAGTCGACTCGTTGACGCGGATGACTCCGCCTTCGATGTCGCCGACCTGATCGAATGGAAGACGTTTGCTGAGGCAGCAGCAGCAGTAGAACTTCGAGGATACGTCGTTCGAAAGGGCCGGGACTTTGCGAGCTTGGAAGCGAAAATGCCGGAACTCATCGGCGAGAGGCGGACTGACATTCATTCTGAGCCGCTGACTAGAGAGATCATCGCCCTCTACAAATATATGATCTACAACCCTGGCCTAATTCCGTTCTTTTGCTATTACTACGAGGACCATGACGAGCTTCTTGCCAAACTCCAGATCTTCGAAAACTATGGCGCCATCTATGATGTAAGGCGGAACGATGTGCCCCGATGGAACTTCAGTGAGGACTTTGCGGAGTACCTACTAGGGCAGTAAACAGACTGCGCTGGAAATTGTGCTTCATATTTTCAAACGACGGTTTCTTCCACCCAAGGCGGCTTTTGGAGGAAGCTCTTTGCCGGACGAAGTTCGCCGTCCGCGCTATCCTGAAGGCTTGGCCATGAGGCGCCGGAACAGAGGTAGGGCGGCGAGGACGGCGCCGAGCGTGATGAGGCAGGCGGCGAGGGCCAGGGCGAGGGAGGGCTTGGCCTCGCCGAAGAGGATCAGCACCAGCGTCGAGAGAAGCGGCGCGGCGTAGCTGGCCGCGCCGAGCAGCTGGATATCGCCGCGCTTGACACCGTAGTCCCAGACATAGAAGGCCGCGCCGACCGGCAGGAGGCCGAGCAGGAGAATGGCGAGCCATTCGCTGGGGGAGGCCGGCCAGACCGTCGTCTCGAACATCCAGTGCGCAGGCAGGGACAAAAGCGCCGTCGCCGCGCAAAAGCCTGTTACCACGTCGCTCGGCACGTCGCGAAAGCGGCGCGAGAGCAGCGAATAGCTGGACCACGTAAGGGCGCAGAGCCCGGCCAGCGCATAGCCGAACCCATGGCTGCCCTCGAAGGACAGGCCGCCGCCCCGACCGGCGATGATGAGCCCCGCACCGCCAAGACCCAGGAGCGCGCCGACCAGATGGAACCAGCGCAGCTTCTCGCCCGGCAGCATGGCCGAACCCAGCACGATCAGGAGCGGCCAGAGATACGCGATGAGGCTCGCCTCGGCGGCCGGCGCGTTGCGTAGCGCCGCGAAGTAGAGCGCATGGTAGCCGAACAGGCCGGCAATGCCGAGGAGCCACACGCTTGGGGGCTGGCGAAACACGGCGAGCGGCACGCGCCGGACGCGCAGCGCGACGAGCCCGACCAGCGTTCCCAGCGCGAAGCACATGGCGTTGAGCTGGAGAGGCGGCACGGCCCCGCTCCGCGCCGTCAGAAGCGCCAGAAGCGACCACATGAGAATGGCCGAAAACCCCAGTGCCGTCGCCATCGCTCTCCCTCTTCGCAGCCCTCTCTGCGGGTAGCGAAGGGAAGGGGCGGGGTCAAACGGTTCGGCGGGCACTGGTCGATTTGCTCATGCTTGAGCCGCGTTTCGCGCTGCTGAGGCGGAGCGATCCAGGAACGGGAGAATGCGCAAAAAGGAGCTACAGTCGGCGGAGATGGCCACCGCCAGCTTGCTCAGAGCCCGTTTGGTAGCCGGCGCGCGGGAACGCGCGGACTCAAAGCGCCCGACAAAAGTCTCGTGCAGGCTGGCTAATCGGTTCTTTTCGCGGCCGACGCCGTCGCGAATGCTTGCCCATGCCAGGCGGCATTACTTGAGCTTTGCTCTTCGTCTCCGGACGGGAATCACTCGGCGGCTCTCCGCCGCCGAGTGATCAAACAGTCTCTCAGGCTTTCACATGCAGTTCAGTGCGCGAGCGCCTTTTCCAGCTCGGCCTTGCTCATCTTGGAGCGGTTGGGGATGTCGCGCTTCTTGGCTTCAGCATAGAGCTCGGCCTTGCTGCGATCGCCCGCCGCCTTGCCGCCCTTGTCGCGGTGCGCCGCCGTTTTCTCGGCCACGTCTTTGGGCTGGGCGGAGTGCTGCTTGCCCTTTTTCGTGTCGCGGCGCTTCTTGTCGCTCGTCTTCTTGTACTCGTCGTCCGAGAGCGCTTTGCGGGCTTCCTTCGGCAGATAGCGCTCGCCGGTCTCGCCGCTCTTCTTGCCGGACTTGGTGCCCCAGTCCTCTTCCTGCCATTGCTTCAGACTGTTGTCCTTGCGCTTCTCGCCCTTGAAGCCGCCGCCCTCGCGCTCGTATTCGGCGGTCGCCATCTGCGCCTTGCGGGCGGACCATTGGCCGGGCTTGCCGCCCTTGGCGCCCTTCGTGACCTTTTCCTTGACCTTCTCCCAAAGCTTGGGGTCGGTATGCTCAGCCGTGGTGGACATGGGGGTCTCCCGAGTGTCGGTGGTTCCTTGGCCACCCAACGGTCTCGGTGTTTCCCGGATGCGCGGCGCGGCGGCGTGTCGCAGCCGCGCCTGGACGTCAGGAGATCATGGCGCTGAAGTCGGCGATCCCGCGGCCTTCATAGATGCCGCTGGCGAGATAGTGGTCCATCGGGTTGATGCCCGCGAGCGCCACGTCCGTGTTCTTGGAGAGATAGTCCGCCGTGTGGAAGGCGGCGGCGGGGTCGCGCCCTTCGCGCCAGCCGCTCGCGTTGTAATGGGCGAGCGGGTCGACATGCGCGGCGGCGACGTCGGGATTGGTCTTCAGGTAGAAGCGCGTGTCGAACAAGGCGTTGGGCTTGCGCCCTTCGAGGTAGCCGCTCGTGGTGTAGTGCTGACGAGGGTCCACATGGGCGGCGGCGACGTCCGGGTTGGCAAAGAGATAATAGGTCGCGTCGAACCCGTCCGCGCCCAACCCGTCGCCGATCATCTTGTAGCTCGCCCGCCCTTCGGCCTTCCCCGCCAGGAGGAAGTGCTCGAGCGCACCCATGCCGGAGGCCGCGACGTCCGGGTTGAATTTGAGATAGAGCTTGACGTCGAAAGCGAGCGAGGGATCGCGCCCTTCCTTCTGGCCGAAGGCGGCGAAATGCCGGAGCGGATCGGCCCCCGCCGCCGCCACGTCGCGATTGGCCGCGAGATAGCCCGACACGCTGAAATAGGCGTTGGGATCGCGCCCCTCGCGCGCGCCGTAACTTTGGAAATGGGCGAGCGCGTCCGAGCCCGAGGCGTAAACGTCGCGCTGGGTCTTCAGGTAGAAGAACGGATCGAACAGCGGCTGGCTGGCGTCGAGCCGCACCGCGCCGTCGGAAAACTCGAAGCGCTCCACGGACTGAGCCCGATCCGTCGCCCCGTTCTCGTGCAGGATAACCGTCGCGTTCATCGCCAGCTGATGCACGTAGCTGGCGAGGGTGCCCGAGAACACCGCCGTGTCCATGCCCGCGCCGCCGTCCAGCGTGTCGTTCCCGCCGCCGCCGATCAGGATGTCGTTGCCGGCGTTGCCGCGTAGGACGTTGTCGGCCGCGTTGCCGATGATCCGATCGTCCCCCGCGCCGCCGAGCGCGTTTTCGATCACGACCCCGCGCGCGATCGAGACATTGGCGACGAGACCGCCGACATTCGAGAAGGAGCCGTCACGCAGGTCGATCACCTGATTCTGCGTGTAGAGCGAAAAGTCGAACGTGTCCTGCCCGCCCGCGTCCCAGACCGAGAAGACCAACTTCGAGCTGGCGCTCGCGGCCGAGAAGAAGTCGCGCCCCGTGTTGGAATGGAAGCCGTAGGTGTCGTTGCCCGTGCGGGTGTTCATGTTGGCGCCGTAGAGGCGCTGAATGGCGCTGATGTCGTCCATCATCGGCGAGGAGGGATCGGCGCCGCCGAAATTGGCGCCCGTCTCCATCTCCGACCAGTAGCTCATGATCGTGTACTGGCCGGAATCCTCGTAATACACCGCGCTCGAGGCATAGGTCGGGGTGCCGGTGCCGACATTGTAGTCGCCGGGATGGGCGAGGCCGAGCGCGTGGCCGATCTCGTGCGTCAGCACGTAGCGCCCGAAGGCCAGATTTTCCGGGCTGGTGTTGTAGCCATAGGACGAGTTGTACCAGCCGTCGCCGTCGAGATTGGACTTGCCGGCGTTGGCGGGGAGATACGTAAAGGCCGCAGCCCCCGCCATGCCGCTGCTATAGTTGCCGAACAGGATCTGCGCGCTGTCGGCCGCGCCCGCCTTCGTCGCCGCGCCTGCGCTGACATGCTTGAACGTCAGGTTGGCGACATCGGCCCACGACTGGAGCGCGATCTCGGCCTGGGCGGCCTGTTGCGGCGTGAAGGCGGAGAAGCCGCTCGTGTCGCCCGGCATCTGGCTCGGCGCCACGGTGCGAAAGTCGTAGGTGAGGTTGGCCGCCTTTCCGAGGGCGCCCGCGCCTTGGCCGTTCCATGTCAAGTCGTAGCGGCCGATCTGCGCACCGGCCGCGTCCGATGCCAGCGACGGCTTGCCATTGGAGGCGGTGCCGCCGCGATCGGCATTTCCGAGCGCCTGAAACGAGAGATCGCCGGCGAGAGCGCCGGACGCCTGATGGAGAAGATTGCCGCACAGGACGCACATGCTCGTCGTTTCGCCTTCCGAATGGATCGGCCGATGGGGAGCACGGCCTCTAGGTTGCGCTCATCCTACGCTTAGCTCCCCTGCGCCAGCGTGACCATGCGGGTTCGTTCCATTGCCCCTTCGCTTTGAGCGTGTGGAATGGGGCCCGATGGCTGCCGCCTGCGACAAGATGCGATAGTCTTCCCTCATCATCTAACGAATCGGGAATCGGCCATGCAACGGCGTTTCATCCAGTGCGACGTGTTTTCTCACCTGCCCACGCGGGGCAACGGCCTTGCCGTGGTGCTGGATGGGGAGGGCCTGTCGGACGAGGCGATGCAGCGTTTCGCGGTCTGGACCAATCTGGCCGAGACGACCTTCCTTCTTCCACCGACCGACGCCGAAGCCGACTATCGCGTGCGCATCTTCACCACGAGTCGCGAACTGCCGTTCGCCGGCCATCCGACGCTCGGCAGCTGCATGAGCTGGCTTCACGCGGGAGGTCGGCCCAGGACACCCGGCGTGGTTCGGCAGGAATGCGCTGTCGGGTTGATCGAGATCGACGTTTCGGGCGAGCGGCCGGCCTTCGTCGCGCCGCCGACCCGCGTCGAGCCGCTGGACGCCGCGCGGCTGGACTCGGCCGTGAAGGCCCTGCGCATCGACCCCGCCGATGTCCTGCGCTCGGCGCTTCTGACCAACGGCCCGGTCTGGGAGTTCCTGGAGCTGCGCGATGCCGCCGCCGTTCTCGCCGCCGACGCCACCGGCGCGAGCTTCCCCGAGGAGCGGGCGATCGGCCTTCTCGGCGCCCACCCGGCGGGCAGCGAGGCCGATGTCGAGGTGCGCATGATCGACATCTGGCACGGCATCAAGGAGGACCCGATCACCGGCTCGCTCAACGCCGCCATCGCCTGCTGGCTTCAGGCGGAGGGCCGGCTGGACGCGCCCTATGTCGCCGCGCAGGGAACGCGCATCGGCCGGCACGGCCGCGTCCATGTAAGCCCGCGCGGATCGGACGTGATGATCGGCGGCGACGTGCGGATCCTGATCGAAGGCACGCTGGAATTCTGAGAACTCGGGACGAGACCCGGCCAGCCCAGCCTGGCAGGTTTTGTCCCGGCTTCTAAGGCTTGGCGAATCGCGTGGCCGTCAGCGTCAGCGGCCCGACCTGCGTCGGGATGCGGACATAGACGGGGGCGTAGATGCCGCTGTCCCGCACCTCGGCGAACCAGAGTTGGATCGTGCGATCGCGCAGGTATTTCAGCCCGTTGGACGAGGTGCGATAGCCCGACACGGGCCGGATGCGGGCGTTGCAGGCGATGGCCTTGCCGGTGAACCCGTCGGCCGTGAAATCCTGCGCGCCGTCGCCGGGCGACAGAACGAGGTCGAGGCGGGACCAGCCGTCGTAGAAGGGCGCGGTCTGCCGGCAAACCGAGGCCGGATCGCTGCCCGGCTTCAGCATCAGCCCGCCCAGCGGATCGACCGCGTTGGCAAGCTGCGCGGGCTTGACCGGAATGAAGTCCGAGGGCGGCGGGGAGGGCGCGGGCGGCGCGACCTCTGAGGACAGGGCGCGCCCGCCGGAAAAGCGCACGTCGGCGCGCCAGGACTTCTTGTCGCTCGTGTATTGCAGGCGGTAGCGCTCGGCCAGGAGCCGGTCGGGCCGGATGCGGCCCGAGACCGAACTCGTGCCACGCGTGGATGAGACAAGTTCCGCAAGGCCCGCCGAAGACAGGGTGCCCGACACGCTGTAGCGAGTCGGCGACAGGCGGGTTTCGAAATGGGCGCGGCCAACCGGCAGGCCGATCAGGGAAATGCGATAATCCGTCTGGAGCACGTCGTCCGCCCGCGCCGGCAAGGCGGCGAGAAGCGCGATCAGAAACAAGGCGAGTCGTGGCAGCATGAAGGGTCCTTGGGCTGAGCGGCCTTCTTGGCCGGGGGCTCCTGGGCAGGGGCTTCGGCCAGTGTCGATCAGGGAAGCGCCCCGGTCTTCTCACAACGAGGAGAGGAGGCGCGGTAGGCGGGCGAGGGGAGAAGAGCAGGAAGGTCAATCCATTGCACCGCTTTATGGCGGCGGGTTGACGCGGCGGCGTCCCGCGACTATAGGAACCCTCGATTTTCCGATCATGCCATGGGGTCGATGATCGCGCTGCCGTCCGGCGGCGGCGCGCCCCGCAAGGCCGTATCGATTGTTTGAAAGGTGATCCCATGTCGCGCGCTTGCGAACTGACCGGCAAGGCCGTCCTGACCGGTAACAATGTCAGCCACGCGAACAACAAGACGCGTCGTCGCTTCCTGCCGAACCTGTGCCAGGTCACGCTGATCTCCGACGCGCTCGGCCAGCGTTTCCGCCTCCGCGTTTCGGCCCATGCCCTGCGCTCGGTCGAGCATCGCGGCGGTCTCGACGCCTTCCTGGCCAAGGCCAACGAGCTCGAGCTGTCGCACCGCGCCCGTCTTCTCAAGCGCCAGATCGCCAAGAAGATCGCCAGCGAAGTGCAGGCCGCCTAAGGTTTCGATCCTAAGGGATCGTTCGGAAAGCGCCATCGTCCGCGATGGCGCTTTTGCCGTTTAGAGGGGACGTTTCTCTTATTTGAGAGCATCGCGTCCCGCCGCCGCCCGCCGTCCCGGCTTCGTCCGGGGCTCCCCGATCCGATCGCTGGTGCCATACCCCAGCCTAAAAAAATGGACCAAAGCCGTGAATCCTTCGCGCCGCTACGTGCTGCCGGTGATCGCCATGACGATCATCGTGCTCTTTTCCAACGTCTCCGTGCAGTTCCCCGTGCAGGGGCAGGTCGGGCCGCTTCAGCTGGCTGATCTCCTGACCTGGGGCGCCTTCGTCTATCCCTTCGCCTTCATCGTGACGGACGTGAACAACCGGCTCTATGGCCCGTCCATGGCGCGCCGCGTGGTCTATCTCGGCTTTCTCATGGCCGTCGTCAGTTCGGTCTTGTTTCCGCCGATTCTCTATCGGCTCGGCCTCGTACCCTTCGAAACGGAGGCGGGTCGTATCCTCCGCATTGCGCTGGCCAGCGGCACGGCCTTCCTGATGGCGCAGCTTCTCGACATTCTCGTCTTCAACCGCCTGCGTCGGCTGTCGTGGTGGAAGGCGCCGCTCGCCAGCGGCATTCTCGGCACGGTGCTGGACACGCTGACCTTCTTCACGCTCGCCTTCGCGCCGCTCTTCGTCTTCCTCGGGCCGAACGACGCCTTCTCGCTGGAGCACGCGCCGCTCTTCGGGCTTCTGTCGGTGGACGCGCCGCGCTGGCTCTCCTGGGCGCTGGGCGATTTCGGCGTGAAGCTCGCGATCGCCGTGTTCGGCCTCGTGCCGTACCGCGTGGTGATCAACAGCGTCCTGCCCTATCGCGACGCCGCGCCCGCCACGGCCTGATGCATGAGTGAAGCCGGGCGCGTTCAGCGCGTCCGGCCCTCATTCGGCAAGCTCGCCTCGCCGCTCTCGCGCAGGTGAAATTCCAGGTAGAGATTGCGCTGGAAGAATGAGCCGTTGTCGTCCGACACGAGGCTGAGGATCGTCTCGCCCGCCGCGTTGGTCCAGACGTCGAGCCCTTCCATATTGTCGATCTCGTTGCCGAAATCGGCTTCCATGATGACCGGCCCGTCCGCCAGCGCTCCAGGGCGGATCATTTCGGACGCGATGCGCCTGATGCGCATGCCGATGCGCCCGAAGCCCTCGTAGCGCCGCTCCAGGAGCAGGAAGTCGCCATTCGCCAGGAAGGCGCCGTCGGTCGCCGACCAGACCGCGTCCTTTCGCACCGTGAACAGGCCCTTCGTCCCCAGCCCCAGGATCGCCGCAAGGAGATTTCCTTCAGCATCGACCGACTGTTCCGCCACGATGATGGCCGCGCCCTTCAGGGGCGAGGAGCGGGGCGAGACGGCGATCGTCTCCAGCCCGCCATTGGAGCGCAGCTCGCGCTTCGGGATCGGCAGGGGAACGGGCGTGCCGCGCTCCGGGCGGTCGGCGTCGAAGCGCTCGATCCGTGCGTCACGCTCGAAGGAAACGAGGGCGTGATCGCCGTCCAGCGCCAGGCCTTCGGCGTCGGCATCGCCCTTGCGCGCGGAAGGGCGGCCTAGACGATCGAGGATCGGGGCCATCTCGGCATCCTCGATGCCGATCGGCCGGCCTTCCCCGTCGCGCCGGATCGCGCCGCGAAACCAGAAGCCGGTGTCGGTGACCGCGAGAAAGCGCTGCCCGCCCTCGCGCATTCGGATGGCCGAAACGCCTTCCAGCCGTCGGTCGCTCGAGCGGTAGCTGAAGCCGCCGAGATAATCGAGTTGGCCGAAGCGCGTCTCGGGCGAGCCGATGCGGAACTGGGGGATCGGGTTGGCCGTGACGTTCGTTGGCCCTGCCGCCGCGCCGGCGGGGCCGAGCGGCAGGAGAAGCAGAAGAGCCGCGGCGGCGCGAAGCCGCGCGCGCTTCACCTGCGGCCGGCGGCGCGCCGTCGCCCGGTCGGCATCGCCCCCTCGTCCTCGAACAGGGCGGCGAGCTGCTCGGTCATCGCGCCGGCCAGTTCCTCGGCGTCCGAGATCGTGACGGCGCGGCGGTAGTAGCGCGTCACGTCGTGGCCGATGCCGATGGCGAGCAGTTCCACCGGCGAGCGGGTCTCGATCTCTTCGATCACCGCGCGCAGGTGCCGCTCCAGATAATTGCCGGGGTTCACCGAGAGCGTGGAATCGTCCACCGGCGCGCCGTCCGAGATCATCATCAGGATACGCCGCTGCTCCGGCCGTCCGAGCAGGCGGTTGTGCGCCCAGATCAGCGCCTCGCCGTCGATATTCTCCTTGAGCAGCCCTTCGCGCATCATCAGGCCGAGATTGCGCCGGGCACGCCGCCAGGGCGCGTCGGCCGACTTATAGACGATGTGCCGCAAGTCGTTGAGCCGGCCCGGCCGCTGCGGCTTGCCGGCCTTCAGCCACGCCTCGCGCGACTGGCCGCCCTTCCAGGCCCGCGTCGTGAAACCCAGCACCTCGACCTTCACGCCGCAGCGCTCCAGCGTGCGGGCCAGGATGTCGGCGCAGGTGGCGGCGACCGTGATCGGCCGCCCGCGCATCGAGCCGGAATTGTCGATGAGGAGCGTCACGATCGTGTCGCGGAAGTCGGTGTCGCGCTCCATCTTGAAGGAGAGCGGCTGCAGCGGATCGGTGACGAGGCGCGTCAGGCGCGCGGTGTCGAGATAGCCCTCTTCGAGGTCGAAGTCCCAAGAACGGTTCTGCTGCGCCATGAGGCGGCGCTGCAGCCGGTTGGCCAGCCGCCCGACCGCGCCCTGAAGCGAGGCGAGCTGCTTGTCGAGGAAGGAGCGCAGCCGGTCGAGCTCGGCCTCGTCGCAAAGCTCCTCGGCGCCCACGGTCTCGTCGAAGCTCTCGTCGAACACCTGATAGTCGGTGTCTCCGACGTCGCGCGGCAGGGCTTGGTTCGGCCGGCGCGACTCGCCGGGCGTCTCGGAATCGACGTCCTCCTCTTCGGTCGGCTCGTCGCTGGTCTGCTCGGAGGTCTCGGCCTCGCTGGCGTCCTCGCTTTCGGCCTCGCCCTCGGCTTCCTGCGGCTCGGCCTCGTCCTGGCCGGCTTCCTTCTCGGCGCCGCTGTCCTCTTGGTCGCGGGACTGGTTGTCGCCGGCCTCCTCGGGCGTCTCCTCGTCGGATTCGTCCGCCTCGTCCGCCAACTCCTCGGCCATCTCCATGGAGACGAGCATGTCGCGCAGCGCGCGCGCGAAGAGGCGCTGGTCCTCGATCGTCTCGCCCAGCCGCTCGAACTTGGCGCCGGCCTTCTCGTCGATCCAGTCGCGCCAGACATCGACGATCGCCCGCGCGCTGGCCGGCACGGGGCGCCCGGTCAGGTGCTCGCGTACCAGAAGCGCCACGGCGTCCTCCAGTGGCGCCTCGGCGCGGTCCGTCACCTCGGAGAGGTTGGTGCGAAGATACTTGTCCTCCAGCATGGAGGCCAGATTGTCTGCAACGCCCGGCATGGCGTTGGCGCCGATCGCTTCGCACCGCGCCTGCTCGACCGCGTCGAACACGGCCCGCGCGCCGCGCCCGTCGGGCGAAAGCGTGGCGTGGATGCGCGCGTCGTGGCGCGCCTTGCGCAGGGCCATCGCGTCGGACAGGCCGCGCACCACGGCCACCTCGGTCTGGCCGGCGCGCTTGGGCAGTTCGGGCAGGCGCGCACGCTCGCCCGTCAGGCCCGGCCGCTCGTTGCCATAGGTGACCTCGAGCTCGGCATCGCCCGAGATGGCGCGCATGCAGCCTGCCACGGCCCGGCGGAAAGGCTCGCGGTCCGGCGTCTTGGGGCGCTGCCCCTTGGCGGAATTGTCTCCGGGGCGCGCCATGGGATCAGTCGAGCACCAGGTTGGCGGCCGATTCCGGCAGGTCCTCGCCGAAGGCGCGCTGGTAGAACTCGGCCACGAGCGGCCGCTCCAGATCGTCGCACTTGTTGAGGAAGGTCAGCCGGAAGGCGAAGCCGATATCACCGAAGATCTCGGCATTCTCGGCCCAGGTGATGACCGTGCGCGGGCTCATCACGGTGGAGAGATCGCCGTTGCGGAAGGCCGAGCGCGTGAGATCGGCGACGCGCACCATCTTCGAGACCTGCCCGCGACCCTTATCGGTCTGGAAATGCTTGGCCTTGGCCAGGACGATGCCGACCTCGTTGTCGTGCGGCAGGTAGTTCAGGACGGTGACGATGGACCAGCGGTCCATTTGCGCCTGATTGATCTGCTGCGTGCCGTGGTAGAGGCCGGTCGTGTCGCCGAGGCCCACCGTGTTGGCGGTGGCGAAGAGGCGGAATGCGGGGTGCGGCCGGATGACGCGCGCCTGATCGAGCAGCGTCAGGCGGCCCGAGGATTCCAGAACGCGCTGGATCACGAACATGACGTCCGGCCGTCCGGCGTCGTATTCGTCGAACACCAGCGCGACATTGTTCTGGTAGGCCCACGGCAGGATGCCGTCGCGGAACTCGGTGACCTGCTTGCCCTCGCGAACCGTGATCGCGTCCTTGCCGACGAGATCGATGCGCGAGACGTGGCTGTCGAGGTTGACGCGCACGCAGGGCCAGTTCAGCCGCGCCGCCACCTGCTCGATATGGGTCGACTTGCCCGTGCCGTGCGAGCCCGAGACCATGACGCGCCGGTTCTTGGCGAAGCCCGCCAGGATCGCCAGCGTCGTCTGCTTGTCGAACAGGTAGTCCGGGTCGATCTCGGGAACGTGCGGGTCGAACTTGCTGAAACCGGGCACCTTCAGGTCGCTCTCGAAACCGAAGGTCTCGCGGACGGAGATCATGGCGTCGGGGAGGTTCGCCACTTCCAGTTCCGCTGCACTCATCATACCTCCAACGGCGCTGCGAACCCGTTGCGGGCGAGGCGCCACCACTGTCATCATCGGTTTCGGGACGGGACCCGGGCGGAGCGAACGCGGACCGGGCGGTCCGATTCGACCCGGATTAACAGAAGCCCGACTGCTTCAAAAGCTTGTAGGCCTGAATCACTTCGCGCAGGCGGTCTTCCGAGCTTCGGTCGCCGGCGTTGGAATCGGGGTGGTACTGCTTCACCAGCGCTTTGTACTGGACGCGGATCGCCTCGGCGCCGGCATTGTGCGGCACGCCCAAGGTCTCCAGCGCCTTGGTCTCCAGCGTGCGCGGCTTGCGCGCGGGCGCCACCGGCGCCTTGGCAGCGCCGGCCCCGGCCTCTTCGAACAGGTTGAACCGGTCCTGCACCTTGGCATTGAAGCGGCGTGGGCGCCCGCTCGGCCTGGTGGAGGGCATGGCCGAGGCCGCGCGCGGGCCGGCCGAGCTGTTGGTGCCCATCGGGGTGGTCGGCCGGTGGCCGGTCAGCGAGTCCTTCAGATACTTCTGGATGTCGTCGTCGCCGAGACCCGAAAAGTAGTTGTAGGACTTGTTGTAGAGCCGCACGTGATCGACGCAAAAATTGAGGTACTGGCCCTCGTGGTCGCGCCCGCGCGGCGCCTTGTGGGTGCCGGGCTGGTCGCAGCCCTCCCACATGCATTCGGGCGCGCGAACCTTCTCGGCAGCCTTCTTGCCGGCGGGTTTGACGCGAATCTGGTCGAAGAGTTTGTTGTCGAGTGTCATCACGGCCGGATTATGGGGCCCCGCAGGGACGCGAACAAGAATTGACAGACGCGAAAACCCGTCCACAACAGGCCCGCAATCCCGAAGGCTCGCGGGCGTGTCGATCCGGGCGTCGGATCACCCGCCCGTTTCAACAATTGTGAGGCGCGATCATGACCATCCAGGCCAGTATCGAAACCAAGCTGCGCGAGGCTTTCTCGCCCGAAACCCTGGCCGTGGTCAACGAGAGCCATCTCCATGCCGGCCATCACCACGGCGGAAGCGACCATCATGGCGGCTTCGACGGCACGGGCGAGACGCATTTCCGGGTGCGCATCGTGTCGCAGCGCTTCGCCGGCCAGAGCCGCGTCGAGCGCCACCGCGCGGTAAACACCGCGCTGGCCGTAGAGCTGGCCGGCGGCGTCCACGCGCTCGCCATCGAGGCGTCCGCCCCCGGCGAACCCACGCGCCGGTAAGCGCTGGAGATGCGCACGCGGCTTCGCCGGCGCAACCGGCTTCGCTTCGCCGCCGGGCTCCTGTTCGCGGCGAGCCTCAGCTTCCTGGCGGGGCTGACCGACGTCGTCGGCTTCATCCTGGCCGGCGACTTCGTGTCCTTCATGAGCGGCAACACGACGCGGCTCGCCATCGCCCTCTCGACCGGCGACGGCTCGGGCGTCCTGCGCCTGGCGCTCGTGGTTGCGACTTTCGTGGCCGGCAATGCATTCGGCGTTCTGTTCATGCGCTGGACCAAAGGCAGCCAGCCGGCGCTTCTCTCGCTCGTCGGCATCCTGGCGCTGGTGCCGCTTCTGTTCGGCGAGCCCTCGCACGGCGTCACCGCGCTGGTCTTCGCCATGGGCGCGCTCAACGCGGCCCTCGAAGAGGTTGAGGGGCAGCCACTCGGCGTGACCTATGTGTCCGGCGCCCTGTCGCGCTTTGGCCGGGGGCTCGGGCGCTTTCTGATCGGGCACCACGCGAGGGGATGGTGGGTGCAGATCGTGCCCTGGGTCGGCATGGTGGCGGGCGCGCTCACCGGCGCGCTTCTCACCCATCGCTGGGGCGGGGCGGCGGTGTTCGCCGTGGCGGGGCTCGCCTTGATCCTCGCACTCGTCGGCTTTCTCGTGCCGCCGGGCTGGCGCCGCGTCTGGCTCGCCCGCAAGCCGTTCCGTCGCAAGGCCGAGCCGCGCGGGGCGAACGCGGCGAGCGAGCCGATCTAGACCGTTGTTCCCGGAGTGGCTTTAAGCTGCGAGTTCCGCTTCCAGGAAGCGGGCGACCTCGGCGGGGTCGACGTCGCGCGCCACGAAGGAGCGGCCGATGCCGCGCGTCAGGATGAAGGTCAGCGCGCCGCGCACGACCTTCTTGTCCTGCGCAATCTTGCCCATCAGCGCGTCCGGCCCGAAGGCGGGGCCGGGAATGTCCTGAATGCGGGTCGGCAGGCCGGCGGAGCGCAGATGCGCCACGGCCCGCTCGGCATCCTGGCCGGGGCAGAGGCCCTGGCGCACGGAAAAGCGATGCGCGAGCGCCATGCCGATCGACACGGCCTCGCCATGCACCAGCCGCTCGGCATCGTAGCGCGCCACCGATTCCAAGGCATGGCCGAACGTGTGGCCGAGATTGAGCAGAGCCCGGGCGCCGTCCTCCCGCTCGTCGCCGGCCACGACCTCGGCCTTGGCGCGGCAGCTCGCGGCGATCGCCTCGGCCCGCTCCGGCCCGCCGGCGAAGATCGCGCCGCGCTTCTCCTCCAGCCAGTGGAAGAAGTCCGGCCGGTCGATCAGGCCGTATTTCACCACCTCGGCATAGCCGGCGGCGAACTCGCGCGGGATCAGCGTTTCCAGAACGTCGGTGTCGGCGATCACCAGCGCCGGCTGGTGGAACACGCCGACGAGATTCTTGCCGCGCGGGGAGTTGATGCCGGTCTTGCCGCCGACGGAGGAATCGACCTGAGCCAGAAGCGAAGTCGGCACCTGCACGAAGCGCATGCCGCGCCGCGCGACGCCGGCCGCAAAGCCCGCCAGATCGCCCACCACGCCGCCGCCGAACGCGGCCACGACGTCGCCCCGCTCCAGCCGCTCTTCCAGGATGCGGTCCACCACCGCCTCGAAATGGCGGAAGCTCTTGGTGGGCTCGCCCGAGGGCAGGCGCATCGTGGCGTGGCCGAGGCCGGCGCGGTCGAGAGAGGCGCGCAGCGCCTCGCCATGCAGATCGTCCACCCGCTCGTCGGCCACGATCAGGAGCCGCGCGCCGGGCAGGCGGCGGGCGATCTCGGCGCCCGCCTCGGCCAGGAGGCTCGAGCCGATCAGGATGTCGTAGGACCGCTCGCCCAGTTCGACGCGAACGCTCTGGCGGGTCTCGTCGGTCATGACGCGGCTTTCTTCTGTCCGGGCTTGCGCTGGTCCGGCCTGTGGCCCGGTCGGCGCATGAGCGACTGGATGATCTCGCGCGCGATCGTGTCGCGCTTTCCGTTGCGGGAGTGGATGTGGATGTCGGCCGTGCGATAAACGGGATAGCGCACGTCCATCAGGCTCTTCATTGTGGCGCGCGGATCGGCCGTCTTCAGGAGCGGGCGCGTCGGGCGCTTGAGAACGCGCTCCATCAGCGTGTCGAGATCGGCCTTGAGCCAGACCGTGATCGAGCGCTCCTTCAGGATGCGCCGCGTGTCCTCGTTCATGAAGGCGCCGCCGCCGGTGGCGATGACGCGCGGCGCGCCTTCCGTCAGCCGCGCGACAACCCGCGCTTCCAGCGCGCGGAACTCCGGCTCGCCATAGGCGGCGAAGAGCTCGGCCACGCTCATGCGCGCCGCTTCCTCGATTTCCTGGTCGGTGTCGGCGAAGGGCAGGTCGAGCAGCGCGGCCAGCCGCTTGCCGACTGTGGTCTTGCCCGCGCCCATGAGGCCGACGAGCACCACCGAGCGCCCGTTCAACCGGGCGACGGCGTCATGATGCAAAGGCTCGTGGTCGGCACCGGTCATGGAACGAAAGCTTCAAAAATGCTTGTAAAGCGATGGTCTGAGACCAGAAAACCCCAATGCCGTCAAGCGAACCGGACGGTTCGGCGGACGGCGAACCCGGCAGCCGCCCGCCCGTCCACGGGAAGCTTGCGAGAAAACGCCTGTCGCTGTTTCGCGCCAACCTCTAGATAGGCGCGGGGGACGAGACGCGGCGTCGCTCGCGAGACGGCCGCGAAAGGGAAGCCAAGCCGACACATGCCGACACTCACCCGTCTTCTCCTGGTTCTCGCCCTTCTGGCGGGGGCGGTTCTTTCCGTCATGTGGGCGCTCGTGACCTTTGTCCGGCCCGAGATCGGACCCATCACGATGCCCGTGCCGATTCCCGCCCTTCAGGAGAAGCGGCCGGCCGCGCCGCCCCCGGCCGCGCAACCCGCGCCCGAGGCGGCGCCTGGGGAGGGCCTTCGATGAGCGGTGGCACGCTGGACGGAGCGCGGATCGAGAGCTTTCTGGAAATGATGGCGGTGGAACGGGGCGCGGCGGAGAACACGCTCCAGGCCTATCGCCGCGATCTCGACCACGCGCGCGAGTTCGTTGTGGGGGAGGGCATGAGCCTCTGCGCGGCCACCACGGAGGCGATTCGCCACTATATCGACCAGCTCGACGAGGAGGGTTTCGCGCCCTCCAGCTTGTCGCGCCGCCTCAGCGCGCTGCGCCAGTTCTTCAAGTTTCTCTATGCCGAGAGCATCCGGCCGGACGACCCGACCTCGCCGATCGAGGGCGCGCGCAAGGCGAGAAGCTTGCCCAAGATCCTGTCCGAGGCGGAGGTCGACGCTCTGATCGGCCAGGCGGAGCGGGACGCGGCCGATCCCAAGCTCAGCAACGCAGCGCTCGCGCGGGCGCTGCGCATGCATGCGCTGGTGGAGCTTCTCTACGCCACGGGGCTTCGCGTGTCCGAGCTCGTGTCGCTGCCGCGCGCCGTCCTGCGCTCGCGCCAGCGGCTGATCGTGGTGCGCGGCAAGGGCAACAAGGAGCGCATGGTGCCCGTCGGCGAGCGGGCGCGCGATGCGCTCCAGCGCTTCGGCGCGGCCTTGAAGGCGCTGCCGGGCGCCGGGGGGGAGGGGGCGCCGGACAGTCCCTGGCTGTTTCCGGCCTTGTCGGAAAGCGGCCACCTGACGCGCCAGAGCTTCGCCAGGGACCTGAAGCTCCTGTCGCTCCGCGCCGGCATCGCCCCGGCCCGCGTCTCGCCGCATGTGCTGCGCCACGCCTTCGCCAGCCATCTCCTGCAGAACGGGGCCGATCTGCGCGCCGTGCAGGAGCTTCTGGGCCATGCCGACATCGGCACGACGCAGATCTACACCCATGTTCTGGAAGAGCGCCTGATGCGCCTCGTCACCGACCACCACCCGCTCTCGGCCCTGGCGGCGGAGGAATAGGCGCCGGCCCGGCGCCTTTCCTTGACAAAGGGTGGGCGGATCGCCAGTTTGCCGGCCGACGCGAACACCCCCTGCGGGACGGCGGCGCCACCCGGCCGAAGACCGCCGGTGCTTCAGACCAACGAGGCCCGCGCGCCGCTGGCCCTGCCACGAGGACGGCTCCGGGCCGCTGCTGGATGCACAATTATCTCGACTTCGAAAAACCCGTCGCCGATCTCGACAGCCAGATCATCGAACTCAAGAAGATCGGCTCGGGCGAGGACAGTCTCGACGTTTCGGAGGACATCCAGCGTCTGGAAAAGCGCTCGTCCGACGCGCTGGTCGAGCTCTATCGCAAGCTGACGCCCTGGCAGAAGACGCAGGTCGCCCGCCATCCCGACCGGCCCCATTGCGTGGACTATATCGGCAAGCTCATCTCCGACTTCACGCCGCTGGCGGGCGATCGGTACTTTGCCGAGGACTATGCGGTGATCGCCGGCTTCGGCCGCTTTCGCGGCCGCTCGGTCGCGGTGATCGGGCAGGAAAAGGGCGCGGACACGCAGACCCGCCTCAAGCACAATTTCGGCATGGCGCGGCCCGAGGGCTACCGCAAGGCCGTGCGCGTCATGGAAATGGCGGAGCGTTTCGGCATCCCGGTCCTGACCCTCGTGGACACGGCCGGCGCCTATCCCGGCATCGGCGCCGAGGAACGCGGCCAGGCCGAGGCCATCGCCCGCTCCACCGAGACCTGCCTTCGCCTCGAGGTGCCGCTGGTCTCGCTGATCATCGGCGAGGGCGGCTCGGGCGGCGCCATCGCGATCGCCGCCGCCAACCGCGTCCTGATGCTGGAGCACGCAATCTACAGCGTCATCTCGCCGGAGGCGGGCGCGTCCATCCTCTGGCGCGACGCCGCGCGCGCCAAGGACGTGGCCCAGGCCATGAAGATCACCGCGCAGGACCTCAAGGGTTTCGGCGTGATCGACGAGATCGTCTCGGAACCGCTGGGCGGGGCGCATCGCGACAAGGACGTGGCGATCGAAACGGCGGCCGACCGGATCGAGGTCGCGCTGACCGAGCTCTCTCAGCTGGACGGACCGGCGCTGCGCCGCGAGCGCCGCGAGAAGTTCCTCGCCATCGGCCGCGACCTCAAGGTCTGATACCAGCTTTTGTCGAGCACGAATTTCCTGTAGGGAAGAAACCCGGGGTTGCCGCGCGGCGGTGCCCCCGGGCGTTTCCGCTTGGCCTCGGCTCCATCGGATGCGACGTCAGGTTCGGCCGAGGAAAGTCACGCATTTTTCATCCGTCGTTAAGGGATTGGAAACCGTCTTGGATCGACAAGGAAGGGATCATGCGACGGTGCGGGTCTGGCCCGCCCGTTCGGAGACGATCGGTTCGCCGGCTTGCCGATCGGGGCACGTGGCCGGCCTGAGGGGTTGAGAGGGACATGTCCGCACGCCGCCGCCTTGCTGCAGCAACTCTCCTCGCCGGCACGCTCATGGTGCTGGCCGGTTGCCAGGGCGGCGCCGACTTCGGCGATCTCATGGGCGCCGACGCGCCGCTGCCGCCCAGCCTCGTCAAGCTGATCCGCGTCAACCAGATGGGCGAGAACTCCGCTATCATGGTGCGGATCTACAAGGAGGAATCCGAGCTCGAGGTCTGGAAGCAGAAGAGCGACGGCAGCTTCGCCCTGCTGAAGACCTATCCGATCTGCGCCTGGTCGGGAAAGCTCGGCCCCAAGCGTAAAGAGGGCGACCGGCAGGCGCCCGAGGGCTTCTATTCCGTCACGCCCGGCCATCTCAACCCGAACTCGAACTACCATCTCGCCTTCGACATGGGCTATCCCAACGCCTATGACCGGGCCAACGGCTCCACCGGCCAGAACCTGATGGTGCATGGCTCCTGCAATTCGTCCGGCTGCTACGCCATGGACAATTGGCAGATGGAGGAGCTCTACGCGCTCGCCCGCCATGCCTTCCAGGGCGGCCAGCGGTCGATCCAGTTCCAGGCGCTGCCCTTCCGCATGACGCCCAAGAACATGGCGCGTCACAAGAATTCCGAGCACTACGCCTTCTGGAAGATGCTGAAGGAAGGCACGGACCGGTTCGAACTGACCAAGAAGCCCGTCGCCGTCGCCACCTGCGAGAAGCGCTACGTCTTCGACGCCACTTTGAGCGACGGCCGCGTGCTCGATCCCGACGGCACCTGCCCCGCCGTGGCCGAGCCCGCCGAGCTGGTCGCCAAGCGCCAAGCCGACGACGAACTGGAAAAGCAGATCGCTTCGACGCTCGCCCCGGAAGAGTTCGCGACGACGCCGAATCTGGTCTACAAGACCGGCTCGCCGATCTCCGCCGAGGCCTACGCCGCCGAGCAGCACCGCCGCGAAGGCTTCGACCGCGACGGCAAGCCGATCGCCACCGCCAAGAGCTCGATGTTCAAAGCCCTGCTCCAGAAGCGCAACGTCTCGGACGCCTCGCGGGACAAGTAGACGGCCGACCGATCGTGGCCGCCGCAACGTGTTGAGCGAGTTTCCTGCTTCATGCGTGCCAGGATGGCCGAGCGACGCGGCGGTCTCCGTCGAACCAGCGACCTCGGCCCCGTAGCGCAAGCTCCACGAGCTTCGGATAAAGCATGGCGCCGATGGCCAGAGCCTCGGTGGTGCTGCGCTCACCCTTCAGATCGTTGATCGCATCGGTGATTTCATAACGCCAAGCGTTCAACTCGCCTTGGGTTAGCGGGGCCGGCCCCGCATGGAGCCGCTCCGATACGGTCTGTCGCAACAATTCGGCGTGGCGAGGCGCATCGCCGGTCACCGTGCCTTCTGCGATCATGTTGAGGAGGGAGGGACGACCCCGCGCTACGTCGTCATCCACGAACCATGCCGGCGTCTTCCTGTCGTGGACGAACGCGTCGACGGGGACGCCTTCATGAATGAGGGACTCGCGGCTCTCGGCCTCAGGGGAGGCGTACAGAACCGACCATGTCGATGTCGGACAGGGGAGTGCCTAGTCCTCGCATGAGCGAGCCTGCGACAAACGCACAGGATGCCCCTTCAGACCGAGAACGAAACGCTGCCTCGGCGATAGCAAAGACCTCGGAGGGCGAGGGGCAGGGGTCCACGTTCATACATGCGATGTACGCCTCTGATCGCGCAGGTCGCAACATTCTGTCAGTCGGCCTGGAGAGCTCGAATGCCGAGATCGGTTTCCACCGGCGCCGAAGAGAACGTCCTTCCCGATCGAGCCGCCATCCCGCTAAACGGGCCGTCCTTTTTCAGTCTGCCTCCGGAAACAAAAAAGGCCGGCGTCGCCGCCGGCCTCGTTTCGCTCAATCCTGCCTGCCTCAGGCGATCTGCTCGTAGGCGCCGTGGCAGTGCTTGTATTTCTTGCCCGAGCCGCAGGGGCAGAGGGCGTTGCGGCTGATCGAGCTCCAGGTGGAGGGATCGTTCGGGTCCACTTGGAGCGGGGACTCTTCGGTCGGCGTGAAGTCGGCGGTGAGGCGCGCGGCGCCCTGGCCGAACTCGTCCTCGCCCGTGGTGGGATCGATGTGATGGGCCTGCATTTCCGGCAGGCTCGGCGCCTCGTCCTCCGGGCGGACGATCTCGACGCGCATGAGCTGCTGCGTCGTGCGCTCGCGAAGGCTGGTGAGCATGGACTGGAAGAGCTCGAAGGCTTCCGACTTGTACTCGTTCAGCGGATCGCGCTGGGCATAGCCCCGGAAACCGACGGCCGAGCGCAGATGGTCGAGATTGACCAGATGCTCGCGCCACAGGGCGTCGATCGTCTGCAGCACGATCGAGCGCTCGATATAGCGCATGATGTCGGCGCCGAAGCGCTCTTCCTTATCGGCGAAGGCCTTGTCCGCCGCCTCGACGATCCGGGTGCGAACGTCGCCCTCGTCGATGCCTTCCTCCTCCGCCCAGGCGGCGATGGGAAGGTCGAGATTGAGAAACTCGCGGATCTCCTCGGTCAGCGCGGCGGTTTCCCACTGCTCGGGATAGGCGCGCTCGGGCATGCGGCGGGCGACCAGAAGCTCGATCGTCTCGTGGCGCATGTCGGCGACGGTCTCGTCGAGCGACTCCGCGTCCATCAGTTCGAGCCGCTGCTCGAAGATGACGCGGCGCTGGTCGTTCATCACGTCGTCGTATTTCAGAAGGTTCTTGCGGATGTCGAAGTTGCGCGCCTCGACCTTCTTCTGCGCCTTCTCCAACGCCTTATTGATCCAGGGATGGACGATCGCCTCATCCTCCTTGAGCCCCAGGCGGGTCAGCATCGTGTCCATGCGCTCGGAGCCGAAGATGCGCATCAGGTCGTCCTGAAGCGACAGGTAGAATTTCGACTTGCCGGGGTCGCCCTGGCGGCCGGAACGGCCGCGAAGCTGGTTGTCGATGCGCCGCGACTCGTGGCGCTCGGTGGCGAGCACGTAGAGGCCGCCGGCGGCAAGCGCCTTTTCCTTGAGGCGCTGGATGTCGGTGCGGATGGCGGCGATCGCCTCCTCGCGCTCCGGCCCTTCCGGCACCTCGGCGAGCTCGCGCTCGACCCGCATTTCCAGATTGCCGCCGAGCTGAATGTCCGTGCCGCGACCGGCCATGTTGGTGGCGATCGTCACCGCACCCGGCACGCCGGCCTGGGCGACGATATAGGCTTCCTGCTCGTGATAGCGCGCGTTCAGGACCTGGAAGTCCTTCAGGCCTTCCTGGCGCAGGCGCTCGGCCAGCATTTCCGACTTCTCGATCGAGGTCGTGCCGACGAGGATCGGCTGGCCGCGCTCGGCCGTCGCGCGGATCTCCTTGGCGATCGCGCGGAACTTCTCCTCGTTGGTGCGATAGACCTCGTCGTCCTCGTCCAGACGCTTGACGGGGAGGTTGGTCGGGATCTCGATCACATCGAGATTGTAGATGTCGGCGAACTCGGCCGCTTCCGTCACCGCCGTGCCGGTCATGCCGGCGAGGCGCTTGTACATGCGGAAATAGTTCTGGAAGGTGATCGAGGCGAGCGTCTGGTTCTCGGGCTGGACGGTGACGCCTTCCTTGGCCTCCAGCGCCTGGTGCAGGCCTTCGGAGAAGCGGCGGCCGGGCATCATGCGGCCGGTGAACTCGTCGATGATGACGATCTCGTCGTTGCGGACGATGTAGTCCTTGTCGCGGTTGAAGAGCTTGTGGGCCTTCAGCGCGTTGTTGACGTGGTGGACGATCGTGACGTTCTCGATGTCGTAGAGCGAGTCGCCCACGAGATGGCCGGCCGATTCCAGAAGCCGCTCGAGCTTTTCCGTGCCGTCCTCGGTGAAGGAGACCTGGCGCTGCTTCTCGTCGACCTCGTAGTCTTCGGGCGAAAGCTGCGGAATGAAGCTGTCGATCGTGCGGTAGAGATCGGAGCGGTCGTCCAGCGGGCCCGAGATGATGAGCGGCGTGCGCGCCTCGTCGATCAGGATCGAGTCCACCTCGTCGATGATCGCGAAATGATGCCCACGCTGCACCATCTGCGAGCGCTCGTACTTCATGTTGTCGCGAAGATAGTCGAAGCCGAGCTCGTTGTTCGTGGCGTAGGTGATGTCGCACTCGTAGGCGGCGCGACGCTCCTCGTCGGTCAGCCCGTGCATGATGACGCCGACGCTGAGGCCGAGGAAATTGTAGACCCGGCCCATCGTGGCCGCGTCGCGTCGGGCGAGATAGTCGTTCACCGTGACGACGTGGACGCCCTTGGCTTCTAGCGCTGCGAGATAGACGGGCAGGGTGCCGACCAGCGTCTTGCCTTCGCCCGTGCGCATCTCGGCGATCGAGCCGCCGGCCAGAACCATGCCGCCGATCATCTGCACGTCGAAGGGGCGAAGGCCCAGCGCGCGCTTGGCCGCCTCGCGCACCGTGGCGAAGGCCGGCACGAGAAGGTCGTCGATCGTGCGGCCCTTGGCGATCTCGTCCCGGAACTGGCTCGTGCGGGCGCGCAGCGCCTCGTCGCTGAGCGCGGCCATCTCGGGCTCCAGCGCCAGGATCTCGCGCACCGTTGGCTCGAACTTGCGGACCCGGCGGCTGTTGGCCGACCCCAGGAGCTTGCGGGCTAGGCCACCGAAACTCACCATCCGTAACGTCCTTCCAGGAAACTTCGATCGGGCGCGGAGCGCCCGCCGTCCACCGCCGATGGCCGGCATCGGCCACAGCATCCGACGGATGCAGCCAGGATGAAGGCGGCTGGACTTCTAAAACGTGCGAGAGATAAGAGGGCACCTGATCGATGTCAACGCCGCGCCCCGGCGCGCGACGGCCCTCAAAACACCGCAAAGCCCCTTCTTTGCGCTATGGGATAGACCCTGCCGTGCTTCGCGATTCGTCTTCGTTGGGCGCCGCTTTCTTGAAAGGCTCATTCAAGCCATGCCGTCCCTGACCCGCTTCCGGTGCGCCGCTTCCGGCCTCGCCCTGCTTTCCGCCTCGCTCGCCTTCGCCGCGCCCGCCTTCGCGCAGGACACGCCCGCGCCGGCCCCCGCGCCCGCGGCAGGCGCCGCGGCAGCCCCCGCGGCGGCGCCCGCACCCGCCCCGATCCCGCCCGAGACGGTGCTCGCCAAGGTCGGCTCGCAGGAGATCACCGAGGCCGATCTTCAGGCCGCCTCGGCCGATCTCGCCGGCCAGTTCGGCCAGCTGCCGCCCGAGCAGCAGCGCCTCGCCGTGCTCTCGGCCCTGATCGACATCAAGGCGCTGGCCGAAAAGGCCGAGGCCGCCAAGCTCGGCGACGAACCCGACGTCGCGCGCCGCATCGCCTTCCTGCGGGAGCGCGCGCTGCACAACGCCTATTTCGAGAAGAACGGCATCTCGGCCATCACCGACGCCGAGCTCAAGGCGCGCTACGACGCCGAGGTCGCCTCGATGAAGCCGGTGGAGGAGATCCACGCCAAGCACATCCTCGTTCCCACCAAGGAAGAGGCCGAGGCGGCGATCAAGGAACTCGACGCCGGCAAGGATTTCGACGCCGTGGCGGCGGAGAAGTCCACCGGCCCGACCGGCCCGCAGGGCGGCGATCTCGGCTTCTTCGGCCCCGGCCAGATGGTGCCGGCCTTCGAGGAGGCCGCCTTCAAGCTGGAACCGGGCTCCTACACCAAAGAGCCGATCCAGACCCAGTTCGGCTGGCACGTCATCAAGGTCCTGGAAAAGCGCAAGCAGCAGCCCCCGGCCTTCGACGAGGTGAAGGATCAGGTGCGCCAGATCGTCATGCGCGAGAAGTACATCGCCATGGTGCAGGCCGCCCGCGAGGAAGAGAAGGTGAGCTATGTCGACCCGGCGCTGAAGGGCCAGGTCGAGGCGATGGAAAAGGCCATGTCCGGCAAGGCCGGAAGCGACCCGGAAGCGGCCGCCGACGAGGCCGACCAGGCCGCCGAGCCCGCCCCGGCGCCCGCCACGGCCAACTGAGCTTCAGGCGCGGCGCATTTCCCCGCGCCGCCCGGCTTTCCAATCCTTGCGCCCGCGATCCGTCGCGGGCGTTTTCGTTGCCGGATGCGGGCCAACACGGCGCCGGCTCTTGCGGCGCGAAGACGCATCGGGCAGGAAGCGCGCGTTCGCCCCATCCTCCCAAGAGGGAACAGACATGGCCACCGCCGTTTCGCCGCTCGCGCCGATCTCCTATCCCGACATGCCCACCGTTCCCGGCGTCGCCATCGCGACCGCCGAAGGCGGCATCAAGTACAAGAACCGCACCGATCTCCTCCTGATGCGCTTCGAGGAGGGAACGAGCGTCGCCGGGGTGTTCACGACGTCGAAATGCCCCTCCGCGCCGGTGGACCATTGCCGCGCTGCGTTGAAAGCTGGCACGGCCCGTGCGCTCCTGGTGAACTCGGGCAATGCCAACGCCTTTACCGGCAAGAAGGGCCTCGCCACCTGCGAGGCCACGGCCCAGTCGATGGCCGAGGCGCTGGGCTGCCGGCCGGACGAGGTCTTTCTCGCCTCCACGGGCGTGATCGGCGAGCCGCTGGACCCGGCCAAGATCAACGCGCAGGTGCCGGCGCTTGTCGCGGGCGTCGACGGAGCCCTGTGGCGCGAGGCGGCCAACGCTATCATGACCACGGACACCTATCCCAAGGTCGCGACCCGCACCGTCGCGCTGGGCGAGGCCCAAGTGACGCTGAACGGCATCGCCAAGGGCGCCGGCATGATCGCGCCCGACATGGCCACCATGCTCTCGTTCCTGGCCACCGACGCGGCGATTTCGCCCGCCGTTCTCCAGACGCTCCTGACCGAGGCCGTCGGCCCGAGCTTCAATTCGGTGACGGTGGATTCCGACACGTCCACCTCCGACACGCTGCTTCTCTTCGCCACCGGCAAGGCCGGCAATCCGCAGGTGACCGACGCTGCCGATCCGCGTCTCCAGCCCTTCCGCGAGGCACTGAACGCCGTCCTCCTGGACCTCGCGCGGCAGGTGGCGCGCGACGGCGAGGGTGCGCGCAAGGAGATCCAGGTCACCGTGTCGGGCGCGGTGGACGATCGCTCGGCCAAGCGCATCGCGCTGTCGATCGCCAATTCGCCCCTGGTGAAGACGGCGGTGGCCGGCGAGGACGCCAATTGGGGCCGCGTCGTCATGGCGGTCGGCAAGGCCGGCGAGCCGGCCGAGCGCGACAAGCTGGCGATCTCCTTCGGCGACGTCCGCGTCGCCGTCGAGGGCGAGCGCGACCCGGCCTATGAGGAGGCCGTCGCCTCCGCCGAGATGCGGAAGGACGAGATCGCCATCCGCGTTGACCTGGGGCTCGGGGACGGACGCTGGACGGTCTATAGCTGCGACCTCACCAAGGAGTATGTCGCGATCAATGGCGACTATCGGAGCTGACGCGCCGGCGAGCTTGTCCGTGGTCCGTCGCCTCGAGGCGGCGGGCTTCCGGGCGTGGCCGGCCTCCTCGACCTTTTTCGACGGCACCTGGGCGGTGCGCCTGACGACGAGCTTCCCGGCCAAGCGGCTGAACTCGGTGAACCCGCTCGACCGTTCGGACGACGCCGATATCGAGGCGCGCATCGAGGCGGCGCGGCTGCGCTTCGCCGAGGTCGGCCGGCCGCTCCTGTTTCGCCAGTCGCCGCTTTGCTCGCCCAAGCTCGCCGCCCATCTCGACGCGGCCGGCTGGTCGCGCTTCGGCGAGTCGCTCGTCTACACCGCCGATCTGTCTGAGATCGATCTCAGCGCCGGGATCGATCGCATCCCGATCCATGACGGGCAGCGCTATCTCGAAGCCTCGCTCGCCGTTCACGAGCGCCCGGCGGCCCTGCGCCCGGGGCTGGAGGCCGTACTCGGCGCCATTCGCCCGCCCGCCGCCTTCTTCGTGGTGGAGAGCAAGGCCGGCGCGCCGACCGCCGTGGCCCTCGCCATCACCGACAACGATCTGGCCGGAATTCTGGACGTCGCCGTGGTGCCCGCGTCGCGCGGCCAGGGCCTCGGGCGCGATCTCGTGGTCACGGCGCTGCGCCACACGGTCCATCGCGGCGCGCGCACGGGCTGGCTGCAGGTCGAGGCCGACAATGCGGCGGGTCTGGCGCTTTATCGCCGCCTCGGCTTCCGCGAAGCCTATCGCTACGTCTACCGCGCCCCGCCGGGCGTCACTGTCTGATCCTCCGTTCGAAAGCGCAGCCGCCATGCCGACGCCCCGCCTTCTCCTCGTCGCGGCCTGCGCGCTTCTCGACGCCGACAACCGCATTCTTCTGACCGAACGGCCGGAGGGCAAGAGCCTCGCCGGGCTCTGGGAATTTCCCGGCGGCAAGGTCGAGCCGGGCGAGACGCCGGAGGAAACGCTGATCCGCGAGCTTCGCGAGGAAATCGGCGTCGAGACAAAGGCCGACTGTCTGGCGCCGCTGACCTTCGCCAGCCATACCTACGAGGGCTTCCACCTCCTGATGCCGCTCTATGTCTGCCGGCGCTACGAGGGCATTCCGCAGGGGCTGGAAGGGCAGCGGATCCAATGGGTGCGCGCGGCCGATCTGCGCGCCTATCCCATGCCGCCGGCCGACCTGCCTCTGATCCCGTTCCTGGAAGAGCTGCTTTAGAGCACCTAACTAGACCTCGTGGGGTCGGCTGGTCGGGTCTTTTCGCCGTGGACGTCGTCGCGAATGCTTGGCCCTGCCGCCAGCATCACTTAAGCTTCGCTCCTCGTCCCCGAGGAAAATCCCTCGACCATCCTCCGCCCAGAGGTTTTGTTAGGCGCTCTTAATCCGACGGAGCTTCGGGCGTTAAGCATAGGGCTTAAAGCGCGCTTTACCCCTCGTGAGCGATGCTGAGGGGAAGACTTGGCCGCATTCGCCTGGAGGGCCGCATGACCCGATCCCGCATCAAACGTCGAAGCCGCCGCCAAGGGGGCGTGGCGTCCGCGCTCCTGCGCGCGACGCTTCTTCTCGGCCCGCTGGTGCTCGCGGTGGTCGTCGGTTTCTCGCCGCGCTCCGAGCGCAGCCTGAGCGGCGACGGCATCGACATGACCATGACCGGCTCGGTCAAGCCGTCGGGCTTCTCCTTCGCCATGGGCGGCCCGGCCGCGCCTTCGCAGATCGGCCCGTGCCTCCATTTCCCCGACGGTTCGCAGCGGGGGGCGTGTTGAGCGCCCTGGGACGCAACATCCGGCGCGGCATCGGCGATGTCCGGGGCACGACGGCGATCGAATACGCCCTCCTCGCGTCCTTGATCGCCATGGCCATGATCGGCGGCGTGTCGGCCACGGGCCAGTCGATCGGCGGCATGATGGGCAGCGTCTTCGCCCAGATCAGCGCCGTCCTGTCGTCCGAATAGACCTCGTTCCGACGGCGTCATTCTGCCTTGGGGCGCAGCGCTTCCGCCAGGCTCATCTGCGCGCTGCCGGGCTTCAGGGGCTTCTGCTGGCTGTCGTGCGGCCGCCAGCCGGAGAGATAGACGATGTCGAAGGTGGCGCGCAGGCGCCCGTCCGGGTCGGCGAAACGCTCGGCATAGATTTCCGCCGCCTTGAGAAACAGGCGCCGGCTCACCGGACGGCGCGAGCGCGCCCGCAGCATGTTGGTCATACCCATGGCGCGCAGGTCGCGCATCAGGTGGAACAGCGTGTCGTAGCGCACCGTCAGCCGGTCCTGATCGATCACCGGCAGTGCGAAGCCCGTGCGCTGGAGCAGCGCGCCGGCCTCTCGCAGATCGGCGAAGGGCGCAACGCGGGGCGAGGCGCCGCCCATCAGCTCGGCCTCCGCCGCCAGCAGGCTGGAGCGCAGCTCGTTCAGCGTTTCACCGCCGAGCAGCGCGGCGAGAAATAGGCCGTCGGGCTTCAGCGCGCGGCGAATCTGAACGAAAGCGCCCGGCGTGTCGTTGGTGAGATGCAGCGATAGGGCCGACACCACGAGATCGATGCTCTCGTCGCGCAGCGGCAGCGCCTCCTCGTCCGCCACGATCCCTTCCTCCCCGGCGCGGAGAAAGCGCGCGTCGCGCTCCACCCGAACGAGGCGCTCGACCTGACCACCCGCCACTAGGCGCGCGGCAAGCTGGCCGCCGTGGCCGGCAAGGTCGACGCCGATCGCGAAGCGGCGCTGCACCAGCGACAATCGGTCCACCAGCTCCTCGGCCACGGCCTGGAGCAGAAAGTCCGCGCCCGGCTCTGCGCTCCTATGGGCGCGCAGGCGGCGCTGATCGAGAAGGGACCGGTCGAACGGAGCGGCGGCGGCTTCGGTCATGGAAAAGCCTCGGCAAGCGGCGCCGCGCGGAAGGCCTCGCGCGGCAGGGGGGATCATCGGCCTTGTAGCCGGCCGCAGGGGCTATATCGTGGAGTTTGGGCCGGAAGGCGAACGGAATTTCCAAGCCCGGCGCGGCGAGGTGCGCAGCGCGGCCGGCCAAAGGCTGCGATCGTCGGCGAAGACTTGGGTTGCTGGCAGGGGAGGGAGAAAGGCCATGGTGCCGATGTTGCGGGGTTGGACGCTGGTGCAGCGCTCGCTCACGCGCTTTCTTTATCCGCCGGTGTGCCCGGGCTGCGGCGTGGCGGTGGGCGAGGCGGCGGCGCTCTGCCCGATCTGCTGGCGCGGCATGCGCTTCATCGAACGGCCCTATTGCGAGGCGCTGGGCCTGCCCTTCTCCTTCAATCTCGGCAAGGGCTTCCTGTCGGCGGAGGCGATCGCCGAGCCGCCGGCCTTCGCGCGTCTGCGCGCCGCCGTGATCTACGAGGATCTGGCCGCCCGCCTCGTTTCGCGCCTCAAATATGGCGACCGCACCGACCTCGCCCCGCTCATGGCTGGCTGGATGCGGCGGGCGGGGGCGGAGCTTCTGGCCGATGCCGAGGTGATCGTGCCCGTTCCGCTTCACCGCACGCGCCTGTTCCGCCGGCGCTTCAACCAGTCGGCGGAGCTCGCCCGGCTGTTGGCGAACGGCCATCCACCCTTCGCCCCCATGGCGCTTCGTCGCACCCGGCGCACGCGCTCGCAGGTCGGCCTCGGCCCGGCCGAGCGGCTCGCCAATGTGCGCGGCGCCTTCGAGGTGCCGGCGCGGGAGGTGGGCGCGGTGAGCGGACGCCGAGTGCTCTTGGTGGACGACGTGTTCACCACGGGTGCCACGGTGTCGAGCGCGGTGCGCGCGCTCAAGCGCGCCGGGGCGCGGGAGGTCGATGTGCTCGTCTTCGCAAGGGTTGCAGCCGGGCGCGCTTGACCGCATATGGGATGGTCGATTTGCCTGTCTGCCTGCTCGAGGACGCCCCATGCCCCCCGTCACGATCTACACCCGCCAGCTTTGCGGCTACTGCGCGCGCGCCAAGCAGCTTCTGTCGTCCAAGGGCGTTGCCTTCGAGGAGAAGGACGCGACGGTGGACCCGGCCTTCCGCCAGGAAATGATGCAGCGCGCGCCCGGCCGCTCGACCTTCCCGCAGATCTTCATCGGTGAAACGCATGTCGGCGGCTGCGACGATCTCTATGCGCTGGACCGGGCGGGCAAGCTCGATCCTCTGCTGGCCGCCTGAGGAGGCTCGCGCCATGACGGTGTTCAAGGCCGCGCTCGTTCAGATGCGCTCCGGGATCGACCCGGCCCGCAATGCCGAGACCATGGAGCGCCTGGTCGGCGAGGCCGTGTCGCGCGGCGCGCATTACGTCCAGACGCCGGAGATGACCGGCATCCTGTGCCGCGACAAGGCGGCGTTTCGCAACCATCTGAAGCCCGCCGAGGCGGACCCGGTGGTGGCCGCCGCGCGGGCGCTCGCGCGCCGGCATGCGATCACGCTGCATTTGGGCTCCACCGCCGTGGCGGCGCCAGACGGCATGGCGGCCAACCGCGCCTTTCTGTTCGGGCCGGATGGCGAGACGCTGGAGACCTACGACAAGATCCACATGTTCGACGTCGATCTCGACGGCGGCGAAAGCTGGCGGGAATCGGCGACCTACCAGCCCGGCGTGCGCGCGGGCGTGGCCGATATCGCGGTGAACGGCGGCGTGGCGCGGCTGGGCTTTGCCGTGTGCTACGACATGCGCTTTCCCGAACTGTTCCGCGCCGAGGCGCTGGCGGGCGCCGAAATCCTGACCGCGCCCGCCGCCTTCACCCGCCAGACGGGCGAGGCGCATTGGCACATCCTGTTGCGCGCCCGCGCCATCGAGAACAATTGCTTCATGCTGGCGGCGGCGCAGGGCGGCCTGCACGAGGACGGGCGCGAGACCTTCGGCCATTCGATCGCCATCGACCCGTGGGGCAAGGTCCTGGCGGAAGTGGCGGGCGACGAGCCGGGCGTGGCCCTGGCCGAGATCGACACGGCGCGCGTCGCGGAGATCCGCGCCAAGGTTCCCAATCTCAAGAACCGCCGCCGCTTCGAGGCGCCCGATCCGCGCGCGGATTTCGTTGATGCGCCGCGCCAGGGTTTGGCGCAGGCGCCGCACAAGGGTTTGGCGCAGGTATGATCCACTATTCGCTGCGCTGCGAGCCGGCTGGGCACGGGTTCGACGGCTGGTTTCGCTCGGGCGCCGATTTCGAGGCCCAAGCCGGGCGCGGCCTGCTCGAGTGCCCCATCTGCGGCTCGGCCGACGTGGCGAAAGCTTTGATGCGACCGGCGGTCTCGACTTCCGAGCGCGCCGTGGCGCCTCTGCGGGAGGGCACGGCCATGGTCGGCGCGCCGCCCGAAATGGCCGAGATGGTTTCTCGCCTGCAAGAGATGGCACGCGAGGTTCGCGCCAAGGCCGACTATGTCGGCGCGGGATTTGCCGACGAGGCACGGCGCATTCATTATGGCGAGGTCGAGGAGCGGCAGATCTACGGCGAGGCGTCGAACCGCGACGTCCACGCTCTCCTGGAGGAGGGCATCGCCGCCATTCCGCTGCCGCCGCTGCCCGAGGACAAGAACTGACGCGATGGCCAAATCCAAGACCTGGGCGAAGGCCCCTTCGCCCTGCATTTCCGTCTGCAAGTTTCGCGACAACGGCCATTGCATCGGCTGCGGCATGACCAAGCCGGAAAAGAAGCGCTTCAAGAAGCTGGGCGGAAAGGCCGAGAAGAAGGGGTTCCTGACGCTTCTCGTTTCGCGGCTGGAAAGCTCCGGCCGGCTTGGCTACTGGTCGCGCATGTACCGTCGGCGCTGCGCGAAGAAGGATCGGCCTTGTCCCCTCGACAAGCTGGAGGGGAGCCCGGCCGCGACCGAGCGCACCCTCGACAAGGTGCCCGAGGCGGCCTAGCTCAGGGAAAAGTCACGTTCTCTCAGGCGATTCCACCCCATGACGGTTTCCCCAATCTGGGCCGACGCGCCGAGCCCCTGCGTCGATGTCTGCAAGTACAAGCGGGCCGGGCGCTGCGTCGGCTGCATGATGACGAAGATGGAGAAGGATTCCTTCCCGCGCTCGGGCAGCGCCGAGGCGAAGAAGGGTTTCTTCGACGGGCTGATGGAGCGCCTGCGCTCCGAGCACAAGAACCCCGCCTTCTGGGCCATCGCTTATCGGCGCAAATGCGAGCGGGAAGGCGTGCCCTGCCCGCTGGACGAGGAGGAGGGCGCGGCCTGACCGAGGCCGCCTCGCTCCGCTGTTCGCATTCGACCCCCGAACGAAAAAGCCCGCCGGATCGCTCCGGCGGGCTTTTTCATGTGTCGAGACCGACTGCCGATCAGGCGGCGGTGGTCTTGAGGTGGGCGCGGAGCATCCACGCGAACTTGTCGTGCTTCTCGATGCGGCCGGTGGCCATGTCGTTGGTCGCCCAGTCGCCATGCTGCTCGGCGACCTGCGCCAGAGCCGAAAGCGTCGAGGACAGGGTCTCCTGGTCCTTCATCAGGACTTCGACCATGGTCTTGGCGTCGGTGCGGCCGTCATGCTCGGGCACGGCGGAACGCTCGAGATAAAGGGAGTAGCGGCCTTCGGCATGGGCGTCGAACGCCTTGATGCGCTCGGCGAGAAGGTCCTGCGCCTCGAAGTGATCCTCGTACATCTCCTGGAACAGCTCATGGAGCGCGCCGAAGCTCATGCCCGTGACGTTCCAGTGGAAGTTCTGCGCCTTGAGCGTCTCGACGGCAGTCTCGGCAAGAGCCTGCGTCAGGCCGTTGACGATGTCTTCCTTGGCGCTCGGCTCGATCTTGGCGGCAACGAAACCCATGGGATTCTCCTTCGGGTGGGGCATTGTGATTCGGGGCAGACGGCATCGGCCCGTCTGGAATGGTTCTAAACTAGCCTCGCGCCGCTCCGATTTCAAGCTACTTTTGAATCATTCTAAACTGCGAGATGGAGAAGGCTGTTTCCAGGGCCGCCCTTGCGGGGCAGTCCGGTTCATGAGGTAGGGAGGTGAAGGGAGGACGACGGGCGTGGGAGCGCGGTCGGAGGCGAACCGGCGGCGGACCAGGGCCGGTTCGGGTCTCATGGCCGGGTCAGGCCGCCGCGTCGAGCGCGCGGACCATGCCGTGCGAGAGAAAGCGCATCCAGCGCCGGGCCGGCGGGCGCACGCGCCAGGACACGAGCGCGCCGGCGGCGGCTTCCTGGCCGGTGCGCCAGGCGCCGACAAGGCGAAGCAGCCAACATTCGTCGTCGCTGACCTCGGCGGCGCCGGGGCGGTAGACCGTCATTTCCGAGGTTGCCTGATCGCACAGGCCGCGAAAGAAGGCTGTGGCGTAGCGGTCGAGCGAGGCTGTGGGCTGGCCGGCCAGAACGTAGCAGGCGCGCTCCAGATCGGACTTGGGCGCCAGCTGCGAGCGCAGCGCCAGCCAGCGCAGGCGCTCCAGATCCAGCCTTTGTTCGGGCGAAAGCTCGCGCGCGGCGGCGACCCGCTCCGCCGTGGGGCAGCGCGGAAAGGCCAGAACCCTGGTCTCGTCACGCTCCGGGTGGAACCGCATCGCAAGGGCTGACATCGATCGCTCTGCCTTCGTGGCGGGCTCTGCGGCGCACTGGTGGACCCATGCGGCAAAACCTGACTGCAAACGGAAGCATTCTCTATCAGAGCTTCCGCTGGATCGGAAGAGGCATTTGCCGGGTTACGGGCGCGGTTTTGCGGCCCATCTCAGGCCCGGCGCGCCAGCATCATGTAGTTCACATCCATGTCGCGCGAGCGGCGCCAGTCGTCGGCCAAGGGGTGGTAGACGACGCCCGTCTCGTCGATGAAGCCGAGGTCCTCCGCCTCGACCGGGCGGCGGATTTCCTCCGGGCGCACCAGCTTGGAATATTGATGCGTGCCCCGGGGCAGCCAGCCCAAGACGTATTCCGCCCCGACGATGGCGAAGGCCATGGCCTTCATCGTGCGATTGATCGTGGCGACGAAGAGAAGCCCGCCCGGCTTCACCATGCGCGCGGCCGAGCGCAGGAACAGATCGACGTCCGAAACGTGCTCCACCACTTCCAGCGCCAGCACCACGTCGAAGCGCTCGCCCGCCGCATCCAGCGCCTCGGCCGGTTCGGCGCGGTAATCGATGGTCAGGCCGCTCTGCGCGGCGTGGAGCCGGGCGACCTCGATATTGGTGGCGGAGGCGTCGGCGCCCAGAACCTCGGCGCCCAGCCGCGCCAGCGGCTCGCAGATCAAGCCGCCGCCGCAGCCGATGTCGAGCATGCGAAGGCCGGTGAAGGGTGTCAGCGAGTTGAGGTCGCGCCCGTAGTTCATGGCGATCTGCTCGCGCAGATAACCGAGCCGCACCGGATTGAACTTGTGCAGCGGCTTGAACTTGCCGGTCGGGTTCCACCATTCGGCCGACAGGCGTGAGAAGCGTTCCACCTCGCCCGCGTCCACCGTGGTCTGCCGCGCTGCGTCCGCCATGCTTCTCTCCGATACGTCCAGTCTCGTCCCTTCGCATGTTCCGCCCGGCCGGCGAATGTCAAGCGCGGCGCCGGGCGGCCCTCTGCTTGCGAAACCGCGCCGGTTCGGTTAACTCGGCGCGCCTGCCTCGGCTTCTTCGCTTCATTCAAGGGAACACGCCGCCGGCCGGCGTTTCTTTATCTTGCGGGCCAACCTCGCGCTTTTTTCGCGATGGCGGCCCATGCTGGCACGATGGTTTCATGGCGCGTCTCGTACTCAAATTCGGCGGCACCTCCGTCGCCGACATCGCCCGGATCCGCAACGTCGCCCGCCATGTGAAACGCGAAGTCGACGCGGGTCATCAGGTGGCCGTTGTCGTGTCGGCCATGTCGGGCAAGACCAACGAGCTGGTCGGCTGGTGCACCGAGGCCTCCTCGCTGCACGACGCGCGCGAATACGACGCCGTGGTGGCCAGCGGAGAGCAGGTGACGGCCGGCCTCCTGGCGATCACGCTGCAGAACATGGGCATCAACGCCCGCTCCTGGCAGGGCTGGCAGATCCCGATCCGCACCGATGGCACCCATGGCGCCGCGCGCATCCAGGAGATCGACGGCTCGGAGATCGTGCGCCGCTTCGCCGAGGGGCAGGTGGCGGTGATCGCCGGTTTCCAGGGTCTGGCGCCCGACAATCGCATCGCCACGCTCGGGCGCGGCGGCTCCGACACGTCGGCGGTGGCCATCGCGGCGGGGCTGAAGGCCGATCGCTGCGACATCTATACGGACGTGGACGGCGTCTACACGACCGATCCGCGCATCGAGCCCAAGGCTCGGCGCATGGCCCGCGTGTCCTTCGAGGAAATGCTCGAAATGGCCTCGCTCGGCGCCAAGGTGCTTCAGGTGCGCTCGGTGGAACTCGCCATGGTCCACAAGGTGCGCACCTTCGTGCGCTCCTCCTTCGAGGACCCGGACGCGCCGGGCATGGGCGATTTCCTGAACCCGCCCGGCACACTCATTTGCGACGAGGATGAAATCGTGGAACAGCAGGTCGTCACCGGCATCGCCTACGCCAAGGATGAGGCGCAGATCTCGCTGCGCCGCGTCGAGGACCAGCCGGGCGTCGCCGCCGCCATCTTCGGCCCGCTCGCCGACGCGGGCGTCAATGTCGACATGATCGTGCAGAACGTCTCGGAAGACGGCACGCGTACCGACATGACCTTCACGGTTCCCGCCGGCGACCTCGCCAAGGCCATGCAGGTGATCGAGGCCGCCAAGAACGAGATGCGCTTCGATGTGGTGCAGTCCGAGCGCGGCATGACCAAGGTCTCGGTGATCGGCATCGGCATGCGCTCGCACACCGGCGTCGCCGCCACGGCCTTCAAGGCGCTGGCGGCGCGGGGCATCAACATCCGCGCCATCACCACGTCGGAGATCAAGATCTCCATCCTGATCGACGGCGAATACACCGAGCTCGCCGTGCGGAGCTTGCATTCCGTCTACGGTCTCGACAAAGCTTGATCCCTGGGGCGCCCGCTGTGGGCGCCCGCCCCCTCGTCCGAAGCGGAACGGTCCGGTTCGGAAGGCCCATCGCTGACGGAAGACGCCTCTGATGCGAAGCGACTCCTCGGGACCGCGCATGTTGATGCGTCGGATCAGGGAACTCATGGCCGAGCCGCTGGAGCCACAGGCCCGGCTCGACGAGATCGTTCGTCAGATCGGCGCCAATATGGTGGCCGAAGTCTGCTCGCTCTACGTGCTGCGGGCGGACGGCGTTCTGGAGCTTTACGCCACCGAGGGCCTGAACCCGGGCTCCGTGCATTTGGCGCAGCTACGCTTGGGCGAAGGTCTCGTCGGCACCATTGCCGCCACGGCCCGCGCCTTGAACCTTCAGGACGCGCAGAAGCACCCCGCCTTCACCTATCTGCCCGAGACCGGCGAGGAGATCTTCACCTCCTTCCTCGGCGTGCCGATCCTGCGCGCCGGGCGCACGCTGGGCGTGCTGGTCGTGCAGAACAAGGAAAAGCGCACCTACCGCGACGAGGAGACCGAAGCGCTCGAGACCGTCGCCATGGTGGTCGCCGAGATGATCGCGGCCGGTAGTCTGGAAGGGCTGTCGCGGCCCGGCGTCGTGCTCGACCTTTCGCGCCCGGTCCATTTCAAGGGCATTGCGCTCGCCGACGGGATCGGCCTCGGCCATGTCGTGCTGCACGAGCCGCGCGTCGTCGTCACCAATCTCTTCAACGAGGATGCCGAGGCCGAGGTCTCGCGCCTCGACCGCGCCGTCTCCAACCTTCGCATCTCGATCGAGGACATGCTGTCCCGGCGCGACATGGCGGCCGAGGGCGAGCACCGCGCCGTGCTCGAGGCCTATCGCATGTTCGCCCATGATCGCGGCTGGGTGCGGCGGCTGGAAGAGGCCGTGCGCAACGGCCTGACCGCCGAAGCCTCGGTGGAAAAGGTGCAGAACGACATGCGCGCGCGCATGATGCACATGACCGATCCCTATCTCCGTGAGCGGCTGCACGATTTCGACGATCTGGCCAATCGCCTGCTTCGCGAGCTGATGGGCCGCTCGGGCGACATGTTCGCCGAAGGCGCCTCGGGCGACGCGGTGATCGTGGCGCGCTCCATGGGCGCGGCGGAACTCCTCGACTACCGGCGCGACCAGATCCGCGGCCTCGTTCTGGAGGAAGGCGCGCCGACCAGCCATGTGGTGATCGTCGCCCGCGCGCTCGGTATTCCCGTGGTCGGGCAGGCCAAGGGCGCCGTTTCCATGTCGGAAAAGGGCGACGCCATCATCGTCGACGGCGAGGAGGGCAGCGTCCATCTGCGCCCCGCCTCCGACATCGAGAGCGTGTTCGCCGAGCGCGTGAAGTTCCGCGCCAAGCGCCAACAGCGCTATCTCGCGCTGCGCGACGTGCCGGCCCGCACGCGGGACGGCGTTGATGTCGATCTCCTGATGAATGCCGGTCTTCTGGTCGACTTGCCGCAGTTGGAAGCGGCGGGCGCGGCGGGCATCGGCCTGTTCCGCACCGAGCTTCAATTCATGATCGCCTCGACCATGCCCAAGACCAGCGATCAGGAGCGACTCTACTCCTCGGTTCTGGATGCGGCGGGCGGCAAGCCCGTGACCTTCCGCACGCTCGACATCGGCGGCGACAAGGTGCTGCCCTATCTCCACCAGTCGCCGGAGGAGAACCCGGCGCTCGGCTACCGCGCCCTGCGTCTGGCGCTCGACCGGCCGGGCCTGATGCGCACCCAGCTTCGCGCGCTGCTCAAGGCGGCGGGCGGGCGCGAGCTGCGCGTCATGTTCCCGATGGTGACCGATCTCAGCGAGCTTCGTCAGGCGCGCGATCTCATTTCGCGCGAGTTCAAGCATCTCACCCGCTTCGGCCATGTCATGCCGCGCCGCCTGAAGCTCGGTGCCATGATCGAGGTGCCCTCGCTGCTCTACCAGCTGGACGAGCTGATGCAGCTGGTCGACTTCGTGTCGATCGGCTCCAACGACCTGTTCCAGTTCTTCTCGGCGGTGGACCGGGGCAACGCGCAGATCGCCGGGCGCTTCGACGATCTGTCGACGCCCTTCATGCGCGCCCTGCGCGACATTCTCGACGCCGCCCGGCGCAACTCCGTCTCGGTCACGCTTTGCGGCGAGATGGCGGGGCGTCCGATCTCGGCCATGGCCTTGATCGGCCTCGGTTTCCGGTCCATCTCCATGACCTCGGCCTCGATCGGGCCGGTCAAGGCCATGCTGGTGGAGCTCGACACGGACGAGCTGCACCGCCGGATCTCCACGCATCTCGCCGACAAGCACCCGAAGCAGACCTTCCGTCAGCTTCTGGAGGAGTTCGCGGCGGAAAATTCCATCCCCTGCTGAGCGCAGGCACGGACCGCGCGTTGCCAGCCTCCCGTCCTAGATCGGGTCGCTGCGCGCGGCCCCACTCGAAGGCGACGAATGGCCATTCTTCCCGAAAGCACCATGACGGAAATCCTGCGGCGGGCCGACCAGCTGCAGGGCGAGATGGCGTCCGGCCCCGACCACGAGACCTATGCCAGGCTCGCCACCGAATGGTCGAGCCTGGAGGACGTGGTCGCCGGCATCCGCACCTATCGCGCCGCTGAGCAAGAGCTGGCCGACCTGAAGGGCATGTTGAGCGATCCGGCGTCCGACCGCGAGATGCGCGACTTGGCCGCCAGTGAGATCGGCGAGGTCGAGGCGCGGCTGGAAACGCTGTCGGGCGAACTTCTGATCCTGCTTCTGCCCAAGGACGCGGCCGACGCCAAGGGCGCCATCCTGGAAATCCGCGCCGGCACCGGCGGCTCGGAGGCGGGTCTTTTCGCGGGCGATCTCTTCCGCATGTACCAGCGCTATGCCGACGGGCGCGGCTGGAAGGTCGAGGTGCTGGAAGCCTCAGAGGGCGAGGCAGGCGGCTATCGCGAAGTCGTCGCCTCGGTGAAGGGCGTCGGCGTCTTCTCGCGGCTGAAGTTCGAGTCGGGCGTCCACCGCGTGCAGCGCGTGCCGGCCACCGAATCGCAGGGGCGCATCCACACCTCGGCCGCCACGGTAGCCGTGCTGCCCGAGGCCGAAGAGGTGGATATCGACATCCGCAACGAGGACATCCGCATCGACACGATGCGCTCCTCCGGCGCGGGCGGCCAGCATGTGAACACGACCGACTCGGCCGTGCGCATCACCCATCTGCCGACGGGCATCGTCGTGACCTCATCGGAAAAGTCGCAGCACCAGAACCGCGCCCGCGCCATGCAGGTTCTGCGCGCGCGCCTGTTCGACATGGAGCGCTCGCGCATCGACGCCGAGCGCTCGGCCGACCGCAAGGCGCAGGTCGGCTCGGGCGACCGGTCCGAGCGCATCCGCACGTACAATTTCCCGCAGGGGCGCGTCACCGACCACCGCATCAACCTGACGCTCTACAAGCTCGACCGGGTGATCGAAGGCGAGATGGACGAGCTGGTGGACGCGCTGGTGGCGGACGATCAGGCTGCGCGCCTCGCCGCCATGGGCGCCTGACCCCGCCTATGACGGATCAGGCGATAACGGGAGAGACGATCGGCGCGCTGCATCGTGCGCTTCGCCGGCACCTGCGCGAGGCCGGGGTCGAGACGCCCGACCTCGACGCGCGGCTGCTCCTCTGCGACACGTTCGGCCTCGACGCCGCCGGGCTGATCCTACGCGAGGGCGAGGCGGCCGACCCCGCGAAGGCCGCGCTTCTGAGCCAGCGCACGGCGCGCAGGCTCGCCGGCGAGCCGGTGGGGCGCATTCTCGGCCGCCGCTTCTTCTTCGAGCACGAGTTTCAGCTCTCGCGAGAAACGCTGGAGCCCCGGCCCGATACGGAAATCCTCGTGGAACTCGCGGCGGAGGCGTTTCGCGCCAAGGGGCGGGACGCCCTCCTGTTCGCCGATGTCGGCGTCGGCACGGGCGCCATCGCCGTGTCGCTCCTGGCGCTCTTTCCCCTGAGCCGCTGCGTGGCGATCGATCTGTCGGAAGGGGCGCTGCAGACGGCCTGGAGCAATGCGCGGGCGGCGGGCGTGGCGGATCGCTTCCTGCCGCTGCGGGGCGACTATCTCGCTTCGCTCTCGCCCGGCTCGCTCGACGCCGTGGTCAGCAACCCGCCCTATATTCCGAGCCGAGACATCGAGACGCTGGACCGGGGCGTGCGCGAGCACGACCCACGGCTGGCGCTGGACGGGGGCGTGGATGGGCTCGACGCCTATCGCGCCCTGGCCGACGGCGCACGCCGCTGCCTGGCGCCGGGCGGCGATCTTCTCCTCGAAATCGGAATCGGGCAGGAGAGCGACGTGCGAATCTTGAACGAAGCGGGCGGATTTTCCTGGCGGCGAACCTCTGCGGATTTGAGCGGCACACCCCGCGCGCTGTGGTTTCAGGGCGACGTTCTTTAAGAAAAAACACGGGAAAAAGCGCGAAACTGGCGTGAACTTGACGGGGATAACCGCAAGCCCTCTTGTGGGACGGCTTAAGCAACACTACTAAAGTCTTGGATAGACGGAATGATCGAGGGGGACGTCCCCTACGATCGGCCGGGTCACAGGAACCCAGCCGAAGACGGGACGCTCGAGGAAGCTCCGTCCCGTCCGTCAACGCGGCGAAGGGGATCGCCGCAATGGACAGCACACTTCCCAGATGAGCGATGCAGGCCGAACCCGAGCGTTCGCCCGGCAGACTCCGAAAAAAGACCCGAGCGAAGCCGCCGAGCGTGCATTCGCGCCATGGAGCCCACCCGGCGAGCCCAAGCGGCTTGAGAGCCGGCTATCCAAACGACAGGAAGCTCATGAGGCCAGGACAGCAGCAGAACAAGCAGCAGCGGATGCGCGGGCGCAACGGGCGTAAAGGCCCCAATCCCCTGTCCCGCTCCTTCGAGTCGAATGGTCCCGACGTCAAGATTCGCGGCACCGCCCAGCACATCGCCGACAAGTACACGACCCTGGCCCGCGACGCCTCGGCCTCCGGCGATCGGGTGATGGCCGAGAACTATCTCCAGCACGCCGAGCATTACGGACGCATCGTCGCCGCCGCGATGGGCCAGTTCCAGCCCTCGCTGCCCGAGCGCGATTTCGACGAGTACGACGACGAGATGGAAGAGGGCGGCTCCAGTGAGGGCGCGCCCCAGCAGGGCGACCGCTTCAACCCGCAGCCCTATAGCGGCCAGAACGGCGAGCGCCCGAACCGGGACCATCAGAACCGGGACTACCAGGCGCGCGACAATTCCAATCGCGACGGCCAGAACCGGGATTACCAGAACCGCGACGGCCAGAACCGCGACAATGGCAGTCGCGAGGGCAACCGCGAGAACTTCAATCGCGACGGCCAGAACCGCGACAATTCCAATCGCGAAGGTGGTCAGCGCGATAACCGGAACGATCGGGGCGAGCGTCGCGAATTCCGGGGCGAGCGTGGCGAGCGCAACTTCAATCGCGACCGCAACGACAACAACGGCACTCGCGACAACAATCGCGACCGGCAGAATTCGCCGGCCGGTGTCGGACCGCAACCCTTCCCGGCCGAGGGCGAAGAGCCCCGCGCCGCGCAGACCGGCGACGCGCCGCGTCCCGAAGGGCAGGGTCAGCGCAACGATCAGGGCCCGCGCGGCGACCGCAACGAACGCCGCGAGAACCGCCGCGACCGCGACCGGGACCGCCCGCGCTTCAACAACGATCGCTCGGGCGAACGCCGCTTCGAAGAGCGCTTCGGCCGCATCGACGAGCGTCGTCCCGAGGGCGGAGCCGAGACACCCGCGCCCGTCGCCGCCAACGAGGCGGCTCCGGCGCCCGTGCCGGCTCAGCAGGCTCCCGCTCCGATGTCGGCGCCCGCTGCCGAGCATCGCGAAACGCCGGCGGCTCCGGTGGTGACACAGAGCGAACTGGCCCACGCCGCGCCCGCTCCGGCCCCCACCTCGGCCCCCATCGGCGAAGACGCCGGCACCGAGCAGCGCCGCCGCCCGCGAACCCGCCGCGAAGCCGTGCCGGGCGAAGGTGAGGCACCGTCCGTCGGGGCCATGGGCCCCGCGTCAGAAGCCAGCGAAGAGCCCAAGCGCCGCACGCGCGCCCCGGCCGTCGCGGCAGCGCCCGCTGCGGCCGCCCCCGAGGCTGCGCCTGAGTCGGATGCCGGCGATGGCGCGCCCAAGCGCAAGCCGGGCCGTCCGCGCAAGAAGAAGGCGGGCGAAGACGGCGGTGAGAACGAAGGCGGTGCCTCCGATCTCGAGCTTGCCTCGCACGGCTGAGCCGCACGACCCATCCGCATCGAAAGGCCCGGCGCACCCCGCCGGGCCTTTTTCGTTTGTGGACGGTCCCGCTCACGGCGGCGTGAAAAAATTGGGCTTCGAGCCCTCGTGTCGGGCGAGCGACCCTCTTTGATCGGGCAAAACCGCCCCCATATTTCCACGTAGCGGCTGGCCGGACGGCAGCCGACTCTGACGAGACGGGCTCCATGCCGCAGGGCGGGTGGAGCGCCGAACAGGAGACCGATTTATGGATATGGAACGCTACACCGAGCGGGTTCGCGGGTTCATGCAGGCGGCGCAGACGATGGCGCTGTCGCGCGATCACCAGCAGTTCCTGCCGGAGCACCTGCTGAAAGTCCTGGTGGACGACAGCGAAGGCATGGCCTCGGGCCTGATCGAGCGGGCCGGCGGACGGCCGAAGGACGTGCGGCTTGGCGTCGACGCGGCTCTGGACGCGCTGCCGCGCGTTTCCGGCGGCAACGGGCAGATCTATCTCGCCGCGCCCACCGCCAAGGTTTTCGCCACGGCCGAGGAAATCGCCAAGAAGGCCGGCGACAGCTTCGTGACCGTCGAGCGCCTGCTCCTGGCGCTGGCCATGGAGAAGAGCGCCAAGACCTCCGAGATCCTGGCCAAGGCGGGCGTCAATCCGCAGGCCCTCAACACCGCAATCAACGATCTGCGCAAGGGCCGCACGGCCGACTCGGCCTCCGCCGAGCAGGGCTACGACGCGTTGAAGAAATATGCCCGCGACCTCACCAAGGATGCGCGCGAGGGTCGTCTCGACCCCGTGATCGGGCGCGACGACGAGATCCGCCGCACCATTCAGGTCCTGTCGCGGCGCACCAAGAACAACCCTGTGCTGATCGGCGAACCCGGCGTCGGCAAGACGGCGATCGCCGAAGGTCTGGCGCTGCGCCTCGTCAACGGCGATGTGCCGGAGAGCCTGCGCGACAAGCAGCTGATGGCGCTCGATATGGGCGCCTTGATCGCCGGCGCGAAATATCGCGGCGAGTTCGAGGAGCGGCTGAAAAGCGTCCTGTCCGAGGTGACGGCGGCCGAAGGCGGCATCATCCTCTTCATCGACGAGATGCACACGCTGGTCGGCGCCGGCAAGGCGGACGGGGCGATGGACGCCTCCAACCTCCTGAAGCCTGCGCTGGCGCGAGGCGAGCTGCACTGCGTCGGCGCCACCACGCTCGACGAATACCGCAAGCATGTGGAGAAGGACCCGGCGCTGGCCCGCCGGTTCCAGCCGGTCTTCGTTTCCGAGCCGACTGTGGAGGACACGATCTCCATCCTGCGCGGCTTGAAGGAGAAGTACGAGCAGCACCACAAGGTGCGCATCTCGGACTCCGCGCTGGTGGCCGCCGCGCAGCTCTCGAACCGCTACATCTCCGACCGCTTCCTGCCGGACAAGGCGATCGACCTCGTGGACGAGGGCGCCGCGCGCCTGCGCATGGCGGTGGATTCCAAGCCTGAGGCGCTGGACGAGATCGATCGGCGGGTCGTGCAGCTGAAGATCGAACGCGAGGCGCTGAAGAAGGAAAACGACGACGGCTCTCGCTCGCGGCTGGAGCGGCTGGAGGCCGAGCTTGCCAATCTGGAGGAGGAGTCCGACCGGCTCACCAGCAGCTGGCAGGCCGAGAAATCGAAGCTTGGGCTCGCCGCCGATCTCAAGCGCCGGTTGGACGAGGCGCGCAACGACCTCGCCATCGCCCAGCGTAAGGGCGAATACCAGCGTGCCGGCGAACTCGCCTATGGCGAGATCCCGCGGCTGGAGCGCGAGCTGACCGAGGCCGAGGCTGCCGACGGCAAGGTATCTATGGTGGAGGAGACGGTGACCGCCGACCATGTCGCGCAGGTCGTCTCCCGCTGGACCGGCATTCCGGTGGACCGGATGCTGCAGGGCGAGCGCGAAAAGCTCCTGTCGATGGAGGACGCGATCGCCAAGCGCGTGGTCGGGCAGGGCGAGGCCGTGCAGGCCGTGTCCAAGGCGGTGCGGCGTGCCCGCGCCGGGTTGCAGGACCCCAACCGGCCGATCGGCTCGTTCATGTTCCTCGGCCCAACGGGCGTCGGCAAGACGGAGCTGACCAAGGCGCTGGCCTCCTTCCTCTTCGACGAGGACACGGCCATGGTGCGCATCGACATGTCGGAGTTCATGGAGAAGCACTCCGTGGCCCGGCTGATCGGCGCCCCTCCGGGCTATGTCGGCTACGAGGAGGGCGGCGTCCTGACCGAGGCGGTTCGGCGGCGGCCTTATCAGGTGATCCTGTTCGACGAGATCGAGAAGGCCCATCCCGACGTGTTCAACATCCTGCTTCAGGTGTTGGACGACGGGCGGCTGACCGACGGGCAGGGCCGCACGGTGGACTTCCGCAACTCGCTGATCGTCATGACGTCCAATCTCGGCTCGGAATATCTCACCACGCTTCGCGACGACGAGGACGTGGACGGCGTGCGCGGCCAGGTGATGGACGTGGTGCGCACGGCATTCCGCCCGGAATTCCTGAACCGCATCGACGAGATCGTCCTGTTCCACCGCTTGAAGCGGGCCGACATGGGCGCGATCGTCGACATCCAGATGAAGCGCCTGGAGAAGCTGCTGGAAGAGCGCAAGATCGTTCTGGAACTGGACGAGACGGCGCGCGACTGGCTGTCCGAACGCGGCTACGACCCCGCCTATGGCGCGCGCCCCTTGAAGCGCGTGATCCAACGCGAGGTGCAGGACCCGCTCGCCGAGCGCATCCTGCTCGGCCAGATCAAGGACGAGGACCGCGTGAAGATCTCGGGCGGCACCGACCGTCTGAACTTCTATGTAGTCGGCTCCAAGACGGCCGAAAACGGTGAGCGCGTCGCCGCCTGACCTCGTCGGCTGAGTGATAAAAGAAAAGGGGCGGCCCGGCGGGCCGCCCCTTTTTTGCATTCTATGCGGCTCGATCAGTACGAGACGCCGTAGTAATCGTCGACGCGGCGGCCATAGGCGGGATCGACCCAGTCCGGCGCGCTGTCGGCGGCGTAGCGCGGCGCGTTCTTCAGCTGGTCGATCGTGATGCCGACGACATAGCCGCCCTGGCGTTCGTCGTATTTCAGGACTTCCCACGGGATCGGGTGGTAGTCCTCGCCGATGCCCAGAAATCCGCCGAAGGACATGATCGCGTATTTCACGCGCCCGTCCCGCTTGCCGATCACGACGTCGTAGATATGGCCGAGATTGTCGCCGTCTGTGTTGTAGACGCGCGTGCCGTTGACCCGGCTCGCCTCGATGTTGTCGGCGCCGACCTGCAACTCGGAGATCGGTCCGGTTCCCATTGTCGAAGACATCCTGGCAACTCCTTGCGTTCCATCACTCTCGGCGAGACAACGCTTGCGGCCCGGGAGCCGTTCCCGGAACAGGGTGTTCAGAAGGTCGTGAAGCCTTAGGTTCAGGACAAAATTGCCGCGAAAGGACGATTCTCATGAGAACCGTGGAACTGGCCGACGGAACGAGCGTGCCGATGCTGGGGCAGGGGACTTGGATGATGGGCGAGACCGGCGCGCGCCACGGCGAGGAGGTCGCGGCCCTCCGGCGCGGGATTGAACTCGGCATGACCCTGATCGACACGGCCGAGATCTATGGCGACGGCGCCTCCGAGGAGTTAGTCGGCGAGGCGATCGAAGGGCTGCGGGACGATGTGTTCCTCGTTTCCAAGGTGGCGCCCAGCCACGCCTCGCGCCGGGGCACGGTGGCGGCCTGCGAGGCCAGCCTCGCCCGGCTCGGCACCGACCGGCTGGACCTCTATCTCCTCCACTGGCGCGGCCGCTTTCCGCTGGGCGAGACGGTTGCGGCGATGGAGGACCTGATCGACGCCGGCAAGATCCTGCGCTGGGGCGTGTCGAATTTCGACGTCTCGGACATGGAGGAGCTGATGGAGGTGGACGGCGGGCGGGCCTGCGCCGTGAACCAGATCCTCCTCAATCTCGACCATCGCGGCCCGGAATTCGATCTCCTGCCCTGGCTGGACGAGCGCATCGTGGCGCCCATGGCCTATTCGCCGATCGGCCAGGGCGGCGCGCTGCTACGCCGGCCGGAACTGCGCGAAGTCGCCGAGCGGCACGACAAGACCCCGGCGCAGATCGCGCTGGCCTATACGCTGCGCTGGCCCGGCGTTCTGTCGATCCCCAAGGCGGGAACGCTCGCCCATGTCGAGGAGAACGCCGCCGCCGCCGACATCCGCCTCGACGCCGAGGACTGGGCGCTTCTGGACGAGGCCTTTCCGCCGCCCGAGCGCAAGATGCCGCTCGCGATGATCTGAGAGGCTGCTTGGAAACTCGGCGGCGGAGGGCCGGCGAGGGATTTTTTGGCGTCGCAAGGCGCCAAACGCAGTCGATGCCGGCGGCATCGGCGAGGATTGGCAACGAAGCGACGGCGAAAAAGAACCGTCGGACCGACCCGACCGAGTTTCCAAACAGGCTCTGAACGCTCCGCCTCATTTCCGGCGGACCCATCGCCCACAGGCTGTAGCGCCGCTTGAGCGGCCGAAAACGGGCGGGAAGGGATCGAAGGCCGGAGAGCCGGGTCCGTTCACGGCTCGTTAACCATCCTCGCGCCAGTGTAGGGCCTTATCTGCTCTCGGACGCGTTGCAGGGCATGCGCCGGTATCGGGAAAGGACGCATAAGCATGAAGGCAAGATTTTGGGCGGCGGCCTGTCTGGCGCTGGTCGGCTTGTCCGCGTCCCCGCTTCCCGTCGTGGCGCAGCCCTACGATGCCGGTTACCAGGACTATGGTCCGGGTACGGAACGTTTCGTGGACGAGAACGGTAACATCGTCACGGTCGATTCCTACGGCCGGGTGATCGACGTGGAGCGCCCGCGCCGGTCGCAGCGGCCCGAGCGGCGCCGCGACAACCCACCGCCGGGCGTCGCCTACGAGGTGCCGCGCGGCGCGGACCCCTATGCCGATCCCTATGCCAGCCGCGACGACGCCAGCCTGAACGATCCCTATGCGCGCGGCGGCTATAGCGACGGGCCGGTGGAGTTCGCCCCGCTTCCCGCGCCGGGCAGCGATAACTACGGCGGCCAGGACCAGGGCCTCACCGGGGCGATCCCGCCCGATGCCGGCACGCTCGGCAACGGCACGCCGGGCTATGGCGCGCCGCACGAAGGCTCGACCATGGTCGAGAGCCATCCTGCGCCCAAGGTGATTGGGCCGAAGGGCAAGAACGCCAAGGCCGAGATCGCCGCGCTGCAGGTCCTGCTCGACCGCGCCGGCATTTCGCCGGGCGTGATCGACGGGCGCCTCGGCTCCAATGTCGACAAGGCCGTGGCCGCCTATACCGAAAAGACCGGCCGCACGATCGACGCCACCGACGCGCGCTCCCTCATGGAGCAGTTGATGGAGACGGGCGGCCCGGCCGTCACCTCCTACACCATCACCAACGAGGATGTGAGCGGGCCTTATCTCGCCTCCATCCCCGAGGACTACAGCCACAAGGCCATGCTGCCGGCCATGTCCTACACGCGCGTCACCGAAATGCTCGGCGAGCGCTTCCATATGGACGAGGATTATCTGCGCGAGATCAATCCAGGCGCCGACTTCAACCGGCCGGGCACGATCATCAAGGTCATGGCGACGGGCGAGCCGGTCACCGGGGACGTGGTGAAGATCATCGCCGACAAGGGCCGCGAGCAGGTTCGCGCCTATGACGCGAACGGCCAGCTGGTCGCAGCCTATCCCTCTTCGATCGGCTCGACCTCGACGCCCTCGCCCTCGGGCATCGTGGAGGTCAAGCGCATCGCCTTCGATCCGAACTACACCTACAATCCGAAGATCAACTTCAAGCAGGGCACCAACGACAAGATCCTGACCATCCCGCCAGGCCCGAACGGTCCGGTCGGCACGATCTGGATCGCCCTGTCCAAGCCGACCTACGGCATCCACGGCACACCCGAACCCTCCAAGATCGGCAAGACCAACAGCCATGGCTGCATCCGCCTGACGAACTGGGACGCGACGGAACTGGCCAAGATGGTGAAGCCGGGAACGGTAGTCGAGTTCACCGACTAAGCTGTTCCAGCGAAGGCCGCAGGCGGACGAGAAGCAAGGCTCCAAGGATGCTGGCGACCTTCGCGGCGATGTGGGGCCGGCACGTGGCCGAAATATGCGGCCCGGCATGTTGCCCAAGACTCTCCCAAGCGTATCGATGCGCGAAGCCCCGTCAGAATCTGGCGGGGCTTTTTCGTCACGCAGGGTTGCCGACCGTCCGCCGACCTTCCCTCGGCTGGAACCTCAAGGCGCTTCGGTCCGTTGGGAGCGCCGGGGGATATCGTCATGACGCTTCGCGCGAACCACGCTCTTCGGAGCCCGGCTGTTTTCACAGTGGCAAGGCGGCGAGAGGCGGCCCTTGTGCTCGTCCTATGCCTCGGCCTCGGCTCCGGCGCCTCGGCGCAGGATCGCGCGCCCAAACCCTCCGCGCCGTCCGAGGGTACGCAGCAGGGCGAGCTGGCGCCGGGATCTGTCATGCCGCCCGCCGACATTCCCGTTCCGCAGGCCCGCCCCGAGCCGACGCCCGCGGAAGCGGGAGAGCCCGTGCCTGTGCCGACGCCGGACCCTGCCGCCTCCGCCGCACCGCCCGCCGGAGCAACGCCCGCGCCGCTGCCCGACGCGGCTGCCGCGCCCAAGCCGGAGGCGCGGCCGGTCGACCAGCCGAAGGACCAGCCGCCGTCCGAGCCGGCAAGCGCGCCCGCCGACGCGGCGAAGGGGGCAGCGACCGGCGAGACGCAGGGCCCGCCGGCCCCGCCCGCGCCCCAACCCGCCTATGTGCCGCCTGAAAAGGCGCGCACCGAGCCCGAGCCGGGCGCGCCGACCGTGCCCGAGATGGAGGTGACGCCGGCGCAGACCGTGGAGGCCGCGGCCGCCGTGGAGGATGCCGTGGCCTGCGAGAAGGAGCTGAAGCGACGCGGCGCGACGTTCACCGTGGGCGAGACGATAGCCGAAGGGCAGTGCGGCGTGCTGCGGCCCGTCTCGGTCACGCAGCTCTCCTCCGGCGTGAAGGTCACGCCCGGCACGGTGTTCCTCTGCCGCACGGCCCTGGCGCTGGACATCTGGGTGTCGGAGGGCGTCGAGCCGGCGGCCAAGGCCGAGTTCGCCGGCGCTAAGGTCAAGGCGCTGACGCAGGCTTCGACCTATGTCTGCCGGGCGCGGGCGAGCGAGTCGCGCATCTCCGAGCATTCGCGCGGCAGCGCGATCGACATCGCGGGGTTCGAGCTTTCCGACGGCAAGACCGTGCCGGTGGAAGCCGGCAAGCCCGGCACGGCGGAAGATCGTTTCGCCGCCAGCGTTCGCCGCGCGGCCTGCGGCCCGTTCCGCACCGTGCTCGGCCCCGGCACGGATTCCGACCATGGAACGCATCTCCATCTCGACATCGCGGCCCGGTCCAACGACACGACCTATTGCCGGTAATCCCTGGTCAGACGCCACGCCTCCCTTATAGTCCGCCCCGAAGCCGCCCCCGACTCAGATCACGATTTTCGGGGGCGGCCGCGTAAGGGAGAGATGCGACCATGACCTATATCGCGGACGAAGCGCGCTACGGCGCGATGAGCTATCGGCGCTGCGGCCGATCGGGGATCGACCTGCCGGCCATCTCGCTCGGCCTCTGGCAGAATTTCGGCGGAACCGACGTCTACGAGACCGGCCGCGCCATCCTGCGCCGGGCCTTCGACCGGGGCGTGACGCATTTCGACCTCGCCAACAATTACGGCCCGCCCTACGGCTCGGCCGAGGAGAATTTCGGCCGCTGGATGGATCAGGACTTTCGGCCCTATCGCGACGAGCTTCTGATCTCGTCCAAGGCCGGCTGGGACATGTGGCCCGGTCCCTACGGCAATTTCGGTTCGCGCAAATATCTCGTCGCCAGCCTCGACCAGAGTCTCAAGCGCATGGGGCTCGACTATGTCGACATCTTCTACCACCACCGGCCCGACCCCAAGACGCCGCTGGAAGAAACGATGGGCGCGCTCGACCACATCGTGCGCTCCGGCAAGGCGCTCTATGTCGGCGTCTCGTCCTACTCGCCGGAGCTGACGCGCCGCGCCCATGCGATCCTGAAGGAGATGGGCACGCCGCTCCTGATCCATCAGCCCTCCTATTCCATGCTGAACCGCTGGACCGAGGACGGGCTGCTCGACACGCTGACGGAGCTCGGCGTCGGCTGCATCGCCTTCTCGCCGCTGGCGCAGGGGCTCCTGTCCAACAAGTATCTCGGCGGCGTGCCGAAGGATTCGCGCGCGGCCAAGGAAGGCTCCTTCTCCTCGGGGCTGGTGACGCCGGACAACATCGCCCGCATCCAGGCGCTGAACGCCATTGCCGAGCGGCGCGGCCAGTCGCTGGCGCAGATGGCCATTGCCTGGGTCCTGCGCAACGAGCGCGTCACCTCGGCGCTGGTCGGCGCGCGGACGGTGGAGCAGCTCGACTCCTCGCTGGACGCGCTCGCCAACACCAGCTTCTCGGGCGAGGAACTCTCCGAGATCGACCGTCACGCGACCGAAGGCGGCATCGACCTCTGGCGCTCGCAATCGGCGATCAAGCCGAAGGAATAGGCCGGCTCTTGGTGCAAAAACAAAGAAAAGGGCGGGCGCCGCGAGGCCCCGCCCTTTTTCATGGATCGCATGAAGGCGCGAGCCGTCACCGCCCGGCGACGTGCATTTCCTCGGAGCTTTCCTTCAGGATGTTCTCGATGCGCTGGCGCTCCTTGGCGAAGGCTTCGAGCTGCGGGCCGGAGAGCTGGCGTCCGTTCGGCAGGCGGATGCGCATGGGATCGACGCGCGTGCCGTTGACGCTGACTTCGTAGTGAAGATGGTTGCCGGTGGAAAGGCCGGTGGAGCCGACATAGCCGATGATCTGCCCCTGGCGGACCCTGGCGCCGGCCACCACGCCCTTGGCGATCTGGCTCTGGTGCGAATAGGAGGTTTCGTAGCCGTTGGCGTGCTTGATCAGCGTCTGCTGGCCGTTGCCGGTGGACCAGCCGGCGCGCTCCACCACGCCTGAGCCGGAGGCCAGGATCGGCGTGCCGCGCGGCGCCGCCCAGTCGACGCCCCAATGCATGCGGGCATAGCCCAGGATCGGGTGGCGGCGCGAGCCGAAGGGGGAGGTGAAGCGCCCGTTGGGCACGGGATTGCGCAGGAGGAACTGCTTCGAGGAGCGGCCCTCCTCGTCGTAATAGTCGGCCTGCCCGTCGTCGGGCGTGAAGAAGCGGTAGTAGCGCTTGGTCTCGCCGCCGAACTTGGCCTCTACATAAAGGATCTGCGACTCGTCGGTGGCGGTCTGTTCGCCCTCTTCGAGCGAGTAGAGAACGGTGAGGCGATCCTCCCGGTCGAGCCGGGCCTGATAGTCCACATCCGCCGCCAGGATGCGGATCAGCCGCTGGCAGAGGCGGTTGTCGAGCCCATAGGCGAGCCCGGCCTGATAGATGCCGTCATAGACGGTGGGCATGCTTTGGCGCAGCGGCGCTTCGGTGGCGTTCTCGTCGAAGGCTTCCGCGACGGAGCGGCTGAGCGCGGGCTCGGGCGCCTCGGTGAACTCGCCGTGATCGTCGAGGCCGACCGTCGCCAGATGCGACGTGCCGCGATAGGCCGACAGGCGCACGATGCGCGAGCCCTGGCCATCCGGCTCCAACCCCAGGCGCAGGACCTCGCCGGCATCCAGCTCCTTGCGGCGCAGGAGGGAGGCGAGGCGGGCGGAGGCCGCGTCGGCGTCGGCATGGCCTGAATCCTGCAGCGCTTCGCGAATGCCGCGCTCCTCGCGGAAGGGCACGATCTCCTCGAAATAGCGCGCCGAGCGCTCGCCCGCGCCTTCCGAGGCCGAGACAGAGACGTTCTCGCGGATGACGCGGAAGGCGGAGCCGGGAATGTATTCGTCGGCATCCGAGCCCGCGCCGCCGAAGCGCGTGGCGTCGAAGGGCTGGATCGCGGCGACCTGCACGGGCGCGGCGTCCTGCTTGGGCGCGGCGGCGCGCACCAGAAGCTCGGCCTCCTTGGTGCCGATGTCGGCGAACGTGTCGGCCGGCGCGCCGAAGTCGAAGGACTCCATCGACACGTCCACGTCGGCCTCGACCTTGGCCTCGTAGATCTGGCCGGTCTGGGCGGGGGGCGTTTCGTCCGGCTCGTCGCCGTCGGCAAAGACGTTCATCGCGTCGAAGGCGGGATAGGAGGCGGTGGTGGGGTGGCGCGCCCCGAGCAGCATGGAGGCATAGGCGAAGGGCAGGGTGCGCAGCACCTCGCGGTCGCCCTCGCGCATCAGGGTCGGCACTTCGATCGTGGAGCGGTTGCGATCGATCGGGATCGGGGTCGCGAAGACGCGCTCGCCCTTTTCCGACAGGTCGCTGACGGCCGCCGCCGCGACGCCGACCACGGCCGGGCGCACCAGGATGCGGCGCCCGTCATGGGCCGCCGACAGGGCGATCCCCATGAGCGCGGTGGAGGTGATTCCGGTGAGCAGCGTGCCCGCCAGCCAGCGCGCCGAGACTTGGCGCCGATCGGGCTTGCGCCGGCGGTCCGCGACCAGTGGGGGTTGGTTGCCGAAGTCCGGTTTGGCGTAACGTTCGTGGTGCATTCACGTCCCGTCTGAACTGCGACCGGCTTCGAACCCGAGTTTGGCGGATTCGCGACAGGATCGAGGCGACGGGTTTGCCGGCCTCCCACTGTCACTTCAGGGCCACAGGTCCCCTGACGCTTGCAGATAGAGCGGATCGGCTCGGGCGCTGTCAACCTTTCAGCAAGGATCGCGCGCGCCGTCCACACGAGATGCGCCCGCGCATGCGGGTTGCGATTGTGGCCGGGGCCGGAGCGCACTACATAAGAGCTTAGGGATCGCGGCCGCTGCTTGCCGAAAACATCGTGCGTGCTTTGCGCCTTGCGTCCTGGCGTCGCGGACGACACATCAGGGAAGCGGCGGCGATTATCGACTCACACCAACTTCGACGAATGGAACATCCCATGGCATCCAAGCTCGACCAACTTCGTGAGATGACCACCGTCGTCGCGGACACCGGCGACATCGAGGCGGTCCGCGAGCTTCGCCCGGTGGACTGCACGACCAATCCGACCATCGTCCTCAAGGCGCTCGGCACGCCCATGTTCGACGACGCCTTCGCCGAGGCGCTGAGCTGGGGCCAGTCGAAGGGCGGGTCCGGCAAGGACGTCGCCAACGCGGTGGCCGATCGTCTGGCCGTCTCGGTCGGCGCGGCGCTCGCCGAACTCGTGCCCGGCCGCGTGTCGACCGAAGTCGACGCCGATCTGTCCTTCGACGTGGAAGGCTCGGTCAAGCGCGCTCGCCACATCATCGAGGACTACAAGGCACGCGGCGTCGACCGCGAAAAGATCCTCATCAAGCTCGCCTCCACCTGGGAAGGCATCCGGGCCGCCGAGATCCTCCAGAAGGAAGGGATCGACTGCAACCTGACGCTGATCTTCTCCAAGGCCCAGGCCATCGCCTGCGCCGATGCCGGCGTGTTCCTGATCTCGCCCTTCGTCGGCCGCATCATGGACTGGTACGCCAAGTCCACCGGCAAGACCTACACGCCCGAGGAAGATCCCGGCGTCCTGTCGGTTCGCTCAATCTACGACTACTACAAGTCCAACGGCATCAAGACCGTCGTCATGGGCGCCTCGTTCCGCAACGCGGGCGAGATCGAGGCCCTGGCGGGCTGCGACCGGCTGACCATTTCGCCGGCCCTGCTCAAGGAGCTCTCGAACGACCAGGGCACGCTGGAGCGCAAGCTCTCGCCCGATACGTTCACCAAGGTCGATCCGATCAAGATGGATGAGCGCGCCTTCCGCTGGGCGATGAACGAGGACGCGATGGCGACCGAGAAGCTGGCCGAGGGCATCCGCTCCTTCGCCAAGGACCTGCGCGAGCTGCGCGGCCTCGTCGCCAAGCGCCTCGAGGACAACCCGGCGGCAGTCGCCGCGCAGTAATCGCGGCCACCCTTTCGAGCCTCAAGCGACGGCGGCCTTCGGGCCGCCGTTTTCGTTTCAAAGGCAGATCGTGAGGTTGAGGATCGGCGCGTAGTTGACGAGCGTCACCACCACGGCCGCGATACTCGCGGTCAGCGCGGCAGCGGCGAGGAAGCGGTCGGGCTCGGCCTCGCCGCTTTGCCGGGCGCGGCGGCGGCAGAGAAGCCAGAGCGCGCCGAGCATCAGGAGATGCAGGAGCCAGATTCCGACGAGGAGCGCTCGCAACAGGCTCACCGGGCCGAAACGCGCCTGGTCCCAGCCAAAGGCGCAGCCGACCGAGAGCCCGGCATAGAGCGCGATGAAGGCCGAGCTCCAGATCACGAAGCCGGCCAGCAGCAGGAGAAGCGAGAGCGAGCGGGTGGCGATCATCCCACACTCCCCCGCAGCGGCAGGAGAAAGGGCAGGGCGGCGACGAGAAGCAGCGCCAGGAGGCCGGACACCGCCGTGTAGTCGTGCCACAGTGAGCCGATGCCGAGATCGGCGCTGCGCCGGGCAGAGACATAGCCCGCCATCACCCGCCAGATGGCAAAGCCCGCGAACACCACGCCCAGCACTGCATGCAGCGCGACATAGGCCAGCAGCGCGCAGACCGTGGCGAAGGTCGCGTGGCCCGTCGGCGTCGGCACGTCGAACAGTGTGGCGAGCGTCAGCCCGGCGGCCAGAGCCTCGGCCGCGAGCGTGCCGACCAGCAGCGGGAGCGAAGGCCGACCCGTCTGCCCAAGCGGGCGCTGCGCCAGCCGGGCGGCGAGCGCGGCGACCACCACCAACGAGCCGATCAGGAGGAGGCGTCCCTGCGAAAGGTCGAGCCCGCCCGGCGGCGGCCAGTTCGGCGCGACCAGCCAGAGAAATAGGGTGCCGAAGACGAGCGAGGCGAAGATCGTGCCATTGGCCAGAAGCAGGAACACCATGGCCCACCAGGAAAGCGGTCGCTCCACCTCGAAATGCACGGGAAGGCCTAGGCCCCGTCCGGCCGGCACCGGGCCGAGATCGGCCTTCGCGCCGGAGGCCGGCGTCCAAGCGAGGCACAGTGCGAGCACCGCGATCGGCAGGAATGCGGCTGCCCAATAGAGCTTGAACAGGAGCGACAGGACGAAAAGCCCGATCGCCGCCGCCGTGGCGAGCGGCAGGAAGGTCGGGCGGGGCAGGATGGCGATGGACTGGGGCGTCGCCGAGTTCATCGAGACCACCAGCGTTTCCTGCCAGCCGTTGCGCGGCTCGGCGAGGTAGCCACCACCCGCGGCCAGCTCCTGTCCGAGATCGGGCCGCTCGTGCAGCGGATCGCGCGAGGTGACGTCGGGCAGCGAGGCGAAGGCGTAGGAGGGCGGCGGCGTCGCGGTGGCCCATTCCAGCGTGCCCGCACGCCAGGGGTTGCGCGGCGCGATCCGGCCGAGACGGAACTGGAACAGCATGTCCACCGCAAAGAGCGCGAAGCCCATGGTCATGACGAAGCCGCCGATCGAGGAAACGAGGTTCAGCGCCCCCCAACCGTAGCCCGCCTCATAGGTGTAGTAGCGCCGGGGCATGCCGTAGAGCCCCGTCAGGTGCATGATCAGGAAGGTGGCGTTGAAGCCGATGAAGATCAGCCAGAAGGCCAGCGTGCCGACATTGTAGAGCGGCTGGCGGCCGGTGAAATGCGGCAACCAGTAATAGGCGGCTGCGAGCATGGGGAAGATGAAGCCGCCGACCAGCACGTAATGCATGTGCGCCACGACGAATTGCGTGTCGTGGACCTGCCAGTCGAAGGGCACGATGGCGAGCATGACGCCGGTGAGGCCGCCGCAGACGAAGACGAAGAAGAAGCCGAGGAGATAGAGCATCGGCACGGTGAGCTTTGGCCGGCCCGCCATCATCGTTCCGATCCAGAGAAAGATCTGGATGCCGGTCGGCACGGCGACGAGGACGCTGGCGGCCGAGAAGAAGCCCTGCGCCAGATGCGGGATGCCCACCGTGAACATGTGGTGGACCCAGAGGCCGAAGGACAGGAAGCCCATGGCCGTCACCGCCACGACGATCCAGGAATAGCCCAGGATCGGCCGGCCGACGAGAACCGGCAGGATGGTGGAGATGACGCCCGCCGCCGGCAGGAAGATGATGTAGACCTCCGGGTGCCCGAACAGCCAGAAGAGATGCTGCCAGAGAAGCGGATCGCCGCCGCGCGCGGGGTCGAAGAAGGGCAGGTCGAAGGCGCGCTCCAGCTCCAGGAGGATGGAGCCGAGGATGAGCGGGGGAAAGCCGACCAGCATCATGCCGGCGGTGACGAGGATGTACCAGGCGAAGAGCGGCATGCGGGCGAGACTCATGCCCGGCGCGCGCAGCTTCAGGATCGAGACGGTCAGCTCGATCGCCGCGCCCATGGCGGAAATCTCGACGAAGGTGATGCCGAGCAGCCAGACATCGGCATTGATGCCCGGCGAATGCTTGCCCGAAGACAGCGGCGTGTACATGAACCAGCCGGAATCGGGGGCATAGCCCGTCAGGAGCGCTACGATCAGGATCGACCCGCCGAAGACGTAGCACCAGAAGCCGAGCGCCGAGAGGCGGGGAAAGGCAAGGTCGCGCGCGCCCAGCATCTTGGGCAGGAAATACATCGCCACGCCCTCGAACATCGGGATGGCGAAGAGGAACATCATCACCGTGCCGTGCATGGTGAATATCTGGTTGTAGAGCGCCGGCCCGACGAAGCCGCTGTGCGGCGTGGCGAGCTGGGCGCGGATCAGCATGGCGAGCAGGCCACCGATGGCGAAGAAGATGAAGGCGGCGATGATGAAGCGCCGGCCGATCACCGTGTGGTTCACCGCCGACAGCCGACCCCAGCCCTTCGGCGTGCTCCAGATGCGGTCCAGCCCCTGATGCAGGGCGACGGGCGAGAGGGGCGTCGAGGCGGCGCGGGTCTCGCTCAAGGCTGGGTCTCCTGAGGTTCTGGCTGAGCGGTTGTTGCCAGCGAAAGGGCTGCGGCCAGGGCCGCGCCGTAGCTTTCCGGCGGATGGGCGAGGACGGAAAAGCTCATCTCGGCATGGCCGACGCCGCAGAACTCCGCGCAGACGCCGCCATAGGTGCCAGGCCGGTCGGCCTGGAGGCGGATCACATTCACGTGGCCGGGAATGGCGTCGATCTTGCCTGCGAGGCGCGGCACCCAGAAGGCATGGATGACGTCGGTTCCGATCACCGCGACATCCACCGGCTGGCCGGCGGGCAGGTGCAGGACCCCCGACGTCGAGCCGCTCTGGCCGGGATAGCGGAACTCCCAGGCCCATTGATGCGGTAGCGCCTCCACCCTCACGAGGCCCGGCCGGCCGGGATGGGCGAGAAGCCGCTCGCCGGTCGCCAGCGCGAAGACGAGAAGCGCGCTCAGCACGACGCCGGGAAAGGCGAGACCGCCCCAGACCAGCCAGCGACGGGGCGGGATGTCGCGGCCCCAGCCGGGCTTGAGGAAGGCGAAGCCGACGAGACCCAGCACCAGAGCCATGATGGCCAGGGCTCCGGCGAACATGACCCACCAGAGAAGGGCGGTGGACTGGGCGGCGGGACCGGCGGGGTCGAGGATCGACAGCTTGCCGGCGCAGCCGGAAAGCCCAAGTGAAGCGAAAGCCGGCGCGAGGACGCGCCCTTTCCGCCCCGAGGCCGAGGTCACGACATGAGCCAAGCGAACTCCTCTTCCGGCGCCGGCGTCAGCCCGGTCATCAGCAAGGTGGCGGAAAAGGACATTTCCTCGGCCATCGCCGTCGCCGGCCATCCCATCCACGCCATGGCCGTGCATTTCCCGATCGCGCTCGCCATCGCGACGCTCGGCTGCGACGTGTTCTACTGGTGGTCGGCTGATCCGTTCTGGGTGCGATGCAGCCTCTGGGCGGCGGGCTTCGCCTTCCTGACGGGCGTCGCGGCCGGCGTGGTCGGCACGATGGAGCTGATCTTCGTGCCCGGCATTCGCGCGCGGGCGGCGAGCTGGACGCACGCCATCGCCGCCATGTCCCTGATCTCGGTGCTCGGCATGAACTGGGGCCTGCGGCTGACGCAGCCCGAGGCCGTGCTGCCGCTCGGCCTGTTCCTTTCGGTTCTCGGCGGCGGGCTCACGGGGCTGGCGGGCTGGCATGGCGGCAAGCTGATCCTGCATCATGGCGTCGGCATCATGGTGTCAGACGACGAATGACGTGGTGCCCGAGCTCGCCCAACGCGCCGGGCCGATGCAGCATCTCCGGCAGAAGGGCGAGATCGATCGCGGGCTTGGCCAGAACCAGATAGAGAATGGCGAGCAGCGTCAGCGACAGCGCGCCGAGCCCCGAGACCATGCGCCAGGTTCGAAAATGCCGGCCCTCCTCGAAGAGCGACAGGATCACCAGCCCGGTCCAGACATGGAGCGCCGTGAGCACGCCGACGAAGAGCAGCTTCACCGCGAACCAGACGGTGAAGACCTCGCGCATCAGGATCAGCGCCGTGCCCGAGCCGATGGCGAGAAAGGCGGCCGGCGAGACCACGACGATATAGGCGAAGCGCGTGAAGGCATGGAGCCGGTGCAGCGGCGGGCCGGCGCCGGCCGCCTCGCGCTGGTTCATGAGAATGGGCATGAGCAGCAGCCCGCCGCACCAGACCACCAGGGCGGCGATGTGGAGGCTCTTCATCCAGACGAGAATCAAGCCGCGCGCTCCTCGGTGCGAAGATGGAGCCCGAGCGCCAGCAGGGCGGCCAGGAGATAGGGCAGGTTCGCCGGCACCCACATGAGGAGCCCGGCGAGCTGCTGGTCCTCCAGCGCCGAAAGTCCGAAAGCCTCGGTCGTCAGGACATGCGGGGCGTAGAGCGGAGCGGGGGCGAAGGTGATGAGCGCGCCGAGGAGGCCCATCTGCGCTACGATGCAGAGATGGACGAGGAGCACGCGGGCGAGCGGCGCGCCGGGCGCGAGCAGCGCGCGCCAGAGAAGCACGCCGGAGCCGAGCAGCGTCAGCTCCATGAGCCAATAGAGCGCGTCGCTGGACAGTGCCGCCGCATAGGGCGCGGGCGCATGCCAGACCCAGACCAGAACCACATGGAGAAGCGCCAGCGCGCAGAGGCCCGGCAGCGAAGCGCGTCGCCCCGGCCAGGCCAGCGCCAGAAGCGGCGCGGCAAGGGCGATCAACAGGAGATGATGGGCGACGCGCGCCGAGAACAGCGCCGAGGACAGCGCGCAGAGCGGCGAGACGAAGGCGAGAAACACGACGGCGAAGGCGAGCGCGTGGAAGCGCCGCGCCCGGCCCGGATTCTCCGTGCGGCCGAGATGCCGCCAGCCGAGCGCCAGGCCAAGACACAGGAGCGCCAGCAAGACCGGGTCGAGATTCCAGGCGAGAAGAAGATCGGCCGGAGCCGGGGCTAAGCCGCAATAAGGGATGGAACTGTGCGTCATGTCCGGCCTTCACGTCGCAGGATCGCCTCGCGCCGGCCGGGGCCGGACCTGCCGGGAAAGGGTATGGCGCGCGAGGCGATCGGCAACGGCTAAGCGCCGGTGCGGACGGGCGTTCTGCGGATTGGGCGGTGCCTCGCGAAGCCGTGATCCCTTCGCGGCGCCCATTCGGCGGACCCTGCCGGGAACCTCTCGCCTTCAGCCCGGCAGACCCATGGGGCGCACAAGGGGGGACGCGGCGCGAGATGACGCAAGCGACCCCTCACTTTACGGGGCGACCGACAGCTTTCGTGGGATGGCCCGGCCGGCGGAAGGGCGATCCTCGATGCGATCGGGGGCGGCCCAAAAGCCGCCCCGTTTCCTCACGCCGTGCGGGCGCGGCCGAGCGGGAAGGGCATGTAGCCGACGAAGCCGGTCAGCTTCCAGCGTCCGTCGATCCGGCTGGCGAAGTAAAGCGTCTGCCAGCTGAGCACCTCGACGCCGCCGCCCTCCAGCGCCACCGTGCCGTCGAACTTCTTGTGCGCCACGGCCCGGTCGCCCGAAATGTCGATGTCGCGCAGGTTCGTGGCGCGAAACAGCGCCTCGCGCACCGGCTCGGCATAGCGCGTGAGCTTGGCGCTCTCGGCCTGCCGCAGCCATTCGTCGCGATAGGATTCCAGCGTCGGAAAGGCGAGGCGCCAGGAATCGGGGATCTCCGACTTGTGCGCGTGGAGGCCGAAGAAGCGATCATGCGCGAAGTCGCCGTCCACCATTCCCCAGTCGGCGGCGAGAAAGGCGTCGATGTCCCGCTCCACCAGCATCTGCCAGAGGAAATGGCGGTCGGCATCGCCGGGCGGAAAGGGGTTTTCGGTCGGGAGCATGGGGTCGGGTCCTTGTCATCGAAGGCGGCCGCGCGCGTCGACCGGGGCGATCTCGACCTCGCCGCCGGGATGAACGAGCACGACCTCGTCGAAGAGATTGGTGACGGGGCAGCAATGGTTGGGCAGGATGCGCACGCGCTCGCCGACCTTGGGCTTGGCCGCGCTGTTGGTGAGGTCCAGCGTCCCGTGCTCTTCGGAAAGCGAAACGAGCTTGGCATCGGGATATTCGAGAACCAGACCAAAGCCTTCCATGCCGAGAAGGTCGGAGGTCAGCGCCTTGGAGCCGGTGTCGAGAATGGCGCGGGTCTCGGTCGGGCGCGAGACGACGGTGGCGAGCACGGTGAGCGCGCACTCGTCCACCGTGCCGACACCCTCCGCCACCTGGAACCGGTCGAGATAGATATAGGTGCCGGGGCGATATTCGTTGGCCGCGCTCACCTCGGCCGCTCGCCAGAGATCGGGCGTGCCGCCCGTCGTCACGACTGTGGGCGAAAGCCCCGCCGCCTCCAGAAGGCGCCGCGCCTCGGCCAGCCAGCGATTGCTCGCCTCCGTGCCGCCCTTGGCGGGGTAGGTCATCAGGCCTCCGAAGCGAAGGCCCTTTGCAGCACTGATCGTCTTGGCCAAGGCCATGGCCTCGGCCGCGCTCTGCACGCCGCAACGCCCGCCGCCCGTGTCGCATTCCACCAAAACCGTCAACGGCTCGGCCTCGCCGGCGAAGGCGGCGGAATACCCCTCGACGGTTTCGGCGCTGTCGGCTGTCACCTTCAGCGTGACACGCCGGGCCAGCGCCTTCAGCCGTTCTAGCTTCGAGGCGCCAAGAATGTTGTAGGGCAGGAGAATGTCGGTGAGGCCGCCATCGGCCATGACCTCGGCCTCGCCGATCTTCTGACAGGTGATGCCGGCCGCTCCCAGTTCCACCTGCCGCCGGGCAAAGCGCACCAGCTTGTGCGTCTTGATATGCGGGCGCAGCGTCAGGCCGTTTTGATCGGCATAGTCCTGCGCGCGCTTCAGGTTCGCCTCGGCCTTGGCGAGGTCGATCAGGACGGCGGGCGTGTCGATGTCGTCGAGGGTCATGGGAGGGCTTTCTCAGTCGCCGATCGGCAGGGCCGGGTCGGGCGCGGCATGGGTGTTGAGATTCTGGCGGATGCGGCGCAGCCCTTCGAACAGGCGCGGGCCGATCGCCTCGGCTGTCGCGAGCGCCAGGATGTCGACCAGCGCCAGAAAGGCATAGCGGCCCGAACTCGGCTTGTAGAGATTGCCGTCCTCGCAGGCGGGAAGATGCAGCGCCGCGTCGGCGCTTGCCGCCAGCGGCGAGCCGGGCGCGGTGATCGCCAGCGTTTCGGCGCCGTAGCCGCGCGCGATCGCGGCCGCTTCCACGACGCTGCGCCCCTGGCCGGACACGGAAAGGGCCAGAACCACCGTGCCGGGCCCGGCGACGCTCGCCAGCATGCGCTGCATCTGCCCGTCCGTCTCGGCCCGGATGTCGAGCCCCAAGCGAAACAAGCGATTCTCCAGTTCGCGCGCCATCATGGAGGACGTGCCGCCCGAGCCGAAGGCAAGGATGCGGCGGCTGTTGGCAAGGCGCAGCGCCATGCGCTCGACAACCGCCGCGTCGAGCCCGGTGCGAAGGCGGGCGAGGGCGCTGACCGCGCCGTCATAGATCGTGTCCAGCGCCTGCGTGCGCTCGCCGCCCGGCTCGCCGGTGGTGGCGGCGCCGAGATAGGCCTCGCCGCGCGCCAGCGCCTGCGCCAGCCGAAACTTGAAATCGGCCGTGCCGGCGCAGCCGAGCGCGCGGGCAAAGCGCGTGACGGTCGGCTCTGACGTGCCGCAGCGCTCGGCGATCTCGGCGATCGTGCCGGTGGAGGCGAGGCGCGCGTTGTCGAGCACGAAGGCCGCAAGGCGCTTCTCCATCTTGGTGCCGCCCTCCGCCAGACGGCGCAGGCGAGCGATGACGTCGAAGCCGGGTGCGGCCCCGGCGGGGCGCGGCCCGCCCGGCCTCACGCGGCGAGCGCCCTTTCGACGCGCCGACCGCTGGCCGCCTCGAACAGGTGGCAGTCGTCCGGCGAAACCTCCAGCGGCAGCGTCTCGCCGGGCCGGGCCGCCACGCGCTCGGACAGGACGACGCGCACCGCCGTCTCGCCGATCGTGCCGAAGACATGGGTTTCCGCGCCCGTCGGCTCCACCACGCCGACGCGCAGCGGCAGGCCGGCGCCATCGCTGGCGCGGCGGAAGCGCTCGGGCCGGATGCCGACCAGGAACTCCGCGCCGCTGGATTCGGGCGCCAGCGGAAGGGTAATGCCGGCCGGCATGGCGAGCCGCCCGTCCGCGCCGCGCTGCGCCGGCAGGAGGTTCATCGGCGGCGAGCCGAGAAAGCCCGCGACGAACGTGTTGGCCGGCCGGTCGTAGAGCTCCAGCGGGGCGCCGACTTGCTCGATCCGCCCGGCATTCATCACCACGATCCGGTCGGCCATGGTCATGGCCTCGATCTGGTCGTGCGTGACATAGACGATGGTGGAGCCCAGCGTCTGGTGCAGCGCCTTGATCTCGGTGCGCATCTGCATGCGCAGCTGCGCGTCGAGATTGGACAGGGGCTCGTCGAACAGGAACAGGTCGGGCTCGCGCATGATCGCACGACCCATGGCGACGCGCTGGCGCTGGCCGCCCGAAAGCTGCGCCGGCTTGCGGTCGAGATAGGGACCGAGATTGAGGATTTCGGCGGCCTTCTTCAGCCGCGCCTCTGTCACGCCGGCATCGTCGCCGCGCACCTTGGGGCCGTAGAGGATGTTGTCGCGCACGCTCATATGCGGAAACAGCGCGTAGGACTGGAACACCATCGCGATGTTGCGCTTCTGCGGCGCCACGTCGTTGGCACGCTTTCCCGCGATGCGCAGCTCGCCCGAAGTCACCGTGTCGAGCCCGGCGATCATGCGCAAAAGCGTGGACTTGCCGCAGCCGGATGGACCGACCAGCACGATGAACTCGCCGTCGCGCACCTCGAGATCGAGCCCATGCAGGATGTCGAGCGGCCCGTAGCGTTTCTTCAGGGCGTGAAGGCTGAGTTCGGCCATGGGGGCTCCTAGGAAATAGCCTCGACGAAGGTCGGATTGCCGGCGCCCAGCCCCGCATCCACCGGCAGCGCGACGCCGGTGATGCCGGAGCTGAGGGGCGAGGCGAGGAAGAACACGGCCTCGGCCACTTCCTGCGGCGTCACCATGCGGCGAAGCGGATAGAGCGGCGCGATGCGGCCGAGAAGGTCGGGCTTCTCGGCAAAGCGATGGTCCCAGGCGGGCGTGCGCACCGAGCCGGGGCAAACCGCGTTGGCCCGCACCCCGTCCGGCCCCGCCTCGACAGCGATCGCCCGCATATAGGCCAGAAGCCCGGCCTTGGCGGCGGAATAGGCGGGGTTGCCGTAATGACCGAGCGCGTTGACCGAGGAAACGAAGACGAAGGCTCCCGAACCCCGCGCCCGCATGGCGCCGAGCAGCGGCGTCGCCAGATCGCGCGTGCCGGTGAGGTTCACGGCCAGCTCGTGCCGCCAGGCCTCGTCGTCGGTGGTCGCCAGCGTTTCGGCCCGCGTCCAGCCGGCGTTGGAGACGAAGATGTCGGGCACGCCGACGTCCCGTTCGATGCGCGCCGCCGCCGCGCGGCAGGCGGCGGGGTCGGCAAGGTCGAAGCCGAGGCGCAGCGCGACGGCGGGATGGGTCACGCGCTCCAGCGCGGCCGGGTCGAGATCGCACAACACCAGCCGCGCGCCGCTCCGGCCGAACCGCTCGACCAGCGCGGCGCCGATGCCGCCGCAGGCGCCGGTGATGACCACAAGAGGAGAGGAGGAATCCGACATGGCGTCTCGAAGCGGATGAGGGTCGGACCGATGCTGTTCGTCAAAATGAAAAAAAGCAACGGAAAAAACCGGTCATCCTGCCCATAAATTGCGCTTGCGAAAAAGATTTACATTCGAAAAGATCAGACCGTTCGTCATTGGCAAGGGAGCCGAACGATCGGCCCGCGCCGCGAAGGAGGATCGGATCGCATGCGCATCGCATCTCACTGGGCCCAACGCACCGTTCGCGTCGCTCTCTCCGGCGTCGCCCTTCTGGCGCTGTCCGCTGCGGCCGAGGCCGGCACCGTGCGCGTCACGGTGGCGGAGTATTCCGCCAAGACCGGCCCCTATTTCGAGAAGGTGGCCAAGGACTTCGAGACCGCCAATCCCGGCACCGACATTCAGATCGAAGTCGTGCCCTGGGACAGCCTTCAGCAGAAGCTGACCACCGACATCTCGGCCGGCACCAATGCCGACCTTTCCATCATCGGCACGCGTTGGCTGCTCGACTTCGTGAGCCAGGGCATCGCCGAGCCGCTCGACGGCTACATGGACCAGGCCTTCAAGGACCGGTTCATTTCGACCTTCCTCACGCCGTCCGTCATGGACGACAAGACCTACGGCCTGCCGATCGCCGCCTCGGCCCGCGCCATGTACTACAACAAGGATCTCTTCCAGAAGGCCGGTGTCGCCAACCCGCCCAAGACTTGGGCCGAGCTGGAAGACGCCGCCAAGAAGATCTCCGCGCTGGGCGATGGGGTCTACGGCTTCGGCCTGCAGGGCAAGGAAATCGAGACCGACGTCTACTACTACTATGCCATGTGGTCGCACGGAGCCGAGATCGTCGAGGACGGCAAGTCCGGCCTCTCCTCGGCCGGAGCTGCCGAAGCGGCCAAGCTCTACAAGCGCCTGATCGACGAGAAGGCGACCCAGCCCGGCGTCACCTCCTATTCGCGCGAGGACACGCAGAACCTCTTCAAGCAGGGCAAGCTCGGCATGGTCATCACCGCGCCCTTCCTGTCCAACCAGATCCGCGACGAGGCGCCGAAGCTCCAATACGGCGTCACCGGCATTCCCGCCGGTCCGAAGGGCGACAAGGGCACCTACGGCGTGACCGACTCGATCATCATGTTCCAGAATTCCAAGAACAAGGACGAGGCGTTCAAATTCCTCGACTTCCTGTTCCAGACCCCGCAGCGCGTCGCCTTCACCGTCAACGAAGGCTTCCTGCCGGTTGAAAAGGAAGAAGCGCAGGATAAGCACTTCACCGACAGCGCCGACCTCAAGGTCTTCACCAGCCTCCTGCCCGACGCGCGCTTCGCGCCCGTCATCCCCGGCTGGGAGGAAATCGCCGACCTCACCTCCAATGCCCTGCAGAGCATCTATCTCGGCAAGGAAGAGGTCGAGCCGGCCCTCAAGGCCGCCGCCGAAAAGGCGGACGCGATCCTGAAGCAGTAGGCAGAGGCGTTCGCGGGGGACGCCGTCCCCCGCACCCCCTGCCAGGGGAAATGATTTCCCCTGGACCCCTCCTTCTCTTGGCATGTGTCCCAACCCGGGAAGGGCCGCTGGCCCTCCCCGGGTTGGGAAAAGAAGTCCCAAAAGAATGGAAGGGTCCGGGAACTCGTTCCCGGGCGGGGATCGGGGCGGCAGCCCCGCAAACACCCACGCCCACAGCCTCAAGGAGCGCGCATGACCGCCGAGCGGCCGATACTGCCCTATCTGATGATCGCGCCGAGCCTGTGTCTGGCCCTGGCGATCGTGGTCTGGCCGATCGTGGAACTCTCCGAGATCGCGAGCCACAGCGTGAACCGCTTCGGGCAGCTGCGCGATTTCGTCGGGCTGGCGAATTTCGAGGCGCTGTGGAACGACCCGAACTTCATCGCGAGCCTGTGGCGGACGCTGGTCTGGACGGTGTGCGTGGTGGGCGGGGCGCTTTTGACGGCGATCCCGGTGTCGCTGGTGCTGAACGAGGATTTTCACGGGCGCGGGCTGGCGCGGGTTCTCGTGATGCTGCCCTGGGCGGTGTCGCTGACCATGACGGCGATCGTCTGGCGCTGGGCGCTGTCGGGCGAAAGCGGGATGCTGAACTCGGCCCTGATGGGCATGGGGATCATCGGCACGAACATCCAATGGCTGGCGGAGGCGTCCACCGCCTTCCCCATGCAGATCTTCATCGCGGTGATCGTGACTGTGCCCTTCACGGTGACGATCCTGCTCGGCGGCCTTTCGGCGATCCCGGACGATCTATACGAGGCGGCGGCGCTGGAAGGGGCGGGGCGTTGGACGATGTTTCGCACCATCACGCTGCCGCTCCTGAAACCCTTCCTCAACATCGCGATGATCCTGAACACGATCTACGTGTTCAACTCCTTCCCGATCATCTGGGCGACGACGCAGGGCGGCCCGGCCAATTCGACCGACATTCTCGTGACCTATCTCTACAAGATGGGCTTCCGGCTGGGAAAGCTCGGCGAGGCCTCGGCCGTGTCGCTGGTGATGTTCGCGATCCTGCTCGTGTTCACGCTCGTCTATGTCCGCCTGTCGATGCGGCGGGAGGCCTGAGATGGACGGCAAGCTGAAGCGCAGCCTGGTCTGCTGGCTGATCCTCCTGCCCTTCGTGGTGGCGGGCCTGTTTCCCTTCGCGGTGATGGGGATCACGGCGCTCAAACCCCAGAACGAGGTTCTGAACCCGACCTGGTGGCCTTCGCGGCTCGCCTTCGAGAATTTCGTGACCATGTGGGGCGCGACGAATTTCGGCCCGGCGCTTCTCAATTCGCTGATCGTCTCGGTGGTCTCGACGCTGGCCGCGCTGCTCGTGTCGATCCCGGCAGCCTATGCGCTGGGGCGGTTCCGCTTCCGGGGGCAGGGTGCGTTCCGGGTGTTTCTGATCATCACGCAGATGCTCTCGCCCATCGTCCTGGTGATCGGTCTGTTCCGGCTCATCGCCTGGGCCGGGCTGATCGACAATGTCAGCGCCGTGTCGCTGGTCTACGGCGCCTTCAACATCGCCTTCACGGTCTGGATGCTGCAGAGCTATTTCGCCACCATCCCGCGCGATCTGGAGGAGGCGGCCTGGATGGAAGGCGCCAGCCGCTGGCGCACGCTGGTCTCGGTCTTCCTGCCGCTGGCCGTGCCGGCCATCGTGGTGACGGCGATCTTCGCCTTCATCAACGCATGGAACGAGTTCGTCATCGCGCTGACCATGCTGCGCTCGCAGTCGAGCTACACCCTGCCGATCCAGATCTTTTCGCTGGTGGCAGGGCGCTACACCGTGGAATGGCACCATGTCATGGCGGCGACCTTCGTCGCCACGATCCCGGTCGCCATCGCCTTCGCCTGGCTGCAGCGTTATCTCGTGCGCGGCCTGTCGGTCGGCGCGGTAAAGTGAGGACTAGCGCATGAGCGAGACACTCGTGACCTTCATGCGGCGGGAGACGGAGGAGGCGGCCGAGGTGGTCGCGCGGCTTCTGGAGCGCGAGGGGCAGGCCATCACCGAGCTCGGCCTGCGCCTGCGCATGATGCCGCCGGCCGCCGTCGTCACCTGCGCGCGCGGCTCGTCCGACCATGCGGCGAGCTTCCTGAAATATGCCGTGGAAATGTCCTGCGGCCTGCCGGTCGCCTCGGTCGGCCCGTCCATCGCCTCGGTCTACGGCGCGCAGCTGCGCCTTCCGGGCGGCGTGGTCCTGTCCATCTCGCAATCGGGCAAGAGCCCGGACATCTTGGCCCTCCAGGCCAACGCCAAGCGCGGCGGGGCGCTCGCCGTCGCGCTTCTCAACCAGACGGATTCGCCGCTGGCCGAGGGCGCCGACATCGTCATTCCGCTTCATGCCGGTGAGGAGCGCAGCGTCGCGGCGACCAAGAGCTTCATCGCCTCCGTCGCGGCGGCCGCCGCGATCACCGCCGTCTGGAGCGGCGACGAGGCGCTGGAGCGCGCGGTGCGGGACCTACCGGCCGCGATCGCCCGCAGCGTGCGCGCGGACTGGACGCCCGCGCTGGAGCGGCTCGTGACGGCGCATTCGCTCTTCACCGTCGGGCGCGGACCGGCCTTCGCCATCGCGCTGGAAGCGGCGCTGAAATGCAAGGAAACGGCGGGGCTTCATGCCGAGGCCTTTTCCGCCGCCGAGGTCGCGCACGGGCCGATGCAGCTGATCGGGCCGGACGTGCCGGTGCTCGCCTTCGTGCCGCGCGACGCGGCCGAAGCGTCGAGCCTGGAAGCGCTGGAGCGGCTGCGCGGGTTCGGCGGGGCGGTCTTCACGGTCGGCGAAGGGCGCGACCTGCCCTCGGTGGCCACAGGACATGGCGTGACCGACCCGATCCCGATGATCGCGGCCTTCTATGCCATGGCGGAAGCGCTGGCGCGCCGACGCGGGCACGACCCGGACCGGCCGGCCAAGCTCAGCAAGGTGACGGAAACGCTGTGAGCGGGGCAGGCGCCTCGCGGCTTCTGGAGGTCTGCGTCGACGATCCCGCCGGGCTCGAAGCGGCGATCCGTGGCGGGGCCGACCGGATCGAGCTGTGCTCCGCCCTGGCGCTGGGCGGCTTGACGCCCTCTGAGGGCTTCATGCGTCTGGCGGCCGGGGCGCCCGTTCCGGTCTATGCGATGATCCGGCCGCGCGGCGGCGACTTCGTGTTTTCCGAAAGCGAGGCCGATAGCATGCTGCGCGACATTGAGGCGGCGCGAGAGGCGGGTCTTGCCGGTGTTGTGCTCGGGGCCGGGCAGGCGGACGGGCGGCTCGATCTGGCGCTCTTGGAACGGCTGGCGGCGGCCTCGGCCGGGCTCGGCAGGACGCTGCACCGCGCCTTCGACTTGACCGCTCCCGATTTCGAAACGGCGCTGGAAGAGGCGATCGACCTCGGCTTCGAGCGCGTGCTGACCTCGGGCGGCGCGCGATCGGCGCCGGACGGCATCTCGGTTCTGGAGCGCCTGTTCGAACGGGCGGGCGGGCGTATCGCGATCATGCCGGGCTCGGGCGTCACGCTCGCGACGCTGCCGGGTCTCCTCGGTCGGCTTCCGATCCAAGAGGTCCACGCCTCCTGCTCGGCGCCGGCCACGCTGCGCAGCCGCGCCGCCGAGCGGCTGGGCTTTGCCGGCAAGGGGGATCGGCGCACCGACGAGGCGACGGTGCGCGCGTTGAAGGCGGTGCTCCTCGCTTAGTTCAGCCGCGCCCCGCCATCGGCCGCGAAAAGGTGGAGATGGCCGGGGGCAAGGCGCATCGGCACGTGGTCGCCGGCCCGAAGCCGGCTGACGCCGGGCACGAAGGCCTTCACCGAAACGCCGCCGAGATCGCAATGGACGATCGTGCCCATGCCGGTCGGCTCCACCAGCTCCACCGGACAGTCGAGGCCGGAGCCTTCCGTGCTTTCGCCGATCAGCACGTGTTCGGGCCGCACGCCAAGGGTCAGCGGCGTGCCCTCCGGGGCCGAGACCGTGGCGGGCAAGGGCACGCGGCGTTTTTCGCCGAGATCGAGAAACACCTCGTCGCCGACGCGCCGCACGCGTCCTTCCAGGAAGTTCATGGCAGGCGAGCCGATGAAGCCGGCGACGAAGCGGTTGGCCGGGCGTTCGTAGAGATCGAGCGGCGAGCCGATCTGGCGGATCTCGCCGCCCTCCATGGCGACGATCCGGTCCGCCAGCGTCATGGCCTCGATCTGGTCGTGCGTGACGTAGATCGAGGTGGCGCCCAGTTCCTGATGCAGCTTCTTGATCTCCGCGCGCATGTGCTCGCGCAGGCGCGCGTCGAGATTGGACAGCGGCTCGTCGAACAGGAAGGCCTGGGGCTGGCGCACGATGGCCCGCCCCATGGCGACGCGCTGGCGCTGCCCGCCCGATAGGGCCTTGGGTCGCCGGTCGATCAACTTGGTGAGGCCGAGCTTCTCGGCCGCGCCGGACACGGCGGAGAGAATGCGCTCCTTCGGCGTCTTCTTCAGGCGCAGCGCATAGCTCATGTTTCCGCTGACCGACATATGCGGGTAGAGCGCGTAGGACTGGAACACCATGGCGAGGTTCCGGTCCTTGGGCGGCAGCTCGTTGACGCGGTTTCCGGCAATGGCGATCTCGCCGCCCGTCACCTCCTCCAGCCCCGCGATCATGCGCAGCAGGGTCGATTTTCCGCAGCCGGACGGGCCGACCAGCACGATGAACTCTCCGGCGCGGATCGACAGGTCGACCGAGCGCAGGATGGTGAGCGGCCCATAGGCCTTGTGGACGGAGCGGATGTCGATGGCAGCCATGGGAAATCCTTCAGCCTTTGACCGCGCCGGCCGTCAGGCCCTGCACGAGGAAGCGCTGGATGAGGAGGAAGAACAGGACGGCGGGAATGAGCGCGAGCACGCCGGCGGCCATCATCTGCCCGAAATCGACGCCGAACTTCGAGACGAAGGACAGGAGCCCTACGGGGAAGGTCGAGGCGTCCACCTTCGACACCAGCATGAGCGCGAAGAGAAGCTCGCTCCAGGCGGCGGTGAAGACGAAGCCGAGCGTCGCCGCCATGCCGGGCAGGGTGAGGGGCACGATGATCTCGCGAAACGCCTGGAAGCGGCTCGCCCCGTCGATCTGCGCGGCCTCCTCCAAATCCCTCGGAATGCCGTCGAAGAAGCTCTGCATCAGGAAGATGGCGAAGGGCACGTTGAACGTGGTGTAAACGAGGATAAGGCCGGTCAGCGAGTTGGTAAGGCCGAGCGGCGAGAGCATGCGGAAGATCGGCGCGATCAGCATCACCAGCGGAAACATCTGCGTGACGAGCAGAAGGCCGGTGATCCACATCTTGCCGCGAAAGGCGAAGCGCGAGAACGCGTAACCGCCGAAGGCCGCGATCACCGTGACGATGGCGGCCGTCGAGAGCGAGACGATCAGGCTGTTGCGAAAGAAGAGCGGGAAGTTGGAGTTCTCCAAGACGAAGCGGAAATGCTCAAGGCTCGTGCGCGAGGGCCACATCCGCACGCCTTCCGAATACATGAGGTCGTTCGGCGTCACCGAGACCTTCACCAGCCAGTAGAGCGGAAACAGCGCGAAGAGAACGAAGAGAAGCAGCGCGAAGCGATGCGCCAGCGTGCCGAGAAGGCTGTGATGGCCCATGCGGATCAGCCCTTGCGCAGCAGCATCTGGCGCAGCGACACCAGAGCGAGGGAGTAGAGAAGGAGAAGCCCCAGCAGCACCAGCGAGATCGCCGAGGCATAGCCGAAGTCGAGCTTCCGGAAGGCGGTGGTGAAGATGTAGCTCGCCACGATCTGCGTCCGGTCGGCCGGACCGCCGCCGGTCATCACCACGATGAGGTCGGCGAAATTGGCGACCCAGACCGTGCGCAGAAGAAGCGTGATCGCCATGGTCGGCGCCAGGAAGGGCAGGGTGATCGACCAGAACTGCTGCACCGAATTGGCGCCGTCGATCGAGGCCGCCTCGTAGATGTCGCGCGGGATGGACTGCAGCGCGGCCAGCATGGTGATGGCGAAGAAGGGAATGCCCCACCAGACATTGGCGACGATCGGCCCCCAGATGGCGAGCTGCGGATCGGCCAGGATATTGGTCGGCGCGTCCATCAGCCCAAGCGCGAAGAGCCAATGCGGGATCGGCCCGACCACGGGGTTGAACATCCAGGCCCAGTTGAGGCCGGACAGGAAGGTCGGCACAGCCCAGGGCAGGAAGCAGAGCGCCTGCACGATGCCGCGTCCGCGAAAGGGCCGGTTGAGAAGCAGCGCCAGCGTCAGGCCGAGCAGGAACTGGAGCGCGACGGAAATGCCGGTCCAGTAGAGCGTGTTGTTCAGCGCCAGCCAGAAATTGCGGTCGACCCAGAGCGCGTGAAAATGCTTCAGCCCGACGAAGCCGCCGCTGAAGGGGCTGAGCAGGCGGATGTCGCGAAACGCGTAGGACACGCCGATCACCAGCGGCACCAGCATGACGGCGAGGATCAGGACCAGCGCCGGCGCGCTGTAGAGATAGGGCTCGGCGGCCTGGAGAAAGCGCTGGCCGGGCGTGCGGCGATCCTGAAACGGCACGATGCCTTCAGTGGTCGTGGTCAAGGCGGGTCATCCCTTCGGGAAGGGCCAGGGGAGCGCGGCGGCGGGAGCCCCGCCGCCGCGCGCGAGAGGGGTTACTTGGTCTTGTTGGCGAGGTAGGCCTGCTGGGCGGTGGTGAGATAGTCCGCCCATTCCTTGGCCATGTCCTCGGGCGTGATCTCGCCGAGCAGGGCGCGCTGCGAGGAGGCCGGCACGAGGCTGTCCTTGAAGAAGGCGAACTCCTCGAGATAGCTCGGCAGCGGCGTCGGGACGGTGTTGGAATCCTTCAGCTCGTCGAACCAGCCCTTGAACTTGTCGCCGGCATAGAACGGATCGTTCTCGGCCGACTTCAGCGCCGGCAGCGCGCCGGTCTTCTTGTTCCAGGCGACGTTGCCTTCGGTGCCCTGCAGCGTCTCGATCAGCTTCCAGGCGAGATCCTTGTGTTCGGAAGTCTGGAACATCGACCAGCCGGCATAGCCGATCACCGGAAAGGCCTTGCCGGCCTCGCCCTTGGGCAGCGGCACGACCCCGTAGTCTTCCGGCTTCATGCGCTCGGAAATGGCGATCAGCGCGTCCGGGTCCTGGTTGAGCATGGCGCAGGTGCCGGAATAGAAGCCCGCCACCGTCTCGTTGAAGCCCCAGGAGATGGAGTCCTTGGGCGCCAGACCCTTCTTGTAATAGTCGATGTACCAGGCGAGGCCCTTCACCTTGTCGGGGTCTGCGAAGGTCGAGGTGCCGTCTTCCTTGAAATAGGTGTTGTTGCCGGCGATGGCGTTCATGAACACTGTCCAGTCGTTCAGGCCGCCGCGCGCGCCGCGCAGGCAGTAGCCGTACTTGCCGGGCAGCTTGGAGACCTTCTCGGACGCCGTCTGGAACTCGGCGATGGTCTTGGGCGGGCCCTCGACGCCGGCCTCCGCGAAGAGCTTCTTGTTGTAGAACATGGCGCCCATATAGAAGCCGTAGGGCAGCATGTAGGCGGTCTTGCCGTCCACCTGCCGGCCGAACTCCAGCGCCCGGTCGTTGAGGTCGGCCGCGCCCTGCCACTTGGCGAGATAGGGCTCCAGGCTCTCCAGCGCGCCGTTCTTGGCGTAGAGCGCGACCCAGGTATCAGGCATCTCCATGACGTCGGGCGTTTCGCCCGCCGAGACCATGGTGGCGAACTTCTCGAAGGCTTCGCCCCAGGGCAGCGAGGTGATCTCGACTTTGGTGCCGGGATTGGCCTGTTCGAACTTGGCGACGATTTCCTTCAGCGTCTCGGTGCGCGAGGGGCTGGTGATGACTTCGACGAGCTTCAGCGTCGTGTCGGCCATGGCCGTTCCCGACAGAAGGAAGGAGGCGAGGGACGCGGTGAGGATCATGCGTTTCATGTCTGCGATGTCTCCTGTGGGTCGGGTTGGGATCGAGGTCAGGCGGCGAGGCCGGCGGTGATGGCCGCATCGAGATCGGCCTTCAGCGCGTTCGCGCCTTCGAGGCCGACATGAAGGCGGACGGAGCGCGGCGAGATGCCGAAGGCGTGGCCGGAATTCGGCCCCTGGTTCTGCGACAGGACGACCTGCCCCGGCACGCAGAGGCTTTCATGCCCGCCCCAGGACACGCCGAGCTTGAAGAGCTTCAGGCTGTCGGCGAAGCGCGGCACGTTCACCCCTTCCTTGAAGGTGAAGGAGAAGAGGCCCGACGTGCCTTCCAGGCCCGGCGGCAGCGCGTTGGCGAGCGCGGGGTGCTGGACAGATTCCACGCAATCCTGCGCCTTAAGGTGATGGGCGACAGCGAGCGCATCCGCCTCGTGTGCCCGCATACGGATCGGCAGGGTGCGCAGGCCCCGGATCAGCAGCCAGGCGTCGAAGGGCGAGAGCTTGGCGCCGAGATAGGGATAGGTCTGGGCGCGGATTTCGCGGATCAGCGCCTTGGAGCCGGCGACGACGCCGGCCACCACATCGGAATGGCCGCCGAGATATTTCGAGGCCGAATGGATCACGAGGTCGACGCCGAGCGCGATCGGCCGCTGGAAGACCGGCGTCGCCCACGAGTTGTCGATCATGGTGAGGACGCCCTGCGCCTTGGCGAGCTTGGCCAGCGCGCCGACATCATGGGTCTCCATCACCCAGCTCGTCGGGCTTTCCATGTAGAAGAGCTTGGCGCCGGGCAGGGCTCTGGCCAACGCCTCTTCGTCGCGCCCGTCGACATAGGTCACCTCGATGCGCATGCGCTTGAGGAGGATCTCGAACAGGCGATAGGCGTCGGGATAGATGTGGCGCACCGCGACGATGCGATCACCCGGCTCGGCGAAGGCCAGCACCGCCGAGGAAATCGCCGCCATGCCACTGGCAAAGCCCATCGCGTCCTCGGCGCCTTCCATGGCGGCGAGCTTCTCCTCGAACAGGCGAACGGTCGGGTTGAGGCCGCGCGAATAGGTCGGGCGCACGCGCTGACCGAGATAGGTCTCCTCCATCTCCGCGAAAGAGCCGAAGGTGAAGAGCGAGGTCTGGGCGATCGGCGGCACCACGGCGTCGAAGGCGTGGCGCTCGTCATGAGCCGCGATCAGCGAGAACGGATCGAGTGCGGCGGGATCGGTCATTGCGACATGTCCTTGATGTCCTCCTCGACGATGTCGAGAATGGCGAGGGTCTTTTCCCGCGCGAGGCCGGGGTCGCGCGCGGCGATCGCCTCGAACATCTCGCGATGGAAGGGGAAGGAGCGGCCGGCGAAGTCGGGCCTGTCGAAGGGCTTGAGGAAGAAGCGCTCGAAGGCCTCGCGCATCTGTTCCAGAAGCTGGCTGAACAGCGGGTTGTGCGCGGCCTCATAGACCGAGAGATGGAAGAGAAGGTCTTCCGGCCCGGCCGTGCCGTTCAACCGGTGCACCCGCTCCATCTCGATAAGGCGTACTTCCATGCGGGCGAGATCCTCGCTCGTATGGCGAAGCGCGGCCAGGGCGCTCGCCTCCGCCTCCAGCCCGCGCCGGATGTCGAGCGTCTGGAGCAGCCCTTCGCGCAGGCCCGTCGCGGTGATCGAGAGCGGCATGTGGACGGTGGCGGCCGACAGCGGGCGCAGGAGATAGGAGCCGCTGCCCTTTCGCGTCTCGACGACGCCCAGCGCCTGAAGCTGGCGCACTGCCTCGCGGATGGTGGAGCGGCCGACCGCCAGCGCCTGCATCATCTCCCGCTCGGCTGGCAGCCGGTCGCCGGCCCGGAGCCCGGCGCGCTCGACATGCCGCCCGAGCGCGTCCAGCGTGTCGCGCAGCCGATCCATCGCGGGAAGAGGAGACACACCGTCCAAAACCGAGCCGTCAAACCATTGGAATTGGTCTGACATCTTACGGGTTGGAAAGGGTTGGTCAATCCTTATTCAGGCTCAAATCTTGTGCAATGCAGCGTGAATTGGCCGATTGGAAACGCCGAAAAGCCCCGACACCTCGAACCGGAGTTCGAAGCGCGGGGCCTGTCGGTCGTGGCAGGGGGAATCAGTCGATCCGTACCATGGCCTTGATGACGCCGGCGGCCGGGTCGAGAAGCCCGGCGAAATGCTCGGGCACTTCGGCAAGGGTCAGGCTGTGCGTCAGCAGCGCCTCGCTCGGCACGTCGCCGGCGCGCAGCGCATCCACCACGGTCTCGAAGTCTTCCGGCGTCGCGTTGCGGCTGCCCAGCAACGTGGTTTCGCGCTTATGGAACTCCGGGTCGTTGAAGCGGATGTCGCTGGCGACGATGGAGACCAGCACATAGGCCCCGCCATGGGCGACGAAGCCGAAGCCCCGCTCCATCGCCTTGGGGCTGCCGGTCGCGTCGAAGACGACGTCGAAGAAGTCGCCGCCCGTGATCGCCGACAGGCGCTCGTGATCGCCCTCTCCCGCCTGCACCACCTCGTGGACGCCAAGATGCGCCCCGGCAAAACGCAGCCGGTCTTCGCGCGTGTCGAGCATGGTGACGCGCGCGCCGCGCAGCCGGGCGAAGATCGCGACGGCGATGCCGATCGGCCCGGCGCCGACGACGAGCACGTTTTGCCCGTCCATCACCGCGCCGCGGCGCACCGCATGGGCACCGATGGCGAGGAACTCCACCATGGCGGCCTGGTCGAGCGTGATGCTCGCGGCCTTGCGCACGAAGCGCTCGGGCAGGCTGAGGTATTCGGTCATGCCGCCGTCGCGGTGGACGCCCAGCACCTGGATGCGCGAGCAGCAGTTCGTCTTGCCCTGGCGGCAGGCATGGCATTCGCCGCAGGAGAGATAGGGGATGACATAGGCCTGATCGCCCCGGTGCAGCGCCGAGCCCTCCGGCGCCTCCTCCACCGTGCCGGCCAACTCGTGGCCCATGACGCGGGGATAGGCGAGATAGGGCTGGTTGCCGGAGAAGATGTGCAGGTCCGTGCCGCAGACGCCGATGCGCCGGATGCGGAGAAGAACCTCCCCTTCGCCGCGTGTCGGCTTGGGCTCTTCGCGGGGGCGGAGGGTTCCCGGCGTTTCGCACACGATGGTCAGCATGGGGCAGGCTCGCGAATGGAGGTCGGACGCTCGGGGTGGCGAAGGGCGACCCCGAGCCGGAAGTTATGTCAGGCGGGAAGGCCGGGCAGGGGCGTGCCTTCGGCGACGAGGCCGCGCTGGCGTAGCGCCGCCCAGAACTCGGCCGGAATCTCCGCTTCGAACCACTCGACATTGGAGCGGATCTGCCGGGCGTTGCGCGCGCCGGACACGCAGGACACGACGGCGGGATGCGCCATGCCGAACTGCAGGGCAGCGGCCTGGATAGCGACGCCGAACTCTTGCGCCACCGCGCGCAGCTCGCCGACGCGGCGGATCACGTCTTCCGGCGCGTCGCCATAGTTGAAATTGTTGGTGCCGGCCAGAACGCCCGAGTTGAAGGCACCGGCCACCACGATGCGCGCGCCGCGATCGACGCACTTCTGGAGAAGACCGAGGCTTTCCTGTTCCAGGAGCGTGTAGCGCCCGGCGAGCATGGACACGTCGAGATCGCATTCGTCCAGCGCCTCGCTCACCGCCTCCCACTCGTTGACGCCGAGTCCGAAGCCGCCGATGCGCCCGTCCGAGCGCAGTTCGCTGAGCGCCTTGAAACCGCCGCCCTTGGTCAGCTGGTTCCAATGGTGCTCGTGGCGCTCGCCATGGGTCACGCGGCCGATGTCGTGGACATAGAGAATGTCGAAACGCACCATGCCAAGCCGCTGCTGGCTGGCGTCGAACGAGCGCAGGATCGCGTCGTAGCTGTAGTCGTAGACCTGATGGAACGGGCAGGGGTCGACATAGCCTTCTGCCTCCGCGCCCACGGTCTCGTCCGGCACCATGAGCCGTCCGACCTTGGTGCTGATCGCGAAGTCGGAGCGCGCGCGCTCGTCGAGAATGGCGCCGAGCCGGCGCTCGGAGCGCGTGAAGCCATAGAAGGGCGCCGTGTCGAAATAGCGGATGCCCGCGTCCCAGGCGGCGTCGGCCGTCTCGCGCGCGTCGGAAAAGGGCATCAGTTTCAGAAGGTTGCCCATCTGCGCGCAGCCAAGGCCGAGCCCGGTCAGGCTGACCTTGCCATTGGGCAGTTCGCGGCGGTCCGTCGTCTTCATCACGTCAGGCTCTCGTTGGAAGAGATAGGGAAACCCGCCGGCGGCAGGGCGCCGCCGGCGGGGACGTCGGATCAGTAAAGGACGTTCTTGGCTTCCGGCTTGTCGATGTTTTCCTTGGTGACCATCACGACGCCGGTGTCCTGCTGCTTCTCGACCTTCTCCTTCTTGAGGAGCTTGGCGATGGTCTGGGTGCCGAGTTCGCCCATCTGGAACGAGCCCTGCACGGCGATGGCCGAGAGCGTGCCGTCCTTCACGAAGCCCTGAAGGTCCTCGTTGCCGTCGAAGCCGACGGCGACCACCTTGCCGGCCTTGCCGGACTGCGCGAGCGCGCGGCCCATGCCGATGGCGGTCGGCTCGTTGGCGCCGAAGATGCCCTTGAGGTCGGGGGTCGAGGCCAGAACGTCGGTGGTCTGGTTCAGCGCCGTCGCCATCTGCGACTGCGAATAGAACGGGCCGACGATCTGCAGCTTGGAATGGGCCTTGATGTAGTCGGTGAAGCCGCCGACGCGGCCGATCTCGGAGCCCGCGCCCGCGACATAGGACATGACCGCGATCTTGCCCTCGGTGCCGACCTTGTCGATCAGCGCCTTGGCGGACATCTCGCCGGCCTTCTTGTTGTCGGTGGCGAGGAAGGACTGGTAGTACTGCGCGCCGCTTTCGGCGATCTGGCTGTCGATCAGCACGACGGGAATGCGCGCTTCCCAGGCCTTCTTGATGGCCGGCACGAGCGCGTCCGGGTCGGACGGGGCGAGGATGATGCCGGCGACCTGACGGTTCACCGCGTTCTCGACCATGTTGACCTGATCGGCGATGGCCGATTCCGAGGCCGGGCCGTTGAAGGTCGTGGTCGTGCCTTCCGGCAGATCCTTCTTGGCGGCGTCGACGCCCTTCTGGACGTTCTGCCAGAAGGTCGAGTTCACCGTCTTCACGATGACGGCGACTTCCTTTTCGGCGGCCTGGGCCGAGAAGGCGACGAGGGCGAGGGCCGATCCGGCCAAGGCGGCGACGAGATTGCGCATGACATTTCCTCCCGAGTGGTCTGCTTGACGCCCGCGCCGCCCCCGTATCGCCGGGGGCGGGCGGGAATGGGGTTAGCGGCGGTTGCGGAGCTGGTCGATCCAGACGGTCGCCAGGATCACGAGGCCGATGATGATCTGCTGCGTGAAGGCCGAGACGCCGTTCATGTTCAGCCCGTTGCGCAGGATGCCGATGACGAAGGCGCCGATCATGGTGCCCGAGATCGTGCCGACGCCGCCGATCAGCGACGTGCCGCCGATCACCGCGCTGGCGATGGCGTCGAGCTCGTACATCACGCCTTCGTTCGGCTGGGCGGTGACGAGGCGGGACATGAGAACGCAGCCCGTGAGCCCGGCCAGCGTGCCGGACAGGACATAGGTGAAGAGCGTGACGCGGGCGACGTTGACGCCCGACAGGCGCGCCGCTTCCGCATTGGAGCCGACGGAATAGATATGACGGCCGAGCACGGTCCGGCGCAGCATGATGGCCACCGCGATGGCGATCACCACCATGAGGATCACGGGATAGGGGATGCCGGGGAAGGTGACCGTGGGAAAGCCGTCGTCGCCGATCTCGACCATGCGGAACAGGGCGCCGTTGCCGAGTTCGCCGAAACTGTCGCCGAGGCCCGAGACGGCGCGTGCGCCGGTGATCTGGAGCGCGAGACCGCGCGCTACCATCATCATGCCGAGCGTGGCGATGAAGGGCGGCAGCTTGGCGCGCGTGATGGCAAGCCCGTTGACGACGCCGCACATCGTGCCGACGAGGATGCCGAGCAGCATGCCGAGCGGCACGGGCATGCCCCATTCCTTCACCGCCAGCGCGGCGACGACGCCGGCCAACGCCAGCACAGAGCCGACCGACAGGTCGATGCCGCCGGTGATGATGACGCAGGTCGCGCCGATGCCGAGCAGCGCGATGGAGGTCACCTGAAGCGCGATCGTCATGCCGTTGTTGACGGTCAGGAAGGCGCTGGAGGTGGCCGAGAAGACGACGGCCAGGGCGAAGAGGCTGCCGAGCGCGGCGAACTTCTGGATCAGGTCCTTTTGCCGATCGCTGAGGAGGGGCCCGCGCGGCTTGTCTTGGGGGATCGTGGTCATGGCGTCCTCAATGCGCAAGACTGGGCGCCCGGCGGGCGTGGCCCGAGGCGTAGTGCATGATCTCTTCCTGCGAGGTCTGCTTCGTCTCCAGGATGCCGGTGATGCGGCCCTCGTGGAACACGGCGACGCGATCGGTCAGGCCGAGGATTTCGGGGAGTTCGGACGAGATCAGGATGACGCCGATCCCCTGCGAGGCCAGCTCGTCCATGATCTTGTAGATCTGGAACTTGGCGCCGACGTCGATGCCGCGCGTCGGCTCGTCGAAGAACAGGATGCGCGACTGGCGGAACAGCCACTTGCCGATGATGATCTTCTGCTGATTGCCGCCCGACAGGAGCCGCGTCACCTGATGCACCGAAGGGGTGCGGATGCTGAGAAGATCGACATAGCGCTGCGCGATCGTCTCTTCCTCAGCGAAGTCGATGAAGCCGTTCTTCGACACGCCACCGAGATGGGCCAGCGTCATGTTGGCGGCCACCGGCATCTTGACCGCGAGCCCGTGGCTCTTGCGGTCCTCCGAGAGATAGGCGAGCCCTTCGCGGATCGCGTCCTGCGGCGACCCGATCGAAACGGGGCGGCCGAACAGCTCCACCGTGCCCGAATCCAGCGGGTCGGCGCCGAAGATGGCGCGCGCCACTTCCGTTCGGCCCGCGCCCATGAGGCCGGCAAAGCCCAGGATCTCGCCGCGCCGAAGCGTGAAGCCGATGTCTTGGAACGTGCCGGCCCGCGTCAGCCCTTCGACGCGCATCAGGACATCGTCGCCCGGCACGGAAAGGCGGTCGGGGAACTTCTCCTCCAGCGAGCGACCGACCATGCGGGCGACGATGTCGTCCACCGAGAGGGCGGCGAAATCGTCGGTCGAGACATAGCGCCCGTCGCGCAGGATCGTCACGCGGTCCACGATCTCGGCCATCTCGTCCAGCCGGTGCGAGATGTAGACGATGCCGACGCCCGAGCGCTTGAGATCGCGGATGACGCCGAACAGGACCGCCGTTTCGCTCTCGGTGAGCGAAGAGGTCGGCTCGTCCATGATCAGCACTTCGGCGTTCAGCGACAGGGCCTTGGCGATCTCCACCATCTGGCACTGGGCCACCGACAGGCCCCGGACCTGCCGGTCGGGATCGAGCGAAAGGCCCAGGCGCTCCAGGCAGGCGCGCGCGTCGCGGCGCAGCTTGGCGCGGTCCACGAACAGGCCGGCCACGCGCGGCTCGCGGGCGAGATAGATGTTCTCGGCGATCGACAGGTGCGGAACGAGGTTCAGTTCCTGGTGGATGATGGCGATGCCGAGCGCTTCGGACTCGGTGGTGGAGGCGAAATGGCGCTCCTCGCCCTTGTAGACGATGCTGCCCGAGGTCGGCTGGTAGAGGCCGCTGATGATCTTCATCAGCGTCGACTTGCCGGCGCCGTTCTCGCCGCACACGGCATGGACCTCGCCGCGGCGCAGGTCGAAGGACACGCCGCCGAGCGCCTTCACGCCGGGAAATTCCTTGGTGATCTCGTGCAGGCGAAGGATCGTTTCGCCAGCCGGCATGGCAGCGCCGGTTTGCGCGTCACCGGTCGTGGCGGTGCGACCCGCCATGGCGGGGCTGGAACCTGACTGCTGCATCCTGTCCTCCCGCGCCCCGTTGAGAGCGCCGCGCCGCCCGTTCCTCCCGGGCTGGCGTCTCAGGCCTCTCGGCCGATGAAGCTAGGGTTAGGATGCTCCTTGGAATTGGTCAAGCCAGTTTTGAAAGCCGAGCACAACTTGTCAGACTTTAAGGAATGCATATCGCAAGAAGGAGCTCATTTCCGCTTCCGACGCGCCGGGATCGTCGCTATGGTCAGGCCAATCAGGAGGGATGCATGTCCGAAGCCATCAAGGGTCTCGACGGTCGCCGGCTCTACCAGCAGGTCGCCGACCAGATTCGCGCCCTGATCCGCGCCGGCCAGTTTCCCCCGGGCTCGCGCCTGCCGGCCGAGCGGGAACTGGCGGTCCAGCTCGGCGTCTCGCGCCCTTCGCTGCGCGAGGCGCTGATCGCGCTGGAGATCGACGGCAGCGTCGAGATCCGCATGGGCTCCGGCGTCTATGTCTGCGCGCCGGGCGAGGAGGCGGACGCGCCGACGCGTCCGCTCGGCGAAAGCCCGTCGGAACTCATGCGCGCGCGCGCCGCAATCGAGAGCACAGTGGCCCAGCTCGCCGCCGCGCGCATGACGCCGGACACGCTCGCCCAGCTGCGGCAGGCGCTGAATGCCATGGGCGCCGAGATCGACGCCGGCCGAAAGCCGCTGGAGCAGGACCGGCTCTTCCATCTCACGATCGCCGCGCAGACCGGCAATGCCGTGCTGACGCGCATCGTGCGTGAGCTGTTCGACGATCGCCACAGCCCGATCTCAGCGCAGATGCGCGTGCGCTTCGAGACGCCGGAAACCTGGCGCGTCGCCTTGGCCGAGCACGAGGCGATCCTGGAGGCGCTCGGCTCGGGCGATCCGATCCTGGCGCAGGCGGCCATGCGGATGCACCTCGAAGCCTCGCGCGAGCGCTGGACGCGGGACTGACGACGACGTCGCCGGCCCCGCGTCCTTCAGGGGTCAGCCCTGGCGGCAGGTCTGGCGCTGCGTGCCCAGGCCTTCGATGCCGAGTTCGATCACGTCGCCCGCCTTCAGGAAGACGTTGGGCTTCTGGCCGAGGCCGACGCCCGGCGGGGTGCCGGTGGAGATGATGTCACCCGGCTGCAGGCTCATGAACTGCGACAGGTACGAGACGAGGAAGGCGACGCCGTAGACCATGGTGCGGCTGGAGCCGTCTTGGTAGCGATGGCCGTTCACGTCCAGCCACATGCCGAGATTCTGCGGATCGGCCACTTCGTCCTTGGTCACGAGCCACGGGCCGGTCGGGCCGAACGTGTCGCAGCTCTTGCCCTTGGTCCACTGGCCCTGGCGCTCGGTCTGGAAGGCGCGCTCCGACACGTCGTTGATGACGCAATAGCCGGCGACATGGTCCAGCGCCTCGGCTTCCGAGACGTATTTCGCCGTCTTGCCGATGACGACGCCGAGCTCGACTTCCCAGTCGGTCTTCTCGGACCCGCGCGGGATCTCGATGTCGTCGTTCGGCCCGACGATGGCCGAGGTCGCCTTCATGAAGATGATCGGCTCGGAGGGCACGCTGGCGCCGGTCTCGGCGGCGTGGTCGGAATAGTTGAGGCCGATGCAGATGAACTTGCCCGTGCCGGCGACGCAGGCGCCGAGGCGCGGATCGCCGTCCACCAGCGGCAGCGAGGCGGTGTCGAGCTTGGCGATCTCGGCGAGACCGTCCGGCGTCAGCCAGCGGCCCGACAGGTCGCTCACATGGGCCGAGAGGTCGCGAATGCGGCCGTCCGCGTCCAAAAGGCCGGGCTTTTCCGCGCCGGGCGCGCCGTGGCGAAGCAGTTTCATGGCAGTCTCCCTTTTCTCGAAATTGTGCGGCGCGCGGTCAGATGTTGGACCAGCCGCCGTCCACCACGAGCGCCTGACCCGTCATGAAGCCGGACTCGTCGGACGCCAGGAACACGGCGAGCTTGGCCATTTCCTCGGGCGTGCCGAGCCGGCCCATGGGCTGGCGCGAGATGAAGGCGGCGCGCGCCGTCTCGTAGTCGCCGAGCGCGCGCATCCGGTCGCCCAGCGAGGGACTTTCCACCGTGCCGGGGCAGATGCAGTTGCAGCGGATGCCCTTGGTCACGAAGTCGGCCGCGACCGACTTGGTGAGACCGACCACGGCCGCCTTGGTGGTGCCGTAGATGAAACGGTTGGGCGCGGCGATGACGCTGGAGGCGACCGAGGCCATGTTGACGATCGAGGCGCCGCCCTTGTCGATCATGCCGGGCAGGAAGCCCTTGATGAGCCGGTACATGGAGCGCACGTTGAGCGCGACGGAGAAGTCGAAATCCTTCTCCTCGCATTCGAGGATCGTGCCGGCGTGGACATAGCCCGCGCAGTTGAACAGGATGTCGGGCGCGGCGCGGCCGGCGCAGAAGGCCTTCACCGCCTCGGCGTCGGTCACGTCGAGGACCTGCGTCTCGATCCCATCAGCCTTCAGGTCTTCCAGCGCCGCCGCGTTGATGTCGGTCGCCAGAACGCTCGCGCCCTCGGCCACGAATTCCAGCGCCGCCGCGCGGCCCATTCCCTGCGCTGCGGCTGTCACCACAGCCGTCTTGCCTGCGAGCCGTCCGGCCATCAGCTGGTCTCCTCCCGTTGAGTGTTTCAAGGGTACATCATGGATGCGCGGGTAAATCAATCCCGCTGCAGCGCCAAACCCTGGCCGATGCGCGAGGCGGCCTGGGCGAGTTCGGCGAGCAGCGCGTCTGGCTCCCACGGGTTCAGCCGAATGCGCAGATAGGGGCAGGTGAGGGCCGCGATGGCGCCGCCCTCGTGCGCCTCGGTGACGGGAACCGACAGGTCCACCACCGCCTCCGACAGGCCACTCTGGCGCGCGACATGGCCGGCCGCGCGAATGGCGGCCAGTTCCGGCTCCAGCGCATCGAGGTCGAAGGCCGGCTCCTCGCGGTGGATGTCGAGCAGCGTGCGATGGCGGCGGCGCGCGCTCATGAAGGCGAGGAGGCAGCGCCCGGAGCCCGTCAGCGTCAGCGGCTGGCGATAGCCGATGCGCACGGTGAAGCCGATGTGGCTGGTGCTTTCCACCCGCGCGATCACCACCATCTGCGTTTCGCTGGGCACGGCGAGGTGGCAGGCATAGCCCGTCGCGTCCGAAAAGGCGTTCATGAAGGGCAGGGCGGTTTCCACCAGCGAGCGGTTCACCGGACGGCTGAGCCCGAGGCGGAACAGGCGGTCGGTCACGCGGAACCGATCCTCGCTTTCCGTGCGCTCGATATAGAGGCGCTCCTGCAACACGCTCACCATGCGAAAGATCTCGCCCTTGGTGCGGCCCACCCCGTGGCCGATCTGCTGCAGGGTCAGCGCCTCGCGCGAGGCGGACAGAAGCTCCAGAATATCCAGCCCTTTTTCCAGCGCCGGCGCGGTGTAGCGCCGCTCGCGGTCGCCGCCGTCCGAGCCCTCGACGCTGTCCTCCCTCGCCATTCGCTCGCTCCCTGTCGCTTGACGATCCGTTTCACTCATGATTACCCATTTCATATCAGAAACAAAGAGCGCGTCCATTGGTCGGGCGCCCGCTCGGGGAGGAACCATGGTTCAGGACTGGACGATCCAATCGCATCGCTCCTACGACATCCGCTTTCCCACGTCCTTGCAGAAGGACGGGTCGGACGCGATGAACCCGGACCCCGACTATTCCGCCGCCTATGTCGCCTTCGAGACCGATGGCGGGCCGCAGGGCCATGGGCTGACCTTCACGATCGGCCGGGGCAACGATCTCTGCCGCGCGGCGATCGACCTGCTCGCGCCCAAGCTGCACGAGTTGAAGCTCTCCGAGATCACCGCCGACATGGGCGAGTTCTGGCGTTTCGTGACGGGCGACTCGCAGCTGCGGTGGGTCGGGCCGGACAAGGGCGTCATGCATCTGGCCACCGGCGCCGTGGTCAACGCGGTGTGGGACCTCTGGGCCAAGGCCGCGGGCAAGCCGGTCTGGCAGCTCGTCTCCGAGATGGAGCCCGAGGAGATCGTCCGCCTCATCGACTTCCGCTACCTGTCCAACGCGCTGACCAAGGACGATGCGCTGGACATCCTGAAGCGCGCCAAGGAAGGGCAGGCCGCCCGCTTGGAGAAGCTGACGAGCCAGGGCTATCCCAGCTACACGACCTCGGCCGGCTGGCTCGGCTATGACGACGACAAGATCCGCCGCCTCTGCCGCGAGGGCATTGCCGAGGGCTGGTCGCATTTCAAGCTCAAGGTCGGGCGCGATCTGGAGGACGACATCCGCCGCTGCCGCATCCTGCGCGAGGAGATCGGGCCGGACCGGATGCTGATGATCGACGCCAACCAGATCTGGGAGGTCGGCGAGGCGATCGACTGGGTGAAGGAACTCGCCCAGTTCGACCCCTGGTTCATCGAGGAGCCGACCTCGCCCGACGACATTCTCGGCCATGCCGCGATCCGTCGTGGCGTCGCCCCGGTCAAGGTCGCGACCGGCGAGATGTGCCAGAACCGTATCCTGTTCAAGCAGTTCCTCCAGGCCGAGGCGATCGACGTGGTGCAGATCGACGCCGCGCGCGTCGGCGGCCTCAACGAGAACCTGGCCATCATGCTGATGGCCGCCAAGTTCGAGAAGCCGGTCTGCCCGCATGCCGGCGGCGTCGGCCTCTGCGAATATGTCCAGCATCTGTCGATGATCGACTATCTCTCCATCTCGGGAAGCTGGGACGGGCGCGTCGCCGAATATGTCGATCACCTGCACGAGCATTTCTTCGAGCCCTGCGACGTCCGAGGCGGGCGCTACTTCCCGCCGCGCGCGCCCGGCTTCTCCATCGAGATGAAGCCCGCGTCCATCGAAGCCCATCTTCACCGCGCCTGACGCCTCGTGTCCGGCGGCTTCGCATCCGCCGGATAGGCTTCAGGCGTTTGACTCTGCCCCATGATCCCAGGCAAGGCGCGTCGGCCTTGCCTGGAAAGGCTAAAAACGGGAGACCCGCCATGCTGAAATCCCTCGACCCGCTTCTGACCCCCGATCTTCTCTGGGTTCTCGCCGCCATGGGCCATGGCGACGACATCGCCATCGTGGACGGCAACTTCCCCGCCGAGTCGGTGGCCGCCGAAACCACGTCCGGCAAGCTGGTGAACCTGTCCGCCGTGCCGATCGAGCGCGCCGCCCGCGCCATTCTCAGCCTCATGCCGCTGGACGCGTTCGTGGACGATCCCGTGCGCTGCATGGAAGTCGTGGGCAAGCCGGACGAAGTGCCCGAGCCGCGCGCGGCGGTGCGGGCCGAGATCGAGGCGGCCGGCGAGAAGACGCTGATCCGGCCCATCGAGCGTTATGCCTTCTACGAGGCGGCCAAGAAGAGCTTCGCCGTGGTGCAGGTGGCAGATCCCCGCTTCTACGGCTGCTTCCTCCTGCGCAAGGGCGTCATCGCCGGCGAGCGTCCCGCCTATTGAGAACCATTCCAGGCGCTTGACGGAACCCCGTCCGGCATGAAATGACTATTGCATGCAATAGACATTTATCGGATGGCGGCGGGATCGTTCGGGTCCCGCCCCGTCCGGCGCCTGGGAGGCTTCATGTCCGTCATCGCCGAGGTTTCGCCCGTCATCGTCCTGAACGGCGAGGACAATGTCGCCGTCGCCCGCCGCCCCGTGCAGGCGGGCGAGCCGATCGGCGGCGGGGTTCGGGCGGCGGCCGAGATCGGCAGCGGCCACAAGGTGGCGTTGCGCGCCATCGCGCAGGGTGCTCCGGTCCTGAAATACGGGCAGGTGATTGGCACCGCTTCGCAGCCCATCGCGCCGGGCGAGCATGTCCACCTGCACAATCTCGCCATGCAGGACAGCCACGCCGACCATCACTACGCCTCCGACGCGCGCGCGACGCCGCTTCTGCCGGAGGCCGAGCGCCGCACCTTCCTGGGCTACGCCCGGGCGGACGGGCAGGTCGGCACGCGCAACTATATCGGCATCGTGTCCTCGGTGAACTGCTCGGCCACGGTGTCGCGCGCCATCGCGGACCATTTCAACAACAAGGGCGGGCTCGACGGCTTTCCCAATGTCGACGGCGTGGTGGCGCTGACGCACGGCCAGGGCTGTGCGCTTTCCACCAAGACCGAGGGCTACGAGGTGCTGACGCGCACGCTCTCGGGCTATGCCCGGCATCCCAATTTCGGCGCGATCCTGATGATCGGGCTGGGCTGCGAGACCAACCAGATCTCGCTCATCACCGACAAGTACGGCCTCGCCGAAGGCCCGCTCCTGCGCACTATGACGATCCAGCAGCTCGGCGGCACGCGGCGCACGGTGGAGGAAGCCACCGCCATCATCCGCGAGATGCTGCCCACCGTGAACGCGGCCGAGCGCACGGAGCAGCCCTTGTCGGGCCTGAAGCTCGCGCTCGAATGCGGCGGGTCGGACGGCTATAGCGGCATCTCCGCCAACCCGGCGCTGGGCTACGCGTCGGACCTCTTGGTGCGCCATGGCGGCACGACCTGCCTTGCCGAGACGCCCGAGATCTACGGCGCCGAGCATCTCCTCACCCGTCGCGCCGTGACGCCGGCCGTCGCCGAAAAGCTGATGGAGCGCATCGAGTGGTGGCGCGGCTACACCGCGCGCCACGGGGCGGAGCTGAACAACAATCCCTCCCACGGCAACAAGGCGGGCGGTCTCACCACGATCCTGGAAAAGTCGCTCGGCGCGGTGGCCAAGGGCGGCAGCATGCCGCTCGAGGCGGTCTATGAATATGCCGAGCCGATCGACCGCTCGGGCTTCGTCTTCATGGACACGCCGGGCTACGACCCCGTGGCCGTGACGGGCCAGATCGCCGGCGGCTGCAACATGCTGGTCTTCACCACCGGGCGCGGTTCCGTGTCGGGCTGGAAGCCGGTGCCGACCATCAAGGTGGCGACCAACACCGAGATGTTCGAGCGCATGACCGAGGACATGGACATCAACTGCGGCGGCATCGTCACCGGCGAGGAGTCGATCGAGGAGTCCGGCCAGCGCATGTTCGAGACGATTCTGGCGGTCGCCTCGGGCCAGCGCACGCTCAGCGAGATCTACGACTACGGCGACAACGAGTTCGTACCCTGGCAGATCGGCGCGATCACCTGACGGATCGGTCGATGGACGGCGGCTCCGGCCCGGCGACTGGCCCCCTGACTGGCCCCTCGTCCGGCTCCATGCCCGGCGCGCGGCGACCGGCCTATCGGCGCATCGTCGAGGCGCTGCGCGGGCAGCTCCTCTCCGGCGACCTGCCGGAAGGCGCGGTGCTTCTGGAAGGCCCGCTCGCCGCGCTGTTCGGCTCCAGCCGCCAACCGGTGCGCCAGGCCCTGGCCGAACTCGAGGCGGAAGGGCTGGTGCGCCGCTTCGAGGGGCGCGGCGTGCTGGCGGGCCGCGCGGGCGGGCCGTGCCGCATCGAGCTGACGGGCGAGCAGGTCGGCGCCCATGCGCTCGAGCCCAAGGCCGACGACGATCTTTATTACCGCGTCGAGCGCGAGCTTCTGGAACGCGCCCTGTTCGGGCGTTTCCGCGTCAGCGAACTGGCGCTGGCCCGCCATCACGCCATTGGCCGCCCTTCGGCGCGCGAGCTTCTTCTGCGCGCCCGCGCCGCCGGCCTTGCCGAGAAGCGCGACGCCCATTGGTGGACCGTGCCGCTGGACGAGCGACGGCTGGCCGATCTCTACGACCTGCGCTTTCTTCTGGAGCCCGCCGCCCTGCGCCTTGCCGCCCCGGCGCTGCCGGCCCCCGTGCTCGGCGCCGCGCGCGATCGCCTGAGCCGAGCCGAGCGGCGCTTCCCGCGCCTGTCGACGCGCGAGCTCGACACGCTGGAGGAGGATGTCCACGTCACGCTCCTGCGCTTCTGTCCCAATGGCGAATTCGTCGAGGCCCTGGCGCGCGCGCGCGCCTCCTTCGTCTGCGGCAAGCATCTCCAGCACATGCTCTGCGGGCCGGACACGGTGGACCCGTTTCTCAGCGAGCACGCCGCCATTCTGGAAGCGCTCGGCCGGGGCGAGGGAGACGTGGCGGCCGAGGCGCTGGCCGGGCACCTGCGAGCCTCGCGAGACAAGGGCTGCGAGCGACTTGGCCGCCACCGCGCGGGCGCCCGCCCGCCGCCGCTCCCCTATATCGCGGAGGAGCGCAGCGGCGCGGACGCTTCGCCATGACGCCGGCTCCCTGACGACCCACGACCCGCCCTGCTTTGCCGCTTCGTCTGGAACGGAAGGCCCAACCTCCAGACACCGGGACCCACGACCCTTGCACAAAGACAATCCGCTCCTCGTCGGCATTCTCCTGACGGTCGGCGCCGGCATCATGTTCTCGGGCATGGACGCGCTCGGCAAGCATCTGACGATGCTGCTTCCGGTCATCCAGGTCATCTGGGGTCGCTATTTCGTGCAGACCGTGATCCTCACCGTCTACCTCTCGGCCCGCACGGGCACCGGCTTCCTGCGCACGCGCCATCCGTTCCTTCAGATCCTGCGCGGGCTGATCCTGCTTACGACGACATTCCTCATGTACGAAGCTCTGAAGCGCGTTCCGCTGGCGGACGCGACGGCGGTCCTGTTCTTCTCGCCCATCATGGTGACGATCCTGTCCGTCGTGGTGCTGGGCGAGCGGATCGGGCCGCATCGGATCGCCGCCGTGCTCGCCGGCTTCCTCGGCATGATGTTGATCCTCTCGCCGGGCTTCGGCACTTTCCACCCCGCGCTCGTCCTGGTGCTCGTCGCCGCGGTGCTGAACGCCGTCTATCTCCTGCTCACGCGGCATCTGGCGGGGCGCGAGGACGCGGCCGCAACGCAGTTCAACACGACCGCGGCCGGCGCGGTGATCCTGACGCTCATCGTCGGCCCGAGCTGGCAGACGCCCGATCTCGGCACCGGGCTGCTGCTGGTCGCGATCGGCTCGCTCGGCACGGTCGGCCATTTCGTCCTGGTGCGCGCCTTCGCCCATGCGCCGGCCTCGCTGCTCTCCCCCTTCCTGTATTCGCAGGTCATGGGCGCGAGCCTCCTCAGCGTCGCTCTGTTCGGCGATCCGCTGCGCCCGGCCATGATGGCGGGAACGGTGATCCTGGTGGGAAGCGGTGTCTATATCTGGTGGCGCGAGAATCGGCGGCGGCTCGCCACGCTCTGACGCTGCATCGCAGCGGGAAAATCACCGGAACGGAGCCGGCGATCACATCTGCTTCACGACGCTTTGTTGGCGGTGCGCCGCAAAAATCCGGTCTTCCGCGTAGACAGTGTGTCGCGTCGGAAGGGATTTCGCGGTTGCGAAAGGACCCGTAGGTTCGCCCCACTTCCGATCCCGGAACAAGGACCTTTCGATGTCGCTTCTGAAATCCGCCCTCACCCTCGGCGTTCTGCTGGCTGGCCTCGGCACCGCGTCGGCGCAGACCGTCGGCGTTCCCGCCGGCACCTATGTCGCGGACCGCACGCACACCAACGTGCTCTGGACGGTGAGCCATTTCGGCACCTCGAATTATATCGGCCGCTTCGGCGACATCAACGCCACGCTCACCCTCGATCCTGCCGACCCCGCCAAGTCGAAGCTGACGGCGACGATCGATCCGAAGTCGGTCGACACGAACTACCCCTCCGACGACAAGGATTTCGACGCCGAGATCGCCGGCGAGATGTTCTTCGACGCCGCCAAGTTCGACACGATCAAGTTCGTCTCCACCAAGATCGAGACCACCGGCACCGACACCGGCAAGGTGACGGGCGACCTGACCTTCCATGGCGTGACCAAGCCGGTCACGCTCGACGTCAAGATGAACGCCGCGCTGAACCCGCATCCGATGACGCAGAAGCCCGTGGTCGGCTTCTCCGCCACCGGCACGATCAAGCGCTCCGAGTTCGGCGTCTCGGCGCTGGTCGGCCCGGTCAGCGACGACGTGAAGCTCACGATCGAGACCGAGTTCGTTCCGCAGTCCTGATCTCGGCACGCGTCCACATTTGAACCAACCGAGGCCCGGCATCGCTTGCCGGGCCTTCTTTCTCTCCCATGCTGAAGGGCGAAGACCATGCGGACCGGATCTGCCGAGGTGAGGGGCTACAATGCCGGGGCCATGCTCCTGCACTGGGCGATTGCGCTTGCCATTCTCTTCCAGCTTGCCGGCGGCTTCGCGATGATGCGGCTGGACGTCCTGCCGGACGCCGGACGCTTCGCCTTCTTCCAATGGCACAAGACGGTCGGCCTCCTCGTCCTTACGCTGACGCTGGCGCGCATCGCGTGGCGGCTGCTGAACCCGCCGCCGGCCCACGCGCCGATGAGCCGGGTGGAGGCGGGCGCGGCCCATCTCGTCCACGGCCTGTTCTATGCGCTGATGCTTCTGGTGCCGCTGTCGGGCTGGTTCGTGGTCTCGGCTTCGCCGACCGCGATCCCGACGCTGCTCTTCCTGTCGGAGCATCTGCCCTGGCCGAACCTGCCGATCCCCGCCGCCTGGCGCAGCGAAGGCGGCGAGAGCGTCGCCGCGACGCTTCACATGGTGCTGGCCTATTCGACCCTGGCCCTGCTGGTCCTGCATGTCGCCGGCGCGCTGAAACATTCGGTTCTCGACCGGCAGGCCTCGTTTCGACGCATGATGCCGGTTGGCCATCTGCCGCGCCAGTCCACCGCGCTTCTGGCGATCCCGCTGGCAGTGGGTCTTGCGACCCTCTTTCTCGGCGGCGGTCTCGCCGCCGGGCAGGGGGAGGGCGCCGAGGCTCCCGCGCTCGCCGCTCGCGAGGCGCCGGCTGCGCAGCCCGCCGAGGCCGGCGGCTGGGTGGTGGACAAGGCCGCCTCCCGCTTCACCTACGAGGCGAGCTTTTCCGGCAAGCCGATGACGGGCGACATCGCCGGCTGGACGGCCGCGATCCGCTTCGACCCCGCCGATCTCGCACAGGCTTCCGCCCGCATCGAGATCGACGCCGCGTCGATCACGGTCGGCGACCCGTTCGTGCGCTCCAGCGCGCCGGGCCCGGACGGGCTCGACATCGCCGCCCATCCCAGCCTCGCGGTCGCGCTGGACCGTTTCGAAAAGAGCGAAACCGGCTTTCGTGCGCAGGGCACGGTCACCATCAAGGGCCAGAGCGCGCCGATCGAGGTGCCCTTCACCTTCGAGCCGCAGGCCGACGGCAGCGCCCATGTCGCGGGCTCGGGCGTGATCGACCGGCTCGCCTTCGGGCTCGGCACCAAGAACGACCCGGCCGCGCAGTGGCTGGGGCGCGAGATCACGGTGCGCTTCGACCTGCGCGCCGCGCCGGCGCCCGCGCTGGGCACGTGAGCGCTCAGACAGTCGGGGCCAACCGCACGTCCTGCGTCTGGAAGCGTTCCAGGAGCGTGAAGAACAGCGCGCTTCGCGTCGAATAGGCCTGCCGGGGCGAGGCGACGAAGGCGAGGCAGTTGAAGTTGACCCGGCCCTCGGTGATCCCGTCGATGAAGACGCTGGGCTTGGGATCGTCCAGCACGGCCTGATGCTCGTCGAAAATCTCCAGGACGGTCTTTCGCACGAGCAGAAGATCGGCCGAGGGCGCGACCGAAAAATTGATCTGCACCCGCCCCACCGGGTCGGCCAGCGTCATGTTGCGGATCGGCTTGGTAATGAATTCCGAGTTCGGCACGATCAGGGTCGAGCGGTCGGGGAGTTGGATCTCCGTGGAGCGCACGCTGATGCGCCGCACATCGCCTTCGTCCGTGCCGATGCGCACGCTGTCGCCGAGCTTCACCGGGCGCTCGGCGAGGAGGATGAGGCCCGAGACGAAGTTCTGCGTGATAGCCTGTAGGCCGAAGCCGATGCCGACCGACAGGGCGCTGACGACGAGCGCGATGCGCTCCAGCCCGATGCCGAGCGAGGTCAGCGCCCAGAAGCCGGCGAGGATGATGCCGGCATAGGACACGATCATCGAAACGGAGTTGCGCGCGCCCGCGTCGAGTTCGGTGGTCGGCAGATAGGTCTCGTTCAGCCAGCGGCGCACGAGGCGCATGGCGGCGATGCCGAGCGCCAGCGCGATCAGGGCGCGCAGAACCGCGCCCGGCTCCAGCGTGAAGCCGCCGACGGTGATCAGCAGCGGATCGCCAAGCTGCGAGAAGATCGCGTCCGTGCCCGGGCCGAAGGGCGCGAAGATCATGGCGAGCGCCAGCAGCACCGTCCCGATGCGCAGAAGCGCCGACATGGCGACGCCGAGCTGGCCGACCGTCGAGGGCTTCAGCCCCAGCGCTTCGTGCGCGGCCCGTCCCGTCCAGGCCTCGGGCGAGAGAAGCGTGGTGCAGAGATCGTCCACCACCACGAGCAGGAGATAGGCCGAGGCGCAGACCACGGTGATCCAGACGGTCTGCCGGCCGATGAAGAGCGAAAGGTTCACATAGCCTTGCAGCGCGGCGATGGCGCTGACGATCAGTGCCAGCCAGCAGAGAAGCGTCGTCAGCGTTACCACGCTGCGCAGGGTGGTCGGTGTCTGGTTCTCCTCGCGCTGCTCGCGGCGCAGGCGGTGCAGCGTCAGGAGCACCGAAAGAACCAGCAGCATGTAGGCGGTGGCGATCGCGAGGTTGGCAGCGACGGTCGAGGAGGGGCTGGCGCCGACGATCCGGTTGAAGGCCACCACGGTGATGCCGATCGTCACCAGAATCGCCGCGAATGTGGGATAGGGGCGCAGGCGCGCCGCCGCATCGTTGCCGAGCGGCAGGAGGCGCCAGGACGGCTGGTCCACCAAGAGCAGACCGCCGCCGAGCGAGACGATGAAGGCGCCGAACGAGGCGGCCCCGACCAGCGCGGTGACGAGGGCGTCCGCCTCGTCGGTCAGCATCCCGGCCCAGCGCAGCCCCTGGCCGAACAGGAGGAAGCTGAGGCTGGCGGTCAGCGTGCCGACGAGGATGAACCAGAGCGACAGGCCCGAACGGCGAAAGCGCGTCCCCGGCGCCTGCGAGATGGCGAAGCGCCGCCCGAGCGCGCGAAGCCGCCGGCGCACGGGAAAGAGCAGGACGAGGCTGGCACCGAGCGTCGCGACCAGAACAAGCGGGCTCGCTCCTTCCACGCCGTGCTTCAGCCCCTCCCACGTGTCGCTGCCGAAGCCCGTGGCGCGCAAGACGTCGAAGCGCATGCTGAGCGCCAGGGAGTTCCAGAAGCGGCCGGTGAGGGGAGAGGAGACGCGCTCGAAGGTCGAGCGGTTGAACTCCTCGGCCAGCATCCGGTTGATCGTCTCGACCGTGTCGCGCGCGTTGGTGGCCAGAAGGCGGGCGCGCTTGATCGCGGAGTCGAGATCGGTGCGCTCCTTGTTCAGCGCCTCGCGCTGCGTCTTGATGTCGGGCGCCTCGGTCTCGCTGGCTTCGCCGAGATCGCCGATCCGCTTGTCCATCGCCTCCAGCATGGGAGCGAGCGCCGTCACCGTCTGCTCGGCCGAGCCCTGGATGGCGAGCACGCGCTCGCGCAGGGCTGCGCGGTCCTCGCTCTTCTGGGCCTGGCCCATTCCCGCCTTGGCGGCGTCGTAGTCCGCGCTCTTGCTGTCGAGATCGGCGATGATCTGGGCGCTCGTGGCCCCGGCCGCGATCGGGGCCTGCGCCATCGCCGCCGGTGCGAAGAGGAGGCAGAGCAGCGGAAGGATCAGACAAAAACGACGCAAGAAACCCATCACCACCGCAGACGGGCCGAAGCCCGTGCCCTCTCGCCAAGTCCCCGGAGCTTTCCCGGCGAAACGAATTCACCGAAAGGCTCGAGGGTTCTGATTTTGCCGCAATCTTCGAGGGCAGGGCGTACCCGCCTTGCTCTCGGAGATGCTCCAACCCGGAGCGTCGATCACAGCACTGTGGCGCGGAAAAGGTCCGCCCACGCCTGCCGCCCGAAATTCGCCTTTGCATCCTTCCGGCAAAAGCGAAAGGCCCGCGCGGATCGCACGGGCCTTTCGAATGTCGGAACGGGGAAGAAATTCGGTTTCGGCTTAGCGGCTCATGCGCTCGAAACTGTCGTCGCCGCCAAGATCCAGCGAGAACCCGCCCTTTGCCGCAGCGGTCGCCGGGCGTGCCAGCGCGCTGGCCGCCTGGGCTTGAAGGCTATGGACAGGATTCTCGCCCGCGCCTTCGAACAAGCCTTCCTCCGTGCCCGTCGCCACGGCCACCGGCGCCTTGGCGCTGTTGCGTGCGGCCGGCTCCGGCGCGCCGGCAGGGCCGCCGGCCTTGACCGGAGAGAGTTTGGCAGCGGAGAGTTTGGGCGCCGCAGGGCGGGGCGACGGTGTCACAGCGGTCTCGAAACCCGTCTCGGCCCTGGCGGCGCGCGTCTTCTGCCGCTCCGCCTGCCGGTTGGTCGCCTCGATCTCCACCGCCTCGTCCTGCAGCAGGCGCTCGCGCTCGGCGTCGGTCATGCGGAAATAGCCCGCCCGCTCCTCCAGCCGGCCCGCTTCGGTGGACAGCTGGTCGGCGGTGGCCGCCATCTCGTTCGCAGCCCCGGCGTTGGACTGCGTCACCTGATCCAACTGCCCGATCGCCTGGTTGATCTGCTCGATGCCGATCGACTGCTCCCGGCACGCCGCCGAAATCTCCGACACCAGCTCCGCCGTCTTGCGAATGTCCGGAACCAACCGCTCAAGACGCGCCCCGGCATCTTCCGCCACGACCAGCGTGCGCGAGGACAAGTCGCCGATCTCGGCCGCCGCCGCCTGAGAGCGCTCGGCAAGCTTGCGCACCTCCGAGGCGACCACCGCGAACCCCTTGCCGTGCTGTCCGGCTCGGGCGGCCTCGATCGCGGCGTTCAGCGCCAAGAGATCGGTCTGGCGGGCGATCTCCTGCACCACGGCGATCTTCTCGGCAATGGCGCGCATGGCCTCGGTGGACTGCGCCACCGCCGCGCCCGTGGTGCCGGCATGCTCGGCGGCCTGGGCGGCGATCTTCTCGGTGGTGGAGGCGTTGTCGGCGTTCTGGCGGATGTTGGCGGTCATCTCCTCGATCGCGGCCGAGGCCTGCTCGGAGGCGGCGGCCTGTTCGGTGGAGCCCGACGACAGGCGGTCGGCGGTTTCGGCCGAGCGGGCCGAGCCGGCGGCCACCAGCGAGGAGGAGGCGCGCACGCCCGAGACGATCTCGGACAGTTTGGTGGTCATGTCGCCCATGGCGCGCTGGAGTTCGGCGATCTCGTCCGAGCCCTTGGCCCGGATCGTGTGCGTCAAGTCACCCGAGCCGATCAAGCGCGCCAGATCGACGGAGCGGCGCAGCGGGCGAACGATGGCGAAATTGCTCGTCAGCCAGACCGCGACCAGAATCACCAGAAGCGCCAGCGCGAAGCCGATCGCCAATGTGCGAAACTGCTCCATCATCGGCTGAGCCAAGGTCACTTCCGGCACGTCCACCACCGCAATCCACGTCGTGTTCAAGGACGGGACATCGAACGCATAGAACATTCGCCGGATGACGTTGCCGTCGAGATCGACGATCCCAGGCACCACGCGCGGCTGCTTGTCCGCCATGGTCGCCGCCAGTTCAGCTTTCCCGGACGTGTTGAGATAGGGGCTGGCCAGGCGCTTGGGGTCTGGATGGTAGAGCCAGAGCCCTTCTTTCGACAGAAGCTTGAGATTGCCGGTGCCGAAGGGCTTGATCGCGTGGAGATGCTGGCCGAGCTGGTTCAGCGTCATGTCGATTCCGAGCACGCCGATGAACTGACCGGCGGAGTAGACCGGTTGCGTCACGCTGGTCAGCAGGCTGTTCATGCCGGACGATGTTTCGACATAGGGCGGAGTGACGGCGCTCTTGCCGGTTTCGGCGGCCAGGGTCCACCAGGGCGCCTTGTAGTCCTCGTCGAAGGTCTGGAAGGTGACCCCGTCGCCGGCGACCCGGTGCCACCAGGGGGAGAACAAACCGTTCTTGTTGGCGCCCTGCGGCGTGTTGTTCTTCACCTCGTCCTGCTGGCCATCGAAGGCTTTGGGCGCTTCCAGGAACCAGGCGCCGAAGGCCATGGGCGACGAGTCCAGATCGACCCGCAGGGTTTCGACCATGTCCTTGCGGGTCAGGTCGATCCGAGCATGCCGCTCGCCGACATTGGCTGCCGTAAGGCGAGCCGTGGCGGAGATTTCCGCCAGCGCGCCTTTGACGAATTCGGCGGCACGGCCGGCCTCGCTCGACATGAGCTGTTCGGCGGCCTCATCGGAGTGCTGCTGCGTCTGGTAGGCCAAGAAGCCTCCCATCGGCAGAAGGCCGATGGCGAGCCCCAGTCCGATTCCTCCGATGATCTTGGCTTTCAGACCCACTCTCAGGCGACGTAGCATCTCTGCGGCCCCACATGTTGCACTGCGAAATGGTGTCGCCTGCGAACATTAAAACAGCGTGTGATGCTCGCCTTCAGGTGGCGTTCCGAGGAAGAGCCTTGTGATGTGGTTAGCCCGATCTTTCGCGGACGTCTAAAGCATTTCCCGCGAGTCAGAATTCACCGGAATGCCTTATGTTTTCGATCGTCTCGCCTTGCCTGAAAATGCTCTAGACGCTTACCGACCAGACATAGTCGCGCGACTCGCCCGCCGGCAGCGTGGCGTTGCCGGGTTTTTGCGTGAAGTCGCCATTCCAGCCGAGCGGCGGCGTGGTGCCGAACCAGGGCTCGATGCAGAGGAACGGCGCGCCCTGCGGCTTCGACCAGACGCCGAGATCGTGGTAGCCCTTCCAGGCGACGCGCAGGGCGCGTTCCGGGCCGCCTTCACCCAATGCCTCGAAGCGGACGGCGCCCTCGCCGATCCCGCCGAACACCAGCGCGTCGCCGCTGAACAGCGCCTCGGAGAGGGCGAGCGCATCCTTCTCCACGGGCACGTCCCGCTCGCCCGACAGAAAGCCGCCCTCCAGCGCCGAGGCCTTGCTGGGCGCCGCGCCCTCGAAGCGCAGGACATGGCGTTCCTTGGGAAGGCCCGGCACGAGGGGCCAGCGAAAAGCGGGATGGGCGCCGACCGCGAAGGGGAGCGGCAGGTCTCCCGTGTTGTGCACCCGCGTCGTCACATCGAGCGTCTGGTCCGCCACCTCGTAGATTAGCTCCAGCTCGAAGGCGAAGGGGTAGCGCGCCCGTGTCGCCTCGCTATCCCTCAGCACCAGCCGGGCGCGGGTTTCGCTCCGCTCGCGCCATTCGAAAAGGCTGTCGCGGGCAAAGCCATGCTGGGTCATCGCGTAGCGCTGCCCGTCCACTTCCAGCGCGTCGCCCGGCAGGCGGCCGACGATCGGGAAGAGCACCGGCGCATGGCGCGGCCATTCCGGCCCGGCCTGCCAAAGAAGCTCCTCGCCGGCTCCGTCCCGCAGCGAGATCAGTTCCGCCCCCTCGGCCTTGATCGAGACGGAAAGGGAGGGCGTGCCGATGCTGTGCGTGTCCGACATGAGGGGCTCCAGGCGGGATGAGTCGAGCGCAATCTAGCCGAACGCGTCGGCGCCCGCCTGCTTCTTTTGCGCTGCGGCAGGCTGCCGTTTCAGGCCCAACGCTCAATCGTCCTCGACGAACACTTCCTTGCGCTTGGCGCGAATGGCGGGCAGCAGCGCCACGATGACGGCGGCCAGACCTAGCGCCAGAAGCGTCGCCGAAATGGGGCGCGAGACGAAGACGGTGGGGTCGCCGCGCGAGATGATCATGGCGCGGCGCAGATGCTCTTCCAGAAGCGGGCCGAGCACGAAGCCGAGCAGAAGCGGCGCCGGCTCGCAGCCGAGGCGAATGAGGACATAGCCGAGGATTCCGAAGACGCCGATGGCATAGACGTCGAACGGGTTGTTGTTGATGGAATAGCAGCCGATCGCCGCGAAGAGGACGATGGCGGGAAACAGCACGCGATAGGGGATGGTCAGCATCTTCACCCACAAGCCGATCAGCGGCAGATTGAGGATGACGAGAAGGACATTGCCGATCCACATGGAGGCGATGATGCCCCAGAAGAGCGCGGGCTGGGTGTTGATGACGTTCGGCCCCGGCGTGATGCCCTGGAGGATGAAGGCTCCGACGATCAGCGCCATCACGGGATGGGCTGGAATGCCGAGCGTCAGGAGTGGGATGAACGAGGTCTGGGCGGCGGCGTTGTTGGCGCTTTCCGGCCCGGCCACGCCCTCGATCGCGCCATGGCCGAATTCCGACTTGTCCTTGGCGAGGTTCTTTTCCAGCGAATAGGAAGCGAAGGAGGAGAGGACATGCCCGCCGCCCGGCAAGACGCCCAGCAGCGAGCCCAGCACGGTGCCGCGCACAACGGGCGCGGCGATGCGTTTGAAGTCCGCCTTCGTCAGCCAGAGGCCGGAGACCTTCTTTACGCCGACCTCGCGCGTCGTCTCGTTCTCCAGATTGCGGAAGATCTCGGCGACGCCGAAGACGCCGACGGCGATCGAGACGAAGTTGATGCCCTGGTAGAGTTCGAGCTGGCCGAGCGTGAAGCGCGGCGTGCCGGTGTAGATGTCCTGGCCGACCGTGCCGAGCAGGAGGCCGAGCACGATCATGGCGAGCGCCTTGATGACCGAGCCGTGGGCGAGCGAGATCGAGACGAGGAGCCCGAGCACGATCAGCGCGAAATATTCCGGCGCGCCGAACTTCAGCGCGACGCGCGACAGCGGCGGGGCGGCGACGGCCAGAAGCAGCGTCGCCACCGAGCCGGCGAAGAAGGAGCCGAGCGCGGCGGTGGCGAGCGCTGCGCCCGCCCGCCCCTGGCGCGCCATCTGGTAGCCGTCGATGGCGGTGACGGCCGAGGAGCTTTCGCCCGGCAGGTTGATCAGGATCGCCGTTGTCGAGCCGCCATACTGCGCGCCGTAATAGATGCCGGACAGCATGATCAGCGCGGTGACGGGCGAGAAGGTGAAGGTGATCGGCAGGAGCATGGCGATCGTCGCCGTCGGCCCGATGCCAGGCAGGACGCCGACCAGCGTGCCAAGCAGCACGCCGACGAAACACCAGAAGATGTTGGTGAGGGTCAGCGCCGTCTCGAAGCCGAGGGCGAGATTGGACAGAAGCTCCATGCGCTGGCCTCGTCAGGAAAAGAGGGGACCGAAGGTCGGCAGGGTGATGCCGAGCCCGATCTTGAACACGACCCAGCACAGAAGGCTCATCGCGCCCGCGATGGCGAGCGCGGAGACCGGCGTGTTGCGCGCGGAGGCCAGCGCGACGATGGCGGTGCCGACGAAGACCACGGGCACGAGGCCGAGCGCCGCCCCAAACTCGCCGAACACGATCAGCGCCAGCGACACGAGGGCGATGCCCTTCCAGGGAATGGGCGTGCGCTCGACGCGTTCGTGCTTGCGCAGGCTGGTGATGCCGATCACGAGGCCGAGGATGGCCAGGAGGATGGCCAGGAGCAGCGGAATGAAGCCCGGGCCCATGCGCAGCGCCGTGCCCATCGGATAGGTCCAGGCTTCCAGCGCGAAGGCGAGGGCGACCGTGACGAAGATCGCGGCGGCGAAGAGATCGCGGCGGGAGCGGATGTCGGCGCTCGTCTGCATCGGAAGCAGCTTCCCTTTTTGCGAGGGCGAAGGGGCGGGTGGATCAGCGTTGGCCGCGCCGCGATTGGGCCGGCAGGGAGAGCCGAGGGATCGGCTCCGACCTTTGCGATGGATCGACCATGGCGTGGCAAAGGCGAAGGTGCGGGTGTTCCGGTCTCGATCCCATAGGAGCCGAAGGCGGAGGGTCATGCCGGCCGCCCGCTCGACGGGCGAGCGCGGAGGCCCACCCCTTCGAGCGGCTTGCGAGCGTCAGTTGGCGTAGATGCCCGCGGCCTCGATGATCGGCTTCCACAGCTGGATCTGGGAGGTGAGCTCGGCCTTCAGCGCCTCGGGCGTGGCCTGATCCGCAGGGACGGGCGCAGTGCCGAGTTCGGCGAAGCGCGCCTTCACCGTCTCGTTCTCCAGCGCCTTCTTCAACGAGGCTTCCAGGCGCGCGACGATGGCGGGATCGACACCCGCCGGCGCATAGAGCCCATGCCAGACGCCGATATCGAGCTTGTCCAGTCCCGATTCCTTGGTGGTGGGCAGGTCGGGCAGCGAGGCCAGGCGCTCGGGCGAGGTCACGGCATAGGCCTTCACTTCGCCGGCCTTGATCTGGTTGGTCGTGTTGGTGGTCTGGTCGCACAGGAGATCGACCTGCCCGCCCACGATATCGGTCATGGCGGGCGCGGCGCCCTGGTAGGGCACCGTCACCATCTGCACGCCGAGCGTTTCCTGCAGCAGCATGCCGCAGAGATGCGAGGCCGAGCCGATGCCGGCATTGGCGTAAGTTGTGTTGGTGCCGTTTTCCTTGAGATAGGCCACGAGGTCGGCGGCGTTAGCGGGCGCGAAATCCTTGCGCGCCACCACCGTCATCGGTACGGAGGTGACGAGCCCGATGGGGGCGAAGTCCTTCAGCGGGTCGAAGCCGAGATTGCGATAGAGCGTCGGCGCGGTGGACATGCCGATATGATGGAGCAGCAGCGTGTAGCCGTCCGGCTTGGCCTTGGCGACCTGGCCCGCGCCCAGCGTGCCGCCGGCGCCGCCGACATTCTGCACCAGAACCTGCTGGCCGAGATCGGCCGACATGGACTGCGCGACGAGGCGTGTCACCGTGTCGGTCGGCCCGCCGGCGGAGAAGGGGACGATGATCGTGATGGGCTGCTGGGGATAGGAACCTTGAGCTCCGGCCGGCAGGGCGATCGTGGACGCGAGAGCGATCGAGGCCAGGAGCCCCTTGAATGAGAACGACATGTTTCCTCCCAGAAATGTCGATTCCGCCGAGCGGCGTTGCGCCAAGTGGACGGCAAGCAAATGCGCTTGTCCAGCCACGGGCCGACATCGACGGATCGCCGCGAAGGAGGCTCGGCGAAGAACGGAAAAAGCGGCGGAACCGGGCTCGGAGGCGCGATCCCATGCCATTTCAGCGGGGATCGGCGTGCTTTAGCTCCTGCAATCCAGGCCGAAGCGCGAGCCTCTGCGGTCTGGACTCACGAAGATGTTAACCACCGGCGCGCCGACATGCCGTGTTTTCGACAAGCGGGTGAAGGGGCAAGCAGCGATCAAAGTCGTGCGAAGGGAGGTGGCCCATTGGAAGCGGAGCCGTATTGCCTCGTCTTTGAGCGCGAGGCTGGGGCTGCTGGAAGCACTGCGATGGACGCAGACCATGAGCTGGGATCGGTGCGCCGACACGAACGGGGTGCCCAAAAAGCAAAACCCTGCGGCTCGCGTGAGCGCAGGGTTCGCAGGGGGCGAGGATCTTACGATCGACCCGCCTTATCACTCCCCTCCTGCCGCCAGTACATCCGTGGTCGGCGGGAGGGATGCGATGATCTTGGATATCCGGTTCGGCTTGCCGAAACCTGGATAGACGCCTGAAGGGATTTAGATCGCCTTGAGGCTGTCGGCCGACATCTTGCCGGTACGACGGTCCGCGACGAGTTCGAAGCTGACCTTCTGGCCGTCCTGCAGGGTCTGCAGACCAGCGCGCTGAACGGCGCTGATGTGGACGAATGCGTCTTGACCGCCGTTGTCCGGGGCGATGAAGCCGTAACCCTTGTCCGTATTAAACCATTTCACGGTTCCCGTAGCCATGGGATACCTTTCTATATCGGCGTGTTCGTTCAAGGCGCAGGAAGTGCACCCGTCTGCATCGAAGTCTGCTAAGAAATGGATTGGTCTTGCGCTGGGCCGCAGCGCGGGGACAAACTTTCCGGCCATCGTTCGATGCGATTACTATGAGGACCAGTCCCCTGCTTTTCAAGCGGCGGGACCATTTTATTTTATATCCTACCGAAGCGCTTTCCAAGACACGTGTGGACTGGGGCGCGGTCCGCTCTCTTTGGGCGCGCATCTCCCCGTCGAACGCCCGGACGCAAAGGATTTCTGGAGCTTGAGCGGAACTTGTGGCGCGGAGAACACAGGGGGAACAATGTCGGATTTCCGCCAACGATCCTAACCACTCCTAAACCGAATCGGCCGAATTTTGGGTCCGCCAGCTAGGAATGGACCACCATGCTTCTTGATCGCGTGATGACCTTTGTCGTCGACATGACCGCTCTCGCCCTGACGGCCGCCGGCATCTTCGCCGCCGCATGTCTCGCCTTCCCGCCGCTGCCGCAGTTCATCCTGCGAATGGTCGGCTGAGGCTTCGACACGGGTACGCCATGACGGCTCGCCCGACCAAACGGGACGAGACCTCCGGGGTTCCGTCCCTTCCCATCTTTTTCACGACTCGAACAGTTTGAAGCGCAGGCTTCTCGGCTCCCGGCGATCAGGACGGATGAGCCTCCGGCTCGGCGTCCTCGTCCTTTCCCACCAGTTTGTCCGCCATGCGCCGCTCCTCGGCCTCACTGAGGGGGATCGGGCGGCCCGTGTCGTCGGGCAGTCCGCCCGCGCTTTGGGCGATGCTGGTGTCGCGGGGCCGGCTGTTCGGGCCGTCGGAGATCGACTGGAGCTTGGGTTCGTCGCTCATGATGCTTGCTGCCTTCTGACCGTCTGTCCGGTCTCAACGCGCAAGGGCGGCGAAAGTGTCCGCGCGGCTCGCGGTGTCAGGCGCGGGCCGACTTCCAGCGGGGATAAAGCAGGCCGATCACCAGACCGCTCATGACGAGCAGGGCGGCGGCTATCTTCCAGGACGGCAGGGATTCGCCGAGCCAGAGCGCCGAGGCGCCCATGCCGAAGAGCGGCACCAGCAGCGCCAGCGGCGTGACCAGCGCGGCAGGGTGGCGCGCCAGGAGCCAGCCCCAGGCGGCATAGCCGAACATCGTGTTGCCGATCGTCTGCCAGAGCACAGCGGCCCAGGTGACGCCATCGGCCGCCGCCAGCCCCTGGCGCATCGCGGGCCAGCCTTCCAGCGCGAAGGAAAGGGCGAAGAGGGGCGGGGCGGAGAAGAGGCTCGCCCAGACGACATAGGGCAGCATGTTCGTCACCCCGCTGGCGCGCGCGACGATGTTGCCACCGGACCAGGACAAGGCGGCCAGCAGCACCAGCACGAGGCCGAGCGGCGTGGTCGAGCCGTCCGTATGCGTGAGGATCACCCCGAGGCCGGCAATGCCCAGGAGCAGCGCGACACCTTGGTAGGGCCGCACGGTTTCGCCCGACAGGCGCATGGCGAGGCCGATGGTGAAGAAGACCTGCGCCTGCACCACCAGCGAGGCGAGGCCGGGCGAGATCTCGCTTCGCATCGCGACGAAGAGAAGCCCGAACTGGCCGGCCCCGATCAAGACGCCATAGGCCGCCAGATGCCGCCAGGGCACGGGCGGGCGCGGGAGGAAGAACACGAGCGGAAAAGCGGCGAAGAGAAAGCGCAGGGCGGCGAAGAGGAGCGGCGGCAGATGCTGCAGCCCGACATGGATCACGACGAAATTCGTCCCCCACACGGCGACCACCGCGAGGCCGAGAAGGAAATGCCGAAGCGGAAGGAGAGGCGTGTCCATGGCCGGCCTTTGCGAGCGTCCCGAAACCCGAAGAGCGGGTTGCGCTTGTCGCCTCTTAGGCCCGTCACGCCGGTTTGAACAGCGCGGCTCGATCGGGCCGAAGGGCGCCTGACGCCCTTCGGCGGGGTGGAGTGTAGCTTAGAGCCTGTTTGGAAACTCGGTCGGGTCGGTCCGACGGGTCTTTTTCGCTGTCACTTCGTTGCCAATCCTCGCCGATGCGCCCTCGCATCGACTGCGTTTGGCGCCTCGCGACACCCAAAAATCCCTCGCCGGCCCTCCGCCGCCGAATTTCCAAACAGACTCTTAGGCCGCCGGGCGGCGGCGGACATAGCCGGCCGAAACGGTTCGGCTCAGTTCCAATTCCAACTCGCGCTGGCGGCGCACGAGATTGCGAAGCGCCTGAAGCGTGTCGCCGTCGACTTCGGCAAGTGCCTGTTCGATCGTGCGGTCGAGGTCGTCCGGGGTCTGAAGGGCGGGATTCGCCATGGCTCGATCTCCGATTCTGATAGGGGAGACCATCGCATGGAGCGCCCTCAGGTGGCTTGCCCGCCCCTGGATTTCCCCGGCTAAATCGCAATGCGGCGACGGTTAAAACGTTGGAAAACGCCGGGCCGAGACTTGCCTTGGAACGTGCGCGTGCCAGCGCGAAACCGACTCGGCTGGATTGCCCGTCAGCGTGTCGGCGCGTGGAAATCGGGCGGCTTGCGGCCGATCCAGCCGAGGAAGCGCTCGAGCTTGGGGTGGCTTGCCAGCGGCACGCTCTCCGCCTCCAGACGCGCCAGTTCGACATTGGTGAAATTGGCATGGATGGTGCGGTGGCAGATCGGATGAACCGGCACGGTCTCGCGCCCGCCCCGGCTCTTGGGGCGGGGATGGTGCCACTCGACGCGCCGGCCGAGCGGCCGGGCGCAGAGCCAGCAGCTTGTGGGCTCGGGTGCGCGCATAGGCCGAATTTGGCAAGCGAGGGCCGCCCTCGCAAGGCGCTGCGGCGAAACGGGTCAGTCCGCCTTGACTGGTTTGGGAGGGTAGGGGTGGAAGAGACCCGACGGGTCCTCCACCCGCCAGCCGCCCGGCGCCTCAATCAGGTAGGATGGGCCCACCGGTACCTTGCCGTGGCCACCGGGAATGTCGAGCACGTAGGTCGGCTGGCAAAGGCCCGAGATGCGCCCGCGCAAGGAGCGCATGAGCGCCTGTCCTTCGGCAAGGCCCGTGCGCAGATGGCCTGTGCCCGGCGCGAGGTCCCCCTGGTGGAGATAGTAGGGCTTGATCCGGTTCTCCACGAAGCGGCGCATCAGGAGGGCGAGGGCGTCGGGGTCGTCGTTGACGCCGCGCAGGAGCACGCTCTGGCTGACCAACGGAATGCCGGCATCCACCAGACGCGCCACGGCCTCGCAGGCGGCGGGGGTGAACTCGCTGGCATGGTTGGCGTGAAGCGCGACGAAGACCGCGCCCCCGAAACGCTTCAGCGCCGCGACGAGTTCGGCCGAGACGCGCGCCGGCTCCACCACGGGAACCCGCGTGTGAAACCGCAGGACCTTCACATGCGCGATCGCGCCCAGCCGCTCGGCGAGATGGGCGAGGCGGCGCGGCGACAGCGCGAAGGGATCGCCGCCCGTCACCACCACTTCCCAGATTTCGGGCCGGCTCGCGACATAGGCGAAGGCGGCGTCGAGCTCGGCCTCCGACAAGGTGCCGAGCCCTTCGGGGCCAACCATCTCGCGCCGGAAGCAGAAGCGGCAATAGACCGGGCAGACGTGCAGCGGCTTCAGGAGCACCCGGTCGGGATAGCGATGCACGATGCCGGGAACGGGCGAATGCGCGGCGTCGCCGATCGGATCGGCCGCTTCCTCTGGCGTCTGCACCAGCTCGGCCTCGTCGGGCAGGAACTGGCGGGCGATCGGATCGTCCGGCGCCTCGATCAAGGCGGCCATGTCGGCCGTCACCGAAACGGCATAGCGCGCCGCGACGGCGGACAGGGCGTCCAGCCGCTCAGCCGGCGCGAGGCCCGCCTCCACCAGCGCCTCGGCCGAGCGCAGAACCCGGCTCACGCGTCGAACTCCGCGACCGGCGTCCAGATCACGTCGTCGACCCGGGCGGCTCCCAGCGCCAGCATGGCCAGTCGGTCGAAGCCGAGCGCGATGCCGCTCGCCTCGGGCATGACGGCGAGCGCCGCGAGGAAGTCTTCGTCCAGCGGATAGCGCTCGCCATAGACGCGCTGTTTCTCGTCCATCTCGGCCAGAAGCCGGCGGCGCTGCTCGGCGGCGTCCGTCAGCTCGCCAAAGGCGTTGGCGAGTTCCACGCCGCAGGCATAAAGCTCGAAACGCTCGGCCACGCGCGGGTCGCGCGGCGAGCGCCGGGCAAGGGCCGCTTCCGCCACGGGATATTCGTCGAGGATCGTCGCGCGGCCGTTGCCGATCGCTGGCTCGACCCGCTCCACCAGGGCGCGGCTGAACAGATCGGCCCAACTGTCATCGGCGGTCGCGCGCAGGCCCGCTTGGCGCATGGCCTCCGCCAACGCGCCGCGATCCGTCGCGCCGGCCTCATCCACCGTGTCCAGAATGTCGAAGCCGACGAAACGGCGAAACGCCTCCGACACGCTCAGCCGTTCGGGCTCGGCGAAGGGATCGGCGGTGCGCCCCCGGAACGCGAACTGCGTCGTGCCGGCGGTTTGCGCGGCAAGGCGCAGGAGCGCGGCGCAGTCCGCCATCAGGCACTCGTAGCTTTGGCCGGCGCGATACCATTCGAGCATCGAGAATTCGGGCGAATGGAGAGCGCCGCGCTCGCGGTTGCGATAGACCGGCGCGAAGGTGAAGAGGCGTGTTTCGCCGGCGGCCAAAAGCTTCTTGCAGGCGAATTCGGGCGAGGTGTGGAGGTAGAGCGGCTGGCGCGCGCCGTCGATGCGCAGCATCTCGGTGGCGAAGGCGGAGAGATGCGCCTCGTTGCCGGGCGAGACCTGAAGCGCGGCGGTCTCCACCTCCACGAAGCCGTCAGTCTCGAAATGGCGGCGGATCGCAGCCTTGATCCTGCCCCGCTGCAAAAGGCGCGGACGGCGGTCGGCATGGACATGGGGCGCCCACCAGGGCGATCGGTCGGTCATGGCGGCTCGGAACTCGAAAAGGCGATGGCGGCTGGCGGATGGGGCGAAGATGCGTTACGGCGCTCCCAACCAAAGCCATACGAAGGAACACCACCCGTGAAGGTGATCGCCAGCTCGCTCCGCAAGGGGAACGTCGTCGAACGCGAAGACGGCAAGCTCTATGTCATTCTCTTTGCCGAGAACATCCATCCTGGCAAGGGCACCCCGGTCACCCAGCTCGACATGCGCCGCATCTCGGACGGCACCAAGGTTTCCGAGCGCTACCGCACGACCGAGCAGGTCGAGCGCGCCTTCGTGGAGGAAAGCGACCACACGTTCCTCTACTCGGATGGCGACGGCTTCCACTTCATGAACCCGCAATCCTTCGACCAGCTGACGGTGCCCGAATCCGTCATCGGCGACGCCGCGCCCTATCTCCAGGAAAACATGACCGTTCAGCTGTCCGTCTATGACGGCAGCGCCATCTCGATCGAACTGCCGCAGCGCGCGATCTACGAAGTGGTCGAGACCGAGCCGACCACCAAGGGCCAGACGGCCTCCTCGTCCTACAAGCCGGCCGTCCTCTCCAACGGCGTGCGCACGCTGGTTCCCCCGCATATCGCGACGGGCACGCGCATCGTCGTCATGACCGCCGACGGCTCCTATGTCGAGCGCGCCAAGGACTGATCGTCCCGCACCCCGGCCTCGGCTCGTCCGAGGCCGGGGTCGATCTCACGAACGCCGCTTCATCGGTTAGGCTCCGGTGAGGCGCCGTTAACCCTCATGCGCCAAGATCGGCGATCGGGCCGGGCCGTCGCGCAAGGGGTTTTTCGAAGTGTCTTCGTTCGCGGGGTGGATTGGGCCGGCGCGGGCCGCGCGGGGCGCGGCATGAGCGAGCTTGCCGTTCCGGCCGCGCCGCGCTCGCAGGCTTCGGTCGAAGCCGTCTATGCGTTGCGCACGCTTCTGGCGACCCTGATCCTCACGGTCGGCTTCGTCAGCCTGACCCCCTTCGCCTCCATCTATACCGGCGACACGGGTGGCAACGTCTTCAATCAGCTGGGCTACGGGCTTCTGGCCGTGGTCGCGCTGGTGGGGCATCTCGTGTTCACCGAGCGCCGGGTGGTGCGGTCGCTCCTGCGCCCGAGCTGGGTCCTGCTGGTGGCCTGGTTCGCCTTCTCCGCCTTCCAGACCGCCGATCCGCCGGACACGCTACGCGGCGTCGTCTTCGCCACGATTTCCATGATCGCGGCGACGGGCGCGCTCTGCCTGCCGCCGGACGGGCGCTCCCTGCGCATCGCGCTCGGCGTCTCGGTGCTCGTGGTCCTGGGTCTTTCCTATCTCGGCGTCGTGGTCTGGCCGAGCCTCGGGCGCCATGTCGGCGACGTGCATGACGGGCTCTGGCGCGGCGTTTACAGCCACAAGAACGTCGCCGGCGCGGCCATGGCGGTGTATTTCTTCGCCGGCATCTACCTGTTTCGCATGGGCAATCACGCCATCGGCGCGCTGATCGCGGTTCTGTCAGCCCTGTTCATCCTGCGCACGGGGTCCAAGACCTCGCTCGGCCTGACGGGCATCGTGTTCGCCATCGTCATGTCGGCGCATGTCCTGCGCCTGCGCGCCGCGCCCGTTCTCCTCTCGCTCGCCGCGCTCCTGGGCGGAGCCGCGTTCACGGTCGGAACGGTGATCTTTCCCTGGTCGCACGACATGGTTCAAATGGTGGCGCCGGGCACCAGCTTCACCGGCCGTCTCGAACTCTGGCGCTTCGCCCTCGATGCCTTGGCCAGCCATGGCTGGACGGGCTACGGGTTCGGCGCCTTCTGGACGCCGGTCAATCTGGTGCAGCACGAAGTGCCGATGGAATTCGCCTGGGACCCGCGCGGCGCGGTGAACGCGCACCAAGGCTATCTCGACCTCGCGCTGTCGATCGGCTGGCCCGGCCTCGTGCTCGGCCTCTGGGTGCTGGTCGGGGCGCCGATGCGCTCCTACCTCGGCGTCGGTCCGGGGCGCGAAAGCACACGGCTCGCCGACTTCTTCCTGATGTCGCTCCTGTTCCTGCTGCTCAACGCGCTCTTGGAAAGCTTCTTTTTCGAGCGGGCCAACACGCTCTGGGTCATGACCTTCTTCTGCGTCGCCGGGCTCAACCTGCTCGGGCGGTTTCGCGCGGAGTAGGCGCACGGCGTCTATGTGTCGTTATGTGCAACTGTTCCGGTTCTAAACCCACTTGGGCGACGCTTTGGCCTGAAAAGGCACCAAGCTGCCGAGATTTCATGATTAAACTTTCATGACAGCGCCCCGCTCCGCAAGGCATTGAAGCGTCGGGATTTCGCGAAGCGCGGACGTGTTTCACGCTATTTCATCTGGATTGATGCCGACAAATGCGGTGAAGGCTTTTATCCCGCGATAAGTCTTCGGGAGCAGACACCATGCGAATCCCAACGGGTCACCAGCCCGTGGGGCCGTCCGAGACGATGGAAATCCGCATGAAGCTGACCATTGGCACCAAGCTCGCCGCGACGTTCGGCACTCTTCTTCTTCTGACAGGCGGGGTCGGCCTGTTGAGCGTGACCTCGCTCGACCAGAGCAGCCGCACCATGGCGGAGTTCACCCGCCGACCCTTCGAAATGGTGCAGGCGACGGTCGGAATCTCCGCCGATCTGGAGCGCATCCATCGCATCGTCCGCGCCGCCTATTCCTCGGACCAGACGGGGGAGATGAGCGCCGACTACGAGGCGGCCTGGGCGTCGCTCGAGGCGCAACTGGCGCGGTATGAGGCGGCCAAGTCCGGCGAGGCGGGCTCGGGCGGCGGGGATCTCGCCGACCTCGTGCGGACCCTGCGCCCGGTCTCCGACGAAGCCTTCCGTTTTGCGGAGGTGACCGACCTCTGGGCCGTCGCCCATGCGCGTCAGGCGCTGGTGCCGATCGAAAGGGAGCTGACCGGCAAGCTGCGCATGTTGCGCAGCCAGCTGACGGGCCAAGGCGACGCGAGCTTCGCCGCGCGCCTAAGCCTGTCCGACATCGAAACCAACATGTTCGAGACCCGGCTTTCCCTGGTGGATGTCCTGGCCACGGCCGATGCCGACACACGGCAGGCCGCGTTCAAGCGGTTCGAGAGTTTGAAGAAGCTCGCCACCCGCAAGTTTGACGATCTCAAGAGCGCTGCTCCGATCGGCACCGAGCGCCTGATCGGCCAGATCGGGGAAAGCTGGAACCAGTCTCTCGCCCAGATGCAGCCGCTCGTTGACGAGGGGATGAAGGCGCGTGCGACGGAGGCGACGCACTATCTCGACACGGTGCAGCGCCCGGCCGCCGAGCGCGTTCAGACCCGGCTCGATGCGTTGACGCGCGAGGCGCAGCAAGCCGCCGAGGGCTTCAAGGCCGAGGCGGAGGCCTCCTATCACCGGATGCGGGCGCTGCTGGCCGTGCTGGTCGGCGCGGCGCTTCTGTTCGGCACCGGCACCCTGATCTGGCTCACCCGCTCCATCGCCCTGCGCCTGCGCCGCTCCTTGCGCCTCGTCGACGCACTCGGCGCGGGCGACCTGACGCAGCGGGTCGAGCCGAGGGGCGGGGATGAGATCGCCGATCTGCAAAAGGCCATGGCCGGCATGACCGCGAAGCTCGCCGATATCGTGGCGGGCGTTCGCGCTTCGTCGGCGTCCGTGGCAGCCGGCTCCAACCGCTCGACCGAAACGGCCGAGGCGCTGTCGGCCGGCTCGGCGCGTCAGGCCGCCGCGTCCGAGGAGGCCTCGGCCGCGATCGAGGAAATGACGGCCAATATCCGTCAGAACGCCGACAACGCGGCGGTGACGGAAACGATCGCGCGGCGGGTGCGCGAACACGCCGTGTCCACCGACGAGGCGGTCTCGCAGTCCGTCGAGGCGATGAAGACCATCGCATCGGCGGTGCGGGAGGTGCAGGAGATCGCGCGTCAGACCGACCTCCTGGCGCTGAATGCCGCCATCGAGGCGGCCCGCGCCGGGACGAACGGTAAGGGCTTCGCGGTCGTGGCTTCGGAGGTGCGCAAGCTCGCCGAACGCAGCCAGATCGCCGCCGCCGGCATCGCGAAGATTTCCGTCGAGACCTTGGGCGTCGCGCAAGGGGCGGGGGCCCGCCTCGCCGAGCTTCTGCCCGAGATCAACCGCACCGCCGACCTCGTGTCGGAAATCTCGTCGGCCTGCCACGAACAGTCGATCGGCATCGAGCAGATCGCGCGCGCGATCACGCAGCTCGATCAGGTGACGCAGGCCAATGCCGGCGCCGCCGGTCAGATGGCCGCGACGGCCAGCGACCTCAGCAACGAGGCCGGCCAGCTCGCGGACGCCATGACCTTCTTCCGCTTGAACGAAACCGGCGAGCCTGAGCGGACCGAACAGGCCGCGCGTTCGCCCGAAGGCGCAGGCACACCACAGGAGGCGACGCCGTTGGAAGGTGCCGAAGACCCAGCCTGGATCGCCGCCACCGAGCCCGTGCGTCGCCGCGCCTAGAAGAAGGCTTGCGCGCGGCGGGGCATCCCGTCCCACCGCCCGCCTTCCTGAAGCCATTCCCGTGAAGCAGGGTTCACGGGAATGGCTTCAGCCGAGCCAGCCGCGCAGTTCGCGGCGCACCATATGCTCGATCACGTCCATACCCGGCTCGGAATCGTTGAGACAGGGGATGTGCGAGAAATGCGTGCCGCCATGTTCGCGGAAGATTTCGCCGGCCTCGCCCGCGATCTCCTCCAGCGTTTCCAGGCAGTCCGAAACGAAGCCGGGATTGAGCACGGCGATGCGCTTCACGCCCTCCTTGGCCAGCGCCTCCACCGTCTTGTCGGTGTAGGGCTGCAGCCATTCCTCCGGCCCGAAGCGCGATTGGAAGGTCGTCATGAAGCGACCCTTGGCCCAGCCGAGCCGTTCCTCCACGAGGCGGGAGGTCTTCTGGCAATGGCAATGGTACGGGTCGCCCTTGCGGAAATAGCTCTGCGGAATGCCGTGATAGGAGGCGATCACGCGCTCGGGCTCGAAGTCGAGCGAGGCCAGATGCGTCTCGATCGAGCGGGCCAGCGCGTCGATATAGACCGGATCGTCGTGATAGGCGGGCACGGTGCGGGACGCCGGCATCCAGCGTTGCGCCGACAGGTGCTCGAAGAACTTGTCGTTCACCGTCGCCGTGGTCGAGGCGGAATATTGCGGGTAGAGCGGGTAGCACAGGATGCGCTCGCAGCCTTGGCTCATCAGCGCGTCCATCCGCTCGGCGATGGACGGATTGCCGTAGCGCATCGCCCAGTCCACCACCACGCCGGCATCCCCGGCCATGCGCGCGGCGAGCTTCTCGCCCTGCGCGCGGGTGAAGGTGCGCAAGGGGCTCTCGTTGCGCTCGTGGTTCCAGATCTGCTCGTAGGCATGGCCCGACTTCTTGGGCCGCGTATTGAGTACGATGCCGTAGAGAATGGGATACCAAGCGGCGCGCGGCCATTCGATGACGCGCTTGTCCGACAGGAACTCCTTGAGATAGCGGCGCATCGGCTTGAAGTCGGTCCCGTCCGGCGTGCCGAGATTGACGAGAAGCACGCCGATCTTCTTGGGGCGAACCGGCGGATGGCCGACGGGAAGGGGGCCGATTTCGGTGCTGGCGGCGCGGGAAACGGGTGCGTTCATGAAAGGTCCGGACAGGGGCCGTGCGCGGCCGACGAATGCAAAGCGGCGGCGCCTTCCGCTCTGGAAGGCGCCGCCGGGCATATGGGAGCCGGACTGCCGGCCGGCAATGATCGCGAGATCAGACTCCGGCGCGGCGGGCCAGCTCGAAGCGGGCGCCGGCGGAATTGACGCAGGCCAGCCGCTCGGCCGACATGAGGTTGCAGTTCACCGACTCCCGCGTGTTGCGCGTCGTGGAGGTGAAGATGATCGCGACCTGGGTCGGGCTGGTCTTGGTGTAGGAGCCGTCCGCCAGGACGCGCGCGCCGTCCGCCGTCTTGGAGGTGAAGCGCCCGGCCGAGAAGGACGAGATATAGGCGACGGGGCCTCCGACCGAGTTCCACTGGCCTTCGATCACCGCCTGGGGCGGGGCGAGGGCGATCTGTCTCTGCGGTTCGAGCTGGCAGCCCGAAAGCGCGCTGGCGGCGCCGACAAGGCTGGCGAGGACGAGGGCGGGGCGCATGATCGAAAGCTCCGGGATCAAGGTTGGGCTGAAAGGTCGAACTGGGACTGCGGACGAAAGACCGCGTTGCGCGCTGCCGGTCAAGCGACCGATGCGTCGTTGCGGCGCGCCGAGATGACGGAATGGATGGAGGCGATGGTCTCGATCGAGCGGATGCGGCCGTCGCTGGTGAAGCCGAACCAGTACATGGTCGTGCCGGTGACCAGCGAGCCGTTCTCGTCCTGCCGCGTCCAGTCGCACCGACTGGCCGCGTTCTCGTCCTCCACGATCGTGCCACGCGGCTTGTAGGAGATGTAGCTCGCCCGTTTCAGGAGTTCGTTGAGGAAGGACTTGGCCTCCTCCTCCCCGTTCAGGCGGTATTCTCCCTCCATCCGGTCGAACCAGGGCGCGTCGAAGATGCCCGCGTTGTTCTTGTTCGAGAAGATGGCGCCTGGCGCGAAGTGGCGGGAAATCGATCCGGACGAGCCGGACATGACCGCGTCCATGATCTCCTTCACCACGATCCGCTTGCGCTGGGTATCGTCCGACGTTTCGCCCACGACCAACTCCCAAGGCGCATCAAGCAGTTACCGAAGCCAAAGGGTAGTGCATGTCCTTGTCATGACCAGCGCCTAAAGAAAAAGCCGCGGAAGAATCCGCGGCTTTTCACCAACTTTTCGTTGGCCGGGTGTCAGCGAACGAGGATGTTGCGGAACTGCCAGGGGTCCTTCTCGTCCAGGTCCTCGGGGAAGAGGCCCGGACGGTCGGTCAGCGGCGTCCAGTCTGTGTAGTAACCCTTGACCGGGCCGAGATAGGGACGCTGCACTTCCAGGCAGCGGCGATAGTCGATCTCGTCCGCTTCCACGATGCCGGCCTCCGGGTTTTCCAGCGCCCAGACCATGCCGGCGAGCACGGCCGAGGTCACCTGCATGCCGGTGGCGTTCTGGTAGGGCGCGATGCGGCGGGTTTCCTCCAGCGACAGCTGCGAGCCGTACCAGTAGGCGTTCTTCTCGTGGCCGTAGAGCAGCACGCCGAGCTCGTCGATGCCTTCCACCAGCTCGTTCTCGTCGAGAACGTGATGCTCGGGCTGGATCTTGCCGGCCGCGCCGAACAGCTCATGCAGCGAGAGAACCGCGTCGTTGGCGGGGTGGTAGGCGTAGTGGCAGGTCGGACGATAGGTGACCTCATCCTCCTTGTTGCGATGCGTGAAGTAGTCGGCGATCGAGATCGCCTCGTTGTGCGTGACGAGGAAGCCATACTGGGCGCCGGGCGTCGGGCACCAGGAGCGCACGCGCGTGTTGGCGCCGGGCTGGTCGAGATAGATCGCCGCCTTGCAGCCCTTCTCGTGGTCCTTGGCGTTCTTCGGGCGCCACTTCTCGTGCGTGCCCCAGCCGAGCTCGGCCGGCTGCATGCCTTCCGACAGGAAGCCTTCCACCGACCAGGTGTTCCAGAACACGTTGCGGGGCTTGGGCTTGGCAGAAACCTGCGTGTCGCGCTCGGCGATGTGGATGCCCTTGACGCCGACCTTCTTCATCAGCTTCGCCCAGCCCTCGCGGTCGTTCGGACCGGGCTCCACGAAGTCGAGATTGGTGTCGCGCGCGATGTCGACCAGCGCCTGCTTGACGAACCAGGAGACCATGCCCGGATTGGCGCCGCAGGTGGAAACCGCCGTGGTGCCGCCGGGGTTCTTGCGCTTCTCCTTGCGCAGCGTCTCGCGCAGCGCGTAGTTCGTGCGGTCCGCGTTGGAGAGCTTGTCGTCGAAATAGAAGCCGAGCCAGGGCTCGATCACGGTGTCGATGTAGAGAACGCCGAGCTCGCGGCACAGGCGCATCAGGTCGACCGAGCCGGTGTCGACCGAAAGATTGACGCAGAAGCCCTGGCCGCCGCCTTCGGTAAGGAGGGGCGTCAGCAGGTCGCGATAGTTCGACTTGGTGACGGATTCCTTGACGTAGCGGACGTTGCGCTCGTCGAGCAGATGCCGATGCGTGTCGCGCGGGTCGATCACGGTGAAGCGCGACTTGTCGTAGGTGAAGTGACGTTCGATCAGCGGGAGCGTGCCGCGCCCGATCGAGCCAAAGCCGATCATCACGATCGGGCCGGTGATCTCGGCATGGATCGGGTGGTTCTCGTTCGCCATTCGGCAATCCTTTCGGTCTGGACTGAGGTCTCCGGGTCGGGCTAGAGCAGATCGCTGTCAAATAAAAGGGGTCGGCCGAAGCCGAGCACCCATGCAAGCCCGTCGGGGCTGCATTTTGCGGGCCCAGGCCGGGCTTTGCGGCCCGCTCGCCCGCCTTTCACCCGCCGCCCGGAGGACGACCCGATGGAACTGCCGCGTCCCCTGCGCGCCGCGATCGACGCCGAGCTGTCGGGCGTTCCCTCCGAAGCCCTGCGCACGGCCTCCGAGGTTCTGTCCGGCCGCTACCGGGCCGAGACACGCGACGGGCGTCTGCATCTTTCCGACGATCTCTTCGCCAAGGCCTATGTCGCCGCGCGCATGCCCGCGACCTTCGCCGCCCTGTCGGACGCGCTGGCGGAAACCGCGAGCGCCCTGCCGGATTTCGCGCCGCGACGGCTGCTCGACGTCGGCGCTGGGCCGGGCACCGCATTGTGGGCGGCCGGCGAGCGGTTCGAAACCTTGCAAGAGGCGACGCTGCTGGAAGCCAGCGCGCCGATCCGCGCGCTCGGGGAGAGGTTGGGGCAGGGGCAGTTCGGCTTCGAGCCGGACTGGCGCGCCGGCACGATCGACCGCGCGGGCGCCGATCTGCCCGCCGCCGATCTCGTGACCCTGTCCTATGTGCTGGACGAGTTGGCACCGCCCGCGCGCCGGGCACTGGTGGAGCTTCTCTGGGCGCGCACGCAGGGCGTACTCCTGATCGTCGAGCCCGGCACGCCCGCCGGATGGGCGCGCATCCTGGAGGCGCGCCGGGCGCTGATCGAAGCGGGCGCCGCGATCGCCGCGCCTTGTCCGCACGAGAGCGAGTGTCCTGTCGAGGCGCCGGACTGGTGCCATTTCTCGCGCCGCGTGGCGCGCTCGCGCGTCCACCTGCGCACCAAGTCGGCCGAGGTGCCCTGGGAGGACGAGAAGTTCAGCTATGTGGCGGCGACGCGGTTGGCGGCGCCCGCCGCGCCGCGCCCGGCCCGTATCCTTGCGCCGCCGGACACCGGCAGCGGCAAGGTCTCGCTGAAGCTCTGCGAGGAGGACGGCGCCCTGCGCCGCCGGCTCCTCACCAAGCGCGACGGCGAAAGCTTCCGCCGTGCGCGCCGGGCCGACTGGGGCGAGACGATCGATCTCGCCTGACGCCCCGCCGGGGTCTCTCAGTCCATCGCTTCCAGCTCGTCGATGAAGCCGGAGATCATGGAAAGCCCGCGATGCCAGAAGGCCGGGTCCGAGGCATCGAGGCCGAAAGGCTTCAGAAGCTCGGAATGGTGCTTCGTGCCGCCGGCCCGCAGCATGGCGAAGTAGCGCTCCTGGAAGCCCTCCTCGGCCTGCTCGTAGACGGAGTAGAGCGAGTTCACCAAGCAGTCGCCGAAGGCATAGGCATAGACATAGAAGGGCGAGTGGATGAAGTGCGGGACATAGGTCCAGAAGCTCTCGTATCCCGGCCCGAGCCGCACGGCGGGGCCGAGCGACCGGGTCTGCACCTCGACCCAGATCTGGCCGATCCGCTCGGCCGTCAGCTCGCCCTTGCGCCGCTCCGTGTGGATCTCGCGCTCGAAGAGATAGAAGGCGATCTGGCGGATCACCGTGTTGATCATGTCCTCGACCTTGGAGGCAAGGAGGGTGCGCCGCTCGGCCTTGTCCCGCGCCTTTTCCAGAAGCGAGCGGAAGGTCAACATCTCGCCGAAGACCGAGGCCGTCTCGGCCAGCGTCAGCGGCGTCGAGGCCATCAGGGCGCCCTGCGGCCCGGCCAGAACCTGGTGCACGCCATGCCCGAGCTCGTGGGCAAGGGTCATCACGTCGCGCGGTTTGCCGAGATAGTTCATCAGGACATAGGGGTGCGCGGAGGGCACGGTCGGGTGCGAGAAGGCGCCGGGCGCCTTGCCGGGCCGCACGCCTGCGTCGATCCAATTGTCCTGGAAGAAGCGGCCGGCAATCTCGGCCATTTCGGGGTCGAAGCCGCGATAGGCGGAAAGCACGGTGTCGCGCGCTTCCAGCCACGGGATGGTGCGGCGCGAGGCGCCGGGCAACGGCGCGTTGCGGTCGTAGAACTCCAGCGCGTCCAGCCCCAGCCAGCGGGCCTTGAGCCCGTAGTAGCGATGCGAGATCGAGGCGTAGCTGTCCGACACGGCCTTGGCCAGCGCGTCCACCACCTCGCGCTCCACCCGGTTGGCGAGGTGGCGTGAATCGGCCACGTCGCCGAAGCCGCGCCAGCGGTCGGAGATTTCCTTGTCCTTGGCGAGCGTGTTGGTGATGAGCGCGAAGGTCCGCACGTTCTCGCCGAACACCTTGGCCAGCGCCTCGGCGCCCTTGCGCCGGACGTCGCGGTCGGCGTCCTGCAGGAGGTTCAGCGTTTCCTCCAGCGCCAGCGTGCGCCCGTCCACCTCGAAGCGCAGCGAGGTCATGGTCTCGTCGAACAGGCGGTTCCAGGCGCCGTGGCCGGTCACCGACTTCTCGTGAAACAGCTCCTCGACGCGGTCTTCCAGCTGGTAGGGCTTGTCTTGCCTGAGATCCACGATCCACGGGCGATAGCGGCCGAGCGCGGGGTTCTCCGCCATGGCGCGGTCCATCGCCGCGTCGTCCACCCGGTTCAGCTCCAGCCCGAAGAAGAGCAGCACGGAGGAGATGTCCGTCACCTCGCCCTGGATGTCGCCGTAGAACTTGGCATTGGCGGGATCGGACGTGTCGCCGGAATAGACCAGCCCGGCATAGGAGACGAGGCGGCCGAGCACCTCCTCGATCTCCTCGAACTCCGCGATCGCCGCGCCGAGCTCTCCGCCGCCGGGCTTCTCAGCTTCTTCCGCAAGACGGCCGCGCCAGCGCTCGTTGAAGGCCTTGGCGCGCGCCGAGGATCGTTCGATATCGGCGGAGATCTGCGGACTGTCGATCGAGGCGTAGAGATCGGCCAGATTCCAGCGGGGCAGGGCGCCCAGATCCGCCTCCTCTTGCGATGCGGAGGGCGACGGGGAAACGGACGATCGGGTCATGAACACCTCGCGAAACGCTTGAGCCGAAGGGCGGGCGAACCCGCCCTCTTCGGGTGGCAGAAAACTCTTCATCGTTGCCATGTCAAATTGGTGCGATGAGCGTGAAAAGCGAACCCTCTGCCGACCGGGCGTTTCGTGTCCTGATCGTGGACGACGATCCCGTGCAGCGGCGTCTCAGCGAGGCGCATGTGGCGCGCGCCGGCGGCCTGACGGACGCCGCCGCCAGCCTCCAGGCGGCGCGCGCGCTGCTGCGGGAAGGCGGCGGCGGGCGCTTTGCCGCCGTCCTGCTCGATCTCGGTCTGCCCGATGGCGACGGTCTCGATCTCCTGCGCCAGTTGCGCGGCGCGGGCGACTCCGTTCCCGTCGTGGTCCAGACGGGGGAGGGGCGGCTCGACCGCGCGGTGGAGGCCATGCGCGCCGGGGCCACGGATTTTCTGGTGAAGCCGGTTTCGCCAGCCAGGGTGCGCGCCGCGATCGAGGCGGCGATCCGCGCCCAGGCCGAGAGGGATGGCGGGGCGGACGTGCCCGAGATGGCCCCGAGCCCGGCCATGCGCCCGGTGCTCGACGCGGCCGATCGCGTGTCGCGCTCCATGGTCCCCGTGCTGGTGCTCGGCGAAACCGGGGTCGGCAAGGAATGGCTGGCCCGGCGCATCGCGCGCGCCAGCGCGCGGGCGAGCAAGCCCTTCGTCGCGGTCAATTGCGGCGCGCTTCCGCGCGATCTCTCCGAAAGTATCCTCTTCGGCTTCGAGCGCGGCGCCTTCACCGGCGCCGAGCGCAGCCGCCCCGGCAAGTTCGCCCAGGCCGACGGCGGCACGCTGTTTCTGGACGAGGTCGGCGAACTCGCTCCCGAAACGCAGGTGAAGCTCTTGCGCGCCCTGCAGGAAGGCGAGATCGACCCGATCGGCTCGACCGGTCCAGTGCGGGTGGACGTGCGCGTCATCGCCGCCACGCATCGTGACCTCGGCGCCGACGTGGCGGCGGGGCGCTTTCGCGAGGATCTGTTCTACCGCCTCCATGTCTTTCCGATCTCGATTCCGCCGCTGCGCGAGCGGCGGGAGGAGATCGCCGCCCTGGCACGACGCTTCGCCGCCGAGCATCTGCCCGGCGCCGATCTTACGCCGGCCGCGCTCGCGCGCCTCGAGCGCCATGGCTGGCCTGGCAACATCCGCGAGTTGGAAAACGCCATCCGGCGCGCGGCCGTGATGGCCGACGGCGCAGTTCTCCAGGCCGAGGATTTCGAGCTTGCGGACAGCTGGTCGCCGGAGAAAGCCAAGCCCCTATCGGTGGTCGCCGACATTGCCTCACCAATGGAGGAGACGGCCGACGAGGACTTCCCAACGCTCGCGCAAGTCGAGCGTGCGCATATCCTTCGCGCGCTCCAGCATTGCGAAGGCCAGCCGACCAAGGCGGCGAGACTGCTGAGAATCGGTCGCACGACCCTTTATCGGAAGCTCAAGGAATACGGGCTGTCGCTGCCCGAATCACCCGCGTAAGCCTGCCCGAAGGGTTGGCAAGACAGAATTTTCACTGGTCGTTAACCATTTTCTTGTGTAGTGGCAAAGAAATTGGAGAGGTGTCATTTTCATGCCGCAGTCCCTTGTGATCTGTTGCCCGGTCGGGGGACAGGTCGCACGAACCGCAGCAGGGGCGTCGACACACACACCGGGGGAATTTGTCCGCATGTTCGGATGGACCGAATGCGTATCGCGACGCGCCGCTCAGCGCGCCGTGGTCTTCCTGGTCGGCCTGATGGCGATGACCTCGGCGGGAATGGTGGCCGCGCGCGCCGAAACCCGCACCCTGAAGCTCTATCACGTCCATCTCAACGAGAAGACGGAGATCACCTACAAGAAGGACGGCAAGTTCCTGCCCGACGGTCTGAAGAAGGCCAACTGGGCGCTGCGCGACTGGCGCGAGAACAAGCCGACCAACATGGACCCGAACCTTCTCGACGTGCTTTGGGAAGCGTATCGCCAGTCCGGCTCGCGCAGCTACATCCACATCATCGGCGGTTATCGCTCGTCCGGCACCAATGCCATGCTGCGCTCGCGCTCGTCCGGCGTCGCGGGCAACAGCCTGCACATGGCCGGTAAGGCGGTGGACTGGTATCTGCCCGACGTGCCGCTGAAGAAACTGCGTGACATCGGCCTTCGCATGCAGATCGGCGGCGTCGGCTATTATCCGCGCTCCGGCTCGCCCTTCGTCCACTACGACACCGGCAAGGGTCGCTACTGGCCGCGCATGAGCCGCCAGGAACTCGCCTCCGTCTTCCCGAAGGGCAACACGATCCATCTGCCCGCCGACGGCAAGCCGCTGCCGGGCTACGAGACCGCGCTCGCCTCCTACAACAAGCGCAAGGGCTCCAACGACATCCAGATCGCCTCGTCGCGCTCCAGCGGCGGCAGGTCGCTGCTCGCCATGCTGTTCGGCGGCGGCAACGAGGAGGCCGAGGACGAGGCGGAGGCTCAGGCCGCGCAGGTCGGCAAGCCCGCGCCCGCCCGTGCCCCCGCGCCGGCCCGCGCCGCGCCGCAGCCCGAGCCCGAGGTCCAGGTGGCGAGCGTCCGGCCGACCCGGCCCGCAGCGCCCGCCGCCTTGCCGGCCGGCGTTCCCATGGCCGAGCGCGACGTGTTCGATAGTTCGGCGCCGCGTCGCTCTACCCCGCCCGCCGCGATTCCCGCCGTCACGCCCCCGCGCCGCGAGGAGGAGGAAGAGGTCGAGGTGGCCGCGCTGGCGCCCTCCCGCGTTCCCTTGCCCTCCAGCGCGCCGTCTCGCCCTGCCGCCGCAAAAGCGCTCGACGCGACGCTCGTCGCCGCGCTGGAAGAGGCGGAGCCGCCGCCGGCTGCCCCGGGCCAGCTTGCCTATGCGGTTCCCATGCCGCGTGAGCGACCGCCCTTCGAGGCCGTGTTGCGAGGCGCCCCGGTCGCCGTGCCGAGCGAGAAGGCTCTGATCACCGAGGCAGACGACGCCTTGACGCCGGAAGCCATCATCGCCGCCGCCATGCCGGAAGCGCCGGTCAGTGCCCCCGTGCAAACGCCGGCCGCCGCCCCGGTTCCCGCCGCTGCCACGATCGCCGTGGCGCAGCATGTCGCGACGCCGTCCGCCCGGCCGCAATCGGCGATCGCCGCTCCGCTTGCGCGGCCGGCGGAAGCGGCGAGTCCGCCGCTGGAGGCGAATGCCAACCTGCGCGTGGCTTCCCTGGAGGCCAAGCCGCCGACGAGCCGGTCGAACCTCGCCCATGCCATGTCCGCCGCGCCGGCCGCCAAGTCCACTGCGCGAACGGCAAGGGGCGGACGTGTCGTTGGCGAAGCCGAAGCAGCGGTCGGCAAGACCGTGCGAAAGGTGAGTCCCGATCAGATCGCCAAGCGCATCGCCATCGCTTCCCTGATCACCAGCCCGGAGCGCCGGGCGATCGAGGAGAAGCTGACGCGGCCCGTCGCCGACAATCTGATCGGCAATCTTCCCAGCGCCGTCTTCTCGCGCGGGTTCTCGCAGAAGGGCGGTTCGCCGGCAGGGCCTCAGCATTTCGAAGGCAATGCCGTGAACTTCCTGCCGGTCCACAAGATCGACTAACCGATTCTGGCCGCCGACCGGGCTGCGGGGCACGACCCCGTTGCCTCGGTAAGAGGTCTGAATGGATCGAAGGGCACCTCCCGGGGTGCCCTTTTGTTTTGCAATGCGAAGAGTGGAATGGCAGCTCGCGCCGCTCACCCATGATCCATCCCCTGGCGCCGCGCGGCGCGCCTTGAAACCTCCCGTTGCATGGAAGGCTTCGCTTTACCGTCGCAGGACAGGGAGACGACCGGGCGGCCGAACGCCCGTAGTGGGAAGGCAGGGCGATCTTCTCTCGCAAGGGAAATATTTGGTCCCTAACATCCTTAGGAAGATCCGACACGTACCCTGCGTCGGCTCTATTGTGTTCCAGCGCCGTGGCAGTTGAACGCGGGCGTCGGGCCTTCGCCTGCACTACGCATGTGGAATTCTCTCGCAGGCTGTGCGTGGATTACCAATCCGTAATATGAGCTCGGCACCCCAAATTCTTGCCTGTGTCATCCACCCGTTGACATTGGGTGAAGTTTGACTGAATACGGCGTGTCCGCTTTGAAAGACTTGGGTGTCGCAACCGACACCTTTTCTCGAAAGCAGGTGCTGATAGACTGGAAGCCATTCGATTTGCTTCTAGATATTTGCTGGTTCGAGCCGCTTGAATGGTAAAGGGCATGGGTGCCGTTCCAAGCGTGATGGGTTGCCTCAAGACAGGTTGAAAAGATGAGCGAGATCGACCAGGTCGACAACTCGGACATGTTGATGGAGCTGACGGCCGAAGTGGTTGCCGCTTATGTCAGCAAGAACTCTTTACCGGTCGGCGACTTGCCGGCCCTGATCCTCGACGTCCATTCCGCTCTTAGCCAAGCCGGCGTCGCGCCCCCCGCGCCCCAGGCCGAGAAGCCCAAGCCGGCCGTGTCGGTGAAGCGTTCGGTGACGGACGATTACATCATCTGTCTTGAGGACGGGAAGAAGTTCAAGTCGCTGAAGCGCCACTTGATGACCCACTACAACATGTCGCCCGAGGAATACCGCGACAAATGGGATCTGCCGGCCGACTATCCCATGGTGGCCCCGAATTATGCTGCGGCGCGCTCGCGCCTCGCGAAGCAGATGGGCCTGGGTTACACGCGCCGTCGCGCGCGCGGCTGACACAGCGCCAAAATTTCCCGACGCGACGGTCCAAGTTCGGTAGGGCAGGCTTTGTAAGCCCTCCGCCTGGGCTTTGTTGCATCGCGTTCGCTCGAACTTAGGTTCGGGTTGCTCGAAGATGATGCGGCTTCGTCTTGCCCCTCGCACCATATGACCTCGAAGCCGACGCTACATATCCCAAGACGGTTTGATCGAGATGGGTCCGGTTCGCAAAGTTGGCGGGCGGCTGTCGGATCGAACACGCCGGCATAACCGGCGCATTCATTTCGGCCCATTTTCGGACGGTTCGGCTCAGGCGCTCGCGGCCATGCCGAGGGCCTGGAGATAGAGGTCGAGAATGGCCTCCTGCTCCTGCCGCTCCTGCGCGTCCTGCTTGCGCAGCGAGATCACCTTGCGCAGCACCTTGGTGTCGAAGCCGTTGCCCTTGGCCTCGGCATAGACGTCCTTGATGTCGTCGGAGATCGTCTTCTTTTCCTCTTCCAGGCGCTCGATCCGTTCCACGAAGGAGCGGAGCTGATCCTGGGCGACGTCATCGGTGGCGTTCGACATGGGAGCCTCTTCTCAAATCACGACAAAGGCGCCGGACGAGCCGGCCGCGTTTCCTCCTTCTTCGATGACGCGGAATGGTTACCGGAGCCTTACCGAGCGGGCTCCGGCGCGCCGATCCCGCCCCCGCCGCGTCCTGCGAGAGACGGGATCGCCGCTCTTCAGCGATGCCGCTCCTCGTCCTTCGGACGGTTGGTCTCGAAGGCGGCGAGCTGGTCGCCGGTTGCGTCCTTCTGGTGCAGGGCGCGCCATTCCTCGTAGGGCATGCCATAGACGATCTCGCGGGCAGTCTCCTTGGTCATCGCCGTGCCGCCGGCCTCCGCTGCGTCGCGGTACCAGTTGGCCAGGCAGTTGCGGCAGAAGCCGGCGAGGTTCATCAGGTCGATGTTCTGCACGTCGCCGCGCGCCAGAAGATGGTCGCGCAGGCGGCGGAAGACGGCGGCCTCGATCTCGGTTTCCTGTTCGCGCGAAAGGCTCATCGGAAAATTTCCTGAAGGTTGGGGCGCGGGCGCGCTCAGATGTCCTGGCTGGCATATCGGCCCGCCTGCCGGGCATCGCAAGGTGGCCGGGGCAGGACGCGTCCGCGAGCCGGCTCGCGCATCCCGCCCTCGAGATCCCCTTCGCGGCCCTTGCGTTGACAGACCGATCGCTTATGCCAGAACGAAGACAATTCGACCCATCTCCCCCGCAAGGACCGCCCATGTCGTTCCGTTCGCTCAGGGGCCCGCGTGCTCCGGCAGTTGCCCTGTGTCTTGCCTTCGGCGCCTCGTTTTTCGGTGCCCCGGCGCTGTCTTCCCCCGCCCGCGCGGACTTTCGCGTCTGCAACGGCACCCAGACCCTGGTCGGCGTCGCGGTCGGCCAGCGCACGGCGGAAGGCTGGGTCAGCGAGGGCTGGTGGCGTATCCCGGCGACGACGTGCCGCTCCGTGGTCGAGGGGGAGTTGCACTCGCGCTACTACTATCTCTACGCCGAGGATGCCGAGGGGCTCGGCCGCTGGGCCGGTACGGTTGACATGTGCATCGCGGAGAATGAATTCCGCATCGTCGGGGTCAAGGATTGCTTCGCTCGCGGGTTCCAGAAGATGGGGTTCCGGGAGTATGACACCGGCGGACAGGGAAGCTGGATGGTTCAGCTCACCGAATCGCCTCGCGGGGAGACACCAAAGCCATGAAACGCAATCGACGGGTCAAGATTCTCGCCACGCTCGGCCCTGCCTCTTCCGAAGAGGCGATGATCCGCAAGCTCTTCGACGCGGGCGCCGACGTCTTCCGTATCAACATGAGCCACACCGAGCATGACGCGATGCGCGAGCTCGTGCGGCGCATCCGCAGTGTCGAGGCCGATGTCGGCCGCCCGATCGGCATCCTGGCCGACCTCCAGGGTCCGAAGCTGCGCGTCGGCAAGTTCAAGGAAGGCAAGGTCGATCTCGCCCCGGGTGACATCATCACGCTGGACGACAATCCCGAGCCGGGCGACGCGACGCGCGTCTACCTGCCCCATCCCGAGATTTTGGAATCCGTCCGCGCCGGCCACCGGCTTCTGATCGACGACGGCCGGCTGCATCTCGTCGCGCTGGAATCGGACGGGCGTTCGATCCGCTGCATGGTGGTCGCCGGCACGCGCATCTCGGACAAGAAGGGCGTTAGCCTGCCCGACACGCTGCTGACCAGCGGCGCCCTGACCGAGAAGGACCGGCGCGATCTCGAAGCCGTCCTGTCCGAGAATGTCGACTGGCTGGCCCTGTCCTTCATCCAGCGGCCCGAGGACCTGATCGAGGCGCGCAAGCTGGCGCGCGGCCGCGCCGGCATCATGTCGAAGATCGAGAAGCCGCAGGCCGTGGAGCGGCTGGACGAGATCATCGAGCTCTCCGACGCCATCATGGTCGCGCGCGGCGATCTCGGCGTCGAAATGCCGCTGGAGCAGGTGCCTGGCATTCAGAAGCGCATGACGCGCGCCGCACGCCGCGCGGGCAAGCCGGTCGTGGTCGCCACGCAGATGCTGGAATCCATGATCACCGCCCCGGTGCCGACGCGCGCCGAGGTGTCCGACGTGTCGATCGCCGTGTTCGAGGGCGCCGATGCCGTCATGCTTTCGGCCGAATCGGCTGCCGGCCAGTATCCGGTCGAGGCCGTCGCCACGATGGATCGCATCGCGGTCGAAGTGGAGAAGGACACGCTCTATCCCGGCATCATTTTCGCGCAGCGCCCCTCGGCCGAGGCGACCGGGGCGGACGCCGTGTCGCTCGCCGCGCGCCAGATCGCCGAAACGCTGAAGGTCGCGGCGATCGTGACCTATACGGGTTCGGGCAATTCGGGCCTGCGCATGGCGCGCGAGCGCCCGCAGATCCCGATCCTGCCGCTCTCGCCGATCGAGGCCACCGTGCGCCGTCTCAGCCTCGGCTGGGGTCTGCACTGCGTGATCTCGCCGGATGCGGTGGACATGGAAGACATGGTCGACAAGGCCTGCCGTCTCGCCGTGGAACAGGGCTTCGCGCAGCCGGGCGAGCGCATCATCGTGACAGCCGGCGTTCCGTTGGGCACGCCGGGCGCCACCAACATGATCCGCATCGCGACGATCGGCTCGGACGGCGTCCACGCCGCCTGATCGCGTCCCGCCAAGCTCGAGACAAAGGAAAGGCCGCGTCCCACGCGGCCTTTTTGATATCCGGGTTTCTGCCCTGTCCGGGCTTTGCCGATAGCGCGACCTCGGCACGTTAGGCGCGGTCCCCGGCCAAGGCGTCCGAAAGCTTCAGTGCGGCGTCCTGGGCGTCCTTCAAGGCGGGATAAACGGCGAGCACGCGCAAATAGGTCGAGAGCGCTTCGCGGCTGCGGCCGACCTCCTCCTGCATCGCGGCCAAGCCCATGAGCGAGGCGAAGTGGCGCGGCTCGCGTTTCAGCGTCTCCTCGACATCGGCGATCGCCAGCGTGTAGCGGTCGTCGGCATAGTGAATCGTGGCACGCCGGTTCCAGGCCTCGGGAAAGTCGGGGCGCAGGACGATGGCCTGATCGAGGAGATCGAGCGCGCTCGCGGTGTTCTTGGCCGCGACGGCCTGCGTGGCGCGCTGCATCAGAAGGTCGATCGTCGCGCTGCCGCTCTGCAGCCATTCGGCCTGGATCTGATTGGCGATTCCCTCCGCGCGTGCCGGATCGCTCTCTTTCTTGAGCCGCGCGAAGAGCGCGTCGAGACGCCCGGCGTGGTCGGCGGGGAGTGCGGGAACTGACGCTGTGGGGGCAGGGGGCACGGGCAGGGCGGGCGCTGCGGACGGCGGCGTCGGAGCAGGGGCGGCCGGCTCGGTGCCTTGCGTCTGCGCAAGGGCCGGCAGGGGAAGAAGGCAGGCGGCGAGGGCGAGGCGAAGGAAAGTGCGCATCGGGGGAGAGTAAGCGCTCTCCCCGCGTCGTCAATCGCCCGCAGAAGAAAAGGCCGGCCCCGAAATCCGGCCCGCATGGCCGCAAAAAGAAAAGGCCGGCTTCTGGAGCCGGCCTTTGTCTCGTCAGCCCTGGCGCGCCTTGTAGCGCGGGGCCAGCTTGTTGATGATGTAGATGCGGCCCTTGCGACGAACCAGACGGTTGGCGCGGTGGCGGCCCTTGAGCGACTTCAGCGAGTTCTTGATCTTCATGGGTTTGACCGTCGATGAGGGTGGCGACGATCGGGAAATCCGTTCTGCCGCACAATGAAAAACGCGCCCGAAGGGCGCGCTTGCCTGGGTGGTTCGATAACGGCCGTCGCGGTTTCTGTCAACCATGCGACAAGAGCCGAACCGCGCTATCACGCCTCGGAACGGGGTGAAACCCGCGTGAAATGGCCCATTTTGCGCCCTGGACGCGCTTCCGACTTCCCGTAGAGCGTCAGCATCACGCCAGCTTCGCCGAGCAGCGAGGCGGCGCGCTCGACCTCGGAGCCGATGAGATTCTCCATCACGGCGTCGCTGTGGCGCGCCGGGTTGCCGAGCGGCAGGCCGGCTACCGCGCGGATATGCTGCTCGAACTGGGAGATCGTGCAGGCCGCTTCCGTCCAGTGGCCGGAATTGTGGACGCGCGGCGCGATCTCGTTGACCAGCAGCGCGCCGTCCTTGCCCACGAAGAACTCGACCCCGATGACGCCGACATAGGTCAACTTGTCGAGAATGCTCTGCGCGATGTCGCAGGCCGCCTGCCGCTGCTCGGGCGAGATGGCTGCGGGAATCGTGGAGCTTTTCAGGATGCCAAGCCCGTGGACGTTCTCGGCGGGGTCGAAGGCGGCGAAGCTGCCGTCCTGCCCGCGCGCGGCGATCACCGAGATCTCGCGCTCGAAGGGGATCTTCTTTTCCAGAATCGCCGGCACGCCGCCCAGGCCGTCGAAGGCCTCGCCATGGCTGGCGTTCTCGCGCAGCACCGCCTGACCCTTGCCATCATAGCCGAGGCGCCGGGTCTTCAGGATGCAGTCGCCGCCGAGATCCAGAAAGGCGTGGTCGAGCTCCTGCGGATCGTCCACCGCGCGCCAGGGTGCGGTGCGGATGCCGATGCCGTTGAGGAAGGCTTTTTCCACCACACGGTCCTGCGCCACTTCCAGCGCCTCGGGCGGGGGGAAGACCGGAATGATTCGAGAGAGCGCGCGCACCGGCTCTACCGGCACGTTCTCGAACTCGTAGGTGACGACCGACACGCGCCCGGCAAGGCGCGCCAGCGCCTCGCGGTCGTCATAGGCGGCGGTGATCGTCTCGCTGGCGAGCTGCGCGGCAGGGCAGCCGGCATCGGGATCGAGCACGACCGTGCGATAGCCGAGCCGGGCGGCGGCGGATGCCATCATGCGGCCGAGCTGGCCGCCGCCGATCATGCCGATCGCGGCGCCGGGAGGCAGCGGAAACCGGTTCGTCAATGTGCCGCTCCCGCCTTGGCGACCTCGGATGCTGGCTCTGAACTCGGCCGCTCGGCGACCGCCTCGGTCTGGCGCCGACGCCAGGCGTCGAGTCGCTCGGCCAGCGCGGGATCGTGCAGCGCGAGGACGCTGGCGGCCAGAAGCGCGGCGTTGACCGCCCCGGCGCGGCCGATGGCGAGCGTGCCGACCGGGATGCCGGCCGGCATCTGGACGATGGAAAGGAGGCTATCCTGCCCCGACAGGGCGCGGCTTTCGATGGGAACGCCGAACACGGGCAGCGGCGTCATCGACGCCGTCATGCCCGGCAGGTGCGCCGCGCCGCCCGCGCCCGCGATGACGACCTGAAAGCCTTCCGCCTTAGCGCCCTTGGCGAAGTCGAACAGGCGCTCGGGCGTGCGGTGGGCCGAGACGATGCGGGCGTCGAAACCGATGTCCAGCGCCGCCAGCGTGTCGGCGGCGTGTTTCATGGTCGGCCAGTCCGACTGGCTGCCCATGATGATGGCGACGGGGGCAGGGGCGGCGCTCACGCGGTCAGATCCGGAATGACCTGGTCTTCGATGTCCTGAAGCCGGTCCTTGATGGCGAGCTTCTTCTTCTTCATGCGCTGGACGGCGAGCCTGTCGCAGCCGGTCGATTCCATGGCGTTGATCGCCAAGTCGAAATCCATGTGCTCCTGCCGCAGTCGCGCCAACTGCAGTCTGAGCTCGGCCTGTTCCTGATCCGCCACTCGGGTCCCCTCGAACGCTTGACACGGCCCGCCGGCCCGGTTGCCGGGTCGCTCGGGCGGCGCCCGACCGCCCGGGCGCATGGTGTTCACGAAATCTCGTACCAGTCCCGCTCGAAAATCGGAACCCGGCACTTGATCCTCATTCGACAGTGCAAAGCTTATGTGACACTTTCCTATCGTCCACGGCGGCTTCACCCCTTGGAGCCGGTGGAAGGAAAGAAGTCAGAAGGAGCTCAAGAATGTCCTTGGATGCCCATCTTGCGACTTTGCAGCAGCGCCACACCGCGCTGGAGCAGGAACTGGCAACCGCGAAGGCGAAGCCCGCCATGAGCGACGCCGAGTTGCAGGACCTGAAGCGGCGCAAGCTGCTTCTGAAGGACGAGATGGAGCGCCTGCGCGCCTCCCCTCACTGACGACGACCCCAACGTTTGCGTAAGCGGAGGGCGCGGCCGGTCAGGGCCGCGCCCTTCTGATTCCGGGGCTCTCGATGCCCATAGCGCCCCGAGCCGCCCATGTCGGCTCGCGCGCATCGAAGGTAGTCTCTTTTGGCGCTCGGCGGCTTCAAGAGGCGAAGTCGTGCCTCGCGCGCGTGCCGCGTCGAGCGGGGCAAAACTCTTGTAGTGTTGCCGCAATGCGTATCTACAGGAGGCCAAAACCTGGCCCGGCGCCCGGCCCGCCACGCGGGTCTCAAGCCCGGCCTGCCCGCCCGTGAGTACGACATGACCGACGACGCGCCGATCCGCCCCCGACTGGTTCTCGCCACGACGCTGCTTCCCGACGGCGAGCCCGGGCTTGAGCTGCTTCGCGAGGCCTTCGCAGGGGGCGACATCGCCTCCGTGCTGATCGACCCCGCCGGCCGCGAAGTCGCCGCCTTTCAGGATTTCTGCGAGGCCGTCGTGCCCCTGGTGCAGGAAGCGGGCGCCGCTGCGATCGTGGTGGAAGACACGCGCTGCGCGGGCCGCGTGAAGGCCGACGGGTTCCACGCGCCCGAGGGCACGATCGAGGCGCTGGGCGAGGCCATGGCGCGCTTCTCGCCGCGCCTCATCGTCGGGGCCTCGGGCTTCAACACGCGCCACGAGGCGCTGGAGGCGGGCGAGCGCATGCCCGACTATATCCTCTTCGGAAAGCTCGGCGCCGACGGCGAGGCGGAGCCGCATCGCCGCAATCTGGATCTGGCGGAATGGTGGGCCTCGATCGTCGAGCTTCCCTGCATCCTGCAGGGCGGCGCCGATCTGGCGACGCTGCCGCTGGCGATCGCGACGCGCGCCGAGTTCATTCTTCTGTCGCGCGCCATCTTCGGCGAGGCCGAAGGGGTCGGCGCGCGCGTCGCCGAGGCCAACCGCCTGTTCGATGCGGCGGCGAAAGGGGAGGCCGCCTGACCATGCGCGCCGGCTCGCCTGTTCCCCTGTTCGCGCTTCTCGCCGCGATGGCGGCAGGTCCGGCCTTCGCGCAAGACGCGGGTGGCGCTCCGCCGCCGGCCGCGCCCGCCTCCGCTGGCGAGGCGCATGGCGCGGTTCTGCCCCCCAGCACGCTTTTACCCCCGACACTCGCGCCCGCCGCGCCCGGCGATGCGACGGGCCCCCAAGCGCCCTCTTCGCAGACGCCCGCCGCGCTCGCCGCTCCCGTTTTTCTTCCGACGCCGCTCGGCCTCACGCCCGAGCCGGGCCAGGCGCTGGCCGGCGCCACTCTCTCCAGCGCCCCGGCGCTGCCGAGCGGCGCGGCCCCCGCATCCCCGACCGAAGAAGCCTATGGCGCCTTCCAGCGCGGCTACTACCTGTCCGCCCTGCGGCTGGCCGAGCCGCTCGCCAATCTCGGCGATCCGGCGGCGCAGACCCTGCTCGGCGAGATCTACGCGCGCGGGCTCGGCGTGCCGCGCGACGAGAAGGAATCGGCGCGTTGGTACGGCATCGCCGCCAAGTCCGGCGTTGCCGAGGCGCAGTTTCGCTATGCGCTTCTCCTGATCGAGGGGCGCGCGGTGGAGCGCGACGACGCGACGGCCCGCGACCTGATGAAGGCGGCGGCAGACGCGGGCAATCCGTTGGCGGCCTTCAACTACGGGCAGATGCTGATCCAGTCCGCGCCCACCGGCGGCTTCGGCGAGGCGCTGAGTTATTTCCGCATGGCGGCGGATAAGAACGTGCCGGACGCTCAATACGCGCTTTCGCAGCTCCATGCCTATGGGAAGGGCGTGGAGAAGGACGACGCGCAGGCGCGCCACTGGCTGACGGAGGCCGCGCGCTCGGGCCACGATCTCGCGCAGATCGAACTCGGCATCTGGCTCATCAACGGGAGAGGCGGCGCGGCGGACCCGGCCGAGGGCTTCCGCTGGCTGAAAGGCGCGGCGGAGCGCGGCAATCCGATCGCCGTCAACCGCATCGCCCATCTCTACAAGGACGGCGTCGGCACCAGCCGCGACCGGGCCGAGGCGGCGAAATGGACCGTTCTGGCCCGCCGCGCCTCGAACTCCGACGCAGCCCTCGACGGTTGGTTCCGGGGTCTGCCGGAGGCCGAGCAGAAGGCCGCGCTGGAGGCGGCCAACCGGTTCCGCGCGGGATAGCGCAAGCGCGGGCGAGGCGGGCACGCCTTGCCGCCTGACGCTGCCGCCGAATCGCAGGCGCGGAGACTTTGCGGTCAATTCGAGATCGCCGCAAACGCCCCGGCTGGCGCGCTCGGACTTGAATGCGGGGGACTTTTATGGTTCTCACCCCGTTCCGGCCGCCCCTCGCGGCCTCCTGCACCTGTCCCGAAAGCCGTCCCGTTTCATGAAGATCAACGGAAGCGATATCCGTCCCGGCTATGTCGTCGAGCATGACGGCAAGCTTTGGGCCGCCGTGAAGACGGCGCATGTGAAGCCGGGCAAGGGCGGCGCGTTCAATCAGGTCGAGCTGAAGAACCTCATCGACGGCACCAAGCTGAACGAGCGCTTCCGCGCCTCGGAAAGCGTCGAGCGCGTCCATCTCGACCTCAAGGACTACCAGTTCCTCTACGAGGAAGGCGACAACCTCGTCTTCATGGACAACGAGAGCTACGAGCAACTCGAACTGCAGAAGGACTTCGTGGGCGAGCGCTCCGCCTTTCTGCAGGACGGCATGAAGGTCACGGTCCAGTCCTATGAAAGCCGGCCCATCGGTATCTCGCTGCCCGATCAGGTGACGCTTACTGTCGCCGAGGCCGATCCGGTGGTGAAGGGGCAGACCGCCGCGTCCTCCTACAAGCCGGCCATCACCGAAAACGGGCTGCGCGTCCTGGTGCCGCCCTTCGTCGGCGCCGGCGAGCGCATCGTGGTGGACACGAACGAGATCACCTACGTCCGCCGCGCGGACTGACGCATTCCATGCCCGGCCGACGCCCAGACGGGTCTCGGCCGGTTTTCGCTTCCGCTGACCGCGCCCCCCGGCGCGCCGCGTGTTCTTTTTCACGACAGAGAGAAAGTTGTTCCAGCCATGGCCCGTTCGGCATTGATGAACGTCATGACGCAGGCCGCCATGAAGGCCGGCCGTTCCCTGACCCGCGATTTCGGCGAGGTCCAGAACCTTCAGGTCTCCATGAAGGGGCCGGCCGACTTCGTCTCGAACGCCGACCGCAAGGCCGAGGAGATCGTCTTCCAGGAACTGTCCCGCGCCCGCCCGGAATGGGGCTTCCTGATGGAGGAGCGCGGCGCGGTCGAGGGGCGCGACCCCCAGCACCGCTGGATCGTCGATCCGCTGGACGGCACCACCAACTTTCTCCACGGCATTCCGATGTTCGCCATCTCCATCGCGCTGGAACGCGACGGGCAGATCGTGGCGGCGATCGTCTTCAACCCGGCGCTGGACGAACTCTACAGCGCCGAGAAGGGCGGCGGCGCTTTCCTGAACGACCGTCGCATCCGCGTCGCCGCGCGCACCAAGCTGCACGAGACCGTGCTCGCCACCGGCATGCCCTTCCTCGGCCATGGCGACCATGCGCGCTTCCTGTTCGAATCGCGCCAGATTATGGCCGAGACGGCGGGCGTGCGCCGCATGGGCGCGGCCTCGCTCGATCTCGCCTATGTCGCGGCCGGGCGCTTCGATGGGTTCTGGGAGCACGCGCTGCAGCCCTGGGACATCGCGGCGGGCTCGCTCCTCGTGCGCGAGGCCGGCGGCTTCATCACCGATACCGAGGGTAACAAGTTCGACCCGATGCTGGGCGATGTCGCCTGCGGCAACGAGTTCATCCATCGCCAGCTTCTGGCCGAGCTGAAGAAGGCCAACACGGCCTATCGCGGCGGCGGCGAACCGGTGGCCGCGCAGAAGGCCTGACCCTCTGCGGCGAGGGTCGGCAAGAGCCGATTCACCAAGGGGTTGTGCGAGCGCGACATTGACTGGCGCTCGCGCCTTTGGCGCGTTAGAAGGAGGTTCCACCGTTCCGGTCCTGCCGCGCGGCGCTTGACCGCCGGGCAAGCGGATGAGGCGTCATGCAGGTTCACTCTCCTTCGCCCGAGGCGCCGCCTCCCGCGGCTCCCGCTCATGCGGAGCCGCTGAGCAGTCCGCTGGTCTATCTCGGCGTGATGCTGGTGTTCCTGGCCCTGGCCGGCTTCGTGGCGTTGATCCTCGGCCGTCAGGTCCAGCAGGCTTTCACCACCAATCCCGGCCTGAACGGGCTGATTCTTGCGGTTCTCGCGATCGGTATCTTTCTGGCGCTGGGGCAGATCCTGAAGCTCGCGCGCGAGGTGCGCTGGGTCAACGGACTCCTGCGCGAAGGCGACGCCGCTGCGCGCGGCGGGCGCACGCGCCATCCCGTTCTGCTGGCGCCGATGGAGGCGATGATGCAAGGGCGGCGCGGCCGCCCGCGCCTGCCGCTGGCCTCCGGCCGCACGCTGCTGGATTCGGTCGCGACGCGCCTCGACGAGGCACGCGATACCGCACGCTACCTCGTCGGCCTTCTCGTCTTTCTCGGCCTGCTCGGCACGTTCTGGGGCCTTCTAACGACGATCGGCTCCATCTCCGCCACGATTCAGTCGCTCGACCCGGCGGCGGGCGACGCGGCGACGGTTCTGGACTCGGTCAAGAACGGCCTCTCGGCGCCCTTGTCGGGCATGGGCACGGCCTTCTCCTCCTCGCTGTTCGGCCTCAGCGGCTCGCTGGTGCTCGGCTTTCTCGATCTGCAGGTCGGCCGGGCGCAGGGGCGCTTCTATACCGAGTTGGAGGATCTCCTGTCCTTCGAGGCCGAAACCTCCACCTCGCTCGCCCTGCTTCCCAACATGCCGAACCTGCCGAACGGCGCCGAGGAGTTCCGGGTGCTGGCCGACCGGATCAATCGGCTGGTGCTGGAGCAGAGCAACGCGCCGCGCACCAGCGCGGCCATGGCAAGTCTCGCCGAAAGCATCCAGGGCCTCGTCCAGCACATGCGCGGCGAGCAGCAGATGCTGCGAGATTTCGTGGAAGCGCAGGCCGACGAGCAGCGCGAGATGCGCCGGGCTCTGGATCGCTTGAACCACTCCCTGTCCGACATCGAGCGGAACTGACGGATGGCCCTGTCGCGCCGCCGCCACCGCCGCGAGATCGACTATTGGCCGGGCTTCGTCGACGCGCTGTCGACCCTGCTTCTCGCCATCATGTTTCTCTTGTCGGTCTTCGTGATCGCGCAGTTCCTTCTCAGCCGCGACCTGTCGGGGCGCGACAATGTCCTCGACCGGCTCAATGCGCAGATCGCCGAGCTGAACCAGCTTCTGGCGCTGGAGCGCTCGCATTCCGGCGATTTCCAGGATCAGATCGCCGCACTCCGCGCTTCGCTGGCCGGCGCCGAGACCGAGCGCTCGCGGCTCCAGACGGCGCTGGACGAGGGACGGTCCGCCGCGCCCGTCGCCGGCGCGTCGGTGGGGGATCTTCAGGCGAAGGTGCAGAGCGAGCAGCGCGTTTCGGCCCAGGCGCGCGCCCAGATCGACCTGTTGAACCAGCAATTGTCGGCTCTGCGCCAGCAGATCGCCGCGCTGGAGGACGCGCTCGGCGCTTCCGAGCAGCGCGACCGCGAATCGCAGACGCAGATTTCCGATCTCGGCCGCCGGCTCAACGTGGCGCTGGCGCAGCGCGTGCAGGAACTGGCGCGCTATCGCTCCGACTTCTTCGGGCGCCTGCGCGAGATTCTGGCCGATCGCGACAACATCCGCATCGTCGGCGATCGCTTCGTGTTCCAGTCCGAGGTGCTCTTTCCATCGGGCGCCGACGTGTTGCAGCCGGCGGGCCAGGACGAGATGCGCAAGCTGGCGGACGCCATCATCCAGCTGAACCGCGAAATCCCCTCCGACATCAACTGGATCATTCGCGTCGACGGGCACACGGACAATGTGCCGGTGAGCAGCGGACGCTTCGCCGACAATTGGCAGCTTTCCACCGCCCGCGCCGCCGCCGTGGTGCGCTTTCTCGTGGCAGCCGGCGTCCCGCCGCAGCGCCTGGCGGCCACGGGCTTCGGCGAGTTCCAGCCGCTGGCGGCGGGCGACGATGCCGAGGCCCGTGCTCGCAACCGCCGCATCGAGCTGAAGCTCACGGAGCGATAGGAGCCCAGGCTGGGAGAGGCCGGCGGCGCTCGGTAGCCGATGCCCTCGAAGCCGGCGCAATCGAGCGATCGGGGCGGGGTTTTGCGTCCCGCCCTCGCTTTATTCCGCTGCCGCCGGAGCCAAGGCTTCGCGGCCCGCGTCGAACTGAAGTCGGGCGAGGCGGGAGTAGAGGCCGCCGCGGGCGATCAGCGTGGCGTGAGTGCCTTCCTCGACCACGCGTCCGCCATCCAGCACCAGAATGCGATCGGCCTTTAGGATGGTCGCCAGACGATGGGCGATCACCAGCGTCGTACGATGGCCCATCAGCCCTTCCAGCGCGCGCTGCACCAGAACCTCGCTTTCGGCATCGAGCGCCGAGGTCGCCTCGTCCAGAAGCAGGATCGGCGCGTCGCGCAGGATGGCGCGGGCGATGGCGATGCGCTGGCGCTGGCCGCCCGACAGGGTGACCCCGCGCTCGCCGATGGACGTGTCGTAGCCCTCCGGCAGGGCGCTGACGAACCCGTCGACCTGCGCGGCTCGTGCCGCCTCCACGATTGCCGCGCGGGGCGCGTCGTCGGCGCCGAAGGCGATATTCTCGGCCACCGTGCCGGCGAAGATGCTGGAATCCTGCGGCACGAAGGCGATGCGCCCACGCAGCGCGTCCAGGGCGACATCGCGAATGTCCACGCCGTCGAGGAGGATGCGCCCCTCGCTCGGATCGTAGAATCGCTCGATCAGGGCGAAGAGGGTGGACTTGCCCGCGCCCGAAGCGCCGACCAGCGCCACCGTTTCGCCCGGCCGGATGTCGAGATCGATCCCGCTCAATGTCGGGCGCTCCGGCGCGCCGGGATAGCGGAAAGAGACGCGCTCGAAGCGGAGCGCTCCTTCAGGCGGCGAGCGGAGGGCGCTGGGGCTCGTCGGAGAGGCGATGGTGGGCGTCTCGTCCAGAAGTTCCGACAGGCGCTCGGTGGCGCCGGAGGCCGCCGTAAGATCGCCCCAGACCTCCGACAACTGCCCCAGGCTCGACGCGGCGAACACGGCATAGAGCAGGAACTGGCCGAGCGTGCCGGCGGTCATCGTGCCGTCCACCACGCGGTGCGCGCCGATCCACAGAACCAGGATGATCGACACGGTGATCAGGAAGATCGCAAAGGCGGTGAGAAAGGCGCGCGCGCTGACCGAGCGACGGGCGGCCTCGAAGGCCTCGTCCACCGCCGCGCCGAAGCGCCGGTTCGCGGCGGGCTCGGCGGTGAAGGCCTGCACCGCGCGCACCGCCGAGATGGCTTCGCCGGCATAGGCGCTGGCGCCGGCCAGCCGGTCCTGCGCGGCGCGCGAGCGGCGGCGCACGGAGCGGCCGAAGGCGACGAGCGGCAGAACGATGAGCGGAATGGCGAGGATCACGATCAGCGACAGGCTGGGGCTGGTATAGGCCATCATCGCCACGGCGCCGACGAAGAGGATGACGTTGCGAAGGGCCAGCGAGGCGGTGGCGCCGACGGCGGACTTGATCTGCGTCGTGTCGGCGGTGAGGCGCGAGACGATCTCGCCCGACAGGTTGCGGTCGTAGAAGCCGGGCGATAGGCGCATCACATGGGTGAACACGTCCTTGCGCAGTTCGGCGACGATGCGCTCCCCGATCGTGATGACGAAATAGTAGCGCCCGGCGCTGGCCAGCGCGAGCACGATGCTGAGCACCGCCAGCATGGCGAAATAGGTGTCCACGAAGCCCGTGTCGCCCGACATGAAGCCGTGATCCACCACGCGCCGCACCGCCAGCGGGAAGGACAGGGTGGTGACTGAGGCGAGAAGGAGAAACACCAGCGCTCCCGCCACCAGCCCGCGCTGGCGCCGGACATAGGGCCAGAGGCGGGCGAGGGGCTTCAGCGTGCGGGACGATTTTTCGCTCGCGCTCGTGCGGTCGGAACGTGCCAAGATTGGATCGCCTTTGCGGCCTTGTGCGCTATCGGCCCCTCATGTATAGGCTCGCCCTTGAATTTGAAAGCGATCGCGCTCCTCATTCCGGCCCGACCGGCCCGCTTCCCTCGCGGGGCGGCCCATCGGGCTTGGTGAGTGCGAGCGCGTTACTGTCTGTGAGGGCATCATGAAGCAGAACATCCATCCCGACTATCACACGATCACCATCGTGATGACGAACGGCACCGAGTATCAGACCCGCTCGACCTACGGCTCGGCCGGCGACAAGCTGAACCTCGACATCGACCCGACCAGCCACCCGGCCTGGACCGGCGGCAACCAGCAGATGCTGGATCGCGGCGGCCGCGTGTCGCGCTTCAACAAGCGCTACGAAGGCCTCGGCATCTAAGCCATCGCCTCCGATTTCGACTCGCAAAAAGCCCGGCCCTCGCGCCGGGCTTTTTGTTGTGCGCATTACTGCCGGGCAAACGAAAAACGCCGCCGGAGAAGCTCCAGCGGCGTCGGTCGGCTTACAAATGGGAAAGAGCGGTCAGATCGCGAAGGCGGTCCGCAGGAGGTCGATCTGCTGGCCGACCGGATTGGGCACGATCGTCTGCAAGGGGGCGGCGGAGCCGTAGATTTCGCGATCCAGCATGGCGATGCGCCGCTCCAGAAGCAGGGCGCGCTCCACGAGGCCGCGGAAGCTGGCCGGCAGTTCCTCGTAGAAGGGCGAATCGACGCCCTCGGCGCTGCCGTCGAGGCGCACCTTGGTCTTCTCGGCTTCGACCTGGGATCGCGACATGTCGCCCTGGTTGGCCGCGCGCTGGAGCAGCAGCCAGGAGGCGACCTGCATGAGGCGGGTCGTCAAGCGCATGGACTCGGCGGCGTAAAGCGTCGCCGCACCCTTGGACAGCGTCTTCACGTCACGCCGTCCCTCGCCGTCGAGATAGGCGGCGGTTTCATCGACCAAGTTCATTCCAGCGTCGAAGATCGGCTGGAACGACGCCGAGAAGGCGAGGCGTTCTGCGATCCGCACGGTCTGGAAGTCGCTTCGATCGGATGGTTTTTGTGACATGCGGGGACAACCAGCCTGGGCAAGAATCGTTGCACGGTCCATGCAGCGAAATGCCGGACGAACCTGATGCCGGAATCCTCTACGCAAGCCTCGCCCCGCGCAAGTCGCTTCGCGCCGATTTGGTTAACGTCCGTTCGCCTTGTTGGCCGTCCCGAGATGGCCTCGAACGGGAAAAAGAGAGCCGCGCGGAGGCGGCTCTATCAAGTTTCAACAGGGAGACGTCGACAACCATAGGGGTCGCCATCCAACGAATTGGACACCCACAGCTTTGTGCGAACTCGGTAAATGCGGGGTTAGCGACTCTCGGAAAATTTTGGCCTTGCCCTAGTTTGGCTGGAACCATTCCCGAGAAAGGTCGCCGAGCATGAGCCTGCCCACCCGGATGAAGCTTGTCGGCCTCGATGGCCATGGAGGGCCGGAGGTTCTGGTGCCGCGCGAGGCCGAGGTGCCCCGGCCTGGCCCCGGCCAGATCCTCATCGAGGTGCATGCTGCCGGGGTCAACCGGCCCGATCTGCTGCAGCGCCAGGGCGTTTATCCCCCGCCCACCGGCGCGCCGGATTGGCCGGGCCTGGAGGTCTCGGGTCTCGTCGCGGCGCTGGGCGAGGGCGTCACGACCTGGGCTTTGGGCGACGCGGTGATGGCGCTTCTGCCGGGCGGCGGATACGCCGAGTACGCGCTGGCCGACGCCGGCAGCGCGTTGCCCGTGCCGGCGGGCCTGGGCTTTCCCGAGGCTGCGGCGATCCCTGAAACCTTCCTGACCGTCTGGCACAACGTCTTTCAGCGCGGGGGCTTGCGCGAGGGCGAGACCTTTCTCGTCCATGGCGGTACATCCGGCATCGGCACGACCGCCATCCAGCTCGCCCACGCCTTCGGCGCGCATGTGGCGACGACGGTCGGCAGCCCGGACAAGGCCGAGGCCGCGCGCCGCCTGGGGGCCGATCTCGCCATCGACTATCGCCAGGAGGATTTCGTGGCCGCGATGCACGGTTGGCGCGAGGGGAGGGGCGCCGACGTCACGCTCGACATGGTGGGCGGCGACTACGCCAACCGCAACCTGAAGGCGGCCGCCCCCGACGGGCGGATCGTGCAGATCGCCTTTCTGCGGGGCAACAAGGCGGAGATCGACCTCAACCTCGTGATGCAGAAGCGCCTGCATCTCACCGGCTCGACCCTTCGCGCCCGCGACCACGCCTTCAAGGCGGCGCTGGCGGCCGATCTCCAGCACCATGTCTGGCCGCTTCTGGAGGCCGGCCGGGTGAAACCGCTGATCGAGGCGACCTACCCGCTGCACGAAGCGGCGGAGGCGCACCGGCACATGGAGCGCGATCACATCGGCAAGATCGTGCTGCTGCCGGACGCGCGATAGGCGGGACGGGCGATAGATCGTCTCGCCGGCCAGGGAGACTTCCTTGCGATTGCGGAAAGTAGCCCCTATAGTTCGCCTTCAATTCCCGCATTCGTGGCATGACCACAGCCTGCTCCTCCGGGTGGGCCACTAGGAGACTATTACCCATGGCTCAGCAGCTCCTGATGCCGAAGGCCACGGCCGTCTGGCTGGTGGACAACACATCGCTGTCGTTCGAGCAGATCGCCGAGTTCTGCACCTTGCACCCGCTCGAAGTGAAGGCGATTGCCGACGGCGAGGCGGCGCAGGGCATCAAGGGCATGGACCCGATCATCACCGGGCAGCTGACGCGCGACGAGATCGTTCGCGCCGAGAAGGACGGGCGCCACAGGCTGAAGCTGGCGCCGCCGAAGGTCCGCGTGCCCGAGGCCAAGCGCAAGGGACCGCGCTACACGCCGGTTTCCAAGCGGCAGGATCGGCCCAACGCCATCCTCTGGCTGGTGCGCAACCATCCCGAGCTGAAGGACAACGCCATCTCGCGCCTGGTCGGCACGACCAAGCACACGATCGAGCAGATCCGCGAGCGCACGCACTGGAACTCGGCCAATCTTCAGCCGATGGACCCGGTGACGCTGGGTCTCTGCTCGCAGATCGACCTCGACCTCGAAGTCGAGAAGGCCTCGCGCGGCATGCCCCGACCCGAGGAACTGGCCGAGGAGGAGCGCCTGCTCTCGGCCGCGCAGACCCAGAACTACCGCCCCGCCCCGCGCGAGGAGGACGAGGAACTCGACGCCGCCGCCGTCTTCGCCAAGCTCTCCTCCATGCGCCGCAAGGAGCCGGAAGAGGGCGAGGAAGACGAGATCGTCTGATCCGATCTTTCTTCGCGAACCCAATCAGGGCGGCCCTCGGGCCGCCTTTTTTCGTTCAAGCTCAACCGTTGCCGCGAAACTCGGGATAGAGCGTCATGCCGCCGTCGACGAAGAGGGTCTGGCCGGTGATGTAGTCCGCCGCGTCCGACACGAGAAAGGCCGCGGCGCGGCCGATATCGGCGGGTTCGCCGATCCGCCCATAGGGAATGAGCTTCAGCATGGCATCGACGCCGCCCGGCTTGTCGCGCTCGATCTCGTTGATCGCCGTGGCAATGGCGCCGGGCGCCACCGCGTTGACCCGGATCTTCTCGGGCGCCACCTCCTGCGCCAGCGATTCCATCAGAAGCTTCAGCCCGCCCTTGGACGCCGCGTAATTGGCGCGGAAGGCCCAGGGAATGCGCTGGTGGACGGAATTGTCGAACAGGAGCTTGCCGAGCGCCCGGCTGACCTCTTCCCGCAGACCCTTGCGGCGGAAGCGGCGGATCGCCTCGCGCCCCACCAGGAAGCCGCCGGTCAGGTTGGTCTCGATCACCTTGTTCCAGTCGTCGAGGCTCATGTCCGAGATCGCGGCGTCGCGCTGCAGCCCGGCATTCGACACCACGATGTCGAAGGTCCCGAGCGCCGCCTCGCCCTCGTCGAACAGGCGCGCGACGTCGGCCTCCGTCGCCACATCGGCCTGGATGGCCACGGCGCGCCGGCCGAGCGCCTCGATCCGCTCCACCGTACCCAGCGCCTTTTCGGCCGAGCCGTGATAGTTGACGACGACGTCCGCCCCGCTGCGCGCCAGTTCCACGGCGATCGCCTCGCCGATGCCCGAAGACGAGCCGGTGACGAGCGCGGTTTGCCCTTTCAATGAGAGGAGGCCGGCAAAGGGCGAAGCGTCAGTAGATTCCATCGGGGTCCTCGATCATTTGATGGGAGGCGTTGGCGGGGTCGCCGCTGGTCGAGGTCAGGGCGCGGTCGAGCCAGATCGCGGCCGAGATCAGCGACAGATGGGTGAGCCCTTGCGGGAAATTGCCGAGATGGTCGCCGGAGGAGGAAAGCTCCTCCGAGTAGAGCCCGAGATGGTTGCTGTAGCTGTGCAGCTTCTCGAACAGGAGCCGCGCCTCCGACACGAAGCCGGACCGGGCGAGCGCCTCGACATACCAGAACGAGCAGATGGTGAAGAAGCCTTCCTCGCCCTCCAGCCCGTCATGGTTCTCGTCGGTGTTGATGTAGCGCTTCACCAGGCAGTCATGGACGAGATTGGCCTGCACGGCCTTCAGCGTCGAGGTCCACATCTGGTCGCGCGGGTTGATGAACTTCACCAGCGGCATGAGCAGGACCACCGCGTCCAGCGTCGTGGAGCCCTTGAACTGCGTGAAGGCGCCGAGATCCTTGTTCCAGAACTCCTCCAGGATGCTGCGCTGGATGGCGTCGCGCTCCGAGCGCCAGCGCGCGATGTCGGCGGGCAGCGACTCGCGGCTCGCGATCTTCATGCCGCGGTCGAGCGCCACCCAGCACATCAGGCGCGAGGAGAGATATTCGCGGTCCTCGCCCCGGCTTTCCCAGATGCCCTTGTCTGGTAGGTGCCAGTGGTCGCAGAGCCAGTCCATCAGCCGCGAAAGTTTGGCCCAGACGGCGTAGGCCGGCTTTCCCCGCGCCTTGGTCGCGATATAGACCGCGTCCATGAACTCGCCGTAGATGTCCATCTGCCGCTGGCTGTAGGCGGCGTTGCCGACGCGCACGGGGCGCGAGCCGCGATAGCCCGACAGGTGGTCGAGCGAGACCTCGGGCAGCTTGTCGGCGCCGTCCATCGCATACATGATTTGCAGGCCGGACTGCACGTCCTCGTGCGGCTCGACGATCCGCTCCATCAGGAAGTGGATGAAGGCCTCCGCCTCGTCGAAATAGTTGAGCCGCGACAGGGCGTAGAGCGTGAAGGCGCTGTCGCGCACCCAGCAGAACCGATAGTCCCAGTTGCGCTCGCCGCCCACCACTTCCGGCAGGCCGAACGTGCCGGCCGCCGCGATCGAGCCGTGCCGCGCCGAGGTCAGGAGCTTCAGCGTCAACGCCGAGCGCACCACGAGCTCGCGCCAGAAGGTGGGGTAGCGGCCCTGCCGCACCCAGCGATGCCAGAACTCGCGCGTCTGGAAGAAGGCCGAGCGGGCATAGCCCGGCTGGATCGGCGGCGCGTCCGCCCGTCCGGGGCAGAAGACGACGTAGATGGATTGGTCCTCGGCAAGGTCCGCCTCGCCCAGAATGCTGCCGTCCTCCACGCGCAAGGGGATGGACGAATAGAAGAAGACCTCCTCCTGCCCGCCGTCCGAGGCCCGCGTCCAACTCGCCGCGAAGCCGCCGGCAACAGCGCGGAAGCTTGGCTCGGCCGCGCCATATTCGGGGCGCGGGCGGATCAGAACGCGAAAGCGCACCGGCCCCATGATCGCCTTGGCGCGGCGCACGATGCGGCCCGACCCGTCGGTGGGCATGAAGTCGGTAAGTTCGCCGATCCCATCCTGCCCGAGAAAGCGGGTCAGAAGGATGTTGGTGTCGGGCAGGTAGATCTGCCGGCAGGTCAGCCCGTCGGCGTCGGCCCAAAGGCGGAACTCGCCGGCTTTTTCAGGGTCGAGCAGCCCGGCGAAAAGCGAGGGCGAGTCGAGACTGGGATGGCAGAAGAAGTCGATCCGCCCATCCTGCGCCACGAGCGCGAGCGTGTTCATGTCGCCGATGACGCCATGGTTCGAGATCGGATTGGGCGCGGGAGGTGAGGCGGAGGACTGCATGGCGGGGCCTGTTCGTCTGACAGCGCTGGGAGATTGGTCGCTCCGGCGGGAAGTAAAGCCGGCGCCGTCCCGTCTCCGGACTCAGAGAGGATGAAGCGGGGCGAGTGGCCGAGAAGAGATTTCCCGTCGGCCCCGCTCGCCTTTCAATTGCTCCATCGGCCTGCTTTGCAGTATCCACACGGTTCGAAGCGGCGGAATTAAGCCTGCCTTATTCCGCTGTCTGCCCAGTTCGGAGACATCATGAGCGCGATGGAAGACAGCCTGCGACGGGCGCTTGAAGGCGGCGACACGCGCGATCCCGCCTTTCGCGAAAGCATCTATGCCGCGTCCGAGCGCGCGCTGGAGCGCATGCTGGAGACGCGCGGGGCGGACGAGGCGAGCGCGCTGGACCAGCGCACGCGCCTGGCCGAGACGATCAACCGCGTCGAAGCGGACTTCGCTGCGAACAGCTATCCCGCCGAGCCCGCGCCTGAGGTCTTCGACGCCCCCTATGACGACGCGCCCCATGCCCCGACGGGCGAGGCGGGTGAGGAAACGCGGCACGAGGACGGCTGGACGCCCGGCGGCGTGCGCACGCCGGGTGAGGTCGCCGCGCGGAAGCCCAGTTGGAAGGTTCCCGCCTTCGCGGTTCTCCTGGCGCTCGGCCTTGCGCTTCTGGCCTATGCGATCACCGGCGCCCTGCGCGGCGGCGACACGGCGCCGGCGACGACGGGCTCGATCGAAAGCGACGACGGCCTGCCCAAGCTCGCCTGGATCGACGTGTTCGATGGCAACGACCTGGAAACGCTTTCCACCCCGGCGGGCGGGCGCATAGAGGCGGTCGCCAAGTCGGACGAGCGGGAGGCCGTGCGCATTTCCGCGCCCGTCGGCAGCCAGAACGAGGCGCTTCTGACGATCGGCCCCGGCACGCTGCGCCAGATCGCCGGCCGGCAGGTGCGCATCGAGGTCGTCGCCGGCTCGCCGGACGGCAGCCCGCGTGAGTTCGGCGTGCGCTGCCTCGTCGGCCAGCAGAGCATCTGCGACCGGCAGCGCTTCAGCACCGACATGCCGGAAGAGGCCTTCGTCTTCGACGTGACCGTGCCGGCGGTGGCCAGCAACGTGACGAGCCTAGCCATCGCGCCGGGTTTGGGCGCCGGGGCGAGCGACGTCGACATCTATTCCGTGCGCCTGCGGGATCTCGGCTGAGGCCATCTTTCGCCGGCCGGCCGCGGCTTCTTTCGGCTGTCGGCCGTCGCTGTCATGCGTTTGACGAGGGAACGTGCGAAGCGTGTCGCTTGTCCCATTCGAATGCGGAAACGAAGCGGTGAATCGCAGCGGCATGGCCGACACAGCCCCTCCTTTCGAAGGCTCGCGCCGCCGCGCCGCCGTCTCACTCCCGCTCATCGCCCTGGCGATCGGCCTCGCGCTGGTCGCCTATCTCGTGCCCGATGCGCGGCCCCCGGCGCTCGGTGCGCTGGCACTGGCCGCCCTGGTCGGCTTGATCCAGCGAGGCGCGCGCGCCTCGCGCCAGCGCAACGCGGTAAAGACCGACGCGTCCTCGCCGCTCTGGCCGAACGCCAGCGTCAAGAGCGTGGTGGACGCCATGCGCGAGCCCGCCTTCGTGCTCGACCGCAACCTCGCTTTGCGCTTTTCCAACGCGGTCGGCATCCAGACCTTCGGCAATATGGCGCTGGGCGATCCGATCGCGATGCGCTTTCGCGCGCCCGAGCTGATTGCCGCCATGGCCGAGTCGATCGAGAGCGGCGAGGCGCAGATGACCGAATATGCCGAGCGCGCGCCCTCCGAGCGCGCCTGGGCGGTGGACATCCTGCCCATGCCGATGCCCGGCGAGGCGCGGCCGGTCTTCTTTCTGGCGCTGTTTCGCGACCGCACGCAGATGCGCCGCCTGGAGCGCATCCGCACCGACTTCGTCGCCAATGCCAGCCACGAGCTGCGCACGCCGCTCGCCTCGCTCTCCGGCTTCATCGAGACGCTGAAAGGGCCGGCGCGCGACGATCCCAAGGCGCGTGCCCAGTTTCTCGACATCATGCAGGATCAGGCCCGGCGCATGTCGCGCCTGATCGACGATCTTCTGTCCCTGTCGCGCATCGAAATGCGCCGGCGGTTGGAAGCGAACGAGCTGACCGATCTCGTGTCGGTCATGCGCGTCGTCGCCCAGCAGGCCGCTCCCACGGCCGCCGAGAAGAACCTGGCCCTGGAACTGACCGGGCTGGAGGAGGGCGAGGCGCTGGTGAACGGCGACCATGACGAGCTGGTTCAGGTCTTCGGCAACCTCGCCGAGAACGCCCTGAAATACGGCGACGCGGGCGGGCGAATCCAGATCGGCCTGACGCGAACGGACGAGACGGTGGAGGCCTTCGTGCGCGATTTCGGGCAGGGAATTCCGCCGGAACACGTGCCCCGCCTCACCGAGCGATTCTACCGCGTGGAAGACGGAAGCGGGCGCGTGCGCGGCACCGGGCTCGGCCTCAGCATCGTGCGAAACGTCCTGATACGGCACAACACGCGGCTGTCGATCAGCTCGATTCCCGGCCAGGGATCGACCTTCTCGGTCCGCTTCCGTTTGCGCGTTCCGGGGGCCTTCGAAAAATCTCAATATAAATCATAGGGTTATGCTGTCATAAATCGGATGTGGATTTGTCATAGATAGGTTGCGTCGGCCCGCTAGACCGATCATGAACAGCGCCGCGGAATCGAGTTCGCCCGGCGGTTCGCATTCGAAACGTTTCGATGGAGAAACGCCTGTGAGCAAATCCCTTCTCGCCAGCCTTGCCCTGGGCGCTGCCGTCATGACGACGGGCGCCGCTTTCGCGCAGAGCGCGCAGCCCGTCCATTCGGCCGGTTCGTCCACGGTTCTGCCCTATGCGCAGATCGTGGCGCAGAACTTCGGCGAGATCTTCCCCGACTTCCCGACCCCGGTGGTCGAGTCCGGCGGCACCTCCGGCGGCTTCCGCCAGTTCTGCTCGGGCGTTGGCCCGGAGACGGTCGACATCGCCAACGCCTCGCGCCCGATCTCGGAGTCCGAGAAGAAGGCCTGCACCGGCGCCGGCGTCACCGAGATCCAGGAAGTGCGTTTCGGCTATGACGGCATCGTCTTCGCCTCCGCCGCTTCGGGCCCGAGCTTCGCGCTGACCCCCGAGCAGGTCTTTAAGGCGCTCGCCGGCAAGGTCGTGAAGGACGGCAAGGTCGTCGACAACACCGCCGCCAAGTGGTCCGACGTCGACGCCTCGCTGCCGAACCAGGACATCATCGCCTTCATCCCGGCCGAGAACCACGGCACGCGCGAAGTCTTCGAAGAGAAGACCGTCGTCGCCGGCTGCAAGGCCTCGGGCGCGCTCGAAGCCTTCAAGACCTCGGGCCTCGACGACAAGGCCGCCGAGAAGCAGTGCCATCAGATCCGCAACGACGGCAAGGCGGTGGACATCGCTGGCGACTACACCGAGACGCTCGCCCGCATCGCCGCCAACCCGCAGGGCGTCGGCGTGTTCGGTCTGGCCTTCTACGAGCAGAACCAGGACAAGCTGAAGGTCGCCACCGTTTCCGGCGTTACGCCGTCGGTCGAGACCGTCGCTTCCGGCAAGTATCCGGTGTCGCGTCCGCTCTTCTTCTACGTCAAGAAGGCGCATCTCGGCGTCGTTCCGGGCCTGAAGGAGTTCGTCAACTTCTTCCTCGACGACCAGATGGTCGGCCCCGGCGGCCCGCTCGCCCAGTACGGTCTCGTGCCGGCGCCGGATGCGCAGCGCGAGGAAGCCCGCAAGGCTTTCGAGGCCGGCACCACGATCAAGGGCTGATCTCTCAGCTTTGACGGAGGCCGGCCCGACAAGGGCCGGCTTCTTCACATTCACCGCGAGCCGGCCATCCCGTGAAACGGGCGCCTGCTCATGATTCTCCCGGGAGACGGCGAACGGTGTCCGCATTTGCTCTGATTCTGATTGTCCTGGCGATCGGTCTGGTCGGCTATGGGCTTGGCCGCCGCAAGGGCGCCGCGCTGCCGGATTCGCCGGGCGCCAAGGTGCATTCGCGCCCGACCTATCACGGGTCCTTCGTCTTCTGCTGGGCCGTTGTGCCCGCCCTGATCGTCATGGTGCTTTGGCTGTCGATCTCGCCGGCGGTGATCTTCGCCACCGTCGAGCGCCGCCTCGAGGCCGACACGCAGGCCGCCTCGGTCTCGCTCGGCCGCTCGCTCGTGCGCTCCCTCGGCCAGGGCATCCGCGCCTTGCCGTCGGACGAGCAGGCCGGTCTTTCCAGCGCTCGCATCGCCGACATCCAGCCTTTGTTCGAGCGCCGCGGCATTCCGCTGCCGGGCGGCGCGACCGACGCGATGATCCCCATCGCGCTCGAAAAGAACCACATGGAGGACATGAGCCGGCTCGCCCTGACAGGCGTGACCCTGGTTCTCGCGATCGGCGGCCTTCTCTTCGGCCTGTCGCGTATCGCGGTCCGGCTTCGCGCCCGCAACCAAGTCGAGCGGGTGGTCAAGACCTTCCTCGTGGTCTGCTCCTCGATCGCCATTCTCACCACCGTCGGCATCGTCTGCTCGATGCTGTTCGAGTCCCTCGACTTCTTCAGCCGCATCCGCCCGGTCGACTTCTTCTTCGGAACGGTCTGGGAGCCTCGCTTCGCAGCCGCCGGTTCCGAGGCCGCCGGTCAGTTCGGCCTGATCCCGCTTCTGGCGGGCACGCTCTACATCGCCTTCGTGGCCATGCTCTTCGCCGTGCCGGTCGGCCTCTTCGCCGCCATCTACATGGCCGAATACGCCTCCAGCCGCGTGCGCTCGGTGGTGAAGCCGCTGCTCGAACTCCTGGCCGGCATTCCGACCATCGTCTACGGCTTCTTCGCGCTCATCACCGTCGGCCCCTTCCTTCGCGACATCTCGGCCAGCATCAACGGCCTGCTCACCGGCAATTATGTCGGCTTCATCCAGGCGCAGTCGATCCTGACGGCGGGTCTGGTGATGGGCATCATGCTCATCCCCTTCGTGTCCTCCTTGTCGGACGACATCATCACCGCCGTGCCGCGCTCTCTGCGCGACGGCTCGATGGGGCTCGGCGCCACGCCGTCCGAGACGGTGAAGAAGGTGGTGCTGCCCGCCGCCCTGCCGGGCATCGTGTCGGCGCTGCTGCTGACGGCCTCGCGCGCCATCGGCGAGACCATGATCGTGGTTCTGGCCGCCGGTATCGCCGCCAACATCACGCTCAACCCGTTCGAGGCGATGACTACAGTCACCGTCAAGATCGTCTCGCAGCTCACCGGTGATCTCGACTTCACCTCGCCGCAGAGTCTGGTGGCCTTCGCGCTCGGCATCACGCTCTTCGTGCTGACGCTGATCCTCAACATCATCGCCCTTGCCATCGTGCGCAAGTATCGGGAGCAGTACGACTGATGAGCGATACGACGATTTCCCAAGGGTCGGCCGTCCCGACCTCGGCCCGTCCGGCCCGTCGCGACATCGGCCTGCGCCGCCGCTACGCTTCCGAGCGCCGCTTCCGCCTCTACGGCCTTTCGGCCATCGGCGTCGGCCTGATCTTCCTCGCCATCCTGCTCTGGACGGTGATCGGGCAGGGCTACACCGCCTTCTTCCAGACCGAGATCCGTCTGCCGATCACCTTCTCCAAGAGCGTGATCGATCCGAACGACCGGGCCAAGGCCGACCCGGCGGTGCTGCGCACGGCGAACTATCCTCGCCTGGTGCAGGACGCGCTGGTGAAGGAACTCGGCATCGACCCGAACAACCGCGCCGCCATCACCGCCGCTTCGCAGCTCCTGTCGCAGGGCGTGCGCGCGCAGCTCGCCAACATGGTGATGGACGATCTCTCGATCATCGGCACCACGCAGGAGATCTGGATCTACGCCAACTCCACCGTGGACTCGGCGGTGAAGGGCCAGTTCGACCTGTCGATCCCCGAAGCGCGCCGGCCGATCAAGGACCAGCAGCTGGAATGGATCCGCCAGCTGGAAAGCCGTGGCGAGCTGACCCAGCGCTTCAACACCGGCCTCTTCACTTTCGGCGCCTCCTCGCGCGCCGAGACGGCCGGCGTCGGCGTGGCGCTGATCGGCTCGCTCTACATGATGGCGATCGTTCTCGCCCTTGCGCTGCCGATCGGCGTCGCCGCCTCGATCTATCTCGAGGAGTTCGCGCCCAAGAACCGCTTCACCGACCTGATCGAGGTGAACATCAACAATCTGGCGGCCGTCCCCTCGATCGTCTACGGCCTTCTCGGCCTCGCGGTCTTCGTCAACTGGTTCGGCCTGCCGCGCTCGGCCTCGCTGGTCGGCGGCCTCGTGCTGACGCTGATGACGCTGCCGACCATCATCATCGCGACGCGCGCCGCGCTGAAAGCCGTGCCGCCTTCGATCCGTGCCGCCGCGCTCGGCCTCGGCGCCTCCAAGATGCAGATGGTGTTCCACCACGTTCTGCCGCTGGCGATGCCGGGCATTCTCACCGGCACGATCATCGGCCTTGCCCACGCGCTCGGCGAAACCGCGCCGCTGCTCCTGATCGGCATGGTCGCCTTCGTCGCCAACTACCCCGCGACGCCGATGGACCCCGCCACCGCTCTGCCCGTGCAGATCTACATGTGGGCCAACGAGGCCGAGCGCGCCTTCGTGGAGCGCACGTCGGGCGCGATCATCGTGCTTCTCCTTTTCCTGGCGGTCATGAACATCACCGCCATTCTGCTTCGTCGTCGCTTCGAGCGTCGCTGGTAGGAAAGAACGGATTTCTTATGATGGACAATCTTCATTTGACCGCCGCCCCGAAGACCAACGCGCCCGTCCTCGCCACCAAGATGAAGGGCGAGAACGTCTCGGTCTTCTACGGCGCGAAGCAGGCCTTGTTCGAGGTCAATCTCGACGTCTACGAGCGGCAGGTGACGGCGCTGATCGGCCCTTCGGGCTGCGGCAAGTCTACCTTCCTGCGCTCGCTCAACCGCATGAACGACACGGTCGAGGGCGCCAAGGTCAAGGGCCTCATCACGCTCGACGGCGAGGACATTTACAACCCGCAGATCGACGTGGTGGAACTGCGCGCCCGGGTCGGCATGGTGTTTCAGAAGCCCAACCCGTTCCCGAAGTCGATCTTCGAGAACGTCGCCTATGGCCCGAAGATCCACGGTCTGGCCAAGTCGAAGACGGACCTGGAGGAGGTCGTCGTGACCTCGCTGCGCAAGGCCGGCCTGTTCGAGGAGGTGAAGGATCGCCTCCATGACGCCGGCACGGGTCTGTCCGGCGGCCAGCAGCAGCGCCTGTGCATCGCTCGCGCCATCGCCGTTTCGCCCGAGGTGATCCTGATGGACGAGCCCTGCTCGGCCCTCGATCCGATCGCGACCGCCACGGTCGAGGAACTGATCGACGAGCTGAAGCAGAACTTCACCATCGTCATCGTCACCCACTCGATGCAGCAGGCGGCCCGCGTCTCGCAGCGCACGGCGATGTTCCACCTCGGCAAGATCGTCGAGGTCGGTTCCACGGAAAAGATGTTCCAGAACCCCGACGACAAGCGCACGCAGGACTACATCACCGGCCGCTTCGGCTGACCTCGCTCCCGGCTCCCGCAGCCTTATCGGGCCGGGAGTCGTTCTCCGCGAAACAGGGAGAGTTCGTTTCATGGAACATCACATCGTCTCGTCCTACGACGACGAACTGAAATTCATCCTTCGTCGCATTTCCGAAATGGGCGGCCAGGCCGAGCGCATGGTCGAGCAGGCGGTCTCCGCCCTGATCCGCTCCGATTGGGGTCTGGCGCAGTCCGTCGTTGCCGACGACATCCTTCTCGACACGCTGCAGCGCGAAGTGGACGAACGCGCGGTCCTCACGATCGGCAAGCGCCAGCCGATGGCGCACGACCTGCGCGAGATCGTCGGCGCCATCCGCATCTCCAACGATCTCGAGCGCATCGGCGATCTCGGCAAGAACATCGCCAAGCGCGTGATCGCGGTGACCGACCACAAGCAGCCGGTGCAGCTGGTGCGCGGCATCGAGCACATGTCGGAACTGGCGCTGGGCCAGCTGAAGAACGTGCTCGACGTCTATGCCACGCGCGACGACGTGCGGGCACTGGAAATCCGCGCCCAGGACGCCGAGATCGACGCGCTCTACACCTCGCTCTTCCGCGAACTCCTGACCTACATGATGGAAGATCCGCGCAACATCACGGCCTGCACGCATCTTCTCTTCTCGGCCAAGAACATCGAGCGCATCGGCGACCACGCGACCAACATCGCCGAGACGGTCTACTACATCAAGACCGGCAAACAGATGGAGGTCGAGCGGCCCAAGAGCGACTCGACGCCCTCGATCGCCTCGCCCTCTTCCGGCCTGAACGGGTAAGTCGCATGGGCGCCCGGATCACCGTCGTCGAGGACGAGGAGGCGCTGGGCGTCCTCCTTCGCTACAATCTTGAGGCCGAGGGTTACGACGTCGACGTGATCGCGCGTGGCGACGAGGCCGACCTGCGGCTGAAAGAGGGCGTGCCCGACCTTCTTCTGCTGGACTGGATGCTGCCCGGCCTGTCCGGCGTCGAGCTTTGCCGGCGCCTGCGCACGCGGCCCGAGACCGAACGCCTGCCGATCATCATGCTGACGGCGCGCGGCGAGGAAAGCGAGCGGGTGCGCGGCCTTTCGGTCGGGGCGGACGACTATGTCGTGAAGCCCTTCTCGACTCCCGAGCTCATGGCCCGCGTGCGCGCCATGCTGCGTCGGGTGAAGCCCGAGCGCATCTCCAGCCAGCTCGTGGCGGGCGATCTCGACCTCGACCGCGAGACGCATCGCGTGCGCCGCGCCGGCCGCGAGGTCAAGCTCGGACCCACCGAGTTCCGCCTCCTGGAGTTCCTCATGCAGTCGCCCGGCCGCGTCTTCTCGCGCGAGCAACTGTTGGACGGCGTCTGGGGTCGCGACATCTATGTCGACGAGCGCACCGTGGACGTCCATGTCGGGCGTCTGCGCAAGGCCATCAACCGGGGCCGCCAGCGCGACCCGATCCGCACCGTGCGCGGGGCGGGCTATTCGCTGGACGAGAACTTCACCGCCGCCGCGCGGCCCGTGCAGCAACGGGCCGAGGCGAGCTGAGGCTCAGCCGTCCTTCCAAAACGAAAACGCCGCGAGAGCCAAACGGCTGCTCGCGGCGTTTTCGTTTGGCGGACGAGGGCGATCAGCCCTCGGCGCTCTCGTCCTTCAGATAGGGCTCGACCGTGCCCTTCAGCTTCATCAAGAGCGGCTTGCCCTGGCGGTCCTTGGCCTTGCCGGCGGCCACGCGCACCCAGCCTTCGCTGACGCAATATTCCTCGACATTGGTCTTCTCGTTACCGTTGAAGCGGATGCCGATGCCGCGCGCCAGCAGCGCCTCGTCATGGAACGGGCTGTCCGGGTCGATCGCCAGACGGTCGGGAAGGGCGGGGGTATCGGTCATGTCATAGCCTTTTCGAAAGGGGCCTCGCGCGCCGGCCGGACCGGCGCCCAGATCAGAAAGCGTCTTCCGCTCGCATGGCCTGCCTCATAACGCAGGACAGGCGCGAGCGGGAGACGCTTTCTGGCAGGAAGGCCGGGGGAGCGGCCGGCGCAAAGAAAAGCCCGGCGCGAAGGCCGGGCTCTAAACCGCGATGGATGGAAAGCGCCTGAAGCATTCCGGCTTGCCGGAACGCTGCAAGGTCCACGATTTCGTCTCATGTCTCGGAAAAGCGTTTCCGCCTTGCCGGGGAACGCCCTTAGCGAACGCGGCGGCGCTCCGACATCGGCTGGAAGGCGATGCGCGCGTGGTGCTTGCAATAGGGCGAGGAGTCCTGGGAATGGTTTCCGCAGAAGCGGAAGTCCGGGCTCAGCGGGTCGCCCAGCGGCCATTTGCAGGTGCGGTCGGAAAGCTGCACCAGCGTCAGGTTGCGCGACATGGGCACGACCTCGCCGCCTTCGGAATGACCGAACGGCTGGGCCTCCTCGAAGGCGCCGGCGTCCGGGTCCATCTTAAGGGCCGTGGCGCCCACCGAATGGATCATCGGCTGGCGGAGCGGCATGGGCGCGCGCGGCGGGGCGGAAGTGGGCATGGAGGGCGTCAGGATGCGCGGCGCGGCGCTCGGCGTCGGCATGGGGGCCGAGGTGGGCGTTGCCACCGGAGCCGCGACGGGCGCAGGCGCGAACTCGCGGCGCGGGGCGGGCGGCTCCACCGCCGCGATCGACGGCGCGGCCACCGGCTCCGGCACGGGCGCGGCGGCGACCGGCACGGGCTGGGGCGCGGGCTCGAAGGCTGGCGCGACGCGCATCGGCGCCACGGGGGCGGCCTCGGCGGGGCTCTCGTCCGCGCCGCCCTTGGGGCGGTTGTCCAGCTTCAGCCGGTGAACCTTGCCGATCACGGCGTTGCGCGTCACGCCGCCGAGCTCCGCCGCGATCTGGCTGGCGCTTCGACCTTCGCCCCAAAGGCGGGTGAGCAGCTCGATGCGCTCCTCGGTCCAACTCATGAACAGACTCCTCGTACTCTGTCGCTGCGGGAGGGCGGCCGGTGCCGTCATCCATAGCCCCTGTCGACCCCTTGCGGATCGACGGGACTTCCCACACGAAATCTGGTGTCTGAGAGGGTTCTAGAACGCGAGTGCGAAGGGCGGCAAGAGTGGGCGCCGCCGGGCGAATCGTTTCGCCCCCTTTTCAACAGCTTATGGGTGCGGAGCGACGTTTACGGAAGCATAGAGGCTCGCAAAAGGCGAAACTTCGGCTTTCGTTGACAATTCGCGCCCCGGCCATGGTATAGGCAGCGCGTTGCGCGCGGGCTTATTGTGCCTGCCGCTCCGGCCGCCTTCGCGCCGCCGTTCCCTCCATTGTCCATGCCAACGAGAAGTATCGCCATGGCCGAGACCCACGACAATCCGCTGTTTGCCACCTTCGCGCGCGCGGACCTTCGAGTGGAGCGAGGCGAGGGGGTCTGGCTGCACATGTCGGACGGGCGCAAGTTTCTGGACTTCACCGGCGGCATCGCGGTGAACTCGCTCGGCCACGCCCATCCCCATCTCGTGGCGGCGCTCACCGAGCAGGCGGGCAAGCTCTGGCACACGTCCAACCTCTTCCACGTGCCTGGGCAGGAAAAGCTCGCCGGCCGGCTGGTCGAGGCGTCCTTCGCCGATAAGGTGTTCTTCACCAATTCCGGCGCCGAGGCGCTGGAATGCGCCATCAAGACGGCGCGGCGCTACCAGTATGTCTCAGGGCATCCCGAGCGCTTCCGCATCGTGACCTTCGAGGGCGCCTTTCACGGCCGCACGCTGGCCACCATCGCCGCTGGCGGTCAGGCCAAGTATCTCGAAGGCTTCGGCCCGAAGGTCGAGGGCTTCGACCAGGTTCCCTTCGGCGACGTGGCGGCGCTGCGCGCGGCGATCGGCGCCGAGACGGCCGCGATCCTGATCGAGCCGATCCAGGGCGAGGGCGGCATCCGCGCGCCCGACGCCGGCTTCCTGAAGCTGATCCGCGATCTCTGCGACGAGCACGGCCTGCTCCTGATCTTCGACGAGGTGCAGACCGGCGTCGGGCGCACCGGGCGCTTCTTCGCCTATGAGATCACCGGCGTCACGCCTGACATCCTGGCCTCGGCCAAGGGTATCGGCGGCGGCTTCCCGCTCGGCGCGTGCCTTGCCACGGACGAGGCCGCCAAGGGCATGACGCCCGGCACGCACGGCACGACATTCGGCGGCAACCCGCTCGCCATGGCGGTGGGCAATGCCGTCCTAGACGTGGTCCTGGGAGAGGGCTTCCTCGACCAGGTGCGCCACAACGCGCTTCTGTTCAAGCAGAGCCTTGCCTCGCTGGCCGATCGCTATCCCGCCGTGGTCTCGGAAGTTCGCGGCGAGGGGCTCCTGATCGGCCTCAAGGCCGTGGTGCCCAACACGAAGCTGATCGAGGCGCTGCGCGATCATTCGATGCTGGCGGCACCCGCCGGCGACAATGTCGTGCGCTTCCTGCCGCCGCTCACCGTCACCGAGAGTGAAATCCGCGAGGCGATGGAGCGGCTGGAGGCCGCCGTCGCCGACCTGTCCCAGTCCCATCCCGAAAGCAGCGCGGCATGAGCCAAGTTCTCGCCTCCGCGCCGCCGGCCGTTTCGGCCGTCCGGCACTTCATCGATCTGTCCACCATGAAGGGCGGGGATCTGCGCGCCATTCTGGACGACGCGCGGGAGCGCAAGGCGCTCGGCCGCCAGGGCCCGCGCCCGCTCGAAGGGCGCATGCTCGCCATGATCTTCGAGAAGCCCTCGACGCGAACCCGCGTGTCGTTCGACGTCGGCATGCGCCAGCTCGGCGGCGAGACGCTGTTTCTGTCGGGCTCGGAAATGCAGCTCGGCCGGGCCGAGACGATCGCCGACACGGCGCGCGTCCTGTCGCGCTATGTCGACGCGATCATGATCCGCACCACGGATCATTCGCGCCTTCTGGAAATGGCGGAAGCGGCGACCGTGCCCGTCATCAACGCGCTGACCGACGACACGCATCCCTGCCAGATCATGGCCGATCTCCTGACCTTCGAGGAGCATCGCGGCCCGGTGAAGGGCAAGACCTTCGCCTGGACGGGCGACGGCAACAATGTCCTGAACTCCCTGATCGAAGCGGCGGGGCGGTTCGACTTCGCGCTGCGCGTGGCGACGCCCGAAGGCTCCGAGCCCGATCCGCGCTATGTCGAGGCGGCGCGCGCTGCGGGCACGCGTCTGCACCTCACGCATGACGCCCTGGAAGCCGTGTCGGGCGCCGACTGCGTCGTCACCGACACCTGGGTGTCGATGGGCCGCGAGGATCAGGCGCGCGGGCACAATGTCTTCATGCCCTATCAGGTGAACGAGCGGCTGATGGCACATGCCGATCCGCAGGCCCTCTTCATGCACTGCCTGCCCGCTCATCGCGGCGAGGAGGTGACGGACGAGGTGATCGACGGGCCTCAGTCCGTGGTCTTCGACGAGGCCGAGAACCGACTTCATGCCCAGAAGTCGATCCTTGCCTGGGTGTTCGGGAACGTGGCGACGCATGGCTGAAGATCATCTGGAACTCGGCGAATTCGGTTTCGCCGGCGACGACGCGGTCGTGCCCTATGCGGTCGAGGCGCTGGACGCGCGCGGCCGCGCCGTGCAACTCGGCGCCATGGTGGACCAGATTCTGGCCCGCCACGACTATCCCGCCCCGGTCGCTCAGCTTTTGGCCGAGATGATCGTTCTCACCGTGCTGCTCGGCACCTCGCTGAAGTTCGACGGCAAGTTCATCGCCCAGACCCAGACCGACGGTCCCGTCGATCTCCTGGTGGTGGACTACACCGCGCCCTCCAGCGTGCGCGCCTATGCCCGCTTCGACGCCGAGCGTCTGGCGGAAGCCGTGGCGGCGCATCAGGCCGATCCGCCCTCGCTGCTCGGCTCGGGCATCCTGGCGCTGACCATCGACCAGGGCGCGCACACGCAGCGCTACCAGGGCATCGTGGAGCTGAACGGGGACTCGCTGGAAAGCGTGGCGGAAAACTACTTCCGCCAGTCCGAGCAGATCCCAACCACCATTCGTCTGGCCGTGGCGCGCATCGCGCGCCGCGCCGAGGCGGGCGGGTTCCGGGAAAGCTGGCGCGCCGGCGGCTTGATCGCGCAGTTCCTGCCCTCCTCGCCCGAGCGCATGCGCCTGCGCGATCTGCCGGGCGGCGATGCGCCGGAGGGGACGCAGGAGCCTCAGTTCGACGAGGACGACGCTTGGACCGAGGTTCAGGCGCTTGTCGGCACGATCGAGCCCTCCGAGCTCGCGGACCCCGAGGTCGGCGTCGAGCGGCTGCTCTTCCGCCTGTTCCACGAGCGCGGCGTGCGCGTCTTTCCCGGCGTGCCGGTGCGCGACGACTGCTCCTGCACGCGCGAGAAGATCCGCGGCGTGCTCGAGAACTTCTCGCCCGAGGACATCGCCGAAAGCGTCGAGGACGGGGCGATCAACGTGACCTGCGAATTCTGCGGCGAGGCCTACACGTTCTCGCCGGACGAATTCCATCACGACCACGACCACGATCATGGCCGGGAGAGCGAGCAGGGCCATAGCCACGGTCAGAGCCGCGGCGACAAGCACTGATCGGTTGGCGCCGCGTCAGTTGAGGACGCGCACGCCCTCCGGGGCATCCAGCGAAAAGGCGGGCACTTCGATGTCGAAGGCCCGTCCGTCCGCCGTTTCCATGCGGAACGAGCCGCGCATGATGCCGGACGGCGTGCCCAGCGGGCAGCCCGACGTATAGGTGAAGCTGTCGCCCGGCGAGAGGATCGGCTCCTCGCCCACCACGCCCGGCCCGCGCACTTCCTCCACCTGCCCGCGCCCGTTGGTGATGTGCCAATAGCGCGAGCGCAGCTGCACCGTCTCGCGCGAACCGTTCTCGATCTCGATGCGATAGGCGAAGACCCAGCGTCCGTCTTCGGGGTCGGACTGGTCGGGAAGAAAGCTCGGGCTCACGCAAACCGTGATGTGCCGCGTCGTCGCCTTGTACATGTCTGAACGTTTGCCTGCCGGGTGGCGGGCCGCCGAAGCGGCCCGCGATGGGATTTGTCGAAGCCCTCTCTGCCTTCCGACCAAGGCGAAGCCGAGGCGAAGGGCAGGGAAGGTGCTGCCTGCGTTTTTAGACGGCGGCGAGCGCCCGCTCCAGGTCCTCCACCAGATCGGCGCCGTCCTCGATCCCCGCCGAGAGGCGCAGGAGGCCGGGGCCGATGCCCAGTTCCGCGCGCGCCTCGTCGGTCAGGCTCTTGTGCGTCGTGGTGGCGGGGTGGGTGATGAGGCTCTTGGCATCGCCCAGATTGTTGGACAGCTTGATGATCTGGAGCGCGTTGGAAAATCGGAAGGCCGCCTCCTTGCCGCCCGCCAGCTCCACCGCGATCAGCGTCGAGCCGCCCGTCATCTGCCGCTTCACCAGCTCGGCCTGCGGATGGTCGGCGCGGCCGGGATAGAGCACGCGCGCAACCTTGGGCGATGCGGCGAGAGCATCGGCCATGCGCGCGGCGTTGGCCGTTTGCTGCGCGACGCGCAGCGGCAGGGTCTCGAGGCCCTTCAGCAGCGTCCAGGCGTTGAAGGGCGAGAGCGAGGGGCCGGTGTGGCGGAAGAAGTCCTGGACGTTCTTCTCGATCCACTCGGCCGAGGACAGGATGACGCCGCCCAGGCACCGGCCCTGGCCGTCGATATGTTTGGTGGCGGAATAGACGACGACGTCTGCACCGAGCTCCAGAGGCTTCTGCTGCAGGGGCGTTGCGAAGACGTTGTCGACCACCAGAACCGCGCCCGCCGCATGGGCGATCTCGGCGACGGCCCGGATATCGACCAGTTCCAGCGTGGGGTTGGTCGGGCTTTCCAGGAAGAAGAGCTTGGTCTCGGGTCGCACGGCGGCGCGCCACTGGTCGAGATCGCGCCCGTCCACCAGGGTCGAGGACACGCCGGCGCGGCCGAGCACGGTCTCGATGATGTAGCGGCAGGAGCCGAACAAGGCGCGCGCGGCGACCACATGGTCTCCCGCCTTCACCGCGCATTGCAGCGCGGTCGAGATCGCGGCCATGCCGGAGGCGGTGGCGCGCGCGTCCTCGGCGCCTTCCAGCGCCATCATCCGCTCTTCGAACATGCGCGTCGTCGGGTTGGCGTAGCGGGAATAGACATAGCCCGGCTCTTCGCCCTTGAAGCGCGCCTCGGCGGCCTCGGCGGTGGGGTAGACGAAGCCTTGCGTCAGGAACAGCGCCTCGGACGTCTCGCCGAACCCGGAGCGCATCGTGCCTCCGTGGACCATCTGGGTGGCGGGCCGCAGGCGCGATGTCTCGTCGGGCTTGGACATGAGGATCACTCCGAGGGCCGACTTCATGAAGGGCTACGCCTTCGGAACCGCTCGGGAGAACTCGAGAAACGGCCCTTTAGCGAGTTGTTTAACGTGGCTGCAAGCCGGCCGGCAAAATCACCACGGCAAGACGCATAAGCCGCGACCGGCCACAAATCAATCGCCGCCATGCCGCAGCGGGACGGGATTTTTACCGTGACGCCAAGGTCGGGCGTCGATCCATCTCGATTTTTCCCCGCGACGCCTGTAGGACCCGTGCATGACCGGCGGTATTCTTCCTGATCGAGACATTGCGGCGCTGTTCGAGGCGGGCGGCATCACGGCCGATCGGGTCTTCGACGCCGACCAGATTCAGCCAGCGAGCCTGGACCTTCGGCTCGGCTCCAGGGCCTACCGCGTGCGCGCCAGCTTCCTGCCGGGGCGGGGCGCCTGCGTCGCCGACAAGCTCGCGCGCTTCTCCATGCACGAGATCGACCTGACGGGCGGCGCCGTTCTGGAAACGGGCTGCGTTTATGTCGTGCCGCTGCAGGAGGCCCTGGCGCTGCCGCCCGAGGTTCGCGCGGCGGCCAATCCGAAATCCTCCACGGGCCGGCTCGACATCTTCACCCGCGTGATGGTCGACGGCGCGCAGGAGTTCGACAAGGTGCCGGCCGGCTATCGTGGTCCGCTCTTCATCGAGATCAGCCCGCGCACCTTTCCGATCGTGGTGCGGCCCGGCTCGCGCCTCAGCCAGATCCGCTTTCGCACCGGAGACGCGCAGCTCGGCGAAGCGGAGCTGGCCGCGCTTCACGCCAGCGAACGGCTGACCAGCACGGCGGACGCCAACATTTCGGGTGGCGGCATCGCCCTCTCGATCGATCTCCTGGGCAATGCCGACGGTCTCGTCGGCTATCGCGGCAAGCGCCACACGGGCGTGGTGGACGTGGACAAGCGCGCCGCACAGCCCGTGCTCGACTTCTGGGAGCCGATCCATCGCTCCGGCACGGGCGAACTCGTGCTCGATCCCGACGAGTTCTACATTCTCGTGTCCGAAGAGGCGGTGCATGTCCCCCCCGCCTATGCCGCCGAGATGACGCCGTTCGACCCGCTGGTCGGCGAGTTCCGCGTTCACTACGCCGGCTTTTTCGACCCCGGCTTCGGCCACAGTCTGGCCGGCGGCACGGGCAGCCGCGCGGTGCTGGAAGTGCGCAGCCACGACGTGCCCTTCATTCTGGAGCACGGCCAGATCGTCGGCCGCCTCGTCTACGAGCGCATGGCCTCGCTGCCGAGCCGGCTCTACGGCATCGACCTCAATTCCAACTACCAGGCCCAGGGGCTTAAGCTTTCCAAGCATTTCGTCTGACGCGCAGCGCGAGTGAGACATGGTGGGAAGCGGAATGCAGCCGGCGCTGATCGGGCTTCTGGTCGCTTTCACGATCGCTTTGGCGCTCTTCGCGCGCCGCGCCCGGCGCATCGCGCGCGAGGCGAGGCGCGAGATCGATGCTCTCCGCGTCGAAGAGGCGGCCCGCGAGGAGGAGGCCGAGCGGCGCCGGCAATATTTCGAGGAGAACGACGTCTCGCGCTCCGCGAACCAGCTTCGCTTCATCGCGAGCGCTGAGCTGCGCGCCGTCTGCCCCGTGAATAAGGAAGCCTCGCGCGTTCTCTACGCGCTGGACGAATGGGTGCGCGACCAGCGGCCGGACTGGCGTCTGTCCTTCGAGGTCGCCATGGGCGCCTTCGTGAAGACGGCCTACGACCCTTCCGATCGCCGCCTGCGGGCCGCCTTCAGCTCCTTCAACAGCAAGCGGGTGGATTTCCTGCTGATCGACCGCTTCGGCCAGCCTCGGCTTGTGGTGGAATATCACGGGACCGGCCACGACCTTTCGGAGGATGCGGCGGACCGCATGGCGGTCAAGCGCCTCGTGCTGGAGCGCGTCGGCATTCCGCTGGTAGAAGTGCCGGCCGGTGCCGGCAAGGCGGAGATCCTTCGCCTTCTGACGGACGGCGCGTGCGCCGAGGCGGGGCGCCCAGACGGGGCGGGGCCGCGCTGGCGGAGATAGCGCCGCATGCTCCTTCCTCCCGCCAGCCGGCTCTTGCCAGGAAACCGCCGTTCCGCTACGTGTTGGGCGTGAGCGCGGGCGTAGTTCAGCGGTAGAACGCCAGCTTCCCAAGCTGGATGTCGTGGGTTCGATCCCCATCGCCCGCTCCAATATCTCCCTTCCGATTTTCGATATTCGAACGGGCTTCGGCTCGCGGTTTCGGCTGGCGAGGGAGGACCGAAGACGGGCCAGCCTTGGGCTGCGACGATCGAAAGCCGTCAGCCGCTTTTTCCAATCGAACCCTCTTGCATTCCCCCTCGGGATGGCTCATAAGCCGCCCATCCGCAGCGCCTCACGGGGCGGCGGAGACAAGAGCGGGCGGGCGTAGCTCAGTGGTAGAGCACAACCTTGCCAAGGTTGGGGTCGTGGGTTCGAATCCCATCGCCCGCTCCAGTTTTCTCAAGACATTCAAATTCTCCACGTTCGAGCCGGTGGCTTTGTCGCGTCGAGCTGTTGGCCGTTCGACGGGCGTTGCACATCGCGGCGATGCTCCATGCCTGACGGCGTTGCCACTTTGCGTCGGCGTCTTCGCCTATGATCGTCTGAGTCTTTAACCCAGCACCATTGTCCGGGCCGAACCAGCGGGCGCGCCTCGCGCCCGCCCGCTGGCTGAGAGCCTCTTAAGGCTGATTGATCGCGACCTGCCGCTGTCCGTCGAAGAGGTTCGAGCCCCAGGCGCGGGCGGAGACCATGGCGGGGAAGGGGGAGGCCGGGGGTGTGGCGGTCGGCGCGACGCCCAAAATCGGCAGGATGCGCGCGATGATCTTGCCCGTGGTCGGCACCACGTTCCAGCCCGAGGTGCGGAAGCCGTAGGTCTCGGGCAGGGGCTTGGGCTCGTCCAGAACCGTCATGAAGAGATAGCGCGGCGCATGGGCTGGCGCGATGCCCATGAAGGCGGTGAGCACCGTGCCGCTGTCGTAGCGCCCGTTCACGACCTTCTCCGCCGTGCCGGTCTTGCCGCCGACGAAATAGCCGTCGACATCCGCCTTGCCGGCCGAGCCGACGCGGGCGTTCAGCCGCATCAGGAAGCGCAGCGCCTCGCCGGTGCGCTCCGACACGACGCCTTCCGACACGACCCGCTCCGCCACGTCGGCGCCCTTGACGAAGGTCGGGCGCAGGAGGCGGCCGCCATTCACCACGGCGGCGATGCCCATGCTCGCCTGAAGCGGCGTCACCGCGATGCCGTGGCCGAAGGAAATCGTCGCCGTATTGAGATCGCCCCATTTGGCGGGGAAAAGCGGGCTGGCGCTTTCCGGCAGTTCGGTCTTCAGCCGGTCGAGCTGGCCGAGCCGCTTGAGGAAGGAGCGGTGATGCTCCGGGCCGACCGCCATCGCCATCTTGCCCATGACGATGTTGGAGGAGTGGATGAAGGATTCGGGAATGTTCAGAGGCCGGTTCTGGCCGCGATAGTCGCGGATGGAGAAGCGGCCGAAGCGCAAGGGGGCGCTGGCGTCCACCACCGAGCGCAGGTCGAACAGGCCGGAATCCAGCGCCATGGCCGTGGTCATGGCCTTGAAGGTCGAGCCCATCTCGTAGGTGCCGACATTGACGCGGTTGATGCGGTCCGGCTTCAGGGCGTCGGTCGGCACGTTGGGGTCGAAATCGGGCAGCGAGGCGAGGGCGATGACCTCGCCGTTCGTCACGTCCATCACAAGCCCTGCGCCCGCGATCGCGCTGAACTTATTGACCGCCTCGGAGAGTTCCACCGTCAGCGCGTGCTGCGCGCGCAGGTCGAGGCTGAGGCGGATCGGCTCCAGGTTCTCGCTGTCGAGATCCAGACCCGCGCCGCGCAGCACCTGCAGTCCCTGCCGGTCCACCCAGCTTTCCATGCCCGCGATGCCAATATTGTCGACATTGACCGCGCCCAGGACATGCGCCGCCGCGCGGCCATTGGGATAGAGCCGGCGCAGTTCGTCGCGGAAGCCGACGCCAGGAATGCCCAGCGCCCAGAGCGCGTCGCGCTCTGCGCGCGTCGTGGTGCGCTTGATCCAGGTGAAGGCCGAGCGGCTCGACAGGCGCTTGCGCAGATCGGCCGGGTCGAGATCGGGGAAGACGCGCGTCAGACCCTCGATCGCCTCGTCCACGTCCACCATGCGGCGTGGCTCGGCATAAACCGAGGCGCTGGGGATATCCATGGCGAGCACCTGGCCGTTGCGGTCCAGAATGTTCGGCCGCGCCTTGGAGGGCGGCGAGGGCCAGGCGACGGGCGTCGGCTCCTCCACCGCGCCGAGCATCACCAGCCGGCCGCCGATGACGCAGTAGATGCCGGCGAAGAGCCCGAGGATCAGCCCGGTGCGAAGGCGGACATAGGCCGGACGGCGCGACAGGAGCTCGGGCGCGGGCGCGGCGGATAGCAGGCGTCGAATGTTGGGAAAGCGCATGGGTGGGTCGTCCGCGTCTGGAACTTTCCGGCCGAAATCGGCCGCTGGGCGTTCGCGGAGAGGGGCGCGGGCGAGACAAGCCGGCTGGGCGAACCGAAGGGGCAGGGACTATGGGCGCCTGCCGGCTGGGCGAGCCGATCGCGCCCTGGCCCCGCTCGCGCCGGCGGCGCGGATGCGAGGAGCGGGCGGCCGGCTTCGACCTTTCGGGTTCGCGGGGCTAGCTAGAGCATCCCGAGCGATCCGCTCCGAAGATCGGAGCGGTGGCGGGGAGGGGGCCTGTCGGGTCCGGAAAGGTCGGTGGCTGCACCAAGACGCGCACCGGCCATCGTCCAAGAGGACTGCGGGCGCTCGGCGATCTGCCAGGTTCCCGGCATCATGGCCTCGAAGGACGAGGGCTCGTCCTGATCCCCGGCGACCTGCGGCGCGCCGGAATCGTCCGGGGTGGCAGCGTCCTGATGGACCAGAAGAGTGGGCGGCAGATCGCTTGCGGCAAACCCGGCCGGCGATGTCACGAAACCGATCAGCACCAACGCCGCGAAGGCGAAGAGCGTGCTGGCGATCCGGGCAAAGGCGCGGGCGAGCGGAGGCGACATGCCCCAACCTCGCCCCAGGCTGGTTAAGACTTGGTGAATAAACTCGCTCGAAAATCGCTGGATCGAAGGCTCGCCGGAGGAAGGGCAGAGCACGGTCGAAGCGTGCTTTCAGCGCTAGGCGGTTGCGAGGAGGTTCGTGGGCGCGAGCTTGTCGGCGGGCGCTGGACGGGCCGGTTGGGCGCTCTGAAGGCCGACGCTGAGGGCGTCGGCCGCTTGGCGTCAAGGATTGGCGCTGGGGCTGCCGTTGGGCGTGGCGCCGGGATTGGTCGGGATCGTTCCCTGCTGCTGCAGCGAAATCTTGGCGGTGGCCGGGTCGGCCGTCGGGCCACCGATCACGAGCGTGCTGATCATGGCCGTGAGCAGGACCAGCAGAAAGACGCCGATCGCGATGCGCAGCTTCGGCCCCATCGGCTTGTTGTGCGAGATTACGCGATCTTCTTCCACGCTATGCGACGTCATGTTGGCGATCCTCCGAGCCTTGTCGAAGGGAAACGTCATCGTGCTCGTCAGCGTTCCATAGGGCTCGCGCGAGCCCGGACCAGAGTGCTTTGAGTGTGCAGACACAAACGGTCTAGGCCTGCGATGACCTGGCAAACGATCAGAATTTGAAAGGTGGCTCCCCGGGCCGGATTCGAACCAGCGACCGATCGATTAACAGTCGATTGCTCTACCACTGAGCTACCGGGGAATGACGCGCTGTTACCAAAGAAGACCGGGCGGGGCAATCGCAAAATGACATTTTGATGCCAAAGCGCGATGTGTCTGTGGATGATCGGACGATGGTGGGTCTGTCGCGGGACCCTGACAGATCAGTCGGGAGCCGCGGCAGGAGCCGATCCTGTGGGAGGACTTCGCGTGCTGAACATGGGCGGCGAGGGGGCCCAAGTCCAGCCGCGCCCTGTCGGGACGATCCCCACACGGCAAGCCTGGCGAAAGGCTGGATCGGAACCGCCGAGCCGCCATGCCGATTATGGCCTCAAACGGAGACGGGTGAGTCCCATGAACGAACAGATCAAGCGTGTCGGTCCCGAGGACGAGTCGCGAGAAAGCCAGATCGAGAAGCCGCCGGGCTCCACGGCGTCGGGCGATCTCAAGCCGAAGGACGAGCGCGGCCGCGTCGAGCCCAAGGGCGACGGCAATCCCCATGTGACCGGCGACGTGCGGCAGGGCTGAGCGGCCCTAAACGGAACGGGCCGCCAAAAGGGCGGCCCGCTGAGAACGAAACGGTGGGTCGCACCGTTCTCAGGCGCTGAGTTTCTGGAACCCGGACTGGTCTTCCGCCGCCTCCTCGGAACGGTCCAGATTGAGATTGGTCGCGCTCGGCCGGCTGCGTTTGGCCGAAGAGGACCGGGCGCTGGCACGGGTAGGGGCCGAGGCGTCCTGCGGCTTGCCCTTCGCGGCCTTGGCGCCCTGCGCTGTGAGCCGGCGGTTGGTGGCTTCGATCTCCACCGCCTCCGCCTGGCGAAGCCGTTCGCGTTCGGAGTCCGACAAGCGAAAGAACCCCGCCCGCTCTTCCAGACGGCCCGCCTCGGTGGACAGCTGGTCGGCGGTGGCCGCCATCTCGTTGGCCGCACCGGCGTTCGACTGCGTCACCTGATCCAGCTGCCCGATCGCTTGGTTGATCTGCTCGATGCCGATCGACTGCTCCCGGCACGCCGCCGAAATCTCCGACACTAGCTCCGCCGTCTTGCGAATGTCCGGAACCAACCGCTCCAGCCGCGCCCCGGCATCCTCCGCCACCACCAGCGTGCGGCTCGACAAGTCACCGATCTCGGCCGCCGCCGCCTGGCTGCGCTCGGCGAGCTTGCGCACTTCCGAGGCCACCACCGCGAACCCCTTGCCGTGCTGGCCGGCGCGGGCGGCTTCGATCGCGGCGTTCAGCGCGAGGAGGTCGGTCTGGCGGGCGATCTCCTGCACCACGGCGATCTTCTCGGCAATGGCGCGCATCGCCTCGGTGGACTGCGCCACCGCTGCGCCCGTGGTGCCGGCATGCTCGGCGGCCTGGGCGGCGATCTTCTCGGTGGTGGAGGCGTTGTCGGCGTTCTGGCGGATGTTGGCGGTCATCTCCTCGATCGCGGCCGAGGCTTGCTCGGAGGCGGCGGCCTGTTCCGTCGAGCCCGACGACAGGCGGTCGGCGGTTTCGGCCGAGCGGGCCGAGCCGGCGGCCACCAGCGAGGAGGAGGCGCGCACGCCCGAGACGATCTCGGAGAGCTTGGTGGTCATGTCGCCCATGGCGCGCTGGAGTTCGGCGATCTCGTCCCGACCCTTGGAGAGGCGCACCCCGCGCGCCAGATCGCCGGCCGCCATGTGCAGGACGTCCTCACGCAGGATGCGGAGCGGGCGCAGCATCGGGCCCATCCCGACATAGGCGAGAAGGCCGACGCCCAAGAGGATCACCCCGTTCGTCACGGCCATCTGCATTAGGAGATCATGGACGCCGGCCATGAACTGAGCTTGCTCGACGCCGACGAACACTACGCCGATCGTCTCGCCGGCCGCGTTCTTGATCGGGTCGTAGGCAGTGTAATACGGCTTGTCGAGAATATCGGCCTTGCCATGGAAGCTGACGCCCTTCTTCAGGACGGCCTCGATCACGGGCGCTGTCGTCAGCTTGGTGCCGATCGCGCGGCTGCCGTCCGGCTTCACGACATTGGTGGTGATGCGCGTGTCGCCGGCAAAGATCGTGGCGACGCCGCCGACCAGTTCCTTCACCTTGTCCACCGGCTCGACGAAGCCGTTCAGCTTCTGCTGGCCGACGAAGAGTTCGCCGTTCACGAGGCTGAAGTCCTTGCCGTAGCGCTCCAGAACTTCCCAAGCGACGCGCAGATTGGCTTCCTGCTGCGTCTGCGCCTTTCGGTCGGCATCGCGCAGCATCGTGTCCCGCACCTGCCAGAAATTGACCATCGAAAGCGCGAGCAGGCCGACGAGCAGCAGCATCGTCATTTTCAAGCGAACAGTCATTCGGGGAAAGCGAAGCATAAGAAACCTTCATCGAAAATTATAAGTCCTAGCTAATAGTTCGGACCTTGTTTCAATAACGCTCCCGCTCTGGTTACATTCCCCTGAACGACAAGGTTGTGGCGGGTAGGATTGGAAATAAATCCTGCCTCGTCCTTATAAATAGCCGCGAAATTATTCCTCGGATGCTTCAGCCAGCGGTTGGCGGGTGAAGCCCGCGAGATCGCCGCTCTGCTTCATGTCGCGCTCGATTTCCAGCGGCGAAACGGCATAGGCGGTCAGAAGCTCGGCCAGCGAGCGCAGGGCGTGCATGTGGATGCGCTCCCAGCCGTGCGAGGCGTCGACGCCGAAGGTGACGAGCGCCGTGCGCACGTCGTGGCCCGCCTCCACGGCCGAGGCCGAATCCGAGCGATAATAGCGAAAGACGTCCTTCTGGAAGCGGATCTCCTCCTCGCGGCAAAGCCGCACGAGCTTTCGCGTCAGGTGGTAGTCGAACGGGCCGGTCTGGTCGGCCATGGCGACGGTGACGCCGAATTCCGAGGAGTTCTGGCCCGGCGCGCTGGTTCCATTGTCCACCGCCACCATGGAGGCGACCTCGGGCTTGAGGATCGAGGCGGCGCCGACGCCGACTTCCTCCGCGATGGTGAAAAGCCAGTGGATGTCGACCGGCGTTGCCGAGCCCGCGCGCTCCATGGCCTCGATCGCGGCCAGCATGACCGCGACGCCGGCCTTGTTGTCGAGATGACGCGAGACGATGAAGCCGTTGTCCATGAATTCCGGCTGCGGGTCGATCGCCACCGTGTCGCCGACATCGATGCCGAGCCGCACGACGTCGGCCTCGCTCCGCACGATCTCGTCGATGCGAAGCTCCACATGCGACCAGCCGATCGGCGCGGTGTCGATCTCCTCGTTGAACGTGTGGCCAGAGGCCTTGAGCGGCAGGATGGTACCGCGATAGGCGGTCTCCTCGGCGAAGATCGTGGCCCGCGCGCCTTCCGCAAAACGCGCCGACCAGGTGCCGATCGGCACGAGCTCGAGCCGCCCGTTGGACTTCAGCGCCTTCACCTGCGCGCCCAGCGTATCGACATGGCTGACGATGGCGCGGGCCGCCGCCCGGCGCGAGCCCTGGCGGATGGCCCGGATGGCGCCGCGCCGCGTCAGCTCCACTTCAAGCCCAAGGCGCTGCAACTCCTCGGTGACGTGGCGCACCACAGTGTCGGTGTAGCCGGTCGGGCTCGGGATCGCGAGAAGGGCGCGCAGCTGCGCGTCGAGATAGGCGGTGTCGATGGAATGGCGGGCCATGAGGCTTCTAGTCCAGGCGGCGCTTCAAGCGCGCGGTGCGAACGGAGGAGGGAATGGACAGCGGAAACAGGAGATCGACGAAGCGCTCGGCCGTCGGCTGTGGCTCGTGATTGGCAAGGCCCGGCCGCTCGTTCGCCTCGATGAAGACGTAAGACTCGCGCGAGGGGTCCTCCACCATCAGGTCGATGCCGCAGACCGGAATGTCGATGGCGCGCGCCGCCGCGACCGCCGCATCAACGAGGCGGGGATGCACGATGTCGGTGACGTCGTGGATCGTGCCGCCGGTGTGAAGATTGGCGGTGCGGCGCACGGTCAGCCGTTCGCCCTCCGGCAGCACCACGTCCATGGCAAAGCCCGCCGCGCGCACGGTGCGCTCGGTCTCGGCATCCAGCGGAACGGAACTCTCGCCTGATGTCGCACTCTGGCGGCGGCGCGACAGTTGCTCGATCAGCGTTCGCACGTCGTCCGTGCCGTTGCCGGTAATCACCGGCGGCTCGCGGATCGCGGCCGCCACGAGCCGGAAGTCGATCACCACGAGGCGCAGGTCCTTGCCCCGGAAGCAGCTTTCCACCAGCACCCGGTCGCATTCGCGCCGCGCCGTCTCGATCGCGGCTTTCGCATCCTCCAGCGTTTCCACGCCGACGGCGATGCCGCGCCCCTGTTCGCCGCGCGCAGGCTTCACCACGATCTGCCCGTGCCGCTCGATGAAGCCGGCCAGCTCCGCCTCGTCGCCGGCCAGGATCTGCTCAGGGACCGCGACGCCGGCATCGGCCACCAGCCGGCGCGTCACGCTCTTGTCGTCGCAGATGGACAGCGCGACGGCTGAGGTGAGGTCGGACAGGCTCTCGCGGCAGCGAAGGCTCCTGCCCCCATAGGTCAGGCGGAAGAAGCCACCGGCCGCATCCACGATCTCGGCATGGATGCCGCGCCTTCGCGCCTCGTCCACGATGATGCGGGCATAGGGGTTCAGCGCCTCGTCGGCGCTGGCCGTGCCGGTGAAGAGACGCTCGTTGATCGGGTTGCGGCGCTTGACCGCAAAGAGCGGCAGGCGCTCGAAGCCAAGCCGCTCGTAGAGGCCGATCGCGGCTGAATTGTCGTGCATGACGGACAGGTCGAGCGTCTGCCGTCCCTCGTCGCGCAGCCGGCCGGCCAGCGCGCGCACAAGCGCCTCCCCGAGGCCGGGATAGACGGCCTGCGCGTCGATGGCGAGGCACCAGAGCGAGGCGCCGTTCTCCTTGTCGCCGAAGGCCATGACATGGTCGATCCCCGTCACCGTGCCGATCACCGCGCCGGTGCGCTCGTCCTCGGCCACGAGATAGGTCAGCGCCGTGCCCTCGCGGTGGCGCCAGAGGAAGTCGGGGTCGATCTCCACCATGTGGCGCGTGCGGTAGATCCGGTTGATCGCCGCCGCGTCGCTTTCCCGCTCGATCGGGCGGATGCGAAAGCCGGTGGGGTGGCGCAGCGAGGGCTTGAGCGCGGCGAGATCCAAGCGGAACGTGTGGGAGGGATCGAGAAACAGCTCGATCGGCGCCTGCGCCAGAAGCACGTGCGGCTCCGACACGTAGAAGGCGATGTCGCGCCGCGCCGGCCCTTCCTCCTCCAGCGAGCGCGCGAGATGAGCGGGATCGGCGAAGGTCTGCGCGAAGCAGAGCCGGCCCCAGCCGCAGTCGAAGGACACGTCCACGGCGGGCTCGCCAGGGGTCTCAATGGGGGTTTGTGCGGCCATGGTCAAAGCCCCTGTTCGCCCAGCCAAAGTTCCAGAAGCGCCACCTGCCAAAGCTCGGAGCCCTGGAGCGGCGTGATGTGGCCGGCGGGGTCGGCGAAGAGCCGGTCGAGATAGGCGGGGTCGAACAGACCGCGCTCGCGCGCTCGGGCTGAGCCCATCGTGTCGCGCACCATGTCGAGCGTCGGCCCAGCGAGATATTTTAGCTGCGGAACCGGAAAATAGCCCTTCTTGCGGTCGATCACTTCGGACGGGATGATCCGCCGCGCCACGTCCTTCAGAATGCCCTTGCCGCCGCCCTTCAGCTTTTCCGACGAGGGAATGCGCGCGGCCAGCTCGGCGAATTCATGGTCGAGGAAGGGCACGCGCGCTTCCAGGCCCCAGGCCATGGTCATGTTGTCGACACGCTTCACCGGGTCGTCCACCAGCATGATCTGGCTGTCGATGCGCAGCGCCTTGGCGACGGGGTCCTCGGCGCCAGGCAGCTCGAAATGTCGGCGCACGAAGTCGAGGCTCACGTTCGATCCGCCGCGCCATTTGGGGCCGAGCTGGCTTTGCAGGGTCTCGTGCGAGCGGTCGAAGAAGGCGCCGGAATAGGCCTTGAGCGGATCGGCCGCGCCCTGCATCGGCGGATACCAATGGTAGCCGGCCAGGATCTCGTCCGCGCCCTGGCCGCTCTGCACGACCTTGATGTGCTTCGACACTTCCCGCGACAGGAGGAAGAAGCCGATATTGTCGTAGGAGACCATCGGCTCCGACATGGCGCGGATCGCCGCCGGCAGGTTCTGGAGAAGCTCCGCTCCGGGCACGAAGATGCGGTGGTGCTTCGTGCCGTAATGTTTGGCGATCAGGTCGGAATATTCGAACTCGTTGCCGACCTCGCCATTGGCGTCCTCGAAGCCGATCGAGAAGGTGGAGAGACCGGTCTGCCCGGCCTCGGCCAGGAGGCCGACGATGACGGAGGAGTCGACGCCGCCCGACAGGAGCACGCCGACCGGCACGTCCGCCACCATGCGCCGCTCCACCGCGCGGCGAAGATGAGCGAGCAGCTCGTCCTCCCAGTCGCGCGTCGTCTTGCCCACGTCGCCCGCTTGCGGCCCGAAGGCGGGCGCCCAATAGGTCACGTCGTCGAAGCGACCGTCCGGCTCCACCATGCGCGTGGTGGCCGGCGGCAGCTTGCGCACGCCTTTCAGGATGGTGAGCGGCGCCGGCACGACGGCGTGGAAGCTCATGTAGTGGTGCAGGGCTTCCGGGTCGATCGACGTGTCGACGCCGCCGGCCGCCACGATCGAGGGCAGGGAGGAGGCGATCAGGAGCCGGTCCTTGTCCTGAGCGAGATAGAGCGGCTTGATGCCGAACCGGTCTCGCGCCAGGCACACGCGCCCGGTCTCGCGCTCGTGGATGGCGAAGGCGAACATGCCGTGGAAGCGCTTCACGCAGTCCCGGCCCCAGGCGTGGTAGCTCTTGAGGATCACTTCCGTGTCGCCATGCGAGAAGAAGCGATAGCCCATGCCCTGCAGCTCGCGGCGCAGCTCGGGATAATTGTAGATACAGCCGTTGAAGGCGAGCGTCAGGCCGAGCTCGGGGTCTTCCATAGGCTGGGCGGAGTTTTCGGTGAGATCGATGATCTTCAGCCGGCGATGGCCGAGCCCGACGCGCCCGCGCACCACGAGGCCCGCGCCGTCCGGCCCACGCGGGGCGAGGCAGGTGGCCATGGCACCGATCCGGTCCGGCGAAGCGAACCCGCCGTCGAAGCGGACTTCACCGCAGATTCCGCACATGGTTTTCCTTTCCAGGGATGTCTTGGGTTCGGGGTCGGGTTCGTTAGCTAGGGCGGCCTTTGCTGCATCCCAGCAAAAAGGCCGAACGCGAAGGGAAGCCCGCCTCTCCGGCAAAGTGACCTCCTGCCGTGGTCAGGACGGCCGGACTTCTCTATGAGCGGGGGTCTGGAACCGTTTCAGGACGCATCATGACCGCGACGAGCCCCAAGGGCCCAACCCTCGTGCCGATGGACGTCTATCGCGCGCATCTCGACGGCGAGGCCTTCGTGTCGGACTGGCTGGTGGTGGACCAGCGCATGATCGACACGTTCGCCGACGCCACGCACGACCACCAGTTCATCCATGTCGATCCCGCGCGCGCAGCGGCCGAGGCGCCCTTCGGCGGAACGATCGCGCATGGGTTCCTGACGCTCTCGCTTCTGTCGATCCTCGCCTATGGCGCCATGCCTGGCGTCGAGGGCACCAAGATGGGCATCAATTACGGGTTCGAGAAAGTGCGCTTCCTGACGCCGGTCAAATCCGGCGCGCGAGTGCGCGGGCGCTTCCGGCTGATCGGGCTCACCGAGCGGGCCGTTTCCGTGCAGTCCGCCTGGGACGCCTCGATCGAGATCGAGAACGTGACCAAGCCCGCGCTCACCGCCCATTGGATCACGCTCGCCGTGATCGAGCCGCCCGCCGCCTGAGGAGACCCGTTCCATGCAAGACGCAACCTGGCCGAAGGCCGTGCTGTTCGATCTCGACGGCACGCTGATCGACTCGCTGCCCGACATTCACGCCGCGCTGAACGAGACGCTGGCGAGCTACGGCGAGCCGCCCTTCATGCCCGAGGCCGTCGCCGCCATGGTGGGCGCTGGCGTGCAGGCCCTGATCGAGCGGGCCTATGCCGCGCTCGGCAAGGCGATCGACCCGGCGACGCGCGACAAGGTCGTCGCCCGCTACCTCTCGATCTACGGCCCGCGCGCCACAGAGCTGACCACGCTGAACGCCGGCGCCAGCGACGCGCTGCGCTTCCTCGGCGAGGGCGGCTTTCGGCTCGGCGTCGTCACCAACAAGCCGCGCGCCGAGACCGACGAGATCCTGAAGCATTTCGGCGTTTTGGAGCGGATGGAGATCGTGGTCGGCGGCGATGCCGGCCCGCGCAAGAAGCCCGCGCCCGATCTCCTCCTCTTCGCCGCCCGGGAGCTTGGCCTGGAGCCGGCGGATGTCGTCTTCGTCGGCGACTCGGAAAACGACGTGGATGCCGCAAAGGCCGCCGGCATGAAGGCGATCGCGCTGCGCGGCGGCTATACCGTGCATGCGGCCGAAGCACTCGGCGCCGATCTCGTGCTCGACCGGCTGGACGAGATTCCGGGCCGCCTCGCCGGGCTTAAGGGCTAGTCCAGCCGCTTTTTCGCCGCAATCCCCCTCGCCATGCGACCGCTCGCCGCTATCGTTCCCCGGATGAAGTCACGGGAAAGGAACGGGCCGCGATGACGCAGACGGATGGCGAAGCGAAGCTCAAGCGGGCGGTGGGCCTGCCGCAGGTCGCCCTGTTCGGCCTCGGTTCCATGCTCGGCGCGGGCATCTACGGGCTAGTCGGCGAGGCGGCGAAGGAACTCGGCAGCGCCATTTGGATGGCTTTCCTTGTCTCCATGGTGGCGGCGCTGCTCACGGGCCTGTCCTATGCCTCGATCGCCTCGCGCTATCCGCGCGCCGGCGGGGCGGCCTATGTCACGCAGCGCGCCTATGGCCGGCCCATGCTCTCCTATGTCGTGGGCCTCGCCGTCGTGTGCTCGGGCCTCACCTCCATCGCCACGCAAAGCAATGTCGTGGCGCGCAATTTCGCCAGCGTCGTCGGCATCGACACGCCGCAAAGCGTTCTCGCCATCGGCTTCCTCGTGCTGCTCGCCGGCGTTCTGTTCCGGGGCATTTCGGAATCGCTCTGGCTGAACGCGCTCTGCACCGTGATCGAGGCCTTCGGCCTTATCCTCGTCATCGCCGTCGGCATCTCCTATTGGGGCGAGACCAATCTCCTGGAGTTTCCGACCGGCGAGGGAGGTGAGCCGCTGGGCGGCTCCGTCATGCTGCTCGTCGCGCAAGGCGCGGTGCTGACCTTCTTCTCCTTCATCGGCTTCGAGGACATGCTGAACGTCTCGGAGGAAGTGCGCGAGCCCGAGCGCACCATGCCCATCGCCATCCTCGCCGCCATGCTGGCGGCCACCGCGATCTATATCGCCGTGGCGGTGACGGCGGTGTCCGTCGTGCCCTGGCGGGAACTCGCCGAAGCGCCCGGGCCGCTCATTCTCGTGGTGGAGCGCGCCGCGCCCTGGTTCCCGACTGGCATCTATGCCGGCATCACCATTTTCGCGGTCGCCAACACGGCACTGGTCAACTACGTCATGGCCTCGCGGCTGCTCTACGGCATGTCGCGTCAGGGGCTCCTGCCCGAGGCTTTCGGGCGCGTGCACAAGACGCGCCACACGCCCTATGTCGCGATCGGCGTGCTGCTGGTGATCGTCGTCGCGCTGTCGCTGGTCGGCAATATCGGCGCGCTCGCCGCCTCCACCGTGCTCCTGCTTCTCACGGTCTTCACCGTGGTCAATGTCGCGCTTCTCGTGCTCCAGCGCCGCAAGGGCGAGGCCAAGGGGCGGTTCGAAATCCCGAGCCTCGTGCCGATCCTGGGCGCCGCGCTTTGCGCCACGCTGATCGTCGTGCGCATCGCGGAAGGAGACTGGGCCGCCCCGATCATCGCCGGCAGCCTGCTCCTCGGCATCGTGCTTCTGTATTTCGCGACCGGCGCGGGCCGGGAAGGGCGCATCGACGCCTTCCTGGAAAGCGAAGGCGCCAACTGAGGCGCTCCTGAAAGTCCGACGCCTCACGAAGAAGGCCCGCCGGAGACCGGCGGGCCTTCTTCGTTTCAACCGTTCCGCAAAGGGCTCAGATGTCCTCGAAATCGTCGCCGCCGCCGAAGCCGGGATCGTCGTAGTCGGCGTCCTGCATCCCGCCGTCGTCATAGGAATTATCGCCCGAGTCGGATGCCGACACGTCCTGCGCGCCGGGCGCCTCGTTGATGATCTCGGTGTTCTCGATCGTGGTGTTCTCCACGACCCCGCCCGCGCCGCCAGGATTGAGAAAGGAATGCGAGCCGCCGAACATGTTGCCCAGCATGTTGCCGAGCACCACGCCGCCGGCCACGCCCACCGCCGTCTGCGCCGCGCCGGCCAGGAAGCCGCCGCCGCGCCCGCCCTGCGCGGGCGGCTGGTAGGCGGCGGGCTGGCCATAGCCGGGCTGCGCGCCGTACCCGCCTTGCGGAGGCATCGGGGCTTGCGCGTAGCCGCCGCCCTGCTGCGGGGGGCTGGCGCCCCAGGGGCCGCGCGCGGGCTGCGCCTGCCCGTAGCCGGCATCCTGCCCGCCGCGATAGCCCTGCGGCACGCCCATCGGCTGGCTGTCGCGGGAATTGGACTGGCTGTCGCGCGACGCGGAACCGCCGCCGCCGAAGAGCCCGCTGAGGAAGCCGCCGCCGCCGCTGCTCTGGGCCGGGCGCTCGCGCTCGGCGCGCTCCAGTTCCTCGATGCGGGCGTGGGCCGCCTTCAACGCCTCTTCCTGCACGATGATCGTCTGCGCCATGTAGTAGGGCACGTGCGGCGCGCTGGAAACGCGGTCGCGAATGAAGCTTTCCGCCTCGCCGTCGCGGGGCGGGGCGCCCCGTTCCGCGTCCCCCAGGCGGGTGAAGAGGCTTTGCAGCATCTGACGTTCGTCGCTGTTCATCTCGGTCCCTCGTTCACAGGCCACTGCGGCGGCCTTCGCTTGTCCTCGGCCGCGGATTCGAAGCCGAATCTAGGTGGACGAGAGAAGAGATGTGCGACGAATTGTGGCGGTTCCAGCGCGTGAAGATTGATTCTTCGCAAGGTCGGCCTCGCCGCGTCGGCACGGCTCCGAATCCAAGTGTGTTCGCCTCGATCGCCGGCCCTGGCGCCTCGTCTCGAATGGCGTGAATCTCGGAACGATTTCAGACGGAAAGCGCACTTGCGCAAACTTGGAGATCCGAGGCGAACCCGAGATTCACCACTTTGCCACCGGTGGCTTTGGGGCCAATGTTCAACACGTTGCGCGGCCGAAGCCCCGCCTTCGATTTTCCGTGTCCGCCGGCCTCTCGCGCGCCTGCACGCAGGCCGATGCTGGCTGCCTCTCCGTGCAGCGGCGTTCTAGAGAGCTTGGGCCGGGGGAGGCGCCGGACCCGGTGCTCGATCTCGTCACCAACCGTCAGACCGACAGGCACCGTGCCTTCCAACCGATCCCGCCTTCTTCCGACCTCCCGCTGTTCGACAGGGGCGGGGGGCTGGCCGACCATCCGCCTATGAGTGATGTCGGCCCTTCGCAATGTGGCGCAGGCCGACGCTATGGGGTATCGGTCTGGCGCAGACCGTGGGCGGCCACACGCTGTGTCTTCATGATGGCCGCGCCAGAAGCTTAGCGGAGGCGATCCGCTGGCATGGCGGCGTGGGTGCGCGCGGCCCTGTCGGCCGAGGATCGCGCCGCACTGCTTCGCTTTCGGGAGTCCTTGCAGATGCGGCACAGTTTCAGGGCCTCGATCGCGGCCTGTCTCGTTCTCTCCACGGGCAGCGCGGCATTGGCGCAGACCGCTCCTGCCGCGCCGACGCGCGAAGCGGTGGTGGCGCGGGCGATCGAAAGCGTGATCCGGCCGGGCTACGAGCGACTGGACAAGGCCGGCGAGGTCGAGGCCAAGGCCTTCACCGAGCTTTGCGCCAAGCCCGACGAAGCCAAGTTGAAGGCGGCGCGCCAGGGCTTTGCCGATCTGGCGCAGGCCTTCGGTGCGGTGGAGTTCATCCGCTTCGGGCCGATCACCGAAGGCAGTCGCTTCGAGCGCTACCTGTTCTGGCCCGACCGGCGCGGCGCGGCCCAGCGTCAGGCGCAGATCATCGTCAACCGGCGCGACGCGGACGCGGCGACGAGCGATCTCCTGCCGCGCAAGAGCGTCGCCGTGCAGGGGCTGACGGCGCTGGAATATGTTCTGTTCGGCAATGGCTCGGATGCGCTGGCGAGCCAGGCCGGCGCGTTCCGCTGCCGCTACGGCGCGACGATCGTCGGCAATCTCGGCCAGATTTCCGATGCGGTGGCCGAGCAATGGCGCCATCCGCACGGCATAGTCGAGCGCCTGACCAAGCCCAAACCCTCCGACCCGACCTATCGCTCGACGCAGGATTCGCTGCAGGAACTCTTCGCCACCGTGGTTCGCGGACTGACGGCGGTCCGCGAGCTGCGCATCCTGCCGGGCCTCAACGCGCTGCCCGGCGAGACCAAGACCAATCTCTTCCTGTTCGGGCGCAGCGATCACGCGACCGCCATGCTGGTGGCCGATCTCGACGGGCTGCGGGCGCTCCTGGCGGACTCGGGGTTGCTGGCGCTCAAGCCCGGCACGTCGCTCGACCCGGCGCAGGAGCTCGGTGCCATCGCCGTGTCGATCCGCGCGCTCGGCCCCGATCTCGGTCAGGCCGCCGGCACGGCGGAGGGCGAGGCCGTGCTGCGCGATGCCATGGCACGCATCCAAACGGTGGAAACGGTTCTCACCACTGAAGTCGCGCCCGCCCTCGGCCTCTCGGCGGATTTCTCCGCGCTGGACGGCGATGAGAAGGACACGCCGTGATCCCGCGCTCGCCCGCCCGACCACGCCTGAGACCGCACCCTCAGGCCAACGGTCTGGGCGCCAAGCCGTAGGAGCGTCGCTCCAGCGAGCGGACGGCGATCTGGATGTCGATGGGCTTCGCCAGGACCGGCAACACGCCGTTTTCCCAAATATGCCGGTCCTCCGGCGTCAGCCGACGCTGGCCCTGACGGGCCACGAGCTGGGCGATCTCGATCTCGCGCGACCCCGCTTTCAAAAGCCCGGCGTCGATGACGTCGGCGATCAATTGCGACAATTCGGGGTCGGCACGCATCGAAACACTCCGAAACAGATATCCCTTTGAATCTAGGATCGTCTCGTCCGGTTTCCACGGGGCGAGGCGGGCGCAACCGCCCGCCTCGCCAAAATATGATGGGCTTAGAATTCGATCTTGCGGGGCACGTAGCCGCCGCGCTGCACGATCGAGGCGATCGCCAGTTGCTCCCGGATCGGCTTGGCCAGAATGGGCAGCACCCTCGTTTCGAACAGTTCCCGCTCGTCGGGCGCCAGAGCGCCCAGACCTTCGCTCGCCACGCGCGCGGCCACGATCTGCTCGGGCGAGCCGGGCTTGATGAGCCGGGCGTCGATCACCTCGCGAATCAGGGCGTTCAACTCGGGGTCTACGATCTTCGTCATATGCGATGCCTTGCAGTTCCGCGGGCAGAGGTAACGACGGATCGTGGCGCTGTCGAGAAAGGGGAGAGGGACTTTTTTCGCAGCAGAACGGCCTGCCCGGGGCGCGTGAATTTGCCGCTCCGGCGGAGCCATCGGGCGCCCGTTCCATTGGGTTTTGGAGACAGAACCTCAGCTTGGGAAAGCCGACATGAGCCAGACGAAACTCAGCGACCACGCCCTCTCCATCCTCACCTTCGCGGCCTATCATTCGCTCGTCAGCGGCGAGGTGGTGACGCGCGTCGTGCTCGACGACGGCAAGGGGCACAAGGCGGATTCGGCCGGCGTCGAGGAACTCGAAAAGGCCGGGCTCCTGGAGGCCGAAGGCGATCGGGGCACGCTGACCGAAGCCGGCTCGCAGCATCTCGGCAAGGTGCTCGATGCCATTCGGCAGGGCGCCTAGAGCATCCTGCGACGGTAAAGCGGACACGCTTAGCTGTCGGACAATTCAGAGGTGATCTAGCTCTCGCCCGCGAAGTCGCGGCGGCTTATGCCGTGTCGCTGGAGCTTGTCGTAGAAGGTCTTGCGCGGAATGCCGAGCGCTTCGATCGTCCGCTTCACGTCTCCATTGCTCCCTTCGAGGGCTGCGCGGATCGCGTCGGCCTCGAAGGCGTCCACCCGCTCCGGCAGGGTCATGCCGGTTCGAGCGCAATCGGCAGGCTCCGCCGGTTCCTCGATGCCCAGCGCCACGCGCTCGGCGAAATGAACGAGTTCGCGCACATTGCCCGGCCAGTCGTGCTCGCGCAGATGCCGGGCGACGGAGGGCGAAAGGGCCGGCGGTTCGCGACGGAACCGCTTGGCCGCCCGCTCCAGAAAGGTGGCGAAGAGCAGCGGCACATCGCCCCGCCGCTCGCGCAGGGGCGGGATCTGCACGGTCACGACGTTCAGCCGGTAGAACAGATCCTCGCGGAAATAGGCTCGCGCTTCGGCCCCGCCGAGATCGACCTTGGCGGCCGCGACGACGCGCAGGTCCACCGGCCGGCGCTCGTTGGTGCCGAGCGGCTCCACCTCGCGCGTTTCCAGGACTCGCAGGAGCTTGACCTGCAATGCCAGCGGCATGGACTCGATCTCGTCCAGAAACAGCGTTCCGCCGCTGGAATGCTCGATGCGCCCGACGCGCCGCTTGGCCGCGCCCGTGAAGGCGCCGCTCTCGTGCCCGAAGAGTTCGCTCTCGATCACCGTCTCGGGCAGAGCGCCGCAGTTGAGCGCCACGAAGGGATGGGCCGCGCGGCGGCTCCAGCCATGCAGCGCGCTCGCCACCACCTCCTTGCCCGAGCCCGTTTCGCCTTCCACGAGAACGTCGACATCGGCGTCGGCGATCTGGCGCAGCGTGCGGCGCAGGCGCTGCATGGAGGGGCTGTCGCCAATCAGCGGCGCGTCGGCCTCGCTGCCTTGCGCGGCCAGCGCGCGCAGTCGGCGGTTTTCCAGAACGAGCCGGCGCTTCTCGCCCGCCCGGCGCACGGCGTCCATCAGCCGCGCGGCGGGATAGGGCTTGGCGATGAAGTCGTAGACGCCTTCGTGCAGCGCATCGACGGCGGTGGCGACGTCGCCGTGCCCGGTGACGAGGATCACCGGCAGATCGGCGTCCAGCGCGCGCAGACGGCGAAACAGGTCGAGCCCGCTGAGGCCGGGCATGCGCAGGTCGGTGACGACGACGCCCTCGAAGCCGGCATCGACCGCGGCGAGCGCGGCTTCGGCGCGGTCGAACAGGAGCGGGCGATAGCCCGCCAGAAGCAGCGACTGCTCGTTGGCGGCGCGAAGGTCGGGCTCGTCGTCGACGAAAGCGACGGGCAGGCTCGGGGCGTCGCTCATGAAGGGCTCCTCGTTGCGGGCGCAAGTTTCAGCCGCGCGGTGAAGCGCGCGCCGCGCCCGGGATCGTTGCTCGCGGTGAGATCGCCGCCCCATTCGGCCAGGATGTCGCGCGAGATCACGAGGCCGAGGCCGAGGCCGCGCGGCTTGGCGGTGGAAAACGGCGCGAAGAGGCGAGGCAGGACGGCCGGGTCGATGCCCGGCCCGTTGTCGGACACCGACAGGCGCACGGTCTCGCCGTCGCATTCGGCGGCGAGGATAATGCGCGGCTCCGGCCGCTCGGCCACCGCGTCGAGCGCGTTCTGCAGGAGGTTCACCAGCACCTGTTCCAGCCGGATCGGCTCGGCCAGGACGCTCGTCTCCCAGGCGTCGCCCTCTCGTGCCAGCGCGGCGGCCACGACGGAAAGGCGGTTGTGCAGGAGCATCTCGGCGCCTTCCGCCGCGCTCTGCAGCGAGACGGGGCCGAGCGCCTGCGAGCCGCGCCGGGAGAAATTGCGCAAGGTGCCGGTGATGGCGCCGATCCGCTCGGTCAGCCCCACCACGAGCTTCAGATTGTCCGACGTGCGGGCCGTGTCGCCCCTTTCGAGGAACAGGCCGGCATTCTCTCCATAGGTGCGGATGGCCGCGAGCGGCTGGTTGATCTCGTGCGCGACGCCGGCGGCGATCTGACCGAGCGTGGCGAGACGCCCGGCCTGATCCAATTCCTCGCGCAACTCGCCGGCCCGGCGCTCGGAGCGCTCGCGCGCTTCCATCTCCTCGCGCAGGCGCTGGTTCGCCTCGGCGATCTCGGCGGTGCGCTCGGCGACGCGCCGTTCCAACTCGGCCGCCGTGGCGCGCAGCTCGCGCTGGCGCCGATGCGAGCGCTCGCGCCTGCGATAAAGCGCGATGGCGGGGCCGGCGACGGCCAGAAGCAGCGCGAAGCCGGCGAGCCGCGCGGAGCGCAGGCTTTCGCTCAAACTGTCCCCCGCCGGCAGCAGAAGCGTAAGGCGCCAGGGCAGGGCCGGGTCCGCGATGGGGCGGGCGGCCTCGAAGACCAGCCCGTCCGAGCGCCGTTCGTTCAACTCCCAATAGGCGCCGCCGCGCGCGGCGAGCGCGTCCAGCGGCGTCAACGGCGCCTCGCCGAACTGCAGCGTTTCGCGGATCGCGGCGCGCTCATTCGGGGGAAGGGGGGTGAGCGTGCGAAAGCGCCAGTCCGGCCGGGTCGTGGCGAGGATGACGCCCTGCTCGTCGGTCGCGAATAGCGTCGAGCCACCGGCCCGCCAGGTTTCTTCCACCGCGTCGAGCTCGACCTTCAGCACCACGACGCCGAGCGGCGCCTCCGCTCCGCCGACCCGGCGCGCGATATAGAGGCCCGGCCGTCGGCTGACGGAGCCCAGCGCATATTGCTCGGCCTCGCCATCCTTGAGCGAGGCGGTGAAATAGCGACGGAAGCGATAGTCGTTGCCGACGAAGCTCTGCGGTTCGGCATAATTGCTGGAGGCGACGGCAAAGCCGGACCGCGACACGAGATAGATGACGCTCGCGCCGGTCGTGTCGGCGAGGGTCTTCAGCCGCCGGTTCACCCGGTCGAGCCCGGCCTCGGTCGGCTGGCGCAGCACGCTCGCGACTTCCGGGTCCTCGGCCAGGACGCTTGGCACGGCGCGCTGCTTGGCGATCTCGCTGCGCAGCACCGAAAGCGCGGAGGCGAGCGCGCTGTCGGCGCGGTTCGCAAGCTGCGCGTCCGCCTGCCGCCGCCCGACCTCACCCGCGCCCGCCCAGACGAGAACGAGCAGCCCGGCGCCGGCCAGGAGAACCATCGCCCTGCGGATCGACAAGGGGGGGCCGGAAGCGAGAGAGACGGTGGCACTGTTCATCTGTGCGGTTTATCGCACAAATCGGGTCCCGAGGTGAGTGGAAATTCGCACAAATCGCCGTTGGGCCGGCTTCGAAAGGTTCCAAGGGCCCTTGCATGGCCGGCATGTCGTTTGCGCAGAGCGGTTGGCACGCGGCTTGCAGATGCAGTTCTCAAGAGGCTTTGCGGGGTTCGCCAGCTTCTGCAACGCGATCGGGATGGATCGCGAAGAAAACCTTTTGGGGAGGCATTCATGGCATCCATACCCGTCGTGCGGAGCGAGCCCGCTCCTCGCAAGCCGCTCTACGCGCAGCTTTACGTTCAGGTGCTGACCGCGATCGCGATCGGCATCCTGCTCGGCCATTTCTATCCGCAGACCGGCGAGGCGATGAAGCCGCTGGGCGACGCCTTCATCAAGCTCGTCAAGATGATCATCGCGCCCGTCATCTTCCTGACCATCGTCACCGGCATCGCCGGCATGAGCGATCTGAAGAAGGTCGGCCGCGTCGCCGGCAAGGCGATGCTCTACTTCATCACCTTCTCGACGCTCGCGCTGATCGTCGGCCTCATCGTCGGCAATCTGATCCAGCCGGGCGCCGGCCTCAACATCGACCCCGCCACGCTCGACGGCAAGGCGGTCGCCGACTACGCCACGAAGGCGCACGAGCAGACCATCACCGGCTTCCTGCAGAACATCATTCCGACCACGATCGTCGGCGCCTTCGCATCGGGCGACATTCTCCAGGTCTTGTTCTTCTCCGTCCTGTTCGGCATCGCGCTCGGCATGGTCGGCGAGAAGGGCGAGCCTGTCCTCAACTTCCTGCAGGCCGTCTCGGCCCCGATGTTCAAGCTCGTCGGCATCCTGATGAAGGCCGCTCCGATCGGCGCTTTCGGTGCCATGGCCTTCACCATCGGCAAGTACGGCGTCTCCTCGGTCGCCAACCTGGCCATGCTGGTCGGCACGTTCTACATCACCGCCTTCCTCTTCGTCTTCGTCGTGCTCGGCGCGGTCTGCCGCTACAACGGCTTCTCGATCGTGGCGCTGATCCGCTACATCAAGGAAGAGCTGCTGCTGGTGCTTGGCACGTCCTCCTCCGAGGCCGCGCTGCCGACCCTGATGGAGAAGATGGAAGCGGCCGGCGCCAAGAAGTCGGTGGTCGGTCTCGTGATCCCGACCGGCTATTCCTTCAATCTCGACGGCACCAACATCTACATGACGCTGGCGGCTTTGTTCATCGCCCAGGCCACCAACATCCATCTCTCGCTGGGCGAACAGGTTCTCCTGCTCCTCGTCGCCATGCTCTCGTCCAAGGGCGCGGCGGGCATCACGGGCGCCGGCTTCATCACGCTCGCCGCCACGCTCTCGGTTGTGCCCTCGGTTCCGGTCGCCGGCATGGCGCTGATCCTCGGCATCGACCGCTTCATGTCGGAATGCCGTGCGCTGACCAACCTCGTCGGCAACGCGGTCGCCACGCTCGTCGTCGCCCGCTGGGAAGGCGAGCTCGACACCGATCGTCTGCATGCCGCGCTGAACGGCCAGATCAAGCCGATCGGCCCCGCGACGGCCGAGACCGGCACGGTCCAGGCCGCGCCCGCCGCCTGAGCGGACGGCTCGACCCAAAAGACGAGGCCCGCCCCGAGCGATCGGGGTGGGCCTTTTTCGTTTGAAGGGATCGTCAGGCGCCGAGCGCGGCGGTGATCCGGTCCGGCCGCAGCGGCAGGTCGCGGATGCGGGTCCCTGCAGCGTGCGCCAGGGCGTTGCCGATCGCGGCGGCCATCGGCCCCTGCGCGGCTTCGCCCGTGCCGAGGAAGGGCTCGCCGACGCGGTCGATCACATGCACCTCGACGGAGGCCGGCACGTCGGCAAAGCGCAGGATGGGATAGCTCGACCAGTCGCGCGAGGCGGGGCCGGCGGCGTCGAAGGCCACTTCCTCGAACAGGGTCCAACTCGCGGCCTGGACGAGCCCGCCCTCGATCTGGTTGCGGATGCCATCCGGGTTCACCGCCTCGCCGCTGTCGCAGGCCGCGACCACGCGGCCGAGCCGCACCCGCCCCGTGTCTCGGTCGAGCCCGAGTTCGACCGCCACCGCGCAATAGGCCGCTAGGTTCTTGTAGCGGGCATAACCGAAGCCCCGGCCGGCCATCTCGCCCTTTGCCGCCCAATGTTCCCAGCCGAAGCGCTTTGCCGCCGCCTCTATGACCGCGCGCCCGCGCGGGTCGGCCAGATGCGCCAGGCGAAAGGCGACGGGATCGACGCTCGCGCGCAGCGCGAGCTCGTCCATGAAGCTCTCGATCGAGAAGACGTTGTGATAGGCGCCGAGCGAGCGCAGGGCGGACACCCGCACCGGCATCTCGGCGACGAAATGGTTTTGCACGGAAAGGTTCGGCAGGTCGTAGCCGGGAATGGCGTTGCGGTCGCCGCCGCCCGTCGGCTGCGGGATGGGGCGCGGCTCCTCCGGGGCGAAGGGCGGCTCCACCAGCTGGCCCGCCAGAAGGTTGCCGGCCGTGCCCGGCCGCGTCGAGTGCGGCATGGACCATACGTCGTAGCGCCAGCTGGTGATCCGTCCCTCGGCCGAAAGCCGCGCGCCGAGCTGTGAGATCATGGCCGAGCCATAGGGCTCGAACCCGTGCTCGTCCTCGCGCATCCATTGCAGGCGCACCGGCCGGCCGGGCAGGGCGAGCGCCAAGAGGGCGGCATCGCCTGCCGCGTCGTCGGCCCCGTTGTGGCCGTAGCAGCCAGACCCTTCGACATGGATCACGCGCACTCGCCCAGTCGGAAGGCGCGTCAACTCGGCAATGGCGTCCCGGTCGGGAAAGACGCCTTGCGTGTGGGTCCAGACCGTCAGCTGCCCGTCTCGCGCTTCGGCAAGCGCGCAGGACGGGCCGATCGAGCCGTGCATCTGATAGGCCCGGCGATAGGTCGCGGTGACGAGGTCGCCCACCGGCTCGGGACCGCCCGTAGCCGCGATCTCGCTCGTCTCGGCCGGGGCGAGGCGCAGCCAGTCGTGGATGGAGGCGAGCGAAGGACGGGCGGGCGGCGCATCCCATTCGGCAAGGCTTGCGAGCGTGCGGCGCGCCGCGATCGCCTGCCATTCCGTCTCCGCCACGACGCCGAGAAAGCTGCCATTGCGCACCACCGCGAGAACGCCGGGCATCGCCTCGACTTGGGCGCTGGCAACCGCGCGCAGGCGGGCGCCCTGCACGGGCGGGCGCACGATGCGGCCATGCACCATGCCCTCCGGGCGCATATCCTGCACATAGGCCTCGCGGCCGGTGAGCTTGGCGGGAATGTCGAGCCGGGGCAGGGGCTGGCCGACGAGGCGGCGGGCGGCGCCCGCGATGAGCGGCGCGCCTTGTGTCGCCTCCACCGCGAGATCCAGCCCTTCCACCAGCGCGCCATAGGCGAGTGTTCGCCCGTCCGGCGCAAGGATCGCGCCGTTCTCGGCCGTCAGGGTCTCGGCCGGGACGCCGAGCCGGTCCGCCGCCAGCGCGAGGAGCTTCTGGCGAACCTCCGCCGCAGCATGACCGATGGCGATGCCGCTTTCGCTGATCGACTGGCTGCCGGCGGTGAACCCCTCATTGGGCGTCTCGGCGGTGTCGGCGGTTCGAAGCCGCACCGTGGCGGGCGCCATGGCGAGCTGCTCGGCCGCGATTTGCCAGAGCGCGGTGCGCACGCCCTGGCCCAACTCGGCCTTGCCGGTGAAGACAGTGGCCGTGCCGTCCGCCTCGATGCGGATCCAGCTGTCGAGGCGCGGCGTGTCCTCCAGGCTGCCGGGAAGTGCGCCGCCGGCCGTCCTGCTTTCGCCGCCGGGATCGCCCTCCTGCGCCAGCAGCCGCCGGGGCACGAGGGCAAAGGCGAGCGTCAGGCTGCCGCCTTTCAGGAGCGCCCGGCGCGACAGGCCGGCGCTCATCGCTTGGGCTCCGGCGTGGCTGCGGGCGCGCGTGGCGTCGTCACGCGCAAGGCGGCGCGCAGGATGCGGGCATGCGTTCCGCAACGGCAGAGATGGGGTTGCAGCGCCTCGCGGATCGCCGCCTCGTCGGGCGAGGCATCCCGGCGCAGAAGCCCTTCCACGGCGACGATCATGCCGGGAATGCAATAGCCGCATTGCGCGGCTTGCTCGGCGATGAAGGCGGCCTGCACCGGCCCTGGCTTGTCGCCGGCGCCCAGCCCCTCCAGCGTCACCACCTCGCGACCCGCCAGCGCGGCCAGCGGCAGGAGGCAGGAAAAAGTGGAGCGCCCGTCCACAAGCACGGCGCAGGAGCCGCACTGGCCGACGCCGCAACCATATTTCGCGCCGTTCAGCTTCAGTTCGCCCCGCAGGAGATAGAGAAGCGGCATGGCGGGATCGGCATCCGTCTCGACGCGCCGTCCATTGACGGTGAAGCTCACCATGGCCCCGGTTTCCTTATGCTTCACGGCCGCGCCGCCTTGGCGACAAGTTCGTCCACGGTCTCGCCCAGCTTGGCGAAGGGCGGCTCGCTGGAATAGCGGGCGCGCACATAAGCTGCGATCTCCGCCACCTGTGCCGGCGTCAGGATCGCGGCGAAGCCGGGCATGGCCGGGCCGATCGCGCTGGCTGAGGGCTGGCGCCCATGCAGAATGAAGTTCACGAGATTGCGCGGCGTTTCGGCATGGGTCGCGCCGCTCCTCTCCAGGGGGAGGCCCTGCGCACTCGCGGATGCGCCCCCGCCATGGCACTGGGCGCAGGCGCCGGCAAAGAGCGCCGCGCCGGGCAGCCGCTCGGCGGCCTCCGCCTGTGACGGCTCCACCTGCCGACGCACGTCTTGATTCATCACCGATAGAAGATAGGCCGCGATCGCCCCGGCATCCTCCCCAGGCGTGCGGGCCAGATTGACGCCGACCGGCTGCATCGGCCCCGCCGCCGCGCCGTGGTCGACCGAGTAGCCGTCGCGCAGGTAGGTTTCGAGCGTGCCTTGCGTCCAGGGCACGGCGACCTCGATCCGGCCTGCGATGGCCGGGGCGGACCAGCCGGCGGATAGGCCCCCTTCCAGCGCCTGCGAGCTCTTCTCGGCCTGGATGAGATTGCGCGGCGTGTGGCAGGCGCCGCAATGGCCCGGCCCTTCCACGAGATAGCGGCCATAGTCCACCCGCTCGTCAGAGGCGGGGTCGGGCTCGAAACGCCCTTCGGAGAAGCCGAGCAGCTTCCAGCCCGCCAGAAGCGGGCGAAAGCGCAGAAGGGCGGGCAGGTCGTTTTCGGGCGCCGCGCGGCGCACCGGCTCGCGCGTCATCAGGAAGGCGTAGAGCGCCGAAACGTCGCCGTCCGACAGCTTGGTGAAATGGTCGTAGGGAAAGGCGGGATAGAGATGCTCGCCGCGCTGGCCGATGCCTTCGCGCAGGGCGCGCGAAAAGGCCTCGAGCGACCAGGAGCCGATGCCGGTCTCCTCGTCGGGCGTGATGTTGGTGCCGTAGATCGTGCCGAAGGGCGTCTCGACGCCGTAGCCGCCGGCATAGGAGGGGCCACCCTTCGCCGTGTGGCAGACCTGGCAATTGCCGATCCGCGCCACGCGCTGGCCGCGCTCGATCGCCAGTTCCGAGAAGGCGGCGCGACTCTGGCGCGGCACGGGCTCCATGGCCTTCGGGCTCAGCGCATAGGCCAGAAAGGCGAGGCCAGCCACGACAAGCAGGCCGAGAAGCAGCAACAGAACTCGAATCAAACCCGCAAGGCCTCGATGCGTCGGAGAACAAGTCCTTTTACATGCGGCAGCGGGCGGACGCGGCCAGATGCCCGATCATCACGCTCTCGCGCGCATCAGGGCGAGACGGCGTAGAAGCGCCCGGCAATGCGGTGGCGCTCCTGCGTTTCCACCGCGAGCGCGAGCGAGTCGAAAACGAGGCCGAGTTCGGCGCCGTTCGCCCAGACGATGCGCGCGCGATGCTTGTGCGATTCGACCTCGTCGAACAGAAACAGCTCGTCCGGGATCGCGGTTTGAACCGGCGCGAAAGCGCGCACGCGCGCGCCATGGGGCGAGCGCTCCACCATCGTGCAGTCGCAGAGGAACCGCCCCGCCTGACTCAGGAGCTTGGCGGGTCTGAGGCGCGTCCTGCGCCGCGCTTCCCGGCGTCGATCGTGCATCACAGGCCATCACCTCCGAGGCGGGACGCCGCATCGGGCGGCGTCGATTCAGACTTGGCTAACCCTACGCAGAGATACGCCCGGCGCCAATGCGCCATGCTCGATCTTCGTTAACGGGCTCGGCGCAACCCTCGGCTAACCACGCACCGAGGATTTCGCCATGTCTGATATGACGGCAATGGAACTGGACGAAGCGAGCGGGCAGGCGCCGCGACCTTTGCGCGAACGCCTGTCGCTCGGGCCTTTTTCCGACGAATGGACGGCGGCGGACTGGATTGTCGGCTCGGCCTCGGTCCTGCTGGCGATCGCGTCCGCCGGCTTCTTCGGCTGGTCCTTCGTCGTGTCGATGAAGTCGCCGGACTATTTCCAGCAGGCCGCGCTCGCCAATATGCCGCCGAAGCTCGACCGAATCGAAACCGGCTCGATCGACGTGGAGAACGCCATGCCGGTGCCGCAGATCGTGCGCCTGAGCGAGCCGACGCCGGCGGACTATCAGATCGTGATGGTGTTCAACAACGAGGCGCTGCTGGCGACGCGCAACGAGCTGATGCGCGTCAAGGTGGGCTCGATCGTGCCGGGGCTCGGACTGGTCCGCACCATCGACACGGAGGCGGGAAGCCCGACCGTGGTAGCCGAGAACGCCACTCTGCACGGCGCGCCCGCTACGCGCTGACGGCTAGCGGCCTCAGGCCTTCTTGCTGTCCAGCAGGAGGGTTCCTTCCGAACGGATCTTGCCCGTCACCTTGTTGGCGAGCGAGGCGAGGAAGCCGGGCAGGTCGAGCTCGACATGGACATGGTCGTCCAGAATGTCGAGCCGGCCGACGATGCGCTGGCCGAGCATTCCGGCGCGAAAGTCGAGATGGTCGCCCGACCATTGGTCCTCGAACTTCAGCATGCCGCCGGTGGCCTCGGACCGAATGCGGTCGAACCCCTCGTTGATCCGCTGCCGCGCCGCCTCGCGCGTCAGCTTGTGGGGGATGTCGACCTTCACCGTCTCGGCCATGTCACCGTCTTTCGATTGGCGTTTGCTTCGCCCCTGCATATGGGGGGCAGGGGCAGACGCGCAACCTTGCCGGCTCGGCCCCGGCGCGGACACGAAAAAAGGGGCCTTTCGGCCCCTTTCGCTTGTCGGATGGATGGCGGTCCGGCTCAGCCGGCGACGCGAGTCCCGCCCTGCGGGCGCGGGCTGCGCCGACGGGTGCGGTTGCGGTTCGGCTGGCCGTCGCGCTCGTCGCCACGCGGCGCGGCATTCTCGCTGCGCTGAGCGCCGCGCTGATGCTCACCATGCGGACGGCGCTCGCCGGACTGGCCGCCGCGACCACCACCGCCGCCACGACCGGCTTCGCTGCGTCCGCCGCCGGGGCGGCCGGAGCGCTGCGGCCGGGGGCCGCGCTCGCCGCGCGGCTCGTCCGGGGCGCCGGAGGCGTCGGAGAACTCGTTCGACTGCACGTCGAAGCGAAGGCCCGTCAGCTTCTCGACCTGGCGCAGCTTGGAGCGCTCGGACGGATCGCACAGGGTGACCGCGATGCCGGACTTGCCGGCGCGGGCCGTGCGGCCGATGCGGTGCACATAGCTTTCCGGCTCTTCCGGCAGGTCGAAATTCACGACATGGCTGATGTCATCGACATGGATGCCGCGCGCCACGATGTCGGTGGCGACGAGAACCTTCAGCTTGCCGGCATGGAACTCGGACAGTGCCCGCTGACGCGCGCCCTGGCTCTTGTTGCCATGGATCGCCAGCGCGCCGATACCGGCCTTTTCCAGGTCTTCCGACAGGCGGTTGGCGCCATGCTTGGTGCGGGTGAAGATCACCGCCTTGTCGAAGCCCGGCAGATGCTTGATCAGCCAGTGCTTCTTCATCTTCTGCGGCACCAGGAAGACGCTCTGCTCGATCTTCTCGACCGTCACGACTTCCGGCGTCACTTCGACGCGAACCGGGTTCTTCAGGAGCTTGGCGGCCAGCGAGGCGATGTTGTCCGGCATGGTGGCCGAGAACAGGAGCGACTGTCGGTCGGAGGGCAGCATCTTCACGATGCGGGTTATGTCGCGGATGAAGCCCATGTCGAGCATCCGGTCCGCCTCGTCGAACACGACGTGGCTGATGTCGGACAGGGTCAGGCCGCGCTGGTCGATCAGGTCGAGAAGGCGACCGGGGGTCGCGATCACGATGTCGACGCCGCGACGGGCCGCTTCCATCTGCGGACGGATGGAAACGCCGCCGAAGACGGTCATGTGGCGGATCGGTGTGCCGGCCGTGAAGCCCTTCACGTTCTCGGCGATCTGGATCGCGAGCTCACGCGTCGGGGCGAGCACGAGAACCTTGGCGGAGCCGGACTTCGGCCGGGCGCCCTGGCGCAGCAGCGCGTCGATGATGGGAAGCGAGAAGGCGGCGGTCTTGCCGGTGCCGGTCTGCGCGATGCCGAGAACGTCGCGATTCTTCAGAACGGCGGGAATGGCCTGCGCCTGGATCGGCGTGGGCACGGTGAAGTCCATCGCCGCAAGGGCGGACAGAAGCGCGTCGGCAAGGCCGAGCGCCTGGAAGTTCGTCTGGGTCAAGGAGTGCCTTTGACTGGCTTCGGCCTGTGGAGGCCGATAAACGGCTGACCGTTCCTGCGCGGGAGCAGATCAGCACGGACCGCGGCTGGCAAACATTGCAGCCAGCAGGCGCCCGATGGCCTGACCCCAAATAGTCGGGGGAAGCGGGCACTGCGCAAACGCGGGTATGTGGCTCCCATATCGGCGCATGCGGACCGGGCGTCAAGGCATTTCGGCGCGCGCCAGCGATTGCCAGCCATGCAGAAAGACACCAGCCTGACAATCATGCCCCCTTTTTTCCGTTGGATTTCCGGCGGGCCTCTCCGATATGAACAAAAGGGGGACATAGGGAAAGGCGAGCTGATTTGTCAGGGGAAACGGTGCTGCGCGCCGCAGGCGACGTGGGCTTTTCGTTTCTGGAGGGAGGCGGAGAATGCGGCGAGCTGATGCGGCAGACCGACTGGTCCGCCACCGCGCTCGGCGCGGTGGAGGCGTGGCCGCAGAGCCTGCGCACGGTCGTCGGCATCATGCTCGGTTCGCGCCAGCCCATGCTCGTGGTCTGGGGGCGCGAGCAGATCACCCTCTATAACGACGGCTATGCCGCCATGTGCGGCCAGCGCCATCCGCGCGCGCTGGGGCGTCCGTTCCACGATCTCTGGTTCGACCTGTGGGATGTCGTGAAGCCGATTCTGGACCGGGCCTATGCCGGCGTGTCCACGCATATGGACGACATCGAGTTCACGATGCACCGCAACGGCTATCCCGAGGAGACGCATTTCGCCTTCTCCTATACGCCGGTGCGCGTCGAAAACGGCGAGGTCGGGGGCATGTTCTGCGCCTGCACGGAAACCACGGGCGAGGTCATCGCGCGGCGCCGGATGGCGGCCGAGCGCGCCCGGTTTCAGCAGATGTTCCAGCAGGCGCCGAGCTTCATGGCCATGATGAACGGGCCGGAGCATCGGTTCGAATGGGCCAATCCGGCCTATCTCAGGCTCGTCGGCGATCGTGACCTCATTGGCCGCACGATCGGCGAGGCGCTGCCGGAGGCGATGGAGCAGGGCTATGGCGCGCTTCTGGCCGAGGCCTTCGCCAGCGGCGAGGCGCACGCGCAGAGCGGGGCGCGCTTCGTGACCCAAAACGAGCCTGGTGGGCCTCAGGTGGAGCGCTTCCTCGACTTCGTCTACCAGCCGGTTCGTGACGAGGCGAATGCCGTGGTCGGCATTCTGGTGGAGGGCTACGACGTCACATCGCGTATCATGGCCGAGCAGCAGCGCATCGAGCTGATGCGCGAGATGGCCCATCGCATGAAGAACTCCATGGCCATGGTGCAGGCCATCGCCACGCAGACGCTGCGGCAGGTGAAGACCGTGGAAGAGGGGCGGGAGGCCATTTCCGGCCGCATCGCCGCGCTGGCCCGCGCGCAGGACATCCTGACAAGGGTGGACTGGGACAGCGCCGACATTCGCGAGGTGGTGGATGCCGCCTTGAGCGTGCTCGACCATGCGCGCGGGCGGTTCCGCATTTCCGGCGGCCCGGTCACGCTCAGCAGCCAGAAGGCGCTCGGCCTATCGCTGGCGCTGCACGAACTCGCCACCAACGCCGTCAAATACGGGGCGCTTTCGAACGATACGGGTCAGGTCGAGATAGAATGGGATGCCAAATCGGACGGAGATTTCACCTTCCGGTGGCAGGAGTCGGGCGGCCCCAGCGTCGAGGTTCCCGTCCGGTCAGGCTTTGGAACGCGCCTCGTCCAGCGGATCGTGGCACCCTATTTCCAAGGTGTAGCAAAGCTGGATTATGCAACCCAAGGTCTAGTGTTCACGTTGAATGGAAAGGTGAGCGCAAGATTATAGTATCATAGTCATACGAACGGGCGGCCGAGGCCGACCCTCTTCGTATCAAAGGATGCTTCCCTTGGGTCGTTCTCGCTTTCCGCAACGCCATGGTGCCGTGATTGTCGATGACAACACGCTTCTGATGATGGATGCAATGGACATCGCGGAAGAGGCGGGGCTCGTGGCTTATGGGGCGCGCAATGCCGACGAGGCCATCCGCCTTCTGGAAGCCCAGCCCGATATCCGTATCCTCTTCACCGACGTGCAGATGTCGGGCTCGATGGACGGCTACCGGCTTGCCGCCACGGTGCGCAGCCGCTGGCCGAACGTGCGTATTCTGGTGACGTCAGGCGTGCGGCCGCCCGCCGGCGACGAACTGCCTGAAGACAGCCTGTTCTTCTTCAAGCCCTATCCCCATCAGGCCGTGATGAGCGCCATGGCGCAGGCGACGGTCTGAGAGGCAAAGCCGGCGGCGCGGGCGACGCGCCGCCTTAAGCCTCGCGCATCAGCGGAAATGCCCGAGCACGGTGTTCTGGATGCGCTGCAGCAGGCTCGCCTCCTCGACCGCGCGGGCGGCGAAAAGCGGCTCCTCGCGCAGCACCTTCCCACCCTGCAGGACGCGCAGCTGCGCCACGCGGCGCCCCTCGGGCACCGGCGCGTCCACGATGCCGAGCGGCACGATCTCGTGGGTCACCGGCCCGCCGCCTTCGCCGCGCGGCTGGAGAAAGCGGATCTCGCCGCCCGGGCGCACCGGCACGCTCTCCTCCGCCCCGTTGCGCACCGGCACCTCGCCGAGCGATTCCCCCGCCTTCGCCACGACGATGGATTCAAAGCCGCGCAGGCCCGCCGTCATCATGGCGCGCGCCTGCTCGGCGCGCTCCTGCACGCTCTTCATCCCCGTCAGCGCGAAGACGATGCGCCGGCCCGTGTCGTCCTTCACCGAGGCGACGAGCCCGTAGCCCGCCTCGGCCGTGTGGCCGGTCTTCAGCCCGTCCGCGCCGAGCGGCAGGAGCGGGTTGCGCGAGCGTTGCGTAATGCCGTTGAAGGTGAACTCCTCCTCCGAGAAGAGCGGGTACTGCTCGGGAAACTCGCGGATGAGATAGCTTGCCAGGGTCACCAGATCGCGCGCGGAGACATATTGCTGGGGGTCGGGCAGGCCGTGCGGATTGACGAAATGCGAATGGGTCAGCCCCAGCTCGCGTGCCTTGCGGTTCATCATCTCGGCAAAGGCCGGAACGCTGCCGGCAATGCCCTCGGCGGCGACGATCGTCGCGTCGTTGCCGGACTGGATGGCGATGCCCTTGATGAGGTCGGCAAGGGTGACCTGCGAATTCAGCGGCAGGAACATGGTGGAGCCGCCGGACGCCGCGCCGCCCGTGCGCCAGGCGTTTTCGGACACGGGAAAGCTCTCGTCCAGCCGCACCGAACCCTTGCGCAGCTCGTCGAAGATCACCGCCAGCGTCATCAGCTTCGACAGGCTGGCGGGCGGGATTTCCTGGTCGGCGTTCTTTTCGAACAGAAGCGTGCCGCTGCCGAGATCAACCATGAGAGCGGCTCGGGCGGTGGTTTCCAGCGCCAGCGCGGGCTGGGCGAGCGCCAGGACGAGGGCCGCGAGAGCAAGGACCCGCTTCGCCCCACGCGGCGATTCGATCGTTGCGCTGAAGCTCATGGCTGTCTCCCCCCTCACGGCCGCATCCAGCCGCCCCGTGCGGGCGGCTTCGAACCGAAAGAGTGCATCGCCGAACGGAAAAGGAAAGCACTCTTCGCGCACGATCTCGTTGGAGAGACGTTGGCTGTGTATGAGTGGCATCAAGGCCGCAGCTTAACCAGCGGCAAGCGGGGTCTCATGGGGTGGGCTGGAGATCGCGCCGGGTGCATTCGAGGGGATGTTAAGAGACCATGAGCATCGGATTGATCGCCCTTCTGGACGATGTCGCCGCGATTTCGAAAGTCGCCGCCGCTTCGCTGGACGATGTCGGCGCGCAGGCGGCCAAGGCTGGCGCCAAGGCCGCCGGCGTCGTGATCGACGATGCGGCTGTGACGCCTCGCTATGTCGTGGGCTTCGCGGCCGAGCGCGAACTGCCGATCGTTTGGCGCATCGCCAAGGGCTCGGTGCGCAACAAGCTCCTGTTTCTCCTGCCGATCGCGCTCGTGCTCGGCGCCTTCGCGCCCTGGGCCATCACCCCGCTCCTGATGCTGGGCGGCGCCTATCTCTCCTACGAGGGGGCGGAAAAGATCTACGAGAAGCTGGTGCCCCACGAGGCCCATGGGCACGAGGCGGCGCTGCCGACGGTGGCCGCCAAGGCGCCGCAGGCGCTGGAGGACGAGCGGGTCGCGAGCGCCGTGAAGACCGATTTCATCCTGTCGGCCGAGATCATGGCGATCACCCTGGCCGGCCTGCCAGAGAGCGGAATCTGGACCAAGGCGGTGGTCATGGCGATCGTCGCGGTCGGCATCACGGCGGTGGTCTACGGCGCGGTGGCGCTGATCGTGAAGGCCGACGATGTGGGCGTCGCCCTGGCAAGGCAGAGCAACGGAGCGGCGGCGGCCTTCGGGCGCGGCCTCGTGCGCTTCATGCCGCATTTCCTGCGCCTCCTAGCGCTGGTCGGCACCGCCGCCATGGTCTGGGTCGGCGGCGGCATCATCGTCCATGGCTTGGCTGGCTACGGCCTGACGGGGATCGAACACGTCATCCACGACGCCAGCGTCGCGGTGTCCGCCCTCGTGCCGGCGCTCGGTGGGTTCCTCGGCTGGCTCGTCACGGCGATCGGCTCCGGCATCGTCGGCCTCCTCGTCGGCTTCGCGCTGATCCCGATCGTCGGCAAGCTGCTCGCCCCGGCCTGGAAGGCGGTGACGGGGCGCTGAGCCCCGTCTTTCCTCTCAACTCTCCATCTCGGCCTTGAGCATTTCCAGCTCCAACCATTCGTCCTCGGCCTTGGCGAGGGCAGCGCGGTCCTTCTCGCTGCTGGCGGCGAGCTTGGCGAAACGGTCGGGGTTCTTGGTGAAGAGAGCGGGATCGGCCATCTCCGCTTCGGCCTTGGCGATCGCCGCTTCCAGCTTGGCGATTTCCTTGGGCAGGTTCTCAAGTGCGAACTTCTGCTTGAAGGACAGCTTGGTCGTGGCGGCGGCTGTCTTCGCCGGGGCCTTGCTCTCCGCGCCCGAACCGGCCGCTGCCTTGGGCTTGTCGGCCTTGCGCGCTTCCTTCAGCGCGCCGCGCTTCTGCGAGGCCATGTCGGAGTAGCCGCCGGCATATTCCAGCCAATGGCCGTTTTCTTCCGGTGAGATGACGCTCGTCACCGTGCGGTCGAGAAAGTCGCGGTCGTGGCTGACGAGAAGCACGGTGCCGGGATAGTTGGCGATGAGCTCCTGCAGGAGATCCAGCGTCTCCATGTCGAGATCGTTGGTCGGCTCGTCCAGCACCAGGATGTTGGCGGGCGTCGCCAAGGTCTTGGCCAGAAGCAGCCGCGCCCGCTCGCCGCCCGACAGGTTGCCGACCGGGGTGCGGATCTGCTCGGCCTGGAACAGGAAGTCCTTGAGATAGCCCGCGACATGGCGCGGCTCGCCGTTCACCATGACCTGATCGCCGCGCCCGTCGGTCAGCGCGTCGGACACGGACAGATCGTCCCTCAGGCTGGCGCGCTTCTGGTCGAGAAAGGCGAGATCCAGATTGGTGCCAAGGCGCACGGTGCCGCTGTCGGGCTCGGCCTCGCCGATCAGGATCTTGAGCAGCGTCGTCTTGCCCGCGCCGTTCGGCCCGACGAGGCCGACCCGGTCTCCCCGCTGGATGCGGGTGGAGAACCCGTCGATCAGGACGCGCTCGTCATAGCGCTTGGAGATGGCCTTCGCCTCGATCACCAGCTTGCCGCTTTCGCGCGTCTCGCCGACCGCCATCTCCACCGTGCCGACGGCGCGCCGGGCGTTCTTGCGGTCGGCGCGCAATTGGTGAAGGCCGGCGAGGCGCCGCTCGTTGCGCGTGCGCCGGGCGGTGACGCCGTAGCGCAGCCAGTGCTCCTCGCGAACGATCTTGCGGTCGAGCTTCTGAAGGTCGCGCTCCTCTTCCTCCAGCACCTTGTCGCGCCAGGCCTCGAAGCCGGAAAAGCCCTCGTTCAGCCGGCGCACCGAGCCGCGGTCGAGCCAGACGGTGGCCTCCGTCACGCGCTCAAGGAAGCGCCGGTCGTGGCTGATCGTGACGACCGCCGAGCGCATGCCCCGGATTTCCTCTTCCAGCCATTCGATGGTCGGAAGGTCCAAGTGGTTGGTGGGCTCGTCCAGAAGCACGATGTCGGGCTCGGGCGCCAGAACGCGGGCGAGCGCGGCGCGGCGCGCCTCGCCGCCCGACAGATCGCCCGGCCGCGCGTCGGCGCGAAGCCCGAGGCCCTCGATCAGGCGGGTGACGCGATAGGGCTCATCAGCCGGCCCGAGCCCGGCCAGGACATAGGCCTCCACCGTCTCGGCCGCGCCGAAATCAGGCTCCTGCGCGAGATAGCGGATCGTCGCACCGGGCTGGCGAAACACCTCGCCGCCATCGGGCTCGACGATGCCGGCCGCGATCTTCAGGAGGGTCGACTTGCCGGAGCCGTTGCGGCCGACCAATGCGATCCGGTCTCCCGGTAGGACGCCGAGTTCGACATGGGTGAGAAGGGGGGTGCCGCCGAAGGTGAGGCGCACGCCGTCGAGACGAAGAAGCGGGGGAGGAGCCATGGCCGGCTTCTAGCCGATCCCTTTCCGGCTTGAAAGATCGCCGTCCTCCTCGGGGAAGTGGCCGAGCAGCCATTCGCGGAAAAGGCGGATCTTCGGCGCGTTGCGCCGGCCGGGCGGATAGCACAGCCAATAGCCGCGCGAACTGGGGCAGAGAAGGTCGAAGGGCGGGCGCAGCCGCCCGGCGGCGACATCGTCCCGATAGAAGAAGGGCGTGAGGATCGCAACGCCGTGCCCCGAGATGGCGGCGATGGCCTCCAGATCCTGCCCGCCCATCTTGTGGCCGTCGTCCTTGTCGAACCCCGGCCGCTTGACGCCGGCATGGGCGAACCATTCGTTCCACCAGGGATCTGTCGGGTCGATCAGGGGATAGCGCAGGAGATCGGCGGGCTCGCGCAGGGCCAAGCCGATCTTCGCTTCCAGCGCCGGGCTCAGCATGGGCGTGAAGTCGGCGGACAGGAGCTTGTGAGAGACGAGCGCGGGGGAGGGAGGCGGGCCACCCCGAATGGCGAGGTCCACCGGTTCGCGCTCGAAATCGCTGACGTCGCGCGTCGCATGGAGGCGCACCGCGATCTCGGGATGGGCGAGTTGGAAAGCATAGAGATGCCGCGCCAGCCAGCCAGTGGCGAAGGTCGGAATGACGCTGATGGTGAGGACGCCGGACGCTCCGCCTTTGGCCGCTTCGAAGGCGGCGGCGATGAGATCGAAGGCGCCGGTCGTGTCCGTGCCGAGGCGCCGGCCAGCGTCGGTCAGCGAAATCGGCCGCTTGCCGCGCAGGAAGAGCGGCGTGCCAACGCGCTCTTCCAGAACGCGGATCTGATAGCTGACGGCGGCCTGCGTCATGCCGAGCTCGGCGGCGGCGCGGGTGAAGCTCAGATGGCGCGCGGCGGCCTCGAAGGCGCGTAGGGCAGCGAGCGGCGGCAGAGATCGCGACATGATGCATAAAACCTCCTTTTGCATCATGCCCGAGCTTCGATTGGACCCGCAAGCCTTCCGGCGCGATCTCTTCCATCGCAAACAGGAGGATCAGGCCATGCGGACGAGATCGATCGAACGGGCGAGGAGTCGGACTGCATCCGGTCTTCTCGCCAAACTCAGCTTATGGATCAGCTCGGTCAGGCAGCGTCTCGCGCAGCATGTCTGCGTCCTGCAGGAAGAGGAGATGCCGGACTGGCTGAAGCGGGATATCGGTTGGCGGGATGGGCCGGCCGATGCGCCGCGCGCCGTGGTGGAAGGTTGGAGCCGCCCGCCCGCCACCCGGCCGCGCAAGTCGGCCTGAGCGGCGGTCTCAAGGAGAGGGGCGGTTCGAGATTAGCCGGGCGTCATGCCGGCCTTCAGCCGGCGCGAGAGGTCTTCGAACGGCTGATCGGTCGGCCCGTCCGCCGGGCCCTGCAACAGGGCGCCATAGACATGCGGTACGAGATCCACCGCCTGATCGAGCGTGGCGTCGGCGCCGCGCTGGTAGCCGCCGAGCAGGCGAAGATCGCGTGTGTCCTCGAAGCGGGAGATCATCGAGCGAAGGCGTGAGACGAGCTCGCGCTCCTCCGTGCTCCAAGACAGGTCCGCCAGACGCGAGATGGATTTCAAAACGTCCACGGCCGGAAAGCGGCCTTCCTCGGCGATCGAGCGGCTGAGCACGATATGGCCGTCCAGCGTGCCGCGAATGGAATCGGCCACCGGCTCATTGTGGTCGTCGCCGTCCACCAGCACCGCGAAGAGCCCGGTGATCGTGCCGCTGTTGGGAGCGCCGGGGCCGGCGCGCTCCAGAAGGCGCGGCAGCTCGGAAAAGACGCTGGGCGGATAGCCGCGCGCCACGGGTGGCTCGCCAGCCGCCAGCGCCACGTCGCGCGCGGCGTGGGCAAGGCGCGTCACCGAGTCGACGATCAGGAGCACATGGTCGCCCTGGTCGCGGAAATATTCGGCCACCGTCATCGCGGTCTTGGGCGCGAGGCGGCGCATCATGGCGCTCTCGTCGCCGGTGGCGACGATGGTCACCACGCGCGACAGCTCGCCCTGCATGGTGACTTCGAGGAACTCGCGCACCTCGCGGCCGCGCTCGCCGACCAGCGCCACGACCACCGTGTCGAAGCCCTTGGCCCGCGCCAACATGCCCATCAGGGTCGATTTGCCGACGCCCGAACCGGCGAAGATGCCCATGCGCTGGCCCCGGATCAGGGGCGTGAAGATGTCGATCGCCTTGACGCCGGTCTGGACCGGCGCGGTGACGCGGCCACGACGCATGGCCGCGTCCGGCAGCGTGTCGGTGAGATAGGCGACGGGACCTTGCTCAAGGGGGCCGAGATCGTCGCAGGGGCGGCCGAAGGCGTTCACCGTGCGCCCGCGCCAGCTGGCCGCGGGCGAGACGGTGACCGGGCCGGTGCGCCAGGCGAGCGAGCGCACGCCGCTCTGGAAGCGCACGGCGAAGGGCTTGACGGTCGCGGCCGCTTCCTCGACGCGCACCACTTCGCCCAGCTCCTCGCCCTCGGGCCCGTCGCAGACCACGCAGTCGCCGAGCTTCACATAGGGGCTGAGGCCTGCAACGCGGAAGGCCTGCGCCGACACGTCCACGATATGGCCGCTGACGCGGATCAGGGGCTCGCTCAAGCCGGACAGATCGACCTTCTGCCTCGGGCCTGCCGTCACTTCACGGCTCCGAGCTGGGTGACGGCGTTGTTGAGCGAGGATTCGGAGGTCTGGATCATATTGGCGGCCTGCTCGAAGGCGCGCTGCACCTCGATGAGGCGCGTCATCTCAAGGATCGGGTTGACGTTGGAGCCTTCCACATAGCCCTGGAGCACCGAGGTCTTCTCGAAGTCCACCACGGGCACGGCCGCCTTGTCGGGCACCACGCCGGAGGTTCCGGCGCGCTGCAGATTGGCGCCCACCGGCATCTCGAACAGGCCCACCGCGCCGACCTGCACGTTCTTCTGGGTCAGCATGCCGTCGCGCGCGATGGAGACCGGGCCGCCCGCCGGGTCGATCAGCAGGGGCGCGCCGCCGACGTCGAGGAACGGCTCGCCGTTCACGGTCACGAGCTCGCCCGTATTGCGCATCTGCATGCGGCCGTCGCGGGTATAGACGGTGCCCTTGGGCGTCTGGATCGCGAAGAAGGCGTCGCCGCCCACCGCGATGTCGAGCGCGTTGCCGGTCTGCGTCATCTCGCCGGCGCGGGTGGACAGGTAGCGCTCGCCGCCGGAGGTGAAGGCCACGGTCTCGGGCGCGGTGCGCGACAGGAAGCTCTCGAACTTCACCTCTTCGGCGCGAAAGCCCGCCGTGCGCAGGTTGGCCAGATTGTTGGCGATCGTGTCGAGGCGCTTTTCCGTGGCGAGCTGGCCGGAAAGAGCGACGGGGAGCGATGTCTGCATGGGGGAGAGGCCTTGGGAATCGCGAGAGGGTGCCGGTCCCGGAGGGAAGCGGGCGGGCGGCCCCCGCACGTGGCGGATGCCTCCCTTCGAGCCCACCATAACCCTAAGCAAATGGATCGAAGCTGACCCTTTCGTGCGGCCCATGGAACCTTCCGCAGCGCACAGTCTCGCGCAAGTCGGCCCCCCTATGCGTTAACCAATTCTTTCCTCACCAGGGGCACCCGATGGGTATCATTCTCGGCCTTCTCGTCACGATCGGTTGCGTGCTGGGCGGCTACGTCGCTTCGGGCGGCCATCTCTACGTCCTCTGGCAGCCCTACGAACTGCTGATCATTCTGGGCGCCTCGCTGGGCACCTTCCTGATCGCCAACAACATGAAGGTGGTGAAGGACACGGGCAAGGCGATGGGCGAGGCGTTCAAGGACGCCGTTCCCAAGCAGCGCGACTATCTCGACCTTCTCAGCCTCCTCCACTCCCTGATGCGCGAGATGCGCTCCAAGTCGCGCTCGGAAGTGGAAGCTCATGTCGACAACCCCGCCGAGTCGGCGATCTTCAGCGCGTTTCCGAACATCCTGAAGAACCAGGCGATGACCAACTTCATCTGCGACTATTGCCGCCTCATCATCATCGGCAACGCCCGTCCGCACGAGATCGAGGCGCTGATGGACGAGGAAATCCACACCGTCCAGCACGACAAGCTGAAGCCCAAGCATGCCGTACAGGAAGTCGCCGACGGTCTTCCCGCGCTCGGCATCGTCGCCGCCGTTCTAGGTATCGTGCACGCCATGGGCGCGCTGGACCAGTCGCCCGAAGTGCTGGGCCATCTCGTGGGCGCCGCGCTGGTCGGCACCTTCGCCGGCATCTTCTTCTCCTACGGCGTGTTCGCCCCGCTGGCCGCCAAAATCAAGAGCGTGCGCGAGAAGCAGATGCGCATGTACATCATCATCAAGCAGACGCTCATCGCCTACATGAACGGCGCCCTTCCGCAGGTCGCTCTCGAATACGGCCGCAAGGCGATCTCCGCCCATGATCGCCCGACGATCGATCAGGTCGAGGCCGAGACGATCGGCGGCGGCGCACCGGCAGCGGCATAAGGAGGCTTCATGGACACCGTCACCGACCGCCGCATCGGAGAGCGGCTTCGCTCGGCGGCCCGGATCGAGCCGGACCGCTACCCCCGCCTCAAGGTCATCGGCGCCGCCTGGGCCGAGGCCGCGAGCGCCAAGCTGAACGCGACCTACGCCTCCGAGCTGAAGATCGAGTTCGCGGACCTTTCGAACTTCGTCTTCGACGCCAAGGCGATGGAGCAAGCCGAAACGCAGATCGCGCTCACCGTGCGCTCACCCAAATGGCGCGAGACGGTTCTGGTGGCCGGCGGCCCGCTCTTCGTCGACACAGTGGCGGAAGCGGCCTTCGGCGGCGACGGGCGCAACAAGCCCGAGCTCGGCCGCCCGCTCACCAGCGTCGGCAAGTTCTTCGCCGACAACGCCCTGCGCGCCTTTGTCGATACGGGCAACGCCGTGTTCGGCGACATCGCCCCGATGCAGATGGCGCCTGACCGGCTCGTCACCGAGGAGATCGGTCCAAAGCTCGACGCGCTGCTGCTCAAGGACGCGCGCCAGTTCGTGGAATTCCGCTTCGAGGTCTCGATCGGCCGCTGTCTGGCGGCGCTCAGGATCGCGGTGCCCGAAGCGGTGCTCTCGCTCCACAAGCGCGCGCTCGCCGTGATCCCGGACGCCGGCCCCTCGATCGTCGACGAAAGCTGGACCAAGGATCTGGAAGCGGGCTTCCAGAAGGCGGACATGCGCGTCAGCGCGCTTTTGGCCGAGCACCCGACGACGCTCGGCGAGGTCGCCTGCTTCCAGGTCGGCCAGACCCTTTCGCTCAATGTGACGATGGAAAGCCTGCTCGTTCTCGAATGCGAGGGCCAGCGCCTGTTCCGCGGCCATATGGGCCGCTCGCGCGACAGCTACATGGTGCGGATCGAGGAATCGGTCGACCCGACGGAGGAGTTCATCGATGACATCCTTTCTGATTGACGCGGTTCTGGTCGGCGCCCTTCTCGTTACCAGCTGGCGCACGGGCTCGATGTATCGCGAGCTGCGCCGCCTGCGCGGCGACGAGTCGGCCCTGCGCGCGGCGCTGGTGGAGGCCGACCAGTCGATCAACCGGGCGGCCAACGCCGTGATCCTCCTGAAGACCGAGGGCGTGCAGACGCTGCGCAGCCTCGAGGAGCGCATGGGCGAGGCCCAGGAGCTCACCGAACGCCTCGACATCATCCTGGACAGCTACGAGCGCCGACGCGCCCAGCCCGCCAACGATGTGGACGCCCTGTCCCGCTTCGCGTCAGTTCCAGCAGCTATTCGTTAATAAATGGGGTCGCTTCGACCCGGCGACATTTCGAAGGACCTGTCTTCCATGCCCAACCAGACGATCGACCTCGAGACCGAAACGACCTTCACGCCCAATTTCGGCATGGAGGCCACCGAGTTCGCCGAAGAGACCGAAACCGAGTTCGGCACCGAAAACGGCTTCATGGCGGAAGGCTACGAGGAGATGGCGCCGGCCGCGGCGGACCTGCCCCCGGCCCAGCCCAATCTCGACGTCATCATGAACATCCCCGTGACCATGCAGGTCGTGCTCGGCTCCACCGTGATGCCGGTCGCCAACCTGATGAAGCTCGGGCGCGGCGCCGTGGTGAAGCTCGACACCAACGTGTCCGACCCGGTGGACCTGATGGTCAACGGCCGCATCGTGGCGCGCGGCGAGGTGGTGGTGCTCGAGAACGAGGACCAACGGTTCGGCATCACGCTGACGGAGATCGTGTCGCCGGCCGTGCGCCAGCCGCGCTCGAAGTCCGCCGGCGCCATCTGACGGCCTCGCCATGTTGGGTGCCTACTCACCTTTGGAGCTCGAAGGACCGAACAAGTCCGGCGCAGCTCGCGCGGCGATCCTGCTGCTCACGCTTGGCGGCGAAGGCGCAGCCAAGCTCCTGAAGCACTTTACCCCCGACGAGATCCGCACCCTGCGCCAAGGCGCCTCGCACCAGAAGCCGGTGACCGCGATCGAGCTCGACGCCATCGTCGCCGATTTCCAGGACGCCTTCCGCAGCGGTCCGGGCCTTGCCGCCCTCGACAGCGAACTGTCCAAGCTCCTGCGCTCGTCGCTGTCGAGCGAGGAACTGGCGCTGGTCTTCGATCGCGACGAAGGTCTCGAGGACGAGAACGCGCTGCCGGTCTGGTACGAGCTGGAACAGCTCGGCGCGCAGGCCATCACCGCGCTTCTTCTCAAGGAGCATCCGCAGATCATCGCCTATGCCGTGCAGCGCCTGAAGGCGGAGGTGGCCGCCCAGGTCGTCGCCGCGCTGGACGGGCCGCTGCGCAACGACGTGGTGCGACGCATGCTCTCGGCCAAGCCGCCGACCGAGCAGATGGCGCGGCTCATCGAGCACCGCTTCCGCGAGTCCTTCGTGGCGGCCGGCAACGGTGCCGAGCGCAAGGCCCGGCACGCCACGCTCGCCGAGATCGTCAACCGCATGGAAAAGCGGCAGACCGACGATCTCCTGGAATCGATCGAGAGCAGCGAGCCGGAAGAGGCCAAGGAGCTGCGCAAGCTGCTCTTCGCCTTCGAGGACATTCCGGGTCTTCCCAAGAAGTCCCGCCTGCTCCTGTTCGACGCGATCCCGACCGAAACGGTCACGCAGGCCCTGTCGGGCACCGACGAAACCATGCGCGAGGCCGTTCTGGCAGCGCTCGGCGCCCGCGCCCGGCGCATGGTCGAAGCCGAGCTCGGCCGCAACGAGGCGGTGGCTGCGAACCTCGTCCACGACGCGCGGCGCTCCATCGCCGCGGCCGCCCTTCGCCTTTCGGCCGAAGGTCGTCTCGACCTCACCGAAAAGGGCGAGTGAACCAAGGACGCCGGGCGGGGACCATGAGGGTCCTCTCCCGGCGTTTTCTCATGCGCGATCGGGAGCGGGCGGACCATGGCGGACGGCGCGGACAAAGAGTCCCAAACAGAAGACCCGACAGAGAAGCGCATTCGCGACACGGTGGAGAAGGGCAACCTTCCCGTCTCGCGCGAGGCGCCGATCCTCGCCTCGCTCCTGGCGTCCATCTGCGTCGTCATCTTCCAGGCGCGCAACAACGCCGCCCAGCTGTTCAGCGATCTGAAGGTCACCTTCGAGAACCCGACGCAATGGCCGCTGCGCAACGGCTACGACGCGCTCGGCTTTCTTCATGCCACGACGCTTCAGGCAGCCCATTTCGTGCTGCCGGCCACCGGCCTCTTTGTCGTGGCCGGCATTCTCGCCTCGCTCCTGCAGAATCCGCCGCAGATCAATCTTGAGCGAATTCGACCCAAGGCTTCGAATGTTTCGTTAAGCCAAGGTTGGGGTCGCATGTTCGGCAAGCGCGGCTTCACCGAGTTCGCTAAGTCCTTGTTCAAGTTCTTTGGCGTAACAATCATCGTCGGATGGATTCTTTCCGAGGAATTACCCCTCTTGTTGACGACGATGTTCTCAGATCCTCTTCAGTTGCCGGAAACCATCCTCGGCTTGGCGATGCGGCTCCTGGCCGCCGTGTCGGTGGCTACGATCCTGCTCGTGGCGGCCGACCTTCTCTTCTCCCGCATCCTGTGGCGGCGCGACCTGCGCATGTCCAAGCAGGAAATCAAGGACGAGATGAAGCAGTCGGAAGGCGATCCGATGGTCAAGGCGCGCCAGCGCCAGATCGCCCGCGAGCGCAACCGCCGGCGCATGATGGCCTCGGTTCCCAAGGCCACGGTCGTGATCGCCAACCCGACCCACTACGCCATCGCCCTGCGCTATGTGCGCGAGGAAGGCGGCGCGCCGCTCGTCGTCGCCAAGGGCGTCGACGCCATGGCCTTGAAAATTCGCGAGATTGCCGAGACGCATGACATTCCCGTAGTGGAGGACAAGCTCTTGGCAAGGTCGATGTACGATCATGTCGAAGTCGATCAGATGATTCCGCCGCAGTTCTTCAAAGCTGTCGCCGAGGTTATCTACTATCTCCATGAGCGGTCAGGCACGCGCATGGAAATTGGGGTCGCCTAAGCGGACCGTGGCACACCGTCATGCGTCCGGACCGACATGTTCTTCTTCCCGAGTAAAGGTTCTCCATGGGCGCCCAAGTCATGCTTAACGTTCGCAACAAGCACGCAGCGGATCGGGAACGGCTGGTGGCGAACGGCATCCGCGAAGTCGTCGCGGAACTGCGACTGGTGGAAGCGATCGACTATGTCGCCTTCCTGCGTATGGAAGCCTACGGCAACATCGCCGACATCATGGAATCCTCGGCGCAGCTCTACCTCCAGCCCGGCGCGCTGCGCTTCGCGGACTCAGGCGAAGTGCAGCTGACCTGGGGCTCGGCCCCGACCATCGATCTCGACATGGAGCTTCGCCTGCCCGAGGTCAGCGTCCATTTCCGCCTAAGCCTGTCCTCGACGCGGGCCTCCGTCCATATCAACTACATCGCGTTTTCCGAGCCGGACACCGACCCCAGCGTCAACACGCAGCGCCTGGCGCGCGCGATCGAGGGCGCCAGGATGCGCACCGCGCCGCGCGTCTGAGCCCTCTCGCACCACCCGGTTCCAATCCAGGCCCTGCCGCAAGGCGGGGCCTTTTATTTTGTCTTTAAGTATTAACGTGCGTTAACCGCGGTTAACGATTGATTAATAAGGCGTTTTTGTTCCGTTCACCAGTTTCGGACAAGTGGATTTTCTTAAAACGGCGTTACGAGATGTTTCTCGAGGATGAACGCCCCCCATGAGCGATCTTTATCTCTTCGGCCTTTCCTCCACGCGCGCCGACTGGCTTTCGCAGCGCCAGGCCGTGGTCGCCGAAAACGTCGCCAACGCCAACACGCCGGGCTACCGGGCCAAGGACGTGTCGGCCTTCACGACGGTCTTGGAAACCACCAAGCTGGATCTGGCCGCCTCCAACCCGAGCCACCTCGTGGCCTCGGCGGGCAAGGATTTCGGCGTCGACGAGGCCCGCCAGACTCCTTGGGACATCACCCATTCCGGCAACTCGGTGAGCCTTGAGCAGGAAATGCTGAAGGCGGGCGAGATCTCGCGCGACTACGCGCTCGACACGTCGATCGCCAAGGCCTTTCACCGCATGTATCTCTCGACCGTGAAAGGCTGACGGGCGATGACCGACGCCATTTCCTCCGCGCTTCGCATCGCCGCCAGCGGCCTCGAAGCCCAGTCGACCCGCCTGCGCGTCGTTTCCGAAAACGTCGCCAACTCGCGCTCGACTGGCGAGACGCCGGGCTCCGATCCCTATCGCCGCAAGACCGTGACCTTCACCTCCGAGATCGACCGCCTGACCGGCGCCGAGATCGTCCATGTGAAGGACGTCGGCGTCGACCGGTCCGAGTTCAAGTCGGAATACGACCCGGGCAATCCGGCGGCGGATGCCGACGGCTACGTCAAGATGCCCAATGTCAGCCCGCTCGTCGAAATGGCCGACATGCGCGAGGCCAACCGCTCCTACGAAGCGAACCTGCAGGTCATCAAGCAGGCGCGCGAGCTGATCAACCTGACCATCGATCTCATGAGAGGCTGAACGCCATGATCCCCGCCATCGGAAGCGCGGCCGCGCGCGTCGACACCTTTCGCCTGGATGGGCTCGCCCCCGCGCTGACCTCCGGCCCGTCCGAATCCAGCGCCGCCTCCGCCGGGCAGGGCTTCGCCGCCGCCATGGCCGACATGGCCCGCGAGGCCAGCCACACGATGAAAGGCGCCGAGGCGACCTCGATCCAGGGCGTCAACGGCAAGGCCTCGACCCAGGCCGTGGTGGACGCGGTGATGGGCGCCGAACGCACGCTCCAGACGGCCATCGCTATCCGCGACAAGGTCGTCTCCGCCTATCTCGAACTTTCCCGCATGTCGATCTAACGAAAGTATCAGCCAATGCGCGCCCTTGCGATCGCCGCGACCGGCATGAACGCCCAGCAGACCAATGTCGAAGTGATCGCGAACAACATCGCGAACATCAACACCACCGGCTTCAAGCGCGCCCGCGCCGAGTTCACCGACCTTCTCTATCAGGTCGAGCGGGCCCAGGGCGTTCCGGCGCGCGGCGGCGAGAACGTCGTTCCCGAAGGCGTGCAGATCGGCCTCGGCGTGCGCACGGCGGCGGTTCGCTCGGTGCACATCCAGGGCGCTCTGGAGCAGACCGGCAACGATCTGGATCTGGCCATCAACGGCCAGGGCTACTTCCAGATCCAGGGCCCGGGCGGCGAGGTGCTCTACACCCGCGACGGCGCCTTCAACAAAAGCGCCACGGGCCAGATCGTGACGCTGGACGGCTTCACCGTCGACCCCGGCCTCACCATTCCCCAGAACACCACGCAGGTCAGCGTCAACAACACCGGCGAGGTCTATGCCAAGGTCGAGGGCACCGATCAGCTGATCGGCCAGCTCACGCTCGTCAACTTCGCCAACGAGCCGGGCCTCGCCGCGCAGGGCAACAACCTGTTCCGCGAGACCGCCGCGTCCGGCGCGCCGATCGCCGGCATTCCGGGCGACCCCGGCTACGGCGTCATCAAGCAGGCCTATCTGGAAAACTCCAACGTCGATCCGGTGAAGGAAATCTCCGAGCTGATCTCGGCGCAGCGCGCCTACGAGATGAACTCCAAGGTCATCCAGGCCGCCGACGAAATGGCCGGCGTCGTCTCCAAGGGCCTCCGCTAAGCCATGCTTGCAGCCTCGCTTCTCCGCCGTCTCTTCCTCGCGGCTTCGCTGGGCGCGGGGCTCGCTCCATCACTCCTGCCGTCGCCCTCGCTGGCGGCGGATCTCAACCTGCCGGTGCCGACCGCCGTGGTCTATCCCGGCCAGAGCGTTCTCGACAAAGGCGTCATGCCCATGCGCTTCACCGTGCCGGGCGAGCAGTTGTCCGCCTACGTCGTGGAGGAAGGCATGCTGCGCAACCGCCTGGCGCGGCGCACACTCCTGCCCAACCAGCCCATCCTTCTGTCGGACCTGAAGTCTCCCGACACGGTGACGGCGGGCGTGCCGGCCAAGCTGATCTACCGGGAAGAGGGGCTTCTCATCACCGGCATGGGCACGCCGCTCCAGTCCGCCGGCACGGGGCAGGCGGTGCGCGTGCGCAATATCGACAGCGGCGTCACGATTTCCGGCGTCGCCATGGAAGACGGCTCGATCGAGGTGTCCGCGCAATGAGCCGTTACCTTCGCCTTCTCGGGTTAGCCACTGCTGCCTCGCTCAGCCTCACCACGGCCTTCGCCGCCGATTACGGCGCCGGCTCCTACGGACAGGCCGGCATCGGCGCGCAGGAGCGTTTCAACGTCGTGGTTCCGCGCGTGCGCACTTCGGGCGGCGTGCGCATCAAGGACATCACCACGATCAAGGGCGTGCGCGACAACCAGCTCGTCGGCTACGGTCTGGTGATCGGCCTTCAGGGCACGGGCGATAGTTTGCGCAACTCGCCCTTCACCGAACAGTCGCTCCAGTCCATGCTGGACCGGATGGGCGTCAACGTGCGCTCGGCCAACCCGCGCACCCGCAACGTCGCGGCCGTGGTGGTGACGGCCGATCTGCCGGCCTTTTCCGGCATCGGCTCGCGCATCGACGTCAACGTGTCCTCGCTCGGCGACGCCTCCTCGCTGATGGGCGGCACGCTCGTGATGACCCCGCTCTATGGCCCGGACGGCGAGATCTACGCCGTCGGCCAGGGCGCGCTTGCGGTCAGCGGCTTCTCGTCCGAGGGCACCAACGAGAGTCTGACGCAGGGCACGCCCACCACCGGGCGCATCGCCGGCGGCGCGCTGATCGAGCGCGAAGTGCCGCGCGCCACAGTGGAAACACCGACCATCACGATGGAACTGCGCAACCCCGACTATCGCACGGCGATCCGCGTCGTGGACGCGATCAACGCTTTCTCCGTCAGCGCCTATGGGCGGCCGGTGGCGCGCGAGCAGGATTTCCGCAACATCACGCTGACCAAGCCCGCCAAGCTTTCCTCCACGCGCTTTATCGCCGATCTCGGCGATCTGCAGATCGCGCCCGACCAGGCGGCGAAAGTGGTGATCGACGAGCGCACGGGAACGGTGGTGATCGGGCAGGACGTCAAGATCTCGACGGTGGCCGTCACCCACGGCAGCCTGACCGTGCGCATCACCGACACACCCAACGTCTCGCAGCCCGGCCCGCTTTCCAACGGGCAGACCGTGGTCACCAAGGACACGACGGTGGACGCCCAGCAGGAGGGCGGCAATCTCGCCATCGTGCAGGGCGCCAATCTCGATGCCGTGGTGCGCGGGCTCAACAGGCTAGGCCTGAAGCCCACCGGCATCATCGCCATTCTCCAGGCCATCAAGACCTCAGGCGCGCTTCAGGCCGACCTCGTGGTTCAGTGAGACCCGCCATGACCCTTTCGCCCATCGCCCGCCGCTCCTCCCTGTCGACCGCGCTTCTAGCCGGCGCGCTGCTCTTCGCCGGTCTTCACGGCGCGGCGGCCGAGGGCGGCGGCAAGGAGCCGGTCGGCCCGCCGACGACGCCGGCCAAGCTGCGGGTGATCGGCGCGGACGGGAGCGAATCCTCCGTGCCGGTGCAGCCGGTGACGGACGTGCAGCGCTACTGCTCCAACATCGCCGACCCCGCGCTGGACGCGCGCAACGCGCTGCAGCTCGCCAAGGTCAAGGAAGCCGAGGATCAGCTCAGCGCCCGCATCGCCGAGCTGGAGACCAAGCGCCAGGAGGTCGAGACCTGGCTCGCCGCGCGCAAGGAGTTCATCGACTCCACGTCCGAGACGATGATCCAGATCTATTCCGGCATGAAGCCCGACGCGGCCGCCGGCCAGCTCGCCGGCATGGAGCGCCCGGTCGCGGCCTCGCTCCTGGCGCGCCTCAAGTCGCGCCAGGCCAGCGCGATTCTCGCCGAGATGTCGGCGCCCGTCGCCGCCGAGCTCGCCAACATCATCACCCAGAAGACAGACCGAGCGGCCCAGGCGGACAATGCCGGCGCGGCTCCCGCCGCCGGGGGACAAAAATCGTGAGACTTCTCGCCTGCCTTCTCGCCACCGGCGTTCTCGCCGGCTGCACCACGTCGCGCGAAGACCTGATGAAGGAGCCGATCCTGACCCCGGTCGGCACCGGCCTGCACCAGTTCCCGCCCGTGGTCCAGCCGACGGCGGCCTATTCGGCCGAGCCGCCGCGCCACGTGAACTCGCTTTGGACCGGGCGCAATGCGGACTTCTTCCGCGATACGCGCGCGCTCAATGTCGGCGACATCGTCACGGTCAAGATCAAGATCGACGACAAGGCGACGCTCGACAACAACACCAAGCGCTCGCGCGATTCGGGTGTCAGCGTCGGCGCCGACCTCAAGGGTTCGATCGGCTCCTACGGCCTTCCCACCGTCGGCACGACGCTCGGCCTCAAGAACGGCACCAAGACGACCGGCAAGGGAACCGTGGACCGCAAGGAGGAGATCAACGTCTCCGTCGCCGCCGTGGTCACGCAGGTTCTGCCTAACGGCAATCTCTATATTGCCGGCCAGCAGGAGATCCGGGTCAATTTCGAGGTCCGCGTCCTGTCGATCGCCGGCATCATCCGGCCGGGCGACATCCTGCCCAACAACACGATCTCCTACGAGAAGATCGCCGAAGCGCGCATTTCCTACGGTGGTCGCGGTCGCCTCTCCGAGGTGCAGCAGCCGGGCTGGGGCCAGCAGGTCCTGGACAACGCGCTGCCCTACTGACGCCTTCGCGGCAGGGGCCGGCTCGTCCGGCCCACAGCGCTTCCCTTTCTCCGCTTCCCGACAGAACGGGCCGGCTTGCCGGCCCGTTTTTTCGCGTTTGGACGGATCGCAAGGCTCGGGCCAGCACGATTTCTTAACACTTGGCCCGGTGCTTCCGCGCACGCCCCTGGGCGAACGCGGCGGCGCTTAAGGCTGCCAAAGGGCAGGCCGCCCCCGGGCGGCCGCATGCTGGCCAATTGATTTTTCGCGCATTCCTTCCCGCCGGAGCGGCCTATGACCGACCTGACCCCCGAAGCGCTCGCCATTCTCGCGGGCGGCGATCCGCAAGCCAAGAAGGGCGGGCGGATGCAGACCATTGCCGTGGTGGCGGGGCTGACGCTTCTGGCCGGCGGCGGCGGGGCGGCCCTCGGCTTTCTCCTGAAGCCCGCGCCCGCGCCGGCGCCGGCGCCCGCGACGGAGACAGCGGCGAGCGATCCGGCGGCCGCCGCCGCGCACGGCGAAGCCAAGCCGGGCGAGCATTCCGCCAAGGCGGAAACGGGCGAGGGGGGCTCGCTCGCCAACAAGGAAGCCAAGGGCCAGCCGCCCAAGGAATCCTTCGTGACCATCCCCGCGATTCTCACCGATCTCGCCTCGCCCGTGGGCGCGCAGGTCCGCCTCGAGATGGGCCTCGTTCTGCGCAGCGAGGAGAAGGTGGACGAGACGGTTCTCGGCTCGCAGATCCAGGCCGACACGCTGGTCTTCCTGCGTACGCTGGAACTGGCGCAAATCGAGGGCTCGCGCGGCCTTCTCCACCTGAAGGAAGACCTTCTGGAGCGCGCCCGCCTTCGCTCGCCCGCGGTGGTCGACGTCACCGTCCGCTCGCTGGTGGTGAAGTGAAGCGCGCCCTTCTTCTCGGCGTTCTGTTGGCGGCCGCCGCCGCGCTCCCCGCTCAGGCGCAGGATGCGGTGGCGAATGCGGCGAACGATCTGGCCTCGCTGATTCCGGCCGGCGACGGCGCGGTGTCGGGGCGCATCGTACAGCTTTTCGGCATCGTCACCGTTCTCTCGGTCGCGCCAGGCCTTCTGGTTATGGTCACCGCCTTCACGCGCGTCGTCATCGCCCTGTCGATCCTGCGCTCGGGCCTTGGCCTGCAGACGACGCCGGCCAATCTCATCATCATCTCGCTATCGCTCTTTATCACCTTCTTCGTGATGATGCCGACCTTCGACCAAAGCTGGCGCGACGGGTTGCAGCCCTTGATGAAGGGGCAGATCACAGAAGAGGAAGCGCTGCCGCGCATTGCCGAGCCGTTCCGCGAGTTCATGCTGGATCAGGTGCGCAAGCAGGATCTGGCGCTGTTTTCCGACTTCAGCCAGACGGCCAACCGCAGCCGCCTGCCGGAAGTGCAGCAAGGCGACGGCGAGGGCGACACCGTGGACTTCCGCGTCCTCGTCCCCGCCTTCATGATCTCGGAACTGCGCCGGGGCTTCGAGATCGGTTTCCTGATCGTTCTGCCCTTCCTTGTGATCGACCTGATCGTGGCGACGCTCACCATGTCTATGGGCATGATGATGCTCCCCCCCACCGTCATCTCGCTGCCCTTCAAGATCCTGTTCTTCGTGCTGATCGACGGTTGGAACATGCTGACGGGAAGCCTGGTGCGCTCGTTCATGTAGAAAGTCCTGCTGATCTTCCGCCAGCATCCGCCAAGAAATGATCGTCTTTCTCTCGCCTCGTTTTACCTTGTTTTAAAGGTCACGACCTAATTTCGACGGCATAGGAGATTGATCGCCGAAACGCTCCAAGGAGTCGCGATCAAAGGCATGATGCCGAGCTCCTATGCCGGCCCGATCCGGTCTGTCCCATCGAATTCTTTTCGGGACAATCTCATGACCTCCGTGAACACGAACGCCGCCGCTCTCACCGCGCTGCGTACCCTCCAGAACACGAACCAGCAGCTTGAAGCCGTTCAGGGCCGCATTTCGACGGGTCTGAAGATCGGTGAGGCCAAGGACAACGCGGCTTACTGGTCGATCTCCACCACGCTGAAGTCCGACAACAAGTCGCTCTCGACCGTCAAGGACGCGCTTGGCCTTGGCGCTGCGACCGTCGATACCGCCTATCAGGGTCTTACCAAAGCCAAGGACGTTCTCGACGAGATCAAGTCCAAGCTTACGGCTGCTTCGCAGGACGGCGTTAACCGCGATACGATTCAGGCTGAGATCAAGCAGCTTCAGGAACAGCTTAAGTCGATTGCCAGCACTTCCGTGTTTGCCGGTGAAAACCTGCTTTCGGTGGATAGTTCGGCCGCTGGCTACAGCGCCACCAAGACCATCGTGGCGTCTGCCTCTCGCGATTCGAATGGCGCGCTCACGATCGGCACGATCAAGCTCGATGCTTCGAACGCCGCCCTGTTTGATGCGAACGCTGACACGACGAAGTCCGGCATCATTGATGCTTCGGTGTCCCTGAAGGATGCCAAGGGCAAGGACCTGTCTTTCGGTGGTGCCGCGATGACCGGTAACAAGAGCGCAGGCGGTCTAACTGAGGCTACCGTCACGGGTTCGGACGCGACCAAGGCGACCAGCACGTTCACCGGTGCGTTCACGGCGACGACGCTCGACCTCGATGACGAACTGACCCTGTCGTTCAAGGCTGACAACGCTGCTTCCGCTACGACGGTCAAGATCAAAGTTGGCGATGTTGCCGGCGCTGGCATCGCGAAGGCTGGGACGATCGGCTCGGTTGACGAACTCGCCACCGTCGTCAACAACGTTCTGAAGAGCAATGGCATCACGAACGTTGCCGCTGTCAAGGACGGCAACAGCTTTGCGCTGCAGCGCACCGATGGTGGTCTGAACAAGACCGTTGAAGTCACTGCGTTCTCTGGCGCCGATAAGACGTTTGATTTGGGAGCGTTGACAGTAACGGCTGCTGCTGGCACGCAAGGTCAGGCTTTCACGGCTGAAACCCAAACCTTCACGTTTGCTACCACTGCTAGCGCGGCCGGCACTCTGACGTTCACGCTTGGCACCGGCGAGACTGGCGGCGCAACAGTAGCTATTGCCAATGCCGACACAGCCATCGTGCAAGCTCAGAAGGTGAAAGCCTTCATCAATGGCAATAGCACGCTCAGCGCGCTTGTAACTGCCAGCGATGACGGCGCTGGCGTTCTGACGCTGACCTACAAGACGGCTGGTGATAAGCCGTCCGCGACGATGGTTAGCACGGCCACAGCGACCACCATCAACTCGACGGCTGCAAATTCGACTGCGACGGCTGTTGATGCTCAAGCCTATGTGGCAAATGGTGCGAAGGATACCCTGACCATCGGTGGTGGTGCGACCGCAGTCTTCGCAGATGCGGACGACAAGATCCTGTTCCAGTTCACGGACAGCCTTGTGGGTGGTGGCACGACTCAGACGGTCGAAATCACCCGCGCGGATCTTCAGACGGCTGGTTTGTCGAACTTCACCATTGATGGTGGCACCTCTGCGAGCGATATGCAGAAGGCGCTCTCTGCCGCGTTTACGCGTCAGGCTGCGACCAACTCGATCTTCGGTAACTACACCGTCTCCAGCAACACCACTACGTTGACGCTGACGCGCAACGGCCCAGGCGTGGCTGGTCAAGATCTCTTGATCGTGAATTCGCTGACGGCAGTTGATCCTTCGTCCGCAATCGCGAGCACCTTTGGTCTGACCAAGGCGGCTGGTATCAAGCAGGGCACCAACGCGGTCGAAGCTTCGGCGGCCAACACGATTTCTCTTCCCGTCGGTGGCATCGCGCTCGACGCTGACGACAACATTTCCTTCGACATCGCCGTCGGAACTGGTTCTTCTAAGAACGTCAAGATCGATGCAGCGTAAGCGTCGTCCCGACCGCACCTTGCTGAGGGCGAGGTAGGCGTCGAGTCTGAGCCCTTCGCGTTGCAGGAGGGCTTGGAGCTATGTCGATGTCATGTGCCGATGCTGGCCCGGAGCCGGTTCGGCGGTTCGAGGTGTTCACGGGCGCGGGCCGTCGGCGCGAATGGAGCGATGAGGTGAAGGCTGCGATCGTTGCCGAGAGCTATTCGGGCCTGGAGAGCGTGAGCGCGGTGGCTCGCCGCCATGGGCTCGGCCATTCCCAGCTCTTCACCTGGCGCCGCCAGCTTCGCGGACCGATGAATGACGCCGATCGAGCTTCGCCGCTTTTGCCCTCACCGGTCATCGAGCAACGCTTCGTGCCGGTGGTGGTCGCGGCGGCGAGCGTGGAGACTAAGGGTCCGGCGCGCAAGCGACGTCCGCGCTCCGCCGGCAAGGCAGGCCCAACGATCGAACTGGAGATCGACGGCGTCTCGGTGCGGATCCCCAATGGCACCGACCCGCGCACGATCACGGCGGTGATACAGGCGTTGAAGGGCTCATCGTGATCGGCCCCTCGGGCTCGGTCCGGGTGATGGTGGCGACCAAGCCGGTGGACTTCCGCAAGGGCGCCGAAGGGCTGGCGGCCCTGGTGCGCGACACGATGGGCGCCGATCCCTTCTCGGGCGCGGTCTACGTGTTCCGCGCCAAGCGGGCCGATCGGATCAAGCTGGTGTTCTGGGACGGCACGGGCGTCGTCCTCGTCGCCAAACGCCTGGAGGACGGCGAGTTCCGCTGGCCGAAGGCGCAGGACGCCGTGCTGCATCTGACAGCGGCCCAGCTCTCGGCGCTCCTGGAAGGCCTCGACTGGCGCCGCGTCCATGCCGTGCGGGAGACCCGTGTGCCGGCTCTGCCAGGCTGACGTAGGAGCGGCAAAGCCTGTTGCCGCTGGGATTGGGAGGTGATTCACTGGCTCTATGACCCTAGCGGCCGACACGCTTCCCGACGATCCCAGCACGCTCAAGGCGATGCTGATCGCCGAGCGGCTGCGCGCCGAGCGGCTCGAGCAGATCATCAAGGAGTTGCAGCGTCACCGCTTCGGCCGCCGCGCCGAGACGCTGCCCGAGGACCAGCTCCTGCTCGGGCTGGAAGACGTCGAGCAGGGCGTGGCCGACGACGAAGCGGCCGAAGAAGCTTCCGCTCCGAAGGCGAAGGCCGAACGGGCCGTCCGCCGCCGGGCGAACCGGGGTTCGCTGCCCGCTCATCTGCCGCGGATCGAGACCGTCGTCGACATCGAGGACAAGGTCTGTCCCTGCTGCCGGCATGCGCTGCACGTGATCGGCGAAGATGTCGCCGAGCGTCTCGACATCGTCCCAGCCCAGTTCCGGGTGCTGGTGACGCGGCGCCCGCGCTACGGCTGCCGGGCCTGCGAGGGCGTCGTGGTCCAGGCTCCCGCGCCGGCACGGCTGATCGAGGGCGGTATGCCCACCGAAGCGACCGTTGCGCAGGTGCTCGTCTCCAAGTTCGCCGACCACCTGCCGCTCTACCGCCAGGCTCAGATCTACGCCCGGCAGGGTGTCCATCTCGATCGTTCGACGTTGGCCGACTGGGTCGGGCGTGCCGCCTTCCTGCTGCGGCCCGTCCACGAACGGCTGCTCGGTCATCTGAAGGCCTCTTCCAAGCTCTTCGCCGACGAGACCACGGCGCCGGTGCTCGATCCCGGCCTCGGCCGGACCAAAACCGGCCAACTCTTCGCCTATGCCCGCGACGATCGCCCCTGGCAGGGAGCCGATCCGCCTGCCGTTGTCTTCGTCTATGCCCCCGACCGCAAGGCCGAGCGTCCGGTCGAGCATCTGCAGGGCTTCACCGGCACGCTGCAGGTCGACGGTTATGCCGGCTATCGGGCGTTGGCCGACAAGGGCGAGGTGAAGCTCGCCTTCTGCTGGGCGCACGTGCGACGCAAGTTCTACGAACTCGCCGCTGCCGGTCCCGCACCGATCGCATCGGAGGCGCTGGAGCGCATCGCTGCGCTCTACCGGATCGAGACCGAGATCCGCGGACGATCCGCCGAGGTGCGTCGCCTCGTGCGCCAGGACCTCACCCGGCCGCTTCTCGACGCACTCGAAGCCCTGCTGCGCGAGAAGCTCACGCTGATCAGCCAGAAGACCAAGCTCGCTGAGGCCATCCGCTACGCGCTCTCACGCTGGGAAGGCCTGTCCCGCTTCCTCGACGACGGGCGCGTCGAGCTGGACAACAACGTTGTCGAGCGCTCGATCCGTCCGCTCGCCCTGACGCGAAAGAACGCCCTCTTTGCTGGATCCGACGCAGGCGCTCGACACTGGGCCGTCATCGCCTCACTCGTCGAGACCTGCAAACTCAACGGCGTCGATCCACAGGTCTACCTAGCCGATGTCATCACCCGCATCGTTCAGGCCCATCCCAACCGCGGCATCGACGAACTCATGCCGTGGCGGTTCAAATCCGCTGAGACTGCGCTCGCAGCCGTGGCCTGAGGACAGCGCTTACGATGCAGCGCTCGTAAACTCCACGCTTGCTACGGCCACCAGCGCCAAGGCGGTGATGGGTCAGTTCGATGTTTCGGGCCTGAGCACGACTGACAAGATCAACTTCACGGTTGATTGGGACGGGGCCGCATCGACCTACCAGATCACTGGTCTGTCGAAGAACAACTCGATCGATGATGTGGTTGTTAAGCTCAATGCGGCCACGGCTACTGCAGGTGCTGCAGGTGCGCTGAACAGCAAGGGCACGGCTTCGGTCGAAAATGGTCGGATTGTGTTCACTGCCAAGACAGCTGGTGCGGCTCATACTGTCAAGGTGTACGACGTTTCCAACACCAACCCGTACGCAGGTTCGGCTGGTATCCAGGCGAGCGGTACGGTGTTCGGTCAGGACGCTGTAGCATCGGCCAATGGCACCATCTCGAACGCAGATCAGTATGCTCGTGTGCTCAACGCCGCTATGGGTCAGGCTGGCGTGTCTGGCGTGACTGCATCGATGTCTGGCGGGAAGCTGTCGATCAGCTCCGTCAACGCTGGTTCCTCTGCCTCGGTGGCGGTGTCCGGTTTGGTGGCCAGCGCTGGTGCGAACGCCATCTCGCTAGACAAGCTTGACATCTCCACCAGCGGTCTCGCCGCTGTCGGTGCTGACTCGGGCGATAAGATCAAGACCGTGCTCAGCGCGTACATCAGTCTGGTCAACACGGCGATCAATAAGGTCACGACCGCCGCTTCGAACCTCGGCTCGGTCGCTTCGCGCATCGACATGCAGAAGTCCTTCGTCAACACGCTGATGGACACGATCGACAAGGGCGTCGGCAACCTCATCGACGCCGACATGACCGAAGAGTCCACCAAGCTCCAGGCCCTGCAGGTCAAGCAGCAGCTCGGCACGCAGTCGCTCTCGATCGCCAACCAGTCGGCGCAGAGCGTCCTCTCGCTCTTCCGCAGCTAATCGATCGACGCAACAAGGGCCGGCGGATCGCTCCGCCGGTTCACTCCAAAATCCAAGCGCCTCTCGGACCTCGCGGTCCGGGGGGCGTTTTCGGTTTCGGGGTGCCGGATCGGCGCCTCGACAGGGGAGGGGATGCAGGCTTGCCACGGCTGCCCCAAACCTTGCCGGCGCGTTAAGACCATCACGCCCGCACAAGCTTGGTCGCCCAATGATGCCGCATCACTTTCCCGCATCCGCAGGCGAACGTATATGGCGATGGTCGCTCGGGCCGAGGCCCAGAAACTCCTGTCCAACCTTCAGGCGCTCGGCGGCCGAAAGCTCGGCGCGCTGGCGATGGTCGGCGTCGTGGCGATCGCCCTCGTCACCCTGGCGGCCTGGACCCTGTCCAAGCCTACGATGGAGGTCCTTTATTCCGGCCTCGATCGGCAGGACGTCGCGCGAATCGGCGCGGCGCTGACGGAAGCCGGCATTCCCTTCGACGTGAACGCCACCGGCGACACGGTCTCCACCAACTTCTCCCAGACCGCCTCGGCGCGCATGTTGCTGGCCGAAAAGAGCCTGCCGCGCTCCGACAAGGCCGGCTACGAGCTTTTCGACACGATGGGCTCGATGGGTCTGACCACCTTCATGCAGGAGGTGACCAAGGTTCGCGCGCTGGAAGGCGAGCTTGCCCGCACCATCCAGACGCTGAAGGACGTGCGCGCCGCCCGGGTGCATATCGTCCTGCCCGAGCAGGGCTCGTTCCGCCGCGAACAGCAGCCGCCGTCCGCCAGCGTCGTGATCCGCACCGACAATTTCGAGGACTTCGCCAACGCACAGGCCATCCGCCATCTCGTCGCCTCCGCCATTCCCGGTATGAAGGTCGATCAGGTGACGGTGCTCAACACCGACGGGCGGCTTCTCGCCTCGGGCGACGATTCCAGCAACGCCAATTCCACCAAGCAGCTCGGGATGGAGTCGATTGTCTCCTCCTCGGTCGAGGACTCGATCCGCCGCACGCTCGCCCCCTATCTCGGCGTCGGCAACTTCCAGTCCTCCGTCATCGCCCGGCTCGACACCGACCGCAAGCAGACCAGCGCCCGCACCTTCGACCCGGAAGGCCGCGTCGAGCGCTCGACCCGCACGGTCAAGGAAACCGGCCAGTCCAACGACACCTCTGGCAGCAACCCGGCAACCGCCGCGCAGAACGTGCCGCAGGCGCAGCCCCAGGCCAATGCTGCGGGCAACAATTCCTCCGAGGCCAAGGAGCGCCGCGAGGAACTCACCAACTACGAGATCAACGAAACCACGACGCAGACCGTTTCCGACGGCTACGACGTGAAGAAGCTCTCGGTCGCCGTGGTGGTGAACCGGGCGCGCCTCGCCGCCACGATCGGCGAGAACGCCACGCCCGAACAGATCGACGCCAAGCTCGCCGAAGTGCGCAAGCTCGTCGCCTCCGCCGCCGGCATTTCCGAAACGCGCGGCGACCAGCTCGAGGTCACGGCGGTGGACTTCGTCTCCAACGGCCAGGATCTGGAGCCCGTGCCGGCCCCCGGATACGCCGAGATGCTGCTCAAGCAGTCCGGCACGGTGGTCAACGCCCTCACCATCCTCGTGGTCGCGGTGCTGGTCATCTGGTTCGGCCTGAAGCCCGCCATCCGCGCCATCGCCGGCCCGGGCGCCGCCTCCAACGACAATGTCCAGATCGGCTCCGACGGGTCGATCGAACTCCAGAACCCCTCGCTCGATGTCCCCGAAATCACGGGAATTCCTGGCGCCATGACCTTCTCGGAAGACTTCGCCAACTCGCTCGGCTTCGGCGATCCGTCCAACTCCGACGACCTGCTCGACGAACTGACACGCAACCGCGCCAACTCGCCCAAGGTCCGCCTGGAGAAGCTCGTCGAGTTCGACGAAGCCCAAGCGGCGGCCATCCTGAAGCAGTGGATCCACGAGAAAGAAGCGGCCTAATCCATGATCCCTCTCGCTCAACTCCTGGCCGACCAGTCCGACGACGAATTCGTCCCCTTCCGCGCCCCGGTGCGCCGCCCGGCCCAGGCCGCGCCCGCCAAGCCCGCCACCCGCCCCTTGGAAAACGCCCTGCCGCGCATCGGCGGCTCCACGCCGGGCCGGGCTCTCGCGGCGCCCGCCATGGGCGCGCCGGTGGCTCGCCAGCAGGCGCCGCTGCGCCCCGTCACCGAGCCGCGCGTTCCCCTGCGCGAGCTCGAAGCCGAGCGCCAGGCCTGGGCGGCCGAGCGCGAGGCCCTGATCGAGCAGCGCGAGGCGGCGCTCGAGGAAGCCCGGCGCCTCGCCGCCGAGGAAACCGAAACGCTGCGCCAGGATCTGGAGCGCGTGTCGGCCGAGCGCATCGAGGAGCTTCGTCGCCGGCTTGCCGCCGAGCAGGCGACGACGCTCTCCGACACGCGTCGCCACTGGGTGGACAACGAGGGCGACCGGCTGGCCGATCTTGTGATCCTGCAGATGGCCGTGTTCGAGGACGCGCTGAAATCGACGCTGAACGGACTGCTCCGTCCGCTCGTTCTCGACGCGCGCAAGCGCCAGACGGTGGACGAGCTGGCCGGCGCGGTGAAGACGATCGCCTTCGATGGCGCCTCTGTGAAGATCGCGGCCTCAGGCCCGAGCGACCTTCTTCAGGCTTTGGAAACCAAGCTGGGCGATCATGCGCGGCACGTCTCGTTCGACGCCAACGAGAGCGACACGGACGTGCGCATCGACGCCAACCAGACCGTGATCGAAACGCGCCTCGCGGCTTGGCTGAAGGCGGTTGAAGAGGCTTTGTCGTGAGCGCATCCGATCCCGCCCACGAGCACCAGAGCATCATCATCGTCCGTCGCGGTGGCGGGCACGAGGACGGCCATCACGGCGGCGCGTGGAAGATCGCCTTCGCCGACTTCATGACGGCCATGATGGCGTTCTTCCTGGTGATGTGGCTGACGGCCGTGTCCGACCAGTCCACGAAGAAGCAGATCGCCCAGTATTTCAACCCGATCGAGCTGAACAGTGACGTTCCGCCGACGGACGGGCTGACGAAGACCGACAACGCGCCCAAGGGCACGCCGGAAACCGCGACGGGCCCGAACTCGCAGCCCGGCCAGCCGGGCGGCAAGCCCGTCGGCGGCACGGCCGAGGGCGGCGAGGACCAGGCCCTGTTCCGCGATCCCTACGCGGTTTTGGCCGAGATCGTGGCCGAAGGCGGTCCGGCGACCCAGAACGGCACGATCAAGGGCAAGCCCGATGGCAGCGGGCTACCGGGCCTGAACGGCGGCGACGCCTATCGCGACCCGTTCGACCCGACCTCCTGGCAGCTCCAGCCCAACACCGTGGCGAGCGCGTCCGATCTCACCGACAAGCCACTGAGCGACAACCTGCCGCCCCCGGCCGCCGACGAGTTCAAGACGGTGGCAACGGCGAACGTTCCCCCGGCACCGGCCCCCACGGCCGCGCCGCGCACCGCGCAGGAACTCGACGCCGCCAAGCTGGAACGCGAGATCGAGGCCAGCGCGCCAGGCGCCGCCGCCGATGTCGCCGTGAAGGCCGGAGACCCAGGCTCGGGCACGGTGACGATTTCGCTCGCCGACACGCTGGACACCGGCATGTTCCAGATCGGCTCCGCCCGGCCAACGGCCGATGCGATCCGCCTGATGGAGAAGATCGCCGGCATCCTGAAGTCGCGGCCCGGCACGATCGTCATTCGCGGCCATACGGACGCGCGCCCCTATGCGCGTTCGAGCGGCGAACTCGACAATTGGCGCCTTTCGACCGACCGCGCCCACATGGCCTACTACATGCTGATGCGCGGCGGGCTCGACGACAAGCGCGTCGAGGCGATCGAAGGCGTTGCCGACCGCAAACCCAGCAATGAGTCCGACCCGGAAGCGGCTAGCAACCGGCGCATCGAGATCCTTCTGAAAGAGCCAGCGGCGTGAAGACAGTCCTCGGAGTGGCCCTGTGCGCCTTGATCCTCGGTTCCGGAGCCCTCCGGGCCGAGGAGAGCGGACATGACGCGACAGCCGCTTCGAGCGGCCATGAGGTCGCCGCCGAACCGGCGGCTGCAACGCCCGGCGCGGAGGGCGAGGAGGCCGGGGCAGCCTGGGCCAAGACGCGCACGCCCATGCCTTTCGACGTCATGCGATCGGTGCAGTTCCTGCAGGATCAGGTGGCGCGCGGCAACGACCGGGCGATCCGGGTCCAGGCGCTCATCCTACGCCGCTTCGGCCGGACTTTTCTGGAAGCCGACCCCGCCGTGTGGCAGGACCCGCGAAATTTCCGCGCGGCAGTGCTGTTCGCGCTGAGCGGCGGCACGCCCGAAGTGCTCCAGCGTCTGATGCGCGAAAAGCTTCTGGACGAGGCGCAGACGCCGCTTCTGGAGGGAACGCTGGCCTATGTCAGCAACGATCTGGAAAAGGCGCGCAAGCGCCTCAGCGGCGTCGAGCTCGAAGGCATGGAGCCGGTTCTCGCCGCGCAGCTCAGTCTGGTGCTCGGCCAGATCAACCAGGTCGACCACCCCGAGGTGGCCATTCCGCATCTCGACCGGGCGCGGCTTCTCGCGCCGGGAACGCTGATCGAGGAGGCATCGCTGCGGCTTGGCGCGACCTTGGTGGATGACTCGGGCGACCATGGCCGCGCCGATCAGCTGGCTCGCCGCTATTTCGACCGTTTCTCCAACAGCGCCTATGCCGGCAATTTCGAAGCCCGCTTCACGGCCATGGTGACGAGCCGCGCCGCGGAGAAGGCCGACGAGACGCTGGCCGACATGTCGGACATCATCGCCAGCCTGCCCGACCCGCGCCGCCAGACGCTGTATCTTGCGGCGTCGCGTCGCTCGCTGGTGGAAGGCAACCTGCATTTCGCGCAAGCAGCGGCCGACGCCGCACTGGCGATCCCTGGTCTCGGCGACGCCGACCGCGACCGGGCCGAACTCTACGAGACGGCGTCAGCGCTGGGGTCCCTCAAGACCGCCGACGCGCGGCGCACGCTGGACGCGATCGACCGCACGAGGCTCCACCCCGAAGATGTGAAGCTTCTCGACGCGGCCTATTCCGTTCTCGATTCCATCGACGCGACGCTGGCCGAGATGCCGGCGGGCGCTGAGAGCGCCGCCCCGGCCGAGGCCGTGCCTGCCGTTCTCGCTCGCGCCGAAGCCGCGCTTGCCCAATCCTCTCAAGTTTTGAAGCCCTGACGCTCATGAAGATCGATTTCACTCCGCCGCCTCTGGATCGCGAGCCGGCCTTCAAGACGGCCCCGCGCGACGATGATTCCCATCGCGACCAGGGGCGCGCTTTCGACGCCGCGATCCGCGACGCCAAACCGGCCCAGAAGGACGCGCTTAAGTCCGACGACACGTCGAAGCCCGACGCGCCCTCATCGGCCAGATCCGCAACCGCGACTGACGACGGATCGACCACACCCGCCAAGGCGAAGCCGGCGGACGGGCAGGACGATGGTAACGAGGCCGATCCGGCCGAAAGCAGCGACCCGCGTCCGCTTCAGACGCTTCTCGGTATCCTGACGCAGACCGCTGTCGCGGGTGCGGCGGACAAGTCGACCCAATCCGACGAAAAGGCGCTCGTGCGGACGCTCGTTCCTGAGAACGAGACCAAGGACGGGCAGCCCACGGCCGCCGACGCGCTGTCGGGCGGCAAGGCCGTACGGCTCGACGTTCTGAAGATGGAAACCCATTTCGAGCCACATCAGGACGGAATGGTTCTCGTGCGATCCGACGCCGAACGCGAGGCGAAGGTCAAAGCCGGGGAGGGCGAGGATCTCGCGGCTGCCGGCAAGGCGAGCGACACGGCCGCCGTTCTGGCCGGGCTCGCCGACAAGAAGGCCGCCAAGCTTGCGGCGGCAGGCGAGCGCGTGACCGCCGCGTCGGCGAAATCGGCGGGCGATGCCGCCGCTGCCGACAAGGCTGCGGGCGACGAAGCCGCGCTGCCCGTTCGCTTCGACGAAGCCCTGGCTCGCCTGTCGGGTCGCGACGGGGCAAGGTCTGGGTCGGACGAGCGACGGGGTGATCGGCGCGGTGACGCCGATCGATCGGCGGCAACGGATGCTTCGGCCCGCGCGGCCGATGCGACCGGCTCCGCCAAGGCGGCAAGCATCGATGGCGCGAGCGCGCTCGGCGTGGGCGGGGCGGGGGGCCTTGGGCTGGCCACGCAGATCGCGGACCGGATGCTCGAAGTTCTTGGCGAGCCGGCTCCGCGCCCGGCCGCCAACGCCTCGCAGGACAGCCAGGAGCATCTTCGCATGCGCGCTGGCGGCGCGGCGCTGAAGACCCTCACGATCCAGCTCAAGCCCGAGCATCTTGGTACGCTCGACGTTTCCATGCGCTTGTCCGAAGGGCGCCTGACCGTGGAACTCGCGGCCAGCCGCGCCGACACGGCGGTGCTGCTCTCGGAAGATCGCGGCGCGCTGCGTCAGCTTCTGGAGCGCGCCGGCTTCTCGGTGGACGACGCGTCGATCACTGTCGTCGCTAAGGACATGCAGCCGAACGGCATTCGCGCCTCCGACAGCTCCGCCTCCACGGGTGGCGGCGACAATTCCGGGTCGGGCTCGCCGTCCGGGCAGACCGCAAGGGACGAGTCTTCGGCCCGCGAGGGCGATCGTGGGGATCGCAGGCCCCAGGATCAGGCAGGCTCCCGCGCCGAGCGCGAGGAAGCGCCGTCGCGCCGCCGATCCTCCACCTATCTCTGACCTCACGACGCAGGAAAAATCGAAAAGGCGGGAAGGGGGAACCCTTTCCGCCTTTTTGCATGGCAGCAAAGTGGATGGAACGCGGCCAAAATGGTTAACGTCCTGAAAACAAGGCGACTTTTATGCAACGCCTTTGGGAACCGTTAACCCTATAGTGATTTTTGGGGATAGTCCGATTCGGCCCCGGCGGATAACTTTTCCCTAACGAAACGCAAGACACTCGGTGGGGCCAGATGATTGTAGTTGTTGATAACCGCGAACTCGTCACCAACGGCTACAAGTCGCTTTTCTCGCAGGAAGGCGTCTCCTCGGCCGGCTTCGGAGTGGACGAGTTCCGTGATTGGGTCGAATCTGCCTCGGAGACCGACATCTCGGCGGTCGAGGCTTTCCTTCTCGGTGACTTCCCCGAGCGTGGCACCTTCACCCGCCTGGTTCGCAGCCGCTCCACCGCCCCGATGATCGCCCTCGCCGAGACCAAGGCGCTGAACTCCACCCTCGATCTCTTCGCCGCCGGCATCGATGACGTGGTGGCCAAGCCGGTTCACGTCAAGGAAATCCTGGCGCGCGTCGGCGCCATCCGTCGCCGCGACGTGGCGGTTGACCGCAACCGCACCTCGGTTGATGAAATCTGCGTCTTCACCGATGGCCGCGACGCGGAAGTCGGCGGCGAAGCGCTGGTCCTGCCGCGCCGCGAGCGCCGCATCCTGGAATATCTGGTTGCCAACAAGGGCCGCCGCGTTTCCAAGCAGCAGCTCTTCAGCGCCATCTACGGCATTTTCGACGAGAACGTTGAAGAGAACGTCATCGAAAGCCACATCTCCAAGCTGCGCAAGAAGCTCAAGATGCGCCTCGGCTACGATCCGGTCTCCTCCAAGCGCTACCTCGGCTACGGCATCGGCGTCTGACGTTGGACGCTTCGCCGAGTACGGCGTTGCTCAAATCCTCCTGACGTCTGAAATAATGACTTAAATATTAAACCCGGCTCTTGCGCCGGGTTTATTTTTGATTACTAATAAAACGTTAATTTCCAATTATGCTTTACATTCCGTAATGCAGTTTGACGCAAGCCCTAGCCGCTAGCTTCACGCCAATCCCCCGTTTCGGCAGCAAGGAGCAGGTATGAGCATCGGCGGACTAATGCGCACGAGCGTTTCGGGCATGAACGCGCAGGCCACGCGGCTCAGCGCCGTGTCGGAGAACATCGCGAACTCCAACACCAACGGCTACAAGCAGACCACGACGGAATTCTCATCACAGATCCTGCCGAGCAGCGCAGGTCAGTATAATTCCGGTGCCGTAGAAGCCAATGTGCGCACACTGGTCAGCGAGCAGGGCGGTATTTCCTACACAGCCAATTCCACCAATTCCAAGAAGGTGGATCTCGCTATTTCCGGCAATGGCTTCCTCGTGGTGAACGATGGCAGCACGAAGGGCGGCTCCAGCGGCAATTATCTGACGCGCGCCGGCTCCTTCACGCAACAGGCCGATGGTTCGCTGGTAAACGCTGCCGGTTATACGCTGATGGGTTACCCCGTTACCACCAGCGGCACGGCCTACACGCTGAACGGTTTTGCCGGTCTTCAGCCTGTAAATTTAAGGGCTTCGCTGCTGAGCGCGACGCCGACGACCAAGGGCGATCTGACGGCCAACCTCAACAAGGACGCCGCGAGGGTCATCCCCGCCACAGGTACCGCTCCCAAGACACCGAAAGACACTGCCGGCCTGGCTCTCGACACCGAGGTAAAGTTCACCTCCGCCAGTTCGATCACCACCTATGACAACACCGGCAAGGCGATCACGCTCGACATCTATTACACGAAAGTCGACGACAACAAGTGGGACGTTGCGGTCTTCAACCACGCCGACGCCAACCCGGCGACTGGTACCAACGCCTCGACCAAGGCGCCTTTCCCCTACGGCGCGAGCACCTCGGATGGCAAAGGCACCGCGCCGATCACTACCGCCCAGTTCGAGTTCGACTCTACCACCGGTAAGCTAAAGACCATCACGCCCAACTCCGGCACCGCCACAACGGTCGATACGGTCTCCCGCACCGGCTTCCTCAATATCGACCTGTCGGTAACCGAGCCCGGTGTCGCCGTGAACGGCTCGAAGATTGCCCTGAACGTCAGCGATTTCACGCAGTATTCGAAGGACTACCTGCCGCTGGCGGCGACCGTGAACGGCAACCCCGCCGAAGTGATCGACAAGGTGTCGGTCGGCAAGGACGGCACGGTGACGGCAACTTTCACCTCCGGCACGTCGCGAGACCTCTATAAGATTCCGCTCGCCAATGTGGCGGCGCCCGATAATCTGACCGGCGTTTCCGGCAATGCTTATTCCGCCGGTGTCGAGTCTGGCACGATCCTGATGGGCTTTGGCGGCAGCGGCGGATTGGGCACGCTCCAGTCGGGCGCGCTCGAAAACTCCACCGTCGACATGGCGAGCGAGCTCACCACCATGATCGAATCGCAGCGCTCCTACACGGCCAATTCCAAGGTCTTCCAGACTGGTTCGGAAATCATGGACGTGCTGGTCAATCTGAAGCGCTAAGCGGCCGGGGGCGCCTTCGGCGCCCCTCCCAGATCAGGGCGCGGCCGCAAACCTGCGGCCGGCCACCGACGGATCCTCTTTAGCGGACGTGTTCCCCATGACCCTTTCGTCTGCCATCAACACGGCGACGTCGTCGCTTCAGGCTGCCCAGACGCAGACCGCGCTCGTGTCGCGCAACATCGCGAACGCCAATGTCGCCGGCGCGACGCGCAAATACGCCAATGTCGTCACCGGCGCCGATGGTCGCCTCGAGGTCCGCTCGGTCGCCCAGTCCGGTAATGCCGCCCTGTTCCGCAACGTTCTGAACGGCACGTCCGACGTCGCCAGGTCCGGCGTATTGGCGGGAGGGCTCGACCGCTTGAACGAGGTGATCGGCGACACCGACGCCAAGGGATCGCCGGCTGCGCGCGTTTCTGCTTTGACCGACGCCCTGGTCAGCTACAGTAAGGCGCCCGCCAATTCCGAAGTCGGGCGCGCCGCCGTTGCGGCCGCGCAGAATCTCGTTACCTCGCTCAACTCGGCGAGCGACACGGTGCAGGAAATTCGCCAGGACGCCGATCACGAACTGGCGCTCGCGGCCACCGACATGCGCCAGATCCTCAAGCAGATCGAGGATCTCAACCAGCGCATCATGGCCGGCACGTCGGCCAATCGCGACGTGACGGACGAGGTCGACAAGCGCGACCAGCAGATCCAGAAACTGTCCGAATATGTCGGCATCACCGTCCAGTCGCGCGGCGACAACGACGTCGTGATCTACACCGACAGCGGCGTCACCATGTTCGACCGCACGGCGCGCAGCATCGACTTCACGCCAACGCCCTCGCTGAAGCCCGGCGATGCCGGTGGCGCCTTCCGCATCGACGGAACGGTGGTGACCGGCGACAACGCCTTCATGCCGATCACGAGCGGCAAGATCGCCGGCCTCGTGGAGCTTCGCGACAAGGTCGCCCCGCAGTTCCAGACGCAGCTCGACGCGATCGCCAACAATCTGATCGACGTGTTTTCCGAGACGTCCGGCAGCGGGACGGCGCAAGGCCTGTTCCAGGATGCGAGCGCTACTGTGTCGACGAGCGGAACACCTGCGGTCGTCGCCTCGACGCTTGCAGGCGCAGCTGGCCGCATCAAGGTTGCGAGTTCGGTGCTGGGTGATCCGACCCTGCTCCGCGACGGCGGCGTCAGCGGTGGGACGAAGCTCAACACGGATTCGGCCGCCACCGGCTACACTGACCGGCTGACGGCCCTCGTTACAACGATCCGCACGAGCCGCAACTACAGTGCCACCGGCGCCGACACGACGGGAACGATCGCCAATTTCGCCGCCTCGTCCATGAGCTGGCTTCAGGGAACACGCTCCCAGACGCTGGCGACCAACGAGTACCAGCAGACGCTTCTCGAGAAGACGCAATCGACGCTGTCGAATGAAACCGGCATCGACCTGAACACCGAGCTCACCCGCCTTCTCGATCTGCAGCGTTCCTTCCAGGCCTCGTCCAAGATCATCACAACGGTGGACCAGATGATGGCCGCCCTTCTGCAAGCCATCTGAGGAAGTCCGACCTCATGACGATCTCCAGCCTGACCTTCAGCAACTTCTCGCGCTCCACCATCCAGAGGGTCCAGACCCAGCTCGTGGATGCGCAGAAGGAGTTCAATACCGGTCGTCACGCCGATGTCGGCCGCACGCTCGGCCGCGTCACGGGCAACGCGATCTCCTACCGCTCGCAGGAAGACACCTACGACAGCATGTTGACCTCCAACAAGCTGATCACCAGCCGCTTCCAGCTCATGGACAATGCCCTGTCCTCGGTCCGGACCAGCGCCGACGATTATTCCAAGGCGCTGATCAACGGCACTGCGACGGGCACGGGCACCGCGGCTTTGGTGCAAAGCGCGCAGCAGGGCCTCCAGCAGGTCCTGGGCGCGGTGAATGTCAGCAGCAGCGGCGAGTTCCTGTTCGGGGGCACACATGCCAACACGCAGCCGATTCAGAGCGACAACACGGCTGTAACAGGATTGTACGGTGCCGTGCAGTCCAAGTTTCTCGACGCGCTCGGAATCTCGGATGTCTCACAGGCGACGCAAGCGCAGGTGCAGGCTTACTTCAGCGACAGCGGCTACACCAAGGCGGGGGCAACCACGGCCCGTAGCTTCAAAGTCGATTTCTACGGCGTGCCGGCTGTGCCCGCCAATCCCCCTACCGCCGCCGTTCCTGCCGTTCCAGGCATCTGGGATGGCATCGCCGATACGGGCGGGGCGGCTTCGACGGCCTACATCTCCCGGTCCGAGCAGATCAACACGTCGGTGAACGTCAACACCGACGCCTTCAAGGATACGGTCGCGGCCTATGCCATGATCGGCGCCCTCGACATCAGCAAGATGGGCGACTCCGCGCGCCAGGCCTTGACCACGGCAGCTCAGAGCAAGCTGAAGGCCGGACAAGACGGAATCGTCAAGGTTCAAGCCGATCTTGGTGTGCGACAGAATCGGGTGGAAGCCGCCAACACGCTTCTGACCAAGCAGAAGGACATCGTGGCTGCTGCCTACGATCGTCTGGAAGGCGTCGACCAGACCGAAGCCGGCCTTCTGATCAACCAGTTGAAGACGCAGCTCGACGCGACCTTCGCCGTCACCGGCAAGCTCCAGGGCTTGAGCATCCTCAATTACCTCTGAGAGTCGCCCCGGCCACCCTCTCTGAGCGCGGTTCCGGCCGCGCGACACCCCGAACAAAAGGGCATGACAGCCCGCCGCTTTGAGGAATGGGAATGTATCAATTCTCCTATGCCGAGGTCACGCAGGACAGTTCGGCGACGGCTCGCGAGAGGGAGCGCGAGGCGCTGGACCGCATGGTCGACGCGCTCAAGCGCGCCGATGCGGCCGGCCCCCGCTCGCGCGAGGCGATCGAGGCGATCTACCTGACGCGCAATCTCTGGTCGATCCTGGTGGAAGACCTCGCCACCCCCGGCAACGCGCTCCCCGAGGAGCTGCGCGCCAGTCTGATTTCGATCGGGCTCTGGGTCATGCGCGAGGCCGAGGCCATCCGGCTCGGCCAGCGCGAAAGCTTCTCGACCATGATCGAGGTGACCACCATGATCCGCGACGGCCTGGGAGAGTAACGTGTCGACGCTTCGCATCACCCTTCGCGCCGGCGAGCGCATCTTCGTCAACGGCGCCGTCATGCGCGTCGATCGCAAGACGCATCTGGAGTTCCTGAACGACGTGACCTTCCTTCTGGAAAGCCACGTCATGCAGGCCGAGGACGCAACCACCCCGATCCGCCAGCTCTACTTCGTCGTCCAGCTCATGCTGATCGACCCGGCCGCGGCGGCCGAGACGCGTAAGCTCTTCGAGCGCAGCTTCCCCGCCCTCATGGCCGCCTTCTCCTCGCCCGCCATCCGCTCCGGCCTGCAGGACGCGGCCGAGCTGATCGAGCGCGAGCGCGTGTTCGACGCCCTGAAGCGCGTGCGCGCGCTGATCCCGCTCGAAGACGCCATTCTCTCCGCCGCCGAGACGGAAGCCCCGGCCAACCTGTCCACCATCACCGTGACCGACCGCGCGCCGGTCGCCGTGGGAGCCCGTTGATCATGTCCGTTTCCGGCGTTACCTCCTCAACCTCCGCAGTGGACACGACGGCTTCCGCCGCGAAGTCGTCCGAGTTGAAGACGGGTCTCGACTACAACGCCTTCCTGCAGCTTCTCGTCACGCAGATGAAGAACCAGGACCCGTTGAGCCCGACCGACCCGACCCAGCAGATGAGCCAGCTCGCCTCGTTCTCCAACGTGGAACAGTCGATCAAGCTCAACCAGAAGCTGGAATCGATGACGACGCTCACCGCGCTCACCAGCGCCAATCTCCTGATCGGCCGCACCGTCACCAACGGCGATGCCTCGATCAGCGGCGTGGTGAAGTCGATCCAGGTGACCAGCGACGGCACGATCGCCACGCTCACCTCCGGCAAGGAGCTGACGCTCGGCAACGGCGTGAAGGTCGAATAGCGATGAACGAGGCCGATGCCATCGATATCGTCCAGCACGCGATCTGGACCGTCGTGCTCGCCTGCGGCCCGGCCGTCGCCGGCGCCATGCTGGTGGGCGTCGTTATCGCGCTGTTCCAGGCGCTGACGCAGATCCAGGAAGTGACGCTCACCTTCGTGCCGAAGATCCTGGCGATCTTCGTCATCATCGCGCTCACCGCCGGCTTCACAGGCGCGCAGGTCTACGCCTTCACCGAGGAAAGCTACTCCCGCATCCAGCACGGCTTCTAGAAGCCGGCGCTCGACCGACGCTCCCATCCCATGCGCCCGTCCGGCTTGTCCGGCGGGCGTTTTTCGTTTGGGCCGGGCTGAGGCGCTCAAGGGCGCGCCAGCCCGGCACCAGTCCCTTTTGAAATAAAGCGTTAAGGATTGCGCCGCGACCGACGGTCGTGCGCGCGCCGCCGAGCCGGGCTCCCTTGCCCGGCCCATCGCTTCCGGGGAACGAGCCGAATGTCGGTCGATACGCTCAAGATCGCGCCCAGCCTGCCTGCGAGTTCTCGCCGCGACATCGGCTTTGCCGTCGGCATCGTCGCGATGCTGGCGGTGCTCTTCGTGCCCATTCCGGCCTTCCTGATCGACGCGGGGCTGGTGATCTCCATCGCGCTGTCGATCTTGATCCTGATGGTCTCGCTCTGGATCGAGAAGCCGCTGGACTTCTCGGCTTTCCCGACCGTCCTGCTTCTGGCCACCATGCTGCGCCTGTCGCTCAACATCGCGACGACGCGCGTCATTCTCAGCCATGGCGACCAGGGCCACAACGCCGCCGGCTACGTCATCGGCGGCTTCTCGCAGTTTGTCATGGGCGGCGACTTCGTGATCGGCATCGTGGTCTTCATCATCCTGATCACGGTGAACTTCCTCGTCATCACCAAGGGCGCGACGCGTATCGCCGAAGTCGGCGCGCGCTTCACGCTCGACGCCATTCCCGGCAAGCAGATGGCGATCGACGCCGATCTTTCGGCCGGCCTCATCGACGAGAAGCAGGCCCAGACCCGCCGCCGCGAGCTGGAAGAGGAAAGCTCCTTCTTCGGCTCCATGGACGGCGCCTCGAAATTCGTGCGCGGCGACGCGATCGCCGGCCTCATCATCACCGCCGTCAACATTTTCGGCGGCATCATCATCGGCGTGACGCGCCACGGCATGGATGCCGGCCACGCCGCCGACGTCTTCGTCAAGCTCTCGGTCGGCGACGGTCTCGTCACGCAGATCCCGGCGCTGATCGTCTCGCTCGCCGCCGGCCTTCTCGTGTCGAAGGGCGGAACGAGGGGCGCGGCCGAAAAGGCCATCATGACGCAGCTCGGGCACTATCCCCGGGCGCTGATGGTGGCCGCCGCGCTGCTCGGCGTCCTGGCGCTTCTGCCGGGCCTGCCGTTCCTGCCCTTCGCGCTCACCGCCTTCGGGCTCGCCGCGCTCGCCTACACCATTCCGCGTCGCCGCGCCGAGGTCGTGCAGAAGGAAGAGGCGGAGAAGAAGGCGGTCGAGGACAAGGCGATCGAGGCCGAGCGCCAGTCCGTCAAGGAATCGCTGCGCATCATCGAGGTGGAGCTGGTTCTCGGCAAGCAGGTCGCCGCCCATCTCAACTTCTCGCGAGAAGAACTGGCCAATCGCGTCGCCAAGATGCGCCGTAGATTCGCCTCGCGCTACGGTTTCGTCATTCCCGAGATCAAGCTGTCGGACGATCTGTCGGTCGACCCGCGTTCCTATTCGATCAAGGTCCATGGCACGACGGTGGCCAGCCAGCCGATCCGCCTCGGCGATCTCTTGATCGTGCTCGGCGACGCGCCCGCGCCCGATATCCCGCACGATCTGACCAAGGAACCCGCCTTCGGCCTGCGCGCCGCCTGGATCTCCGACACGTTCGCCTCCGCCGCCCGCCGGGCCGGGTTCGAGCCGGTGGACACGCTTTCGATCATCCTGACGCACCTCTCCGAGGTGATCCGCAACAACCTCGCCCATCTCCTGTCCTACAAGGACATGCGCTCGCTGCTCGACCGGCTGGAGCCGGAATACAAGCGGCTGATCGACGAGATCGTGCCGGCCCATATGAGCTATTCCGGTCTTCAGGCCGTGCTGAAGCTGCTGCTCGCCGAGCGCGTCTCGGTGCGCAACCTGACGCTGATCCTGGAAGCCATCGCCGAAATCGCGCCGCATGTGCGCCGCTCCGAGCGAATCGTGGAACATGTGCGCACCCGCATGGCGCAGCAGATCTGCGGCGATCTCCTGCACAACGGGCAGTTGGGCGTCCTGCGCCTCGGCAACCGCTGGGATCTCGCCTTCCATCAGGCGCTCAAGCGCGACGCCAAGGGCGACGTCATCGAGTTCGACATCGACCCGCGCCTGGTCGAGCAGTTCGCGGGCGAGGCCACCAAGGTCATCCGCGAGAAGACCGACCAGGGCGAGAACTTCGTGCTCGTCGCCTCGCCGGACGCGCGTCCCTATGTGCGGATGATGATCGAGCGCATCTTCGTCAACCTGCCGGTGCTCTCGCATCTGGAGATCGCGCGCGGCGTCGACATCAAGGCGCTCGGAACGATCTCGTGAGCGCCGACGCCCAGGCCCTGGTGATCGCGGTCTTCCTGATCTTCTGCCGCATCGGCTCCTGCCTGATGATGCTGCCGGGCTATTCCAGCGCCCGGGTTCCGAGCCACATCCGGCTCTTCGTGGCGATCGCGGTGGCGCTCGCCGTCTCGCCCCGCCTTCTGCCGCAGGTGATGCCGCTGGTTCAGAACGCCAGCGACGACATGCGCATCTACATGACGGCGGGGGAGATCCTGAACGGCCTCCTGATCGGCCTTCTCGGCCGCGTCTTCATGCTGGCGCTGCAGTTCTCGGGCGCGATCGTGGCCAATGCGATCGGCATGGGCCAATCCTTTGGCGTGCCGCTGGAAGGGCATGAGGCCGACCCCGCGCTGGTCTCGCTGGTGACGTTGACGGCGACCGTCATGATCTTCTCGCTCAATCTTCATGCCGAGATCGTCAACGCGCTGGTCGCCTCCTACCGGGCCATGCCGGTGGAACTTGGCTTTTCCATCCGCTCGGGGCTGGACGCGCTGGTCGACAATCTCGGGCAGACCTTCATGCTGTGCCTTCGCATCGCGAGCCCCTTCGTGGTCTATGCCGTGGTGGTCAATTTCGCGATCGGCCTCGCCAACAAGATGACGCCGCAGATCCCGATCTACTTCATCTCCATGCCCTTCGTTCTGGCCGGCGGCCTCCTCCTTCTCTGGTTCTGCGTCGGCAACTTCCTGTCGATCTTCGCGGGCGCCTATCGCCAATGGGTGCTGTTCGGATGAGCGAGGGCAAGCGTTCCGACCGTCTCGCCCGCGTCCTCGCCGTGCAGGAGCGCAAGCGCCAGCTCGCCGAATGGGCGCTGGCCGAACTCGTGCGCGAGGAAAAGCGGCTGGAGGACACGCGCGACGAACTTCTCGACACGCTCGGCGCCCAGTCCCTGATGCAAGGCCTGTTTCTGGATGCGAAGGTGTCGGCACTCAGGCGAAACGACGTGACGCTCTCAGGCGTCGTCGAGCGCCAGGCCGAGGCGAGGAGCGAGGTCCAGGCGGCGAACCTTGCCGAGAAGCGCGTCCAGCGCGCGGCGGAGGCGGCGCTGGTGGAGGATCGTATGGCCGAAGACACGGCCGAGCTTCTTTCGACCCTCGACGACTATCTCGTCGCGCGCGCCGCAAGCCTGGAATAAGTGGCGCGGCTTAAGACGGGTTAACCGACGGCTCGCATTCGCGCCTCGCATTTGAAGACCGGGGACCCATGATCCTGTCCGCCCTCGCATCCTCCGTCTCGGCCTCCGCGATCGAACGCGGCTCCGCTGCCGCTCCGGCGTCCGCCGCCGCGTCGTCGGCCGGCGCTGCCGACTTCGCCGATCTTGTTTCGGCAAAGCAAGCCGCTGGCGCCGCCGAGGCGGCGCGGGACGAGGTGGCCCGGTTTCACCACCAGACCTCGCATAGCGGCCAGCTGGAGCCCCTGCAGCGGTTCGAAAGCTTCGTTCTGCGCTCCTTCGTGGAGAGCATGCTGCCGCAGCAGAACACGAGCTTCTTCGGCACGGGCACGGCCGGGCAGATCTGGAAGTCCATGCTGGCCGAGCGCATCGGCGACGAGATGGCCGCTTCGGGCGGCATCGGCATCGCCGACATGCTGGAAAAACGCGAAACCGGCGCGGCCGCGGCCGCCAAGCCTTGAGAGACGTGCCGCCCGGCTCCGGGCGGCGAAGCGAACACGCGGCATGGCCGCATCACTAAGGGATAAGGTCAAGTGGAAGCGGTTCTGTCTCAAGCCATCAACCGGTTGGAATCCGTTCTCGCGGGGGAGAGCCTGGCGCTGCGTTCGGGCGACAGCACGGGCCTTGGCGACATCAGCAATCGCAAGAACCAGAGCCTGCTCGAACTCACGCGCATCTCACGCGGCATCGAGCCGGCCGCCCTCAGCGAGGAGATGCGCGCCAAGCTCGGCGTCCTGCGCGAGCGCCTCGGCGACAACAGCCGCCTTCTGCAGATCCATATCGAGGCCACCGCCGAGGTCGCCGAGGTCATCACCCGCGCGATGGCAGCAGCCGAGTCGGACGGCACCTACAGCAACAGCGTGTCGGGAGCCCGGACCGCCAAATGATCAAGCTTCTCGGGATCGGCGTCTGGGTGATGTTCGTCACTCTGGGCGCCGGCTACGCCATGGCGACGCTGAGCGGCGGAGGCACGGCCGACGCGCCCAAGCAGCCGACCTATTTTGAAGGGCTCGACTACAAGAAGACCAACAGCATCGCCGTGCCGTTGATCTCGGACAACGCGATCCAGGGCTATGTCCTGGCGCGCTTCGTCTACACGATCGACGGCAAGCTCGCCGCGACACTGGCCGTGCCGCCGGACCCGATCATTCTCGACGAGGCCTTTCGCGCGGTCTATTCGGTCTCGGGCTTCGACTTCAAGAACCCGGAGCGCTACGACCTCGCCTCGCTTCTCTCCTCCATCAAGGAGACCGTGAACAAGCGCTACGGCCAGAAGGTCGTGGAGGACGTGATGGTGGACCAGTTCGACTTCCTGCCCAAGAGCCAGATGCCCGGCGACACCGGCGGCGACCTTGCCAAGGGGCAGATCGAAAAGGCCAAGCAGGACCACAAGTCCTGAGCCTGGAAAATTATCCGGCGGCAGAGCGGACACGCTTCTCCACTGGATGATGCGGCCAAACCGAGGACCTGGAGCTTGCCTGTCGGAATCGGGCTCATCCCATCGGCTCCAGCCGGACTTTACGTTGCATAAACCCTGTTTTGCTAGGGTTCCCTCATGGCGCGTCCGGTCCATCACGGCCGGCGCGCGTTCGTATGGAGACCGGTGGTGATCTCGACCCTTCTGAACTATCGGCTCTACACGAACAACATGGCCCAGACGCTGGAGCGCCTGTCGAGCCAGACCGACGTCAAGCGCGACAAGGCCTATTACGACGAGCATATCGGCAAGGTCACGACGGTCGACCAGTTCATGGGCGACTACAAGCTCTATTCCTATGCCTTGAAAGCCTATGGACTGGAGGACCAGATCTCCGCCAAGGGCATGATCCGCAAGGTGCTGCAGAGCGACCTGACGGATTCCACGAGCTTTGCCAACAAGCTGTCCGACCAGCGCTACCGCGACTTCGCCGCCGCCTTCAGCTTCGGCGCCGGCACGGCGACGACCGCCCAGTCCACCTCGCAGACCGAGCGTCTGGTGGAAGCCTATGCCGAGCGCGTGGACAAGGCCGCCCCGGCAGCGGCCAAGGCGACGGGCTACTATTCCGATAATATCGGCTCCATCACTTCGATCGACGCTTTCGTCGCCGATCGCGGTCTGCTCGACGTGGCGCTGCGCGCCTCCGGCTTCGCCGATCCGAGTTCGATCTCTTCGGACTATGCCGCCTTCGTTCTGAAAGGCGATGTCGCGAACGGGGATTCAGCCTGGGCGACGCTGCGCACGCAGTTCACGGCCGCCCCAGCGACGAGCGGCGCACAGCGGACCTGGATTGCGCAGACCGTGAAAATGGCGTCGAATACCGTCTATGCCTACAACGGTGCGACCGGAAACGCGACGAGCCCGCAGGCCAAGCAGGCCGACATCGACTATCTCCACGCCTTCTTTTCCAGCAGCAACTCGACCCAGACCGTGTCCGCCTTCACGAGCGACGATCGCCTGCTGAAGATCGCCATGACCGCGATGGGGTCGGACATCACCTATGCCGCCAGCGCGGCGGCAAGCTACATCACGGACCCGTCCACGATTCCAAGCTCGGTCTCCAGCGTCGAGCAGGCGCGGTTCCAGACCCTGCACGACGCGCTGAACGCTCAGAGTGGCGGCGCCCTGAGCCCGACGACAGCCGGCCTTCAGCAGATCGAGACCGGCTACGGCAACAACTACCAGACCGCCTTCAACAAGTCGGTGAACTTCGACACGACCGAGTTCAAGGCCAAGCTCACGGATATCAAATCCGTCACCGATCTCATGTCGACGTCGGAAGATGGCAAGCGCCGCACCCTGAACTACGCCCTCAAGGCGTTCGGCATTGATCCCGCGACCGCGAGCCTCACGAAGATCCGCGCCGTCCTGACCAGCGATCCGAGCGATCCCAACAGCTATGTCGCCAAACTGAAAGACGACCGCTACACCCAGCTCGCCGCCGCCTTCAACTTCGACGCCAACGGCAAGCTGCGGGCCGAGCGCCTCGTCCAGTCCGTCTCCGGTCAGACCAAGACCGGCACGCTCTATGCCGCGACATTCGCCACGCCCATCAGCGCGGCCAAGAAGGCCGAAATCACCGCCGACACCAAGACCTATCTTGCCTCGATCGGGTCGGCCGTCACGATCGACGATTTCGTGAAGGATCAGAAGGCGGTGCAGTTTGCGCTCACTGCCTATGGCGTGAAGAACAAAGACCTTTCCACCGCCGACCTGAAGAAGATCCTCACCAGCGATCTTGGCGACCCCAAAAGCTACGCCAACGCGCAGACCGACAAGGCCATCGCCAAGTTCGCCGCCGCCTTCAACTTCGAGACCGACGGCAGCGTACGCGAAGCCGCCTCTGGCGCTCAGTCGAGCGGCGACAAGCTGGCGACCGACAATCTCTACGTCCTGCAGAAGATGGAAGAGAAGGCCGGGGACACGAGCGAGGGAACGCGTCTTGCGCTCTACTTCCTGCGCAAGGCACCGGGGCTGACCAGCGTCTATGGTGTCCTGGCGGACAAGGCGCTTTATCAGGTGGTGCGCACGGCGCTGAACCTGCCCGAGGGCATGGTGAACATGGATGTCGATAAGCAGGCTTCGCTTATCAAGAAGAAGCTGAATGTCGATGATTTCGACGATCCCAAGAAGCTCGACAAGTTCGTCGCCCGCTTTGCCGGCATGTATGACGCCACCAGTAGCGACGGGTCGTCCAATCCGGTGCTGCAGCTCTTCGGCGGCTCGTCCAGCGGTGGCACGAACATTCTAAGCTTCCTCTAAGGCCAACCCTGCGACCTCTCGCCGGGCCACCGAATCCCTGGTCTGGGGAACAAGTCGGGATGGCCAAGCGTCCTTCTCCAAAGAGAAAGGGAGCTTTGCCATGAGCGACAACGAACCGAACCGACTGAAGGACACGCGTCTCGACGCCGATGTCAGCGTTCTCGGCGACGACCGGGGCGGCGAGCCGAAGGTCTCGCGCGTCGGCGGCGCGCCGGCGCCTGACGCGCCATCGGGGCTCGCCGAAAACCTGTCGGACGGCGGGGCACGTCCCGAAGGCGGCAGCGGCGAGGACGAGATCGCCCGCGCGCGCGCGGCAAGCGAAGCGCAGCGCGACGTCGTGGACCGTTTTGGCAAAGGCTGACAGGCCCGCTCCGATCGCTCGAAAATCGTCATGACGAGATCGCCCAGCTTCCTGCGAGCTGGGCGAAATCATGTCCGGGCTTTCCCAGAAGAGGGGAGAGACGCGGCTCGGATTCGGAGCCCGCGCGGTGCGATTGGCGATCCCCGCCTTTCGCTTCGTCGAAAAATCGTTAGAAAGCCGGGACAAGGCCGAGCATCGGCTCGCCTTATCCGCTTTGCATCCCGATCTTTCGCAGGGTTCAGCCGCCTATGAGCAACGACATCTTCATCCGCGAGGTGAACGAGGAGCTTCGCCAGGAGCGGGTCCGCGCCTTGTGGATTCGCTACGGGCGGATCGCGCTCGCTCTCGCGGTTCTGATCGTGCTTGCCGTCGGCGGATACGTGCTCTGGCAGCATCACCAGCAGGGTCTTCAGGCGGCCGATGGTGACCGACTGCTCGCCGCCACCTCGCTTCTGGAAGACGGGAAAACGCAGGAAGGCCGGGCGATCCTGGAAACCCTGTCGCAAAGCGGCGTCGCGAGCTATCCCGCGCTGGCGCGCATGCGCCTGGCCCAGCTCGACCTCGCCACCGAACCCGCCAAGGCAATCGCCGGCTTCGACGCGATTGCCGGGGATGCGGGCGTGGCGCAGGATCTTCGCGACATGGCAGCTCTGCGCGCGGCCTATGTGCTGGTCGACAATGGCTCGCTCGGCGACGTGCGCGCCCGCGCCGAGCGGCTGGCGACCGACGGCGAGCCGCTGCGCTATGGCGCGCGCGAAGCCATCGGCCTCGCCGCCTGGAAGGCCGGCGACTTCGAGACGGCGCGCGGTTTCTTCACGCAGCTTCAAGAAGATTTCGGCACGCCCGCCGGCATCAAGCGCCGCGCCGGCCTGATGGTGGAACTCATCGAGGCCGAGCATGGCCCGAAGGGCGGCACCGCGCCCGCCGCTGCGACTCCCGCCGCCACGGCTGCGCCGGATGCCGCTGAGGTGAGCGAAACGCCCGCCGCGCCTGAGCCTGCAGCCTCTGCACCGGCCCCCGCGACGGCCGAACCCGCCGCCGCGCCGATACCGGCCGCGCCTGCGACGGAGCCGGCCCCGGCCGCGCCCGCTGCCAACCAGCCCCCGGCTTGATTTTCCGAAGGAGCGAGACCCAGCCATGGTGACGATCGCCATCATCGGACGGCCGAATGTCGGCAAGTCCACGCTCTTCAATCGCCTGGTCGGCCGCAAGCTCGCGCTGGTGGACGATCGGCCCGGGGTCACCCGCGACCGGCGTGAAGGCGAAGCGACGCTCCAGGATCTGGAATTTCGCGTCATCGACACGGCCGGCCTCGAAGAGGCCACAGCCGATTCACTTCAAGGGCGTATGCGCGCCCAGACCGAGCGCGCCATCGACGATGCCGATCTATCGCTCTTTGTGGTGGACTCCAAAAGCGGCATGACCCCGCAGGACGAGGTCTTCGGCGAGCTTCTGCGAAAGCGCAACAAGCCGGTCGTGCTGGTGGCCAACAAGTCGGAAGCGCGGGGCTCGGACGCCGGATTCTACGATTCCTATTCGCTCGGCCTCGGTCAGCCCGTCGCCATCTCGGCCGAGCATGGCGAGGGCATGGCGGACCTGCGCGACGCCATCGTCGAAAAGCTGGGACGGGACGCCTTCCGGGGCTGGCAGGAGGACGAGGCGGACATCGAGAGCACGGTGGAGTTCGACGCCGACGGCGAGCCCATCAACAGCTACGACGCCACCAAGCCGCTCAACATCGCCATCGTCGGCCGGCCCAATGCGGGCAAGTCCACCCTGGTCAACCGCTTCCTCGGCGACGACCGGCTGCTGACCGGCCCGGAGGCCGGCATCACGCGCGATTCGATTTCGGTGGAATGGGAATGGCGTGGCCGGCGGATCAAGATGTTCGACACGGCCGGCCTGCGCCGCCGCGCGCGCGTCGAGGAGAAGCTGGAAAAGCTGTCGGTCGCCGACGCGCTGCGCGCCATGCGCTATGCCGAAGTCGTGATCATCGTCCTCGACGTCACCGTGCCCTTCGAGAAGCAGGACCTTTCGATCGCCGATCTGATCTCGCGCGAAGGCCGCGCGCCGGTCCTGGCCTTCAACAAATGGGACCTCGTGGAAGATCGGCAGGCCGTGCTGGCGGACCTGCGCGAGAAGACCGATCGCCTCCTGCCGCAGATGCGCGGCGTGAAGGCCGTCACGGTCTCGGGCGAGACCGGCGACGGGCTGGATCGCCTGATGAAGGCGGTCACCGAAACGCACGAGATCTGGAACAAGCGCGTCTCGACCGCCAAGCTCAACCAGTGGCTGGAGCGGATGGTGTCGCATCATCCGCCTCCGGCCGTGGCGGGCCGCCGCGTGAACATCAAGTATATCACGCAGGTGAAGACGCGCCCGCCGACCTTCATCCTGTCCACGTCCCGGCCCGAGGCCGTGGGCACGGCCTATATGCGCTATCTCATCAATGGCCTGCGCGATCAGTTCGGCCTCACCGGCATCCCGATCCGCATCACCATGCGCAAGTCGGAGAATCCCTTCGCGCATAAGGCGCGCAAGTTCTAAGAGCGGTTTTGGTTCGGCGCGTGGGGCGAGGGGCCCGCGCGCCTGGACCCCGTTCGGCTTCGGCCTGGCAGCGCGCCATTCCAGCGAGCATTAACCGTCCGCTAAGGTTAATAAGAGATGTTCGGCTTTCCAAGGACACTTCGGAAAGCCGACGATGGCCGTTCACGCTCGATCGAGACTTAAGGGCAGCGCGCCGCGCCGAAATGGTGCCCGCGCGCGCGCCCGTCTTCTCGCCTCGCTGCCGCTCGCCCTCGCGGTGCTGCCCCTGTTTCCCGCCACAATTGCCATGCCGCCGGTACCAACGCAGGCGGAACTCCAGGCAAGCCTTCCGCCCGAGATGGCCGATCTCACGGTCTTCGCCGAGGATGGCGACGATCTGGGCACGAGCGCGCTCGCCGGACCCCTCTACATCAAAGACCCCGTGGCGCGCATTCCCGCCAAGAGGGGAGGGCGCGTCGCTCCGACGCCGCTTGCCACCGTGCAGGCCAAGTTCGCGGCCGGGCGACTCGTCGATCCCGCCGGCCTCCTCCGGGCCGGGATCGCGCTGGGCGACGAGAATCTGCGCGCGGCCTTCGCCGCACCCGATAGCTCGGGCGGCGCCGTGCTGGTCGCGGAAAGTTTCGCGCCGCCGCTTGCGCCCGAAAGCCCGAAGGGACAAATCGCCGCGCCTAAGCCGGACGCGTTGCGGGCCATTGCCGCTTTGGCGCCCACCCCGTCATCCAACGACGTCGCCGGCTCAAGCGTCACGGCCTATGCCGGCACCCCGCGGCCCGGCGTGTCGAACCTGTTCGACGCGGTTCTCGGGCCCTCGCGAGGCTTCATTCCGCCCAAGGGCGAGAACGACCATTCCTGGGTCGCGACGCCCCTCCCGGCGTCGTCCTACACCGAGGAGCAGCAGACCTGCCTCGCCAAGGCGATCTATTTCGAGGCGCGCGGGGAAACGGAACAGGGCCAGGGGGCGGTCGCGCAGGTCGTCCTGAACCGGGTGCGCAATCCCGCCTATCCCAAGACGATTTGCGGCGTCGTCTATCAGAACCAGGACTGGTTCGGCCGCTGCCAGTTCTCCTTCGCCTGCGACGGCATCAAGGACGTCATCTGGAATCGCCCGGCCTATGCCCTGGCCGAGCGAATCGCCCGGCAGGCGACCAACGGCGAGATCTGGATTCCCGAAGTCGGCTCGGCGACCCATTACCACGCGACCTATGTCCACCCGCGCTGGGCCAAGACCATGGAAAAGGTCGACAAGATCGGCCTTCACATCTTCTACCGGACCTTCGGCGGGGGCTGGCGTTAGCCGGCCCTCTCGGTTTTGGGCGCTGCGGTGTATGTTCGCGCGAGTGACGCTTCCGGCGGCGAACACGCAAACTTGAACCGCCTTTGTTTCGCCATGCGGCGGGCGGACAGATCGGCCGGATGGACGAATGACGATGAGCGAGCCTGAGCCTCGAAGCGAAGCGGATCTGGAGGCGGATCGCCGCAAATTGAAGGAGCGGATCGACCGGCTGAAAGCCGCGACGGCCGAGCCAGTGGTGCCGGAGGGTGGCCAGGGCAGCATGCAGGGCATGGCCCAGGGCCTCAAGATCGCCAGCGAATTCATCGCGGGCATCATGGTCGGCGGGGCCATCGGTTACGGGATCGACCGTCTATTCGGGGTGTCTCCCTTCGGTCTCATCGTCTTCCTCATGCTGGGCTTCGCCGCCGGCGTTCTCAACGTCGTGCGGTCCGCCAGCGGCGAGAAGAACCCGACCGAACGTCGCTAGCGGAGCGATCGTTCGGAAAGCAAAGGTGCATTTCGACGTCAGGGAGTTGCGAAGCGCGGTTCGGGACGCTATGGCAGTCTCGCTCTCCGAGGGCTCCGCATCAAGAGGACCAGACGTTTTGGCGAACGATCCGCTTCACCAGTTCCAGATTTCTCGGCTCGTTCCGATCGAGATCGGCGGCCTTGATCTGTCGTTCACCAACTCCTCGCTGTTCATGGTCGCGACCGTGGCGGTGGCGACGGGCTTCCTTTACTGGTCGACCCGGGGACGCGGCCTAGTCCCGAACCGCGCGCAGTCGGTGTCCGAACTCTCCTACGAGTTCATCGCCAAGATGCTGCGCGACGCGACGGGCTCGCACGGGATGCAGTTCTTCCCGTTCGTGTTCTCGCTCTTCATGTTCATCCTGGTGGCCAACCTCATCGGGATGTTCCCCTATTTCTTCACCGTCACCAGCCATCTGATCGTCACCTTCGCGCTCGCGATGCTGGTGATCGGCACGGTCGTGGTCTACGGCATCCGCAAGAACGGCCTCGGCTGGTTCAAGGTCTTCGTTCCCTCCGGCGTTCCAGGGGCGGTCCTGCCCTTCGTGGTGCTGATCGAGCTGATCTCGTTCCTGTCGCGCCCGATCTCGCTCTCGGTTCGTCTCTTCGCCAACATGCTGGCCGGCCACATCACGCTGAAGGTCTTCGCGGGCTTCGTGGTCTCGATGGGCAGCATGGGCGCGCTCGGCTTCCTCGGCGCTCTCCTGCCGCTCGTCATGACGGTGGGCATCACGGCGCTGGAGTTCCTGGTTGCCTTCCTGCAGGCCTATGTCTTCGCGATCCTGACCTGCATGTACCTCAACGACGCGGTTCACGTTCACCACTGACCGCTCTCCCCCTTTCGCGGACGCATGGCGCCGCGGATCCTACCCCCGCACGATCCAACCAAAGGAGTTCCCATGGACGCGGAAGCTGCACGTTACATCGGCGCTGGTCTCGCTTGCTTCGGCATGGCCGGCACCGCTCTCGCGCTCGGCAACATCTTCTCGAGCTTCCTCACGGGCGCCCTGCGCAACCCGTCGGCAGCCGATGGCCAGTTCGGTCGTCTCGTGTTCGGCTTCGCCGTGACGGAAGCTCTGGGCATTTTCTCGCTCCTGATCGCGCTCCTGCTGCTCTTCGTCTAAGCAGGTCGCATAAGGGATTGTGCAGCCGGCCGCCCCTGCTGGGGCGGCCGGACCCGTATCATCGGAGTCCGACATGTTCGTCACTCAGGCTTTCGCCCAGGTCCAATCGCCAGATGCAGGTCCGACCCTGATGGAAACACCCGTTCCGCCCACGGGCGAAGCGATCTCCGTGGAGCCCGGTCACCACGAGGAAGCCGGCTTCCCGCCGATGAACCCCGAGTTCTTCGCGTCGCAGATCCTCTGGCTCGCGATCACCTTCGGCGTGTTCTACTACGTCCTGTCCAAGACGATCGTGCCGCGCATCTCCACGGTTCTGGAGAACCGCCGCGAGCGCATCGCCCTCGATCTCCAGGCCGCCGAGCGCATGCGCCTCGACGCCGACGAGGCACAGGCCGCCTATGAGCAGGAACTCGCCTCCGCTCGCAAGAATTCCGCCCGCATCGCCACGGAAGCTCGCGACAAGGCGCGCGCCGATGCGGATGCGCAGCGCAAGACCATCGAGGCCGAACTCGACGGTCGCCTTGAAAGCGCCCAGGCTCGCATCGCCGAGGTGAAGACGCGCGCGCTCGCCGATGTCGGCACGATCGCCGAAGATGCGGCCGAAGCCATTCTCAACGACATTGCCGGCCTCGGCGTGTCGCGCGAGGACGTCTCCCACGCCGTCCGTTCCGTTCGTTCCTAAAAGGGCGTCGCCATGGCTTTCGACAATACGTTCTGGGCTCTCGTCGGCCTCATCCTCTTCCTGGCGCTGATCGCCTATCTCAAGGCGCCCTCGATCATGGCGAAGGCGCTCGACAAGCGCGCCGCGCAGATCCGTAACGAGATCGACGAGGCGCGCGAGCTGAAGGAAGAGGCCAAACAGCAGTTGGCCGAATACCAGCGCCGCCGCCGCGAGGCGGAGAGCGAGGCGCAGGAAATCCTCGCCGTCGCGCAGCGCGAGGCGCAGGGCATCGTCGCCGAGGCTCGCGCCAAGAGCGAAGACTACGTCGCTCGCCGTACGCAGGTTGCCGAGCAGAAGATCAAGCAGGCCGAGATCGAGGCAGTGTCCGAAGTCCGCGCTCGTGCGGTGGACATTGCCATCGAGGCGGCTACGCGCGTGATGACCGAGCGCAATGTCGGCGCCGACCCGCGCATCACCGACCAGTCGATCGCCGAAGTGCGCCGTCGTCTGAACTGATCCGCACCAATAGCTCTTGGATAAGACGAAGGCCGGCTGAAAAGCCGGCCTTTTTCGTTTGTCTGCGGAATGCCGGCAAGCGTCAAATCGGGAAGTGTGCAAACCCGCACCGATGCGATGGGGTTTGCACATGGGAGATGGCACGAGTGGGGCCTCGCCTAACCGTCCGACTCGCCTGCCAGCATGAGGGCTCGCACCGGCCCGAAGCTGCGCCGGTGATGCGGGCCAACGCCATGCTCGGCGAGCGCGGCACGATGGGCGGCCGTGGGATAGCCCATGTGCCGGCTGAAACCGTAGCGCGGGTCGCTCGCGCAAAGCGCGGTCATGAGCCGATCGCGCATGACCTTGGCGACGATTGACGCCGCCGCGATCGACACGCAGAGCGCATCTCCGCCGATCACCGCCGACCCGGCGCAGGGAAGGCCAAGCGGCACGTCGCGACCGTCGATCAAGGCGTGGTCGGGCCTGCTGGGAAGGGCAAACAGCGCGCGCCGCATGGCGAGGAACGTCGCTTGCCGGATGTTGAGCCGATCGATCTCAGCGGCACTGGCGCTGCCGAGGCCGACATCGGCCATATCGAGGATCGCCTCGAACAGGCGCTCGCGTTCACGGGCACCGAGCTTCTTGGAATCGTCCAGCCCTTCGGGAATGTGCCCGACGCGCAGAATCACCGCGCCGGCGACGACCGGTCCGGCGAGCGGACCGCGCCCGGCCTCGTCCACGCCGGCCACGCAGTGGACGCCTTTCTGCAGAAGGGCGGCCTCGCGCGCGAAATCCGGGCCGGGATGCGGCTCGGCGCGCCGGGCAGGGCGAGGGGGAAGGGGTGGAGAATCGGAGGAACGGCGAGCCATGGTGCGGCGAGACTCGCGCATTCTCCGATTCTCCTCAAGGCTCGCGAGCCGGGTGCGGACGGCGGGCGAGCGATCCGGCGTCGGGGACAAACGCCGGAACTGGTGCGGGTAGAACCCGAATGGTTTGATGTGCCTTCGGAATGGACATAGTGCCAGCACCGATCTGGCTGATCCGGTTCCGTTAGAGCTTCGTCATTGATGCGGACACACGCCCCGCATCAACTGAAAGCCCGCTTGCTGCCGCGAACGAAAGTCTCTGCTTTTCCAGCTCGCGGGTTTCGGTCGTCTCTCAGAGCAGCGACAGCTGGACGCCAGCGCCCTTGGGCGCCCTGAACAGGTCGGTGCGCAACTGGGTGCGCTCAAGGTTCAAGTCGAAGCGCCGGGCCGCCATTTCGAACCGATGCTTGATCTGCATGGCGTAGGGACCCTTGCCGGTCATCCGCTTGTTCCACTCCGCGTCATAGTCCTTACCACCGCGCATGGAGCGCAGGAGCGACAGGACATGCCGGTAGCGATCGGGATAGTGCTGCAGCAGCCATTCCTTGAAGAGCGGTGCGACCTCCAGCGGCAGGCGCAGAAGAACGTAGCCGACCTCGCGAGCGCCCGCTTCCGCCGCCGCTTCCAGAAGCCGCTCGATCTCCGAATCCGTCAGGCCCGGGATGATCGGCGCGGTCATCACCATGGTCGGCACGCCGGCCTTGGTGAGTTCGCGAACCGCTTCCAAACGCTTGGCGGGCGTCGCGGCGCGTGGCTCCATGGTTCGGGCGAGACGACGGTCGAGCGTCGTCACCGAGATCGCGACCTTGGCGAGGCCCTTGGCCGCCATTCGCGAAAGAATGTCGAGATCGCGCAGCACAAGGGCCGACTTCGTCACGATGCCAACCGGATGGTTGGCGGCCTCCAGCACTTCCAGCATGTCGCGCATGATGCGCCGCTCGCGCTCGATCGGCTGGTAGGGATCGGTGTTGGTGCCGATCGCGATGGCCTTCGGCTCGTAGCCGGCGCGGCCGATCTCTTCCTCCAGGAGTTCCGCAGCGTTGGGCTTTGCGAAAAGCTTGGTCTCGAAATCGAGCCCCGGCGAAAGGCCGACATAGTTGTGTGTCGGCCGGGCGAAGCAGTAGATGCACCCGTGCTCGCAGCCGCGATACGGGTTCACCGACCGGTCGAAGGAAATGTCGGGGGAGGTGTTGCGGGTGATGACCGTGCGGGCCATCTCCGTCTGCACCTCGGTCTTGAAACTCGGCAACTCGTCCATCGTCGCCCAGCCATCGTCGAAGACAGAGCGCGAGAAGGGCTCGAAGCGGCCCGTCGGGTTGATGCCCGCCGCGCGGCCGCGCCGACGCTCGAAGCCGATGCGAAGGCCGGACTGCGCCACGACATGATGCGCCATGTCGATGCCTTCGCGGCCGGTCAGGCCCAGGCTGTCGGTTCTCTCGAGGCTGCGGATCTCGGACATGGGACAAGCTTCCCTGTGGCTGCTCTCGTTGTGACCATAGTCCTATTCATCATATGAGAACATTTCAAGAACAAAATTGCGAATCCGCGCCGCTCTGGTCAGCGCGCTTCGGCTCGGTTAAGCCGGTTCCATGCTGAGCGTCCTTGTTTTCGATGCCGAAGACCCGCTGGAACTGACCCTGACCCTGTCCTCGCTGGTAACCGGCGTGGTCGAGGGTGTGCTACGCGATGTCGTGGTCGTGGACCCCCACGGCAAGGATGTTCTGGACGTCGCGGACCATGCGGGCTGCTCGGTGCGCTCGCTGGCCGAGTTGCGCCAGTCGGCCGCGATGCTGAAGGGCGAGTGGGTGCTGGTGCTGCGTGCGGGCGGCCGCTTGCCTGGAAACTGGCCGGAGCGCGCGGCGCATCACATCGAAAACCAGTTGCGTGAGAAGGCGCCGAGAGGCGGCCGCTTCGTGCTGCAAGTGGGGGATCGTGCGGGTTGGCGACGCTGGTTCGCCGCAAGGCCCAACGCGCGGCTGGTGCCGAAAGCGCATCTGGCGAAGCGTCTGGCTGCGGGAGTCGCGATCGGCAAGGCGGCCGAAGGCCTGCCCAGCGAGCGGCTGCGCAAGCGCGACGATTGAACGCCTAGCCCTGCCTCAGCCGATGGAGGAGCGGAGACGGCTGGCCCTCAGGCTGCCGCGCCGCCTTTGCGCCGGAGATGTTCGTCCAGGCGCGGCATGATCTCGACGAAGTTGCAGGGCTTGTGCCGGTAGTCGAGCTGGGGCTTCAGGATATGGTCCCAGGCGTCGCGACAGGCACCGGGCGAGCCGGGCAGGACGAAGACGAAGGTCGCGTTCACCACCCCGCCCGTGGCGCGGGACTGGATGGTCGATACGCCGATCGTCTCGAACGACACGCGATGGAACACGGCCGAGAACCCGTCCATGCGCTTTTCGAAGATCGGCTCCAGCGCCTCCGGCGTCACGTCGCGGCCGGTGAAGCCCGTGCCGCCCGTCGTGATGACGACGTCCACCTCCGGGTCCCTGGACCAGGTGAGCACCGTATTGCGAATGGCGTCCCGATCGTCCGGCACGATAGCGCGGGCGGCGAGGCGATGGCCTGCCTCGGTGAGGCGCGCGGCCAGCGTATCGCCGGAGCGATCATCCCCCGCCTTGCGCGTATCGGACACGGTAAGGACGGCGATGCCGAGCGGAAGAAAGAGGCGGTCAGGGGCGCTCATGGCCGGTCTCCGATCGGATCAACGCCGGTGGAGGCGATCCACCAGCCGGGATGGCGCGCGCGCAGCCGCACGGCCGCCTGCTCGGCCCGCGCCTCGTCCTCGAACAGGGCGAAGACGGTGGCGCCGGAGCCGGACATGCGGTGAAACAGCGGCTCTTCTGCGCGCAAGGCGTCGCACACGGCGGCAATGGCGGGCACGATGTGCCGCGCCGGGGCCTCCAGATCGTTGCGCGTGCCTGCGAGATAGTCGACCAAGGCGGCGAGGTCGATAAAGCCGTCCTCGTGCAGGGGAGGCAGAGGCGGGTTGTCGCGCCGCTCCAACCCGGCGAAGGCGGTGGGCGTGGAGACGGGCGCGCCGCAATTGACCAGCAAGAGACCGAAGCCCGGCAGGCGCGGGACGGCGGCCGCGATCTCGCCGACGCCGCGCACGCGGGCCGCCCGGCCGGACAGGCACATCGGAACGTCCGCGCCGAGCGCGAGGCATTCCGTGGCCAGAGCGGGCTGGATGGCGGGCCAGATCGCGCCGAGCATGCGCAGAAGCGCGGCGGCGTCCGCCGAGCCGCCACCAATGCCCGATGCGAGCGGCAGATTCTTTTGCAGATGGATGTGGAGGGGAGGGAGCGCGAGGCCGAGGCCTGCGGCACCGATGCGCGCCAGATCCAAGGCGCGCAGAACGAGATTGCCCCGATCGAGCGGCAGGTCGCTCGCGAACGGGCCGTCGATCGTCAGCCGATCCTCGTGTGAGGGCGCCAGCGCGAGCCGATCCCCGTCACGGGCGAAGACCACGAGACTGTCGAGATCGTGATAGCCGTTCTCGCGCCGCCCTGTGACATGCAGCGCGAGATTGATCTTTGCCGGCGCCAGCGCTGCTCGATGCAGCGCCGGGGCGGATGGCTTCAGAAGGTCCACCGTTATGCGCGTCAGTTCGGGCGGACGGCTGCCGGCGCCTCGTTGGCGGCGCGCTGCGCGTCCGTGTCGGGCGCGACCTCGCCCGGCTTGGTGGGCGCTTCCGGCCCGAGTCCCTCGGCCAGCTTGCGCTTGACGGTTTCCACCACGTTCGGCTCGGGCTTGGGCTCGCCGATCAGCGCGCGGTTCCACTGGAAGCGCGCCTCGCGCGTGCGCCCAACGCGCCAATAGGCATCGCCCAGATGGTCGTTGATCGTCGGATCGGCGGGCGTCAGCAGAATGGCGCGCTCCAGCTGCTCCACCGCGTCGGGGTAACGGCCAAGGCGATAATAGGCCCAGCCCAGCGAATCGATGATGTAGCCGTCGTTCGGCCTGAGATCGACGGCGGTGCGGATCATCTGCAGCCCCTCGTCGAGGTTGCGGTTCATGTCCACCCAGCTGTAGCCGAGATAGTTCAGGACCTGCGGCTGGTCGGGCGAAAGCTCCAGCGCCTTCTTGAACTCCGGCTCCGCCTTGTCCCACTGCTTCAGCCGCTCGAAGGCGATGCCGCGCTGGAAATGGATGTTCCAGAGCGTGGACGAATCCTTGGGCGCGAGCTCCAGCGCGCGGTCGAGCAGCGGCACGGCCTCGGCGAAGGACTTGTCGGCCGACAGGATGTCGGCGAAGGCGAGATGCGCCTGAAGATCGTTGGGATAGTCGCTGACGGCCTTGCGAAGATGGGTCTTGGCGTCGTCCTTGCGGTCAGACTGCCAGAGATCGAGGCCCATCTGCAGCTCGGCCGTGCGCCGGTAGGGCGAGGTCTTGGGGATCTGCTCGTAGTAGGACAGGGCGAGGTCGATCTGCTGCGTGCGATCGGCGACGCCGGCCATAGCGGTCAGGAGCTTGGGATCGACCGTCGGCGACACGGCCTTGGCGAACTGGAAGTAGAGAAGGGCGACGTCCTGCCCATCTCCCCGGTTGATCGCCTGTCCGAGGATGTAGAGCGTCTCGGCCGCCCCGTCCTGCGCGTTCTCGATCGGCGGCGCCACCTTCTTGCCGGCCTCGACTTCGGCGCGCAGCTGCGTCAGCGGGTCGTAACCCGGCGCGAGCTCCAGGCCCTTGTCGATCGCGGCGAGCGCGTCGGCCTTCTTGCCGGCGCGCGCTTCCAGCCGCCCGAGCGCTTCGGCGCTGGCGAGGAAGGCATCGACGGAGGTCTGCGCCGAAGCCTGATCGGAGATCACGCTGTTCAGCGCGGTGCGCGCGGCGGGCAGATTGCCCGAGAGGCCGGCGAGAAGGCCGGTCTGATACTGGTTGAAGACCGCGAACCAGGACGCGCCCGACAGCGCGTTGACACGCGCGAGCGCATCCTTGGAGCGCCCGGCGCCAAGTTCGGCCCAGGCCGAGAGATGGCCGACCAGAAGCGTGTCGAGGTCGCTCGTGTCGTCGAGCTTCAGCTGGCTGATCGCGGCGTCGAAGCGGCTGGCGCGCAGCGCGTCGAGGCCCAGCGCGATATGCGCGACCTTGCCGACGTCCTCGTTGTTGGCGAGCTTCGCGGCGAGTTTCACGCCCTCGGCGAAGCGCCCGTCCGCCAGATAGGCGAACATGGCTTCCTGCTGCAGTGTCTCGGAGGTCGGGTCGAGCGACAGCGCCTTTTCGTAATATTGGGCGGCAACGTCGGGCTGGCGGTTCTCGCGCGCCTGCTTGGCCGCGAGATAGGCGCCCGACAGCGAGTTCACCTCGATCGGGCCCTTGGACACCACGACCGGGGCCGGCTTGGTCGGCTTCGCCTGCGCTCCGGCCGCGCCGATCGCCAACATCGAGGCCGCAAGCGCCGCTGAGAGAGCGATCCGCGAAATGCGCGATGTATCCAACGTCGAATTCCTTTGCGAAGGGCGGGAGCGGCCCGGAACGGCCGGCGTAGCTCCGGCGAAGCCGCCGCGGCCGACAAGCGTCAGGCGCCGACCAGTTCCCTTGTCAATCCAGCTTGTTCATTTTGGGGCCGTGCGCAAGAGCAGGGGCGAAACGCCGCTCAAGAAATCCGGTCGATGCTGAACTCCACCACGGCTTCCAGCGCGTTGCGCACCGGGCCCGCCGGCATGGCGGCCAGCGCCTGGGAGGCGAGGCGGCCTTCGTCGCGGGCGCGCTGTTTGGTCGCTTCCAGCGCGCCGTGACGCTCCATCAGCTGGCGCGCGCGGGCGAGTGCCGTGTCGTCGTTGCGCCCGTCTTCCATGGCCTCGCGCCAGAAGGCGCGCTCGGCCTCGTCGCCCGCCGCATGGGCGAGGATGACGGGCAGGGTGATCTTGCCCTCGCGGAAATCGTCGCCGACATTCTTGCCGAGATCGCTGGCCGAGCCGCCATAGTCGAGAACGTCGTCCACCAGCTGGAAGGCCATGCCGAGATGCATGCCATAGGCGCGCATGGCGCGCGCGGCGTCCTCGCCGGCCTCGGCGATCACCGGCCCGACCTCGGCGGCGGCGGCGAAGAGCTCCGCCGTCTTGGCGCCGATCACGGCGCGGTAGTCAACCTCGGTGGTGGTCATCTTCTTGGCGGCGGAGAGCTGCCAGACTTCGCCCTCGGCGATCACGGCCGAGGCGTTGGAAAGGATGGCGAGCGCGCGCATCGAGCCGACCTCGACCATAGTCTTGAAGGCCTGTCCGAGCAGGAAGTCGCCCACCAGAACGCTCGCCTGGTTGCCCCAGATGGTGCGCGCCGTCTTGCGGCCGCGCCGAAGGTCGCTCTCGTCCACCACGTCGTCGTGCAGGAGCGTCGCGGTGTGGAGGAACTCGACGCTGGCGGCGAGCTTCACATGGCCTTCGCCCTCGTAGCCGAAGAGGAGGGCCGAGGCGATGGTGAGCATTGGGCGCAGGCGCTTGCCGCCCGAGGAGATCAGGTGTTCGGCGATCTGCGGGATCAGTTCGACATTCGATCCCGCCATGGCGAAGATCATGTCGTTGACGCGGTTCATGTCGGCGCGCGTCAGACCGAGGATCGGATCGATCGAGGCGACTGGCCTTTTCGTACCCACGGGGCTGGCTAGGCTCACGACAATTCTCCATTCGGTTGCCGGGGCAATAGCGGGGCGGGGGGCCAGCGGCAAGAGCGAATGGAGCGACAAGTTCCGCCGCAGGCTGAAAGAGGCGCCCGGCGGCCCTTGCGGCGCGCCCCGGTTTCGCGCCAAGTCGGATCATGATCGAACTCGTGCGCTCCAACGACCCGGTGCTTCTGTCCTTTCTCTCCGCCCTCCTGAAGGATGCCGGGATCGCCCACTTCGTGGCCGATGGTCACATGAGCATCCTGGACGGCTCCATCGGCGCCATTCCGCGCCGCCTGCTGGTGGAGGAGGACGGGATCGAGGAGGCGCGCCGCCTCCTGCGCGACGCGGAACTCGGCCATGAACTCTCCGACACCCGCTGAGGCGACGGCGACCGAACCCGGCTTTGCGGGGGACATGTCGAAGGACGCCTTTCTCGGCGGTGCCTTCCATCTTCTCCAGCCCCGGCGCGGCGGCTTTCGCGCCGGGCACGACGCGCTGCTTCTGGCCGCCGCCGTGCCGCGCGAGGCGGAGGGGTTGGCGCTGGACATGGGCAGCGGCGCGGGGGCGGTCGCCTTTGCCAGCGCCAGCCGCGCTCGGGGCCTGTCCCTGGTCCTCGCCGAACGCAGCCCCGACATGGCGCATCTGGCGCGGGCAAGCCTCGCCCTGCCCGAGAATCGCGCCCTGGCTGATCGACTGAAGGTGGTGGAACTCGATCTTCTTAGCCCCCGCCCGGCGCGCGAGGCGGCGGGCCTGCCGGACGGCAGCTTCGACCGCATTCTCTCCAACCCGCCTTTCCATCCCGCCGGCGGGCGGGTTTCGCCGGACGCCCTTCGCGGGGCGGCGAAATCCTTGCCCGAGCCGGGCTTTCTCGGCCGGTGGCTGGCGGTGGCGGGCGCCATGGCACGCCATGGCGCGCCGCTGGCGCTGATCGTGCGGCCGGACAATCTCGGCGAGATCCTCCAGGGCGCGGAGGGGCGCTTCGGCGCGATCGCGCTTCGGCCGGTGCAGTCGGCGGCGGAGGGGCCCGCCATCCGGCTTCTCGTCTCGGCGGTTCGCGGCTCTCGCGCGCCCTTGCGCATTCTGCCGGCGCTGGTTCTGGACGAAGCGCTGCGGGGCGCGATCTCACGCGGCGAGGTCGATCTCTCCGTTTCGTGACGCAAGCGCTTTGCGTGGGCTCGCGCGCCTTCCTACATGGGGCCTCACGCAATGCGACCCGAGGTTTCCCCCGTGCCCAGCCGCCTGAAGAAGCTCCTGCCCAAGCGCTTTCGTTCCGAGGAGCTCGTGGTTCCCGTGGTGCGCCTCCAGGGCGTCATCATGGCCGGCGCCTCCGGGCCGTTCCGCCAGTCCATCTCTCTCGCCTCGGTTGCCCCGCTTCTGGAGCGCGCCTTCGCGATGAAGGATGCGCCGGCGGTCGCCATTTCGGTCAACTCGCCGGGCGGCTCGCCGGTGCAGTCTCGTCTCGTGTTCCAGCGCATCCGCGATCTCGCCGAGGAAAAGCGCAAGCACGTCATCGTCGCCTGCGAAGACGTGGCCGCGTCGGGCGGCTACATGATCGCCTGCGCGGGCGACGAGATCGTGGCCGATCCCTCGACGGTGGTGGGCTCGATCGGCGTCGTGTCCGGCGGCTTCGGCTTCGTGGAGCTGATCCGCAAGATCGGGGTGGAGCGGCGCGTCCACACGGCCGGACAGAACAAGGCGACGCTCGATCCGTTCCGCCCCGAGCGGCCGGAGGACGTGGAACATCTGAAAGCCCTTCAGCTCGACGTCCACAAGACCTTCATCGATCTCGTGAAGGCCCGGCGCGGCGCCAAGCTCGCCGACGATCCCGATCTCTTCACCGGCCTGTTCTGGTCGGGCACGCGGGGGCTAGATCTCGGGCTGGTGGATTGCTTGAGCGATCTGCGCACCGTTCTGCGCGGTCACTATGGCGACAAGGTCAAGCTGCAGCTGATCGGCCCCAAGCGGGGCCTGTTCGGCTTGCGGGGCGGCGGCGCGTCGAGCCGGCTCGGCGGCGGCCTCGATCTGTCGCAGATCGGCGCGGGGCTGGGGTCCGGCCTCGTGGAGGCGGCGGAGGAGCGTGCGCTTTGGGCGCGCTACGGGCTCTGAGCCGAGAGGCCGGCGCCTTGCCTTTGCCGGGATTGGGAAGGAAAGTCGGGATGGACGAACCATGGCGGATCTGATGCCCATCCTGCTTTTCGGCCTTGTCGGCGCGGCGGCCTATTTCGGATACCAGCAGATGCAGCGCGATGCCGCGCGCGTGTCGGAGCGCAACCGGCGCTCCGAGGCGGAAATGCGCACCGGCGCGCAAGGAACGCTGGTGCGGGACGAGGACGGCGTGTTTCGCCTCAGGCGGGATTGATCGCGCCGGGTGAAGCCCGAGACCGAGAACGCGGGACAAGACCTGCGGGCAAATTATGGGCGAGGGATTTGACCGGTTCGCAAGGAGCGAAGCATCAGTCGATGCCGGCGGCATCGGCGAGCATTTGCAACGGAGTGACCGGGCAAAAGAACCGGCCAGCCGACCCCGGCAGGTTTTGGTCCGTGTTCTGAGCGTGAGGCTTGACCCCTCCGGCGGCTCCGTGGCAACTCGCCCTCAAAGAGGCGGCCCCGATCGCGGATCGGAGTGCCGCCATGCTGGTTAGCCGGAAAGGTGCCCCATGTCCGACCTCGCCCCCCACATGCGGCCCGAACGCTCGTTCCAGGGCTTGATCCTGGCGCTGCATCGCTATTGGGCCGATTACGGCTGCGTCGTTCTTCAGCCCTACGACATGGAAGTCGGCGCGGGCACGTTCCATCCCGCCACCACGCTGCGCGCGCTCGGACCCCGGCCGTGGAACGCGGCCTATGTGCAGCCCTCGCGCCGGCCCAAAGACGGGCGCTACGGCGAGAACCCGAACCGGCTCCAGCATTACTATCAGTATCAGGTGCTCCTGAAGCCCAACCCGTCCAACCTTCAGGAGCTTTATCTCGGCTCGCTGAAGGCGATCGGCATCGACACAGCGCTGCACGACATCCGCTTCGTCGAGGACGACTGGGAGTCGCCGACGCTGGGCGCCTGGGGCCTCGGCTGGGAATGCTGGTGCGATGGGATGGAGGTCTCTCAGTTCACCTATTTCCAGCAGGTTTGCGGCATCGAATGCGCGCCTGTGGCGGGCGAGCTGACCTATGGCCTGGAACGCCTCGCCATGTATGTGCAGAACGTCGACAACGTTTACGACCTCAACTTCAACGGCCGCGAGGGTGACGAGAAGGTCACCTACGGCGACGTGTTCCTGCAGGCCGAGCAGGAATATTCCCGGCACAATTTCGAGTTCGCCAACACGCAGACGCTCTTGCGCCATTTCGAGGACGCGGAGGCCGAGTGCCGCGCGCTGCTCGACGCCGGCGCGCCGGGCGCGGGCGCCAATCAGGCCCTGCACAAATGCGTCTTCCCCGCCTATGACCAAGCGATCAAGGCGAGCCATGTCTTCAATCTGCTCGACGCGCGCGGCGTCATCTCGGTGACGGAACGCCAGAGCTACATTCTGCGCGTTCGCACGCTGGCTAAAGCCTGCGGCGAGGCCTTCCTCCTGACCGATGCCGGCGGCATCCACTGGAAGGCCGTGGCCTGACTTTCGCTTCCCCGTCGAGGGGGAGGGGATGGAATAAAAAAGGGCGGCCCCGAGAGGCCGCCCTTTTTCGTTTGATGGTGATCCGGCTCAGCCCAGCTTGGCCAGGAGTTCGGCGGTCGGCCAGCCGTCCGGCGCCATGCCGTGCTTCTGCTGCTCGGTCGCCACCGCCGCGCGGGTGTTGGCGCCTAAGATCCCGTCCACCTTGCCGACATCGTAGCCGAGCGAGACGAGGCGCTGCTGCAGCCGCTTCATGCCCTCGCCGTCGAGGCCGGGCTGCGGCTTGCCGGCGTCCACCTCCGGGCCGCCCGCCAACCGCGTGCCGAAATAGCCGGCGGTCAGCGAATAGGTCAGCGAGTTGTTCCACTTGAGGTAGATGTCGAAATTCGGGAAGGCGAGGAAGGCCGGGCCGCCCTTGCCCTGCGGCAGGATGATCGAGGCCATCATGCCGTCGCGCTCCAGCGGCGTTCCGTCGGACTTGGTGACGCCGAGCTTGGCGAACTCGGAACGCGGCTCCTTGTTGACCAGCGCCGCGCGGTCGTAGGGGAAGTTCGCCGGCATGCGGATGGCTTCCAGCCAGGGCTCGCCCTTGCGCCAGCCCATGGACTGGATGAATTTGCCGGTCGTCATCAACACGTCCGGCACGTCGGTCAGGAGGTTGATCTGGCCGTTGCCGTCCTCGTCCGTTCCGAAGGCGATGTAGTCCTCCGGCAGGATCTGCGTCTGACCGAGCTCGCCGGCCCAGGCGCCCTTCATCTGGTCGGGCCGGAGATAGCCACGATCCACCAGCTCGATCGCCGAGATCAGGTGCGGGCGGAAGATCTCCGGGCGGCGGCAGTCATGCGCCAGGGTCGCCAGCGCCGAGAGCGTGTCGAAATCGCCCAGCACCGCGCCGTAGTCGGTCTCAAGGCCCCAGAAGCTCGTGATGACGGCGGCCGGCACGCCGGTCTTGGCCTCCACGTCGCGGAAGGTCGAGGCGTATTTCTGGATGTTGGCCTTGCCGCGCGCCAGCCGATCCTTGTTCACCATGCGGCCTTGGAACCGCAGCCATTCCTGCTGGAACACGCCCTGTCCGCGATCGCGCGCCAGGACCTTCTCGTCTTGGCGGACATTGGCCAGCGCCCGATCGACGCCGCTCTTCGACAGGCCCTTGGCCTCGGCCTCTGCCCGCACGCCTTGCAAGAACCCGTTCCAGTCCCCGCCGCATTGCGCGCTCTGCGCCGCGGCCGAGCCGACGCCGGCCAGAAGCAAGGTGGAGGCGAGAAGCACATGTCTGAACGAAGAGGTCATGGCGGGTCCGTTTCGGGAGGAGAATGCGCCCGGCCTAACAGACAAACTGCGGCGCTTTGAAGAAGGCAGCTTAGGAAGCAGGGCGATGGGTCTTGAGCCAGGCCTGCCAGTCAGCCTTCGTGCCGGCGAAGGCGTTGCGGTCCACCTCGCCCTCGACGCCCGGCACGGTGCCGGTCGCCGTCCATTGCCAGAAGCGCCAGTCGCGGCCGGGATAGTTCTCGCTCGGATGATCCTTCACGCCGCGCAGCCAGAACTGGTGCTTGGGAAAGGTGCCCTCCAGCCGGTCGCGGTGAATGTCGATCGGCGCGTAGATGATGGGCCGGACGCCGTAGTAGCGCTCCACCGCGTTCAGAAACGCGGTCATCTCACGCACCATCTCCTCGCGCGGCGGGCGGCGGGTGCAGGTCGGCGAATCCGGCGTCCACTCCACATCGAGCACCGGGGGGAGGGCGTCCGGGTCGCGCGGCACGTTGGCGATGAACCAGCGCGCCTGCTCGATGCCCGGCCGGCACCAATAGAAGAAGTGATAGGCGCCGCGCGGCACGCCGGCGGCTTTGGCGTATTTCCAGTTGCGCAGGAAGGAAGAGTCGACGCGGTCGCCGCCCTCGGTTGATTTCAGATAGGCGAAGGCCACGCCGCCGCTGCGCGCCGCGTCCCAATCCACGTCGCCCTGGTATTTCGACACGTCGATGCCGTGGACGGGATAGTGCTCGGGTTTCGAGCCGGCAATGGGTGTCAGGCCGAGTTCGGTCGCGTCGAGCGAGACGGAGCGGCAGCTGGACAGGGCAAGGCAGGCGAGAGCCAGGAGGGCGAGGCTGCGGCAGGCCCGGCGCCGCCCGAACGGCAGACCGAATGGGGTCGTCCCGCCTTCAACCCGCATCGTGCCGCTCCCGTCCCGCCTCGTTCTGCGGCGGCAAACTGAGGATCGGACCTTACGCCGGGCTGTTCCTTACGCAGTCTCACCGATTGGTGAGCCGGCTTTAATGTGATCGCTGAAATGCAGCGTGATCGGTTTTTGGGCGAACCGAATGGGATTTGGCTCGTTCAGTGTGCAGCAGACCAACAACAGGAAGACCTCAGATGAAGACGATCTCTCTTGCTCTCGGCGCCGCTGCTCTTCTGGCGCTGTCGGCCTGCTCCGACAACAAAAGCAGCACGTCCACCCCTGCGGCTAGCACGACGGCTCCGGCCACGACGACCGCTCCCGCCACCGGCACCACCACGACGCCGGCCACGGGTACGACGGGCACCACCGGAATGACCGCCACGCCGGGCGCAACCGGCACCACCGGCACGTCGGGCACGACCACGACGCCGTAACCCATCTCAGCCTTCGGGCGCGTGGGATCGGCCCACGCCAGACCGGGCTCGCGCCATCAGCGCGGGCCCTTTTTCGTGACGCAAGGCCGGCTTTCCCTGCACGCTTTCGCTGTTGCGAAATTGCTGGCTGCGATAAGATGCCGACTCGGGCGCTCCTGCGGCGCGACGGAAACGGAAAGACCATGTCGATCTATTCGAGCCTCGCGCAACTCGTGCGGGATCTCGCCGCCAGCGGTGCGGCCACCGTCGAGGCCCTGGTGGAGCGTATCCGCTCGGCCTTCGCGGCCGACCGCGAAACGCGCAATCGCGTCGCCTTTTCCGTCGCCATGATCGCCCTCTCGGCCAAGATGGCCAAGGCCGACGGCGTCGTCAGTCAGAATGAGATCAACGCCTTCCGCCGGATCTTTGCGATTCCGCCCGAGGAAGTGCGCAACGTCTTCCGGCTCTACGACCTCGCCAAGCAGGACACGGCGGGCTTCGAAGCCTATGCGCTGCGCATGCGCTCGCTCTGCGGCAGCGAGCAGCGGGACTGCGCGCTTCTGACCGACGTTCTCGACGGCCTGTTCCATATCGCCGGCGCGGACGGATTCGTGCACGAGCGCGAGATGAGCTTCCTGCACCGCGTGGCGGAACTCTTCGACATCAGCGAGCGCGAGTTCGAGCGCCTGAAGGCGCGCCATGTCGTGGGCGGCGAGACAGGCGCCTATGCCGTGCTGGGCGTCGAGCCGACCGACAGCGTCGAGACGATCCGCCGCCGCTATCTTGAACTGGTCAAGGAGAACCATCCCGACCGGCTTGTGGCGCGGGGCGTTCCGCAGGAGTTCATGGCGATCGCGACCGAGCGTATGAAGGCGATCAACGCGGCCTGGGCAACGGTCGGCAAGCTGGCGCCCGCGGAATGAAGGCGGACACGCCGCTCGTCTCCCGACTCGTCCCCTCTCCCAACCAGAACGGCCGGCGCGGTGTTGCTGGCCCCGATATCCTCCTCCTCCATTACACCGGGATGCGCAGCGGCGAAGAGGCGCTGGCGCGGCTGACCGACCCCGCCAGCGAAGTTTCCTCCCACTATGTCGTTGAGGAAGACGGCGAGATTCTGCAACTCGTTCCCGAGGCGCAGCGCGCCTGGCATGCGGGGAGGGGAAGCTGGCAAGGCCACACCGACATCAACTCGCGCTCGATCGGCATCGAGATCGTCAATCCCGGACACGAGCACGGCTACCGCCCGTTTCCTCAACGGCAGATCGAGGCGGTGATCGAATTGTGTAGAGATTGTGGCGAGAGATGGAAAATCGCGCCACATTTGGTGCTGGCTCATTCCGATATCGCGCCGGATCGGAAGGAAGACCCCGGCGAGTTGTTCCCTTGGGATCAACTTTTTCAAGCGGGCATCGGTGTTTGGTGCACGACCAATATTAAGGAAAACGAAGTTTTGCTCTGCGAAGGGGATCGCGGAGCGGAGGTGGAGGCCTACCAACGCCATCTCGCGGCCTATGGTTATGGACTGCGAATCGACGGCATCTTCGGGGATGAGGCCCGGTTGGTGACAGCGGCCTTCCAGCGTCACTTCCGGCCACGCCACGTCGATGGCCGGGCCGATCGCGAGACCGTCGAAATCCTTCGAACTTTGCTCAAGCAGGTCTGATCTGGGCGCCTCAAACGCGTTAGCCAGGGCTTGGTTCAAGCGCGTTTTGTTTCAGGCGTTAACATTCCGTTACTTCGCCGCCGCACTCCGGGTCGATTTGCGGGGCAAAACGCCTCTGCACCGCCGCTGAGGATTTGCGGCCGAGAGGGGACGATGCCGCCGGCTTGTTGCGCCGGCCGGGTCGAAGACCACAGGACCGAAATGAGACGACTGCCTGCCATGGCCACCGCCGTGACGCTTGCGCTTGCGCATGTTTCCGCCGCAACCGCCGATACCGCCTCTTCCACTTCCACCGCCCCGATCGAGAAGATCGTCTCCAGCCAGAACCTGACCGACCCCGACGAGACTGCCGCCCCGGCGAATGCAGTCGAGACGGATGAAGCCGAAACGGAGGCCGATCGCCTTTCGGAAAAGCCCTTCGCCGACATTATCGAGCGCGAGGCGCGGGCCAACGGCGTGCCGGTGGAACTGGCGCATGCCATCGTCTCCGTGGAAAGCAACTACCGCATCGAAGTGACGGGCCGGGCCGGCGAGATCGGCCTCATGCAGATCAAGCCCGCGACCGCCCGCGACATGGGCTTCGTCGGCGATGCGACCGATCTCTACAACCCGGAAGTCAACATCAAATACGGCATGAAATATCTCGCCGGCGCCGAACGGCGTGGCGGTGGAACGCTTTGCGGCACGATCCTCAAGTACAATGCCGGCCATTATTCGCGGCGCATGAACCCCACCTCGGCGCGCTATTGCGAGAAGGTGAAACTGGTTCTCGCCTCGCTCTGAGGCCATCCCGAAATAGTGGGGCGCGGATCTCGCCGTCCGAGGCGTCGAAACAGGCCCCCAGGCAGTCTGCTCGCTTGACACGTTCGGCCGGGCGGGCGACATGACCGCTTGCCAGCCGGCCGGGCGGCCGCTCCCGTCATAAGTCGAAAGACGGCGGGGGAGGAAAGTCCGGGCTCCACGGAGAAACGGTGCCGGGTAACGCCCGGCGGGGGCGACCCCAGGGAAAGTGCCACAGAAAACAAACCGCCCTTCGCTTCGTGCAAGGGGTAAGGGTGAAACGGTGGGGTAAGAGCCCACCGCGCTTCCAGCAATGGCGGCGGCAGGGCAAACCCCACCGGGAGCAAGACCGAATAGGAACGACGCGGCGGGAAACCGCCAGCCCTCTCCGGGTCGATCGTTCGGGTGGGTTGCTTGAGGTGCCGCGCGAGCGGCATCCCAGAGGAATGGTCGCCGGACGGCGCAAGCCGTCGCACAGAACCCGGCTTATAGGCCGGCTGGCTCTTCGCACGTGACATCGGATATGCCCTGCCGCTGGGGTCTTCCAAAGGCTTCCTCGAGTCTTGGGGTTAGGCTCGCTCGCGGCATGGGAGCGCGTCCCACCCGACCATGGGAGGGCGCCCCACATTCGATCCGGTTTGGGCCTTCGAGAGCCGCAAGCCCTGCGACAGTTTGGTCTGCCGGACCGGCTTGCTGTAAATTTCCTGTTTTCGGAAACTTCAAGAGCGGCCCGCAGGTTTTTGATCTGGTGGATTCGAGCGGTGGAAAAAACTTTCCGAACCTTGTGCTGCCTTACGAAATTTCAATCGGCGCTCGTAACTGCTTGTTTAGGCTAGCTCGACTGTCCTTGCTCACCCGAGCCGCAAGGCTGGTCTTACCTTCCAGCGATGCTTGCATTCGTGGCTTTAAGCATCTGTAAAGATTGGTTAACGAAAGAGGTTGCGGCAAGGCTGCAACAGGTCGTCTGCCACCTCGTGAACGGCCCGTTCCCATTGACCCCCATAGGGTCCCATGGTATCCCAAATTCATCCTGAAGGCCCGTTTTCGGGCCGAATTCAAACATTGGCGAGCATCGTTTCCGGCGTGTTTTGGCCGGGCGGCGTGGGCGGTTCTGCCTTCTGCGTGTGAGTTTGTGTGCTGATTTCGGCGTGAAGCGCGGGTGGGGGTGTCGTGAGGGATCGGGAGAAAAGAGGAGCGGTCGACGGCGACGATGGACCGGTTCCTTTCCAATTCGGTCAACAATATCGACGCCAAGGGCCGCGTTTCCGTTCCAGCTCCCTTTCGGCAGGTCTTGGCCGCGCGCGGGCAGCGGGAGCTTTACGCGCTGCAGGCCATCGGCCAGCCCGCGATCGACGTGGGCGGGATGGATCTCCTAGAGCGCTACGAAACGCGCATGGCCCAGGAGGACCCCTTCAGCGAGGACTATTCGGACATGTCGCTCTTTGCCTATGGCGACGGCGCCTTTCTGAAATTCGATGCCGAGGGGCGCATCATGGTGACCGACTTCATACGCTCCCACACGGGCATCACGGATCGCGTCGCCTTCGTGGGGCGCAACCACTTCTTCCAACTCTGGGAGCCATCTCGGTTCGAGGCCTATCGAGCGGAAGCGCGTGCCCGTCTGACGGCGCGTCGCACCACTCGAGGCATGTCCGAGGGTGCGCCGGAATGATGACGGATCACGGCACGGTTGAGGAACCTGCCGATGGCGGACCGGTTCGTCACATTCCGGTGCTCCTCCGGCCAGTTCTGGAGGCGCTCGATCCCGGTCCCGGCGATCTGATCGTCGACGGGACGTTCGGGGCGGGCGGCTACTCAGCCGCCCTTCTTGCGTCTGGCGCCCGCATTCTGGGCATCGACCGCGATCCGACGGCGATCGCGGCGGCCGCGCCCATGCTGGCGGCCCAGCCGGGCCTCAGTCTCGTTCATGGCCAGTTTGGTGATCTCCAATCCATCGTCGAGCGCGAGGCCGGCAGGATGGTGGACGGCGTGGTGCTCGATATCGGCGTCTCCTCAATGCAGATCGACGAGGCCGAGCGCGGCTTCTCCTTCCAGAAGGATGGGCCGCTCGACATGCGCATGAGCCGTTCCGGCCCAAGCGCCGCCGATGTGGTGAACCGGCTGAAGGTGGGCGATCTCGCGCGCATCCTGAATTTCCTCGGCGAGGAGCGCCAGGCCGGGCGCATCGCGCGCGCCATCGAGGCGCGGCGCGCCGAGCGCCCGTTCGAGCGCACGCTGGATCTCGCTCAACTCGTCGGCCGCGTCATCGGGCGCGCGCCCAAGGATCGGATCGACCCCGCGACGCGCACCTTCCAGGCGCTGCGCATCTATGTGAACGACGAGCTCGGCGAGCTGACGCGCGCCCTTGTCGCGGCCGAGCGCGTGTTGAAGCCCGGCGGCCGGCTTGCCGTCGTCACCTTCCATTCGCTGGAGGATCGGATCGTGAAGCGCTTCCTGCGCGATCGCTCGGAAGCGGCGACGACCTCGCGGCATTTACCGGATGTTCAGCATAAGGACCGCACATTCGAATCGCGCAACCGGCCGGTGGGCGGCGAGGAGGAGGAAATCGCCCTCAATCCTCGGGCCCGCTCGGCCAAGCTGCGATCCGCCGTCCGCACCCAGGCGCCTCCGCGCGCGGAAGGGGAGGCGACGGACTTCATCGATCTGCCGTCGCTCGCCGACCTGCCGTCCGGAGCTTGAACCGTCCCATGTTGAAAACGCTCGACGTTCTCCTCGTCGTTCTCATGCTGGGCGCAGCCGCCTGGACCTTCGGCCAGAAATATTCGGCCGAGGCGGTCGAGCATCAGATCGCGCTGCTCGACCGCAAGATCGCCCTCGAAAAGGAGACGATCCAGCTGCTCGACGCGGACTGGAGCCTTCTCAACCAGCCCAGCCGCCTGGAGCAGCTGGCCAAGGCCTTCCAGGACACGCTGAAGCTCGACCCGACCGATCCCGAGCAGATTGTCGAGCCGAACCAATTGCCCTCGCCCCCGCTGCCCGTCGTGCCCGACGCCGAACAGAAGCCTCACGACCGGTTCGCAGCCGTGGATCGGAGCAAGTCCCGATGATCGATTTCCGTCGCAAGCTCGCCTTTCTCGGCGGCCAGACCAAGCCGGGGAGCGGGCTCGCCGCCGGCCTCCGGCGTCGCCGCTCGGAAGCGCCGCGCAACAAGGCGCGCTTTCTGATCGCCACCGGCCTGTTCTGCTCGATCTACGGCGTGATCGGCATGCGGCTCTTACTTTGGGGCGCCGTCGCGGACCCTAACGACGCCTATCGCGCCATGGCCAATGCCGGCCCGGTGACCCGGCCCGACCTCGTGGACCGCAACGGCGAGGTTCTGGCGACCGACCTCAAGACCGCTTCGCTCTTTGCCGAGCCGCGCCGCATCGTGGACGCCGACGAGGCGACCGAGGCGCTGCTCACCGTCCTCCCCGACCTCAACCCCAAGGTGCTGCACGACCGCTTGTCCTCCAAAGCGGGCTTCGCCTGGCTGAAGCGCGAGCTGACGCCGCGCCAGCAGCAGGAAATCCTGGCGCTCGGCATTCCCGGCATCGGCTTCCGCACCGAGAAGCGCCGCTTCTATCCCGGCGGCTCGACCGCGTCGCATATCGTGGGCCTCACGAATATCGACAATCAGGGCATCGCGGGAATGGAGAAATATATCGACGACAGCGGCTTCCGCGCGCTGCAGGCGAGCGGCTTCGCCTCGGGCGACAATCTGGAGCCCGTGAAACTGTCGATCGACCTGCGCGTTCAGCACATCGTGCGCGACGAGCTCGTCGCCGCCATGCAGAAGTACCGTGCCCAGGCGGCCGGCGGCCTCGTGCTCGACGTCGAGACGGGCGAGGTCATCGCCATGGCCTCGCTGCCGGACTACGATCCCAACAACCCAGGCGACGCGCTGAAGAAGGAGAACCTCAACCGGTTCTCGGCCGGCACGTTCGAGATGGGCTCGACCTTCAAAATCTTCACCACCGCCATGGCGCTCGACTTCGGCAAGGTGTCGATCAACTCGATGGTCGACACGCGCCCCTTCTTCGTCGCCGGCCATACGATCAAGGAATTCCACAACAAGGGCGCCTCGCTCTCGGTGCCCGACATCTTCAAATATTCCTCGAACGTCGGCTCGGCGCGCGAGGCGGACATGGTCGGAACCGAAAGCCATCAGGAGTTCCTGACGCGGCTCGGCATTCTCAGCCGCCTCAAGACGGAGCTGCCCGAGGTCGCCATGCCGACGCAGCCCAAGGTCTGGAAGAAAATCAACTCCATGACCATCGCCTTCGGTCACGGCGTGTCCACGACCCCGCTCAACACCGCCGTGGCGGCCGCCGCGATCATCAATGGCGGCTACTACATTCCGCCCACCTTCCTGCCGCGCACGAAGGAAAAGGCCGACGAGCTCAAGCACCGCGTGGTGCAGGAAAAGACCGCGCTCGACATGCGCACCATCTTCCGGCTCAACGGTGAGGAAGGCTCGGGCCGCGCCGCCAACGTTCCCGGCTACAATGTCGGCGGCAAGACCGGCACGGCGGAAAAGGTGGTCAACGGTCGTTATTCCAAGGACCAGCGCTTCAACGCCTATGTCGGCGCGTTCCCGATCGACAAGCCGCGTTACATCGTCATGTCCATCGTCGACGATCCCAAGGTCGAGCCGGGCAAGCCGAACGCCCAGGCCGGCTGGAATGCGGCGCCCATGGTCGGCAATATCGTGCGCCGCGCGGCGACCTTCCTGAACGTGAAGCCCGACTTCGGCGAGAGCGGAAAGCAGCTTCTGGTTTCCTACTGACGCCAAATTGCTTCAATCGCCGGGCTGTGTGGGCTAAGAGCGCCTGATCAAATCTCATGGCCGGAGGATGGGTGAGGGATTTTCGTCCGAGGACGAGAAGCGAAGCGCAGTCGATGCCGGCGGCATCGTCGAGCATTCGCGACGATGCCCTCGGCGGAAAGCACCGACCAGCCGACCCCATGAGGTTTGGTCAGGCGCTCTAGGAGCGCGATAAGAAAACTGTGAAAAGCCGGCGGCGTGCCGCCGGCTTTTTTCTGCGACGTGGAAGATGGTGAATGAAGCTTTGCGACCTCGCCGGTGACCTCGGCACCGGCCCCGACGGAGCGAATGTCGAGATCACGGGACTGACCTCGGATTCGCGCATGGTGGAACCCGGCTTCCTGTTCGCGGCCCATGCGGGCACGAAGGGCCATGGCGAAAGCTTTACGGCGGATGCGCAGGCGCGCGGCGCCGCCGCGCTTCTCGTCTCCGACGGCGCGAGCGTCGAAAGCTCCCTGCCGCTGGTTCGCGTAAGCGACACGCGCCGCGCGCTGTCCCTCATGGCGGCGCGCTTCTACGGCCGGCAGCCCGCCCATGTCGTCGCCGTAACGGGCACCAGCGGCAAGACCTCGATCACCGCCTTCACCCGCCAGATGTGGGCCGCCAGCGGCCTCGTCTCCGCCTCGATCGGCACGACGGGTGTCGTGTCGCCGACGCGCGACGACTATGGCACCCTGACGACGCCCGAGCCGGTGGCGCTCGCCAAGCTGATGGCGGAGCTCGCCGACGAAGGCGTGACCCATGCCGCGATGGAAGCCTCCAGCCACGGGCTGGACCAGCGCCGCCTCGACGGCGTGAACCTGTCGGCCGCCGGCTTCATCAATCTCGGCCGTGACCATATGGACTACCACCCGACGGTGGAGGACTATTTCCGCGCCAAGATGCGGCTGTTCGACACGCTGTTGCCCAAGGGCGCCCCGGCCGTGATCTATGCCGACGACGCCTGGAGCGCGAGGGCGGCCGAGACCGCGCGCGCTGCGGGCGCCGATGTCCGCCTCGTCGGCCGGGCGGGCGAACTCCTGATCCTCAAGCGCCTCGAACACGAGCGCCATCGCCAGATCGCCGAGATCGAGGCGGCGGGCCAGATTCACCGTATCGTCCTGCCGCTTGCCGGCGAGTTCCAGATGGCGAACGCGCTGGTGGCCGCGGGTCTTGCGATCTCCACCGGCGTCGAGCCGGCGATGGCGCTGCGGGCGCTGGAAGGCTTGCGCGGCGCACCTGGGCGGCTCGATCTCGCCGGCACGACGGGCGAGGGGGCGCCGGTCTTCGTGGACTATGCCCACAAGCCGGAAGCGCTGGAGAACGTGCTTCAATCCGTGCGCCCCTTCACGACGGGCCGCGTCATCCTCGTGTTCGGTTGCGGTGGGGATCGGGACACCGGCAAGCGGCCGATCATGGGCGCCATCGCCACGCGCCTTGCCGACGTCGCGATCGTCACCGACGACAATCCGCGATCGGAGGAGCCGGCCGCGATCCGCGCCGCGATCCTCGCCGCCGCGCCGGGCGCGCGAGAGATCGGGGATCGGCGCGAGGCGATCCGAACTGCCGTGGCCTTGGCCGGGCCGGGCGACACGGTGATCGTCGCCGGCAAGGGCCACGAAAACGGCCAGACGGCCGGCGGGCGGACCGTGCCCTTCAGCGACCATGAGGAAGTTCGGCTCGCGATCGCCGGAAAGGAGCGCGCATGACCGCACCTCTCTGGACAGGTTCGGACATCGCCACTGCCACGGGCGGGCGTCCGGTCGGAACGCTGCCCCCCTCGATCTCCGGCATCTCGATCGACACGCGCACACTTTCGCCGGGCGAGGTCTTCTTCGCCATCAAGGGCGAGAGCTTCGACGGCCACACTTTCCTGCGCCAGGCGATCGCCGCCGGGGCGGGGTTGCTCGTGGTGGCGGAAAAGAAGCTGCCGGCGCTCGGTAGCGTAACCGTGCCGCTGCTGGTGGTGGACGACGTGTTGAAGGCGCTGGAGCGGCTGGCGCTCGCCGCCCGCGCCCGCTCGCGCGCCCGCATCGTCGCGGTGACGGGCAGCGTTGGCAAGACCACGACCAAAGATGCGCTGCGCCATGTCTTGGAGCGCCAGGGCGAGGTCCATGCCTCGGTCGCCTCGTTCAACAACCATTGGGGCGTGCCGCTGACGCTGGCGCGCCTGCCGGCCGACGCGCGCTTCGCCGTGTTCGAGATCGGCATGAACCATCCCGGCGAGATCCGGCCGCTGGTGAAGCTGGTGCAGCCGCATGTCGCGGTGGTCACGCTGATCGCCGCTGCCCATCTCGGCTTCTTCCGTGACATTGACGAGATCGCCGAGGCCAAGGCGGAGATCTTCGAAGGGCTGGTGCCGGGCGGAACCGCCGTGCTCAACGCCGACGACCCGCAACTGGCCCATCTCACCCGGCGTGCCCGCGCGGCCGGCGTCACCCGCATCACCACGTTCGGCGAAGCGGCGGATGCCGATTATCGCCTGACGGCGCTGCGCTCCACCGGCGCCGGCCAGCGGCTTGCCGCGCGCATCGACGGAACGGACGTGACGGCCGAGATCGGCGCGGCCGGGCGCCATATCGCGCAGAACGTTCTGGCCGTTCTCGGCGCGGCCGACCTGCTCGGCGCCGATGTCGAACAGGCGGCGGGCGATCTCGCCAGCTGGGGCGCCAGCAAGGGCCGGGGCGAGCGCCATGTCCTCTCGCTTCCAAGTGGCGGCGAATGGACGCTGATCGACGAAAGCTACAACGCCAACCCGGCCTCGATGCGCGCCGCGCTGGCGCTTCTGGCGCAATGCGCGCCGGGCGAGGACGCGCGCCGCATCGCCGTTCTCGGCGACATGCTGGAGCTTGGGGCCCAGTCGCGCGCCCTGCATGTCGAGCTCGCCTCGGCGGTTCTCGACGCTCATCCCGATCTCGTGCTGCTGGCGGGAACCGAGATGACGGCGCTCGACGCGGCGCTGGAGCGCCTCGTGCGCCACGAGTGGCATTCCTCCACCGACGAGCTTCGCGCAAGCCTCCTGCGTCACCTTCGGCCCGGTGACGTCGTGATGATCAAGGCGTCGAAGAGTATCGGTTTCTCGAAGGTCGTGGACGATCTGATCGCCCAGTTCGCCGCATCCGCCGCCCCTTCAACGGGCGAACCTGCCCCCCACTCGTTCCGGCAGGGAGCCTGATCGCATGTTCACCTATCTCGCCGCGCTGACCGAAGACGCGCAGGTCTTCAACGTCTTCCGCTACATCACCTTCCGCACCGGCGGCGCGATGATCACCTCGTTCATCGTGGTGTTCCTGTTCGGCCCGGCGATCATCGCCAACCTACGCATCCGGCAGGGGCGGGGGCAGCCGATCCGCGCCGACGGGCCTCAGACCCATTTCAAGAAGGCCGGCACGCCGACCATGGGCGGGCTGATGATCCTGTCGGGCTTTCTCGCCGCGACGCTGCTCTGGGCCGACCTCACCAATCTCTATGTCTGGACGGTGCTACTCGTCACGCTCGGCTTCGGCGCCATCGGCTTCTATGACGACTATCTCAAGGTCACCAAGCAGAGCCACAAGGGCTTATCCGGCAAGGCGCGCCTCGCCATCGAGTTCGCCATCGCGCTGGCCGCCGGCGTCCTCATCATCCTCGCGCAGTCCGGCAGTTTCGCGACCTCCCTCTCAGTGCCTTTCATCAAGTCGCTCTTGATCGATCTCGGCTGGTTCTACGCTGCCTTCGCGGCCGTGGTCGTGGTAGGCGCGGCCAATGCCGTGAACCTCACTGACGGTCTCGACGGCCTCGCCATCATGCCGATCATGATCGCGGCGGCGGCCTTCGCGCTGATCGCCTATCTCGCCGGCAACACCAATTTCGCCAACTACCTGCAGATCCACTATGTCGTCGGCACCGGCGAACTCGCCGTGGTCTGCGGCGCGGTGATCGGCGCGGGGCTCGGCTTTCTCTGGTTCAACGCGCCGCCCGCCGCTATCTTCATGGGCGACACGGGCTCGCTGGCACTGGGCGGCCTCGTCGGCACGGTCGCGGTCGCGACCAAGCACGAGCTGGTGCTCGCCGTGATCGGCGGCCTCTTCGTCATGGAGGCGCTGTCGGTCATCATCCAGGTCGCCTCGTTCAAGCTCACCGGCAAGCGCGTCTTCCTGATGGCGCCGATCCACCACCATTTCGAGAAGCTCGGCTGGACCGAGAGCCAGGTCGTCGTCCGCTTCTGGATCATCGCCCTGATGCTCGCTTTCGTCGGCCTGTCCACGCTGAAGCTGCGTTGAGGAGGGGCCGATGATCCCCGCGACGAGTTTCAGCGGCAAGCGGGTCGCTCTGTTCGGCCTCGGCGGCTCCGGCCTCGCCACCGCCCGCTCGCTGCTGGCGGGCGGCGCCGATCTCACCGTCTTCGACGACAATCCCAAGAGCGTCGAGGCCGCCGCGTCCGAAGGCCTGCCGAGCGGCGATCTCCACGGTCTCGACTGGTCGCGGCTCGATGCCCTGGTGCTTTCGCCCGGCGTGCCGCTGACCCATCCCAAGCCCCACTGGGCGGCGGAGCTGGCCCGCGAGGCGGGCGTGCCGATCATCGGCGATATCGAGATCTTCGTGCGCGAGCGGGAGGCGACCTGCCCCCGCGCGCCGTTCATCGCCATCACCGGCACCAACGGCAAGTCCACCACCACGGCGCTGATCGCCCATTGCCTCCGGCATGCCGGTCGCGACACGCAGCTCGGCGGCAATATCGGCGTCGCCGTCCTGACGCTGGAGCCGCCCGCGCCCGAGCGGCACTATGTCGTGGAATGCTCCTCCTATCAGATCGATCTGGCGCCCTCGCTGGCGCCGACCGTCGGCATTCTCCTGAACCTCACGCCCGATCATCTCGACCGGCACGGGACCATGGAGAACTATGCCGCGATCAAGGCCCGGCTCCTGAAGGATGCAGGGACCGCCGTGATCGGCGTCGACGACGATTACGGCGCCGGCATTGCCGACTGGCACGAGAGCGAAGGCAATGTCGTGCTGCGCATCTCCAAGGAGAAGCCGCTTCAGGACGGGCTCTTCTACCGCGACGGCACACTGGTGCTGGCGCGCGACGGCGTCGAAGAGGCGCACTATTGCCTCGCCGGCATTGGCTCGCTGCGCGGCCGGCACAACGGGCAGAACGCGGCGGCTGCCGTCGCGGCGCTGACGGCGCTGGGGCTGACGCAGGACGAAATCCAGGCGGGGCTCGAAAGCTTTCCCGGCCTCGTTCACCGCATGGAGCAGGTTGGGCGCGCCGGCCCTGTGCTCTTCGTCAACGATTCCAAGGCCACCAATGCCGATGCCGCCGCGCCCGCGCTGGCGAGCTTCGAGCGCATCCATTGGATCGCCGGCGGCCTGCCCAAGGAGGGCGGTATCGCCTCGCTGGAGCCCTTGTTCCCGCGTGTTGCCAAGGCCTATCTGATCGGCGAGGCGGCGCCCGCCTTCGCCGCGACTCTTGGTGAACGAATTCCTTACGAAATTTCGGGTACGCTGGACGTCGCGGTCGAAAACGCGGCGCGCGACGCCGCCCGATCCGGCGAGGAAGAGGTCGTTCTCCTGTCGCCGGCCTGTGCCAGCTTCGACCAGTTCCGCAATTTCGAGATCCGGGGCGAAAGCTTCCGCCATCTGGTGGAAGCCTTGCCGGGGGTCGATGTCTTCCGCAGGGGTTAGAACATGGTCAGTCGCGCCAAGAAGGGTCTCATCACGGACTGGTGGCGGTCGATCGACCGCTGGTTCCTGGCCGCCTTCCTGATCCTGATGATCGGCGGCATGGTCCTGTCCTTTGCGGCCAGTCCGCCGGTTGCCGAGCGCATCGGCCTCGAGCCCTTCCACTTCGTGAAACGCCACGCCCTGTTCCTGTTTCCCAGCATCGCCGTGATGCTGGCCACTTCGCTGCTCAGCCCGCGCGGCATCCGGCGCGCCTCGATCGTCATGCTCTGCGGCGCCCTGGGCCTCATGGTTCTGGCGCTGTTCTTCGGAACCGAGGTCAAGGGGGCGCGGCGCTGGGTCGACATCGGCCCGCTCAGCATCCAGCCCTCCGAGTTCATGAAGCCGGCCTTCGTGGTGGTCTGCGCCTGGCTCTTCGCCGAGCATTCTCGCCGCAAGGACATTCCGGGCAATCTCTTCTCCATCCTGATCCTGATGGTGGTCTGCGCGCTGCTCGTGGCGCAGCCCGATCTCGGGCAGACGATCCTGTCGACCTCGGTCTGGGGTGGCCTGTTTTTCATGGCCGGCCTACCTTGGATGTGGATCGTCATGCTCGGCAGCATCGGCCTCGTCGGCTTCTGCTCGGCTTATTTCGTGTTCCCGCACGTCGCCTCGCGCATCGACCGCTTCATGACGGGCGAGGGCGACACGTTCCAGACCGACACGGCGCGCGAGGCCATCATGCGCGGCGGCTGGTTCGGCCAAGGTCCGGGCGAGGGCACGGTGAAGCGCATCCTGCCCGACAGCCACACCGACTTCGCCTATTCCGTGATCGCGGAGGAGTTCGGCATCATCTCCTGCATGGCGCTGACGGCGGTCTTCGCCTTCATCGTGCTGCGAGGCCTGTCGGTCGCCTTCCGCCAGCGCGACACGTTCTGCCGCCTCGCCATCACCGGCCTCGTCATGCTTTTCGGCCTCCAGTCGATCATCAACATGGCGGTGAACCTGCATCTCATGCCGGCCAAGGGCATGACGCTGCCCTTCATCTCCTATGGCGGCTCGTCCATGATGGCGGTGGCGATCACCGCCGGCTTCGTCCTGGCGCTGACGCGCAAGCGCGCTGAGAACGTCTCGCAGACCGACCGGCTGGTGGACCGCACGCTGTTTTTTCAGACCGCGGCGAGCCCCCGGTGAAGGGTGTGGCAGGACCAATCCTTCTCTGCGCCGGCGGCACGGGCGGGCATCTCTTCCCGGCCGAGGCCCTGGCGCACGAGCTGCGCGCGCGGGGCCTCAGCGTGCATCTGGCGACCGACGAACGCGCCGGGCGCTATGCCGGCAGTTTCCCGGCCGACGCCACGCATGTCATCCCCTCGGCGACCTTCGGCTCGAAGAACCCGATCGCGATTCTGCGCTCCGGCCTGAAGCTCCTGAACGGCTACCGGCAGGCGCGCGCGCTGATGCGCGATCTGAAGCCCGCCGCCGTGGTCGGCTTCGGCGGCTATCCCACCGTGCCGCCGATGCTCGCCGCCGTAAAGACGGGGTACCCAACCCTGATCCACGAGCAGAACGCCGTGATGGGCCGGGCCAACCGCTTTCTGGCCGGCCGCGTGCGGGCGATTGCAGCCGGCATTCCGCAGACCCATGCCGACCCGGCGGTCGCGGCCAAGATGAAGGTCACCGGCAATCCGGTGCGCCCCGCCGTGTTGAAGGCGGCCGAACGCCCCTATGAGCCGAGCCGGGGCGACGAGCCCTTCCATCTCGTGGTGTTCGGCGGCAGCCAGGGCGCGCAGTTCTTTTCCACGGCCGTGCCGAATGCGATCGAGCGCCTGCCTGCGCCGCTCCAGGCGCGGCTTCGCGTCACCCAGCAGGCGCGGCGCGAGGACGAAGCCGAAGTGCGCGCCTTCTACGAGCGCATGAGCATTCCGGCTGAGGTCTCGCCCTTCTTCGGTGACATGGCCGAGCGTATCGGCCGAGCCCATCTGGTGATCAGCCGCTCCGGCGCCTCCACCGTTTCGGAGATCTGCGTGATCGGCCGCCCGTCGGTGCTGGTCCCTTATCCCTATGCGCTCGATCATGATCAGGCGGCCAATGCCGCGCGGCTGACCGAAGGGGGCGGCGCCGTGCTCGCCAAGCAGTCCGAGCTCAGCCCCGAGCGCCTCGCCGGGCACATTCGCGAGGTCGCGGAAGACCCAGCCTTCGCCGAGGCCATGGCGACGGTCGCACGCTCGGTCGGCATTCCCGACGCCGCGCGCCAGCTGGCCAATCTCCTGGTCGGCCTCGCGGAGGCCGGCGGGTCCCGATGATTCAGAGAAACCAAGAAAAGGAGCGTCTCATGAAGATGCCGCCCAATATCGGCCCTGTGCATTTCATCGGGATCGGCGGCATCGGCATGAGCGGCATCGCCGAGGTTCTGGTCAATCTCGGCTACACCGTGCAGGGATCGGACGCGGCCGAGAACGCCAACGTGCAGCGCCTTCGCGAAAAGGGCGTGACGGTCCATATCGGCCACGCCGCCGAGAATCTGGGACTTGCCGAGGTCGTGGTTGTTTCCACCGCCATCAAGCGCTCGAACCCTGAGCTTTCGGCGGCCCGCGCTCGGCTCCTGCCGATCGTTCGGCGCGCCGAGATGCTGGCCGAACTCATGCGCTTTCGTCAGGCCATCGCCATCGGCGGCACGCACGGCAAGACCACGACGACCTCGATGGTCGCGACGCTCCTCGACGCCGGCGGCATGGACCCGACCGTCGTCAACGGCGGCATCATCAACGCCTACGGCACCAATGCCCGCATGGGCGAGGGCGACTGGATGGTGGTGGAGGCCGACGAGTCCGACGGCACCTTCCTGAAATTGCCGGCCGACGTCGCCGTGGTCACCAATATCGACCCCGAGCATCTCGATCATTACGGCACGTTCGACAAGGTGCGCTCGGCCTTCCGCGCTTTCGTCGAGAACGTCCCGTTCTACGGCTTCGCCGTCATGTGCCTCGACCACCCCGAGGTGCAGACGCTGGTGGCCGAGATCGAGGACCGGCGCATCATCACCTATGGCGAGAACCTGCAGGCCGACGTGCGCTTCCAGAACCTTCGCATGGAAGGCGCGCGCTCGATCTTCGACGTGACGATCCGCGACCGCATCACCGGCACGACGCGCGAGTTGACCGATCTCGCCCTGCCCATGCCGGGCCGGCACAACGTCTCCAACGCCACGGCCGCGCTCGCCGTCGCCCATCGCATCGGCATCACCGACGAAGCGATCCGCAAGGGGCTCGGCGCCTTCGGCGGCGTGAAGCGGCGCTTCACCCACACCGGCCAGTCCAACGGCATCGACGTCTACGACGATTACGGCCACCATCCCGTCGAAATCCGCGCCGTGCTTTCGGCGGCGCGCTCGGCTTCGTCCGGCCGGGTCATCGCCGTGGTGCAGCCCCATCGCTACACCCGCCTGCAAAGCCTGTTCGCGGATTTCGCGGCCTGCTTCAACGACGCCGACACGGTGATCCTCGCGCCTGTCTACGCGGCGGGCGAGGAGCCGATCGAGTTCGTCAATTCCGAGATGCTGGCCGAGCGCCTGCGCCTTGGCGGCCATCGCGACGCTCAGCTGATCGACGGGCCGGCGGACCTTGCGCCGCTCGTCCACCGCGTCGCCGGGCCGGGCGACATGGTCGTGTGCCTCGGCGCCGGCTCCATCACCCAATGGGCCTATGCTCTGCCCAAGGAGCTGGACGCCCTGGGCGCGCGCACGTGAGCCAGATCCACGCCCATCTGTCGGACCCCGCGCTGGGCTTGCGCGGGAAGCTGAGCGAGCGCGCGGACCTGTCGAAGATCACGTGGTTCCGCACCGGCGGCCCGGCCGATCTTCTCTACCAGCCGGCTGACGAGGCCGATCTCGAAGCCTTTCTGAAAGCGCTTCCCCCCGAGGTGCCGCTCACCACGGTCGGCATTGGCTCCAACCTTCTGGTGCGCGACGGCGGGATCGGCGGGGTGACGCTGCGCCTGCCCACCAAGGGTTTCGGCGACGTCGAGCCGGCCGGCGAAGGGCGCATCCGCGCCGGTGCGGCGGCGAGCGACAAGCGCTTGGCAGCGGTCGCGCTGGAGGCCGGCATCGGTGGATTTCACTTCTTCCACGGCATTCCCGGCTCGGTCGGTGGCGCGATCCGCATGAACGGCGGCGCCAACGGCGTCGAGACGGCGGACCGGCTGGTCGAGGCCGTGGCCTATGACCGCGCGGGAAACCGCCATGTCCTGACGCGTGCCGACATGGGCTACAGCTACCGCCATGCCGACGCGGCCGAAGACCTGACCTTCGTTTCCGTCCTGTTCGAAGGTCCGCCTGCCGAGCGGGACGCGATCCGCGCGGCGATGGACGAGGTGCAGCATCACCGCGAAACCGTTCAGCCGGTGCGCGAGAAGACCGGCGGCTCGACCTTCAAGAACCCGCCGGGCACCTCGGCCTGGAAGGAGATCGACCTGGCCGGCTGCCGGGGTCTGGCGATCGGCGGCGCCGAGATGTCGGCGCTCCATTGCAATTTCATGATCAACGCGGGCGAGGCGAGGGGGCACGATCTCGAGCTTCTGGGCGAGACCGTGCGTCGGCGCGTCTTCGAGACGAGCGAAATTCTCCTCGAATGGGAGATCAAGCGGCTCGGACGGTTCGAGCCGGGCCGGGAAGTCGAGCCCTTCCAACCCTGAACGGGGGACGATGCTTCTGCCAAGGGCGCCGCGACGGCGCCCTTTTTCGTTGGAAGATGAGAGCTTCGCGTTTGCGGGCGCATGGCGCTGCGGCCACAGCGGCGAAAGGTTAACGCGCGGTTCCGGAACGGCCTTACGATTTTGTTTCATCGTGCCGGTTTGATTAACCTTCGTTTAACCAAACCGGCCTCATGAATGATCCCTGAAATATCGTTGATGGGATCGTGGGTCGATGACCTTGCATGTGGCGGTGCTGTTGGGTGGCTTCTCGTCGGAAAGGCCGGTGAGCCTCAATTCCGGCCGGGAGTGCGCCGACACGTTGGAGGCCGAGGGCTTCCGCGTCAGCCGCATCGATGTCGGCCACGACATCGCCCAGGTCCTGGCCGAGCTGAAGCCCGATGTCGCCTTCAACGCGCTGCACGGGCCGTTCGGCGAGGACGGCACGATCCAGGGCGTGCTCGAATTTCTGGAAATTCCCTACACGCATTCGGGCGTGCTCGCCTCGGCGCTCGCCATGAACAAGGTGAAGGCCAAGACCGTCGCCCGCGCGGCCGGCGTTCCCGTGCTCGAAACCCTGGTGGTGGACCGCCGCAAGGCGGCGACGAGCCACGTTATCCCCGCGCCCTACGTCGTGAAGCCGATCGCGGAAGGCTCCTCCTTCGGCGTCCTGATCGTGCGCGAGGATCAGGCCCACCCGCCGCAGCAGCTTCACGGCACGGACTGGGCCTTCGGCGAAGAGGTGATGATCGAGCGTTTCGTGGCCGGCCGCGAGCTGACCTGCGCCGTCATGGGCGACGTGGCGCTGCCGGTCTGCGAGATCACGACCGAGGGCCACGCCTTCTACGACTACGAGTCCAAGTATCTGCCGGGCGGCTCCAAGCACGTCATTCCCGCAGCGATTTCCCCGGCAGTGACCAAGCGTGTGCAGGAAGCGGCGCTGGCCGCCCACCGCGCCATCGGCTGCCGCGGCGTGTCGCGCTCGGACTTCCGCTACGACGACCGCTTCGGCGAAGGCGGCGAGCTGATCTGGCTGGAGATCAACACCCAGCCGGGCATGACCGCGACCTCGCTCGTGCCCGACATCGCCCGCGCGGCCGGCCATTCCTTCGGTGATCTCCTGAGCTGGATGGTGAGGGACGCCTCATGCAAGCGCTGAACCGCCGCCTGTCGCTGACCGATTTCGAGCGGATGCACCCGCTGGCGCTGCGCGCCCAGCGCCTGGGCCGCAAGATCATCGTGTGGATCAAGAATCTGCGCGAGATGTCGCTGCCGCGCTTTCGCACGATGACGATCGGCCTTCTCGGCTCCACCGCGCTTTATGGCATGGTGCTGGGCAGCCACACGGTAAAGGTCGTGGACGCCATCGCCGAGCCGCTCGGCCTGTCGATCGAGCAGGTCGACGTCACCGGCTATAGCGAGACGAGCGAGATCGACATCCTGCAGGAGCTTTGGGCGACCGGAGCCACGACCCTGCCGGCGCTCGACGTCGACACCGCGCGCAAGGCGATCGAGGCCATGCCCTGGATCGAGAGCGCGCGGATCGAGAAGGAATATCCCAACCGCGTGCGCATCGCGCTGGTCGAGAAGAAGCCCTTCGCGCTCTGGCAGCGCGACAAGGATCTCTGGATCGTCGATCGCGAGGGCAAGGAAATCGTGCCCTACGCCACGACGCGCTTCACCGACCTGCCTTTCGTGGTGGGCCCGGGCGCGGCGCGCGAGGCGACCGACATCCTCGACAAGATGGCGCTCGTGCCGGAGTTGGACCAGCGCATCAAGGCCTATGTCCGCGTCGGCGACCGGCGCTGGGACCTCAGGCTCGACAATGGCGTCGTGGTGCGCCTGCCCGAGCTGGACCCGATCGAGGCGGCCGCCGCCGTGATGCGGCTCGACCGCGACGTCGGACTTCTCTCGCGCGACATCGAGGCCGTCGATATGCGGCTCGAGGATCGCGTCGTCATCAAGCTGACGCCGGCGGCGCAGGAGCGACGCCTCAAGGCGCTGAAGGAACGGGACAAGATCGTGAAGCAGGCCCGCAAGGAGAAGCCGGTATGACGCTGTTCTCCAAACCCACGGACCAACTTCCGCGCATGAAGAAGCCCTCGGACCGACGCCCGCGCACCATCTCGGTGCTCGATGTCGGCTCGTCCAAGGTGACTTGCCTCATCGCCAAGCTGAAGCCGCGCCCCGAAAGCGAGGTGCTGCCCGGCCGAACCCATGTGGTGGAAGTGATCGGCATCGGCCACCAGCGCTCGCGCGGCGTGAAGTCGGGCGTCGTGGTCGATCTCGACGCGGCCGAGAAGTCGATCCGCTACTGCGTCGACGCGGCCGAGCGCATGGCCGGGCTCACCATCGAGTCGCTGATCGTCTCCGTCTGCGCCGGGCGTCTCAAGAGCCTTCGCGGCTCGGCCCGTGCCCAGGTCGAGGGCACCGAGGTCTCCGAGCTGGACCTCAAGCGCGTTCTCAACCAGGCGGCCCGCACGCCGCTTCGCGAGGGGCGCGTGGCGCTTCACCGCGTGCCGTTCGACCTGATGCTGGACAACGAGGCGGGCCTGGAAAATCCCGTCGGCATGACCGGCGCGGAGCTCGGCGCCGAGCTGCACATCCTCTCGGCCGAGGAAACGCCGCTGCGCAATCTGGAAGCGGCGATCAACCGCGCGCATCTCGTGGTCGAGGCCTTCGTCGCCACGCCCTACGCCAGCGGCCTGTCCACCCTGGTGGACGACGAGGCCGTGATGGGCTCGGCCTGCATCGACATGGGCGCGGGCTCCACCTCGATCTCGATCTTCCAGAACGGCCATTTCGCCTATGCCGACGCCGTGGCGCTCGGCGGCCATCACATCACGATGGACCTGGCGCGCGGCCTCTCGATCCGCCCCGAACAGGCGGAACGGCTGAAGGTCATGCACGGCAACGCCCTGCCCAGCATGATGGCCGACGGCGACACCGTTTCGGTCGAGCCGCTGGGCGACGAGAACAACGAGGCGACGATCCAGGTCTCGCGCTCGCTGATCGCGCGCATCATCCGCCCCCGGGTGGAGGAAACGCTCGAACTGATCCGCGACCGGCTGCACCAGTCCAATCTCGGGCATGTCATCGGCAAGCGCGTGGTGTTGACGGGCGGCGCCAGCCAGCTTGCCGGCCTTGGCGACGCGGCCCGCTCCATCCTCAACCGCAATGTCCGCCTCGGCCGCCCGGTCGGCGTGGCGGGCCTTGCGGCGGCCAACAAGAGCCCCGCTTTCGCCACGTCGGTGGGGCTTCTGATCTACCCGCAGGTGTCGATGCTCGAGCATGTGCCCGAACATTCGGTCCTGGACTTCGCCTTCGACCAGCGCACGCGGGTCGGACGCCTCGGCTCCTGGCTTCGGCAGAGCTTCTGACAAGGTTCGCGTGGGACACTGACCAACGACCTATTCACATCCGGCGCTGACGGCGCGCCGGACCGGTTCAAACCCTTCAGGCTGGCGCGGCGGCCCGGCCCCTCCGAAAGGCAATGAGATGAGCATCACCCTGCAGAAGCCCGACATCACCGAACTCAAGCCCCGGATCACCGTCTTCGGCGTCGGCGGCGGCGGCTGCAACGCCGTCAACAACATGATCAACGCCGGTCTCGAAGGCGTGGAGTTCGTGATCGCCAACACCGACGCCCAGGCGCTGCGCTCCTCGCGCGCCGAGCGCATCATCCAGATGGGCGTCGCCGTGACCGAAGGCCTCGGCGCCGGTTCGCAGCCCGAGGTCGGCCGCGCGGCCGCCGAAGAATCGCTGGACGAGATCTGCGATCATCTTCTCGGCTCGCACATGTGCTTCGTCACCGCCGGCATGGGCGGCGGCACCGGCACGGGCGCGGCCCCCGTCGTCGCCCGCGCGGCGCGCGAAAAAGGCATCCTCACGGTCGGCGTCGTCACCAAGCCGTTCCACTTCGAGGGCCAGCGCCGTCTGCGCATCGCCGAGCAGGGCATCGAAGAGCTGCAGAAGAATGTCGACACGCTGATCGTCATTCCGAACCAGAACCTCTTCCGCATTGCCAACGACAAGACGACCTTCGCCGACGCCTTCGGCATGGCCGATCAGGTTCTTTATTCCGGCGTCGCCTGCATCACCGACCTGATGGTCAAGGAAGGCCTCATCAACCTCGACTTCGCGGACGTTCGCTCCGTGATGCGCGAGATGGGCAAGGCCATGATGGGCACGGGCGAGGCGTCCGGCGAGGGCCGCGCCATGGCCGCCGCCGAGGCCGCGATCGCCAACCCGCTGCTGGACGAAACCTCGATGAAGGGCGCCAAGGGCCTCCTCATCTCCATCACCGGCGGGCGTGACCTCACGCTGTTCGAGGTGGACGAGGCGGCGACCCGCATCCGCGAGGAAGTGGATCAGGACGCCAACATCATCCTCGGCGCGACCTTCGACGAGAGCCTGGAAGGCGTGATCCGCGTGTCGGTGGTCGCCACCGGCATCGACAAGGCCGCGATGGAAGTCTACGAGCGCGCCGCCGAAACGCGGGCCGCCGCTGCCCGCGCCGCCGTGCCGGCAGCAGCGCCCGCGCCGCAGCCGGCCCCGGTGCAGACCGCACCGGCTCTCCAGCCGGCCGCCGTCGTCGCCGCGCCGCAGCCCCAGCAGCCGCGTCCGGCTCCGGTCGCCCAGGCGGCCGACATGGAGGACGACTTCACCGCCGCTCTCCAGGCCGAGATCGCCCAGGTCCAGCCCCGCCCGGCGGCGCCTCGCGCGCCGATCACCCAGGCCGCCCAGACCCGCATGCCGCGCGTGGAAGACTTCCCGCCCGTGGTGCAGGCCGAGATCGAGCGTCGCAGCGGCTCCATGGAGCCGGCGGCCGAGGATCGCGGTCCGATGGGCTTACTGCGTCGCCTCACCACCGGCCTGTCGCGCCGCGAGGAGGACGAGGTGGTCCTGAGCGATCAGAACCGCCAGCCGCGCCCGCAGGGCGAGCGTCGTCCGACCGAGGCAAGCCCCTACGCTCCGCGCCGTTCGGCCGCCGATTCCGCCGCCCGCCCGCCGGTCGCCGCGCGCCCGATCGGCGACGAGGACCAGCTCGAAATCCCGGCTTTCCTGCGTCGTCAGTCGAACTGATCTTCACGAAGCTGTCACGAAACACTTAACGAGCCCGCCCCGCAAGGGGCGGGCTCTTTCGTTTGCACCGCAAGGAATCCGAGCCTTCGGGTGGGGTTAACGAACATCCCGGTAACAAGGGGTAAGAAAGCGTGATTTGGCCACAATCGACCCGAGACCTAGTTTCCTCTCCAAGTTCGATCGCCAAGCGCGACGCCTCGGCTCCACGGAGCCCAGTCGAGTTGGAGTAGCCGAGCCCATCCGCCCTTCGCGCTTGCGAAGCGGCGTCAGACGGTTCCGGCAATGAGTAGGATAGAGTCACGTGGTCACGAAGCAGCACACGATTGGCGCGCGGATCGGGTTCGAGGGCGTGGGCGTCCATAGCGGCGCGACGGTCGAACTGTCGCTGCATCCCGCCGAGCCCGACACGGGCATCGTGTTCCACGTCTTCGAGCCCTCGGGCCTGATCCACGAAATCCCTGCCGTCTCCGCCAACGTCTCGTCCACCGATCTCTCCACGATCGTCGGCGACCTCAAGGGCGCTCATGTGGCGACGATCGAGCATCTTATGGCTGCGCTCTACGCCATGGAGGTCGACAACGTCGTGGTGCAGATCGACGGCCGCGAGACGCCGATCATGGACGGTGGGGCAGGGGCCTTCGTTCGCGCCATCGAGCAGGCCGGACTTGTCGCCCAGCGCGCCTCGCGCCGCTTCATCCGCGTCCTCAAGACGGTGCGCATCGAGCGCAACGGCGGCTTCGCCGAGTACCGCCCCTATGATGGCACCCGCTTCGAGATCGACATCGAGTTCGCCACCGCCGCGATCGGCCGCCAGAGCTTCTCGGGCGACCTGTCGCCCAGCCTCTTCCGCGAGGAACTCGCCAACGCCCGCACCTTCGGCTTCATGAAGGATGTCGAGCGTCTCTGGGCCTCGGGCCACGCACTCGGCTCCTCGCTGGAAAACTCGGTCGTGATCGGCGACGACGACAAGGTCATCAATCCGGGCGGCCTGCGCTATGTCGACGAGTTCGTTCGTCACAAGACGCTGGACGCCGTGGGCGATCAGGCGCTGGCTGGCTATCGCATCCTCGGTTGCTACCGCTCGTTCCGCGGCGGTCATCGCCTTAACGCCATGGCGCTGGAAGCCCTGATGTCGGATCGCTCGGCCTACGAGATCGTGGATGGCACCCAGCGCTTCGCGCCGCTGCGCCAGTCGCCGCTGGTGGCGGCCGCCGCTCCCACCTTCGGCCCGCAGATTCTCTAAGAGTCTGTTTGGAAATTCGGCGGCGGAGGGCTGGCGAGGGATTTTTGGGTGTCGCGAGGCGCCAACCGCAGTCGATGCCGGCGGCATCGGCGAGGATTGGCAACGAAGCGACGGCGAAAAAGACCCGTAGGACCGACCCGACCGAGTTTTCAAACAGACTCTAAGATCGATCGTATGGACTGACGGAATGGGCGGTGGGGCGGCGTCGAGGCGCAGCCCTGCCGCCTTTCGCGTTTGGGCCCAGCCTCGCGCCAGCCGGCGGGGCGCGCGCCACAAAAAAGGCGTGTTAACCCGCCTTGAACCGTTGTATGCGCCGGCTCCCTCGCGCTAGGAGGGGCATGGCGGAACGCCGTGAGCTTGGCGTTCGGGAAAGCCAGGGGGACTTGAGTTCGATGGGTATCAAGAAGCCGCTGTTCGGCCGCGACCGCGCGGCCCCGATGGCGCTGGCTCTGGCCGCGTCGACGCTGCTGCTCTCGGGCTGCATGTCGTCGAAGGACAACGATGTCGACGCGCTCGCCCTCGCATCGCAGACCGAACCGGCCGACGTGCTCTACAACCAGGGCCTCGCCAATCTGGAAAGCGGGCGACTGGGCGAAGCGGCCAAGAAGTTCGAGGCCGTCGACAAGCAGCATCCCTATTCCGAATACGCCCGCAAGGCGCTGGTGATGCGCGCCTTCGCCAGCTACCGCAAGGGCGACTATGACGAGGCCGTGTCCTCGGCTAAGCGTTATCTCGCGACCTATCCGGGGTCGAGCGAGGCGGCCTACGCTCAGTATATTATCGGCCTGTCCTATTTCCGGCAGATCCCGGACGTGACGCGCGACCAGACCGACACCGCGCGCGCCGTGGCCGCGATGCAGGAAGTGGTCGATCGCTATCCCACTTCCGAGTATGTCGAGGATGCCAAGGCCAAGGTCCGCATCGGCCGCGACCAGCTCGCCGGCAAGGAGATGCAGGTCGGCCGCTATTATCTGGAGCGGCGCGAATACATCGCGGCGATCAACCGCTTCAAGAACGTCGTCGACACGTTCCCGCAGACCCGCCACGTCGAGGAAGCGCTCGCCCGCCTGACGGAAGCCTATTACGCCATGGGCCTGACGCAGGAAGCGCAGGCCTCCGCTTCGGTGCTGGGCCAGAACTTCCCCGAGTCGCAGTGGTACAAGGACTCCTACGCCCTTCTGCAGACCAACGGCCTTCAGCCGCGCGCGGGTACCGGCAATTCCTGGTTCGGCAACGCCACGCGCCTCATCACCGGCGCCGGGCGCGATCCCGTGCCGCAGACGACCGCTGCGGCGTCCGCCTCGGCCACCCAGCTTCGCGCCCCGCGCGTTTGATCGCTGGCAGGACATGAAAAAGGCCGGCTCCCTCGGGAGCCGGCCTTTTTCGTGCGGGGAGGGCCGGCTTGCCCCCTTCCGCCCCTCCGCCTTCCATCCTATCTCTGCGCTTGCCTGTTGCTTTGCGGCCCAACACGGACTAGCCCTTCGCGCGCATGCTTGTTCACCTTTCGATCCGCGACATCGTCCTTATCGACCGGCTCGATCTCGGGCTGAACCACGGGCTGTCCGTCCTCACGGGCGAGACGGGCGCGGGTAAGTCCATCCTGCTGGATGCCCTGTCGCTCGCGCTCGGCGGGCGCGGCGATGGCGGGCTGGTGCGCCACGGCTCCAAGCAGGGCGAGGTTTCGGCGGTGTTCGACCTGCCGGCCGCCCATCCCGCCCGGCGTCTGCTTCTCGACAACGGCTTCGACGACGACGGCGACGTGATCCTGCGCCGCGTGCAGAGCGCCGACGGGCGCACCCGCGTGTTCATCAACGATCGCCCGTCCAGCGTCGGCCTGATGCGCGAGATAGGCACGACGCTGGTGGAGATCCACGGCCAGCACGACGACCGCGCGCTGGTCGATCCCGAAGCCCATCGCCAGCTGCTGGACGAATATGGCGGCCTCGCCACGGAGGCCGGCACCGTGGCCGAGGCCTTTGGCGCCTGGCGCAAGGCCGAGACGGAACTGTCGCGCCACCGGGCGCGGGTGGAGGCCGCGGCGCGCGAGGCCGATTATCTCCGCGCTTCGGTGGAGGAATTGACGACGCTCTCGCCGCTGGCGGGCGAGGAAGAGGAACTGGCCGAGAAGCGTCAGGTCATGATGCGCTCGGAAAAGATCGCGACCGACGTCAACGACGCGCACGAGGAACTGGCCGGCCCGCAGTCGCCCATTCCCGGCCTTGCCAGCCTGCTGCGCCGGCTCGACCGCAAGAAGGACGAGTTGCCCGGCCTTCTGGACGAGGCGCTGGCGCGGGTGGAAACCGCGCTGGACGCGCTGTCCGACGCGCAGATGTGCCTGCAGGGCGCCCTGCGCACGCTGGAGTTCGACCCGCGCGCGCTCGAACAATGCGAGGAGCGCCTCTTCGCGCTGCGCGCGGCCGGCCGCAAGTACAACGTGCCGGTGGACGAACTGGCCGATCTCACCGCCAAGATGGTGGCCGATCTCGCCGAGCTGGATGCCGGCGAGGAACGGCTCGTGAAGCTCGAGGCCGATGTCGCCGAGCGGCGTGAGGTCTTCGACAGGCTCGCCGCCGATCTCTCGGTCAAGCGCCGCGACACGGCCGTTCATCTGGAAGCGGCCGTCATGTCCGAGCTTCCCGACATGAAGCTCGAACGCGCCGCCTTTATCGTGGAACTGACGAGTGATCCGCAAGCGCGGGCGGCGAGCGGCATCGACACGGCGGAGTTCTGGGTTCGCACCAATCCCGGCACGCGGGCCGGGCCGATGATGAAGGTCGCCTCGGGCGGCGAACTGTCGCGCTTCCTCCTGGCGCTGAAGGTCGCGCTGGCCGACAAGGGCTCGGCGCCGACCCTTGTCTTCGACGAGATCGACACGGGCGTCGGCGGCGCGGTGGCGGACGCGATCGGCCGCCGCCTGGCGCGGCTGGCGGACCGGGTGCAGGTTCTCTCCGTCACCCACGCGCCGCAGGTGGCCGCGCGCGCCACCACGCATCTCCTGATTTCCAAGGCCGAGATGACGCCCGGCGACGAGCGCCTGTCGACCCGCGTCGCCACGATCGACGTTCCCGCCCGGCGCGAGGAAATCGCCCGCATGCTGGCCGGCGATATCGTGACCGACGAGGCGCGGGCCGCGGCGGCGCGGCTGATCGGCGTCGCCGGCTAAGCGTCGGCTCACGGGACATCTTGCCTGCCTGCCCCAGAATCGGTGTATCGCTTTCACCGATTCCCCTCATCTGAGCCGATGCGCGCCATGTCCGACCTTTTCGATCTCGACACGATGACTCCGGCCGAGGCGGCGGCGGAGCTGGAACGGCTCTCTCTCGAAATCGCCGAGCACAATCGGCGCTATCACGAAGACGACGCGCCAACCGTCACCGACGCCGAGTTCGACGCGCTGCGTCGGCGCAACGAGGCGATCGAAGCGCGCTTTCCCGATCTGGTGCGGGCGGACACACCCTCCCGCAAGGTCGGCTCGGCGCCGTCCGCCAAGTTCGCCAAGATCCGGCACGCCGTGCCCATGCTCTCGCTCGACAACGCCTTCGCGGACGAGGATGTCGCCGACTTCGCCCGCCGCGTGCGCCGCTTCCTCGGCCTGTCGGAGGATGCCAAGCTCGCCATCACGGCCGAGCCGAAGATCGACGGCCTGTCCCTCTCTCTACGCTACGAAAAGGGGCGCCTCGTCTCGGCCGCGACGCGCGGCGACGGTCAGGTGGGCGAGGACGTGACGGCCAATGCCAGGACGCTGGACGACATTCCGGGCGAGCTGACGGGTTTTTCGCCCGAAATCTTCGAGGTGCGCGGCGAGGTCTACATGACCCATGCCGACTTCGCCGCCCTCAACGCCCGGCTTCTGGCGGAAGCCGGCGAAGGGGCAGAGGGCGAAGGCGAGGGCGCCCGGAAGGCGCGCCAGTTCGCCAACCCGCGCAACGCGGCCGCCGGCTCGCTGCGCCAGAAGGACGCCACCGTCACCAAGTCCCGGCCCCTGCGCTTCTTCGCCTATGCCTGGGGACAGACGAGCGAGCTGCCGGGCGAGACGCAGAGCGAGGTCGTGGCCGCTCTCCAGGCGATGGGCTTCCAGACCAATGCCGTGCCGCAGAACGGGCGCACCGAGCCCCTGATGCGCCGCTTGGAGACAGTCGACGGCCTGATCGAGCACTACCGCCGCATCGAGGCGGAGCGAGCGAGCCTGGGCTACGACATCGACGGCGTCGTCTACAAGGTGGACGATCTCGAACAGCAGCGCGAACTCGGCTTCGTTTCGCGCGCGCCGCGCTGGGCCATCGCGCACAAGTTCTCCGCCGAGCAGGCGACCACGGTCGTGGAGGAGATCGTCATCAATGTCGGCCGCACGGGCAAGCTCGCGCCGCTGGCCAAGCTGCGGCCGGTGACGGTCGGCGGCGTCGTCGTGTCGAACGTCACGCTGCACAACGAGGACTATGTGGCCGGGCGCGATGCCGACGGCCAACCGATCCGGGGTGGGCGCGACATTCGCATCGGTGACACGGTGGTGATCCAGCGCGCGGGCGACGTGATCCCGCAGGTCGTGGACGTCGTCATCGAGAAGCGACCCGACGGCGCCGAGCCCTTCCTCTATCCCGACCATTGCCCGATCTGCGGCTCCAAGGCGGAGCGCGAGATCAATCCGCGCACCGGGCGGCTGGACTCCGTGCGCCGCTGCACGGCGGCCATGACATGCCCCGCCCAGGCCAAGGAAGGGCTGAAGCATTTCGTCTCGCGCAACGCCTTCGACATCGAGGGATTGGGGGGGACTTTCGTGGAGGAGCTGTTCGACGCCGGCCTCGCGCGCCAGCCCGCCGACCTCTTTCGCATGGAGTTCGATCGGCTGCGCGATGTGATCGAGGCGCGCCGTCGCGCCTTGTCCGAGGCGCGCCGACAGGCCGAGGGCAAGGCCGAGCCGGCCAAGCCCGCCAAACGCAACGAGACCACCAAGGCGATCGACAATCTTCTCGGCGCCATCGAGGCGAGAAAGACCGTCTCGCTCGACCGCTTCATCTTCGCGCTCGGAATCCCTGAGATCGGCGAAGCTTCGGCCAAGGCGCTGGCGCGTCACTTCGACGATGTGCGCGCGCTGATCGGGGGGGTGGACGCCGCCGAGCGCGGGCGCCCGGGCGAAGACTGGGCGGAGCTGAGCTCGCTGAACACGATCGGCGGCGTGACCTTCGAGCGGCTCATGACGGTGGACGAGGCCAAGCTGAACGACACCGAATGGAAGCCGCTGCGCGACGGTGAGCTCGGTCTCAAGGCCAACCAGCGCGTGGCGTTGCGCGAGCGCTATGGCGAGGAAGGCGAAGGCCTGGTGGAGGCGCTGCGCCGCGCCAAGGCCGGCGCGCCGGGCGATGCCTTCCTGCGGCTGACGCGCGACGGCGACATCGGCACGGTCGCAACGCTGTCACTCATCCATTTCTTCGCCGAAGCGCACAATCGCGAGGCGGTCGAGGCGCTGCTCGACGCCGGCGTCTCAACCACCAACGAGCGCGCCGCGCCGCCGCCCGCTTCCTCCCCGGTCAGGGACAAGATCGTCGTCTTCACCGGCACGTTGGAGAAGATGACGCGCGGCGAGGCGAAGGAACGGGCCGAGGCGCTGGGCGCCAAGGTCTCGGGTTCCGTGTCGAAGAAGACCGATCTCGTGGTGGCGGGGCCCGGCGCCGGCTCCAAGCTCGTGGACGCGCAGAAGCACGGGGTCAAGGTCATTTCCGAAGACGAGTGGCTGGCGATGATCGGCTGAACCAGCCTGGACCCGGGACGGGGCCTGGGACGGGGGAGGCCACATGCCGGCCTGATCGGCGCAGGCCCCCGAGGCGCGGCGCCCTCCTGCGGTGGGCTGCCGCTCTTGCGAAGCTGCGGCGGACGCCTTAACCATCAGTGGCATGACCATCCTCGCCATCGATTTCGAGACCGCCACCAGCGCGGCGGCCAGCGCCTGCGCCGTCGGCCTCGCCTTTATCGAGGACGGCGCGGTGACGCAGCGGTCCTATAGCCTGATCCGGCCGGCCGACCTTCGCTTCGACCCCGGCAATATCCGCGTTCACGGCATTCGACCGCATGACGTGCTGGATGCGCCGAGCTTCCCGCAAGTCTTCGCCGGATTTGCGGATCGGCTGGACGGCGCGCTCGTGGTCGCTCACAATGCGAGCTTCGACCTGAAGGTGCTGCGCGAAAGCCTGTCGCTCTACAATCTGCCGCTGCCGCGCTTCTCCGCGCTCTGCACGGTGGCTCTGTCGCGTCGGCTCTGGCCGGATTCGCCCAACCACAAGCTCTCCACCATGGCGGCGCGCTTCGGCCTGGGCTTTCGCCATCACCATGCCGGCGACGACGCCTATGCCTGCGCCACCATCGCGTTGGAGGGCGTCCAGGCCTCCGGCGCGCGGGACGTGAACGAAATGACCGACCACCTGGGTCTGCGCCGCGCCGTCACCGCGCAGCGGGCGCGGGCTGCGGGCGGCATCGCAGACCGGGCCTTGAAGGCGCAGGTGCGCCCGGCGGGCGCGGCCACCAAGGGGCCGTTCCGCTTCACCGTGCGCGGCTCGCGCGGCACGCCCTATGATGTCCTGCTCGCGCCCTTCGGCGTTGCTGGCGCCTGGCGTCTCGCCTGCTCCTGCCCCGGCGCGCGCTTTCGCTCGGAATGCCGGCATGTCCGCGCACTGCACGAGGGCGACTTCACCGATCTCGTCCCGACCGAGGCGCCGGCCATGGCTCATCTCGAACGCTTCGTGCTGGAGCGGGCGAGGGTCTGAGGCGGCTTTGCGCCCTCTCTCGGTTCTCGAGGGCGCGCGTCGAACGTGCCATCCCGTGTAAGTACGAAGCCATTCGAGCGGGAAGGACGTCGGCACGCGGCTTGTTCTTGCCCTCGGTGACGCCGTAGAAGGGCGAACCCACGCGCTCTTTCCTTCGGTTTTCCCCGTGTCCCGCTCTTCCGAATTCCGCTTGGGCGTCGCCCATTCCGCGCCGCTGCTCCTCGCGCTCATGCCCTTCGGCGCCGTTTACGGCGCGCTCGCCACGCGCACGGGCTTCGACCTTGCCGAGACGCTCGGCTTCTCGCTCACCGTCTATGCCGGCTCCAGCCAGTTCCTGGCCCTTCAAATGATCGGCACCGGTGCGCCGGTCTGGGCCATCCTGATCGGCGTCTTCGCCATCAACTTCCGCCATGTCCTCTATTCCGCCTCCGTCGGGCGGCATCTCACGCGCTTCAACGCCTGGGAAAAGGCGCTGGCCTTCTTCCTCTTGGTTGACCCGTCCTTCGCGGCGGCGGAAGCGCGGGCGAGCGAGGGGCGGGTGCGCAAGACCTACTACTTCACCTTCGCGCTGATGCTCTATGTCGGCTGGGCCTTGGCGACGCTGCTCGGCGCGTTGTTCGGGCGTTTGATCGAGAACCCTGAGCGCTACGCGCTCGACTTCGCGCTACCGATCTACTTCCTGGCGCAGACCATGGCCTTCCGCCATCGCCGCCAGTTCTGGCCGGTGGCCGGCACCAGCGCGCTCGCGGCGCTCGTCGCCTATGCCACGCTCGGCTCGCCCTGGCATGTCACGCTCGGCGGGCTCGCCGGCATTCTCGTGGCCGCGCTGCGCAACCCCGAAAAGAGGGCCGCGCAATGAGCGAGACCTGGGTCATCATCCTCGCCTCTGCCGTGCTCACCTATCTCACGCGCGTCGGCGGGCATCTCGTTTTGGCGCGGATGGAGCGCGTGCCCCCGCGCCTGGAAGCGGCGCTCGACGCCGTGCCCGCGGCCGTTCTCACCAGCATCGTCATGCCTGTCTTCATCGACGGCGACATCGCCGAGAAGGTGGTGATCCTCCTGTGCGCCGTTTTCGCCCTGCGCCTGTCGCTGCTCGCCACCGTCGTTCTCGGCACGGTTCTGGTGGCGCTGGCGCGCGCGGCCGGCTTGGCCTGAACCCGATACGAAAAAGGCCGCCGGCTTTCGCCAGCGGCCTTCGCATGTCTAATGCATGGAGCGATCAGGCTTCCTGGATCGCCGAAAGCTTCCACTCGGTGCCGCGCTCGCGCACGAAGGTCCAGATTTCGGTGGACTCGACGCGCTTGGTCTCGTCGCCTTCCACCACGCGGCCCGACTGACGGTCGCGCACCACGTCGATCATGCCGTAGCGCATCGCGACGGTGGCGTAGTCGCGCGTGCCTTCGCGCCAGCTTTCGGCCACGTCACCCTGCAGAAGCTCGACATCGCGCGCCTCGTTGCGCACCCCGCGCGAGGCGTTCTGCGCCAGCTCTTCCGAAAGATAGGAGACGATTTCCGGCGTCGCGATCTCGCGCAGGGCCTCGTAGTCCTCGCGGCTATAGGCGGCCTGAAGCGCCTTCAGGCGGCTCTCGAAGATGTTGAGGTCCTGCTCCGAAATGCCGATCTCGTCGCCGCCCTTGCCGGGCTTGGTGGACGCGGCCGAGCGGCTGCCGAGACCGCCCATGCCGCCGAGACCGCTGGTGCCCGGGCTGCGACCGTTGTTGGGATCGCGACCCTCGTACATCGAGCGGTTCCCGGAGGCCGGGTTGGGGCCCCCCGCCGCCGCCGTCTGGCCCGAGCGCGAGCGGAAGAAGCGCAGCGCCAGCATGACGAGAAGACCGATCAGCGCGACCTGGACGAGAAGGCCGAGCATGCCCGCGAGGCCGCCGAAGCCCGAGCCCATCAGAAGGCCGAACAGGCCGCCGATCAAAAGGCCGCGCATCATCGCGCCGCCGAAGCCGCCGCCGAACAGGCCGGAGCGCTGGCCCGCCGCCGGGCGTGCCGCCGCCGCAGCGCCCGTCGCCTGGCCCGGCGTTGTCATGGAGCGCTGCACGGGCGCAACGCTCGGTGCCGTGTTGGTGGCCGGCGCGGACTGGTAGGTGCGGCCGCCGCGGCTGCCGAAGCTGCCGCCACGGCGCGCTTCCGCATAGTCCACGACCATCGTCGAGAAGACCAGCGTCAGCACGGCGAGCAAAGCCGTGAAACGTCCGGTTCGGGAGGGGTTCATGGAAGGGTCCTTCGGCAAGCGTTGAAACTGGGTAGGCTCCATATAGGAAGCCGATGACGGCGCTGAGAAGCCACAGGCCCGATTCAAGCCGGGAGAGACGATCAAGATTTCGCCATCGGCCGGTGAGGTCGCGCCTTTCGGCCCCGGGGCGAGGGGCGTATAGGTCAGCCAAACTGACCAGTTGGGATGTCCCGCCCGTGACCTTGCCCGATCTTGCCGCAACCGATGCCACGCCCCGCCTGTCACGCGGCGCGGCCTTCGCCATGGCGCTCGCCGCCGGCGCGCTCGCGGCCAATCTTTACTACGCCCAGCCCGTGGTCGCGCTGATCGGCGCCGATCTCGGCATGAGCCCGGCGGCGGAAAGCACGATCGTCACCGCCTCGCAGATTGGCTACGCGCTCGGCCTCGTTCTCCTCGTGCCGCTGGGCGACGTGGTGGAGAACCGGCGGCTCATTCTCCTCACCATGGCAGCGGCGGCCATCGGCCTCGTGGGCCTTGCGCTGACGCCCAACCTGCCGCTTCTCTTCGCGCTGACGCTCGTCGTCGGCGTCGCCTCCACTGCCGCGCAGATGATCGTGCCGCTGGCCGCCAGCTTCGCCCGGCCGGAAGAGCGGGGGCGGATCGTCGGCAACATCATGACGGGGCTTCTGGGCGGCATTCTCCTGGCGCGCCCGGTCTCCAGCTTCGTGGCGGGCTTTGCCGGCTGGCGCGGCATCTTCCTCCTGTCGGCCGTTCTGATCGCGGCCCTCGCGCTGGCCGGTCGCCGGCTCTTTCCCAGCCGGCACCCGGCGGGGCGCGAGCGCTACGGCGCGCTGATCCGCTCGCTCGGTCGGCTCTTCGTGGCCGAGCCGGTGCTGCGGCGGCGGGCGCTCTATCATGCCGCGCTGTTTGCCGCCTTCGGCCTGTTCTGGACCGGCGCGCCGATCCTCCTCCTGCGCGAGCCCTACAATCTCTCGCCGCAATGGGTGGCGCTGTTCACGCTGAGCGGCGCGCTCGGCGTTCTCGCCGCGCCCGTCGCCGGCCGCATGGCGGACCGGGGCCATTCCAGGCTGGGCACGCTGCTGGCCATCTCGCTGGTCCTCGTCGCCATGGCCATCGCCTTTCTCGGCACGCATTCGCTGGCCGCCCTGGTGGTCGCCGGCATCCTGGTGGATCTCGGCGTGCAGGCCAATCTGGTGATCGGCCAGCGGGAGATCTTCCAGCTCGACGCCTCGATCCGAAACCGGCTGAACGCGGTCTATATGACGACCTTCTTTCTCGGCGGCGCCGTCGGCTCCAGCCTGACCAGCCCGGTGTTGGAGCGCTTCGGCTGGCAGGGCGTCGCCGCCATGGGCTGCCTCTTCCCGGGGCTGGCACTGGTCTATTTCCTCACCGGGGAGGGGCGGTCTCGCTGACGCCGCGCTCTTCCCATCGCGCCAGGAAATGCTCGATCGAGAGAGCCTGCATGTCGGGGATAGCCTCGAACAGCGTCTCGCGCGGCCAGTCCCACCAGGCGAGGCGCAACAGACGCTCGGCGGTTTCGGGCGCAAAGCGCGGGCGTAGCACCCGCGCGGGCACGCCGGCGACGATCGTGTAGGGGGGGACGTCGCGCGTCACCACCGCGCCGGCTCCGACCACCGCGCCGGTGCCGACCGAGACCCCCGGCAGGATCACCGCCCCGTGGCCGATCCAGACATCGTGGCCGATCGCGACCCGCCGCGTCGCCCGCGTCTGGCGAAAGCCATGGTCGACGCCGAGAAAGCGGAAATACTCGTTTGGCCGGTAGCTGATCTTATGGGTGGTGACGCGCTCGACGGGATGCTCCAGCGCGTTGAGGCGCACATGGGCGGCGATCGAGCAGAACTTGCCGATATCGGTCATTACGGCCTCGCCGCCGCGCTCGAAATAGCTGTAGTCGCCGACCGTCACGTCCCGCAACTTCACGCGCTGCCCGATGTCGCAGAAGCGGCCGAGGCGCACCTCCTTCAGCTCCGCGCTCGGATGCTGCTTGGGTTCGTCGGCGCGGAAGCGCAGATCCGGCTCGGCGGCGTCGGTCATGAAGGCGGTCTCAATACAAAGGGCGGGAGAGCGGCTTTGCCGCCCGGCCCGGCTGATGTATCCGATGTGCCGAGACAGGAGCAAACATCATGGCCGATCCCGCCCGAACGCCCCGCCGTCGCCGCGCCGTCGCTCTGCGCTACGGGCTCTGGTTTCTCGTCGCCGCCGTTCTGGCGCTGACGATCCTCGTCTTCGCGCTCGGCCGCAAGGAGATCGAGGGCGCGATGGGCGTCAGTGCCTCGGCGCCCTATGGCTCGCCGTTCCAACTGGTGAACCAGAGCGGCGCGCCGGCGACGGAAGCCGTGCTGCGCGGCCGGCCGACGGCGCTGTTCTTCGGCTTCACCCATTGCCCCGACGTCTGCCCGACGACGCTGTTCGAACTGGCCGGCTACCAGAAGGCGCTGAAGGCCGAGGGGCGCGATCTCGGCATCGTCTTCGTTTCGGTCGATCCCGAGCGCGACACACCCGACATCCTGCGCACCTATGTCGGCGCCCTGTCGGACGACGTGACGGCGCTGACCGGCGATCCCGCGAAAGTCGAGGCCATGCTGAAGGGCTTCGGCATCTACGCCAAGAAAGTGCCGCAGGACGGCACGGACTACACGATGGACCACACAGCCTCGGTGCTCCTGCTCGACCGGGCCGGCGTCTTCCAGGGCACTATCGCCTATGGCGAGGACCCCGCCGCCGCCAAGGCCAAGCTGGAACGCCTCAGCGCGTCCTGACCGCTCTCATCGATCAACCCGACTTTTTGAGAAGGAACCGCCCTTGGGCCAGGTTCGATATTTTGCCCGTGGCGGCAAGCAGGAGACCCAGGCGCTCTACGAGCGCCTCGACGCCGCCTTCGCCGAGGATGGCTGGCCGATCGCCCATATCGAAATCGACGAGGCCGCCGATCTTCACGAGGCGTCCGTTTATTTCGAGGGTGAGGGGGATGCGGACGAAGAGACGCTGCGCGAAGCCTTCGCGCCGCTGGAGCCGACCCGCGAGGACCTGCCCGACATCGACTGGATGGCGCAGGTCCTGGCCGACCTGAAGCCGGTGCGGGCCGGGCGCTTCCTCGTCCACGGCGCGCATGATCGCGACAAGGTTCGCGCGCATGATCTCGCCATCGAGATCGAGGCGGGGCAAGCCTTCGGGACAGGTCATCACGGAACGACGGCGGGCTGCCTGTCGATGATCGAGGAGGTGGTGCGGCGCCGCCGGCCGCTCAACGCGCTGGACCTCGGAACGGGCAGCGCGGTGCTCGCCATCGCCATCGCCAAGCTCGCCCATGTGCCGGTTCTCGCCACGGACATCGATCCGGTGGCGACCAAGGTGGCGCGCGAGAACATTCGCGCCAACGGCACGCACACGCTGGTGCGCGCTGAAACCGCCAAGGGCTTCGACGGGCCGGCCTTCGCGGCCTATGCGCCGTTTTCGCTGATCGTGGCCAATATCCTGGCCCGGCCGCTGATGATGCTGGCGCCGGCCATGGCGCGGCAATTGGCGCCGGGTGGCGATCTCGTCCTGTCCGGCATCCTCGCCAAGCAGCGCGATGCCGTCCTGGCCGCCTACCGCGCGCAAGGGCTGTTCCATACCAAGACGCTGCGCCGCAACGAATGGGTGACGCTGCACCTCACGCGCAACGACCGGCCGTTGGCCTGAGGGGCCAAGCGGGAGCGGACCTTGCTTCACAAACGAAACGAACCCGGACGCAGAGCTTGCGGCCGGGCTCGCGAGAGGGGAAGTGGGGAGGGCCCTGCTAGGTCGGGCCGACGGGCTTAGAAGCGCTGGGGTGCGGCCGATTCGAACATGGAGCCGCGCAGACCGGACATGGCTGTCAGCGGGTCCATCTCCAGAAACACGGCGCGGCCGCTCTGGATCGAACGATTGGACGGACGCGAACGGTCGGCACCGGCAGGGCGGCGCGAGGAGTAGCCGAGATGCGCCGGCATGGCTCCATGGCGTTCGGTTTGGGCGGTCATCATAAAAGCCTCGATAGGATATGGGGTTTCTTCAACTCCCACTCCACATATGATGCACTGCAACACGAAGAGCTATGCCTCGCATTGCATATCTCGCCTTACCCAAATGCAGGGCTGTTTCTTCAATATCTTCATACTTCTTTCATGAAGCATGATCGCTTCAGCTCATCGTCTCCAGCCGGGCACGAACGAAGGCGGTGGTGAGGCGCATGGCCTCCAGCGACTGTTCGATCTCGCGCCTCTGATCCTCCAGGATCTGGCGCTGCTCCTCGAACCGCACCAGCGCGGTCTTCAGCTGCTTGCGCGGCCCGTCGGGCTGGTGATGGAGGTCGATCAGCTGCTTGGCCTCCGTCAGGGAGAAGCCTAGAAGCTTGGCGAGCAGCACAAGCCGCAGCCGCATCCGGTCCTGGCGCGAATAGATCCGCGTCGTGCCGCGCCGGTCCGGTGAAAGAAGACCCCGGTCCTCATAGAACCTCAGGGTGCGCAAGGTTACGCCGAACTCGCGCGACAAGTCGCCGATCCGGAATTCGCTCGGGCCTCCGCCGGCCGGGTCGTCGCATTGGAGCAGCTGCTCCGCCGTGATGCGAAACTCCTGCTCGTTCGCGTCCTCAATCGGATTTGTCATGCTTTTTCACGCTTGGCCGCGCGCCTGCTTGCTATCGGTTTCGACCGGGCCCGAGATCGCCCATCGGATCGCTGGATTTTGTATTAACTTTCACCGATCGCATACAAGCGGCTTGCCGTCAGGAATCCAGCTTCAGTCCCGGTTGTCTTTATACTCCCTTAACGCAGAGGTTGGATCTTAAGCGATCGTCAACCTAGCGGCAGTGCGGCGCCATCCCTACGCGGGCGTCAGAGCCGATCGGACTTTGGACGAAGAGGAAGACGGCATGTCCCGCAACGATCCGCATCTGAAGGCACGCTCCGATGCCGAGGCGCAGGTCGCCGAAGGCTCGTTCAAATCTTTGTCAAAAACGCTGGAAGACCTGGAAGCCCGCCTGACGCGGCTTTCCATGGGCAAGCGGCCGGTCGAGGACGATGCGGAAACGAAGGCCGAGGAGCAGCCGGCGCGCGACGCAGCGGCGCGGCTTCGCTCCATCGCCGCCGCTCGCCGCGCAACGCGCCCCGCTCTCGACGCCGCAGCCTCGCCCCTCGCGCTGGAGCGGCAATTGGACGCGGACCCGGCGGCGGGCCGGGTCGCCAAACGCCCTGCCGCCACCACGGCCAAGCCGGCCACCGACAAGCGCCTCGGCGCGCTGGCGGGCGAGGTCGGCGATCTTCAGGCGCAGGGCGCGACGCTGGCGATCGTCAAGGATCTGGCGGCCGATGTCAGCGCCTTGCGCAGCGAGATCCAGACCAGCCTCACGGGCGCGCATCTGACGCAGCGCTTCGAGGAGATGCGCGGCTCGCTCGGTCAGATCAAGCGGCTGATCGGCGAGAGCAAGGGCGCCGACCAGATCGGCGCCGAGATATTCGCGCTCATGGAACAGCTTACCGAGCTGACCGCCAGCAATGCCGACCAAGCCTCGCTGATGGAGCTGCGGGCCGAACTCGACACTGTGTCCACGCTGGTCACGCAGATGGCGCGCGAGGAATCCGTCCAGGCCGTGCAGAAGCGCTGGGACGATTTCGAGGCGCGCATCACGGACCGGATCGAGTTGGACAACCAGTCCAAGCGCGACCTGCGGGTGGAGCTGGAGCGCCTTCGCGGCTCGCTGCGCTCGCTTTCGACCGAAGAGCAGATCCTCGCCGTCCAGCAGCGCTGGGAGGAGTTCGAGGCGCGCTATGTCGACACGGTCCGCACCCAGACCGAGGAAACGCTGACACGCCTCTTGAAGGGCGAGCTCGACACGCTGCGCGCCAAGCTCGACGAGATTTCCTCGGAGGCCAGCGGCGCCGCGCTCGAGGCCCGTTTCGAGGCCATGGCCGAGAAACTGCCGATCAAGGCGCTGGAAGCGGGCATCAACCGCCTGTCGGAGCGTATGGGCGAGATCGAGCTGGCGCTTGTCGGCCTGCCCGAGATCCTTCAGATCGACCAGATGGAAGCGCGCATCCAGGCGCTGGCGGACAGCGTCGAGACGCTGGCGGCCGAAATGCGCGAGCCCGATCTCAGCCATTTCGCCGTTCTGGAAGAGCGCCTGGACGAAATTTCCGCCGCGATTCTGACGGGTGGCCTCTCCGGGGCCGCCGCCGGTGCGTCCGGCCCGCTGGAGCGCATCGAGGCGCGCGTCACGGAACTCGCCGGCCGGGTGGACCGGATCGCCGAGACCGGCGACGCCGAGTTCCTGTCGGCGCAGCTCGCCGCCATGTCGGAGCAGATCGAGGAGCTTTCCGCCCAGCCGGCGGTGAACGAACTCGGCGCGCGCATCGACCGCCTGAGCGAGCGCGTCGAGCGCCTGTTCAGCACGGCCGGCGGCGAGATCGCTTCCAACGCCCTGGAAGCCCGCCTTCAGGCGCTGGCCGAGCGGCTGGAACAGTCGGCCGGCGCGGTGGGCGTCGACAACGACGTCATCCGCTCGCTCGAATCGCAGATCGGCCGGCTGGCCGAAGTGCTGGCCGGCGTGCCCGCGCCGCTCGACGGCGATTCGGCTGAAGTCGCACGTCGCCTGGAAGCGCTGGAGCGCAAGTTCGACAAGGATCGCGACAGCGTCATCGCCGCCGCCAGCGCCGCCGCCGAAGAGGCCGTGCGCCGGATGCAGGATGGCGAGGACACGCGTCAGAACGGCTATGTCCGCGATCTCGCCGGCGACCTGCGCCGCCTGGAAGACCTTTGCCGCAAGTCCGACGAGCGGGCGGTAGGCGTGTTCGACGCGGTTCACGCCACGCTCATCAAGATCGTCGAGCGCCTGACGGCGATCGAGGGCGACCTGCGCGCCGAGAGCGCCGCCGGCCGTTCCGGCCCGGTTGCCGCCTCGGTCGCAGCCTTCGCGCCGATCCCGCCTCAGTCCGTGTTCGCCGACGCCGCGCCGGAGGCCGCGTCCGAGGAGCCCAAGGGGTTGCGCGGCGCGCTGGCACGTCGCCTGCGCCGGGCCGACAAGGCCGTGGCCGAGCCGCAGCCGAGCCTTGTCGAGCGGGTTCGCCCGGTCGCTCTCGTTCCCACAGTCCAGCCGCCCTTTGCCGAGGCGCGCGCGTCCGAGCCCTCGCTCGAGATCGACGCGCCGTCGCTGGACGCGGCCGACAGCTTCGTTTCGCGCGAGGCTGATCGCCCGCTCGAGCCCGGCTCCGGCGCGCCCGACATCGCCGCGCTGATCGAGCGCGTACGCACCCAGCAGCGCGGCGGCTCGGACAGTTCCGATCCCGTCGCCAAGGCCGACTTCATCGCCGCTGCCCGTAAGGCGGCCATGGCGGCGGCGGCCGAGGCCGAGGCGCTGAAGGCCGAGCCGATGCTCGGCGAAATGGACGCCGAGCAGGGCAGCCGCCGTCGCAAGCCCATTCTGATGGCGGTCGGCGCAGTGCTGTTGGCGCTCATGGCCATTCCGCTCGGCCAGCGCTACCTCGCTTCGCAGCCGGCGGAGCCGGAAGCCCCGGTCGTTTCGCCGGCCACCCCCTCGTCGCTTTCGGATGCGCCTGCGCAGGCACCGGCCGCCATCCAGCCGGCGCCGGAGGCTCCCGTTCTCGAAGAGCAGGCCCCTGCGACCCCCGAGAAAACCGGCAGCCTCGACCCGCTCGCGGTGCCGGCCGGAACGCCCGACGAGACGCTGCAGGCCGATGCCGGCGAGATGACCGCCACCCCCAGCATGGCGAGCCTCGCCGTACCGGCCGCTATGGAGGCGCAAGCCCCGGCGGCTCCGACCGAGAGTGCCGAACTCCCGGCCGAGGCGTCGGTCGAAACGCCCGCAGCGCCCCCCGCCATGCAGGCCACCTCCTCGCTTCTGGCCTCGGCCGAGGCCCGCCTGCCGGCGGAGGCGCGCGGCGCCTTGCCGACCGCGCCCGAGAAGATCGGCCCCGAGGCGCTGCGCAGCGCCGCCGCCAAGGCCGAGCCGATGGCTTTGTTCGAAGTCGGCCTGCGTTTGATGGAAGGCCGGGTCGGCCCGTCCGACCCGAAGGCGGCGATCGCCTGGTTCGGCCAAGCCGCCTCGCGCGGCTATGCGCCGGCGCAGTACAGCGTCGGCACCTTGTTCGAGAAGGGCAACGGCGTCGCCCGTGATACGGGCGCGGCGCGCGACTGGTATCGTCTCGCGGCGGACCAGGGCAACATCCGCGCCATGCACAATCTGGCGGTTCTCTATGCCACCGGCATCGAGGGCGCCTCCGAGCCCAAGACGGCGGCCGAATGGTTCCTGCGCGCCGCCCAGCATGGGATGCGCGACAGCCAGTACAATCTGGGCATTCTTTATGCCCGGGGCGTCGGTCTGGAGCAGGACCTCGGCGAATCCTACCGCTGGTTCCGCATCGTCGGCGCGGCCGGAGACAAGGACGCGCAGAACAAGATGGAGGAGGTCGGCAAGACGCTGGCCCCCGAACTGCGCAGCCGGATCGACGCAGAGACCGCCGCCTGGAAGCCCGAGCCGCGCATCGATGCCGTGAACACGGTGAACCTGCCGGCGAGCTGGAACGAGAAGTCGGGCCAGACCGCCTTGGTGGACATGTCCAAGGCGATCCGCAACGTGCAGGCCATTCTCCTGAAGCTCGGCTACAATCCGGGCCGGCCGGACGGCGTGGTCGGCGCGCAGACGCAGTCCGCCATCCGCAAGTTCCAGGAGAAGACGGGCCTCCAGGCCACGGGCCAGATCGACGAGCCGCTGATCCGCGCGCTTCTGGAGCGCAAGGACGCCTGAGTCTTCTCGGGGCGCCCAAGCCATTTGACTTGACGGGAAGGGCGGCTCAAAGACTGGGCTGCCCTTTTTCGTGCCCGAACCTCACCCAACGTTCGCGAAAGCCTCCAGTCGGCGAGCCGAAATCCGTGACGCTGTACCTTCCGATCGCCGAGATCTCGGTCAACATCTTCGTCATCGTCGGCATGGGCGCGGCCGTCGGCTTCCTGTCGGGCATGTTCGGGGTGGGCGGCGGCTTTCTCATCACCCCGCTTCTGATCTTCTACAACATCCCGCCCGCCGTCGCGGTCGCCACCGGCGCCAACCAGGTTATCGCCTCGTCCGTCTCCGGCGCGCTCGCCCATTACAAGCGCGGCACGGTGGACCTGAAGCTCGGCGCCATGCTGGTGGTCGGCGGCGCGCTGGGCTCGGGGGTCGGCGTCTGGCTCTTCACAATTCTGCGCCGGCTCGGCCAGCTCGATTTTGCCGTGTCGGTTCTCTACGTCCTGCTGCTCGGCACGGTGGGCGGCCTGATGCTGGCGGAAAGCCTGCGCGCTATGCGCCGCGTCAAGGGCGGCGGCTCGGGCGAGATCCGCCGCACGGGGCAGCACAGCTGGGTCCACGGCCTGCCGTTCAAGATGCGCTTCAAGCGCTCCAAGCTCTATGTCTCGGTCGTGCCCGTGCTGGGTCTCGGCTTTGCCATCGGCGTGCTCGGCTCGGTCATGGGCGTCGGAGGCGGCTTCATCATGGTGCCGGCCATGATCTATCTCCTGCGCGTGCCGACCAGCGTCGTGATCGGCACCTCGCTGATGCAGATCATGTTCACCGCCGCCGTCACCACGGTTCTTCAGTCGGCCAGCAACGGCACGGTGGACGTGGTTCTGGCCTTTCTCCTGATGATCGGCGGCGTGGTCGGCGCGCAGTTCGGCGCGCAGGCGGGGCGCAAGCTGCGCGGCGAGCAGCTGCGCGCACTTCTGGCGCTTCTGGTTCTCGCGGTCGCCGTGCGCCTCTTCATCGAGCTCGTCGTTGTGCCCGGCGAGATCTTCACCATCAGCCTGCCCAGCGGTGAAAGCGGATGAGGCGGCCGGCGGTCCTTCTCGGGCTGGCGCTGGCCCTCCTGTCGCCGCCGGCCGGCGCACAGCTGCGGGCGCCCGCCGCCAACCCGCCGCCGGTGCCCGAAAGCTTTCAGATCGGCCTGTCCACCGAGACGATCGCGGTAGGCTCGAATTTCGGCGGCGCGCGGCTCGTGGTCTTCGGCGCGCTCGACAATGCCGATCCGCGCATCATGCGCCAGGGGCGCTACGACATCGTGGTGATTCTGGAAGGGCCGCGTAGCAATCTCGTGGTGCGCGAGAAGAAGCGGCTTTTCGGCGTCTGGATCAATCGCGGCTCGGAGCGCTTCGAGAGCGTGCCGGCCTCCTATGCGCTGGCCTCCACCCGCCCGATTCAGGACATCGCCCCTGGCGTCACGCTGCGCCAGCTCGGCATCGGCATGCAGAACCAGGCCTTCGAGCGCACCCCGCCGCGCAGCGGCGTGCCCGGCAACACGCAGGCCTATGCCGACGCGCTGCAGCGGCTGAAGAAGGATGCCGGCCTCTACAGCGAGACCTCGGGCGCCATCGAGTTCGTCAGCGCCACCCTGTTTCGCGCCAATCTCCAGCTGCCGCCGGACATGCCGGTCGGCCGCCACGTCGCCCGCGCCATTCTGTTTCGCGAGGGCGTCTTCGTGCGCGAGCGCTCGGAGGATCTTTGGGTGGTGAAGACGGGGATCGAAAACCAGATCTCCGTGTTTGCCGCTCGCAACGGCGCGCTCTACGGTCTCATGGCCGTCGTGGTCGCCGTGTTCACCGGCTGGTTCGGCCGCATCATCTTCAAACGGGACTGACCAATGCAGAACACCGCTCACGGCGCGCCGACGCGCAGCCGCGCCGACCAATTCGTTCGCGCCGCCTGGATCCTGGGTGTCGGCGGGCTCGTGCCCTTCGTTGTGGGAACGCTGCTGATCGCCACCTATTCCGAGATCGCGGACCCGTCCTATCTCTGGCTCGCCGTTTCGGCCTGGGCGGCGGTTATCCTGTCGTTCCTCGGCGGGGCGCGCTGGGGCGCGGCGCTGAACGAGACCGCGCGCAAGAGCCCGACCACGCTGGCCCTTTCGGTCGTGCCATCGCTGGCCGCCTGGGTTCTGGTGCAGGTGCCCCAGCCCTGGAACTTCGTGGGCTTCGCCGTTGCCTTCAGCGTGCAGGGCGTCTGGGACTACACCGCGACGCGCGAAGGGCGCATCGAGGCGCCCTGGTATGCGCAGCTGCGCCTCGTGCTGACCGCCGTCGTCGTGCTCTGCATGGTCGCCGTCGCCTTCGCCACCAACCAGCCGGTGGCACTCTAAACGGCTAGACCGAGAGGGCGTGGAACGGGATCGGATAGATTCGGGCCACGCCGATCACATAGGCCTTCGCCCGATCCGGGGCGAAGAGCCCCTGGAACGCCCGGTCCAGCACGTTGAGCCCGCCCGTGGTAACGCCGAACGAGGGCATCACCATGCGCGAGCCATCGCTGGCAAAGCACGCGCCGCGCACCGAGCGGCCCCGGCCCGACACGCGCGCCACGGGGTGAAGATGCCCGGCGATCTCGCCGGCTCTCGCAAAAGGCGAGGGCTCGTGGCGCAGGGTCCAGGGACCCACCACGATCTCCTCCGCCGTTTCGCCGCCGAGGCCCGCGGGGGGCTCCGGGTCGTGATTGCCGGAAATCCAGGTCCAGCGCCGCCCGGCCATGACCGCGCCCAGCCGCTCGCGCGAGGCCGTCGGCATCAGCGCCGCACCGTGCCGGTCGTGGAAACTGTCGCCCAGCGCCACGACATGCGCGGGCCGGTGGCGTGCGACGGCCGCCTCCAGCAGCGCCAGCGTCGCCTGCGTGTCGTAGGGTGGCAGCATCATGCCGCGCCGGGCGAAGGCCGCGCCTTTTTCGAGATGCAGGTCCGACACGATCAGGAGCCCGTGCTCGGGGGCGAAGACGACGCCGCTCGGATCGCAGACGAGCCGGCCGCCGTTCAGGACGGTTTCGACCCCTTCGCCGTCTGCCTGCCGAAAGCGCCGGTCGACCATGTTCATGCGCGGGCTCATTTACCGTCTGTTCACAACCTGTTCCCTTTCGAATCCAAATCCGTGGCGAAGGCAAGGCGGTGCGACGATTGCGCGAGCCTTGATTCCCGCTGGCGATTGAGGCAGGAACGAGGGGCACAAGGACTTGGGGCTCCCAAGTGGCTATGCCGGGCGCCTATCCCTCGGCCAATCCAGACGACGTTGAAAATGTGATGCGACCGCCGGAGCCCGCTCGGGCTTTGCGGGACGTCGTCGAGATTTCGTTGTTTCCTATGTTCTCCACACGCAATTGGCAGGCCGAATGGTTCGGCAATGTCCGCGGCGATCTGCTGTCTGGGCTGGTCGTCGCCTTGGCCCTCATCCCCGAGGCCATCGCCTTTTCCATCATCGCCGGGGTCGATCCGAAGGTCGGCCTCTACGCGTCCTTTTCCATCGCCGTCCTGATCTCGATCTTCGGCGGCCGGCCCGGCATGATCTCGGCGGCCACCGCCGCGACCGCCGTTCTCATGGTCACGCTCGTGCGCGACCACGGGCTGCAATATCTCTTCGCCGCCACGATCCTGGCGGGCCTGATCCAGATCGCGGCGGGCTTCTGCCGGCTGGGCGATCTCATGCGCTTCGTCTCGCGCTCGGTGATGACCGGCTTCGTCAACGCCCTGGCGATCCTCATCTTTCTCGCGCAGATGCCAGAGCTGATCGGCGTGCCGGGCATGACCTATGTGCTCTGCGCGGCCGCGCTCGCCATCATCTATCTCTTTCCCCGCCTTACCAAGGCGATCCCCTCGCCACTGGTCGCGATCGTCGCGATCACCGCCGTCGCGCTCGCCTTCGGCATCGATGTGCGCACGGTGGGCGATATGGGCCAGCTGCCCTCCAGCCTGCCGGTCTTCCTCCTGCCGGACGTGCCCTTCAACTTCGAGACGCTTCGCATCATCGCGCCCTATTCGGTGGGCATCGCGCTGGTCGGCCTCTTGGAATCGCTGATGACCGCGCAGGTCGTCGACGATCTCACCGACACGGGCTCCGACAAGAACCGAGAGTGCGTCGGCCAAGGCATCGCCAACGCGGTCACCGGCTGTTTCGGCGGCATGGCCGGCTGCGCCATGATCGGCCAGAGCGGCATCAACATCCGCTCCGGCGGGCGCGGGCGCCTGTCTTGCTTCTTCGCCGGTGTCGCCCTCCTGTTCCTGATCGTGGTGCTGGGAGACTGGGTCGCCGTGATCCCCATGCCGGCGCTGGTCGCCATCATGATCATGGTCTCGATCGGCACGTTCGACTGGGGCTCGCTGAAGAGCCTCGTCACCCATCCGCGCCGCTCCTCCGTGGTCATGCTGGCGACGGTGGTGATCGTGGTCTGGACGCACAATCTGGCGCTCGGTGTCTTTGCCGGCGTCCTCCTTTCGGGCCTCTTTTTCGCTTCCAAGATCGCGCAGATCTTCCGCGTGACCTCGGAGCTGTCGCCGGATGAGCGGACCCGCACCTACCGCGTCGAGGGGCAGGTCTTCTTCGCCTCGGCCGATCGCTTCGTGTCGAGCTTCGACCTGCGCGAGGAGCTCAGTCGCGTCGTGATCGACGTGACCCAAGCCCATATCTGGGACCTGACGGGCGTCGGCGCGCTGGACAAGGTAGTGTTGCGCTTTCGCAAGAAGGGTGTGGAAGTCGAGACCATCGGCCTCAACGAGGCCTCGCGCACGATGGTCGACAAGCTGACGATCCAGAACCGGGCCGATGCGCTGGAGCTGACCTCGGGCCACTGACCTCCCGGCAGGACCCGCGCGGCCCGCCTGGGCGGGTCCTGCCACGCATGCCAAGACTCTTGGCGGACCCGAGCCTCCCGATGATATGGGGAGGTCCATGCACCGCCTTCTCGCTCTCCTTCCCGCATCGCCGCCCGTCAGTGCCAGGGAGCGGCTCCGCTCCGCCGCCGGCGCGCTGATCGGCATTCTCGTGACCGGCCTCGTCTGCCGTCTCGCGCTCGGCGGGACGAGCGGATTGCCGGTGCTGATCGCGCCCATGGGCGCCTCCGCCGTCTTGCTCTTCGCCGTGCCGGCGAGCCCGCTCGCCCAGCCCTGGTCGCTGGTCGGGGGCAATCTCGTGTCCTCGCTGGTGGGCGTCAGCGCGGCGCTCTTCGTGCCCGATCCGTTTCTCGCGGCTGCGCTGGCCATCGGCGTGGCCATCGCCCTGATGATGAGCCTTCGCTGCCTTCATCCGCCGAGCGGCGCCGTGGCGCTGACGGCGGTGCTGGGCGGGGAGGCCGTCCGCAATCTCGGCTACGGTTTCGTGCTCTGGCCGGTGCTCGCCAATTCGCTCCTGATGCTGCTGGTCGCCGTCCTGTTCAACCGGATGGCGGGGCGCGCCTATCCGCACCGTCCGCTTTCCGCGGCGCCGAGCCGCAACACCGCCGACAAGCCCGCGCCCGAGCGCGTCGGTTTCACCTCGGAGGATCTCGACGCCGTGCTGGCCGAATACGACCAGCTTCTCGACGTCGATCGCGGCGATCTCGAAACCATTCTGCGGCAGGCCGAAATCCGCTCCTATCGCCGCCGCTCCGGCCTCATGCGTTGCGCGGCGATTATGTCGCGCGACGTCGTCGCCATCGCGCCCGACGCTGCGATCGCCGAGGCGCTGGTGCTTCTGCGCTCGCATCACATCAAGGTTCTGCCCGTCACCACGGATGACGCGCGGGTGGTCGGCATCGTCACCCAGACCGATCTCCTGGACAAGCCGAGCTGGGGCGCGCGGGGCCCGCGCCTCGGCTTCCGCCATCGTCTCCATCTGACGCTCAGCCGCGGCCGGGCGCCGAACGGCAGCATCGCCGACATCATGACCACGCCCGTGCGCACCGCCGGGCCGGACGCGCTTCTGGCCGATGTCGTGCGCCTCATGGCCGCGACGGGCCTGCACCATATCCCGATCGTGGAACCCGACGGCCGCCTCGCCGGCATCGTCTCGCAATCCGACCTGATCGTCGCGATCCTGGCAGAGGCCGCCTCGGTCGAGCGGCGCGCGCTCAGTTCAGATAGTTCGAGCGGAAATCCGTGAATTCGCTCAGCGCCTTGATGATCAGTTCCTCCTCCATGGCCTCGGCCAGGAGGTCGTCGCGCGCCTCGCCCTCGATCCGCTCGCGCCCGGCTTCCAGCATGATCGGCACGGCGAGAGGGGAGATTTCCTCGAGGTTCTTGTGCAGGATGTGGCGCTTGATGCGGGCGAGGAGGTCCGAGACGCGGCGCACGTCGAGAAGTCCGGTCGCCGCGTCCGCCCAGGTGGCGCGCAGGAGGATGTGGTCCGGCTCGTGGGCGCGCAGCACGTCGTAGACGAGGTCGGACGATACCGTCATCTGCCGCCCGGTCTTCTCGCGGCCCGGCTGGTTCTTCATCACGAGGCCGCTGATGATGGCGCATTGGCGGAAGGTGCGTTTGAGCAGCCAAGAGTCGGCCATCCAGGCTTCCAGATCGTCGCCCAGCATGTCCTCGTCGAACAGCTCGTCCAGCGACAGGCGTCCATCCGCGATCATCGCGCCCATGTCGGCCCGGCCCCAGATCGACAACGCGTAGTCGGTGGCGACGAAGCCGAGCGGCTTGGCGCGCGCTCGCTCCAATCGGCGGGTCAGCAGCATGCCGAGCGTCTGGTGCGCCAGCCGCCCTTCGAACGGATAGGCGACGAGAAAGAAGCGGTTGCCGTTTGGGAAGGTCTCGATCAGGAGATCGTTCGGCCCGGGAATGGCGGATTTGCGTTTCTGGATGGCGAGCCATTCGCCGACCTGGGAGGGCAAGCTGCCCCATTTCGCCGGGTCGGCCAGCATCTCGCGCACCTTTCCAGCGAGAAAGGTGGTGAGCGGAAATTTCTGGCCGCCGTAATAGGGCACCTTCGCCTCGTCGTCCTGCGTCTTGGTGACGAGGCATTCCATCTCGTGAATGCCTTCGAAGCGCAGGACCTGGCCGGAGAAGAGGAACGTGTCGCCGGTGGCCAGCGTCTCCAGGAAGTTCTCCTCGATCTTGCCGAGCACCGGCCCGCCGCGCGCCATGCCCGAGCGCGTCTTGGCGCGGATGAGGCGGACGAGCAGCGATTCCGACTCGATGATCGTGCCCGCATTCATCCGATAGGCCTGCGCCACGGACGGGTGCGTGATCCGCCACGTCCCGTCCTCGGTGAGGCGGATCTTGGCATAGCGCTCGTAGACGCGCAGCGCGTAGCCACCGGTCGCGACGAAATCCACCACGCGGTCGAAGGTCTCGCGGTCGAGATCGCGATAGGGCAGGGCACTGGACACTTCGCGGTGGAGATCATCGGCGCGGAAGGGCGCAGCAACCGCCATGCCGAGCACATGCTGGGCGAGCACGTCGAGACAGCCTTCGCGCATCGGCGGCGAATCCTGGTCTCCGAGATAACTGGCGTCGAGCGCGGCCTGGCACTCCATCACCTCGAACCGGTTGGCGGGAACTAGGATCGCCTTCGATGCCTCGTCCATCCGATGGTTCGCCCGGCCGATGCGCTGGGCAAGGCGCGAGGCGCCCTTGGGCGCGCCGACATGCACGACCAGATCGACATCGCCCCAGTCGATACCGAGATCGAGCGTCGAGGTGGCGACCACGGCGCGAAGTTCGTTGGCCGCCATGGCCGCTTCCACGCGGCGACGCTGCGTCACGTCGAGTGAGCCGTGATGCAGCGCGATCGGCAGCGTATCGTCGTTGATGCGCCAGAGCTCCTGAAACAGAAGCTCGGCCTGGCTGCGCGTGTTGACGAAGAGCAGCGTCGTGCGATGCGCCTGGATCGCCTCGTAGATCTCCGGCATGGCGTAGCGCGCCATGTGCCCCTGCCAGGGCACGCGCGCCTGCGACTTCAAAATGGTGATCTCCGGCGTCACCCCGCCGTCGACGGTGACGAGATCGGCCATGGGACAGGTGCCGGGCGCCTGCGCCACCAGCCACTCGCGCAGCTCGTCCGGGTTGGACACGGTGGCTGACAGGCCGACGGTGCGAAGCTCCGGCCGGAGCTTGCGCAGGCGCGCGAGACCCAGCGCCAGGAGATGGCCGCGCTTGGAGGCGACGAGCGAATGCAGCTCGTCGAAGATCACGGTCGTGAGGTCTGAGAAGAAGATCTCCGCGTCGGGGCTGGCGATCAGGAGCGCCAGCTGCTCGGGCGTGGTGAGCAGGATGTCGGGCGGCTTCAGCTTCTGGCGCTGGCGCTTGGATTGCGACGTGTCGCCGGTGCGCGCTTCTAGGCTGATGGAAAGGCCCATCTCCTCGACGGGCTTTTCCAGATTGCGGCGAATGTCGGTCGCCAGCGCCTTCAGCGGTGAAATGTAGAGCGTGTGGACGCCTGGTGGCTTGCGGCCGGGAACGCGCTTTGGTCGGTGCGACAGGTCCACGAGCGAAGGCAGGAAGCCGGCCAGCGTCTTTCCCGCGCCGGTCGGCGCGATGAGCAGCACCGAAGCGCCCCGCTCGGCCCGCGCGAGAAGGTCGAGCTGGTGCGGACGCGGGCTCCAGCCCTTGCCCGCGAACCAGTCGGCGAAGCGGGAGGGAAGGGTCGGGATCGGCGGGGGAGAGGCGAGCGCGGAGTTCACGCTCGTCTATCTAGAGCATTTCCAGGCAAAGCGGATACGCTTTGCCGCGGGATAATGCGGCAAAACCAAAAACCTTGGAGACCATCCGGTGAACCCTGGTTCATCGGATGGTCTCCAAGGTCGGTATCCCTATCCGAGAAGGGCGGGCCGCCCGGCCTTCATTGAGGACTATCTCACCACGTTGATGTCGATCTTGGTGTCGTCCACGCCGTTCACAGGATAGGACTGCCGCAGTTTCACGCGATCGGGGCCGACATAACCCTTGTCGGGCGTGTAGTAGGTCACGGTTCCCATGACCTTCTGGGTCCGGCACTTGGCGCGCCTCGTGTTGGGAAACAGCTTCTCGTTCACGATCGAGACCCGCCCATGCGCCGGGCCTTCGAGCACGCGCACCTTGGGAAGGCCATCGGACAAGCAGTCGTTGTCCACGGACCAGTTCCGGCGAATCTGGGTGCGCTCCCCCGACACCACGGTCACCTGGGATCGGCTGGTCTTCACGCCGTCCGCGCCGGTTGTGACGCAGCCCGAAAGCGGGAGGGACAGAATAGATGCTGAAAGAATGGCAATCTTATAATTCAATTCGGCCCTCTCGGTCAGTCGAGCGCGTCTTCCGGCTCGCTTCTGCTGAGGGATTGGCATTCGAGAGAAAGATTCGTCAACGAGAGGAGTCTTAAGCTTCTGTAAGCCTGCTCGATTTTATTTGTAATGATGACGATCCACTAGCTCGCGAGATAGCGATCCGCGCGATGATTGATGGCGAGGAAGAGATTGAGAATCAGCGCGCCGAGGACGGAGTAGAAGACCGCGAGCGGCGGGACAGCGAGGAAGGCCGTGACCAGCACGAGAAGATCGACGCCGAGCTGCGTCAGCCCCGCGCGCCAGCCGAACCGATCCTGCAGATAGATGGCGAGAATGCCGACCCCGCCCGCCGAGGAGCGGTGGCGGAACAGGGCGAGCAGGCCGAAGCCGATCAGAAGCCCCCCGAGACATGCGCCGAGCAGCGGCTGAACATTGGCGAAGCGGACGAAATCGCCGCTGAATGCCGTCATGACGGACAGAAGCGCGACGGCAAAGGCGGTCTTGACCGTGAAGGCTCGGCCCATGCGCCCGACCGCGAGCCCGTAGAACGGCAGGTTGAGCGCGAAGAAGACGAGGCCGAAATTCCAGCCGGTGAGATAGTGGACAACGAAGGCGAGGCCCGCCATGCCGCCGGTGAGAAAGCCGAGATGGCCGAGCAGCGCGATGCCGAAGGCGGTCAGCATGACGCCCGCGACGATGCCAAGCCCGTCTTCCCAGGGGCTGTGCCGCGTGGCCGTGGCGGCCCAGTTGCCGAAGCGATGGGCGCGGCGCACCAGCGCCTCCTCTTGGCGCTCGGTCTCTCCGTCCGCCGGCTGTTCGACCGATGCGCTCACGCCTTGCCGTCCCAATGGATGTGTCCTTGAAGTAGGCTAAAGGCTGGCGCGCTCGCGCACAAAGCCCGCCCGCGCATGGCGGCCATGCGCTTTAGAGACTGTTTGACAACTCGGTCGGGTCGGTCCGCCGGCGCTTCGTTGCCAAGCCTCGCCTATGCCGCCGGCATCGACTGCGTTTGGCGCCTCGCGAACGTCGCAAAATCACTCGACGGACCTGCGTCGCCGAGCTGTCAAACGGTCTCTTAGCGCTTCATCGCGACGAGCAAGGCGCCGCGTACCGGCTCGCCCCGGTCGCGCCGCAGCTCCTCGCGCCGCTCCGACAGGAGCGTGAAGCCGGCCTCGGCAAGGCCTGCCGCCAGCCAAGCGGGCGCGTGGGCGTAGCGCAGGGATGGGCGCAGGGCGTAGCCGCCCTCCGTGCCGTCGTCCGCCTCCACCGAAAAGGCGAAAAGACCGCCGGGCGCCAGAAGCTTGGCCGCGCGGGCGAAGACGGGCGCGAGATCGCCGAGATAGGTGAGAACGTCGGCGGCGGTCAGGAGGTCGTAGAGGCGGCGGTCCGGCGCCTCGGCAAGCGCTACGTCGCCTTCCGCCAGATGGTCGTAGATCCGCTTGCGGCGCGCCTTGTCCAGCATGCCCGGCGACAGGTCGACGCCGTGCAGCGTCTCAGTGACGGGGCGCAGCCGCTCACCCATCAGCCCCGTGCCGCAGCCCAGATCCATCGCGCGACCGAAGCGGAGCGAGGGGCTTTGCGCCATCAAGGCCTCGAACAGGAGGTCGGGCACGCGGTAGCCGAGGCGCTGCACCAGCGCGGTCTCGAACCCTTCGGCATACTGGTCGAACAGGCCGGCGACGAAGGCGGGGGGCGGGGCCTCCGGCACGGGCGCGGCGCCGAGGGCCGCGAGCTTCAGCCCGGCGCCGTAGGGATCGGCCGCGTCCTCGGCCAAAGCCGCGCGGTAGAGCCGCAAGGCTTCCTCCCGCTCGCCCGTTTCCTCCAGAAAGGCGCCGAGGCGCATCCGGCCGAGCGTCCAGCCGGGCGCGAGTTCCACGGCCTGGCGCATGAGGTCGGCGGCGGCGGCATAGTCGCGCGCGCCGGCATAGGATTCGGCATAGTCGGCGCGCCGGTCGGCCAGCGGGTTGCCGGAGCGGTGGGTGTCGTGGGGCAAGGGGCGTGTTCCCGGCAGGAGCGCCCGCTTATCGGGCGCGGCCTCCCGCCGCGCAAGCGGATTTTCAGGCCTGCCGACACCTTGGTTCGATGCCGGGCGTCTCGATCGGCTCCATCCGCAACGGGGCGGCGGGGGCGCAGCGGCCGGGCAGCCCCGCGCCAACTGGCAGCGGCCGACATCCCGGCGCTACCGCTGGAGGCCCGAGCGCCTATCTCTTCGCGCATGGCCCGTTTCGAAGACCTGCTTCGCCCGACGCCGAACGGGCTCTATTGCCCACCCGGCGACTTCTATATCGACCCCGTGCGCCCCGTGGGGCGCGCGCTGATCACCCATGGGCATGCCGACCATGCTCGCTCAGGGCACGAGCATGTGCTGGCGACGCGCCGGACGCTTGCCATCATGGCGCTGCGCTATGGCGAGGATTTTGCCGGGGCGCGGCAGGAGGCGCCCTGGGGGGAGGTGCTCCGGGTGAACGGCGTCGCCGTGTCCTTCCACCCCGCCGGCCATGTTTTGGGCTCGGCGCAGATCCTGGTGGAATGGGAGGGCATGCGCATCGTCGCGTCCGGCGACTACAAGCGGCGGGAGGACCCGACCGCCGAGCCCTTCGAGCCGGTGCCCTGCGATGTCTTCATCACCGAGGCGACCTTCGCCCTGCCGGTCTTCCGCCACCCCGACTCGCGCGGCGAGGTGCGCAAGCTCATCGCCTCCACGCGCCAGTTTCCCGAGCGCGCCCATCTCGTCGGCGCCTATGCGCTGGGCAAGGCGCAGCGCGTCATTCGCATGCTGCGCGAGGAAGGATACCGCGAGCCGATCTACATCCACGGCGCGCTGAAGAAGCTCTGCGACTTCTACGAGAGCGAGGGGATCGATCTTGGCGAGCTCCGGCCCGCTACGATCGCGCGCGCCAAGAGCGACGAAGGGGCGGCCAAGGCCGAGTTCGCCGGCGCCATCGTTGTCGGCCCGCCCTCGGCCTTCGCCGACAAATGGGCGCGGCGCTTTCCCGACCCCGTGGCCTGCTTCGCGTCGGGCTGGATGCGGGTGCGCGGCCGGGCGCGGCAGCGCGGTGTCGAGCTGCCCCTGATCCTGTCGGACCATTGCGACTGGGACGAGCTGACCCTGACCATCGCCGAGATCGCGCCGCAGGAGGTCTGGGTCACGCATGGGCGCGAGGAGGCGCTGGTGCGCTGGTGCTCGCTGCGCGGCGTGCGCGCCCGCCCGCTCCATCTCGTCGGATACGAGGACGAGGGGGACTGACGTCTCCCTCGCCTCGGGCGTGCTACTCCGCCGCTTCCATGAAACCCTCGCCGTCGCCCGCCGGCGCGTTGTCCTGCGTCAGCGCTTCGGACAGGGGGCGGCGGAGCGAGGACACGCCGGCATCGCGCGCTAGGCCCGCGAAGACGCCGCCCTGCGCCACCAGTTCGTCGAAGGTCCCGGTCTCGACGATCGCGCCATTGTCGAGAACGATGATCCGGTCGGCCGAGCGGATGGTCGAAAGGCGATGGGCGATGACGAAGGTCGTGCGCCCGGCGCGTAGCCGCTCCAGCGCCGATTGGAGGCGCGTTTCCGTCGCGGTGTCGAGCGCCGAGGTCGCCTCGTCCAAGATCAGGATCGGAGCGTCCTTGAGCAGCGCGCGGGCGATGGCAAGGCGCTGGCGCTCGCCGCCCGACAGGCCGGCGCCGCGCTCGCCCACCATGGCGGAGAAGCCGTCCTCCTTGCGCTGGATGAAGTCGAAGGCGCCGGCGAGCTTGGCCGCCTCCTCGATCTCGCCCATCGAGGCCTCCGGCCGGCCGATCGCGATGTTCTCGCGGATCGTGCGGTTGAACAGGCCGGCCTCTTGGAACACGACGCCGATCGAGCCGCGCAGCGAGTTCAGCGTGACATGGCGGATGTCCTGCCCGTCGATCGTGATGCGGCCTTTTTCCGGGTCGTAGGCGCGCTGGAGAAGCGCCAGCGCGGTGGACTTGCCCGAGCCCGTCGGGCCGACGATCGCCACCGTCTCGCCGGGCGCGGCCTCGAAGTCGAGCCCGCGCACCGCGCCCGAGCCTTCGGGGTAGCGAAACTCGACATTCTCGAAGCGCACGCGGCCTTCGGTGATCTTCAGCGGCTGCGCGTCCGTGAACTCGATCACGTCGGTGCGCTCGCGCAGGACGGCGAAGAACTGCACCAGCATGGGCGCGCGGGTGAAGAGGCCCATGAGGAAGCCGGTGAGTTGGTCGAGCCGGCCGATCAGCAGCGTCGCGAAGCCGACGAAGGAGACGATCTCGCCCACGGTGGAAAGGCCGCGCGAGGCGAGCCAGGCGCCATAGGCGAAGATGGCGACGATCGAGATCGAGGAGGCGCCGCGCGTCAGCACCGCCATGACAGCCCACCAGTTGAGCACGGGATATTGCGCCGACAGGATGCGATCGAGCGAGGAGCGGACGGAGTGGATCTCCTTGGGCACCGCCAGGAAGCTCTGGAGCATCGGCACATTACCGAAGAGTTCGCCCACCGTGCCGGAGACCTGCGTGAAGTGGTCTTCGACCTCGCTCTGGCCGCCCGAGGTGCGGCGCACCACGGCGAGATTGACCAGCGTGTAGACCACGATCAGCAGCCCGAGCAGCGCGGCGAGGCGCCAGTTCATCCAGAAGGCCACGGGCAGGAGAACAGTCAGCGCGACGACATTGCCGATCTGCTCGCGAAACAGCGGCAGCCAGAAGCCGAACAGTGTGTCGACGCCCGAAATCATCACCCGCATCAGGCGGCCGGACTGTGAGCGCGAATGGAACGAGGCCGGCAGCGCCAGGACATGCTCCAGAAAGGTCGCCATGGCCGCGAGCCGGCGGCGATGCATGAGCCGGTCGGCCAGCAGCGAGATCACCATGGCCGACAGAAAGGACACGAAGCTCGCCGCGCCCCAGAGGAGCACGAGCGACAGCGCGCCACCGCCGGAAAGAAGCGCGTTGATCGCATGGCCGAACAGGACCGGCTCGGCGACCTGAATGCCCGCGACGGCGATGCCGGCGAGGACGATGCCCAACGCCCGGCCGCGCTCCGGGCGCAGAAGGGCGAGAGCCTTGGAATAGGCGGAAAAAGACTGGGACAGGGCCGACATGGCGATGCATCCAAGGTCGCGGGCGATCCGTCTGGGGATCGGGGCTGAAGCGTGCGGCGCGGCTTTTGATCGCCGGAGCTTCGACAATTCGCGACTTGCGAGTCTTGAAACCGTGAGGGGCTGCGCTAGCAGTTCTCCTAAGGCAGGGATGCGGCGCAAATCTTGCCGCAATCCATCGCACTCGATGAAGTTTTCTTAACCTATGTTGCGAAAGACCGCTTCCCGTGATGGGCGCGCCGGGACGGCTCGGACAGCCTCTCAGGCCTCGGCCCGCTCGCCCAGGCAATAGGTCGCCAGATGCCCCGCGACATAAGCATGGCCTTCGGCCGAGGCGTGGAACCCGTCGCGCGAGAAGCCGAGCGGTTCGACGCGCGGCAGGGTCGTAGCGGGCACCGCGCCGCGCTCCAGGCAAAGGCGCGTGCCGATGCGGCGCAGGATGCGGCCGCGCAGTTCCAGAACCAGCGCCAACCCGCGCGGCAGGGCGGGCACCCGCAGCATGTCGACGGGCTGCGACCAGACGATGCGCGCTTCCGGCCAGCGGGCGCGCAGGGCGTAGAGAAGCGTTCCGAAGGCGCGTTTGAAGCGCCGGCCGGAATGAAAGTTCTTGATGTCGTTGGTGCCGATCGACAGGACGATATGGGTGAAGCTGTCATAGGGCAGAAGCGGCACGACATAGTCGCGCACCTCGGCCGAGACGGCGGAGTTGGAGCCCGCCGCGCGCCAGGCGACGACCCGGCCCGTCAGCGCGTAGAGGCGTTCGGCCAAGCGCGGGGCAAGGCTTTCCTCCACCCGCTCGACGCCGACGCCGGCCGCCGAGGAATCACCGATCACCAGAAGCCGAATGCTTGGTGCATCGTCGCCGGGGCCGACCAGCCCGTGTTGCGGGCCGGCGGCGGGGGGCATCCGCTCGATGCGGCGACGGATGCCGATGCCCTGCCAGATATAGACCGGCAGGAGCAGCCAGGAGAGCAGCGTGTCCGTCACGGATGAAACCCTCCTTCGGTCGTGATCGTCAGGCCTTCAAGGCCTCGACGCCGGGAAGGGCCTTGCCTTCCATCCATTCCAGGAAGGCGCCGCCGGCGGTCGAGACATAGGTGAAGCGCTCCGCGACGCCGGCCTGATTCAGCGCGGCCACCGTGTCGCCGCCGCCCGCCACGGAGACGAGCTTGCCGGCCTCGGTCTGGTCGGCCGCAAAGCGCGCGGCCGCCATGGTCGCCCGGTCGAAGGGCTCGATCTCGAAGGCGCCGAGCGGGCCGTTCCAGACCAGCGTCTTGGACTTCTCGATCCAGCTTTTGATCTCTTCGACGCTGGCCGGGCCGACATCGAGGATCATCGCGTCGGCCGGAACGGAGGCGACGGCGACCGTCTCGTTCGCCGCATTGGCCTTGAACTCCCGCGCCACCACGGCGTCGGTCGGCAGAAGGATGGTGCAGTTCGCCGTCTTGGCCTTTTCGAGGATCTGGCGCGCCGTGTCGGCGAGATCGTGCTCGCAGAGCGACTTGCCGACATCGATCCCTTGCGCGGCCAGGAACGTGTTGGCCATGCCGCCGCCGATCACGAGGCAGTCCACCTTGGCGACGAGGTTCTGCAGGAGGTCGATCTTGGTCGAGACCTTGGCGCCGCCGACGATGGCGATCACCGGCTTTTCCGGGTTGCCGAGACCCTTTTCCAGCGCCTCCAGCTCGGCCTGCATCGTGCGCCCGCAATAGGAGGGCAGGTGATGGGCGAGCCCTTCGGTCGAGGCATGGGCGCGGTGCGCGGCCGAGAAGGCGTCGTTGACGTATACGTCGCCGAGGCTCGCCAGTTCGGCAACGAAAGCCTCGTCGTTCTTCTCTTCACCGGCATGGAAACGAGTGTTTTCCAGAAGCAGGACGTCGCCGTCCTTCATGTTGGCGACGATGCCGTCCGCCACCGGGCCGACGCAATCCTCGGCAAAGCCCACGGGGCGGCCGAGCTTTTCCGAAAGGACGGGGGCGATCGGCGCCAAAGACTGCTCGGGATCGACCTTGCCCTTGGGACGACCGAAATGGGCTAGGAGAAGGACGCGCCCGCCCTTGTCGGAGATCTCGCGGATCGTCGGCAGGATGCGCTCGATGCGCGTCGCGTCGCTCACCCGCCCGTCCTTCATGGGAACGTTGAGGTCCACCCGCACGAGAACGCGCTTACCCTGGAGGTCGGCTTGGTCGAGCGTCTTGAACAGCGTCATCTCATGGCTCCGTCGGAAGGGGCGCCGCGAAAGGCGCCCGGCGCCTCAAAGGCGTTTGAATAGGGTGGGATAGTCTGTGACGAGGCCGTCCTCGTCCACCGGCAGGTCGGCCGCGAAGGTCCGGTCCACCGCCTCGTAGCGGAAGAGGCGCGGCGCCAGCCGGGTGTAGCGCTGCGCGTCCACGACGGGCTCGAACGTGTCGAACGGCACATAGACCATGCGCAGCTCGGCCGGCGCGGCAAGGGCCTCGCCGAGGCGGCGGATCGGCAGCGTGTTGGTGAAGGGCGTGCCTGCAAGGTCGATGTCGAGGCAGCCGTGAAGATCGGCGCGCTCCGTACCATCGGTGGTTATCCAGCGGCCGGGCCGATCCTGTATGAGCGTTAGGTGGTCGCCATGCGTGGCGACGATCTCGAACCGCTCGACATGCCAAAGCGTGTCGAGCCGGATTTCGTAGGAAACGCCATAGGCGCGTCCGCCCCGCTCGCCGATCACGACCGAGCGGGCGACGACGCCGTCCGGCGTCGCCGTCAGATGCAGGTGCTCCAGCCCCGGCCCGGAAACGGGCGCCCAGCGGACGTCGCGCGCGGAGAGGGGCTGGAAGCTCATCGGGTTCAGCCCGCCTTGTGCATGGCGATGGCGGTGTCCGACATGCGGTTGGAGAAGCCCCACTCGTTGTCGTACCAGGACAGGATGCGCACGAACGTGCCGTCCATGACCTTGGTCTGGTCCATCGCGAAGACCGAGGAATGCGGGTCGTGGTTGAAGTCGTGCGACACGTTCGGGTCGAGCGTGTAGCCGAGAATGCCCTTCAGCGGGCCGTCGGCGGCGACGCGGATCGCCTCCTGCACTTCCTGTATGGAGGTCGCGCGCTTGGCGACGAACTTGAAGTCCACCACCGAGACGTTGGGCGTCGGCACGCGGATCGACGAGCCGTCGAGCTTGCCCTTGAGCTCGGGCAGCACGAGGCCGAGCGCCTTGGCGGCGCCGGTCGAGGTCGGGATCATCGACAGGGCGGCGGCGCGCGCCCGGTAGAGGTCCTTGTGCATCGTGTCGAGCGTCGGCTGGTCGCCCGTGTAGGAGTGGATCGTAGTCATGAAGCCGGTTTCGATGCCGATCGTCTCGTGCAGCACCTTGGCGACCGGCGCCAGGCAGTTGGTCGTGCACGAGGCGTTGGAGACGATCTTGTCGGCGGCCGTCAGCGTGTCGTGGTTGACGCCATATACGACGGTCTTCTCGTCGGCCGCGTTGGTCAGCGGGCCGGAGATCAGCACCTTCTTGGCGCCGGCTTCCAGATGGGCCGAGGCCTTGCCGGGATCGGTGAAAATGCCGGTGCACTCGAAAGCGATGTCGATGCCCATCTCGCCCCAGGGCAGGTTCTTGGGGTCGCGCTCGGCGGTGACGCGCATCGGCCCGCGGCCGACGTCGATCGTGTTGCCGTCGACCTTCACCGTTCCGGGGAAGCGGCCATGGACCGAATCGTAGCGGATCAGGTGGGCGTTGGTCTCCACCGGGCCGAGATCGTTGATCGCGACGACCTCGATGTCGGTGCGGCCCGATTCCACGATGGCGCGAAGCACGTTGCGGCCGATGCGGCCGAATCCGTTGATGGCGACACGTACTGCCATGGTCTTCCTTTCCTGGAGGGCGAGGCCGCCGGGCCTCGTCCGAATTCGCCGGCGCCAGGGGAGCGGCGGCGGGCTGCGATGGCATGGCGCCGGCGGGGCGCCGGACGAAGAGGGATCAGGAGAAGGCGGCGCCCTTCGCTCCGAAGGCGCGCGTCGCACGCGGGCGGCGCGGGGCCGGGCGCGAGGGGGAAGCGGGCCTCTGGGCGAAAGGCATGGGTCGAACGTCCTCCCGGATGCGCCTTGCGAGTGACACTCGGCGCCTGTCGCGCGCACTCATCATAGGTTCTTCGCGCCTGTCAATCATCGCGGCGCGAAGCTCCGGCGTGGAAAAGCTTTTCACGCCCTTGCGTTCCCGTTAAAGCGGGTGGGTGGCCTTCCGAGCTCTGGCGTTCGGCCGGGCCGCCGATGTCTCGAAGGGTGAGGGAAAAGGGGTTTTCATGCCGGACGCGGGCCCGCTGACCGACGCGACGAATCGCCTTCAAGCGGCTCTCGAGCGTTTGGAGCGTGCGGTGGAGAGGCGCGTCTCGCGTGACCACATCGTCGTTTCCGCCGAGGAGGAGGTGCAGCGCATGACGGCCGACCGCTCCCGCCTCGCCACCGAACTGGACGCGGCGCTGACGCGCGCTTCGCGCCTCGACGCGGCCAACCGCGAAGTGTCGCGCCGCCTCGTCAACGCCATGGAGACGATCCGCGACGTCCTGGCGCAGCGCCGGGGCTAGCGCCTCGCCCTCCGCCCCGACGCCGCCGAACCTCTGAAAGACCGCCATGCCCCAGATCGTCGTTTCCATCGATGGCAAGACCTACCGGATGGCCTGCGCCGATGGCGAGGAAGAGCACCTGACCGGCCTCGCCGCCGATCTCGACGGGCGGATCAACGAGCTGCGCGGCTCGTTCGGCGAGATCGGCGATCTGCGCATCACCGTCATGGCCGCCATCATGGTGAGCGACGAATTGTCTGAACAGCGCCGGCGCGTCGCCGAACTGGAAGCGGAACTCGCCCGCGCCGGCTCGGCGGGCGATCTGGCCGCCACGGTGGGCGACCAGCGCCTGATCGAGCATCTGCTGGGCGTCAGCGACATCGTTGAGCGGATCGCGGAGCGGCTGGAGACCGGCCGCTGACACCGCAGTTCAACGCCGCCTTTCGCGCCGAACTGCGGACCCTTTTCGAATGGCGGCGCGACGTCAGGCACTTTCGCCGCGACCCGCTGCCGGAGGGGACGCTGGAGCGTCTCCTGGAAACCGCGTCGCTTGCCCCCTCCGTCGGCCTCAGTGAGCCCTGGCGCTTCATTCTGGTGAGCGATCCCGCGCGCCGCGCCGCGATCCGCGCGGGTTTTGCCCGGCAGAACGCACTCGCGACTGAGAAGCAGGCGGGAGCGCGCGCGACCCTCTATGCCCGGCTGAAGTTGGAGGGAATGGAGGCGGCGCCGGTTCAGTTCGCGCTCTTCGCCGATCCCGACCCCGCGCAACTGAATGGGCTCGGCCGACGCTCCATGCCGGAAACGGCGGCCTACAGCGCGGTGCTCGCCGCCCATACGCTCTGGCTCGCCGCCCGGGCGGAGGGGCTGGGCCTTGGCTGGGTGTCGATCCTCGACCCCGCCGAGGTAATAGGCATTCTGGACGTTCCGACCGGCTGGCGCTTCATCGGCTATTTCTGCCTGGGCTATCCCGAAGCGCCAGCTGCCAGCCCCGAACTCGAGCGCGCCGGCTGGGAGCGGCGACGGACGCTGATAAGCAAATTGGTTTATCGCTGAGGGCTGCAAATGCTTGAGGGCCGAAATGCTTGCGCGCCGACCTCTGGCGCTCAAGGCCGCGAAGGCCTATATTCGGTCTCGGCGGGCTGCGCGGTTCGACAGGGATAACTTATTCCCCGGGGCCTTACTCATCCCTTAGGGAGCTGTCCCTGCTGCGGTCCGTGGACTGTGGCACACGGCGCCCACCTACTTTGTAGGTTCCCGGGATCAACCTTCTCATCGGCCGAGGTGGCTCGCCACTATCCTCCCCTCATCAATGGTCCGCCTTCCGGGGCGAAGACCGGAGCGGCTCTGCGCCGCCCCGAGCCCCATGAGCCTCGGCCTTCTCGGCGAAGGGCTCAATTGGCCTGATATTTTTCCAGAATTGAGGCCAGCAGCGTGTTCGCCGTGTCCGACGAACTCGTGCCTTGCGTCTGCGCGCCGTCGCCCTGGCCCGGCGCACCGCCAGCGGGCGGCTTGCCGCCGGGAGGCGGTGCGCCTGGAGGAGGCCCACCGGCCGGGGGCGGACCGCCCGGGCCATGGCCCTGCGCCGCGCCAGGGCCGCTCTCGGCACCGTCGAGCGACAGATTGGTCAGGAGGCTGGTCAGCTTGGCGGTGGCCGAGGCCTCCGTGCTGCTGTCCGCCGCGCCTTCGTCGCTGCCCGTGCTTTGCGCCGCTGCCAGTTCCGCCGCGCTGACGACGCCGTCGCCGTTGGTGTCGAGCGCCGAAACGCTTTTCACCAGCGAGGTCGCGGCCTGAGATGTCGAGGATAGGGATGAGATGGATGTCATGCGATCTCCGTTGGAGTTCCGAGGAACCCTTCCGGTGTCACGCCGCTCGCTTGCGCGGGGATCGCCTTGCGCCCTCCACTGGATTTCAAATTGTATCAATGGGTTGCGGTGGATTGCCGAGAGAGAAATGCCCGTCGTTTTGCCTATCCGCCAAAGCTGCTAAGAGCGTGTTGAGAACTACGGCGGAGGACGAACCCGGTGGACCTCGTGGCGGATCGCAAGCAGGCGCTGCGGCGCGAGATGATGGCGCGGCGCGCCGCGCTGCCGGCGGTCGCGCGCATCGAGGCTTCGCTCGCGATCGCGGACCATGCCGAGACCTCGCTCCGCTTCGAGCCGGGCACGGTGGTGGGCGCCTTTCTGCCGATCGGCACCGAGGTCGACCCACGCCCGCTCATGGCGCGGCTGCAGGATCGTCGTGCGCGTCTGGCGCTGCCCTGCATCGTGGGGGGCGATCTCGTGTTTCGCGAATTGCGGCGCGGGGCCGAACTCGTGCCCCAGGGCTTCGGCACGCATGGGCCGGGAGTGGATGCGCCCGAGCTCGACCCCACGCTTCTTCTCGTGCCGCTGCTGGCCTTCGACCGGCGGGGCGGGCGCATCGGCTATGGCAAGGGCTTCTACGATCGCGCCATCGCCCGGCTCGATGCGCTGCACGGCCGCGTCGACACGCTGGGCCTCGCCTTCGACGCGCAGGAAGTGCCGGAGGTGCCGATGGCGCCGGGCGACCGCTTTCTCGATCGGATCGTCAGGGAAAGCGGAGTTCTGGACCCCAGCGCATCGGCTTCTGGCTGACGGCGACGGGTGCCACGGGCTTGGGCGCGCCGAAGATCTGCGTCCAGTAGGTCGGCCCGCCCTCGCTCAAGCGGCCGCCGGCAAAGCCCATTTCGGTGACATTGGGGTTGAGCAGGTTCTTGCGATGGCCGGGGGAGTTGATCCAGCCGACCATGGCTGCGCCATAGTCGGAATAGTTGCGCGCGATATTTTCCGCGACCGTCGACCAGTCGTAGCCGAAGCGCGCCACGCGCCCGGGCAGGGCGCCCGCCACCTGATGGTCCATCTTGTTGCGCTCGGCCATGGCGGCGGTCTGCCATTGCGCCGCCTGCATCAGCTTTTCATTGATGCGCAGCGGCTTCAGACCGTTGCGGGCGCGAAAGTCGTTGACCAGCTTCAGCCCCTCGTCCCGGCCGATGGCGAGCGGCGCGGTGCGGCTGGTATCCACCGGCTTGACGGTGGTGCAGGCGCCAAGGCCGAGGCTGAGACAAAGCATGAGGGCGCGAAGGGAAGGGGTCTTCAAGTCTCGTCTTTCCTGCCCGCTCGGGGCGCTTGCGGTTCGCCGGCCGCGCTGGACGGCGCACGGGCGCGATGTTTTTTCCAAAAATTCCCGTTCCCCCTTTGGCCCGACCTGCGTTAGAGGCCAAAGCCAGACGAAACCGGAGAGCCGAGCGTGATCGAGCTTTACACCTGGACGACGCCGAACGGCGAAAAGCCGGCGATCATGCTGGAGGAGTGCGGGCTCGACTACGACCTGCGCCTTGTCGATATCTCGACCGGACAACAAAAGGAATCGGGCTTTCTTGCGATCAACCCGAACGGGCGCATTCCCGCGATCGTGGATCGGGACGGCGGCGAGGGGCATCGCGTCTTCGAATCTGGCGCGATCCTGGTTCATCTCGCCGAGAAGACCGGCCGGTTCCTCGCCCCCTCCGGCCCGGCGCGCTCGGAGGCCTTCGCCTGGACCTTCTTCCAGGTCGGCGGCACCGGGCCGATGATCGGCCAGATCCATTATTTCAAGAACGCGGAAGAGCGCAGCGACTTCGCCATCCGGCGCTTCGAGCGCGAAAGCGAGCGGCTGCTCGGCGTGCTCGACGCGCGTCTGCGCGAGGTCGAGTTCCTGGCCGGCGACTATTCCATCGCCGACATGATGAACTGGACCTGGGCCCGCTCGGGCCTTCGCGATCTGAGTGCCAGTGACCGCTTTCCCGCGCTCTCGGCCTGGGTGGACCGGATCGGCGAGCGGCCCGCCGTCGTCCGCGCGCTCGACCGTCTTCAGGAGGCCAAGCGCCTCGCCGCCGAAAAGGCTTCGAACGCATGAGATTTCTGTTTCTGGGCGACATGGTCGGCCGCAGCGGACGCACCGCAGTCTATGAGCGCCTGCCGGGCCTGATCGCCGACTGGCGGCTCGACTTCGTCGTGGTCAACGGCGAGAACGCGGCCGGCGGCTTCGGGGTGACGGAGGAGATCTTCGAGGAGACGATCCAGGCCGGCGCCGACGTGATGACCACCGGCAACCACGTGTTCGACCAGCGCGAGGCGCTGGTCTTCGCCGCCCGGCACGACCGGTTCCTGCGTCCTGCCAACTATCCGCCGGGCACGCCGGGCAAGGGTTCAGGCTTCTACGAGGCGCGCAACGGCGCGCGGGTTCTGGTCGCCAATCTCATGGGCCGCGCCTTCATGCATCCCGAACTCGACGATCCGTTCCGCGCGGCGGGCGACATCGTCGCGGCCTGCCCGATGGGCGAGCAGGCCGACGCGATCATCATCGACATGCATGCCGAGGCGACGAGCGAGAAACAGGCCATGGGCCATTATCTCGACGGGCGCGTCTCGGTCGTGGTCGGCACGCACACCCATGTGCCGACGGGCGACCACCAGATCCTCGCCAACGGCACGGCCTATCAGTCGGACGCCGGCATGTGCGGCGACTACGACTCTTCGCTCGGCATGGAAAAGGAGGAGCCGCTGAACCGCTTCCTCACCCGCATTCCGCGCGGGCGCTTCGAGGCGGCGGGCGGTCCGGCGACGATCTGCGGTCTGGCGGTGGAGATTTCCGACCGCACGGGTCTGGCTGAGAAGGTCTCGGCCGTTCGCATCGGACCTCGGCTGGAGGAGGTCACGCCGAGCTTCTGGTAGCGGCGCTTCTGGTAGCGACGTTTCCGGTGGCGCCCCAATGATGCCGTGAAGGCCCTGTCTGCTGCATCGCACTCGGGGCGCGGCGCTGCGCCGACGCGTTTCGTGGCTGGGGGATCATGCCATTCAAACGTCGCCACCATCTTCTGGGCCTGCTGCTCGCCGCCGTCGGCTTCGCCACGTCGCTGCCAGGGCTGCCGCATCTCGTGCGCCATCATCACGTGAACCTGCGCTCGCTTTCGGTTCAGCAGCTCGACGACGACGAGGATCGCGAGGTGGCCTCCGCCTTGGTGGAGCGCGAGAAGGACGAGTCGGACGACGATCCGAGCACGGGCGAAGCCGAGGGGTGAGACTCCTCAGGCCTCGTCTTCGCCCTCGAACAGACTGGACTGGACGCCTTGATAGGTCGCCGGCACAGCGAGGCCGAGATGGCGGAAGGCGTGCTGGGTCAAGAGCCGGCCGCGCGGCGTGCGCTGGATGAAGCCCTGTTGCAGGAGATAAGGCTCCACGATGTCCTCGATCGCGTCGCGCGGCTCCGACAAGGCGGCGGCGATCGTCTCGATGCCCACCGGACCGCCGCCGAAATTGAGGGCGATCAGGTCGAGATAGCGCCGGTCGAGCTGGTCGAGCCCGAGCGAGTCGACGTCGAGGCGGATCAGCGCCTCGTCGGCGGTGCGTCGGTCCACCACCTCGGCCCCCGCCATGGTGGCGAAGTCCCGCACGCGGCGCAGGAGGCGGCCGGCGATGCGCGGCGTGCCGCGCGCGCGCCGGGCGATCTCTCGCGCGCCGTCGTCACTCATCGGCAGGCTCATCAGCCGCGCGCCGCGCTTCACGATGTGTTCGAGTTCGTCCACCGTGTAGAAGTTCAGCCGCACCGGAATACCGAAGCGGTCGCGCAGCGGAGTGGTGAGTAGGCCGAGCCGCGTCGTCGCCGCCACCAGTGTGAATTTCGACAGGTCGATCTTCACCGAGCGCGCCGCCGGCCCCTCGCCGATGATGAGGTCGAGCTGAAAATCTTCCATGGCGGGATAGAGGATTTCCTCCACCGCCGGGCTGAGGCGATGGATCTCGTCGATGAACAGGACGTCGCGCTCTTCCAGATTGGTGAGCAGCGCCGCCAGATCACCGGCCTTGGCGATGACCGGGCCGGAGGTGGAGCGGAAGTTGACGCCGAGTTCCTTGGCCATGATCTGCGCCAGCGTCGTCTTGCCGAGGCCCGGCGGCCCGACGAAGAGCACATGGTCCAGCGCCTCGCCGCGCGTCTTGGCCGCCTCGATGAAGATCTTCAGATTGGCGCGCGCCGCGGCCTGGCCGACGAAGTCGTCGAGCCGCTGCGGGCGCAGCGTCGCGTCGACGTCCTCGCCGCGCTTTTCGGGGGTGATGAGGCGGTTGTGGCTCATGGGTCGGGTCCGTTCCGCTCAAGGCCCGGCCGGGCAGGGCGGGTTTGTCGTGTGGGCTTTCGCGATGAAGGCGACTTCACCGCAAAGGCTTCAGGTTTTTGGTCGGCCGCATCGCCGGGCTGGAAAGCGGGCGCGCCTTGCCGGGACCAAGCTCTATCGGCTGAGAGCCTTGAGGCCCAGCCGGATCAGCGCCGTGGAGGCAGCACCTTCGCCCGCTTCGCGGAGGGCGGTGGCGACCGCGCTCGCCGCCTGCTCGCGGGAATAGCCGAGATTGACCAGCGCCGACACCGCGTCGGCCACGGGCGCGGGCGCCACGCCTTCGCCGATCTCGCGCTTGAGGCCCAGCGTCTCGTCGCCTGGGGCGCCCGAAAAGGCCGGCACCTTGTCCTTCAGTTCGGCGACGATGCGCGCGGCGACCTTGGGCCCGACGCCCGGCGCGCGGGCGACGGTGGCGCGGTCCTGCAGCGCCACGGCGTTGGCGAGGTCGCCCGGCGTCAGCGTGCCGACCACGGCGAGCGCGACCTTCGCCCCGACGCCCTGCACGCTTTGGAGAAGGCGGAACCATTCGCGTTCGGCCTTGGTCGAGAAGCCGTAGAGGCGGATCATGTCCTCGCGCACATAGGTTTCGATGAAGAGCTCCGCCGCCTCGCCGCGCCCCGGCAGATGCGCCAGCGTGCGCGCGCCGCAGAAGGCGACATAGCCGACGCCATGCACGTCGATCGTGGCGCTTTCCTCGTCGGTCTCGTCCACCGTGCCTTTTAGCTTGCCGATCAAGGATGGGTCTCCGGGCAGATGATGGTGAGGTCGGGGAAATAGGCGCGGTAGCGGCTGGCGTCTCGCGTCAGCAGCCGGTGGCCGGCGGCCAGCGCATGGGCGCCGATGAGAAAGTCGGGCAGCGTGCGGTCCCGCCGCCCGCCGCGCTCGCGATAAAGACGATGCGCCTGGCCGGCGGGATAGGCGGCTTCGAAGGGGAGGGTCTCGCGCTTCGGTCGCATCCAGGCGATGGCGCGAAACAACTGCTCTTCGGGCAGGGGCGTGAAGGCTAGTTCGGCCCAGACGATCGAACTGAGAATGATTGGCCCGCTCGCCATCGCCTCCCTTAGGAGATCGAGGGCGGAATCCTGCAGCGGGCCCGTGCCGAGAATGTCGATGAAGACGTTGGAATCAACGAGGGTCGAGATCATCACGTGGACCTCTCAGCCAGTCGATGAAGTCCTTTCCGTCCATGCCCTTGGTGTCCAGCGTCCCCCGCGCGGCCTCGACGCCTCGCCGGAACTCGTCCCACTGCTTCTCGGGGTCTTGCGCCGAACTCTCGCGCACGAGTTCCACCACATCGCCCCGGTCGACAAAGGCCACTTCGCTGCCCGGCCCGATCCCCAGCTTGTCGCGAATAGGCTTGGGGATCGTCACCTGACCCTTTTCGGTCACTCGCATGGTGGGACTCCAAGGTAATACCTAGAGGTATTACCTAATCGAAAGGCAGGAACAGGTCAAGAACATCAAAGTCCCGCCAGCACGGCGCGGGCCTGGGCGGACTGGCGGTGATGCGTGTGGCAGATGGCGATGGCGAGCGCGTCGGCGGCATCGTCGCCGTCGAAGACCGCGCGCGGCATGAGCACCTTCACCATCATGTGGATCTGCGCCTTTTCGCCGTGGCCGACGCCGATCACCGCCTTCTTCACCGCGTTCGGCGCGTATTCCGCGACGGGCAGGCCGGCCAGCGCGGGCACCAGAAGCGCGATGCCGCGTGCCTGACCGAGCTTCAGCGTCGCCACCGCGTCCTTGTTGACGAAGGTCTGTTCCACCGCCGCCTCGTCCGGCTGGTGGTGATGCACCACGGCGCTCAGCCCGTCGTACAATTGGCGCAGGCGCGAGGCGAGGTCGAGCTTGGCATCGGACAGAACCGTGCCGCTCGCCACGAAGCGCAGCGAGTTGCCCACCGTCTCCACAATGCCCCAGCCCATGCGCCGCAGGCCCGGGTCGATGCCGATGATCCGAATGGTCCGCTCCTGGAGCATGAAAACGCGCCTCCCCTTGCTTAACGGATTCTTCGATTAAAGACAAAGAGTGAACGGATCGAAAACACAGCGGAACATGCCGCGCGCGGCTGCCCATCAAGTTGCAGTGACGCGCCTTTTGCCGGTCCATGCGGGCTTCCATCTCTCCGGCATGACACGACACACGATCCCCATCTCGCGAATTGCGGGCACGCTGCTCGCCGGCGCGCTCATGGTCTGGCCGGCCGGGGCGCAGGACGCCGCCGGTCCCGCTGAGCCGGCCGCCGTTCCCCCCGACGCGCGCGGGGAGGGGGCCGCGACGCCGGCCGCCCTCAGCTTCGACGCTGCGCGGGAGCGCGCCGCCGGCTTCGCCGCGCTGGAAACGCTGCTGATCGCGCAAGGCGGCGAAACGCTGGTGGATGCGGGGTTTCGCGGCAAGCGGACCGATCGGGCGACGAACATCAAGTCGGCATCGAAATCCGTCGTCGCAACTCTGGTCGGCATCGCGATCGACAAGGGCGCGATCAAGGGCGTGGACCAGCCGATCTCGGACTTTCTGGCGAGCGACTTCCCCGCCGATCCCGACCCGCGCCTCGCTCAGGTCACGGTCGGCCATCTCCTGTCGATGCAGGCGGGGCTGGAGCGCACCTCGGGCGGCAACTACGGCGCCTGGATCTCCTCGCGCAACTGGGTACGCGACGCGCTGCGCCGGCCTTTCGTGAGCGATCCCGGCGGGCCGATGCTTTATTCCACCGGTTCGACCCATCTCCTTTCGGCGATCCTCACCAAGGCGACCGGCCGCTCCACCCTGCAGCTGGCGCGCGATTGGCTGGGGCCGGCGGGCGTGCGCGTGACGGATTGGGAGCGCGACCCGCAGGGCATCTATCTCGGCGGCAACCAGATGGCGATGACGCCGCGCTCGCTCCTCGCCTTCGGCGAACTTTACCGTCGCGGCGGGCTCGCCGCCGACGGCACGCGCGTCCTGTCGGAGCGCTGGATCGCGGAAAGCTGGACGCCGCGCACCACGTCTCGCTTCCATGACGGGCGATACGGCTATGGCTGGTTCATCGACCGGTTCGCCGGGCACGAGGGGCGCTACGGCTGGGGCTATGGCGGGCAGATGATCTACGTCATTCCCGATCTGCAACTGACCGTCGCCATCACATCCGACGAGACCCAGCCCTCGGCCCGCTCGGGCTATGTCGCCGATCTTCACCGGCTGGTGTCGGAGACGATCGTGCCGGCCGCCGAGGCGCGTCTGGCATTCCCCGCAGCCACGTCACTGCCGAAGAGCTGACACGAAAAGGCCGCGCGGGGCGAGCCGGCGCGGCCTCTGGTCTGAAAGCGAAACGTGTCAGGCGGCCGAAAGCTTGGCCATGACCTCTTCGTCCACTTCGAAATTGGCGTAGACGTTCTGCACGTCGTCGTCGTCTTCCAGGTTGGCGATCAGGCGCAGGACGCTCTGCGCCTTGTCCTCGTCCACCGGCGCGCCGGTCTGCGGGCGCCAGATGATCTTGACGCTTTCGGCCTCGCCCAGCGTCTTTTCCAAAGCGGCGGAGACCTCGCCGAGATCGGCGAAGGCGGTGATGATGCGGTGGCCGTCCTCGTCGGACTGCACGTCGTCGGCCCCGGCCTCGATCGCCGCTTCCATCACCTTGTCGGCGTCGCCGGCCTTGGCGGGATAGACGATCTCGCCGACGCGGTCCCACAGGAAGGAGACGGAATTGGTTTCGCCGAGCGCGCCGCCCGCCTTGGTGAAGTAGGAGCGGACGTTGGAGGCGGTGCGGTTACGGTTGTCGGTCAGCGCCTCGACGATGACGGCGACGCCGCCCGGACCATAACCCTCGTAGCGGACCTCTTCGTAGTTCTCGGTGTCGGCGCCCGCGCCCTTGTTGATGGCGCGCTGGATGTTGTCCTTGGGCATGGACTGCGCCTTGGCGTTGTTGATCGCCAGCCGCAGACGCGGGTTCATGTCGGGGTCCGGCGTACCGCTCTTGGCCGCCACCGTGATTTCGCGCGCCAGCTTGGAGAACATCTTGGAGCGCACGGCGTCCTGCCGCCCCTTGCGGTGCATGATGTTCTTGAATTGGGAATGACCGGCCATCGGGGCACCTGTCTCGTCGGATTGGAGATGAATGACGGTTCTATAAAGGCTGTTGGGGAGCGAGGACAAGATTGTCGCGGGCTTTGCCGGCCGGGAGTTTGCGGCAGCGAGCCATCTGGCGCCCGCTCTCGGGAATATGACTTGGCGCCGGGGCGGGGAACGATAAGTTCGCTTTAGCAAATGCTTCCGTCCGAAAGGCGATGCGATGCGCCGGCTTCTTCTTCTGACGATGCCCCTTCTCCTGTTCGGCACGGTCGCGATGGCGCAGGCGCCGGAGGAGACGCCCAGCGCCTGCCTCGCCATGGCCGAGCGCGCCGGGGTCCGCACCGCCTCGCTCGACAAGCCCGCGCCTTATCGCGTCGCCGCGAACGAAGTGCGCGCGCGGGGCGAGGTGCGCATTACCTATGTCAGCCACGCGACCTATCTCATCGAAAGCGGCGAGGGGGTGCGGATCGCCACCGACTATGCCGGCTTCTCGGGCGAGGGGCCGCTGCCCGACGTCGTCACCATGAACAAAGCCCATTCCACCCATTACACCGACTTTCCCGACCCGGGCATCGCGACGGTGCTGCGCGGCTGGAACCCGGCGGGCGGCGCGGCCCGTCACAACGTGACCGTGGGCGATGTGCTGATCCGCAACGTGCCGACCGACATCAACCGCTTCGGCACGTTCGAGGCGGACGGCAATTCCATCTTCATCTTCGAGATGGATGGCCTGTGCATCGGCCATCTCGGCCATCTCCACCACAAGCTGGCGGCGGACGACTATGCCGCGATCGGCCGGCTCGACGTGTTGATGGTGCCGGTGGACGGCTCCTGGACCATGAGCCAGAGCGGCATGGGCGAGATCGCGGCCAAGCTCCACTCCTCCGTGGTGCTGCCCATGCACCGCTTCCGCACCCCGATCGAGCGGTTTCTGGAACAGATTCCGGATTTCGTCGTGGAGCGGCGGAGCGAGGATACGTTGACGCTCTCAGCCCGCACGCTCCCGAAACAGCCGACCGTGATCCTTTTGAAGGGCGTCTGACGGCGGCCGGTGGCGTGTCGCCGCCCAAATCGCTATGACGCCCGGCATGACCGATCAGCTTGCCGGCCGGCTCACGGAGTTCGGCCACCGTCTCGATGTGCGGGTGTATTTCGAGGACACGGATTTTTCCGGCGTCGTCTATCACGCGCGCTACCTTCACTTCTTGGAACGCGGCCGCACAGACTATCTCCGGCTGCATGGCATCGGCCATCGCGAGCTGATGGACGGGGCTTTCGGCGAGCCCATGGCCTTCGCCGTGCGGCGCATGGAGATCGAGTTCCTGGCCCCCGCCCGGATCGACGACGTGCTCACGGTGGAAACGCGCACGGCGCTGCTCGGCGGGGCGCGCGTGGTTCTCGATCAGCGCATCCTTAAGGGCAGCAAGGTTCTGATCGAGGCGAAGGTGAAGGTCGCGGTGATCTCGCCCGAGGGCAAGCCGCGCCGCATGCCCCCGGCCGTGGCCGAGCGCCTCCAGCCTGCCGGTGCCGCCGACGCGCCGTGACGCGCTGCCGCAGTGCGGAATAAAATCGCCGGTTCGAAAGCTTAGGGACAGGGCCGTGCTGTAGGGAAAACGAATTGTTAACCCTAACGGTGCTTCATACGGTTCGCGGCGAAGTCCTTGCTGCGCCATTCTTTTACCGGATTCCCCGGCGAAAGGACCCGTACCGGACATCCGGGGGGACGGCGCGTGCGGGTGGCTGCCCGACCGGCCGGCCAGCAGGCGGGCGCGAAGGGGCGCCGCAGCGTGGACGGGCCGCCGGCTTTACGAATTCGAGGGACTGAGGATGAACGACGTCGCACAGACTGCGCTCGCCGCCCATGGCAGCGACATGTCTTTGATGGGACTTTTCTGGCAGGCCGGCTTCGTCGTGAAGCTGGTGATGCTGGGGCTGCTCGTGGCGTCGGTCTGGACCTGGGCGATCATCTTCGATAAATGGGCTCGCTACGGCCGCTTCCGCCGCCAGCTCAACACGTTCGAGAGCACTTTCTGGAGCGGCCAGTCGCTGGAAGAGCTCTACCACACGCTGTCCGACCGCAAGACCTCGGGCATGGGCGCGCTGTTCGTCGCCGCCATGCGCGAGTGGAAGAAGAGCTTCGAGAAGGGGGCCCGCTCACCGATCGGCCTGCAGACCCGCATCGAGAAGGCCATGGACGTAACCATGGCGCGCGAGATGGACGAGCTGGAATCGCGCCTCGGCTTCCTCGCCACCGTCGGCTCGGCCGCGCCCTTCATCGGCCTGTTCGGCACGGTGGTCGGCATCATGACGGCCTTCCAGTCGATCGCCGCCTCCGAGCAGACGAGTTTGGCTGTCGTCGCCCCCGGCATCGCCGAGGCGTTGCTGGCGACCGCCATCGGCCTCGTCGCGGCCATTCCGGCGGTGATCGCCTACAACAAGCTTTCGGCGGACGCGAGCAAGCTCGGCATGCGGCTCGAGGCCTTCGCCGACGAATTTTCCTCCATCCTGTCGCGTCAGATCGACGAGAAGGCGAGCGCCGGTCGCTGATCGCGCCCGCATCGTTCGAGAGCATACGAGGGGACTGACACCATGGGCATGTCGACGGGCGCCGCGTCATCGGGCGGGGGATCGCGACGCCGCCGCGGCAAGCGCCGGCAGCCGATGAGCGAGATCAACATGACGCCCATGGTGGACGTCATGCTGGTCCTGCTCATCATCTTCATGGTGTCCGCGCCCCTGATGACGGTTGGCGTGCCGCTGGAACTGCCCAAGACGCAGGCCAAGGCGCTGAACGCCGACAAGCAGCCCATCACCATTTCCGTCCAGCGCGGCGGCGAGATCTTCCTGCAGGAAACGCCGGTCGAAGCCGCCAACGTGGTCGAGCAGCTCAAGGCCATCGCGGAAGCGGGCTACGAGGAGCGCATCTTCCTGCGCGCCGACGGCGAGGCGAGCTACGGCACGGTGATGCAGGTCATGGCCCGCATCTCGGCCGCCGGCTTCAAGAATATCGGCCTCGTCACCTCGCAGGAGAAGGCCGCCGCGCATGGCGCCGCCTCTCAGATCGCCCCCAAGACCGGGGCGAAGAGCTGACGCGCCCATGAAGTCGCTCACAACCTCCACCGCGCTTCACGCCGTGCTCCTCACCTGGGGGCTCTGGTCGCTCAGCTCTCCCGAGAAGCTTGAGATGGGCGGCGAAGCCGTGCCCGTCACACTGGTCGCCGACGTCAGCCAGTCGATGATCGGCGAGGAGAAGGCGCCCCAGACCGACAAGCCCGCTCCGCAGCCGACCAAGACGGCTGCCAAGCTGCCGATGCCGGCCGAGCATGTCGGCGACAACGAGGTCGATCTTCCGACGCCGCCAGCGCCGAAGGCCGCTCCGCGCGAGTCGCAGAAGACCAAAGTGGACGACGCGCCGCCGCCTCCGCCGGCCGCCAAGCCCCCCGAGCCCAAGCCTGAGCCGAAGCCGGAACCCAAGCCCGAGCCGAAGCCCGTTCCCGCTCGCGTGCCCGAGCCGACGCCGCCTCCGCCTGAGACCAAGCCGCCTGAGCCCGAAGAGGATTCGGCTGAGGAGGACACGACGCCCGAGATCGATCCTCTGGCGGCAGAGATCGCCAAGGCCGAGGCCGAAAAGCCGCCTGCGCCGCCCAAGAACGTGCCCGCGCCGCAGGTGAAGCCCAAGCCCCCCGAACCCGTGAAGGTGGCCGAGACGAAGCCTGAGCCGGTCAAGGAAAAGCCCCCGGAGAAGGCCAAGGCGACGGAGAAGACCAAATCCACCGAGGCCTCCAAGGAAAAGACCCACGAAGCCAAGAAACCGGGCAAGCAAAACTCGAAGAACGACCCTCTTGAGGATGCGGTTCTGGCGGCCCTGAAGAACACGCAGGAGACGACAGGCGGTGGCGCCAAACGATCGACCCAGCAGGCTTCGCTCGGCGGCAAGACGCAGACGGGCGGAACCTTGTCGCAAAGCGAGATGGATGCGCTGAAAGGTCAGATTTCCAAATGCTGGAATCCGCCGGCCGGCAATTCCGACGCGGCCTCCTTCCAGGTGAAGATCTCGATGCAGCTCGATCCGTCCGGTGCGGTGCAGGGCATGCCGCAGATCGAATCGGGGGGCGGCTCGTCTCCGGCCCAGCGCGCCGCAGCCGAGGCGGCGGTGCGCGCGGTTCGCCGCTGCGCGCCCTACAATCTGCCGGCCGAGAAATACGAGACCTGGTCCGAAGTTACCGTCAATTTCGACCCGAGCCAGATGTTCTAACCCTCCAATCTCCCAGGACGGCTTCGGCTGTCCTCTCGTCCATCGCTTCCGAGACAACGGGTGCGCCGAATGGCGCGACACAGGCCCGGTGACCGAACGGGAAGGTTCCACCCCATGACTCGCTCCAGCACGACCTCTTCGCCATTTCGCCGTAGCCTGCGGACCCTTGGCCTCGCGCTCGCCGCCACCGCCGCCTGCCTCGGCGCGGCTATGCCGGCCCATGCGAAGGTCGAGATCAATGTCAATCAGGGCAATGTGCAGCCCCTGCCGATCGCGCTGCCGGCCTTCCAGTCGCGCGATGGCTTGGGCGCCAAGCTGATGGAAGTCGTCGCGGCCGATCTCAAGCGCTCCGGTCTCTTCGCGCCGATCAACCCGACGGCCTTCATTCAGAAGGACCTGTCGCCCGACGCCACGCCCCGGTTCCAGGACTGGACGGTGATCAACGCTCAGGCGCTGGTTTCCGGCCGCGTGACGCCTGAGGCTGACGGCCGGCTGCGCGTCGAGTTCCGCCTATGGGACACCTATGCCGGCCAGCAGCTCGACGGGCAGCAGTTCTATGCCAGCCCGGACAACTGGCGCCGCATCGCCCATATCATCGCCGATTCCATCTACGAGCGGCTGACGGGCGAGAAGGGCTATTTCGACACGCGCATCGTCTTCGTGGACGAGACCGGCACCAAGGACAAGCGGCGCAAGCGCCTCGCCATCATGGATCAGGACGGCGCGAACGTGCGCTATCTCACCGAGGGCGGCGATCTGGTCCTGACGCCGCGTTTCTCGCCGAACCGGCAGGAAATCACCTATATGAGCTTCGGCAAGGGCGAGCCGCGGGTCTATCTCCTGCAGCTCGAGACCGGCCAGCGCGAGGTCGTCGGCAACTTCCCCGGCATGACCTTCGCGCCGCGCTTCTCGCCCGACGGGCAGAAGGTGGTGATGAGCCTCCAGCAGGAGGGCAACGCCAATATCTACGCCATGGACCTGCGCTCGCGCGCCACGACCCGGCTGACCTCGACCAGCGCGATCGACACCTCGCCCTCCTTCTCGCCGGACGGCTCGAAGATCGTCTTCGAATCCGATCGGGGCGGGCGCCCGCAGATCTACGCGATGAACGCCGACGGCTCGGGCCAGCAGCGCATCTCCTTCGGCAACGCCTCCTACTCGACGCCCGTCTGGTCGCCGCGCGGCGACCTGATCGCCTTCACCAAGCAATCGGGCGGCCAGTTCCAGATCGGTGTCATGAAGCCGGACGGCTCGGGCGAGCGCATCCTCACCTCCTCGTTCCATGCCGAGGGGCCGACCTGGGCGCCGAACGGGCGCGTCATCATGTTCTTCCGGGATCAGGGGGGCGGTCCGCAGCTCTTCTCGATCGATCTCACGGGCCGGAACGAGCAGCGTGTTTCGACGCCCAACTTCGCGTCCGACCCGGCCTGGTCGCCGGCTCTCGAATAGTTATGGTTGATTTTTCAACGCGTTGTTGACCGGTCGTTAACCCTGAAAATGGTAAACGATCTTCCGAACCATCCACATACCAAGGAGACGGCCATGCGCCGCATCGCTACTGGGGTCCATGGTCGAATCGCCCTCGCGCTCGTGGCAGCGCTGGCTCTTTCGGCCTGCGCCAAGAAGAACAACGCTCTTCCCGACAACGCCGCAGGCCTCGGCCTCGGCGGCGCGGGCGGTGCCGGCGGCTACGGTGCCGGCGGCGCCAACGGCCGCAACGGCTCGGCCGCGCCGGGCACGAGCCAGGACTTCACCGTCAATGTCGGCGACCGCATCTTCTTCGACACGGACTCGACCTCGATCCGCGCCGACGCGCAGCAGACGCTGACCCGCCAGGCGCAGTGGCTGAACCAGTATCCGCGCTACCAGATCGTGGTCGAAGGCCATGCCGACGAGCGCGGCACGCGCGAATACAATCTGGCGCTGGGCGCACGCCGCGCCGCCGCCACGCGCGACTTCCTCGCCAGCCAGGGCGTGCCGTCCAACCGGATGCGCACGATCTCCTACGGCAAGGAACGCCCGGTCGCCGTCTGCGACGACATCTCCTGCTGGTCGCAGAACCGCCGCGCCGTCACCGTGCTCTCGGGCGCCGGCTCCTGAAGCATTTCGGCAACAATGCCTCTGTCGAAACGGCCCTTCGGGGCCGTTTTGCGTTGGCGATCGAGGCTGCGTGATAGAAGCGGACAAATTTTGGACGCCTTCGCGTTTCGTAAAACGGGGAGGACGTCGACACGGCGCCGAAGTCGCCTCCGCCGGGTTTGCGGGCCGCCTTCTCGCGCAAGCCAAGGGACAAGGCATGGCTGGCACACTTTTCTCCCGCTTTCTCGTTGCAGGCGCCGCGCTGGCCGTCCTCGCCGGGCCGGCCTCGGCCCTGGACCTGCCTTTCGGCTTCGGCGCGCCGGCCGCGCGCGCGCAGCAGCCGAGCGCGCAGCCGGCGCCCGTGCGCATGGCGCAGGTGTCGGACGCCGGCGTGCGCATCGGCCAGATGGAAGACGAGATGCGCCGGCTGACCGGCAAGGTGGAGGAGCTGTCCTTCCTCGTGCTGCAGCTGCAGGAGCAGCTTCGCAAGTCGCAGGAAGACAACGAATTCCGCTTCCAGGATCTGGAAAAGGCCAAGAGCGGCGGCGGTGCCGCGCAGACCACGCCGCAGCGCCGCAGCGAACTGGAGCCCGCGCCGACGACGGCGCCGGCAACCTCGGCGCCGCCCGCAGCCGCTTCGCCGCCTGCCGCCCGCGTCGCCTCCGCCGCACCCGCCACGATGAGCGACGCCGCCGCGCGCCCGACCCCGGCCTCGACGCCCGCGCCGGGCGGCGACGAGATCGGCGCCCTGATCGGGACGGGCCTTGGCGCCTCGCCGGCCAAGCCTGCCGCCCCGGCGCAGGACCCCATGCAGGTCGCCTCGATCAAGGCCAAGGGCCCGGGCGATCTCTACGGGCTCGGCTACAATTACATGCTGTCGGGCGACTATGCGCAGGCCGAGCAGACCTTCCGCCAATACACGCAGACCTACCCCAACTCGAGCGACGCGCCTGACGCCCAGTACTGGCTCGGCGAAAGCCTCTACGCCCAGTCGAAATATCGCGAAGCGGCGGAGGTCTTCCTGAATGCCCAGAAGGCGCATCCCCAGGTGCCCAAGGCACCCGAGATGATGCTGAAGCTCGGCATGTCGCTGGTGCATCTCGACAATCGCGAGACGGCCTGTATCACCTATGCCGAGATCAACCGGCGCTATCCCAACATGAGCGCCAATGTGAAGCGCAAGGTGCAGACCGAGGAAAAGACGGCCCGCTGCGGCTGATGGCCGACATGCCGGACCGGACAGGACCGGTCGACCCGCCGGGGCCATTGGCCCGGCTGCTGCATGAAGCGCTGACGCGCCTGCCGGCGGACCGCGCGAGCGCAGGCCTGCTTCTCGCCGTATCGGGCGGACCGGATTCGCTGGCACTGCTCCTGGCCGCCGCCGAACTGCGCGCCGCCGGCCGACTCGCCCAAGTCCATGTCGCGACCGTGGATCATGCGCTGCGTCCCGAAAGCGCTGCGGAAGCCATCGAAGTGGCGTGCATTTCCAATGCGCTCGGCCTTTCCCACACTGTTCTCAAATGGCGCCGAGATGGCCCGCTTGCCGGCAATCTGCCGGCCGAGGCGCGGGCGGCGCGCTACGCCCTTTTGGCGCGCGAGGCGCGGCGGGTCGGTGCCGGGGCGCTGCTCACCGCCCATCATCTCGACGACCAGACCGAAACCCATCTTCTCGCCAAGGCGCGAGGCGCGGCTGGCGCGGCTGGCGCGGCGCTCGCCGCCATGCGGCCCTGGCGCGATCTCGAGCCGGGCCTTGTGCTCGTCCGCCCCTTCCTGAGCGTGCGAAAGGCCGCTTTGGTGGAAGCCGTTCGCGGACAAGGCATCGCGGCCGTGGACGATCCCAGCAATCGCGACCTGCGGTTTGCCCGCGCGCGGCTGCGCGCCGAGCTTTCCTGTCAACCCGATCAAGCCCAGCTGCTCCAAGCGCTGGACGATGCCCAAGCGCAACGCGCGTGCGAAGACGCGGCGCTGGCCGAGCGGATCGAGCGTCTGACGCGGGTTGGGCATCTCTCGATCTCGCCGCTCGGCGAGTTCGAACTCGGCCGCTCCGAACCTGTCGATGTCAGTATTCTGTCGAGGGCGGTAACGGCAGTCGGCGGCGGTGCCTATCCCTCGCCACGCGGTGCGCTGGAGTCATTGGTCCATCGCGTGAGGAACGAGAGCGACGGCACGGCGACGCTGGGTGGAGCGCAGGTCACGTGGAGCAAGACAAGCCTTCATCTCCGCCGGGAATATGGGCGCAACGGACCGCCGGACCTCGTCTGGCCGGCCGGGGCGAGCCAGGCCTGTTTCGACGCGCGATTCGACGTCGAGGCGGGGGCTGAACCCATCGCGCGCCTCGTGCCCTATGGCCGATGGGGGAGAGGGCCGCTCGGCCACCGCACTCTTCCCATTGGTGTGAACGAAGCGGGCGCCATCGTCGCGGCCCATCCCGCGCTTCGTTGGAAACAGGGCGAAACCCCGCCGGCGCTGGCGGTTTGCAGCCGCGTCGGCTGGCGGCTTTGCGCCGATTTGGCGATCGAGGCGCGGAGCGTGTTAACCGGCCGGCCCCAAAATGCCGCAAATCGCGGTGAACCTGTTGGCAAGGGGGTGGCGGACACCTACATTCGAGGGCAAGTCGAAGCCGCCTGCGTTGCGAGACGCGAGGTCGCCAGGGCGCATTTCCAGGACGGATGATGAACCAGAACTTCCGCAATTTCGCCGTTTGGGCGATCATCGCGCTGCTGCTGATCGCGTTGTTTCAGCTCTTCTCGAACGGATCGCAGACCGCGAATTCGCGCGAGGTGCCGTATTCGCAGTTCCTGTCCGACGTGGATTCCGGTCGCGTGCGCTCCGTGACCATCCAGGGCCAGCGGATTTCGGGTTCCTATACCGACGGCGCGAGCCCGTTCCAGACCTATTCGCCGGGCGACCCGCAGCTCGTCAGCCGGCTTGAGCAGCGGAACGTCCAGATCAACGCGAGCCCGCCTTCGGACAACGTCAATCCGATCTGGTCGATCCTCGTGTCCTTCGGCCCCATCCTCCTGATCCTCGGCGTCTGGATCTTCCTGATGCGCCAGATGCAGGGCGGCGCGGGCGGCAAGGCGATGGGCTTCGGCAAGTCCAAGGCCAAGCTCCTGACCGAGGCGCATGGCCGCGTCACCTTCGCCGACGTGGCGGGCGTGGACGAGGCCAAGCAGGACCTCGAAGAAATCGTGGAGTTCCTGCGCGAGCCGCAGAAATTCCAGCGCCTCGGCGGAAAGATTCCGCGCGGCGTCCTCCTCGTCGGCCCTCCGGGCACGGGCAAGACGCTGACGGCCCGAGCCGTCGCCGGCGAGGCGAACGTTCCCTTCTTTACCATTTCGGGTTCGGACTTCGTCGAGATGTTCGTCGGCGTCGGCGCAAGCCGCGTGCGCGATATGTTCGAGCAGGCCAAGAAGAACGCGCCCTGCATTATCTTCATCGACGAAATCGACGCGGTCGGCCGTCATCGCGGCGCCGGACTCGGCGGCGGCAATGACGAGCGCGAGCAGACGCTGAACCAGCTTCTGGTGGAGATGGACGGGTTCGAGGCGAACGAGGGCATCATCCTCATCGCGGCCACCAACCGGCCAGACGTGCTCGACCCCGCGCTTCTGCGTCCGGGCCGCTTCGACCGTCAGGTCATGGTGCCGAACCCCGATGTCGGCGGGCGCGAGAAGATCCTCAAGGTCCATGTGCGCAACGTACCGCTGGCGCCCAATGTCGATCTCAAGACGATCGCGCGCGGCACGCCGGGTTTTTCCGGCGCCGATCTCGCCAATCTCGTGAATGAGGCCGCGCTGATGGCGGCGCGCCGCTCCAAGCGTCTCGTCACCATGCTGGAATTCGAGGACGCCAAGGACAAGGTCATGATGGGCGCCGAGCGTCGCTCCATGGCCATGACCGAAGATGAGAAGAAGCTGACCGCCTATCACGAGGCGGGCCACGCGCTGGTCGGCATATTCGAGCCGTTCAACGACCCGCTGCACAAGGTCACGATCATTCCGCGTGGCCGGGCGCTCGGCGTCACGATGAACCTGCCGGAGCGCGACCGCTACGGCATGCGCAAGAACGAGATGGAAGCCCGTCTCTCCATGATCTTCGGCGGCCGCGCGGCCGAGGAGATCATCTACGGGCTGGAGAACGTCACCACCGGCGCCTCCAACGACATCCAGCAGGCCACCAACATGGCCCGCGCCATGGTCATGGAATACGGCATGAGCGACAAGCTCGGCCGCCTGCGCTACCGGCAGAACCAGGAAGAGATCTTCCTCGGCCACTCCGTTTCTCAGCAGCAGAACATGTCGGAGGAGACGGCGCGCCTGATCGACTCCGAAGTGCGTCGCATCATCGAAGAATCCGAGAACAAGGCCCGCCGCATCTTGCGCGAGCACATCAACGATCTTCACATCGTCGCCAATGGCTTGCTCGAATACGAGACCCTGTCGGGCGACGAGGTGCGCGATCTCCTGGCCGGCAAGCCGCTGGCCCGCGACATGGGCGACGACACGCCGCCCTCGCGCGGCTCGGCCGTCCCGAAGGCCGGCTCTTCCAAGCCGAGCGGCCCGCGCGACGACACGGATGGTGGCCTGGAGCCGCAGCCGACCGCCTGAGGCGATCGCGGGCGTATCGAATGAGAGGCGGGCTCCGGCCCGCCTTTTTTGTGAGAGGCCTTGCCGGAGGGGCGGCGAGGACGCTACGCGGCCCACAAGGGGCGTGGCGATGAAACTGGTCTACCGGCGCGAGGCATTCGGCAGGCGGCCTGGCTGAGGCGTTCGAAGCCTCCCGGCCGACCCATCCGCAGGCCCGACGAAACAGAGATCGAGGGGATCACCATGGCGAAATCCTATTTCGGGACGGACGGCATTCGAGGTCGGGCCAACCGCCATCCGATGACACCCGAGATCGCGATGAAGGTCGGCATGGCGGCGGGCCTTGCCTTCAAGCGCGGGAACTACCGCCACCGCGTCGTGATCGGGAAAGATACGCGCCTGTCCGGCTATATGCTGGAGCCGGCCCTTTGCGCTGGTTTCACGGCTGTGGGCGTCGATGTGCTGATGCTTGGCCCCATGCCGACCCCGGCGGTCGCCATGTTGACGCGCTCCATGCGCGCCGATATCGGCGTGATGATCTCGGCCTCGCACAATCCGTTCGAGGACAATGGCATCAAGCTCTTCGGCCCCGACGGCTACAAGCTGTCCGACGAGTTGGAGACCGAGATCAATCGCCTGATCGATGAGGACCTGACCTCGCGCCTCGCCTTCGGCGACCAGCTCGGCCGCGCCAAGCGCTATGATGATGGCGGGCGCGATCGATATGCGGAATTTGCCAAGCGCACGCTGCCACGCGACCTGTCGCTGGATGGCGTGAGGGTCGCCATCGACTGCGCCAATGGCGCGGCCTATCGCGTGGCGCCGGACGTGCTGTGGGAGCTCGGCGCCGAAGTGGTGAAGCTCGGCGTCGAGCCGAACGGCACCAATATCAATCTCAACTGCGGCTCCACCAGCCCGGATGCCCTGCGCGCCAAGGTGCGCGAAGTGCGCGCCGATATCGGCATCGCGCTGGACGGCGACGCCGACCGGGTGCTCATCATCGACGAGCGCGGCGAGATCGTGGATGGCGACCAGATCATGGCGGTGATCGGCGAGGCCTGGTCCGAGGACGGGCGTCTGGCGGCCGGCGGCGTGGTCGCCACGATCATGTCCAATCTCGGCTTGGAGCGCTTCTTCAACGACCGGCAGATCCAGCTCGCCCGCACCAAGGTCGGCGATCGCTACGTCGTGGAGCACATGCGCGAGCATGGCTACAATGTCGGCGGCGAACAAAGCGGGCATATCGTCCTGTCCGATTTCGGCACGACCGGGGACGGGCTCGTGTCCGCTCTGCAGGTTTTGGCCGTGGTGCGCAAGGCGGGCGGCACCGTCTCGGATGTCTGCCGCAAGTTCGAGCCCGTGCCGCAGATCCTCAAGAACGTGCGCTTCGGCGGCGGCACGCCGCTGGAACTTCCGAAGGTGCAGGACGTCATCAATCTCGGGCGCGAGCGGCTGGGCGACACCGGCCGCCTCGTGATCCGCCCCTCCGGCACCGAACCGCTGATCCGCGTGATGGCCGAGGGAGACGACGCCCGTCTCGTGGCCGACGTGGTGGATGACATCTGCGATGTGCTGCGCCGCGCGGCCGCCTGAGTCCCTTCTTTGTTGGGTGAAACGGAAGCCCTATCGTCAACGTACGAGGGCGTCGCTTTCGCAAAACGACGCTCGCAAAGGATCGACTGTTGCGGATAGGCAACGGATTTGGCCATTGCGTTGGGGAAGGTAACTTTGGATTAAGCATTAATCTTTAGATTTCGATCGATCGCGGAACCCAAGCCGCTGACTGTTCGAAGTCTGGAGATCTTTGATATGAATCGGCTTGTCGTTGCCGTTCTGGCGGGCGCCTCTCTCTTTCCCATCGCGGCCAAGGCGGCCGACATCATCGAGCCGATCCCGGTGGTCGAGGAAACGCCGGCCGACTATAGCGGTTGGTACATCCGCGCCGACGCGGGCTATGTCTTCTCCTCGGAGACGGACGGCTCGTTCCGGTATTTCGACGCCTATAGCGGCAATTACGGCGACGAGTTCCGCTATTCCTCGATCGAGCTGAAGGACAGCTACAGCCTGGGCGCCGGCGTCGGCTACCGCTGGGCCGAGCACTTCCGCACCGATCTTGCCATCGATTACTACGATTTCGACGTCAAGGGCCGCAGCGACTGCCCCTATTCCGGCGGTAGCGGCTGCCGGTTCAACGACAGCTCGAAGGCCGATCTCTGGACCGTCATGGCCAACGCCTATGTCGATCTGCCCTATTTCGGCCCGATCACCCCCTATTTCGGCGCCGGCATCGGCTTCGCCAATGTCAGCTACGGCGACATGCGCAACGAGATCTGCTCGACCACCTGCGGCGATCCCAACAACTATCTCGGCGTCCACGAGGGCGAGGACAGCTGGCGTTTTGCCAACTCGCTCATGGCCGGCGCGAGCATCGACCTGACCCACTCGCTGGCGCTCGACGTCGGCTATCGCTGGACGCACGTCTATGAAGGCAAGGCCTTCGCCTTCGACGCGCAGGACCGCGCCGCCGGCGCCTCCGGCATTCAGGGCCGCGACAACGGCTTCGATATCCACGCCGTTCGGGCCGGTCTGCGCTACTCCTTCTTCTAAGCGCCGTCCCCGCGGCCCGCTCGGGCCCGGGATAGTTGCACGCATCCATGGCCGCTCTTCCTCCGGGAAGGGCGGCCTTTTCGCGTTAAGCCTAACGAGGGCTCAGGGTTAAGAAACAGGGTTAACCCTGCGTTAATCATCCTGCGGCATGGTTAATGCGAGGAAGGCGGCATCTGCGATCCGCTTTCGTGGCTTTTACCGTTTCGAGGCCGATCGCGATGACCTTCAAGACCCTTCTCTTTTTGGGGGCTGCGGCCCTTTCCCTGCCTACCATGGCGTCTGCCGCCGACATGGGGCCGATCTACCGCGAGGCCCCCGAACTCGTGCCCGTCGAGATCGGCACCGGCTGGTATCTGCGCGGCGACGCCACCTACGACTTCAGTTCCGACCTGGAAGGTTCGCGCACGCTGCGCACCCCCTTCGGCGCCACCACCGAGCCCTATCGCGATGCCAGCCTGGACGAGACGTTCGGCGGGGGCGGCGGCATCGGCTATCGCTTCACCGACATGCTGCGCGCCGATGTGACCGCGCGCTACTCTCAGCCCGACTTCAACGCGCGGACCGATTCGTCGATCTTCTGCGGCGTTGGCTGCACGGTCCGCGATCGCGGCGACGCCGCGATGTGGGACGTGATGGCCAATGCCTATGTCGATCTCGGCACGCTCGCGGGCTTCACGCCCTATGTCGGCGGCGGCGTGGGCGCGGTGCATCTCAGCTACGACAAGCCGAGCCTGGAGTTCTGCTCCGCGCTCTACTGTTCGACCGCCCCGACCAAGGGCGAGGATTCGTGGCGCTTCGCCTGGTCGCTCTCCGCCGGCGTCGCCTACGACCTCACCAAGAACCTCGCGCTGGACATCGGCTACCGCTATCTCAACGTCGAGAGCGGCGACAACTATAAGCTGGCCGGCGCGACGGTCGGCCTGCCCGGCCAGACCGGCATCGGCTCTGACGACGGGTTCGACCGGCACACGATCTCCGCCGGCCTGCGCTACAGCCTCTGGTAGGCCGGGCGTATCTCCGAGTTTTCAGGATCGGGCAGGGGCGGGGAAACCCGCCCTTTTTCGCGTTCAAACCTCGGGTCGTCGGCTCCTCGCGGGCGCGCCGCCTTCATCACGATGTCACTTGACTGCGCGACGAACTGTCCCTATCCCCGTCCGTGGGACACGCCTCCCCAACGAGGCGCTTCTATCTGTGAGGATAGCTACATGGCTGACGCCACCAAGCCGACCACGCGTCCGGCAAACCCCCGCTTTTCCTCTGGCCCCTGCGCCAAGCGTCCCGGTTGGACGCTGGAAGCCCTGAGCGACGCCGCTCTCGGCCGCTCGCACCGCGCCAAGCTCGGCAAGACCAAGCTGGCACAGGCCATCGAGGACACCCGCGACATTCTTCAGGTCCCTGCGGACTACCGCATCGGCATCGTTCCGGCCTCCGATACGGGCGCCGTCGAGATGGCCATGTGGTCGCTGCTGGGCGCCCGCCCGGTCGACATGGTCGCCTGGGAAAGCTTCGGCTCCGGCTGGGTGACCGACGCGGTGAAGCAGCTGAAGCTGACTGACGCCCGCGTCCTCGAAGCCGGCTATGGCGAGATCGTGGATTTCGCAGAGATCGATTTCGACCATGACGTCGTCTTCACTTGGAACGGCACGACCTCCGGTGTGCGCGTGCCGAACGGCGACAAGATTCCGGCCGACCGCCAGGGTCTGACGATCTGCGACGCGACCTCGGCCGCCTTCGCGCAGGACCTCCCCTGGGACAAGCTCGACGTCGTCACCTTCTCCTGGCAGAAAGTCATGGGCGGCGAGGCGGCCCACGGCATGCTGATCCTCAGCCCCCGCGCGGTGGAGCGCCTGACCACCTACAAGCCGGCGTGGCCGCTGCCGAAAATCTTCCGCCTGACCTCGGGCGGCAAGCTGATCGAGGGCATCTTCAAGGGCGAGACGATCAACACGCCCTCCATGCTCTGCGTCGAGGATTATCTGGACGCGCTCCAGTGGGGCAAGTCGGTCGGCGGTCTGGAAGGGCTGAAGGCCCGCGCCAACGCCAATCTCGCGGTGATCGAGCGTTTCGTTGAGGCCAACAGCTGGCTCGGCTTCCTCGCCAAGTCGGCCGAGATCCGCTCAAATACCTCGGTTTGCCTGCAGTTCACCGATCCGGCGCTGACGGCCCTACCGAAGGACGCGCAGGACGCCTTCGCCAAGGGCGTCGCCTCGCTTCTGGAGAAGGAGGGCGTCGCCCTCGACATCGGTGCCTATCGCGATGCGCCCGCCGGCCTCCGCATCTGGACCGGCGCGACCGTCGAGACGGCGGATGTCGAAGCGCTCATGCCCTGGCTCGCCTACGCCTACGAGACCCAGAAGGCGACGCTGGCTCAGGCCGCCTGACCTCGTCCAACCCTGGACGGCCCCTTCCGAGGTGAAGGGACCGGGCGCCCGGCCATGAGCCCGGCGCCTCGAAGCTGACGGCGCGCGACGCGCCGTCCGCCCCCGGCTCGCATTCTCTTCTCCGGTTTCTCGTTTTTCGCTTCGCCCGTTGCCGCGTTCGGCCGGCGCGATCCGCACCCGATCCGCACCCAAGGACCATTCCCATGGCACCCCGCGTTCTCGTTTCCGACAAGCTGTCCCCCACCGCCGTTCAGATATTCAAGGATCGCGGCGTCGAGGTCGACTACCTGCCCGATCTCGGCAAGGACAAGGACAAGCTGCTTGAAGTCATCGGCCAGTATGACGGCCTCGCCATCCGCTCCGCGACCAAGGTCACGGAAAAGATCATCGACGCGGCGGGCAAGCTGAAGGTCATCGGCCGCGCCGGCATCGGCGTCGACAATGTCGACATTCCGGCCGCCAGCCGGAAGGGCATCATCGTGATGAACACGCCCTTCGGCAATTCCATCACCACGGCCGAGCACGCCGTCGCCATGATGTTCGCGACCGCCCGTCAGTTGCCCGCCGCCGACACCTCCACCCAGGCCGGCAAGTGGGAGAAGAACCGCTTCATGGGCGTCGAGATCACCGGCAAGGTGCTGGGCGTCATCGGCTGCGGCAATATCGGCTCCATCGTCGCCTCGCGCGGCGTCGGGCTGAAGATGAAGGTCATCGGCTTCGACCCGTTCCTTTCGGAAGAGCGGGCGCGCGACATGGGCATCGAGAAGGTCGAGCTGGAGGATCTCTTCAAGCGCGCCGACTTCATCACCCTGCACACGCCGCTGACCGACAAGACGCGCAACATCATCGACGCGAAGGCGATCGCGACGATGAAGAAGGGCGTGCGCATCATCAACTGCGCGCGCGGCGGCCTGATCGTCGAGAAGGACCTGGCGGACGCGATCAAGGCCGGCCATGTGGCGGGCGCGGGCATCGACGTGTTCGAGGTCGAGCCGGCGACCGATAGCCCGCTCTTCGGGCTCGACAACGTGGTCTGCACGCCGCATCTCGGCGCCTCCACCACGGAAGCGCAGGAGAATGTCGCCCTGCAGGTGGCCGAGCAGATGGCCGACTATCTCGTGAACGGCGCCGTGTCGAACGCGCTCAACATGCCGTCCATCACGGCCGAGGAAGCGCCGATCCTGACGCCCTACGTGAAGCTCGCCGAGATCCTCGGCTCCTTCGCCGGCCAACTCACCGAAGAGGCGATCGACGGGATCGAGATCGTCTATGACGGCGCGCCGGGCACGATGAACACACGCGCCCTGTCGGCGGCGGCGATCGCCGGTCTTCTGAAGGCGCAGGTCCAGACCGTCAACATGGTCTCGGCCCCGCTCATGGCCAAGGAGCGCGGCATTGCCGTCTCCGAAGTGCGCCGCGACAAGACCGGCGTGTTCGACGGCTACATCATGGTCACGGTGAAGACCAAGAAGCAGACCCGCTCGGTGGCGGGCACGACCTTCTCCGATGGCAAGCCGCGCTTCATCCAGATCAAGGGCATCAACATGGAGGCCGATGTCGGCCGCTACATGCTCTACACCGCGAACAAGGACGTTCCGGGCGTGATCGGCGAGCTCGGCACGGCCTTCGGCCGGGCCGGCATCAACATCGCCAACTTCCATCTCGGCCGCGACGAGCAGGGCGGCAACGCCATCGCCGTGATCTATCTCGACGGTCCCTTGAGCGAGGAATTCCTGAACGAGATCCGTGGCCTCAACGCCATCGGCCAGGCCAAGATGCTGACCTTCGACGTCTGATCCCTCGAAGGATCGGCGCGAGCCATGAGAGGGCAGGGCGGGAAACCGCTCTGCCCTTTTTGCTATGCGCCCTTCAGCCCGCTGGCTTGGGGCGGGTGGCGACGCGCTGGTTCCGCTTGCCGAACTCGGCCAGCATGATGCCGCCCAGAACCAGCGTCAGCGAGACGACGTGATAGGCAAAGAGCGGTTCCCCAAGCACCGCGACCGCCAGCAGCGTGCCGAAGATCGGCACGAGATTGACGAAGAGATTGGCCCGGTTCGCGCCGATCATCTCGATGCCGCGAATGTAGAGGCTCTGCGAGGCGATCGACGGGAGGAGAACGGAAAAGACCAGAACCGCCCAGCCCTGTGCGTCCGGCCACTGCGCATGGCCGAGCGCCGCCTCGGCCAGAGCGATCGGCGCGGAGGTGAGGGCGGCCGCGAGCGAGATCAGGAAGATGGAGCTGATCCAGTGGACCTTGGGCTTGCGCGACAGAAGAATGGTGTAGGCGCCGAAGCAGAAGACGGCGACGACCATCAGCGCGTCGCCCTCGTTCACCTCCAGATGCAGGAGAGTGGAGAGCGCGCCATGCGCGGCGGTGAGCAATACGCCAACCAGGGTCAGGCCGAAGCCCACGAGCTGGAGCGCCGTGGTGCGGGCGCGGAAGATCGCGAACATGCCGACGAAGACCACGAGCGGCATGGAGGACTGCACGATCATCGCGTGGATCGCGGTCGTGTAGGAAAGCGCGAGATAGAAGAGCGAGTTGAATGCGGTGAAGCCGAGAAAGCCGATCAGCAGAAAGTAGCCCCAGCGCCCGCGCAAGGCCTCCCGGTCCCGCTTGAGATGGGGCCGCACGAACGGCAGGAGCACCAACACCGCCATCGCCCAGCGCAGGAAGGTCATCAGCATGGGCGAGACATGGCCGACCGCGAGCTTGCCGGCCACCGCGTTGGCGCCCCAGATCAGGGCGGTCAGTCCGAGAAGGACATAGGGGTGGCCAAGGCGGGAGAGCATGGAAGGTCTTTCATTGCGACGGGACGGCGATCGAAGGAGCGGCGCCGGTCTCTCTTAGACCCGTTTCCGCCCGCCGCGAAAGGCAAGTCGGCCTGACGAAAGCCGGACGCACCCGGGCCGCTTCGTCCTCCACAGATCCCGCTGGTTCCAGCGGGAAATATCCCGCCTCCACCCTCGCATGTCGGGCGGGGCTTCATTATAGTCCGGCCGAATTTTGCGTCGGACCTTTCGCGGGTCCGCGTGTTTTGGCGCGTCCCGGCCCCGTGGCGGGACTTGCGCGAAACGGGCCTTCGGGCTGCCAAGGAGCATTCATGGCAAACGTCGTCGTCGTCGGGTCGCAGTGGGGCGACGAGGGAAAAGGCAAGATCGTGGACTGGCTTTCGGAGCGCGCCGATGTGGTCGTGCGCTTCCAGGGCGGCCACAATGCCGGTCACACGCTGGTGGTGGACGGCGTCTCCTACAAGCTCTCGCTCCTGCCGTCCGGCGTCGTGCGCTCCGGCAAGCTTTCGGTGATCGGCAACGGCGTGGTCTTCGACCCGCATGCTTTCGTCGCCGAGAAGAAGCGGATCGAGGCGCAGGGCGTCAAGATCGGCCCCGAGACGCTGCGCATCGCCGACAACGCCGCGCTGATCCTCTCGCTGCACCGCGAGCTGGACGCGGCGCGCGAAGCGGCCGCCGCCGGCACCAAGATCGGCACGACGGGGCGCGGCATCGGCCCGGCCTACGAGGACAAGGTCGGCCGCCGCGCGCTGCGCATCATGGATCTGGCCGAGCTCGACGTGCTTCCCGAGCGCATCGAGCGGCTCCTCGCCCACCACAACCCGCTGCGCCGGGGCCTCGGCCAGCCGGAGGTCTCCGCTGAAGCCATCCTCGAGGAGCTGACCTCGGTGGCCGCCGAGATCACGCCCTATATCGACCGGGTCTGGCGCCTTCTGGACGAACGCCGCAAGGCGGGCGACCGCATCCTGTTCGAAGGCGCGCAGGGCACGCTGCTCGACATCGACCACGGCACCTATCCCTATGTCACCTCGTCCAACACGGTGGCGGGTCAGGCGGCGGCGGGTTCGGGCCTCGGCCCCTCGGCGGCCGGTTTCGTGCTTGGCATCACCAAGGCCTATACGACGCGCGTCGGCGAAGGCCCGTTCCCGACCGAGCAGGACAACGAAGTCGGCGAGTTCCTGGGCACCAAGGGTCACGAGTTCGGCACGGTGACCGGGCGCAAGCGGCGCTGCGGCTGGTTCGACGCGGTGCTCGTGCGCCAGGCCGTGGCCATCAACGGCATTCATGGCTTAGCGCTCACCAAGCTCGACGTGCTCGACGGAATGGACGAAATCCGCATCTGCGTCGGCTACGAGCTGGATGGCGAGCGGATCGACTATTTCCCGGCAAGCCTCGGCGCGCAACGCCGCGTCGTGCCGATCTACGAGAGCTTCGAAGGCTGGAAGGGCACCACGGCTGGCGCCCGTTCCTGGGGCGATCTTCCCGCGCAAGCGGTGAAGTATGTGCGCCAGATCGAGGAGCTGGTCGGCGCGCCCGTCACGCTTCTTTCGACCTCGCCCGAACGCGACGACACGATCCTTGTCCGCGATCCGTTTCAGGATTAAGGAAGGGTTGATTCAAGGTCTCCGCGCCGTCTGACGGTTCGGGTGAAGCAGTCGGGCACGGCGCCCCGGCGGTTCCCTCGGTCGGCTCCCCTGCGGAGCATCGACCGAGGCCGGCCGCTTCGGGGCGCGAGAGTGTGGGCCATGGCCCGGCATTCGGGGGCGGATCGGCTCCCGATCCGCGACGTTTCCCTCGATGGTTCGCGCGACGCGGAGCCATATAGCTTAGCGAGTGCAGCCATCCATGGCGAACCTGACCGCCGTTCTCCGTAAGACGATCGACGGATTGCCCAATGCCTCGCCGCAACTGCGCGCGAAGGTCTACGAAAAGGCGCGGGCGGCGATCACGCGGCAGATCGAGGCCGCCAATCCGCCTTTGGACGACCATGTCGTCGAGGCGCGCTACCGCGTGCTGGAAGACGCGATCCGCGAGACCGAGGCGCATTACGCGCCGCCGCCCGAACCCGCCGAGCCCGAACCCGTTCAGGCTGAGCCGGACACGTTCGCACCGAGCCAGATCGAAGAGGCTGCGCCCGCCGAGCCGCCGCGAGAGGCCGCCCGCCCTGCACCGCCCCCGGCGCAACTCCCCGAGCCGGACGCCTGGACGCCGCCTCCGCCGATCCCGCCCCGCACCTTCGAACCCGGTACTGTTTCGCCGCGTTCGCTCCTGCGCCAGACGCCGGCCGTCCCTGGCGAGTCCGCCGCGCCAAGCGAGCCGAGCGATGGTTGGTCCGCGCCCGTGCGGTTGGACGAGCCGCAGGCGCCCGCTGTCTCCGGCCAGACCGAGCGCGCGCCGCAGCCCGCCTTTCCGCGCGCGACGCCGACCACCCGCCCACCCGCGACGCCCGCTTTCCCGCGCGTCTCCACAAACGAGCAGGGGGGCGTGGTGCGTCCGGGCGAGCCCACGCTGGACCGTCCCGCCGTGCCGAGCCGTGGACCCGTGACCGCGCCGGAGCATGGTTTCGTGCCGGAGCGCCGGCCCCTGCCGCCGGGTGCCGCGCCGTCCGCCACTCAGGGCGCGGCGGGCGACGACGCGCCGCGTGTCGGCGAGGTCGGTCCCGCCGAAGCGCCAACCGATCCGATCGGCAACCGCCAGCTTCGCCCCGCCACGATCTCGCAGCGCACGTCCGCGCGCGAGCCGGCGAACCCGGGCTCGTTTGCCGGCATTCCCGAGCCGGATCTTGCCGCGCCGCGTTATCCCGCGCGCCGCGCGCGATCCAAGGATCGCTCGCGTCTCGGCCTCGGCGTCGCGGCCGTGGCGATCGTCGCCCTGGGCGCGGCCGGCTGGTTCTATCTCGACGACATCCGCTCGCTCGTGACGGGCGGCGGCTCGACTCAGGTCGCCACCACCTCGCCGGGCACGACCGATCAGGGTGAGCCGCCGACAGCCGTGCCGAGTGACCAGACGCCCGCGACCGCCGCCGCGCCGCAGGGGCAGGTGACCGACACCGCGCCGGGCGCAGCGACGCCGGCCGCCGGCGGCGTTCGTCCGCGCCAGTTCACGCAGCGCCTTCAGGCGGACGGCAGCGAAGTGGACGAAGGACCCGGCGTCAATGCCGGCAACGCCTTCGAAGAGGGCACCAATGTCGTCGCCGCCGAAGTGAACCCGGCGCCCGCCCAGTCTCGTGACACGCCTGCCGCCACCACGCCCGCCACGCCGGAGGCCACCACGCCCCCAGCCGCGGCCACGCCTCCGGCGCAGGCGCCGATCGCGGTCGGACAGCGTGCGGTCTTCTACGAGGAGCGCTCGGCCGATCGCGAAGGCACGCAGCAAGACGGCAACGTGGTCTGGAGCGTGGTGCGCGAAGCGCCCGCCGAGGGGCAGCCGCCCGAGCCCGCGATCCGGGGCGTGGCGGAAATCCCGTCTACCGGCATGAAGATGACGATGACGATCCGTCGCAACGCCGACGAGACGCTGCCGGCCAGCCACGTGATCGAGATCATGTTCGACACGCCCAACGGCGCGCCGGGCGGCGGGATCGAGAATGTCCAGCGTCTTGCGCTGAAGCCAACGGAGCAGGCGCGCGGCGAGCCCCTGATCGGCATTTCCGGCAAGATCTCGGACGGGTTCTTCATTATCGCGCTGAACGACCTCGAACAGGCCATGCGCACCAACCTGTCGCTGCTCGGCCGCGAGGAATGGATCGACATTCCGCTGGCCTACACGAGCGGCCAGCGTGCGCTCATGTCGGTCGAGAAGGGCATTCCGGGCAGCCGCGTTTTCAAGGAAGCGCTGGACGCCTGGGCCGCCAAGACCTGAGGACTGCAAATCCTCGCATAGAGAAAAGCCCGCCGATCGGCGGGCTTTTTCGTGCTGGGCATTAGGCGTGAGAGATTTTTCGACAACCCGGCGGTGGCGACCACCGAGTGATCTTTCATCTGTTCGCGAAGCGCTGAATTTCCGTGATGCGAGGGAGGCGTTGGCGAGGATTGCAAGTGGTCCACGCGAAGGCACCGAAAAGCTCCGACGGACAGATCCATCCGGGTTTCAAACAGTCTAAGGCATTTCCTCCTGCGCCTCGCGCAGGGTAGCAAGGAACATCTCGCCGTAGCGCTCCAGCTTGGCGGCGCCGACGCCCGGCACCTTTCCCATCAGGCGCAGCGTGCCCGGCCGAAGCTCGGCCATGGCGCGCAGGGTCGCGTCGGAAAACACCATGTAGGCCGGCAGGCTCTGCTCGCGTGACAGGCGCGAGCGCAGTTTGCGCAGCGCCTCGAACAGGAAGGCGCTTTCCTGGCTTAGCCCCTCCGTGACCGGCGCGGAGCGGCGGAACTCGGTCGCCTTGCGGGTGCGGTCCTTGCGCAGAACGACGCGCCGCTCGCCCTTGAACACGGCGCGCGCGCCCTCGCCGAGATAGAGCGCGCCGAAGGATTGATGATCCACCAGAAGCAGGCTCGCGGCGGTCAACTGGCGCGCCACCGAGTTCCACGCCCTGGCTTCGAGATCGCGCCCCTGGCCGAAAACGGCGATCGTATCGTGCCCGTTCTGGCGCACCTTGTCGTTGGCTTTGCCGGTGAGCACGTCGATGACATAGGCGAGGCCGAAGCGCTCGCCGGTGCGATAAACCGCCGCCATGAGCTTCACGGCCGCGTCGGTCCCGTCCCAGGTCTCGACCGGCGAAAGGCAGGTGTCGCAATTGCCGCAGCGCCCGTCATAGCTCTCGCCGAAATGGCGCAGGATCGCGGCGCGCCGGCAGTCCGGCGTCTCGCAGATGCCGAGAAGGGCGTCGAGCTTGCCGCGCTCGACGCGCTTGATCGCGTCTTCCGACCCGCCCTCGTCGATCATCCGGCGTCGTTGCACCACGTCCTGCAACCCGTAAGCCATCCAGGCCTCGGCCGGCTGGCCGTCGCGTCCGGCGCGGCCGGTCTCCTGGTAATAGGCCTCGACGGAGGAGGGCAGGTCGAGATGGGCGACGAAGCGCACGTCGGGCTTATCGATGCCCATGCCGAAGGCGACCGTCGCCACGAGGCAGAGATTCTCCTCGCGCAGGAAAGCGTCCTGATTCTTGGCCTTGACCCCTGAATCCATGCCGGCATGGTAGGGCAGGGCATAGATGCCCTGCGCGTTCAGCCATTCCGCCGTCTCCTCCACCTTGCGGCGGGACAGGCAATAGACGATGCCACTGTTTCCCTTGTGCCCCTGAAGGAACTGGAGAAGCTGCTTGCGGGCGTTGTCGCGCTCGACGATGGCGTATCGGATGTTCGGCCGGTCGAAGGACGTGGCGAAGACCGGTGCTTCTTCCAGGCGCAGCCGCTCTGCGATGTCGGCCCGCGTTGCCGCGTCCGCCGTTGCCGTGAGCGCGACGCGCGGCACGTTGGGGAACTCGTCGGCCAAGCTCGCCAACTCGCGGTATTCCGGCCGGAAGTCGTGGCCCCACTGGCTGACGCAGTGTGCTTCGTCGATGGCGAAAAGGGCGATGTCGAGCCGGGCGAGGCTGCGGCGGAACCCTTCCGACGTCAGCCGCTCCGGCGTGACATAGAGAAGATCGATCCGCCCCGCCGTCAGTTCGCGCCAGACATCGCTTCGCTCGTCCTCGCTCATGGCCGAGTTCAGCGATGCCGCGCGCACGCCGACCTGGCGCAGCGCCTCCACCTGATCGCGCATCAGCGCGATCAGAGGCGAGACGACGATGCCGGTGCCGCGCCGGCAGAGCGCGGGAACCTGATAGCAGAGCGACTTGCCGGCGCCCGTCGGAAACAGAACCAGCGCATCGCCGCCCGCGACGATCTGCTCGACCACGGCTTCCTGCTGGCCCCGAAAGCTCGCGTGGCCGAACACGGTCTTCAGAACGTCGAGGGGCTTGGGGCGGTCGCTTTCTCCGGAGAAGAGAGCGGCGGTGGCGCTGGATCGCGCCGGGGCGCGTCCGGTATCAGGCATTGGAAAACTCCGCATGTCGCGAGCGGAATGTCGGGGATCGGTCCCCGGATCGCAAGCGCTGGAAGGTCGATTGAGGAGCCGAGGAGCCCAATAAAAAAGCCCCCGGCGCGAGCCGGAGGCTTGGGATCAGTATGGCGCGATGCGATCAGGCGGTGGCTTCCGCCACCACGCGCAGCTGGCGCCGAGCGGCCTCGGCCGTATCCTTCACAGCCTTCTGCACCTTCTCGAAGGCGCGCACCTCGATCTGGCGCACGCGCTCGCGACTGATATCGAACTCACCGGACAGAGCTTCCAGCGTGATCGGGTCCTCGGCCAGACGCCGCGCCTCGAAGATGCGGCGCTCGCGGTCGTTCAGGACGTTCATGGCCGAGCGCAGCATGCCGCGCCGCTGATTCATCTCGTCCTGCTCGACCAAGACGTCTTCTTGGTTCTCCGACTGGTCCACCAGCCAATCCTGCCACTCACCGCTTTCGCCCTCGGTCGCGCGGATGGGCGCGTTGAGCGAGGCGTCGCCGGAGAGGCGGCGGTTCATCGAAACGACCTCCTCCTCGCTGACGCCGAGCTGTGTGGCGATCTGGTGCACCTGATCGGGGCGCAGATCGCCTTCGTCCAGGGCCTGGATGCGGCTCTTCATCTTGCGCAGGTTGAAGAACAGGCGCTTCTGGTTGGCCGTGGTGCCCATCTTTACGAGGCTCCAGGACCGCAGGATGTATTCCTGGATCGAGGCCTTGATCCACCACATCGCATAGGTCGCCAGACGGAAGCCGCGATCGGGATCGAAGCGCTTTACCGCCTGCATCAGGCCAACATTGCCTTCGGATACGACTTCGCCGATCGGCAGGCCATAGCCGCGATAGCCCATCGCGATCTTCGCCACGAGGCGCAGATGGCTCGTTACCAACCGATGTGCCGCGCCACGATCGTCGTGTTCGGCGTAACGCTTGGCCAGCATGTATTCTTCTTGCGGCTCCAGCATGGGAAACCGACGAATCTCGTCGAGGTAGCGCGCCAGACCGCCTTCGCCCGACGCAATGCTCGGAAGATTGGCTCTCGCCATATGGGAACCCTCCTTCTCAGAGACGAACGCTCGGACCCGAGCCGATCGCCTGCCGAACTGCCCGAAAGGCGCAGCTCGCTCCAACCCGATATGGTGATGCGATAGCCGCATTGCACGGCCAATTCGCGGCGAAGACGATTACAAATCGTTCACCTGGCGTTGACGCTCGGAGCGGAGCGGGTCGGTTCGAGTTCGCGGCGATCCGCTGTCCGTCCAGGTCGGCGCTTTGCCGGCCTCGATCAGCTGTCGGGGGTGAAATGCCGAAACGCTTCGACAAGTTCCTCCAGATCGTCGGGAAGTTCGGTTTCGAACTCCATGCTCTCGCCCGTCGTCGGATGCTCGAAGACGAGCCGGAAGGCGTGAAGCGCCTGGCGCGGGAAGGCGGCGACCAGTTCGGCGGCCGAGCCCAGCTTCTTGGCCTTGGTCTTGAAATGCGCGCCGTAGGTTTCGTCGCCGATCAACGGATGGCCGATATGGGCCATGTGGACGCGGATCTGATGCGTGCGCCCCGTTTCCAACACGCAGGCGACCAGCGAGGCTGAGGTATTGCCTTCGCCGTAACGCTCCAGCACCTCGAAATGGGTGATGGCATGGCGCGCGTCGGCGCGGCCCGCCGGCACCACGGTGCGCTTGGTGCGGTCGGAGTTGGAACGGCCGAGCGCGGCGTCGACCGTGCCGATCGGGCGGGAGGGAATGCCCCAGACCACGGCCTGATAGGCGCGCTCCATGCGCCCGTCCGCGCCATGGGCGGCGAACTGCGCGGCGAGCGAGCGATGGGCCAGATCGTTCTTGGCGACCACCATGACGCCGCTCGTGTCCTTGTCCAGCCGGTGGACTATGCCGGGTCGGCGCACGCCGCCGATGCCCGACAGCGTGTCGCCGCAGTGGAAGAGCAGCGCGTGAACCAGCGTGCCCGTCCAATTGCCAGGGCCGGGATGAACGACGAGGCCGGCCGGTTTGTCGAGAACCACGAGGTCGGCATCCTCGTAGAGAATGGTGAGCGGGATGTTCTCGGGCTCGGGATCGGGCGCCTCGGGCTCCGGCATCTCGATCGACACCGCTTCTCCCGGCTGCATCTTGCGCTTGGGGGAAAGGGCTGCGACGTCGTCGACCTGAACTTGACCCGCCTCGATCAGGGACTGGATGCGCGAGCGCGACAGATCGCCCTCCAGCGCCTGCGTCAGAAACTGGTCGAGCCGCTTGCCGGCATCATCCTCGGACACGAGGAAGCGGCTTGCGCCCGCTTCCGATCCGCTTGTACCAACAGCCGGAATGGGAACCTCCAATTTTCCGAACAGGACCGACATGACCGACGAGACGGGTGCGCAGCCCCCCCTGGACCCGGCCTTCGAGAAGATCCGGCGCAAGATGGTGCGGCTTCTGGCGCTGTCGATCGCCGTGCTTTTCGTCGGCCTTATCGCGGTTCTGAGCGCTGTTGTCTATCGCAGCGCCGGGCCGGCCGTTTCCACCATCGCCGACGGCGGCGCGCCGATCACACTGCCGGCCGGCGCGCGCGTTCTGGAAACCAGCCTTGGCGAGGGCGCCATTCTGCTTCGGGTCGCAATCGGCGATTCGGAGGAAATCCTGCTCGTGGACCGTCCTTCCGGCCGCATCGTTTCGCGTTATCCGCTGGTTTTCAGCCAAAACGAGAAAATTCCATCCGCTCCATAAAAGCGCTTGCAAGCCCCGATCGGCGCGGCTATACACCCAATCACTGGTTCGCGCCCATCGTCTAGCGGTTAGGACGGCGCCCTCTCACGGCGCAAACAGGGGTTCGATTCCCCTTGGGCGTACCAGTCGTTTTCTTGACAATTGATGTGATATGTAGCGCGGTCTTAGTCGCGCTTTTTTCGCGTTGACGATACCCATCGCCCTATGGCTCTGCGCGATTTTCCAATCGTGCGTGAGGGTGACGCGTGATGAGCGGGATATTCGGCCAGCCGTCATGCCGGGGGACCACAACGTGCTAAGCCCCGGCCGGTCGGACTTGGCGCTGTGGAGATGAAGCGGATCGGGCGGCCGGTGCCGCCTGATCCGAGGATCACAGCAGAACGCAGGAAGCCGACCGAGGTCGGCGTTTCCAGCGAGCCCGCGTCTTAGCGTTGGTGCGTCTTGGCAGCCACCTTCACGGGAACGGCTTTGGGCCGCGCCGCATGCGCAAGGGCCGACACACCGAGAAGCGCGGTGGCGGTGGCGAGAAGGATCAGCTCCATGTCGGCGTCCTTTTTCGAATGCCCGTCCGGATGCGAGGACGGCGCTGCGAATCACAAGTTAACGCCGCCACGAGGCGCCGTCTCCCCCTATTTGGGCATCCGGCTCGTTCCTTTTTAGACGGGGCACGGAAAGTTGCGGGGGACCAAAAGTCGCGGTGAGGCGGAGGTTGCGAAATGCGCTTGGGAACGAGACGGGGGCGATGCGCGTCTTTGCCCTATGTTCGACCGCCTGAAACGTGACGACGCCCATGTTCGCCGGCCCCTTTTCAAAACCAAGCAGCCTGCGTCTTACGGAGCGAACCACGTTGGCCGGGAGGGGCGCGGGGATGGCGCGGGAGGCAGTCCTGCTTGATGGGCGAGGCGAGGGCGCGGACCGGTTCGAGACATCCGACCCGACGCGGCGTCCGCCACCCGGCCGCGCAGCGCGAGCGGTGTATCGAGCCTTGGGCTTTCTGTTCCTCGCTCTTGCGATCGCCGGCGTGGTTCTGCCGGGCCTGCCGGCAACGCCCTTCGTGCTCCTTGCCGTCTGGGCCTTCGGGCGCGGTTCACCGGAATGGGCGGCGCGCGTGGAGCGCGATCCACGATTCGGGCCGATCCTAGTCAATTGGCGCGAGCGACGGGCCGTGCCGCGCCGGGCCAAGGCGCTGGCCGTCCTGTCCATGTCCGCGAGCTTCGCGCTTCTCGTTTATAGCGGAGCGCCTGATCTTGTTCTGCTGGGGGTCGGCATCATCCTGCTTTGCGTCGCGACCTATCTCCTGACGCGGCCTTCGGCATGAGCGGGAAACGGGTGGCTTGCGCCGACCTGCGCGATCCTCTGGTGGTCGATTGTTTCCAGGCCAAAGTACGATTAGGAAGGAGGCCGCATGGAGCCTTCGAGCGCCAAGCCGCTAACTTAACCACGAATCTCGTTGTCTTCCCCGCCATCTGAACCAGAACCGCGTCCGTACATTCATCCACCATGGCCCAGTGTTTCGATCCCAGCCAGTTTGCCGTTCTCGTGGTCGAAGACGAGCCGCTTCTTCTATGGGACGCGGTGGACCTGATCGAGGACGCCGGGTTCAAGGCCTATGCGGCGTCGAACGCGGACGAGGCGATCCGCCTTCTGGAAAATCATCCCGACATTCGCGTGCTGTTCACCGATGTCGACATGCCGGGCTCGATGGACGGGCTGAAGCTTGCCCGCGCGGTGCGGGATCGCTGGCCGCCGGTGTCGATCTTCGTCGCCTCCGGCCATATCAAGGTGACGAAGGAAGACCTGCCGGAACACGGGCTCTTCTTTTCCAAGCCCTATCCTCCGGCTTCGATCGTCCGGGCACTGCGAGAGGTCTCGCTAAAGGCGGGTCTCTGAGCTCGTCGCCTCGGCGCTTTTGCGCCGCCGCCTCGAGACCAGAATGTCGGCCAGCGTGACGGGCCGAAAACGAAACACGTCTACCCCCACATCGTACTGACCCGGGATCGGCGTCAGCCGGCCATGCGAATGGCCGTGCAGGTCGAGCGCGCCCTTGCCGCTGCCGTTCCAGGTGCGAAAGGCGTAGTGGCACAGCACCAGTGCCCGGCCGTCCACCCTCAGCTCGCGGTAGGGGGAAACGCTGCTCCAGCCCTCCAGCGCAAGCGTCGCCTCGTCGTCGTTGTTGCCGGCGACCAGATGCTTTCGCCCATGGAGCTGGCCGAGACGATCGGTCTTCTGGGCCGGCGAGCCGCGCGCGAAATCCCCGAGATGCCAGACCTCGTCCTCCGGCCCCACCGCCGCGTTCCAGGCGTCGGTCAGGGCCGCGTCGTGCTCGGCCAGCGTCGCGAAGGGGCGCTTGTCCAGGCGCAGGACGCGCGGATCGGCAAAATGCGTGTCGGCGGTGAAGAAGATCATGGCTCGCTCAACGCCTCGGCCGAGGCTTCGCTCCGTGCCTCAGGGCTGGGCTGGGGCCAGCGTTCCAGGGCCTCGAAGCCGGCGGGCGTCAGCGCGTAGAGGCCGCGCGCGGGATTGGTGAACCAGCCGTAGACATTGCGGCGCAGGATCGCCAAGGCGCGGGGGCAGGCGGGGCGCAGGTCGCGCGGCCGACTCGCGCCCGCGGCCAGCGCGGCGGCGCAGCGCAGCGCCTCCTGCCGATAGGCGGTCATGATCGGGCGGCGCGAACCACCGCCCACCGCCGGATCGCCCTCGCGACGGCGGTGTTCGGAGACGAGCTGCGAGCGGCGCTTGGGGTTCTTGCGGGGGCTCGGCGAATCCGGCGACAGGAGCACCTGAACCCCGTCCGAGGCGTCGACGCCAAGCAGCCCGAAGCCGAGGCGACGGCACAGATCGCGAAAGCGCCGGTCGCCCTCGCGGCCTTTGCCGCGCGCCGAGAGACGCGCGGCGAGCCAGACCTCGTCCACCGCCGGGGCGCGATCGACGCCTTGCAGGACGAGTTCGAGGTTGAACTGCAACTTGAGTTCGCACACGACCACGAAGGCCGGCTTGCCCTCCTTCAGGGCCAGGAGATCGCAGGCACCGATCTCGCCCTTCACGTCGAAGCCGAGCGTTTCGAGAAAGCGTTTGACGGGCAGGTAAAGCGCGGTCTCGCCGGCTGGGGTCGGGACGGTGGACATGGCGCCTCCCATACAGGACAAGGCGAGCCGGCGCATCGGCTTTAGGAGTGACGCGGGAGCACACCCCTCGAAGGTCGGCGCCTTGCCAGAACCAAGAATCTTCCACGCCGGCTTTCCGCCGCCAGGGTATGAACGGTCTCCAACTCCGCAGGACGCGCCCTCATGACCGATCCGATCGTGATCCTCGACCCGGCCGATCCGCGCATCGAACCATTTCGCGACGTGCGCGACCGGGATCTGCGCGGACGCCAAGGCTTCATCGCGGAAGGCAGCGTGGTGTTGGACCAATTGGCCCGTTCCCGCTCCTTCCGCGCCCGCTCGCTTCTGATCCTCGAAAACCGTCTGGCCGGGCTCGAAGCGCGGCTCGCCGCCTTCGGCCCGGACGTCCCGGTCTATGTCGCGGGTGCAAAGGTGTTCGACGCCATTGCCGGCTTTCCCGTGCATCGCGGCGTCCTCGCTTATGGCGAGAAGGTGGAAGGGACGGACGGCGAAACGGAATGGGATCGGCAGCTAACCGAGATAAGGGATCAAGGCGGGCTCGTTCTCGTCGCTTGCGGCCTGTCGAACCACGACAATATGGGCGCTCTGTTTCGCAATTCCGATGCGTTCGGCGTCGGCGCCGTGCTGCTCGACGGGGCGGCCTGCGATCCGCTTTATCGCAAGGCAATCCGTGTTTCGGTCGGGTCTGTGCTGACCGTTCCCTTCCTGCGAATGGGGACCCCAGCCGCCATCCACTCGCGCTTGGCGCATCTCGGCTTCGACTGCCTGTTCCTCTCGCCCGCCGGCAAGATCGCGCTGCACGCACTGACGGGACACCGGCCCCGCGCGCTGTTCCTAGGGACGGAAGGAGAAGGGCTCGACCCCGCGCTTCTCGAGAAGGTTCAGACGCTACGCATCGGCATGGCGCCCGGGCTCGACAGTCTCAACGTCGCGACTTCGGCCGCGATCGCCCTCCACCATTTCTTTTCGCTGCGCCCGGACTAGGGCGTTCGGCAGAGCTCGCGGGGATGGGCGGCGCGGCGGGCGCGGGCGTCTCCGCCTCGCTTTCGGTCGGTGCCTCTGTCTGCGGACCGTCGCCGGGCGGCGTCGGCGCATCCGCCAAAAGGGCGCGCACGCGCTGGGCGAGACTAAGTCCGCCGTTCGGGCGCGGGGGCTCGGGCGTTTCGATCAAGGCTCTCAGCGGCGACTGCGCGCCTTCCGCCTCGATCTCCTTTTGGATGACCCTTGCCGCGATGTCGCTCATGCGCTCGCGGATTTCTGCATTCTCGTTGCCGTCCGCCGGAGCCGGCGTCTCCGGCTCTCCCGTTCCCGGCTGGCTTTTCAGCACCGCGCGCAGGCGCTCGTTGCCGCTCCGGCGCGGGTCAGTGCCCTCCGCGCGAACGGGCGGGGGGGTGATTGCGATTTCTGGCTTGGGTCGGCCGGTGTCCGCCACCCGGGCGTCGGGCTTGGGCGCGGGGGTGCGCGCCAATCGCAGCATGTCTTCCAGCTGCGCGATCCGCCCGTCGGCGAGCGTGATGCGCTGGCGCTGCTCTTCGGCGCGCTCCTTCAGCGCCCGGTGGCGCAGCGTGAACGCTTCGAGTTCGTCGGCTCGCGCCTGCAGCCGGCCGCGCAGCTCCTGGCGCGCCTGCACCAGCTCGTCCCGTTCCGCCACCACGGCACCGAGACGTTCCTCGATCTGCTCGATGCGCCGGTCGCGCTCGGCCAAGGTCTCTTCCAGCTCCTTGCGACGCGCCAGGAGATGGCCGTTTTCCAGGATCACGCGCCCGGCCTCGCCGCGCTCGCGGGCTGCCTGCTCGCGCAGGTCGGCGCTGCGGCGCTCTTCCCGCCGCAGCGAGAAGGCGGAGGTGGCGCGCACGAGGTCCATCTCGGCGCGGATCTCGTTGACGCTGGTGGGGATCGTCGCATCGAAGGCGCGCCGGGCCAGGCGCTGCGCGCGCCGCCAGACGAGCGGCACGAACAGAAGCGCGATCAACGTGGCGGTGAGGGCGCCGAGAAGAAAGATAAGGGCCGTCGCGATCATCAAAGTCCCAGCGCTCCCAAGCGCGGAAGCGGCCCAGCGAGAACGGGACCGACGCTCCATGCCGACGGCCGCGAAGCGGCCGGACCCGGCTCGCGGCTTCTACGCCAGAGGCGGCCAACCTGCCTAGCCTCGATGCGCGCCGCGCCCAGTCTCCGGCCTATATGGTCGCGATCCAGACTTCGGGTAGCGGCGCGCGAGCGCCGCGTCAGAACGGGTTCCAGGTCGGCGCGGGGGTCAGCTTGAGATAGCCGATATTGACGCCGAGCCGGGCGCCGACGCCGGTGCGGATCGGCACGATCGTGACGGAGTCGCGCTGAAGGAAGGTCATGCCGACGCCGCCCACGAGATAGGCGCTACCCGACACGCCGGCGTACCGGCCGTAGAGGCCACTCACGGCGGGCAGGTCGTAGACCAGCATCATGGTGCGCGCGCCGTCGCCACCCGCGTCAAGCCCAACGGAGGGGCCCTGCCAATAGACCTTGTGCTCGCCGGCGTTCTTGGTGAAGAGCGTGCCCTCGCCGAAGCGCAAGCCGCCGATAAAGGCGCCCGAGCCTTCTTCGCCTAGGATGTATCCGTTCGGCAGGCCGCGCTGCTGGAAGGCGCGCTCCACAGCGGTGGCGATGCCGCCCGAGGTTGCGCCGAAGAAGCGGTGCCCTTCGGTCACGATCTCCTGCATCGAGTAGCCGCCGGACTGCTGCTGCTGCGCGCTCGCGGGCGCGAGAGCCGGCGGCGCCAGAACGGCTCCGAGCGTGAGAAGGGCGAGCGACAGGGGGCGGATCTGCCGAAGGAGGCGCTGCATGGATCGTATCCTTGGGAACGAGCGGGCGCGCGCGGCTGCGCTTTTGAAATCGAAGCCTAGGTCCGCCATGGTTGACGAAATCCTAAGATGCGAAACAAAAACCGCGAGATCGGCCGACGCTGGCCGGGTGGCCCGGTTTCCCCCGCCCAAGCGGCGCGGCGCGAGGCGTGAATTCTGTTGCTCTTACCGCACGCGCGCCCGCGAAATCGGCGCCGGGCGCGATCCGGCCTCGCGGGGCGGCGATGTCCATGTTAGGCGCGCAGTCAGACAATTTTAACGACCAGGACGAACGGAGCCTCGATGACGACCCTGCCCGACTTGTCCGCGCCGGATCTGGCCGCTCTTCTCGCCAGCCGTCTGTGCCACGACATCATCTCGCCTGTGGGGGCGGTGCAGGCCGGTCTCGAGCTTCTCGACGAAATGCCGAACGATCCGGAGGCCATGGCCCTGGTGCGGCGTTCCACGCAGAGCGCGGTGGCCAAGCTCCAGTTCGCCCGCATCGCCTACGGCTCGTCCGGCTCCACCGTCGCACAGATCGACATGGGCGATGCCAAAACCGTGGCCGAAGGCTTCATGTCCTTCGAGAAGGCGGAACTCAGCTGGGACGGGCAGCGGGCCTATGTACCCAAGAACATCGCCAAGCTGGTTCTCAATCTCGTTCTGATCGCCAATGCCTCCGTGCCGCGCGGCAAGCGCGTCGAGGTGAAGGTGGAGGAGCTGGAGCCGCGCCTTCGCATCACCGTGACCGCGAGCGGCAAGCCGCTGCGCGTTCCCGCGACCTTTCGGGCGCTGCTGGCCGGCGAGACCCTGGCCGAGCCGATCGACGCGCATGGCGTCCAGCAATACTACACGCTGCTCCTGGCGCAGGAATGCGGGGCCAAGGTCACGCTCGCGCTGGAAGACGAGACCGCGATCCTCACCGTCGAGCGGGACTGATCGCTCAAAAGTGCGGGGAGGGGGTAACGCTTCCTTCGCCGCGTTTGGCAACCGAACGAAAAGGCGCCGCGCGTAGGGTCTGGCTTATGACCGCCGCCCGGAGCCTCGCGCCATGCCGTCCTGCCTCGTTATCGACGAGAACAACATCGTCCAGAAGGTCGCCAACCGGATTCTGTCCGGCCTCGATATCGAGACGGTCGCCGTGTCCGGCCTGCGGGAGGCCGAGGCCATCCTGGGCATGAAGAAGACCCGGTTCGACCTGGTTCTCCTGTCCGCGACTATGCCGGACACGCCGGTGGACGTGGCCTTGCGCACGCTGCGGGCGGGCCCGGTGGGCTCGGCACCCATTCTCGTGTCCCTCGTGGAAGCCAATCTGGGCCTGATGACCCGCTCCAAGCGAGCCGGCGCCTCGGGCTTCCTGTTCCGCCCCTTCGACCGCGCCAGCCTTTCGGCCTGGGTCGAGCCGTTCCTCGTCGCCGCCTGAAGGGGAGGGAGGGTCGCGGTCACTCCCGCTTTTCCTCAGACGCATCCGAGCTGTCATGTGGAGCGGTCGAGCGCCTGCGGCCGCCTTCGATCGTCTGATCTGCGGGCATGAAGAAGCCCGCGGCCGGAGGTCCGGCGCACGGGCTTGTTCGGTGTCGGTCGCCTTCGATCAGGCGGCGCGGGTGTCGGCTTCCGGCTCGCGCAGGACGTAGCCGCGACCCCAGACGGTCTCGATGTAGTTCTTGCCGTCGGTCGCCGTCGCCAGCTTCTTGCGCAGCTTGCAGATGAAGACGTCGATAATCTTCAGCTCCGGCTCGTCCATGCCCCCATAAAGATGGTTGAGGAACATTTCCTTGGTGAGCGTGGTGCCCTTGCGAAGCGAGAGAAGCTCCAGCATCGCATATTCCTTGCCCGTGAGGTGCACGCGCTGCCCGTTAACCTCGACCGTCTTGGCGTCGAGATTGACGGTCAGATCGCCGGTCACGATCACCGACTGGGCATGGCCCTTCGAGCGACGCACGATGGCGTGAATACGCGCCACCAGCTCGTCCTTGTGGAAGGGCTTGGTCATGTAGTCGTCCGCGCCGAAGCCCAAGCCGCGAACCTTGTCCTCGATTCCGGCCATGCCGGAGAGGATGAGGATCGGCGTCTTCACTTTCGCAAGACGCAGTGTCCGCAAGACTTCGTAACCCGACATATCGGGAAGGTTCAGGTCAAGCAGGATGATGTCGTAATCATACAGCTTGCCGAGGTCGACACCTTCTTCGCCCAGATCGGTCGTGTACACGTTGAAGCTTTCGGACTTCAGCATGAGTTCGATGCTTTGCGCGACGGCGCTGTCATCCTCGATCAAAAGAACGCGCATCATCTATTCCTCTGCGTCAGCCCAGTCGATCGCCTTGAAACCGACAAGGTTGGAGTTCGTGCCCTGATGGATCGAAGCTTGGCACTGAATGGTTAACAATCGCTTCAATTCCTGGTCCTAGTTCGAACTGTTGTAGTGATGGAAGCTTAAGTTCGGCGGGAGTTGCCCTGAGGTCACAGTGCGACAACACGGGCATGCAAGAAGGGAAGCGTTTGAACCGTTCGATTTACTGAGCCTTAAATCCTCGCCGCATATGATTAACGGCGCGCGTAAACAGGTGGTTAAAGCTAGCCAGCGAGGCTTGCCCGAAACCCCCTCTCGCGACGCGGCACGGGGCTTCATGTCGAGAGGTCCTAGGGAACAGGAGAGTGAACCGTGAAGCCGAAACGTGAGAACCTCATGCGACTCAGTCGTTTCAAGGTGACGGAAAAGCGGCGTCAGGTCGAGCAGCTTCAGCTCATGCTGAACGAGTTCGAGCGCATGGCGTCCGAATTGGACGCCCAGATCGCGAACGAGGAGAAGAAGGCGGGGATCACGGATGTGACCCATTTCGCCTATCCCACCTTCGCCAAGGCGGCTCGCACGCGGCGCGACAACCTGATGAACTCCGTGGGCGATCTGCGCATCCAGATGAACGCCGCCCGCATCTCGCTGGAGGAAGCGGAAGCCGAGTTCGCCAATGCCGAGAAGCTGGAACAGCGCGAATCGGTGGACGACCGGCGCCCCGCCGTCGCCTGACGGCGACCCTCGGGCCCGCACGCGGCGGCCCGGACGAATCAACACCCAAAAAGGCCCGGCGCGTAGGCGCACGGGCCTTTTGCGATTCGGGGCTCGCGATACGCGATTCAAGGCTGAAGCAAGGCTTCGATCCTAGAACGAATCGAAGCCAGCGCCCGCGCCAGGGCGGCGTCGCGAATCGCTCGCGGCTCCGCGCAAAGGCTGAGAGGGAAGGGCGCACACAAAAAGGACCGGCTTTCGCCAGTCCCTCGATGCGGTCGTTCTCGATTCCGAATGACGCAATCTTCTAGTGAAGATCGGCCTTCTTTCGGTATTCCTGGATCTGCGTCGTGCGCAGGCCTGCCAGGCCGTGACTGTCGATCGAGACCTGCCAGGACAGGAACTCTTCCACGGTCAGCGTATAACGCGAGCAAGCTTCGTCGAGGCTGAGAAGGCCGCCCCGAACCGCCGCCACGACTTCCGCCTTGCGACGAATGACCCAGCGCCGCGTGTTGGACGGGGGAAGATCGGCGATCGTCAGCGGGCTACCGTCCGGACCGATAACGTATTTTACTCTTGGTCTAACCTGATCGGTCATTGAACTCTCTACACTCACGCAAAGACCTAATCGCTGAATCGAAGTTAGCCCTAAGCTTCTAAAAAATCCGCTAAACCCCTTGAAAGACTTTGATAAGAGGTTGTTTCAACTCCGCCGTGCCACAAAGCGCGGCGGCGCGATGGCAGAGCGAGGCGAAAAGCCATGCAGCATCATACGGTTGGCAGGACGGTCCATAGGGCTTACATACGCGCTTTGACCGGCCGCCTCGCCGGGGCTATCGCAGAGTCTTCGCCATGTTGAACAGTCTCGATCTTCCGAAGGCGCCCGCCGAGACGCGCGTCGTCGTCGCCATGTCCGGCGGCGTCGATTCGTCCGTCACCGCCGCGCTTCTGAGCGAGCAAGGCTACGACGTCGTGGGAATCACCTTGCAGCTTTATGACGGCGGCGCGACGCCCAAGCGCGCCGGCGCCTGCTGCGCGGGGCAGGACATCGCCGACGCGCGCCGCACGGCCGAGATTCTCGGCATTCCCCACTACGTGCTCGACTACGAGGACAAGTTCCGCCAGTCGGTCATCAATCCCTTCGCGGAAAGCTATCTGGCAGGCGAGACGCCAATTCCCTGCGTCGCCTGCAATCAGACGGTCAAGTTCCGCGATCTCCTGGCCACTGCTCAGGATCTGGGCGCCGACGCGCTGGCGACCGGCCACTACATCGAGTCGCGTCCGAACGGCGCCGGCCGCAGCCTCTACCGCCCCGCCGATCTCGACCGCGACCAGAGCTATTTCCTCTATGCCACCACGCAGGCGCAGATCGACTTCCTGCGCTTTCCGCTGGGCCGGCTCACCAAGCCCGAAACGCGCGAGATCGCCGCGCGCTTCGGACTCGGCGTCGCGTCCAAGCCCGACAGCCAGGACATCTGCTTCGTCGCCAACGGGCGCTACAGCGACGTCATCGCCAAGCTGAAGCCGGATGCCGGCGCGCCGGGCAATCTCGTTCATGTCGACGGGCGCCATCTCGGCCAGCATTCCGGCATCGTGAACTTCACGATCGGCCAGCGGCGCGGCCTGGGCATATCCTCGGCGGAGCCGCTCTATGTCGTCGGCATCGACGCGCGCAGCCGCACTGTGACCGTCGGCCCGCGCGAGGCGCTGGCGACGCGCCGGCTGGCCCTGCGCGAGGTGAACTGGCTGGGAGCCGAGGGGTTCGAACAGGCGGCGGCGGCCGAGACGCCGCTCTTCGTCAAGATCCGCTCCACCCGCCCGCCAGCGCCCGCGCGGCTCGTCGCCGAAGGGGACCGGATGCTGGTGGAACTCGCCATGGGCGAGGAGGGCGTGTCGCCCGGGCAGGCCTGCGTCTTCTATGCCGGCGAGGGCGCCGGGGCGCAGGTGCTGGGCGGCGGGGTCATCGCGCGCACCGAGCCGGTCTCGGCGGCCGTGCGCGCGGCCTGATCCTCTCGGCCGCTTTCAGGCGGCGCGGGGCGAGGCGAGATTGAGAAGACGCACCGTTTCCACCGCTTCCGCCGCCCCGGTGCGGGGCTCGGCACGTGTCTCGATGCAGTGGAGGAAGTGGCGCAGTTCCCGGTCCAGCGGCAGGCCCGGCTCGGTCGGCTGGTAGTCCGCGTCGGCCGAGCGGAAGCCGAAATGCGCGCCCTCGCGCCAGACCTCGTGCGCATAGAGCGCGAGCTTCTGCCCCTCGGGCGCGAGATCGTCGAAGGTAATCATGCCCTTGGTGCCGATTACCGAAAAGCGCCGGTCGCGATAGGGCGAGATGCGCGAAACGTGGATCTCTCCGGTAAGACCGTTGGCGAAGCGCAGGCCGATATCGGCCGCGTCGGTCTCGTCGCTCAGCACCGTGCGCCGCAGCGTTTCCACCGTTTCGGGCGGCGAGCCCGCCATGTGAAGCACCAGCGAAAGATCGTGCGGTGCAAGGTCCCAGACGGCATCCATGCCGAGGAAGCGCCCGAGCCCCATCCGCGTCGAGACGATGTGCCTGACGTCGCCGATCCGTCCCTCGCGCACGAGGGCGTCGAGCGCCTCGAACACGGGGTGGAAGCGCAGGACGTGGCCGACCATCAGGAGCCGGTTCTCCGCCTTGGCGACGCGGGCCGTCTCCTCGGCGTCGGCAAGATCCAGCGCGATCGGCTTCTCGATCAGGACATCCTTGCCGGCGCGGAAAGCGGCGCGGGCGGTCGGCCCATGAAGGCGGGGCGGCAAGGCGAGGACGACGCCGTGGATCGCGGGGTCGGCCAGAACTTCCTCCACGGAGCGAGCGGGGATCTCGAACCGCTGCGACAGGCCAGCGGCGCGCTCGGCGTTCCCGTCCGAAATCGCGGCCAGCGCGCCGATCTCCTTCAGGGTGCGGACATGGTTCTGTCCCCATTGCCCACAGCCGATCACGGCGATTCGCATTGTCATCGTCAAGGTCCCCATGCGCTTCTCGTCACGCCCGATGCGGCAAAGGACACGCCGAGTCGGATGTGTCTCTAATGACCGCCGCTAGCCGATAAGGCCAGAGGCCGAACGGCTTTCGCAACGGCGATCCGGCGCGAGGATAAGGCAAGCGAGAGAGGATGTCGGAGAAGGTTTGGTGGTGGCGGTGGGTGGACTTGAACCACCGACCTTCGGGTTATGAATCCGACGCTCTAACCGGCTGAGCTACACTGCCATTCCAAAACGGGCGGCTTCGAGGCCACCGACTTTCGAGCGGCGCTAGTCCAAACTCGAAAGAGCCCGTCGCCTTGCGGCGTAGCGAGCATGGGCGCGATATACGAAGGGCGAACGGCCTCTGTCAAGAGCTGCCCTCTCCCTCGGCGCGGGAAACGGGTTGAATCGGGAGACGAAAGCCGGCGAGAAGGGAAGGGCGCCCGCGCCGTTCCCGCTCGAACCCTCCCTCCCGTATTCTCCCGGTTGCTTCATGATCCCACCTCTTGGCTCCGCTTCCCCCTTTCCGGCCGACTGGTTCGGGCTCGACGCGGTGACGCTGGCGCAGCGGCTGATCGGGGCGGGGCTTTATCTCGACGGCGTCGGCGGCCTCATCGTGGAGACCGAAGCCTATCGGCGGGACGATCCGGCCTCGCACAGCTTTCGCGGGGCGACGGAGCGCAACCGCGCCATGTTCGGCGCAGTGGGGCGCGCCTACGTCTATCGCTCCTACGGCATCCACTGGTGCCTCAACATCGTCTGCGACGCGGGCGAGCCCGGCAGCGCGGTTCTGATCCGCGCGCTGGAGCCCAATGCCGGGCTGGAGGTGATGGCGGCGCGACGGCGAACCGCCGCCCCAAGGCTGCTCTGCGCCGGCCCCGGGCGACTGGCCGAGGCGCTGGGCGTGGATCGCTCCCACGATGGCGCCGATCTCCTCGCCGCCCCGTTCTCGATGACAGCGCCAAGCGGGCCCTTCGTGCTTTCAGCCGGCCCGCGCATCGGCATCACCAAGGGTGTCGAGCAGCCCTGGCGTTTCGGCCATGCCGGCTCGCGCTTTCTCAGCCGGGCCTTTCGAACCGGTGCGCCGGGCTGAGCTTAGAGCCTGTTTGGAAACTCGGTCGGGCCGGTCCGACGGTTCTTTTTCGCCGTCACCCCAGGGCGAGACATGCCGCGCAAGCGCGGCAGTGCTGCGCAAACGCATCAGAGCCGCGCGGGCGCGGCAGATGTTTCGCCCGTCCGCATGGACCGTTGCCAATCCTTGCCGATGCGCCAGCGCATCGACTGCGGTTGGCGCCTCGCGACACCCAAAAATCCCTCGCCGGGCCTCCGCCGCCGAATTTCCGAACAGACTCTCAGCTCCTGCCTGAGGGAGTGGCGGGATAAGATGGCCGGTTACGAAAGTCAGGTCGTGCCTGGGCGCCAATTTCGCTTGGATCGGCGTTGGGGTCGGTATACGCGCTGGTCGTGCCTGTTTCCGAGGCATGACCCGCGCGGATCGCCCTCCATGACCAGCCAGTCGCTCCCTTCCCGGACCTCTTCCAGCGCCGTTCTGGGCGTCGGCTTCATGCTGCTCGGCGTGTTTCTCTTCGCGGTGAACGACGCGATGGGGAAATGGCTGGTCAGCACCTATACGGTCGGTCAGGTTCTGCTTCTGCGCAGCATCGCGGCGCTCTTGGTGGTCGCGCCCTTCGTCCATCGCGAGGGCTGGGGGCGGGTGCTCCGGCCGCATCGCCCACGCCTTCAACTGCTGCGGGCCCTGGGCTCGACGCTGGAAGTCGGCTTCTTCTACTGGGCCTTGAGCTACCTTCCGCTCGCCAATGTCATGACCTTCTATCTCGCGGGGCCAATCTATGTGACCGCGCTCTCGGCGCTTATCTTGAAAGAGCGCGTCGGCTGGGTGCGCTGGAGCGCGGTTCTCTGCGGCTTCGTCGGCGTTCTCGTGGCGCTGGGCCCCGATCTCGCCAGCGCCGGCTGGCCGGCGATGATCGCGGTGGCGGGCAGCTTGTGCTATGCGCTTTTGATGATCTCGACGCGCATTCTCGCCAAGAGCGGGGAGGTGACGCTGATCGCTTGGCAGACCACGGCGGCGCTGATCGGCGGCGCCATTCTGGCGCCGGTCGGCTGGGTCAATCCGAGCACCTTCGATCTCGGTTTTCTCTGCCTGCTCGGCGTCGTGTCGATGATCGCCCATAGCTGCGTCAACCGCTCGCTGCTGATTGCGCCTGCCTCCGTCGTGGTGCCCTACCAGTACACGCTGATCGTCTGGGCGATCCTGTTCGGCGTGGTGCTGTTCGGGGAGACGCCGAGCGTTTCGCTGCTGGCGGGCGCTGCGATCATCACGGCATCCGGCGTCTTCATCTTCCTGCGCGAGCAGCGGCTGAGCGTCGCCACCACGGCGCGGGGCGCGGCTTCCGCCTCCGGCGCGCCGGACGCCGTACAGATCGTGGAGGAGGCCGACCAGCGCTGAGGACCGGGGAGGGCGGCGACGTTTATCCCCGATCTATCCCCGATCTTTCCCCGCCCTGGTGCGGTGCTCCTACGCTCGGCGCATTCCTCAACCCGAACGGAAAGCGCCGCCTATGTCCCGCTCGCCTCGCCTCGATCTGCCCTTCGTGCTGCCGCAGCAGGCGCAGAAGCATCTCACGGTCAACGACGCGATGCGTCGTCTCGACGCCATCGTGCAGACGGCCGTCGTCTCGGCCAGCACGGTGAGCGAGCCGGCCGCAGCGCGCGCGGGCGATCTCTACATCCTGCCGCCCTCCGCCACTGGCGCTCGCTGGAGCGCGATGAAGACCGGCGCGCTCGCTCTGTTCGAGGATGGCGCCTTTGTCGAGATGGCTCCCGTCGCGGGTCAGATCGCCTATGTCGCCGACACCGGCGCGTTTCTCCTGTTCGACGGCGCGAGTTGGACGGACCGGCCGTTTCGCCCAAAGCAAGCAGATCGCTTCGCGGTGAACGCCGATCCGTCCGACGCCAACCGGCTGACGGTCGCGGCCGACAGCGAACTGCTAACGCACGACGCGCGCACGCCCGGCAGCGGCGACGCGCGCAAGGTCATCAACAAGGCGGGAACGGCGCGCACCGCCTCCGTCCTGTTCCAGTCCGACTTCTCGGGCCGGGCCGAGATCGGCTTGGCCGGCAGCGACGATCTGACCATTCGCGTCTCGGCGGATGGTTCGGCCTTTCGCGACGCCCTGCGCATCTCGGCGGCCAACGGGCGCGTCGCGCTCGGCCGGGCCGAAGCGCCGGTCTGTGCGCTGGATGTCGGCGGCCCGGTGCGCGTTGCGAGCTATGCCAGGAACGCGCTTCCGTCCCCCGCTGGCGGTTCGGGACAGATCGTCTATGTGTCGGACGAGGCCGGTGGCGCGGTTCTCGCCTTCAGCGACGGTTCGCTCTGGCGCCGAGTGACGGATCGCGCGCCCGTGAGTTGACGGCGCCCGTCCACCCGGGGCATTGCGCTGGGCTTGACCGGATGGTCAGCCTGGCGCGAACCCTGTCGTGCGATAGCCGAAACAAACTCGAAGACGATTCGATACGGGGAGCAAGCATGGCGATCTGGGCGATCGGTCTGATGACCGGAACGGTGCTGGACGGCAATGTCGACATCGCCATGCTGCGCACGGACGGCGAGACGATCGAGGAATTCGGCCCGACCCTGCTCGCGCCCTATCGGCGCGACATCCGGCCGCTTCTGAAGGAAACGCTGGCCGAGGCCGCCGAATGGGGCTTCAAGGGCGCCGAGCCCGAGATCTTCGGCGAGGCCGAACGCGCCTTGACCCTGGCGCAAGCCGAGGCTGTCGCCTCCCTCATGGAAGACGAGGGCGTGTCGGCCGGCGATATCGGCGTCGTCGGCTTTCACGGGCAGACGGTGCTGCACCGGGCGCGGAGCCCGGAGCGGCTGGGCGCGACGCGCCAGCTCGGCGACGGCGAGCTGATGGCGCAGAAGCTCGGCATTCCCGTGGTCTACGATTTCCGCTCGGCCGACGTGGCGGCGGGCGGGCAGGGGGCGCCGCTGGCCCCGCTCTATCACCGCGCGCTTCTGCGTCGCATCGGCGCCGGCGAGGAGACGGCCTTTCTCAATCTCGGCGGCGTCGCCAACGTCACCTGGGTGGCCGACGACGGCACGATGCAGGCCTTCGACACCGGCCCGGCCAACGCGCCGCTGAACGACTGGATGGGCCGGCGCATGGGCGCCGAGATGGACCGCGACGGTCAGTTCGCGGCCAAGGGCCATGTGGACGAGGCGCGGCTGGAACAGCTTCTGGCCAATCCCTATTGCGTGCGGCCCTATCCCAAATCGCTCGACCGCAACGATTTTTCCGCCAACATGGCCGAAGGGCTCTCGACCGAGGACGGCGCGGCGCTTCTGACGGCGGTGACGGCGGGCATGGTCGGGCGGGCGCTCGACCTCCTGCCGCGTCGTCCGACCCGGATCGTGGTCGCAGGCGGCGGGCGGCGCAACCCGGTCCTGATGCGTGAGATCGCCCGGCGGGCGCGCGTCGAGGTGGAGGACGCCGATGCGCTCGGCCTGCGCGGCGACACGGTGGAAGCGGAATGCTTCGCCTATCTCGCCGTGCGCTCGCTGCGCGGCCTGCCGATCAGCTATCCCACCACGACCGGCGTTCCCGAACCGATGACCGGCGGCCGCCTTGCCCTGCCGAGCGGGCGCTCGCTGCCCGACATCGACGAGAGCTGAGGCGATCCACCGGACTTTTAGCTCCCCAGGCCAGCAATCCGTTCCACGCCCGGCTATTCATTGCCTCTGCGTAAAATCGCGCGCGGCGATTTTCATGCACCCAACCCGCTCTAGCTGCGTTGTCCAATCTGGAAACGTTACAAGGAGCGGCATCGGTCATGCGACTGAACGTCAACGGAGCCGACCACGAGTTGGATCTCGACCCCCGCACGTCCCTGCTCGACGCCTTGCGCGAGCATCTGGAACTCACGGGCACGAAAAAGGGCTGCGACCACGGCCAGTGCGGCGCCTGCACCATTCTGGTGAACGGCCGACGGATCAACTCCTGCCTGACGCTCGCCATCATGCACGAGGGCGACGCCATCACCACGATCGAGGGCCTGGGCGCTCCCGGCCACCTGCATCCCATGCAGGAGAGTTTTCTCCATCATGACGGCTACCAGTGCGGCTACTGCACGCCGGGCCAGATCGTCTCGGCGGTCGGCATGCTGGGCGAGGCGAAGGAGAACTGGCCGAGCCATGTCTCCGACGCGCTAGACGGCAAGGTCGAGCTGAGCGACGCCGAGATCTCGGAGCGCATGAGCGGCAATATCTGCCGCTGCTCGGCCTATCCCAACATCGTCGACGCGATCCGCTCGGCCAACGGAAAGGGCGCGGCATGAGGCAGTTCGATTACGTCAGGGCCAGCAGCCCGAACGAGGCGGCCCATGTCGCGGCCGAAGCCAGCACCAAGTTCATCGCCGGCGGCACCAATCTTCTCGACCTGATGAAGCTGCAGGTGGAGGTGCCGACGAAGCTCGTCGACATCAGCCGGCTGTCGCTGAAGACGATCGAGGAGGTGGACGGCGGCCTTCGCATCGGCGCGCTCGTCACCAACAGCGATCTGGCCGCCGACGAGCGGGTGCGTCGCGACTACGCCGTTCTCTCCCGCGCGCTCCTGGCTGGAGCCTCCGGCCAGCTGCGCAACAAGGCCACCACCGGCGGCAATCTCCTGCAGCGCACGCGTTGCGGCTATTTCTACGAGACCACCAGCCGCTGCAACAAGCGCGAGCCGGGTTCGGGCTGCGACGGACGCGAGGGCTTCAATCGCATCCTCGCCGTTCTCGGCACGTCCGAGGCCTGCATCGCCACCCACCCGTCCGATATGGCGGTGGCCATGCGGGCGCTGGACGCAGTGGTGGAAACGGTGAAGGCCGATGGCTCGACGCGCGAGATCCCGATCGCCGAGCTGCACCGCCTGCCGGGCGGCACGCCCCAGATCGAGACCAGTCTGGAAGCGGGCGAACTCATCACAGCCGTGCGCCTGCCCAAGCCGATCGAGGGCACGCATCTTTATCGCAAGGTGCGCGATCGAGCGTCCTACGCCTTCGCGCTGGTCTCCGTCGCCGCCGTGGTGCGGTTGGAAGGTGGCAAGATCGCCGAGGCGCGGCTTGCCTTCGGTGGGCTTGGCACCGTGCCCTGGCGCGACGCGGCGGTGGAAGACGCCCTGAAGGGGCAGGCCCCGAGCGACGCGCTATTCGCCAAGGCCGCCGACATTCTGCTGCGCGAGGCCAAGGGCTTCGGCGACAATGATTTCAAGCTGGAGCTGACGCGCCGCACCTTGCCGGCCGTCCTGCACGAAGCGACGAGGGACCAAAGCTGATGGATACGTTCAATCTGAAGATGAACGAGCCGGTCGGCGAGACCCGGCTCGACGCGGGCGTGCAGAACGTCATCGGCAAGGGCATCGACCGGTTCGAAGGCCCGCTCAAGGTCTCGGGCCAAGCACGCTACGCCTATGAGACCATGCACGGGGCGAATGTCGCCTACGGGCATCTCGTCACCGCCGGCACCGGCGCGGCCCGCATCAAGCGGGTGGACGTGATGGCCGCGCTCGCCAAGGCGGGCGTGCTCGACGTAATCTACGAGGACGGCGGACCCCGCGCCTCGGCCGACGCGAGCGACCCGATGCCGGCCCCGATCAAGGGGGCGGTCGTCCATTACGGTCAGCCGATCTGCCTCGTCGTGGCAACCAGTTTCGAGATCGCGCGCGACGCGGCGCGATTGGTGGAGATCGAGTACGAGAAGACCGAAGGCGTGTTCGATCTCGCTGCCGAACAGGGCAAGGCCTACGAGCCGCCCAAGGGCTCCGGCGCCATGCCCTCGACCGTCACGCGCGGCGACTTCGACAAGGCCTTCGCCAAGGCCGAGATGCAGTTCGACGCGACCTATACGACGCCGAGCCAGAGCCATTCGGCGATGGAGCCCCATGCCGCGGTCGCCGACTGGAAGGACGACGAGCTGACGCTTTATGGCTGCTATCAGCTGGTCTCGACCAATGTCTCCCAGCTCGCCAAGGCGCTCGGCATCTCGGCCTCGAAGGTTCACATGGTGAACCGCTATATCGGCGGCGGCTTCGGCGGAAAGCTGGGCATCGGACCCGAGAGCGTCTTCGCGGCGCTCGCCTCGCGCCGCCTTGGCCGGCCGGTCAAGGTCGCGTTGACGCGCCAGCAGGTCTACCAGGCGACCTCGCGCCGCTCCGACACGATCCAGCGCGTGCGCCTGGGCACCGATAAGAGCGGGCGCATCCAGGCCATCGCCCACGACACGATCACCAGCAATTCGGAAGGCGACGAATTCTTCGAGCCGGCCGGCATCTCCACCGTCTTCCTTTATGCCGGTGAGAACCGGCAGATCACCCACCGCAAGGTCAATCTCAACCTGCTTCTTTCCTCCTCCATGCGCGCGCCGGGCGAGGCCGTGGGCATGCTGGCGCTGGAAAACGCCATGGACGAGATGGCGGAGCAACTGGGCCTCGACCCCGTCGAATTCCGCAAGCGCAACGAGCCGGAGGTCGATCCGCAGGACGGCTTGCCCTTCTCCTCGCGCATGCTGGTGGAGTGCATGGACGAGGGCGCTCGCCGCTTCGGCTGGAAGGGGCGCCGCGCCAAGCCCGGCACGCGCCGCGAGGGCGAATGGCTGATCGGCATGGGCATGGCTGCCGCCTCGCGCCTCAATCAGCTTCAGCAAGCGTCGGCCCGCGTGACGCTGCTCGGCAGCGGCCGCGCCACGGTCGAGACCGATATGACCGATATCGGCACCGGCACCTACACGATCCTCCAACAGATCGCCGCCGAGATGCTGGGTCTACCGCATGAAAATGTGGACGTGATGCTCGGCGATTCGCGCCTGCCGCAGGCACCGGGCTCCGGCGGCTCCTGGGGTGCGAATTCCTCGGGCTCGGCGGTCTACACGGCCTGCGAGGGCATCGTGGAGGCGCTGGCCAAGAAGCTCGGCGTGAAGCCCGACGAAATGACGCTGAAGGATGCGACGGTGATCGCTGGCAACCGCCAGACGCCGCTGTCGCAGGTGCTGTCCGACGGCCCGATCGTGATGACCGGCAATTTCAAGCCGGGCAAGACCGCGCAGAACACCCATCAGGCGAGCTACGGCGCACATTTCTGCGAGGTCGGAGTCAATGCCGTGACAGGCGAGGTGCGGGTGCGCCGGATGATGACCGTCGGCACGGCGGGGCGCATCCTCAACGAGAAGACCGCCACCTCGCAATGTTATGGCGGGCAGATCTTCGGCATCGGCGCGGCGCTGACCGAGGAACTGGTCGTGGACGTGCGCAGCGGACTGCTCGTGAACCACGATCTGGCGGAATATCATGTGCCGGTGAATGCCGACATTCCGCAGCTCGAAGTGGTTCTCCTGCCCGAGCGCGACCGCGCGGCGAGCCCGCTCGCGGGCAAGGGCATCGGCGAACTCGCCATCTGCGGCGTCGGCGCGGCGGTGACCAACGCGATCTACAATGCCTGCGGCGTCCGGGTGCGCGACTATCCCATGACGCTGGACAAGATCCTGGCCGGCCTGCCGGCCAACGGGCACCGGATCGCGGCAGAGTAGATCGTTCGTTCAAAGTGATTGGAAAAAGGCGCCGGCCCGTCCGGCGCCTTTTTCGTTGGGTCAGGCCGTGGCGGTGGCCAACGGCCCGTCGGCCCACCAGGTCGTCTCGCGCGAGACGATGGCGCCATATTCGCCGATCACGGTGCTCGCCATGCGATGGCCCGCCTCCGCCGCCCGCTCCAGCGTCCCGCCCGACAGAAGGGCGGCCAGCGTCGCGCCGTTGAAACTGTCGCCCGCCGAGGTCGTGTCGACGATGGCGGGCGCGCTGACGCCCGCGATCTCGCGCAGGCCCGATGCGTCGCCCAGCAGCGCCGGCTCGCCGCCGGACTTCACGATCGCGCTGGTGGCCCCGAGCGACAGGAGACGCCCGACCGCGCCACGCGCGTCGGCATCGCCATAAAGCGCCTGCTCGTCGTCAAGGCCGGGCAGGCTGAGACTGGCATTGGCATGGGCGCGCGCGATCGTCTCGGCCGCTTCGTCCTTCGAAGCCCAGAGGCGAGGGCGGTAATTGCCGTCGAAGGCGACGATGCGGCCGGCGGCCTTCATGCGGCCGGCGAGCGCCAGAAGCCGCTCGCGGCTCTCGGGCGCGAGGATCGCCAGCGAGATGCCGGAATAGACCAGCCCGTCGAACCCTTCGAGTTCGGCCTCCAGCGTCTCGTCGCGCCCTTGCGCGAACAAACGCCGCGCGGCCGAGGTGGAGCGCCAATAGGAGAAGGAGCGCTCGCCCTTCTCGTCCCGGCTGATGGCGTAGAGGCCGGTCGTCTCGCCCTTGGCGATCTCGACATGCCCGGCCTCGACCCCTTCGCTCTCGATAAAGCTGGGAATGTCGAGCCCGAACGGATCGTCGCCGACCCGCGTCACGTAGTGAACCTCGGCGGCGCCCGTGTCGCCCAGCGCGCGGCGGCAATAGACCGCCGCGTTCAGCGTGTCGCCGCCGACCGTGCGGCGCATCGTGCCCGGCTCGTCGCCCGGCCGATGGTAGAGTTCGATCATGCACTCGCCGAGAAAGGCGATGCGAGGCCGGCGTGCGGACATCAAGCGTGGCCCTTCGCCAGGAAGCTGTCGATCGCCTCGGTCTTCGGCATGGCGCTGCGCGCGCCAAAGGACAGGCAAGCGAGCGAGGCGGCCGCGACGGCGCGCTCCGTCGCCTGGCCGAGCGAGAGACCCGCGTCGAGCCCGGCGGCCACGACGCCGCAGAGTGTGTCGCCCGCGCCCGTCGTGTCCACGGGCTCGATGCGCGGCGCACGGAAGCGCTCGGTCGTGCCGTCGCCGCCGGCGAGCAGCGCGCCGTCGCCGCCGAGCGTCGCCAGAACCGTCAGCTTCGTCTCGGCCGCCAGCCGGTCGGCGAGGTCGTCTGCGTCCGTGCCAGTGACGGAGAGGATCTCAGCCGTTTCCGCCAGCTCATGTTCGTTGACGATCAGGACGTCGCTCGTAGCCAGCAGCGCGCGCAGCGAGGCCGAATCGACCCCGGCCGGCACGGGCGCGAGATTCAGGAGAACCCGCACGCCGCGCTCGCGCGCCTCGCGCGCCGCGATCAACGTTTCCTCGAAGGGCAGTTCCATCTGCAGAACGAGGGCGGACGGGGAGGAGGCCCAGACCGGGGCGAGGTGCGATGCCTCGGCCAGCCGGTTGGCGCCACTCGCCACCGTGATGGCGTTCTCGCCATCGCTTGCGACGGTAATGAAGGCGCAGCCCGTCGCCTCCGAGACGCGGGCGAGAGCGGAGGTGTCGATGCCTTCGCTCTTGAGGGTTTCCGCCTCTTCCTCGCCGAAAGCGTCGCGCCCAACCGCGCCGACGAAGAGCGTCTCGGCGCCCGCCCGGGCTGCGGCGGTCGCTTGGTTGGCGCCCTTGCCGCCGGCCATGCGCTCGTAGCGCGGCGCGAGCACCGTTTCGCCCGGCTTGGGGATCGACTCGACCCGGCAGACCAGATCCACGTTCAAGGAGCCGAAGACGACGATCATGGGTGAGCTTCTCCCGATTATGCCGCCCGATCCCTAGACAACAACGATTTCCGCCACAAGCTTGCAGACACCTGTCAGGTCGGTCGCCGGACGCGGTTTCGTAAGCCCTCCTGCGTTTTGACTGGTCGAGCCGGCCGGGCGCGTTATAACTCGCGCGCGATCCAATTTCGCTTTGCGGATTCGCCTGAAGGGATTGAAGCATGACACCGAGCTATGGTTTTGCCTGCACCGAGGCCGGCGCGCCGATGAAGCCCTGGAGCTTCGAGCGCCGCGATCTGCGCGAGGACGACGTCCGAATCGAGATCACGCATTGCGGCGTCTGCCATTCCGACATCCATCAGGCCCGCAACGACTGGGGCTGGGCGAGCTATCCGCTGGTGCCCGGCCATGAGATCGTCGGCCGCGTGGCCGAAATCGGCTCGGCCGTCTCCGGCTACAAGGTCGGCGACAAGGTCGGCGTCGGCTGCATGGTGGATTCCTGCCAGGAATGCCCCTCCTGCGCCGATGGCCTGGAGCAGTATTGCGAAAACGGCATGACGCAGACCTACGCCGACAAGGACCGCCGCGACGGCCAGACCACCTATGGCGGCTATTCCGACCAGATCATCGTGCGAGACAAGTTCGTCCTGCGCATGCCCGAGAGCATCGATCTCGCCGCCGCCGCGCCGCTGCTCTGCGCCGGCATCACCACCTATTCGCCGCTCAAGCATGCCGGCGTCGGCAAGGGACACAAGCTCGCCGTGGTGGGCCTCGGCGGTCTCGGCCACATGGGCATCAAGTTCGGCGTGGCGCTCGGCGCCGAGGTGACGCTGTTCACCCGCTCGCCCGCCAAGGAGGCCGAGGCGCGCGCGCTCGGCGTGACCAACGTCATCCTGTCGACCGACGAGGCGCAGATGCAGGCGGCGGCCGGCACGTTCGACTTCATCCTCGACACGGTGCCCGTGCCGCACGACCTCAACCCCTATATTTCCACGCTGAAGCGCGACGGCACGCATATCATCGTCGGCGTGATCGGCCCGCTGGACCCGCCGGTCAGCGGCGTGAACCTCATTCTCGGCCGCAAGTCCGTGATCGGATCGCTGATCGGCGGCATCGCCGAGACGCAGGAAATGCTCGATTTCTGCGCCGAGCACGGGATCGCCTGCGATATCGAGACGATCAAGATCGCCGAGATCAACGAAGCCTTCGACCGTACGGTGAAGGGCGACGTCCATTATCGCTTCGTCATCGACATGGCCTCGCTCGCCGAGACCAAGCAGGCGGCCTGACCGCTCCCCGACAATCGCGAATCAGGGAACGCCGGCCTTCGGGCCGGCGTTTTCGTTTCGTCTCCAACAAGCGAAAGCTCTGCCGTGAAGCCTCATATCGTCTGCCTGATGATGACCTCCGTGGACGGACGCGTCCTCACCGAAGGCTGGGCCATCGACGCGCCCTCCGACATTTTCGAATCGGCCCATGACGAGTTGAAGGGCGATGCCTGGCTCGTCGGCCGCGTCACGATGGAAGAGGATTTCGATGCGGGCGGCGAGTGGGAGCGGGGCCTTGCCACGGGGCCGATCGAGCGCACCAACTGGTATGCCAAGCCGGACGCCGGCCAGTTCGCCATCGCGCTCGACCACGCCGGCAAGCTGAACTGGAAGCGCAACGAGATCGACGGCGAGCATTTCGTCGCGATCCTGGCTGAGGACGTGCCGGACGATTATCTCGCTTTCCTGCGCAAGCAGGGCGTCTCCTATGTCTTCGGCGGGGCGGGGGAAATCGACTTCGCGAAGGTGATGGACACGCTGGCTCGCGATCTCGGCATCAAGCGCCTGCTTCTCGAAGGCGGCGGCGGGGTCAACGGCTCGGTTCTGAATGCTGGGCTGGTGGACGAGATCGTCCAGTTCGTCCTGCCGCTGACCGACGGGCGGCCAGACGCGCCGAGCCTGTTCGACATCCGGCCGGACTGGCGCGGCTCGCGCAAGCTCACGCTTCTTTCCTGCGAGGCGGACGAGAAGGGCATCGTGAAGCTGCATTACCGCGTCGAGAATCGCTGACGGGCTACCGGGGCTCGCGGCAGGTTCGCCTTTTCGCTAGGAAAGGCGAGGCCACGCGAGACCGACATGGACGACCCGACCCAGCCCAAACCCAGCCACGCCTCTCCGATCACCCGGCTGCGCTTCGTCTTCGGGGAGAAGCGCATCCTCGGCCCCGGCCGCGTCGATCTTCTGGAGGGGATTGGCGCCACCGGTTCGATCGCCGCCGCCGGGCGGCGGATGGGCATGAGCTATAAGCGGGCCTGGACGCTGGTGGAAGAGCTCAACGCGACGTTCGACGCCCCGCTGGTCGAGATGCACCGGGGCGGGGCGGGCCATGGCGGGGCGCAGCTGACCCCGCTCGGGCTTGAGATCACCGAACGCTATCGGCGGATGCAGGCGGCGAGCGACGGGGCCATCGCCGCCGATCTGGAAGAACTCGTCAGCAGGCTGCGCCAAGGCGGCGAGACGGCGGACTAAGCCGCTCCTCGACTTCTGCCGGCCGTGCCACCCTCTTTCGAAAACGCCCGTTCAATTCGCGACCCGACAGAGGGTTCTGCAGCGTCGGAGCGGGCGGGGCCTCCTGATCCCCGTGCGGGACGAGGGCGTTCAGTGCCCGGCGCAACGCGATATGGCGCCCTAGATCGTAGCCTACTGAGCGCCGCCGCGCGGCGCGCACGAGCCGATTGTTCTCCTCCTCCAGCCTCGACACGAGACCCCTGCGATCGATCGGCCCGAGCGCCGCGAGACTAGTTTCTCCACCCGTCAAAAAGCCGAAGCGCCGGGCAAAGCCGATCGCCGCGCTCTCGTCGCTCGAGCCGGGGCCGAGGGCGCGCGCGGCGAAAATCTCGGCCGAGAGGCGAAGCTGCGCCTCGAAACGGTCGAGCGCGGTGGGGGCGGGATGGTCGAGCATGGGGGCATTCCTCGAATGAATGGGAGCTTCGAGGGTGCGGCCGGCCCGGGAGCGGGGGACAGATTCGGGGAAGTTTCGCGCGAGGCTTGTGGAAAAGCCGGCATCAAACCCTTGGGCGGCAGGGGTTTGATGATAGAACAAAAAGAGAACAAATAAGAAAACATTCCTACACGGCCGGACGGGCCGTATCTTGTCGCCTGGTGACCGAAACGAGGACCTTCATGTCTCCCCATCCCTATCGGCCGAATCAGGGTCCCCGGGCGCATCCCTGTTTCGTGCCCGTCTCGCCCACGCAGCGCCGGCTGCAGTGCCATGTGGCGTGCGAGATCGTGGCGGCCTTTCTCGGCATCTCGGCGCAGGACATGCTCTCGCGGCACCGTGCGCGGGCCGACATCGCCCATGCCCGGCACACCGCGATCTATCTCGCGCATGTCGCCTTCCAGCTTCCGCCGCTTCTGGTGGCGGAGGGGTTCGGGCGAGACCGATCGAGCGTCGCCTACGCTCTGCAGCGGATCGAGGACCAGCGGGACGATCCCGATTTCGACCGGCTGCTGACTCGGATGGAGAATCTGGCCAAGGCCTGCCGCCGGCTCACCGTGCCGAACGAGGATGGAGAAGGGATCTGAGCATGGCCGCAAGAAGCATCAGCGACGAATCGCCCTTGGCACGGCTGGCGACCCGGCGCGGCACGGATGGCCAGCCCTGGCTCACCGCGCCCGAGGCGGAGGCGGGCGAGCGTCTGCGGCGGGATTGGACGCGAGGCGCGATGATGCCGCGTGTCACGCAGAGCTGGGACGGGCTCCCCGGTTCGGGGCGCGGCCGCTCAGGGGAAAACGATCTCGGCGACGCGGCGCTGGACTGCCGCAAGCGCGTCGGCGCCGCGCTCACGGCCGTGGGGCCGGAGCTTTCAGGCGTGCTGGTCGATGTCTGCTGCTTCCTAAAGGGGACGGAGCAGGTCGAGCGCGAGCGGCAATGGCCGGTGCGCTCGGCCAAGCTCATGCTCAAGGCCGGCCTTGGCGCGCTGGCGCGCCACTACGGCCTAGTTCATCAGGCGGGCGAGGGGAGGGGCGGGCTGCGTGGCTGGACGGCGGAGCCCTGATCAGGCGGCCGCTTGCGCCTCCAGCGCGGTCTTCGCGTCGCGCTGGATGCGGGCCACCATGGAGCGCAGACCGTTGGAGCGCTGCGGCGTCAGATGCTCCTTGAGCCCGAGGCTCTTGAAGATCGTCTCCGCGTCGGTCGCCAGGATCTCCGGCGCGCTGCGGCCGGAATAGACCGACAGCGCAATGGCGACCAGACCGCGCACGATATGGGCATCCGACTCGCCCCGGAAGCTGAGATGCGGGGGGGTCGCCCCGTCGCTCTGGCTGGTGAGCCAGACCTGGCTGACGCAGCCCGGCACCTTGGTGTGCTCGTTCATATCGTCCGCTGGCATAGGTGGAAGTTCGCGGCCGAGTTCGATCACGTAGCGGTAGCGGTCTTCCCAATCGTCCAGAAGCTCGAAATCGCCCTGGATGTCCTCGATCGTCCTCATACCAGCTGATTCCTTCGGCCCGGCCCTGTTCAACCGCTCATATAAGAAGAGCGGGCGCGCTTGTCAGGCGCGCGGGGCGAATCGGGGAACCGGCGCGCGCTCCGGCGGCACGATGGCCTGCGGCAGCGGATGGGCCGCGTCGCGCGCGCCGCCCGCCATGGCCGGCATGCGGAAGGGCTTGGGGCTGCCGGGAACATGGTCCAACTCGGCGGGAAGCGCGGAAGCCGTGCGCGCCGGCTCGCTTGCGGTCTTCGCGGGCACGGGCTGGCGATAGGGCTGCGGCGCGTGAAGGGCGGTCGCCGGTGCGGGGCGCGGGGCGAAGCCGGCGGACGGCACGCGCTCGGCCGGCGCGAAGGCGAGGGCGCGGGGCGCTTGCGCCGATCCCGGAGCCTTGGTGCTCGCGAGCATCGGAGCGGCATTGGGCGCTACGGCGCCGGTCGTCATCTCGCCTGCCGGGCGCGCGCCCGCCGGCCTGGCCGCGCCGGGCGGCGTATAGGCCTTGGGCGCCGGGCGCGCGTCGGCCGGCGTCTCGGGCGGCAGGCCCGCGACTTTCTCGCGGATCAGCCCGTAGCCGATCGCCGCGCCTTCGGTGACGCGTTGGGCGACGAAGCTCGCGGCGTCCCGCGCCGTGGCGCAGGCGGCCGGCGAGCGTTCGCAGAAGCTGCCGAGATCGGAGAAGGCCTGCTGTACGCCGTAGAGAAGCACAACCGGAGATAGGCCGGGCTCGTGACCCTCTTCCTTGTCGGACCGGCCCGGCAGGAAGAGCGCGACGAGGCCGATGAGAAAAGCGATCTTGATCAAGAAGCGCATGGACGGACGACCTGTAAGACCCTGTTCCGGTTGACGATCCCCGGACGTTCAGTTTGCCTTGAATTCGAGTCGAATTGCAGGGGGTCGTGAGCGATTGGACGGGGAATAGGGGCCGAAGATCGCCCCCCGGCGCAATTTCGACACAGGTTAAGCCAAGGAAATTTCATCCTTAATCGCTGGTTAACCATGAACCCAAAAGGGCCTGGGGATGGGCCGCCCGGACGCCGATCGGCCGATCCCGTCCTGAGGTTTATGGCTTCCTTAAAAGGTTAAGAGCCAAGATCGGACCCATGTTGAATGACGGTACGGAGGTGTCATGACGACGCCGGATGCCCCGACCGAGACGTGTGGATCCATGATGATTCCATTGGAAAACGCGCGGAACGCAGGACATGCAGGAGTTCTGCGACGCGCGGGCAGGGCGTGGGCCGATCGGTGCCAGGCATTGATCGACGTGCCGGGCGAAAGCCTTGCGGCCAAGCGCCGGCTCGCCTCGTTCTGCGGCGCGCTGGTTCTGGCCGGCCTCGTCTGCGCCATGGCCGCCCCGCTTCTGGGCGCGGCCGGTTTCGGCGTATCCGCGATCGCTTGTGCCGCCGTGCTCGGCTTCGGCGCGCTCGTCGCGGCCGTGGCCGTGGCGGCGACGGGCGAGACGGATTTGGCCGCTGCCGGCCTTTACTCGCTGGTGGCCGGGATGCTGGCTCTCCTGTCGGTTCGCGTCGATAGCTTCTGGCCGCTGCTTCTGCTCGCCGTCGGCCCTGTCGAGGCGCGGCTGGCCGGGCAGACGCTGCTGTTTCGCCTGATGCTGCCGGCCGTGTTTCTGGGCGCGGGTCTCGTCGGGTTCCTGTCTCTGCATGGCCTCGGCCCGAGCGACCAGGGCTTTGCCGGCACGACCCTCGCGCTGCCCGCCATCACCGCCTATGTCGCGCTCGTCCTGCATAGACTCGCCGTCCGCCCGTCGGACGCAAGCGGCGCCAAGCCCGCATTGGCCGCCCTGTCGCTCGACGCGGAAGGGCGCCTCATCGGCGGCGCCTCGGCCGGCACGGCCTTCAGCCAGCGCCTCCACCTTCTCGACCGCGTGGCCTTTCTCAAGACGCTCGACGCCATGCGCCTTGGCCAGGGTGAGACGGAGCTCGCGCTTCGCCTGCGCGGCGCCGAGCCCGGCGCGTTTCGCACCTGCCTCGTGACGCTGACGCCAATCCATTCCGACGACGGCACGCTTCTGCGCCTCGACGCCGCGATCCGCGAGACCGAAGGCACTGCTGCGCCCGCTCTTGCCGAGGCCGCCGCGCCGTCCCGCACGGAGAGCGCCTTCCTGGCGACGATCTCGCACGAGCTGCGCACGCCTCTGAACGCCATCGTCGGCTTTTCCGAGCTGCTCGAAGGCGAGACCTTCGGCCCCTTCAACGATCCGCGCCAGAAGGATTATGTCGGCGTGATCCACCGCTCGGGCCTGCACCTGCTCGAGATCGTCAACGGCCTTCTCGACATGTCCAAGATCGAGGCCGGGCGCTACGACCTGACCATGGAGCCCTTTCCCGTGGCGGCCGTGGCGCTGGCGGCGGCGGAGATGGTCGGCTGCGAGGCCGATCGCAAACAGCTTCGCCTCGTTCTGCGCACGGCAGAGCAGCCCGAGCTCGTCACCGCCGACCGGCGCGTGTGCCAGCAGATCCTGGTCAATCTTCTCGCCAACGCCGTGAAGTTCACCGAGGAAGGCACGATCTGCCTCGGTGCGCGGATCGAGGGCGAGGATCTCGTGCTGCAGGTGTCGGACACCGGCATCGGCATCGCGCACGAGGATATCGGCCGCCTCGGCCGGCCCTTCGTCCAGCTTTCGCACGGCCCCAGCCGCCGCTACGAGGGAACCGGCCTCGGCCTGTCGCTCGTGCGCGGGTTCGCCGAGCTTCACCACGGAACCATGGAGATCGAGAGCCAAGAGGGACGCGGCACCACCGTCACGGTGCGCATCCCGACCAATTGTGCCGAGCGCGCGCGCGTCGGTGAAACCCCTCCCGAAAACGTCGTAGCCCTGACCCATGCCCGCCAAAAAGCCAGTCTCTCCTCGCAAGCCTTCCCGACCCGCCGCTCGGCCTGAAAAGGCCGAAGGCCTGGGCGCGGCGGCCGGTCGCGCCGGAGCCCTCGCTCTTCTCGCGGGGGCGCGGATCGTCGCGGCCCGGCCCGTCCTGTTCGGCAGCCTCGCCCTGTTCTCGACGCTCGCGGGCGTCGTGGCGGACAATGCGCTGAATCGGCAGACCGGACGCCATCCGCACCCGATGCTCATGACGCGCGGCGCCGAGCCCTCGCGCCTCGCCTCGGCCCGCCTTTCCAGCCCGGCCGAGGCCGCCCCGGTGCCGACCGCGCGGCACGCGGCGACCCCGCCCGTGCCCTCCAACGATCCGCGCATCGTGCCCTTTCCGATGGTACACGAGGCGCAGCAGCTTCTGGCCCAGCAGGGCTACTATAGGGCCGAGATCGACGGGCGCGCCGGACAGGCGACCGACATGGCGATCCGCGACTTCCAAGCCGCCAAGGGCCTCAAGGTGGACGGCATGGCCACGCCGCTTCTCCTGTCGCAGCTGCGCCAGGCCGCCAACCCGCCACCGCCGCTCGGCGACGATCCGATCGCCCGGCTGGCGAGCGGCGGCGGGGTCGATCCGGCCTCGACGGGCGGCATCGCGTCAGCGGGGGGGAGCGAATTGGTGCGCCAGATTCAGGCGCGGCTCGCGGAAGCGCGCGTCGCGGACTTGAAGCCGGACGGCATTCTGGGCGAGCGCACGCGCGCGGCGATCAGGACCTTCCAGGCGCTGGAAAGCCTGGACGTGACCGGCGAGCCGTCAGAGGAGGTGCTGGCGCGCCTCGGCGACAGCGGCGCCTCGGCCATGCGATGATCGGGCCACGATGCGCCTGACCAGCGAAATCTTCGTCGCGGCGCTGGTGCGCCGCGTCTTCGGCGACGGCGGCTTTGCGACTGTGGGCCGGCGTGGCGCGGAAGCGGCGGGAGCGATCTTCGTGGTCGCACGCAGCCGCAGCGGCGAGTTCCAGCTCTTTGGCCCCGCTCCCCAGACGCTGGCCGCGGAGGGCGGAGAGCGCCGCTTCGTTCGCGAGGCGGCGCGCGACGAAGACGGCCTCTCGCAGCGCCTCGCGCGCGAGGCCAGGTTCGACCCGGATTTCTGGGTGGTGGAGATCGAGACCGAAACGCCGGAAACCTATCTTGAGGTGGTCGAGCCCGAGGGCGACGATCCCTGAACAGCCCGCAGAGAGGCGTTGTGGAATCGGTCCGGGACCCGGTGCGTGCCGCCTCAGAGGCTCTCCGAGAGCTTGGGGCCGTTCAAGCATAGGCTGATGTGCGCGGCCAGGGCCGCCCAGGGCTCGAAGACCCTGGGACAAAACCTACAAGCTGAGGATGGGCGAGAGATTTCGGTCGCTCACAAGGAGTGGCATCAGTCGATGCATGCGCCTTGGCTCAAACCTTCGAGGCGATGTGAGCGGCTAAACGAAATAGCAGCTGAAACCGCCAGATTTCGCCTCCGGTTTCTTGAGTGGGCGTGCCGGTCTTTCCCATTCGACCGATCGATGAACTCCGCCGGCGGGCCATTAAAGCCCGCGCGGCGGCGTTCCGATTCGTCGAAGAACGCGCGGTCAGCCCTTGGCTTCGCGGCCGAGAGGGCGCTCGGAGCGGCGGCCGAAGTCGCGGCGGGCCGGCTCGCCCTGGCGATAGGTCTCCGGCGATGTCAGCGGCTGGTACCGGGTGCCGGAGGCCGCGATCACGGCTCGGCAATCCTCGGGCTTCAGCGCGTTGTAGAAGCGCGCCATGGAATCGAAGGTCGCAACGTCGAGCCCGACCGAAGGCTTCATCAGCATCAGGATGCTCAAGGCATCCGCCGAGTTCGCCTTCAGCGCCCGAAGCGCGACAGCCAGCGTCTCGCCGGACGGCTCGTCGATCAGGCGGGAAAGCGTGTCGGGGTCGAAGAGGAAAATGTCGCTCAGCGTCTCGTAGAAGAGCACGTCCTCGCGGGCGAAGGCGGCGTTCATGAGATCGGGCAAGCCCGGCGCTTCGCGCCTGGGCTGGCCGCGCCCGGCGGTGGCGAGGCGGCGCAGAAGCTCGCGCGCTTCGTCGGCGTTGCGCGGCGGCATGCGGCGCCCGGGAGACGGGGCACGGGCGTTGAAGGGGGTCTGCGACAGGAAGTCGGCGGCGAGAGACGGCGCCTCGATCATGGGCTCAGGGTCAGGCTGCGGCTCCGTCTGAGGCTCGGGCGCGGACTGCACGGCAGCCGCAACGGCCTCCGGCGCGGAGGCAAGGGTGGCAGCCGGCACGGGCGCCTCGGCGCGCGCTGCCTGTTCTGCGGGCGCCAGCGGCAGGGCGGCCGGCGGCTGCGCGCCGCGAGCGTCGCGGTTGCGCACGAGCTTGGCGATTCGCTCGTCCGGCGAGGAGGCGAGGGCGGCAAGGTCGGCATCGTTGAGCGCCGGGCTGGACACGAGGAACGGCGCGGCGACCTCGACGGGGCTCTCCATCAGGAGTTCCACGAGCGAGCGCGGCACACGTTTGGCGTGAGACAGCGAGGCCGCGACGTTGCGCTTGGTCTCGTCCCGCGTGCGCCCCCAGAGGGGCACGACGAGGCGGCTGAGATCCTCCACCTGTGTGGCGCTCGGATTGCGCAGGGAGCCGAAGGTCGCAACGGCTGCGGCCACGACGGTGTCGAACTCTCCGAGGCCGAACTGACGTTCGAGGGATCGGAAGATACGCGGTGCGGCGTCCTTCATGGTGCTCCAGAAGCTACAGTGTGGCGGCCATGCAACCGTCAGGATTAGAGCAAAATTCTTAGCAACCTGTTAACCTTGCAAATGTGTAATCTTCCTTGTCGGAGGCAGTGGGACGCCGGGGCTGCAAGGCCCGCGCCAGCCTCAGACATCGCAGCGCCGACCGTCGGGTTGTTTCCCCATCGGCGAACCATAGATCGGACATTGGGACGGGAGGTTCGATGATCGAGCCCCGCGTATCCGGTGACTCCGTCGCAAGGCTGGGCGTCGTTGGAAGGAGTGGACGTCCGGCCAAACGAGAGAGGGGAAACACATGGCTGAGGTTCATCAACTCGTCCCGCCGCGACGGCCTTTCCTGGCAAGCCGGCAATGGGTCGGACCCGAGGGCGGCAACATCATCATCCTGCCCTGCATCCGCCGCGAGCGGTTGTCGGAATTGCGGCCGCTAACGCGGGACGATCGGTCTCTGATGCGCCGGGTGTCGGTCGCGCAGGACGAGCAGAGCGCGTAAATTGGGCGGACGGCGCCGGGCTTTCACGGCGTCGTCGGTAATGGTGGGGCGCGCCTCAGGGCGCTACCCAAAACCTCTTTGTGTCGGCCGATCGTCGGCTCTTTTCGGTGCCGGTGTCGTCGCGAATGTCTGGCCATGCCAAAGGTCTCGATGGCGTTTGGCGCCTCGTAGTTATCGAGGAATAACGCGCTGGCCCTTAAGCTGCCGCGCCGTCAAACAACCTCTCAGGACGCGGGCGTGCCGGCTTCTTCCGCCGTCGCGGGGCGACAGATCACAGAGCGCGCGAAGCGATCCACGAAGGGGCGCTCGCTTTCGGCGGCCACCAAAGCTCGCACGGTGAGATAGCCTTCCTCGCCGGTGACGGCGACCGGTACGGTCGGGATCGTGCTGGAGGAGCCTTCGATGCGCGCGAGGTCGAGCTGTTCGGCCGTGCCGACCAGAAGATCCAGCCGTCCTTCGAGCGCCACGCGCTCGCTGATCGAATAAAGATTGTCGCCGTTTCGCGCATAGATCGAGGCCGTCCAAAAGCGCGTCTTGTCGTCCGAGAACAGGCGCACCGGCCCTTCCTCCACCGAGAAGCGGCAGGCGACGTCGATAAAGGCCGGGTCCACGAAGACGAAGCCGGCCGGGGAACCGGCGTGGCGATCGCCCTCCGGCTCGGCAAAGCCGATCCGCACCGTCGAAAAAGCCGGGCCGAGCCGCGATAGGCGGCTCCAGGCGTCGTTGTCGGCCTGACCGGGAATCGACAGGATGACGGCGATATGGACGATGCCCGCGCCGACGAGGCCGATCAGGATCGCCAGGAGAAGCTTACCCATTCGGTTGGCAATCCGTTCTGACGATATGGGGCATGGGGATGGGCGCGGCGCCGCTGTCGGTGCTGACCGGCGTGTCGTAGAAGGTGAGGGCGAGAATGTAGCCGCCGTCCCCCGCCGTCGCCAGCCAGTTGCCCGGCCGGGCCACCGGGCCGACTGCGATCACCGCCGCGTTGTCGTCCTCGCGCATCCAGTTCAGCGATACGAGATTATCGGGCCGCTCACCCCCCGCCTCGATCAGGCGTCCGTCGAAATCATAGGCCGCGAGCGTCGCGATGCGCGCCGGGGGATAGGCGCCTTCCAGGCGATAGGAGCATTCACGCCTGAGTTCGCGATTGTCGGAATCGACCCGCGCGCGAAAGGCGACGCCTTCGCCAAGGCCAAGCGTCAGATTGCCCGAGCGGGCCTGACGCGCCTTGGCATAGGGGTCGGCCGAAGGGGAACCGGCCGTGCGGTCGGCATGCCAGGGGCCGACCACGACGATCTCGGTGCCTTCGAAATGGTCGATCATCCAGGCGACGGACAGCGTGCCGAGGCCAAGGGCGAGCCCGAAGGTGAGAAGGATCAGAAACAGAAAGCGCATCGCCCGCTCTATCGCCCCGAATGCCGCCGCGCGCCAGACCCCTTGAGGGGAGGGGCTTGCATCATGGGCTGGCGACGGGGCGGGCCGGCGGCACGGCGGAGGGGCCGCTTGCTGCCGCGAACTTCTCGGCCGGCACGGGCGGCGCGGACAGAAGCATGTGCTCGAGATCGGCCAGCACCTTTTGCGTGGCGTTGTTGACGAGGCTGGGGCGCGAGATGCGGGGGATTTCACCCTCGCCCTCCGCCTTGGCCACCTCGACCGAGCCCGGCGCGGGGATGGGATTGTCGATATAGGGGATGGGCCGTAGCTCCACGCCCTGGTGCGCCGCTTCCATGAAGCGCTGCCACGTCATGGCCGGCAGGCCGCCGCCGGTGAGCTTGTTGGTCGGCTTGAAACTGTCGTTGCCGTACCAGACGGCGGCGGTGAAATTGCCGGTGAAGCCGACGAACCAGGCGTCGCGATAGCCCTGCGTCGTGCCGGTCTTGCCGCCGGCGCGGGTCATGGACAGGCGGGCGCGGCGCGCCGTGCCGATCTCGGGAATGCGAACGAACATCTCGTTCATGCTCTTCGTCGCCTGCTCCGACAGGACGCGGTGGCGCGGTGGCAGGTTGCGGCGCGCGTCCCAGAGCACCGTGCCGTCTGCCAGCAGGATCTGCTCGACGGAATGGCGCTGCGAGGAAAGGCCGCCCGCCGGGAAAACGGAATAGCCCGTCGCCTGATCGAGCACGGTGACTTCGTTGGTGCCGAGCGCGATGGTCTTGTCACCGCGCAGCGGCGTCTCCACACCGAAGGACTTCGCGAGCGCTGCGACCTTGCCCGGCCCCGTTTCCTGGCTGAGCTTGACGGCGACCGTGTTCAGCGACCGGGCCATCGCGTCCTGGATCTGGATACGGCCGGCGAAGCTGTTGCCGTAGTTCTGCGGCATCCAGTTGCCGACGCGCACCGGGCCATCGACGATGAAGTCGGTCGGCTTATGGCCGTTCTCCATGGCGCTGGCATAGACATAGGCCTTGAAGGACGAGCCCGGCTGGCGGAGCGCGCGGGTGGCGCGGTTGAACTGCGACAGGCCGTAGTCCCGCCCGCCGACCAGCGCGACGATGCCGCCGTCGTCATCCAGCACGGCCATGGCGCCTTCCTCGACGCCGTAGGTCTTGCCGTATTGGCGAAGGTGGAAATCGACGCTCTCGTCCGCGAGCTTCTGCAGACCGATGTCGATCGTTGTGCGCGCGACGAAGGTGCGCTGCGGCAGGTCGGCGGCGATGCGCTGGATCTCGTCGAAGGCGTAGTCGAGAAAATAGTCCGGCGACTGCATGACGGAGGCGCGGTCGACCGCAGTCGCGGGATGGCGCCGCGCGGCGACGACCTGGCCCTCGGTCATGAAGCCGGCATCCACCATGGCGCCGAGAACGACATTGGCCCGAGCGCGGGCGGCCGGCAGGTTGTTGTGCGGGGCGTATTGCGTCGGCGCCTTGAACAGGCCGGCGAGCATGGCCGCCTCGGCGAGATTCACGTCGCGGATGTTCTTGCCGAAATAGAACTCGGCCGCCGCCGCCGCGCCATTGGTGCCGCCGCCCATATAGGCGCGGTCGAGATACATGCCGAGGATCTCGCGCTTGGTGAGATTGGCTTCCAGCCACAGCGAGAGGAACGCCTCGTTGATCTTGCGCTCGAGCGAGCGCTCGTTGGACAGGAAGACATTCTTGGCGAGCTGCTGCGTCAGGGTCGAGCCGCCCTGGACGACGCCGCCGGCCCGGGCGTTCTCGCCCAGCGCGCGGGCAAGGCCGAGAAAGTCGATGCCCCAATGCTCGAAGAAGCGGCGATCCTCCGTCGCCAGAACCGCCTTGACGAAATGGTCGGGCATCTCGTCGATCGGCACGGCATTGGCCTTGAGAATGCCGCGCCGCCCGATCTCGTTGCCGTGCCGATCGAGGAACTGGACGGAAAAGTCGGCCTGCTGCGGCAGGCCGTGGCGGGTCATCTTCATGGCGGGCTGGGACAGGGCGAGGAGCACGACGAAGCCCCCGAGCCCGAGCGTCAGCGCCTCGCAGCAAAGCTCCACGGCCACACGGTTGGGCCCGCGCACGCGAAACCTTCGCGAAAAGATCGTGACGCTTTCCCAAAAGCTGGAAAGGCCATGAAAAAACCGCCACAAGCTGCTGTCCAGCCAGGCATCGATCTCGATCAGGCCGAAGGGGAGCTTGCGTCTGCCGGGCTTGGTCGGGCTCTGTCTGGGCACGGTCTACACCATCCTCCGGCAGGCTTCCGCCGCCTGTCGGCTCATTCTACAGGAAGCGGTTCGGGAGACAATCGAACCTGCCTTCCTCGCCAGCCCCTTCGTGGGGGAAGAGGTGTGGAGATTGCATGGCGGAACAAGGCCAAAAGCGGAAATGATGAAGCAAATCGGCAGGTGCGGTCTTTGAGCAACATACCCTTCTGGAAGCGCAAGACGCTGGAGGAGATGACCGGGCCGGAGTGGGAATCGCTCTGCGACGGCTGCGGGCGCTGCTGCCTCAACAAGCTGGAAGACTGGGACACCGGGGACATCATCTGGACCCGCGTCGCCTGCAAGCTTCTGGACGGCGAGAGCTGCCGCTGCTCCGACTATCCCAACCGGTTCGACAGCGTGCCGGACTGCGTCGCGCTCGACCCCGCGACGGTGCGCTCCATCCCCTGGCTTCCGCCGAGCTGCGGCTATCGGCTGGTGGCCGAGGGGCGTGACCTTCGATGGTGGCACCCGCTGATCTCGGGCGACCCGGAAACTGTGCATCTGGCGGGCATTTCGGTGCAGGGCCAGACCGTCAGCGAAGAGGGAATGGAGCTGGAAGACTACGAGGACCATCTGGCCGATTGGCCCGGGGAGGACCCCGGGGACGGGTTTGCGATCGTCGAAAGGGTCGAAATTCCTAAATAGGAAAATAGTCATTGACAGCGTGACGGTGCCGGGGTAGGGTACTGACACAATCGAGAGAGTGGGTTCAGAGGCGGTGGTTCCGAAAGGAACGGCCGCCTTTTGCTTTGGGGGACAGGCATGGCGGGAAAGGCGAGGTCCAAACTGCTGTCGGACCGGCTGCTGCGAGCCCTGACGGAGGAACTGGCGCAGCTGGAAGCGGGCCGGCCGACGCGGCGCAGGGGGACGGACGGGGATGAGAACGCTCCGCTTCGATCGGCGGACGGGAAGGCGCGGATCGAGGCGATCGGCCAACTGACGCGTAGCCTGGAGAAGCTTCTGGAACTGCGCGAGATCGAGGCGCTGGGCCGCAGCGCGGCGGCAGAGGGGGACGACGCGGAAACCGAGCGGCTGCGCGCCGAGATGCTGAAGCGACTGCGGGCGCTGGACGCGCGCCGGGCGGAGCGCGGCGGATTGTTCGCGCCGGGGCCGGAGGCCGCGTCTTGAGAGAGGCGGCCGGAGCGATCGCGGATGGCGCGCATTTGGAAGGGATGGAGGGGGACGGGGCGGCGCTGGGCGACGCCGCTTTCTGGCAGGCGGTGGAGGCGGAGATTGCCAGCCAGCCCAAGCGGGTGATCGCCCGTGCCATGCCGGACTGGGCGGCCTGTGCGCGGCCCTCGCAGCTTCCGCCGCCGGGCGACTGGCGGCAATGGCTGCTGATCGGCGGGCGCGGCTCGGGCAAGACCCGCGCCGGGGCGGAATGGGTGCGCGCGTTGGCGCTCGGCCAAAAGCCGCTGGCCGGGCGCGTTCACGGGCGCATCGCGCTGGTGGCGGAAACGCTGGGCGACGCGCGCGAGGTGATGGTCGAGGGCGAGAGCGGCTTGAAGGCGCTACATTACGAGACGCGGCCGGTCTTCGAGGCGACGCGGCGGCGGCTGGTCTTCGCCAATGGCTCGGTGGCTCAGATCTTTTCCTCGGAGGACCCCGACGCCCTGCGCGGCTACCAGTTCGACGCCGCCTGGGGCGACGAACTTGCCAAATGGACCCATGCGGAAGACTGTTTCGACAACCTGCAACTGGCGCTGCGTCTCGGCGAGACGCCCCGCATGGCGCTGACCACGACGCCGCGCGCCGTGCCGCTGCTGAAACGCCTGATGGCCGAGCCGGGAACGCGGGTGACTCATATGCGCACCGTGGAAAACCGCGCTCATCTGGCGCCCGGCTTTCTGGCCGCGATGGAGGCGCGCTATGGCGGATCGCGGCTCGGGCGGCAGGAACTCGACGGCGAACTGGTGGACGGGCGCGAAGATGCCCTGTTCAGCCGCGCCGCGATCGACCGAGGGCGGGTTCGCGCCGCGCCGGCCCTTCGCCGTGTCGTGGTGGCGGTGGACCCGCCGGCAACGGCGACGCAGCGCTCCGACGCCTGCGGCCTCGTGGCGGCGGGGATGGGCGAGGACGGGATCGTCTATGTGCTGGCCGATCGGAGCCGACGCGGGTTGAAGCCGCCGGAATGGGCGGCGCGGGCCGTGTCGCTGTTTGCCGAAGTCGAGGCGGACCGCATCGTCGCGGAGGTGAACCAGGGCGGCGACATGGTGGGATCGGTGATTGCGGCGGTGGCGCCGCATCTGCCCGTTTCCAGCGTGCGGGCGACGCGCGGCAAGTGGCTGCGGGCCGAGCCCGTCGCCACGCTCTACGAACAAGGGCGCGTGCGCCATGCCGGCAGCTTCGCCGAACTGGAGGACGAGATGTGCGACTTCGGGCCGGATGGCCTGTCGAACGGCCGCTCGCCCGACCGGCTGGACGCGCTGGTTTGGGCGGTGACGGCGCTGACGCAGGCGCAGGCGGCGCCGCGCATTCGCAGTCTTTAATGGACCTGACAAAGCCTCGCGAGGGTCGGCCGGTCGGGTCTTCTCGTCGCGAAGGCTTGGCCCTGCGGCATTCTCTGACCGGAGATTTCGTCAGGCGCTCTTCGAGGCGATGGACGGCTCTCGCCTAGCGCGGCCTTCCCCAAGGCCTCAGTGCCGTTTCTCTCGCGTCGATGACCGACGCGGCGTTGGTTCCCGTCCACCTTTGGCGGGACGAACAAGCAATTTGGTTCTCCTTCGCCGCGCGTGGCCAAGCAGGCCGTGCGGCTCACCAAAACATCTGGAGACATCCATGGGACTGGCTTTACGGCTGCGGGCGCTGGCGCGCCTGGGCAGCGAGGGCGCGCGCGTGCCCGAACGCAAATCCACCGGCGGCGCACTCGTCTTCGGCGGCGGCTCGGGCGACGCGGCGGCCTGGAGCGAGCGCTCCTATGCCGCGCTCTCCCGGGTCGGCTTCATGCAGAACCCGGTCGTCTATCGCTGCGTCCGGTTGATCGCCGAAACGGCCGCCGCCGTTCCGATCCTTCTCTACGAGGGCCCGTCGGAGGTCGAGACGCATCCCATCCTCGACCTTCTGCGCCGGCCGAACCCGATGCAGGACGGGCCGGGCTTTCTGGAAACGCTCTGCGGGCATCTGCTGCTCTCGGGCGCGGCGCATGTCGAGGCGATTTCGCTTGGTGGACAGCCGCGCCAGCTTCACGCGCTGCGGCCGGACCGGGTGCGCGTCCTTTGCGGCGCGGACGGGTGGCCGCAGGCGGTGGAGTATCGTGCCGGCTCCAGCGCGCGGCGCCTGCCGCTGGAAACGGAGGAAGGGGCGGCGCCGGTTCTGGCGATCCGGATGTTCCACCCGTTGGGGGATGGCGAGGGCTTTGCGCCGCTCCAGGCCGCACAGACCGCGCTCGACCTGCACAATGCCGCGACGCGCTGGAACAAGGCGCTGCTCGACAATTCGGCCCGGCCCTCCGGCGCGCTGGTCTACCAGCCCGGCGACGGCGGCAATCTTTCGGCCGACCAGTTCGAGCGGCTGAAGGTCGAACTCGAAAGCGGCTATGCCGGCGCGGCGAGAGCGGGGCGGCCCATGCTGCTGGAGGGCGGGCTGGACTGGAAGGCCATGGCGCTGACCCCGCGCGACATGGACTTCATCGAGGCGCGCAACGGCGCGGCGCGCGACATCGCCACCGCCTTCGGCGTGCCGCCCATGCTGCTCGGGATTCCGGGCGACGCGACCTATGCCAACTATGCCGAGGCCAACCGGGCGCTGTTCCGGCTCACCGTCCTGCCGCTGCTCGGCCGGCTGCTGACCGCGCTGGGGGATTGGCTGGGCGAAGGGTTCGAGCCCGGCCGAAGGCTGCGGCTCGGCTTCGACGCCGACCGGGTCGAGGGCCTGTCCGTCGAGCGCGAGGCGCTTTGGGCGCGGCTGGGGGCCGCGGGTTTTCTGGACGACGACGAGAAGCGCGAGGCGGTCGGCTACGGGCCGCGCCGGCGCTGAGCTTTCGAAAGGAACCATCATGGATACGATGACGGGAGACGTCGTCTCGCCGCTCGCGCTTTGGGGCGCGAAACTCGCCGGGGCGGTGGGTGGATCGGTGATCTCGATCGCCTACCTCCTGCCGGCCGGGCGACGGGATGCGGCGGTGCGCTTTCTGGCCGGCGCGGTGACGGGCCTCGTGTTCGGCGGCCCGGCCGGCTTAGCGCTGGCCGATCATCTCGGCTTCACCGAGCGCATTGGCGCGGCGGAACTGGCGCTGATTGGCTCGGCCGCCGCCAGCCTCTGCGCCTGGTGGGCGCTCGGCGTTCTCCAGCGCTTTGCCGAAGGGCTGGCGACCGCCGCCGGCCGGCGCGGGGGCAGCTCGTGAGGAGCGTGCCCAACTTTCCGCGCGCGGCGGCCGCGCCGCCGCCGCCCGGTTTCGTGTCAGGCTATGCCAGCCTTTTCGAGCGCACGGACTTGTCGGGCGATCGCATCCGGCCCGGTGCCTTCGCCCGCGCGCTGCACGAGCGGGGCGTCGGCGGCATTCGGATGCTGTGGCAGCACGACCCGACGAAGCCGATCGGCGTCTGGACCAGACTGATCGAGGACGGGCGCGGGCTTTTGGCCGAGGGGCAGCTCGCGCTTGACACGGCGCAGGGCCGAGAGGCCTTCGCGCTGCTTCGCGCCGAGGCGCTGGACGGGCTTTCGATCGGCTTTCGGACGCGGGCAAGCCGCCCGCTCCGCGAGAGGGGCGCCCGGCGCCTGCTTCTCGACATCGACCTTCTGGAGATCAGCATCGTGACCTTCCCCATGCAGGAAGCGGCGCGGGTGCGCGAAGCGCGCGGCGATCTCCTCCACCGTTTCGCGGCCGCCGCCCGGCGGATCGCGGATGCCACCCTTTCCCCTTCCATCAAGGAGATCCCATGCAGACGATGACGAGCGGTGCGATCGAGACCAAGGCCGGCACGGGCGCGAACGCGGCGGGGCCGGACACGCTGGACGAGCTGATGCGCGCCTTCGACGCTTTTCGCGAGGCGAACGACGAGCGGCTGGATCAGATCGAGCAACGCATGAGCGCCGATCCGGTGACCGACGAGAAGGTCGATCGCCTGTCCAAGGCGATGGACGATCATGAGAAGCGCATGGAGCGTCTGGTGCTGCGCAACCTGCGCCCGCCGGTGGGCGGCGAGGGCGCGCAGGCCCTGCCGAGCGAACACCGCTCGGCCTTCGAGGCCTATGTCCGCGCCGGCGACGAGGGACGGATGCGGCGCCTGGAGGAAAAGGCGATGTCCGGCCTCGTTGGCGCGGATGGCGGCTTTCTCGTGCCGCCCGAGACCGAGGCTGAGATCGGCCGGCGCCTTGCCAATGTCTCGCCCATCCGAGGCATTGCGGGCATCCGCGCTGTGTCGGCGGCCGTTCTGAAGAAGCCGTTCGCGCTGAATGGAGCGCAGACCGGCTGGGTGGGCGAAACCGATGCCCGGCCGCAGACCGCGCAGCCGCAGCTCGGCGAGCTCGTGTTCCCGACCATGGAACTCTACGCCATGCCGGCCGCGACGAACGCGTTGCTCGACGACGCGGCGGTGAACATCGACAGTTGGATCGGCGAGGAGGTGGAACAGGCCTTCGCCACGCAGGAGGGCGTCGCCTTCGTCACCGGCGACGGCGCGGCCAAGCCCAAGGGCTTCATGAGCTACGACACGGTGCCCGAGGCGCAATGGGCCTGGGGCAAGGTCGGCACGGTCTCGACCGGCGTCAACGGCAATTTCGCGGCGGCGGGGGGCTCGGACGCGCTGATCGACCTCGTCTACGCCCTGAAGGCGGGCTACCGCCAGAACGCCTCCTTCGTGATGAACCGACGCACGCAGAGCGCGGTGCGCAAGCTCAAGGACGCGGAGGGCAACTATCTCTGGCAGCCGCCGGCGGCCGTCGGCGCCAAGGCGAGCCTGATGGGCTTTTCCGTTGTTGAAGCGGAAGCGATGCCCGACATCGCGACGGGGGCGAGCGCCATCGCCTTCGGCGACTTCTCGCGCTTCTACCTCGTGGTGGATCGCCAGGGCGTGCGCGTGTTGCGCGATCCGTACTCCGCCAAGCCCTATGTCCTGTTCTACACGACCAAGCGGGTCGGCGGCGGCATTCAGGACTTCGACGCGGCGAAGTATCTGCGCTTCTCCGCCTGACGGAGGGGCGACGGCAGGAGGGGGCCGGGCGGGACACGCCCGGCCCTTTTTCGTTTCAAACGGGGCTGGCGGGACATGATCTGGATCGAATTGGACAAGACCTCGGTGGAGCCGGTTTCGCTGGCCGAGGCGAAGACGTTTCTGCGGCTCGACCGCGACGACGAGGACGCGCTGGTGGCCACCTGCCTGAAGGCCGCGCGGCAGGCGGTGGAGGCGGAAACCGGGCTGGTGCTGACCGAGCGGCGCGTGCGCATCGCCTTCGAGCCGGACCCGGCGAGCGCGGTTCTGGCCATCCGTCGCCGCCCGATCCGCAGCGTGCTGGAGGCGATCGGCTTTGACGAGCGGGGCACGGCGGCGCCGCTCGATCCCGCTTCGTTTCGGCTGGAGGCCCAGCCCTTCGGCGCACATCTGATCCTGCCGCCCGGGCTCGCTGGTCGCGCGCCGAACGGGGTAGAGGTGGAAGTTCGGGCCGGGCAGCGCGCGGAGGATGTGCCGGAAGCGCTGAAGCTCGCCATCCTGCGCCTGGCGGCGGCCGCGTTCGAAACGCGCGGCACGGTCGGCCCGGCGCTGCAGCCGGCTTTCATGCCGCCGCTGGCGCGCGCGCTGATCGCTCCCTTCCGGGCGCCGAGGCTTTGACATGGCGCTCCTGTTTCTGGACCCCGGCCTTCTGACCAAGCGGGCGGCGATCGAGCGCAACGACCTTGTGACGGACGGTTCGGGCGGAGCCCGGGAGAACTGGGTGGAGGTGGGCGAGACCTCGGTTCGCGTCGAGCCTCTGACCGCGATCGTCGAGGAGCGGCTCGGGCAGCGGATCGGCGCGATCACGCATCGCGTCACCCTGCGGGCTCGGGCGGGCCTCGTGCGGGGAATGGCGTTTCGCCTGGGAGCGCGGCGACTCGTGATCCGCAGCCTGCACGACCCCGACGAGACCGGGCGCTGGCTCGTCTGCCGCTGTGAGGAGGAAGCATGATCGGCTTGGTGCAAGTGCGTTTCGACAAGGCCGCGCTTCGCGAGGAGATGCGACGGCGGGTGGTCGAGGCGCTTGCCGAGCGCTTAGACCAACGGGAGGAGGCGGCTCGTCTTCGCGAAAGCGACCCGGGCCGGGAAAATCCTCACGCAATTTTAACGAATCGGGAATGGCGCCCGTAATGCTCACGTCATATTATATGATGTATCAGACGTGATCGCAGGCATGGAAAGGTTCTCAGAGCATGTCGCACCCCTCGGCGGAATTGCAGACGACCATCCTCGGCGCGCTGACGGCCGACGCGGCGCTGACCAAGCTTCTCGGCGGCCCGAAGATTTTCGACCGCGTGCCCGAGCGGGCGAGTTTTCCCTATCTGACGCTTGGGCGGACGGCGGTGATCGACTGGTCCACCGGCACGGAGGACGGGGCCGAGCATATCCTGACCCTGCATGTCTGGGCCAAGGGCGGCTCGAAGCAGGAAACCTACGAGATCATGGACAAGATCGCGGGCCGACTGAACGACGCGAGCCTGCCGCTTGAGACGCACCGTCTGGTGAACCTCCGGCTGCAATTCGCCGAGGCGCGGCAGGAGCCGGACTCGCCAGCCTATCACGGTATCCTGCGCTTTCGCGCGGTGACGGAGCCGCTGGCTTCCTAAGCCAGCACTCAATTTTCAGATCGGACACGAGGGCGGCTTTCGGGCCGCCCTTTTTTGTTGCGCAAAATTTTGGAGGCGGCCATGGGCGCGCAAAAGGGCAAGGACTTTCTCCTGAAGCTCGACGCGGAAACGAGCGGCGTGTTTCAGACGGTGGCGGGGCTTCGCTCGCGCCGCATCTCCTTCAACGCAGAGACGGTGGACGTGACCAACAGCGACAGCGCCGGGCGCTGGCGCGAGCTTCTGGGCGGGGCGGGCGTGCAGCGCGCGGCGCTGTCGGGCGCCGGCATCTTCAAGGACGCGGCCTCCGACATGGCAGTGCGCAAGCTCTTCTTCGAAGGGCGGATCGCGCCCTTCCAGGCAGTGATCCCGGATTTTGGGCGTGTCAGCGGGCCGTTTCAGATCACGGCGCTGGAATATGCCGGCGAGCACAATGGCGAGGTCAGCTTCGAGATGACGCTGGAATCGGCCGGCGCGCTGACCTTCGAGGCCATCTAATGGGCGCGAACCGGCGACGCGGCGAGGTGGCCGCGATGATAGACGGGCGCGAGCACCGGCTTTGTTTGACGCTGGGGGCGCTGGCCGAACTGGAGGACGCTTTCGCGCTGGAGGACATCGCCGCGCTCGCCCAGCGTTTCGGCTCGGGCCGGCTTTCAGCGCGCGATCTGACCCGGATCATCGCAGCGGGCCTGCGCGGCGCGGGCGAGACGGCGAGCGACGAGGCGGTCGCCGCCATGCGCTTCGACCGGGGCGCGGCCGGCGCGGCGGCGCTGGCGGCCGAGCTTCTGGAAGCGGCCTTCGGCACGGGCGAGGAGGCCGCCCCGCCGCGCCCTTGAGCGCCGCCGCGCCGGCCCCGGCCAAGGAAGCCGGCGTGGCGGCCTTTCCCTGGGACGAGGCCATGGCGCTCTGCTTCGGCACGCTTCGTCTCAGCCCCAAAGACTTCTGGGCCTTGAGCCCGCGCGAGCTGGCCGCTTTGGCGTCGCCCCTCTCTCGCGCACGCGGAGGCGGCCCGAGCCGCGCGCGGCTTGGCGAGCTTCTTCAACTTTATCCCGATCGGAGATGACATGGACCCGTCCGTGGACACGATGCGCATTGCCGTGGAAGCCGACACGAGCGGCTTCGAGCGCGCCTTGACCGACCTTTCCACGCGCGCCGACCGTTTCGGCGCCGCGATGACGGCCGCGCTGAAGGGGGCGGCCGGCGGCGGGCGCTCCCTCGACACCGTGCTCAAGGGGCTTGGCAGCCGCATCTCGACCATCGCCCTCGACGCGGCGCTCAAGCCATTGTCGAATCTGGCCGGAAGCGTCGTCGGTTCGTTGCTGTCCGGCCTGACGGGGGGCGCGGGCGGGCAGGGCGCGGGCGGGCAGCCGGCACCGGGCGTCGTTCCCTTCGCCAAGGGCGGCGTGGTGCGCGCGCCGAGCTTCTTTCCGGCCGGCGGGCAGGTCGGTCTGATGGGCGAGGCGGGCGCGGAGGCGATCATGCCGTTGAAGCGCGGCGCGGACGGCTCGCTCGGCGTTGCGGTGGACGGCGGGCGGCGCGGCGGGTCCTCGGTCACCTTCAACGTTTCGACGCCCGACGCGCAGAGCTTCCGCCGCGCGGAAACGCAGATCCAGGCGATGCTGGCGCGGGCCGCCCTGCGCGGCCAGAGGGGCCTTTGAGATGGTCGCCTCCTTCAGCGAGGAACGCTTTCCGCTGGCCGTCGCCTTCGGCACTTCGGGCGGGCCGGAGCGGCGCACCGACATCGTGCGCCTTTCCACGGGCTACGAGAACCGCAACCAGCGCACGCGCCATTCCTGGCGGCGCTACGACGCGGGCTCGGGCGTCAAGAGCCTAGCCGATCTCGTCAGCGTGCTCGAGTTCTTCGAGGCGCGGCGTGGGCGGCTCGTCGGCTTTCGCTTCCGCGATCCGTTCGACGCTGCCTCGGCGCGCTGGGGCAAGCCTGTGACCGCTCTGGATCAGCCGCTCGGCACCGGCGACGGGACGGCGCGCGGCTTCCAGCTCGTCAAACGCTACGGCACCGGCGCGGACGCCTATGTCAGGCCGATCCGCAAGCCGCTGGCCGGCACGGTGCGGGCGGCGGTGAACGGCGTCGTGACCGACGCCGACATCGACGCCACGACCGGGATCCTGACCTTCGCCGCCGCGCCGCCGGTCGGCAGCGCGGTGACGGCCGGTTTCGAGTTCGACGTGCCGGTGCGCTTCGACATGGATCATCTCGCTGTCAACGTCGCCGCCTTCGAGGCCGGCGACATCCCGTCCATCCCGCTGGTGGAGATCCGGCCATGAGAGCCTTGTCCTCTGAGTTCCAGGCGCGGCTGAAGCAGCCGGCGACGACGCTTGCCAGCGCCTGGCGGCTGACGCGGCGCGACGGCGCCGTGTTCGGCTTCACGGACCATGACGAGGATCTCCGCTTCGCCGGAACGCTGTTTCGCGCCCGAAGCGGCTGGACGGCCGGCGAGAGCGAAGCGGCGCGCGGGTTGGGCGCCGGGACCGAGGCGGTGGACGGCGGCTTTTCCGACGAGGCGATTCGCGAGACGGATGTGGAACGCGGCCTGTTCGACGGCTCCAGCGTCGAAAGCTTCCGCGTCGATTGGCGCGAGCCGAGCCATCACGTTCTGATGGAGGTCGCCGATCTCGGCGAGGTGACGCGAGGGCCGGGGGGCTTTCGCGCCGAACTGCGCGGCTTGGCCGCCCGGCTCGAGCGCCAGCGCGGCCGGACCTATCGCCGCCGCTGCGATGCGGTGCTTGGAGATCGGCGCTGCGGGGTCGATCTGGCACCCTGGACACGGTCGGTCGTGGTCGTGTCCGCCTCGGACGCGGTGATCGTGGTTCGCCCGGTTCAGGCGATCGCGCGCGGCGAACAAGGCTTGTTTGCGGAGGGCCGGCTGGTCCTGGCGGACGGCTCGGCGCCGCTGCCGCTGCGCGGAATGGCGGATGGGGAGGAGGTGGGAACGCTGCGATTGTTCCTGCATCGGGGGCCCGTGCGCCTGCCGGAGGCGGGGGGGCAGGTGGCTCTCGTGGCGGGTTGCGACCGCTCGTTTACGACCTGCCGCGACCGGTTCGGCAACGGCGTCAACTTTCGCGGCTTCCCGCATCTGCCGGGCGCCGACAGCGCGCTCGGCATCGCCAAGAGCGACGGGCGGCATGACGGCTCGCCGGTGGTGCCGTGATGCGCGCGCTTGTGCTGGCCGCGGCACGCGGTTTTCTCGGCACGCCCTATCGCCACCAGGGCAGCCGCGCGGGCGTCGGCTGCGATTGTCTCGGCCTCGTGCGCGGGGTCTGGCGCGAAGTCTACGGCGCCGAGCCGGAAACGCCCGGCCCCTATAGCGCCGACTGGGCCGAGACCGGATCGGGCGATCCGATGTGCGATGCCGCGCAGCGGCTTTTCCGGCCGATCGAACCGGGCGAGGCGGCGCCGGGCGACCTCGTTCTGTTTCGCTGGCGCGAGGGACGGCCGGCCAAGCATTGCGGGATTCTCGACGCGCCGGACGGGGGCTTGGGTCGGACCCTGCGCCTGATCCACGCTTATGAGGGCGCGTCCGTCGTTTCCTCGGTGCTGACGCCGGGCTGGGCCGGGCGGATCGCCGGTGTCTTTCAATTCATCGACCGGAGCTGAGGCATGGCGACGATCCTTCTTCAGGCCGTGGGCGGCGCCTTGGGCGGGCTCGTCGGCGGCCCTTTCGGCGCCATGGCCGGCCGGGCCATCGGCGCGCTCGGCGGTTCCGCTATCGACGACCGTCTGTTCGGCGCGCGCACGAAGCGGCAGGGGCCGCGCCTGTCCGGCAGCCGCATCATGGAGGCCGACGAGGGCGCGGGCGTCGCCCGGCTCTACGGCACGGCGCGGATCGCGGGGCAGGTGATCTGGACGACGCGTTTCGAGGAAGCGGCGACCACGGAGCGCAGCGGCGGCAAGGGCGGCGCCGGGCGAGGGCGTAGCGAGGTCACGACCTACAGCTATTTCGGCAATGTCGCGATCGGCCTCTGCGAAGGGCCGATCGCCCATGCCCGGCGCATCTGGGCCGACGGTGAGGAACTCGACCTGTCGCTCGTCAATGTCCGCCTTCATAAGGGCGGTGAGGATCAGGAGCCCGATCCCCTGATCGAAGCTCGGCAGGGGCGGGGCAACGCGCCGGCCTATCGCGGCCTCGCCTATCTCGTCTTCGAGCATCTGGCGCTGGAGCGCTGGGGCAACCGCATTCCGCAGATCAGCTGCGAGGTGATCCGCCCCGTGGGTGCGCTGGAAGCGGGCCTGCGGGCGGTGACGATCATTCCCGGCGCGACGGAGCACGGGCTCGACCCGCTGCCGGTGCGCGAGCGCATCGGGCCGGGGGCAGACCGGCTTCCGAACCGCAACATGCTGCACGGCGCGAGCGATTTTGCCGCGTCGCTGGAGGAGCTGACGGCGCTCTGCCCGCGCCTGGAGCGCGCGGCGCTGGTGGTGAGCTGGTTCGCGGACGACCTTCGCGTGGGCCATGCCAGCGTGCGGCCGGGCGTCGAGGTGTGGGCGCGCGACGAGACGATCGTCTGGCGCGGGGGCGGCGTAGGGCGCGGCCAGGCGCATCTCGTCAGCCAGGTGAACGGTGCACCGGCCTATGGCGGCACGCCCTCGGACGCCGGCGTCCTGCGCGCCATCGCCCAGCTTCGGGCGCGCGGCCTTCGGGTGACGCTCTATCCGTTTCTGATGATGGACATGCCGGCCGGCAACGCGTTGCCGGACCCGTATGGCGGCGCGGAGCAGGCGCCCTATCCCTGGCGCGGCCGCATGACGCTCGACGAGGCTCCGGGCCGGGCGGGCTCGGCCGATCGGAGCGCGCAGGCGCGGACGGATATCCTGCGCTTCGTCGGTTCCGCCCGTACTGCCGACTTTGCCATCGTAGGCGGGGAGGTGCGCTATGGCGGACCGGCCGAATGGTCCTACCGCCGCATGATCCTTCACGCCGCGCATCTGGCCAAGCTCGCAGGGGGCGTCGACGCCTTCGTGATCGGCTCGGAAATGCGCGGGCTGACCGCGATCCGCGACGAGGCCGGGCGCTTTCCGGTCGTGGAGGCGCTGGTGGCGCTGGCGCGGGACGTGAAGGCGCTGCTGCCTGACACGCTCCTTACCTATGCCGCCGACTGGAGCGAGTATTTCGGCCATCAGCCGCACGATGGGTCGAACGACGTCTTCTACCATCTCGACCCACTTTGGGCCTCGCCGGACATCGGGGCGGTGGGCATCGACAACTACCTGCCGCTGGCCGACTGGCGGGACGAAGGGGAGGCGAGCGAGGCGGCGTCGGCCTACGACCGGGAGGCGCTACGCGCATCGATCGGCGCCGGCGAAGGTTTCGACTGGCACTATGAAAGCGAGGCGGCGCGGCGGGCCGGGCGGCGAAGCCCGATCACGGACGGGCTGGGCAAGCCCTGGGTGTTTCGGCCCAAGGACCTGAAGAACTGGTGGGCGAACCGGCATTTCGAGCGGCACGGCGGGGTGGAGAGCGCGCAGCCGACGGGCTGGGTGCCGATGTCGAAGCCGATCTGGTTCACCGAGCTCGGCTGCCCTGCGATCGACAAAGGGGCGAACCAGCCGAACGTCTTCTATGATCCGAAATCCTCCGAAAGCCACTGGCCGTACTTTTCCAATGGCGGGCGGGACGATCTGGCGCAGCGCCGCTTCCTCGAGGCGCATCTCGGCCATTGGGACCCGGCCTCGCCGGGCTTCCGCGAAGCGGACAATCCGGTCTCGCCGCTTTACGGCGGGCGCATGGTGCCGGCGGAGGCGATCCATCTCTGGTGCTGGGACGCGCGGCCGGCGCCGGCCTTTCCCGACCGGGCCGAGATCTGGGCGGATGGCGCCAATTGGGAGCGCGGGCACTGGCTCACGGGGCGGCTCGGCCGCGCGCCGCTGGATGGGCTGATCGATCAGCTGCTGGCCGACCATGAGTTCGACTCTGGCGATACTGTGGAGGTCGAGGCCGATCTCGGCGGCTATCTCGTGTCGGGTCCGGGATCGGCACGCGCCGAACTGGAAGAGCTTCTACGCCTGACGGGAACCGAGGTGCGCGCGGAGGGCGGGAAGCTGCGCTTTCGCTCGCTTGCGCGGCGCACCGACCCATTCGCGTTGGAAGCCCTGGCCGAGGATGACGACGCACCGCGCTTCGAGGTCCGCCGTTCCGAACCCGTGGAGACGGTGGAGGAGGTTCTGGTGGGTTTCAGCGATCCGTCCCGCGCCTATCAGGCGGCGGTGGCGGACGCGGCGATGGGCGACGCCGACCGGCCACGGCAGACGGCGGTGGACCTGCCGGTGATCCTGGCGGAGGGACAGGCGAGGCGCTTTGCCGCGGAACTCTTGGATCGGGAAGGGGGCGAGCGCGAGACGGCGAGCTTCGGCCTTTCGCCGGCCGAGCTTTCGCTCGCACCGGGCGACCTCGTGCGCGCGCCGGATGTGCCCGGCGTCTGGCGTATCGAGCGGATCGAGGACGGCTTGACGCGGCGGGTGGAGGCACGGCGCGTTCGCGCGGCCGCGCTGCGGCCCGTGGAGGCGGGCTTGCTATCCGGGCCAGCCACCGCGCAGCCCCTTATCGCCTCGCGGCCGGTGGCGCTCTGGATGGACCTGCCATCCTTCGAGGGCGGGGGAGGCGCCTTTCTGGCGGCGACCGCTAAGCCCTTCGTGCCGCTCGACCTCTTCGCTTCGCCGACCGGCTCCGGCTTCCAGCCTTTCGATCGGGTGACCCGCCCCGCCACCATCGGCTTCCTCACGGAGCCGCTCGGAGCGGGGCGGGAGGGTATGTGGGACCGGGCCAACCGGATCGAGATCGATCTGGTTCGCGGGGCGCTCGCCTCGGTGCCGGAAGAGGCGCTTCTGGCGGGCGCCAACCGAGCGGCGATCCGCTCGACATCGGGCGCCTGGGAGATCGTGCAGTTTCGGGATGCCGAGGAGGTCGCGCCGGGGCGCTTCCAGCTTGCAGGCTTGGTGCGCGCGCTGGGCGGCACTGAGGACGCCATGCGGGCGGGGCAAGCGGCCGGTGCGCCTTTCGTGCTGCTCGACGGAGCGTGCGTGGCCATACCCGCCCCGCTCACTGGGCTCGGCGCGGAGCTGCCTTGGCTTGCGGTTCCCTCCGGGCGTGGGCTCGACGACGAGGCGGCCGACCGGCAGACGGCCGCGCTCGGCCGCCGCGCGCTGCTGCCTTTGTCGCCGGCTCATCTCTCGGGCCGTTTCGAAGACGATGGGACGCTGACCATCGCCTGGTTGCGCCGCAGCCGCGCTGTGTTGGACGCGTGGGACGAGGCCGACCCGCCGCTTGGCGAGGAGAACGAGACCTATCGCGTCACGCTGTCGACGCTGGAAGGCGGCTCGCTCGATCTTCCCGCAGCGGCGACGCGGCTGAGCGTTGCCGCATCGACCTGGCGCTCCGTGCTCGGCCCCGCCGGCACGCGCCTCGACATCGCCGTCTCGCAGATGAGCGCCAGCGTGGGAGCCGGCACGGCCGGGCGAATCGCGCTGGCGGTTCGACCTTGACCATCCAAACCCAATCCATCCAAACCCCAAGGAGACCAGCATGATCGAGACGAAACAATGGTGGAAATCGAAGACCGTCTGGGGTGGGCTCGTGGCGCTTTGCGCCAGCCTTGCCGCCCTCGCCGGCTTCCAGCTCGACGGCGGAGCGCAAGACCAACTGGCCGAAGCGCTCGCGGCCGGCGCCTCGGCGCTGGGCGCTGTGATCGCTATTCTCGGCCGTTTCCAGGCCCAGACCGAAATCCGCTGACCGCGCCAAATCCCGGCCTATTCATTCGACATTCAGCGGCTGGCGCCTAGAAGAAGGAGGATCGAAACCGGGAAAGCCGATGACCCGCCGCACGCTCCTTCTCCCCCTCATGGCCGGCCTTTCGCTGTGGGCGGCGGTCTCGCCTTCCTCGGCGAACTGGTCCGCGCCGGGCGTGGGCGGCGTGTCGGCGCTCGCCCCCGCCGCCTCGCACGAGCCGGGCGAGCGACCCGAACTCCTGGCCCAGGGCGGTTGCTCGTCCGCCGCCGCCCAGGCCTCCGCGCAGACGGGCGGACAGGTTCTGTCCGTTCAGATCTCCGAGCAGGGCGGGCGCACGGTCTGCGTCGTCACGGTTCTGGTGCCCGCGCGCGACGGCAGCCGGCCCCGCCGTCAGACGATCACGATTCCGCAATAAAGCCTCGCGAATCGAAACACCGAACCGGAGGCACGATGCGTATCTTGGTCGTTGAGGACGACGCCAATCTGAGCCGCCAACTCGGCGAGGCGCTGCGCGCGGCGGGCTATGTCGTGGACAGCGCGGTCGATGGCGAGGACGGTCATTTCCTCGGCGATACCGAACCCTACGACGCCGTGGTGCTGGATGTCGGCCTGCCCAAGATGGATGGGATCAGCGTCCTGGAGCGCTGGCGCCGCGACGGGCGCGCCATGCCTGTCCTGTTGTTGACCGCGCGTGACCGTTGGAGCGACAAGGTGGCAGGCATCGACGCGGGGGCGGACGATTATGTCGCCAAGCCCTTCCACATGGAGGAGGTTTTGGCGCGCCTTCGCGCCCTGATCCGCCGCGCGGCCGGCCATGCCTCGTCCGAAATCCACTGCGGGCCGCTGCGGCTCGACACCAAATCCTCCCGCGCGACCGTCGACGGCACGCCGCTGAAGCTGACCTCGCACGAGTACCGGCTGCTCGCCTATCTCATGCATCACCAAGGCGAGATCGTCTCGCGCAGCGAACTGACCGAACACATGTACGATCAGGATTTCGACCGTGATTCCAACACGATCGAAGTCTTCGTCGGCCGCCTGCGCCGCAAGATCGGCCTGGACCTGATCGAGACGGTGCGGGGCCTCGGCTATCGGATGCACCGGGATGGCTGACATCAGCGGCTGCCGGAGCGCGAACGGGTGAGCGAAGTGCCGCGGAAGACCCGTTTCTCGGCAAGCCTCACGGTGCGTGTCGTCGGCATGTCCAGCCTCTGGGCGATCGCGGCCTTTCTCGTGGTCGGCGGCCTGATTTCCTCGCTCTACGAGCGGACGGCCCTGTCGGGCTTCGAGGCCGTGGTGCGTGCTCAGCTCTTCAACCTCGTCAATGCCGTGACGGTTGACGAGACCGGCGCTTTGCGCGGCGTGCCGGATCTCGGCGATCTCGCCTATTCGCAGCCCCTGTCCGGCTGGTACTGGGAGGTGCTGCCGGCCAGCGCCAACACGTCCGGCCGCCTTTCGTCCTTCTCGCTCGGGCGCGCGCGCATAGCGGACGTACCGGAGGCCGAGGCGCCGTTCGACATGCAGTATCGGCGCGACTACCGGGTGCCGGGGCTCGACGGCGAGACGCTTTATGTCGAGGAGGCGGAAGTCGTTCTGGACAGTGATAACCATGCCGCACGCTTTCGCGTCATGGGCAATGCCAGCACGCTGGATGCCGACATCGTGGCCTTCAACCGGCAGCTGACGCTTTATCTCGGCCTGTTCGGCTTGGGTTCCACGGTCATCAACGCCTTGGCGATCCTCTATGGTCTGCGCCCGCTTTCCGTCGTGCAGCGCGCGCTTGCCTCGGTGCGTACCGGCGAGAAGGAACGGCTCGAGGGGCGGTTCCCGACCGAGATCCAGCCGCTCGCCGCCGAGATGAACGCGCTGATCGACAGCAATCGGCGCATCGTGGAGCGGGCGCGGACGCAGGTCGGCAATCTCGCCCATGCCCTGAAGACGCCGGTGGCCGTCCTGTTGAACGAAGCCGGAGCGATCGGCGGCGAGAAGGGGCGCGTGCTGCGCGAGCAGGGCGAGCGGATGCAGGCCCATGTCCAGCATTATCTCGACCGCGCCCGCATCGCGGCGGGCGGCGAAAGGGTAATCGCCCGGGCTCCCGTCAAACCCGTCGTGGAGCGTCTGGGCCGGGTCATCGCCAAGCTCAATCCAGGGTTCCGGGTGGATATGGAGATGGACGCGGCCCTGGAGCGTCTCGTGTTTGCCGGCGAGCAGCAGGATCTGGAGGAGATGCTCGGCAATCTCTTGGAGAATGCTGCGAAATACGGCCGAAGCCGGATCGTGCTCACGGTCTCGGCAGAGGTGCCTCGCGCCTTCCTCGTCACCGTGTCGGACGACGGGCCTGGGCTCGGCGAGGCGGAGATCGCCGAGGCGACCAAGCGCGGTCGTCGCTTCGACGAGACCGTGCCTGGAAGCGGCCTCGGCCTTTCGATCGTGGCTGAGACCGTTTTGCAATACCGGGGGGGATTTCGGTTGGGCCGGTCCGAATTCGGGGGATTGCGCGCCGAACTGACCTTGCCACGTTCCGCTGATGCGCCGATCTCCTGAGAGACTGTTTGATAACTCGGCCGGGTCGGTTTGCCGGCGCTTTTCCGCCGCCGCTTCGTTGCCAATCCTCGCCGATGCCACCGGCATCGACTGCGTTTGGCGCCTTGCGAACGTCGCAAAATCACTCGACGGCCTTCCACCGCCGAGTTGTCAGACAGTATCTGAGATCGTTCGGAATGTCCGGGCTTGCCCCGGTCGGTATCAGGCTGACCCATGCGTCGTGCGTTTCAGACCCTTGCGGCCCTCCTTGCCTCGCTGACGCTCGGCGGATGCCTGTCGTCGGGCGCTGCCCTGACGCAGGCGTCCACGCCTGCTCTGCCGCCCGGCGCTCTGTCGCTGCGCCCCAGCCTGCCCAAAAGCGGCAACGCGCCGCTGAGCGGCCGGGCGGAGCAGGGGGCTTTGGCCGCACAGTATCAGGCGTTGCAGTTCGGCGCCGTCGGGCAGGCCGTACCCTGGTCGGCGGACGGCTATCGCGGCGAAGTCGTGCCGACGCAGCTCTACCGGATCGGCTCGCAGGATTGCCGGGGTTACACCCATGTCGTAACCCGTGGAAGCGCGACGACGCGCCAGGTCGGCACCGCCTGCCGGTCGGGCGTCGATACGTGGACGCCCGTCGGCTGACGAGACATTCTTTGCGCCGATGTGAATAGGCAGGGCTGCGCGCCCTTGATAGAGCTTGGCCTACTCGCCGGCCGCCGGTCTCGTCGGAAGCCGCCCATGGGATGATGACGCTTGTTCTGGCTTGTCGCCGCCTGCATGACCTTGATCGCGACCATCGCGATCGTTCGCCCGCTGCTTCGCACCAGCGTCGCGCCGGCGGTGCCGCGTCCGCGCCATGATGCGGAGGTCTATCGCGCACAGCTTCTGGAACTGGAAGGCGATCTGGCACGCGGGGCGATCGGCCCGGACGAGGCCGCGACGGCCCGCGCCGAGATCGCCCGCCGTCTCTTGAAGGCCGAGAGCGCGTTGGCGATCGACCAGAGCGCGAGCCGGTCGGCGCAGGGCCGCCTCGCTATCATAGCCGGACTTGCGGTCGCCCTGTTCCTACCAGCCGCGACCTTTCTTTTCTACGACAGGGCCGGTTCGCCGGAGATCGGCGATCTGCCCCTGGCCAGCCGCGAACAGGAACGCGCGCCTGACGATATCTCCACCATGATTGCCGCCATTGAGCGAAGGCTGGTCGAGAAGCCGGACGATGGGACCGGCTGGAGCATCGTCGCGCCGGTCTACCTGCGCATGGGCGAGGCCGACAAGGCGGTGGTGGCTTTCCGAAACGCCATCCGCCTGACCAAGCCGAACGCCGAAAAGCTGGTGGGTCTCGGCGAGGCTTTGGTTCAGCAGGCTGGTGGACAGGTGACCGAGGAGGCGAAGGCGCAGTTCGATGCGGCCTTGGCGCTGGACCGGGACGCGCCGGCCGCGCGCTTCTACCTCGCGCTGCAGCTCTCGCAGACCGAGCGCTATGCCGAGGCGCGCGAGGCCTGGGGAGCGCTGATCGCCGCGTCGCCCGCCGATGCGCCTTGGCTGACATTGGCACGGGCGGGGCTGGACGATGCGAGTGCCAAGCTCGGCATGAATGCCCCGGCAGCGCCGTCCGAGCCCCTAGCGCAGGCGCCCGGCCCGAGCGGGGCCGATATCGAGGCAGCGGGGCAGATGAGCGAGACCGATCGCCGCGGCATGGTCGAGGGCATGGTAGCGCAACTTGCCGGCCGACTGGAGGCCGCGCCGCAGGATAAGGAAGGCTGGAAGCGCCTGATGCGCTCCTACACCGTTCTCGGCCAGACGGGCGAGGCGACGGCGGCCGGCGAGAAGGCGCTCGGCGTCTTCTCACCCGAAAGCACTGAGGGTAAGGATATCCTGGCCTTTGCGCGATCGCTCGGGCTCGACCTCTCGGGAGACAGCGCCACGCGATGACCCGCAAGCAAAAGCGCCTCGGTTCGATCTTCGGCATTCTCTTCGTGGTGGGGGCGGCGTTCGCGCTCGTGCTGACGGCCCTGTCGGACAGCGTCGCCTTCTTCAACTCGCCGACCGATCTCGCAACCCGTCCGCCTTCGGAAGGCCAGCGCATCCGCCTCGGCGGCATCGTCGAAAGCGGGTCGGTGGAGCGCGGCGGCAGCCACCTCGTGCGCTTCCGCGTGACCGACACGGTGGAGAGCGTCGATGTACGCTACGCCGGCCTCCTGCCCGACCTGTTCCGCGAAGGGCAGGGCGTCGTCGCGGAAGGGGTGGTCGGGCCCGACCATGTGTTCGTGGCCGACACGGTGCTCGCCAAGCATGACGAGACCTACATGCCCAAGGAAGTGGTGGACGACATGAAGGCGCGCGGCCTCTGGAAGGACGGGGCGGTGGTCGCCAGCGAAGGGGCGTCCAGCCCCAAGATCGGCGCGCCGAGCCCGGGCGGAGCGGGACTTTGATCGTCGAACTCGGTCATTTCGCGCTGGTGCTGGCGCTGGGCCTGGCGCTGGTGCAATCCATCCTGCCGGTTCTCGGCAGTCGTCTCGGCGACGCTCGGCTGATGGACACGGGCGGCGTTACGTCGCTCGGCTGCTTCGCCCTGCTCGCCTTCGCCTTCGGCGCGCTCACCACCGCCTATGTCACGTCGGACTTCTCGGTTCTGAATGTCGTTGAGAACAGTCATTCGTTGAAACCCATGCTCTACAAGGTGTCTGGCGTCTGGGGGAATCACGAAGGCTCGATGCTGCTCTGGGTGCTGATCCTCGCCCTGTTCGGCGCGCTGGTCTCCTCCTTCGGCGTCGACCTGCCGGCGAGCCTGAAAGCCAATGTGCTTTCGGTTCAGGCCTGGATCCTGGTGGCCTTCCTGCTCTTCATCCTATTGACGTCCAACCCGTTCACGCGCGTCGTGCCAGCGCCCTTCGAGGGGCAAGATCTCAATCCGATCCTTCAGGATATCGGGCTCGCGATCCATCCGCCGCTGCTCTATCTCGGCTATGTCGGCTTCTCCATCGCTTTCTCCTTCGCCGTCGCAGCACTGATCGACGGGCGGATCGACGCGGCCTGGGCGCGCTGGGTGCGGCCCTGGACGTTGATCGCCTGGGTATTCCTGACGGCCGGCATCGCCATGGGGTCCTACTGGGCCTATTACGAACTCGGCTGGGGTGGCTGGTGGTTCTGGGACCCGGTCGAAAATGCCTCCTTCATGCCTTGGCTCTCCGGCACGGCGCTGCTGCACTCCGCTCTCGTCATGGAGAAGCGCGCGGCGCTGAAGGTCTGGACCGTGCTCCTGGCAATCCTTACCTTCTCCCTTTCGCTGCTCGGTACGTTCCTGGTGCGTTCGGGCGTGCTCACCTCCGTCCATGCTTTCGCGGTGGACCCGGAGCGCGGCGTCTTCATCCTCGTCATTCTCTGCGTCTTCATCGGCGGCTCGCTGGCGCTCTTCGCCTGGCGGTCGAGCGAACTGGAAAGCGGCGGGCTTTTCGCGCCGATCTCGCGGGAAGGGGCGCTGGTCTTCAACAACCTGTTCCTGACCACCGCGAGCGCCACCGTTCTGACCGGAACGCTCTACCCGCTGGCGCTGGAAGTCGTCACCGGCACCAAGATCTCGGTCGGTGCACCCTTCTTCAACGCGACCTTCGGGCCTCTCATGGTGCCGCTGCTCTTCGCCGTGCCCTTCGGTCCTTTGCTGGCCTGGAAGCGAGGCGATCTTCTGGCCGCCGCGCAACGCCTCTATGCCGCGATCGGCGCGGCGATCGTGGCGATCGTCCTGGTTCTGGCGCTGACGCAGGGAACGCGCATCCTCGCGGCGCTGGGCTTCGGTCTGGCGGTCTGGCTCCTGGCGGGCAGTCTGTGCGATCTGGCTGCTCGCGCCGGGTTGCCGAAGGTGGGACCGCGCTTGGCCCTCCGTCGGTTGCGCGGCCTGCCGCGCTCGGCCTTCGGCACGGCGCTCGCCCATTTCGGCCTTGGCGTGACACTGCTCGGCATCGTCTCCGTCGGCGCCTTTTCGACCGAGACCATCACCACGATGGCGCCGGGCGATACGGTCCAGGCCGGTGGAACCCTGGTGCGCTTTGAGGGAATGGCGCCGCGCGAGGGGCCGAACTATCGCGAGGAGGTCGGTCGCTTCACCCTGTCGCGCGGCGGCGGCGAGACGGCGAGCCTCGAATCGGCCAAGCGATTCTATCCCGCGCGACAGATGCCGACCACGGAAGCGGGCATCCACACTCGCTGGTTCAGCCAGGTCTATATCTCGCTGGGCGATGCGGCGGCCAATGGCGGCGCGACCGTGGTTCGGATTTGGACAAAGCCGCTGGTGACGTTGATCTGGCTGGGGGCCGTGGTCATGGCGTTGGGCGGCTGCGTGTCGCTGGCCGACCGACGGCTGCGGGTCGGTGCGCCGTCCCGCGCGCGGCGCGCGTCGGCCGCGAGGGCCTGACGATGCGATGGGGAACCCGGCGGTTTTGCCTCGTCGTGGCGGCGCTGTGCCTACTGGCAGCGTCTCCTGTGTCGGCCGTGCAACCGGACGAAGTGTTGCCGAACGCCGGGATGGAAGCCCGCGCCAGGGCGCTCTCCGCGGAGCTGCGCTGCATGGTCTGCCAGAACCAGTCGATCGACGATTCCGACGCGGCGCTCGCCAAGGATCTACGCGTCCTCGTTCGCCAGCGTCTTCTGGCGGGAGACAGCGATGCGCAGGTGCTGGACTATCTCGTCGCGCGCTACGGCCAGTTCGTGCTTCTGCGCCCTCGGCTGGAGACGCAGACCCTGGTTCTCTGGAGCATGCCGGTCGTGCTGCTGCTAGCGGGCGGCACCGCTCTCGTCCTGTCGCGCCGGCGCGCGCGGGACGCCTCGGCCGCGCCCTTGTCTTCCTCCGAGGAGGCGGCTGTCGCGCAGGTTTTGGATCGTTTGGAGCAGGAAACGGGTCGAAACTGACCTTACCAAGCTTTCACACGCCTGAAAACTTGCCGTAATCTTCGATCCTCTAGGTTTCGTGTCAACGACGAAGCGGAAATGTCCCGCCGAGCGCGAGAACGGAACCAGCAGGGGTATCCCATGACCAACACGATCACGACCAAGACCAAGCGTCGCCTGTCCGCCGCGGTTCTCGCTGCGGGCGTTGCCGGCCTCGCCTTTTCCGGCGGGGTGTTGACCCATGCCACGCCGTCCTTCGCGCAGGCCGTGCAGGTTAGCCCGGCCGGGCAGAGCGCTGGTTTCGCGGATGTCGTAGAGAAGGTGTCGCCCGCCGTCGTCTCCGTCCGGGTGAAGGAGAAGATCGAGGACGTGGCCGATCGCGGCGGTCCGCAGGCCTCGCCCTTCGACAACCTGCCTGAAGGCCACCCGCTGCGCCGCTTCTTCGAGTTCGGAAATCCGAACGGCCCGGCCGCCCCTGGCCAGCGCGCGCCCAACCGCAAGCCGCGCGAGGGCATGGCCCAGGGCTCCGGCTTCTTCATCTCCGACGACGGCTTTCTCGTCACCAACAACCACGTGGTCGAAGGCGGCACCAACTACACCGTCGTCCTCAACGATGGCACGGAATACGACGCCAAGCTGATCGGCACCGACAAGCGCACCGATCTGGCGCTGCTGAAGGTCGACGCGCCCAACGTCAAGTTCACCTATGTCAGCTGGGCCGACGATTCCAAGGTGCGCGTCGGCGACTGGGTCGTGGCGGTCGGCAATCCGTTCGGCCTCGGCGGCTCGGTGACGTCGGGCATCGTTTCGGCTCGGGGCCGCGACATCGGCGCCGGCCCCTATGACGACTTCATCCAGATCGACGCGGCGGTGAACCGGGGCAATTCCGGCGGTCCGGCCTTCAACCTGCAGGGCCAGGTGATCGGCATCAACACGGCGATCTTCTCGCCGTCGGGCGGCTCTGTCGGCATCGGCTTTGCCATTCCCGCCTCCACCGCGCAGTCGGTGATCCAGTCGCTGCGCGACAGCGGCAATGTCCAGCGCGGCTGGCTCGGCGTCCAGATCGCGCCGGTGACCAAGGACATCGCCGAAGCGCTGGGCCTTGCCAACACGCATGGCGCCATCGTGACCCTGCCTGACACCGAGACGCCCGCCACCAAGGCCGGAATCCGAACGGGCGACGTCATCACCGCCGTCAACGGCGAGACCGTGACGAGCCCGCGCGAGCTGGCCCGCAAGGTGGCCGAGTTCAAGCCGGGCACCTCGATCGACGTGACGCTGTGGCGCGACAATGCGGCCAAGCAGGTGAAGGTCGCGCTGGGCAATCTGGCCTCGCTTGATGAAGCCTCCAACGCGGGCTCCAACAGCAGCGTGCCGGTCAACCCGTCCTCGCTGCGCGGTTATGGTCTGACGCTGACCCCGTCCGACGACGGTCAGGGCGTGGTGGTCACCGATGTCGACCCGGACTCGGAAGCCGCCTCCCGCGGGGTCTCGGCCGGCGACACGATCGTGGCGGTGAACGGCACGCAGGTGAAGTCGCAAAGCGATGTCGAGGCGGCCATCAAGAGTGCCTCCGGCAGCGGGCGCAAGGCGGCGCTGTTCCAGCTGCGTAACGGCGACCAGAACCGCTTCGTCGCCCTGCCGATCTCCGGCAGCTGATCGGCCGGCGGCGGGCGTATCTCCGCCGTTCGACTGAGCAGGGTGGCGTCTCCGAAACGGGGCGCCACCCAGTTTTTCTCACAATCCGACGATCCGAAAGGACTGGGCCGATGACGCCGTTAGCGGTTTCGCCTACATCCGAACCCATGCGCATCCTTTTGATCGAAGACGACAAAGAAGCCGCCTCCTATCTGCAGAAGGCCTTTCGTGAGTCCGGCCATGTGCCGGACCACGCGGCCGACGGCGAAACGGGGCTGCATATGGCGGAGACGCAGGGCTACGACGTGCTCGTGGTGGACCGGATGCTGCCGCAGCGCGATGGGCTTTCGGTGATCTCGGCGCTACGCGAGAAGGGCGACATGACGCCCGCGCTGATCCTCTCTGCCCTGGGGCAGGTGGATGATCGCGTCACGGGCCTGCGCGCGGGCGGTGACGATTACCTCGCCAAGCCTTACGCCTTTTCCGAGCTTCTCGCCCGGGTCGAGATCCTCGGTCGGCGGCGGGCGACGAAGGAGATCGAGACGGTCTACCGCGTCGGCGATCTCGAGCTCGATCGCCTGTCCCACGAGGTCAAGCGCGGCGGCAAGACGGTCGTGCTGCAGCCACGCGAGTTCCGCCTTCTCGAGTATCTCATGAAACATGCGGGTCAGGTGGTGACGCGCACCATGCTGCTCGAAAATGTCTGGGACTATCACTTCGATCCCCAGACCAACGTCATCGACGTTCATATCTCGCGCCTGCGCTCAAAGATCGAGCGCGATGTCGGCGAGCCGCTGCTCCACACGGTGCGCGGTTCCGGCTACATCCTGCGCGCGGGGCAGGGCTAGGCGCTCGTAGCGCGTCGCCCCGCCGCATCCCATGCGCACCATGGCCCGTATCCGTGACATCTGGCGGGTCACCGCCTTTCGCCTGTCGGCGATCTATCTCAGCCTCTTTGCGGTCTTCGCCGGTATTCTGCTCTTCTACGTGACGGGCTCGGCTGTCTCGATTCTCCAGACGCAGAACCGTGACACGATCAACGAGGAGATCGGCGAACTCGGCCGCGTCTATCAGAATGCCGGCATCGTCGGTCTGGTGCGCTCGATCGACCGCCGTTCGCGCCAGCCCGGCGCTTCGCTCTATCTCATGACGGACGCCACTGGGCGCATCCTGGCTGGCAATGTCGAAAGCCTGGAGGCGGGCGTTCTCGACGATCCCGGCTTCGTCGGCAGCGCCTTTCGCTATGCGCGCTTCACGGAGGACCCGAGCGACCGCTACCATACGGCGATCGCGCAGGTGATCCAGCTTCCCAACGGACTGCGAATTCTTGTTGGGCAAGACCAGACCGAGCTCGACCGCATTCGTCTCGTGGTGCGCAACGCGCTGATTCTGGCGCTCGGCCTTATGAGCGTCGGCGCGCTGATCGCTTGGTTCCTGGTCGGTCGCACGGCGCTGCATCGGCTGGACAACATGTCGGTCGCCACCGCCCGCATCATGGGGGGCGATCTCGGCGAGCGCCTGCCGGTGGCCGGCACGGGCGACGAGTTCGACCGGCTGTCGGAAAATCTCAATCTGCTGCTGACCCGCATCTCGCATCTGCAGGAAGGTCTGCGGCAGGTCTCCGACAATATCGCCCACGATCTGAAAACGCCGCTGACGCGGCTTCGCAACCGCGTAGAGGCCGCCTTGCGCGGCTCCGAGGACGCCTCGTCCGGCGAGCTGCGCGGTGCGCTTGAAGGCGTCATGGCCGAGGCGGACGGCATGATCCGCACTTTCGACGCGCTCCTGATGATCAGCCGCGTCGAGGCCGGCTCGCATCCGGCCTTGAAGACGAAGGCCGACATCGCGGCCATCGTGCGCGACGTGACCGAACTCTACGAACCTTTGGCCGAGGATGCCGGCGGCACGCTGGCGGTCGAAGCGCCGGACAGCCTCACGGCCGAGGTCAGCCGCGAACTCATCGCCCAGGCGCTTTCGAATCTCATCGACAATGCGTTGAAGTATGGCGTGCCGGCCGAGGGGCCGCTCGCCATCCGAGTGGCCCTCGCGCCCGAGGATCACGGCTTCCGACTGGAGGTCGCCGACAACGGCCCGGGCATTCCCGCCGACAAGCGCGTGCGCGTGCTGGAGCGCTTCTACCGGCTGGACGAAAGCCGCACCAAGCCCGGCTCCGGTCTCGGCCTCTCGCTGGTCCAGGCCATTGCCGGCATCCACGAAGGCACGATGGCGCTGGACGATGCCGCTCCCGGCCTTATCGTTCGTCTTTCGATACCGTCCGAGGGGGGAAGGGCCGGCGATGAGGGATGAGGCTTTGGGCGCGCTGCGTCTGGGAGGCACGCTGCCGCTGGTGCCGATGACGGCTGAAAAGGCCAGCGCCTGCCTGTCCGATCTGGCGGTTGCGGCTGGGGCACAGCGGCTGAACAGGCTGGTCGCTTGGCTCGGCGCAGATGGTTTCGATGCCGATCGCGAGCGTTTGGGCGCTGCACTGTCCTTGTCCACGCATCTGGAAGGGCTGGCCCTGCGCGGGCCACAATGGCTAGACCATCTGTTCGACGAGGATGCGGGTGAGCGGGTGGAGGCGCTGGTTGCCAGCCTGGAGGCTCCGATTCCGGACGGCGCCAGCGAAGCCGGCATCATGACCGAGCTGCGGCAGGCCAAGAACGAGGCCTGCTTTCTGATCGCGCTGCGCGATCTGTTCGGCGCGGCGACGCCCGCCGTTACGACGTGCCACCTATCGCGCCTCGCGCAGGCGGCGGTGACGAGGGCGGTTCGCTTCTGCCTTCTCGATCTCGATCGAAAGGGCAGTCTGAAGCTGCCCAACTCCGCCGTTCCCGAACAGGGCTCGGGCCTCTTCGTGCTCGGCATGGGCAAGCTCGGCGGCGAGGAGCTGAACTATTCCAGCGATATCGACCTCGTGGTTCTGTTCGAGCCGGAGGCCGAGGCGGTGCTCGACCCGCCCGAAAGCGTCGAGCTTTATTCGCGCCTCGCACGCCGTCTGGTGAAGATGATAGGCGAGCGCACCAAGGACGGCTACGTCTTCCGCACCGACCTGCGCCTGCGCCCCGACCCCTCCGCCATGCCGCTCGCCGTGCCGGTGCCGACCGCGCTCGTGTATTACGAGGGCGCTGGGCGCGACTGGGAGCGCGCGGCGATGATCAAGGCGCGACCCATTGCGGGCGACGCAGAGGCGGCAGCGGCCTTTCTTCGCGACATTACGCCCTTCGTCTGGCGCCGCTATCTCGACTTCGTGGCGATCGGCGACATCCACGCCATGAAAATGCGTATCGACCGCCATCGCGGCTTCGAGAGCATCATGGTGGCCGGGCAGAACGTGAAGCTCGGGCGTGGTGGCATTCGCGAGATCGAGTTCTTCGCGCAGGCCCAGCAGCTCATCGCCGGCGGGCGCAACCCGTCCCTTCGTCTGCGCCGAACCGACGAGGCGCTGGCGCGGCTCGCCGAGGAGGGCTGGATCGAGCGGGACGCCGCCGAGGAGATGACCGGGGCCTATTGGTTCCTGCGCCGCGTCGAGCACGCCGTTCAGATGGTCGCGGACGAGCAGACCCATACGTTGCCGGAGGCGGAGATCGATCTCCTGCGCATCGCACGCCTTTGCAACTTCGCGACGTTGGAGGAGTTCTCTCGCGCGCTGGTCGAACGGCTGGAAACGGTCGAGGCACGGTTTTCCGCGCTTTTTGCCGGTCACGCCCCGGCGAGGACGAACGAGGGTGCGGTCGCGCTTCTTTCCGACGCGGAAGATCCTGCCGCGCTCGAATGGCTCGGCCAGATCGGCTATCGCCGCCTCGGCGATATCGGCCGCATCGTCCATGGCTGGGCGAGCGGGCGCTATCGCGCCACCCGCTCGGACGCGGCGCGAGACCAGCTAGTGCGCGTCCTGCCCTCGCTTCTGGAAGCCTTCGCCAGGGGGCGGGACCCGGACGCCGCGCTGGCGGGCTTCGACCGTTTCCTCTTCGGCCTGCCCTCGGGCCTACAATTCTTCTCGCTGATCGCCTCCAACCCACGGCTTCTCGATCTTCTGGCGCTGGCGATCACCGCCGCGCCGCGCCTTGCCGACACGATCGCGCTGCGCCCGCATGTGTTCGACGCGCTGCTCGACCCCGCTTTCTATCGCGAGATCCCGACCCGGGCGCTCTTGCGCGAGCGGCTCGGCACCTTTCTTCGCGACGCGCCCTTCTTCGAGGAGCGTCTGGCCCGACTTCGCATCTTCGCCTCCGAGCAGCGCTTTCTCGTTGGCATCCGGCTTCTGGCCGGTGCGATCGAGGGAGAGGTGGCCGGCGCAGCCTTCACGGCGCTCGCCGATGCGGCGCTGGCGGCGCTGGTAGAGGCGGTGGAGGCGGAGTTCCGCCGCGCCCATGGCACGGTTCCGGGCGGGCGGCTGGTGGTGCTCGGCCTTGGGCGTCTTGGCAGCGGGGAGCTGACCGCAAGCTCCGATGTCGATCTCATGCTGCTCTACGACCACGATGCCGAGGCCGAGACCTCGGACGGCGACAGGCCCTTGCCGGTCTCGACCTATTACACCCGGCTGACCCAACGGCTGATCGCGGCCTTGACCGCGCCGATGGCGGACGGGGTGCTCTACGAGGTGGATTTCCGCCTTCGGCCCTCGGGCAACAAGGGGCCGCTCGCCACCCATATCGATGCTTTCCGCAAGTATCAGCGGGAGGCCTGGACCTGGGAGCGCATGGCGCTGACGCGCTCGCGCCCGCTCGCTGGCGATCCCGCTCTGACCGAGGAAATCCGCGCCGCGATCCAGGCGGCAATCGAAAGCCATGCCGCCGATCCGCTGCTGCGTTACGACATCGCCGACATGCGGGCGCGGCTGGAGGTGCAGAAGCCCGCTCGTGGGCCGCTCGATCTCAAGCGGCTGGTCGGCGGCCTCACCGATCTCGAGTTTATCGCGCAATGGTCGATCCTGTCGGGGATCGTGCCGCTGGACTTCATCGGCCGCAACACCGAGCGGGTGCTGACGGAGCTCGTCCGTCGCCAACCCGACACGCCGGGCGTGGACGCGCTGCCGGCTGCGATGGCCGATCTGACGCGCGTCGTGCAGCTCCTGCGCCTCGGCCCGGGCACGGCCTTCCGGGTCGAGGACCTGCCGGCGGGCCTTTCGGAACGGCTGGCCCGCGCGCTGGATCTGGCGGACCCGTCCGGCATCGAGCCGCATATCCAGGATTTGGCTCACCGAACGCGCGCGGCCTTCACCGCGTTGATCCCCTTCGAAGGGGTGGGGGACGACCGGCTACCGGCCGGCTAATAGCGCCTAACAAAATCTCTGGGCGGAGGATGGGCGAGGAAGTTTCGTTCGAGGACGAGGAGCGAAGCGCAGTCGATGCCGGCGGCATCGGTGAGCATTCGCGAGGACATCAGCGTCGAAAAGACCCGGCCAGCCGACCCCATGAGATTTTTGTTAGGTGCTCTAACGTCTTATCAGGAGATGTCGCCGTCGCCTCGCGCCGATCAGGCGGCGACGGAGATCAGCGGGCTCTGCATCTCGCCGTCTTCCGCGCAGGGGAGGCGGATCGACACGGCCGTTCCTTGGCCCGGCGTCGAGGCGATGCGCATCCGCCCGCCCTGCAGTTCCACCAACGAACGCGCGATCGCAAGTCCGAGCCCGGTGCCCTTGTGGGTGCGTGTCAACTCGTTCTCCACCTGCTCGAAGGGGCGACCGAGGCTTTTCAGCGCCGAACGGGGAATGCCGATACCGTTGTCGGCGATGGTCACGACCACATGCCCCTGCCTCACCCGCGAGCGCACGCGCACTTCGCCGCCCGCGCCGGTGAATTTCACGGCATTGGCGATGAGGTTGAGAAGGATCTGCTTGGCCGCCCGGCGATCGCCGATCAGGGTGAGATTGTCAGGGCTCTCCACGCGCAGCCGCAGGTTCTTCGACCCGGCCTGGACTTCGACGATCTTGGTCGCTTCCGCCAGGATTGCGGGGAAATCGACCAGCTCGCGGGCCAGCACCATGCGGCCGGCCTCGATCTTCGACATGTCGAGAATGTCGTTGATGAGCTTCAGGAGGTAATGGCCGCTCTGATGGATGTCGGCGGCGTATTCCGTATATTTGGCGTTGCCGATCGGGCCGAAGCTTTCCTCGTGCATGATCTCGGAAAAGCCGATGATGGCGTTGAGCGGCGTGCGAAGCTCGTGGCTCATATTGGCGAGGAAGGTGGTCTTCGCCTGGTTGGCGCTCTCGGCGCGCTCCTTTTCCACGATGTATTTGTGATTCAGTTCAGCCAGCTCGCGCGCTTTGGTTTCGGCGTCGCGCCGCGAGGCGGAAAGGTCGTTGATCGTCGCCATGAGGCGGCGCTCGGAATCGCTCAGCCGCTCCTGGTGAACTTTCAACTGCGTGACGTCGGTGCCGATCGCGACATGGCTTCCGTCCGGCATGCTGCGCTGGGAAATCTGCAGCCACCGCCCGTCCGCCAGAAGCGTCTCGGAAGCGCGCTCGCCCTGCACGAAGGTGGAGCTGGTGAGCTTGCGCTCGGCGATCGGCTTGCGCCCCTTGGCGCGCACGACTTCGAATGCGGTGCCGATCTGCACGTCCGCGTCGGTGAGGCCGAAGACTTCCTGATATTTCGAGTTGCAGAGCACCAGGCGCTTGTCCGCGTCCCACAGGACGAAGGTCTCGGAAATGTTCTCGATGGCGTTCTGGAGGCGCGTGTTCGCCTCGTCGGTCATGCGCGCCAGAAGCTGGTTCTCGCTGACATCGACGGCGACGCCGATCAGATGAATCTCGTTGTCGGGCGTGCGCACCACTTCGGCGCGCGCGCGCAGCCAAAGGAACTGCCCGTCGGCCCGTCGCATCCGGAAGGAGCGCTCGAAATGGCCGACCGAGCCCGAAGCGATCTGCCGGGCGAACTCGAAGAAGGACCCATCCTCGGGATGGAGAAGCGCGGCGACCTCGGAGAAGGACAGAACCTCCTCACGCGGCGCCATGCCGAGGATTTCGTACATAGAGCGCGACCAGTACATGCGACCGCGCGCCAGATCCCAGTCCCACAAGCCGCAGCGGCCACGCGACAGGGCCGTTTCCACCCGACGATGCTGGTCGAGAAGCAGCCTGTCGGCCATGCCGGCTCGCACGGCTTGCCGGTAGTAGGCCACGAGAATGGCGAGGAAGACGAGGCAGGTGAGGCAGAAGAGCGTGACGCTGAGCGAAGCCGTGCGGCGCCAGTCGGCGAACATCTGCGATTCCACGCGCACGAGCACGACGCTGCCGAGCGGCTCGGTCAGGAGCGCAGCGGTTGCCTGCGCCTGTTGGCCGCCAAGGCGCACGGACATGACGCCCGCTCGCTCGCCGAAAACGCTCAAGGGTTGGCTGCCGTCCAGCACCGTGTCGAGGCTGTGGCCGAGCGTGGCTTCCTGGCCGATGGTGGTCGCGACGACGCGGCCCTGCCGATCGGTGACGAGGGCGGCGAGCCCGTCGTCCTTCAGGAAGAGAGGAAGGGTCGAGGTGAGAAGCTGGCTGGCGCGCTGGCGCGGATCGGCCAAGGCCGGGTCGAAGCCGGCTTCCTCGGCGCGCAGGAGGCTCGCCACGATGCGCAACTCGTTGGCGGCCCGCGCCTCGATCGCGTCCCGCTCGTCGATCGCGGAGATGATGCGAACCAGCGCCATGATTACCAGGAAGGCGATGACGCAATAGGGGATCAGGCCGCGCAAAGTGGGCTCGTATTCGCCCAGACGATCACGAAACGACAGGAGAGCTGGGTGTGAAACTCTTTGCGACAAGCTGCGGACCCAGCCCGAAATTCGGGACGAATCCGCTCTTGCCGGTACGCTCGAAGCGTCCGACCTCATCCAACCGACCCCTCGTCCGCCGTCCATGAAATCGGGCTCCGCCAGCCCGACTCAGGGGTCAATCAAACAGAGCGCGACTCGCTTGTCCAGCGCTGCGGGAGGCAAAGAGCAGGGTCGAAGCAAGCCTCAAATCTTGCTGTTGCGCCCTGCACACAGGGCTTTCCCCCGCTTTTCTTCCCTTAGCCTTAACAAAACGTGAACACTGCAGTTTCGGACTTCGCAAGATCGATTTGGCCATTTCCTCGATCCCTTCGAAATCAAGCGGTTTTCGCCGTTCCAGCCCGTTCGGCGATCTGCTTCGAACGCTTACTCCAGCGTTCGGGTGAGAATGTCCGTCAGGTCGCGCGAGAGGCCGCCTCGGCCGGCGAGATCGCGCAGCGCCGCCTCGGCCGCCCCGCGCCGGGGCGCGTCGAAGGAGCGCCAGGAGCGGAAGGCCGTGGCGAGCCGCGCCGCCGTCTGCGGGTTCAAGCGGTCGAGTTCGGCCAGACGTTCGGCCACCCAGCGATAGCCCGTCCCGTCCGCGCGGTTGAAGCCGCGCTGGTTGCCGGTCGCAAATCCGCCGATCAGCGCCCGCGCCCGGTTCGGATTGGCGAGCGTGAACTTGGGATGGCGGCGCAGCGCCTCCACCGCGTCCACGATGCTCTCACTCGGGGCCGTCGCCTGCAATGTGAACCACTTGTCGAGCACCAGCGCGTCGTCTTCGAAGCGCGCGAAGAAGGCGGCGAGGGCGGTCCGGCTTTCCTCCGCCTCGGGGAAGAGATGAACGAGCGCGGTGATGGCGGCGAGCCGGTCGCTCATATTGCCGGCCGCCTCGAACTCGGCAAAGAGCGGCTCGGCCGAGGGCAGGGTGGTGGCGCCGATCGGCAGAAGCGCGGCGCGCAGCGCCCGGCGGCCGGCGCTCGCCGCGTCCGGACTGAAGGGGGCGTCGCCATCGGCAAGGCTTGAGCGCAGCGCCGGGAAACTCGCGCCGCCCGCTTCCGCGAGCCGGCGGAGAGCGCCGCGCCGGGCGCGGTGAATCGCTTCGGGATCGATGTCGCTTCCGACCAGCCGCGCGATCTCCGCTTCGCCGGGCAGCGTCACCATGAGCGCGCGCAGCGCCGGCTCCAGTGCCTCGTCCGCCGCCGAGCGGCACAGGGCCTCGATCACGGCCTCGTCATAGGTCGGCTTGCGTCCCGCCGTCTCGGCAAGGGCTGCTTCGCGCAGCATCTCGCCGGTGAGATCGGTCAGCGCGCGCCAGCGGCCGAACGGGTTGGGGTCGAGCCGCGCCAACGCTAGCTTTGCTTCGCGGGGCTGGTCGTGGCGCAGGGTCACGGGGGCGGAGAAGTCGCGCAGGATGGAGACGAGCGGCCGCGTCTCGCCGGTCTCGAAGACCAGTTCTGCGCTCTGCGTGGTGAGGTGAATGACGTCGCCCTCCACCTCCGCCTCGCCCGCGAGGGGCGCGATCGACAGGTCTTCGCCACCCGGCCCGACGAGGCCGAAGCGAACCGGCATGTGGAAGGGCTCGGTGCCGGTTCCGGCCGCGCCCTTGGCGAGCGACTGTTCGAGGCGCAGCGTCAGCCGCCCGTCGGCAAAACGCTCGGTCACGCTTAAAACCGGCGTGCCGGCCTGATGATACCAGAGCGAGAATTGCGACAGATCGGTGTGTCCCGCTTCCTCGAAGCAGCGGAGGAAATCCTCGATCGTCGCGGCCTCGCCGTCATGGCGCGCGAAATAAAGGTCCATGCCGGCGCGAAAGGCGTCCGGGCCGACGATCGTCTCGATCATGCGCACCAGCTCGGCGCCCTTCTCGTAGACGGTGGCGGTGTAGAAGTTGTTGATCTCGCGGTAGCGCGTCGGGCGGACGGGATGCTGCAGCGGGCCCTGATCCTCCGGGAACTGCTGCGCCTTCAACCCATGCACGGAGGCGATGCGCTTGACCGCGCGCGAGCGCTCGTCGGCGGAGAATTCCTGATCGCGGAAGACCGTCAGCCCTTCCTTCAGGCAGAGCTGGAACCAGTCCCGGCACGTGATGCGATTGCCGGTCCAGTTGTGGAAGTATTCGTGCGCGATGACGGTCTCGACGCCGGCATAGTCGCCGTCCGTCGCCGTGTCGGGATCGAGCAGCACGTACTTGTGGTTGAAGACGTTGAGACCCTTGTTCTCCATCGCCCCCATGTTGAAATCCGAGATCGCGACGATGTTGAAGACGTCGAGATCGTATTCGCGCCCGAAGCGCCGCTCGTCCCAGACCATGGAGCGCTTCAGCGCATCCATCGCATAGGCGGCGCGTTGGCTCAGGCCCTTCTCCGTGTAGATGCCGAGGCGCACGTCGCGCCCGCTCGCCGTGGTGAAGCGGTCTTCCAGAAGATCGAGATCGCCGGCGACGAGCGCGAAGAGATAGGCGGGCTTGGGATGGGGGTCGTCCCACACCGCGAAGTGCCGACCGCCCTCCAGCTCGCCCGCTTCCACCGGATTGCCATTGGCCAGCAGCACGGGAGCGCTCGCGCGGGCCGCCTCCAGGCGCACGCGATAGGTCGCGAGCACGTCCGGCCGGTCGAGGAAATAGGTGATGCGGCGAAAGCCCTCCGCTTCGCACTGCGTGCACCAGACGCCGTTGGAGCGGTAGAGACCCATCAGCTGCGTGTTGCTTTCGGGCGAGAGCTTCGTCTCGATCCGCAGGGTGAAGCGGCCGCTGGCCGGCAGATCCTCGATCGTCAGCTGCTCCGGCGTCGCGGTGAAGCGATCGGCGGTCAGCGGCTCGCCGTCGAGCGCAAGGCCGGTCAGCACCAGTTCGTCGCCGTCGAGAACGAGCGGCACGGTTTCCGGCACGCCCTCGCGCCGCTCCAGCACGATGTCGGTGGAGACGTCCGCCGAGCCCTCCGCCAGCGCGACCCGCATCTCGACATGATGGATGACGAAATCGGTGGGCCGGTAGTCTTCGAGCCGGATGATCTGTCCGTCGTCGGTTCGCAGCATGGGGGACTCGCCTTCCAGAATGCCAGATGGTGTTTCGGGGATAGCGCCGATCCGGCCGGCTTGCCAACATCGCGGTGGCTCGTTCACGCGATATGTCCGGGGCGAACGCAAGTTTCCCCGATGGAACGGCGTCAGGGGTCGACGCCTGGGGGAGAGTTTCCTATCACCCTCCCTATCCCAGGCCGTCGCCCGTTCTTTCCCGGTTCGAGCCGGCGGCCGCATCGCTTGGCGGCCAAAGCACGGCGGCCCCAGGCCAGCCGAAGCTTGGTGCCATGTCCGCGTCCCCCTTCGTCCCGTCCCCCCAGCCCATGCTCGGGATCGGGCTCAAGGTGCTCTCCGTCATCATCTTCGTGGGCATGCAAACCGCGCTGAAGACGCTGGGCGAGGCGATCCCCGCCGGGCAGCTCGTCTTCTTCCGCTCCTTCTTCGCGCTCGTGCCGGTTGCGATCTATCTCCTCTATTTGGGCGAGTTGCGCACGGCGCTGCGCACCGACGACATCTCAGGCCATTTCCTTCGCGGCATCATCGGCGTCACCTCCATGGGCCTCGGCTTCTTCGCCCTGTCGCGGCTGCCCTATCCCGAATGGATCGCGATCTCCTACGCGACGCCGCTCATCACCGTGGTCTTCGCCGCTCTGTTCCTCAAGGAAACGGTGCGGGCCTATCGCTGGGGCGCGGTGCTGATCGGCCTATGCGGCATCCTTGTGGTCGCCGCGCCGAATTTCAGCGTCACGGCCGAGGCGGTGAAGCCCGACCGCGCCTATGGCATCCTGGCCTCGCTCGGCGGATCGGCCTTCGCGGCGATCGCCATGATCCAGGTGCGACGGCTGGTGCGCAAGGAGCGCACGCCGACCATCGTCGTCTATTTCTCCCTGACCTCCAGCATCGTGGCGCTATCGACCATCGTCTTCGGCTGGGTGTGGCCGAACCCGGCGCAGTTCGCCGCGCTGGTTCTGGCCGGGCTCTGCGGTGGTGTCGCGCAGCTGCTCCTCACCTCCTGCTACCGCTATGCCGACACGTCCACCATCGCGCCCTTCGAATACACCTCGATGCTGTTCGCCATCGTGATCGGCGTCCAGTTCTTCGGGGAAACGATCCAGGCCTCGACGCTGATCGGCGCGGCGATCGTCATCGCGTCGGGCGTCTTCATCATCTATCGCGAGCACAAGCTCGGGCTGGAGCGGCGCAAGGCACGCCGCGTCGCCGCGCCTTCGCAGGGCTGATGCGAAGAATCACTCGCCCGGCAGATTGCCTTCGGCGCGCGGGTCGAGTTCGAACGAGGCGGGCGTCTGCGTGCGCGCGAAGGGGACGGACTTGAACTCCTCGCGGCTTTCGGCCGGCAGGGCTTGTCGCCGCATCATGCGGAACGCGGCATAGCCCGCGAGTGCGGCATGCGCGCCGCCCGTCGCCAGGAAGATACCGCTCGGGCCACCGCGCTCCATCAGCCAGGCGGCGAGCATCGGCCCGCCCATCGTGCCGAAGCCGTAGAGAATGAGCAGGCCGCCGGAAATCTTGACGAAGTCGGCGGTGTCGGCATAGTCGTTGGCATGGGCGACGGCCAGCGAATAGGCGGGGTAGGTCACCCCGCCCATGACGAAGGCGATGGCGAAAAGCGTCAGCACGTTGCCGGACCAGAAGCTGAGCGCGAAGGTGGAGGCGCCGAGCCCGATGACGCCGGCCAGCACCATCACCGCGCGCCGGTCGATCCGATCCGACAGCCTCCCCAGCGGCACCTGCAGCACCGCGCCGCCCGCCATGGTGGAGACGAGCAGCGTCGAGATCTCGGCGGTGGACAGGCCGATCTTCTGGCCGAGCACGGGGGCCATGTTGGTCCATGCGCCGGACAGGATGCCGGAGGCGAAGACGCCCATCACGGCGGCGGGCGAGTTGCGATAGATGGCCTTGAGGTCGAGCCGCACCTGCGTCAGCGGCTTGGGACTCTCGGCGCGCGACAGGGCGGTCGGGATCACCGCCATGATGTAGAAGATCGCGCAGAGCATGAAACCGGTGGCGAGCTCCGGCCGGGCCAGCGGCATGGAGAACTGGCCGCCGATCATCGCGGCCATGGAGATCACCATGTAGAGCGAGAAGATGCGCCCGCGCGTCTGGTTGGTTACGCGCTCGTTCAGCCAGCTCTCGATCACCATGTAGGCGCCGGCCAGCGCGAAGCCCGCGAGGCCCCGCGCCAGGATCCAGGCGAGCGGATGGACGATCAGCCCGTTCAGAAGAACCGAGATCGCAAGCAGCGCCGCCAGCGAGGAAAAGGCCCGCACATGGCCGGCCGAGCGCACGATGGCGGGCATGACGATGCAGCCGACCGTGAAGAACACGGCGTAGCCGGTGCCCATCAATCCGATCTCGTAGGGGCTCCAGCCTTCGATCGCGGCGCGCACGGGCAGGAGAATGCCCTGCAGCCCCGCCCCGGCCATCAGGAAGAAGGTGGACAGGAGGAGCGACACGATCGGCAGGATGCTGGCGCGCATGGGACATTTCCGAGGCTGGGGTCGGCCGGGGCGAGCCGAGCTCTCTCCTAGCCCAACCCACATTGCAGCGCACCCGAATTAGCGACGGATCATGTCGTCTTGCGGACAGCGCTCGGAAAAGCCGTCAATCCTTCTCATCCAGCTTGGCTTTGAGAGCCAGAAGATCGCGCCATGCGAGCCGCTTCTGGCTGGGCTGGCGCAGGAGATAGGCGGGATGCAGCATGGCCATGGTCGGCACCGTCGCGCCGTTCGGCAGGGTGATGCTCGCCCAGCGGCCGCGCAGGCGCATGATCCCTTCTTCCGAGCGCAGGAGCACCTTGGCCGAGGGCGAGCCGAGGCAGACGAGAACGCGCGGATTGACCAGTTCGATATGGCGCAGCGTGAAGGGAAGGCAGGTCTCCGTCTCGGCCGGCGTCGGCGTGCGGTTGCCCGGCGGGCGCCAGGGCACGGTGTTGGTGACGCGCACGTCCTCGCGCTTCAGCCCGACCGAGCCGAGCATCCGGTCGAGCAACCGGCCAGAGCGGCCGACGAAGGGCTCGCCCGCCAGATCCTCGTCGCGCCCCGGCGCTTCGCCCACCAGCATCAGATCGGCCGTTTCCGAGCCGTTGCCGAATACGAGATTCTTGGCCGTCGCCTTCAACCCGCAGCCGGTGAACTCGGCCAACAGCGCTTGAAGCTCGGCGAGGCTCCCGGCCTTGGCCGCCTGCTCGCGCGCCTCGGCCGCCAGCGCCTCGTCGGAGCGCAACGCGATGGCGGGCGCGGCCGGGCGAGGGGGCAGCGGAGCGGGGCGGCGGTCGGCCGGGGCGGCGGGAGCGGCGGTCCCTTGCGTCGCGGCGGGAGCCGGGCCGCCCGCTGCCGGGCGCCCGGCGCGCCGACGTTCGGTCTCGGCCTCGGTTTCCGCGAATCGATCGCGCGGCGCTTCGCCGGCGAAGGTGGAGATGCCGGCGCGCGCGTACCAGTCGAGCAGGGCGCTCAGCGCCTCGCCCATCCGTCCGTCCGCTTCTGGCTCAGCCCTCGTCATACGCCTCGTCTTACCGGATCGGCTCCGGCACGGGAACCGGCATCGCCTGCTTTGGGAAAAGCGTCATAAACCCGTTTCGCTCGCTTCATCGGGAAGACATTCACCTGAAGATTCCGTTAGAAGCGTTCGAGAAAATGGAAAACGGCGTGGAGGAAACAGCCATGGCGAGCGAAGCCAGCCCGGAGCGGGAGCTCCCCGAGCGGGAATCGATGGAGTTCGACGTGGTCGTCGTGGGCGCTGGCCCCGCAGGCCTGTCGGCAGCGATCCGGCTGAAGCAGGTCAATCCGGATCTGTCCGTCGTGGTGCTGGAAAAGGGTTCGGAGGTCGGCGCCCATATCCTATCCGGCTGCGTGCTCGACCCGTCCTCGCTCGACAAGCTCCTGCCGGAGTGGCGCAGCGAGGAGACGCCGATCCGCCAGCCCGTGACCGAGGATCGGTTCTACTTCTACGGCTCGCACGGCGCGGTGCGCCTGCCCAACGCCTTCATGCCCAAGCTCATGGGCAACCACGGCAATTTCGTCGTCTCGCTCGGCCTGGTCTGCAAGTGGATGGCCGAGAAGGCCGAAGCGCTCGGCGTCGAGATCTATCCCGGCTTCGCCGCCACTGAGCTTCTGACCGACGACAAGGATCGGGTGATCGGTGTCGCCACCGGCGACATGGGGATCGAGCGCTCGGGCGAGCCGGGGCCGAACTTCCAGCGCGGCATGGCCTTGATGGGCAAATACGTGCTGATCGGCGAAGGGGTGCGCGGCTCGCTCGCCAAGCAGCTGATCCGCCATCACGGGCTCGACGTGAACCGCGAGCCGCAGAAGTTCGGCATCGGCATCAAGGAGCTCTGGCAGATCGACCCGGCCAAGGCCAAGCCAGGGCTGATCCAGCATTCCTTCGGCTGGCCGCTGGATTTGGCCACCGGCGGCGGCTCATTCCTGTATCACCTTGAAAACAATCAGGTCTATGTCGGCTTCGTCACGCACCTGAACTACAAGAACCCTTATCTCAACCCGTTCGAGGAGTTCCAGCGCTTCAAGACGCATCCTGACATCGCCGCGCTTCTGGAAGGCGGCAAGCGCCTCTCCTACGGCGCGCGCGCGATTACGGAAGGGGGCTACCAGTCGGTGCCGACCCTGGTCTTCCCCGGCGGCGCGCTGATCGGCTGCTCGGCCGGCTTCGTCAACGTGCCGCGCATCAAGGGCGTTCACAACGCAATCTCGTCCGGCATGCAGGCGGCCGAAGCCGCCGTTGCGGCGATCGCCGAGGGGCGCTCGGGCGATCTCCTGAAATCCTATGAGAACGGCTGGCGCGCCTCGCCCATCGGCACGGATCTTTATGCCGTGCGCAACGTCAAGCCGCTCTGGTCGCGCTTCGGCACGGCGCTGGGCGTGGCGCTGGGCGGGCTGGACATGTGGATGAACCAGCTCGTGGGCTTCTCCGTCTTCGGCACGATGCCGCACGGCAAGACCGACGCAGAATCCACCGAGCCGGCGGACCAGCACAAGCCGATCCGCTATCCAAAGCCCGATGGGGTGCTGACCTTCGATAAGACCTCCTCGGTTTTCCTGTCCAACACCAATCACGAAGAGGACCAGCCGGTCCATCTGCGGGTGAAGGACATGGCGCTGCAGAAGAGCTCCGAGCACGATCGCTATGCCGGCCTGTCGCAGCGCTACTGCCCGGCCGCCGTCTACGAGTGGGACGAGACCAACCCGGCCGATCCGCGCTACGTCATCAACGCGCAGAACTGCGTCCACTGCAAGACCTGCGATATCAAGGACCCGAACGGCAATATCACCTGGGTCCCGCCGCAGGGCGGTGAAGGGCCGGTCTACGGCACGATGTAGGCCGAAGGCCGGCAGGGCCGCCTTCCCTTATCGGGCGGCCCGCAGCGCAGGGGCGGGGACGATCGCCGCATCGTCCTCCCCGATCACGGCCTCGAAGGTGCGCAGGCGTTTGAAGATCGACAAAAGCTCTACGATCGTCGTCCAGCTCGTCACGAGGTATTGGAACGAGCTGCGCACCTGCTCGAAGGCGTTGAGGATCTGGTTCATGACACCGAGCGTGATGGCGCCCGCCGCGATGGTCGGCGCCAGAATGAGATAGGGCACGATCACGTCGACCTGCAGGTAAACGATGCGGGCGACGTTGAAGTAGAGATAGTTGAAGTAGAGGCGGAAATAGCTGCGCCTGACATCGGCGAACAGCATCGCGACGGTCGGCGGCTGGGCGCGATCGGCTCGGTCCTCGCCGATCACCAGCTCCTTGCGGTAGGCCGCCTCCACCTTCTGGTTCCCGAATTCCAGGCCGGGCAGGCGGATGCCGACGAGCGCCAGCAGGCCGGTGCCGAAGACCGACCAGAGAAGTGCCGAGGCGACCAGCGCATGCGGCACCTCGCCCACGATCGGCAATATGCGCACGGCCGAGGAAAGCCCGATCAGGATCGGCAGGAAGGCGATGAGTGTCAGCACCGCTTGGATCAGGTTGACGCCGAGCGCTTCCACCGTCGTGGAAAAGCGCATCGTGTCTTCCTGAATGCGCTGCGAGGCGCCCTCGACGCCGCGCAGCCGGTGCCAATGGGCCATGTAGAACTCGTTCATCGCCTGTCGCCAGCGGAACACGTAATGGCTGACGATGAAGCTGGAGATGACGCCGACGGTGACCGCCACCAGCGCCAGCCCGGCGAATGTCAGGAAACTGCGATAGATGTCCGCCGGCGTGACCGATCGCTCATGCGAGAGCGCGGCCTGGATCAGGTCATAGAACGGCCCGTACCATGTGTTGACGGCGACCGAGACCTCCACCTGGAAATAGGTGAGAAACAGGATCAGCGCCGAACCGAGGATCGACCAGCGCTCCCAACGGTGCGGCGAGAATCGATGCCAGAGGCTGGCGAAGATCGATACAGCTGCGGCGAAATAGAGGTCGAACCAGAGCGAGGCGGGCGACCAGAAGCTCGCGATGCCGATCTCCGCCCCTGTGCCGCCGAAGCCGAGATGCGCGCCGAAACGCCGGCCGGCGACATACCAGACCAGGACGCAGAGCGCCGTCCAGAGCGCGACGGAGGGGAAGAATAGGCGGGGGCGGGGAAAGAAGGAAACGAACATCGACTCTGATCCTCAGGAAGAGTCGAATCATGGCAGGCCAGCGGGGCTCGATCCCGTTACGTCTCTGTCATGACGTAAGTTTCATAAACGATCGGGTGCCGAACGACGCGGCGCTCGAAGCTTCAGGCACCGCCGGCCCCCGGCCTCGTTTCCAGGCCCTCGAAGGCGGCGGTGGCCGGCTCGGCGACGCTCTGCGTCGGCGCGGGGCGCGCGGGCAGGAGCGAGAAGCGCAGGAGAACGGGCAGGTGGTCCGAACTCGTGCGTGCCAGCGTCTCGACCTGATCCACTAGAACTTCGGGCGAGACCAGAAGCTGGTCGATCGGCAGGCCGAGCCAGCGCGGCCAGATCTGGCTGAAGCGGACCGTCAGCCAGCTTGGACCGATGCCGCGCACGATCCGCCAGCCGCCCGCGTCCGCCACCGCGCGCACCGACGCGCTCCAGGGAGCGGCGTTGAAGTCGCCGCCGAGCAGCGAGGGGCCGCCCTCGCGCCGCAGGCTGACGCCCATGTCGTCGATCTGCTTCCAATGATGTTTCGGCCAAGGCCAGTCGAGATGCAGCGAGGTGACGGCGAGCGTGCGCCCGTTGAGGTCCACGAGCTGGGTCACGCGTCCATTTCGAGCCTGGCACAAAGCCTCGCCGACGAAGGGGCGGCGCGACAGGATGGCGACGCCGTCCCGCTCGTTCTCCAGCCCGCAATAGGCCTGGAATGGGTAGCTCTCGGACAGGTTCTGGAACAGATCCTGCCACTCGTAGGTGACCTCCTGCACGGTCACGATATCGGGCCGGGCCTCGCCGATGCGCCGCAGGGCTTCGGCCTTATCCGGTGCATCGTAGAGAAGGTTCATCTGAAGCAAGGTGTAGCCCGGCTGCCCGGCGGCCGGCGGCCGCGCCTCGCGCGGCAGGAGCCAGGGCAGGCTGAAGGCGAGACCCAGCGCGGCGAAGCCGAGCGAGACGGCGAGCGTGCCCCAGGCGCGCAGACCCAGCGCCAGAAGCGCGAGGACGAGGAGCACGAGCGCCAGCTGAAACCGGAAATGGCTGGCGCTGTCGAACGGATGGGCCTCGGCCCCGAAGAAGCCGGCGGCAAGGGCGAGGCCGCAGGCCAGCGCCGCCAGGGCGAGCAGCCCCTTCAAGACGACCGAGTCCTGCATGGGGCTACTGGAACGCCGTCTCGAAGAAGGACCGGAGCTTTCGCGAATGCAGCTTCTCGTGCGGCATGTCGGCAAGGCTCTGCATGGTGCGGATGCCGATCTCCAGATGCTGCGAAACCTGCCGCTTGTAGAACTCGGTCGCCATGCCGGGCAGCTTCAGCTCGCCGTGCAGCGGCTTGTCGGAGACGCAGAGAAGCGTGCCATAGGGAACGCGGAAGCGATAGCCGTTGGCGGCGATCGTGGCCGATTCCATGTCGAGCGCGATGGCGCGGGACTGCGACAGGCGCTGCACCGGCTCCGTCTGGTCGCGCAGCTCCCAGTTCCGGTTGTCGATCGTGGCGACCGTTCCCGTGCGCATGATGCGCTTGAGATCGTAGCCGGACAGGCCCGTGACGTCGGCCACGGCCTGCTCCAGCGCCACCTGAACTTCGGCCAGCGGCGGGATCGGCACCCAGACCGGCAGGTCGGCGTCGAGCACGTGGTCCTCGCGCACATAGGCATGGGCAAGCACGTAGTCGCCCAGCGCCTGCGTGTTGCGAAGGCCGGCGCAGTGCCCCAGCATCAGCCAGGCATGCGGGCGCAGCACGGCCACGTGGTCGGTGATCGTCTTGGCGTTGCTCGGTCCCACGCCGATATTGACCATGGTGATGCCGCTGCCGTCCGGCCGCGTCAGATGGTAGGCCGGCATTTGCGGCATGCGAACCGGAGCCACGCCGCTTTCCGGCTCCGAGGCGCCGGCGCGGGTCAGGATGTTGCCGGGCTCGACGAAACTGTCATAGCCCCGCCCGCCCTCGTCCATCAGCCGCCGCGCCATGACGCAGAACTCGTCGACATAGAACTGGTAGTTCGTGAACAGGACGAAGTTCTGGAAATGACGCGGGCTCGTCGCGGTGTAGTGGGCAAGGCGCATCAGCGAATAGTCGACGCGCTGCGCGGTGAAGGGGGCGAGCGGCATGGCCTCGCCCGGCTGCGGCTCGAAATTGCCGTTGACGATGCGATCGTCGGTCGCGGCCAGATCCGGCACGTCGAAAATGTCGCGCAGCGGCTTGTCCAGCTTTTCCGCCAGCGTGCCGTCGACATAGGTGCCTTCGGGCAGGGCGAAATGCAGCGGGATGGGCGTGCGCGACGGGCCGACCAGAATCGGCTGGCCGTGGTTCTTCAGGAGCTGCTCGAGCTGTTCGGTCAGGTAATGGTCGAAGAGATCGGGCCGCGTCACCGTCGTTGCATAGGTGCCGGGGCCGGGCACGAAGCCGAAGGACAGACGCGAATCGACCCGCGCATGGCCGGCGGTCTGGATCGACACTTCGGGATAGAAGGCGCGAAACCGGCGCGACGTGTCGCCCGAGGTCAGCACCTCATCGAAGCGCTGGCACAAAAACTCGACCGATCGCGCGTAGAGACGAGCGAGTTCCGCCACCGCCTCCTCGGCATTGGTGAAGCTGCGGGCGTCCGGCGAGGCGGGGGAGACGAAATGCGGCACGGGCGAACTCGCGAATGGTTCGGTCATGGCCCCTCATACAAGAGGCGGCCTCGCGCGGGAATGCGGCGCGCCGGGGAAATCTGCCGCTTCCGCCGGGACTAGATCAGTCCGCCGCCGGCTTGAGGCAGACCACGCCGCGGTCGAGGCATCCCGCGCTCGCCACGCCGATGCCGGGGACATGCTGCTTCGACTCCACCAGTTCCGAAAAGCCGAAGGCAAACAGCGCGAAGAGGCTGCAGAGGATGGCGAGGCGAAGCGGCATCGAAGTCTCCATCGGGTCGGGTGTCGAAGTCTGCCTCATGAAGCTGAACCTGGACTGGCCGGGCGGTTAAGCTTTCGTTCAGAAAATCTCCGCGCGCCACAGCCGGACCGGCAGACCTGTTGCCGGGGGAAAGCGCCCCCTAGATTGAAAGCGAAGCCATCATGGAGCCTTCGTGTCATGACACAGCAGACCAAGCCGATCGAACTTCACTACTGGCCGACGCCCAACGGCTGGAAGATCTCGATCATGCTGGAGGAACTCGGTGTGCCCTACGAGCTGAAGCTCGTGAACATCGGGGCGGGCGACCAGTTCAAGCCGGAGTTCCTGGCGATCGCGCCCAACAACCGGATGCCGGCCATCGTGGACCCGGAAGGCCCGGGCGGCGAGCCGATCTCGGTCTTCGAATCGGGCGCCATCCTCCAATATCTCGGACGCAAGTTCGGGCGCTTCTATCCCAGCGACGAGCGGGCGCGCGTCGCGGTCGAGGAATGGCTGTTCTGGCAGGTCGGCGGGCTCGGGCCCATGGCGGGTCAGGCGCATCACTTCCGCCAATATGCGCCGGAGAAGATCGCCTACGGCATCGACCGCTATACGAACGAGGTGAACCGGCTTTACGGCGTGATGAACAAGCGCCTCGCGGGCCGCGACTTCCTGGCCGGCGACTATTCGATCGCCGACATGGCCTCGATCGGCTGGATCGTGCCGCACGAAAATCAGGGCCAGTCGCTCGAGGACTTTCCCGATCTGAAGGCTTGGTTCGAGCGCATGAAGGCGCGGCCTGCGGTGGAACGGGGCCTGGCCGTCGGTAAGGCGGAGCGCGAAAAGCTGAACTTGGCCGCCGACAAGAACGCTCAGAGCGTCCTGTTCGGCCAAAAGGCCCGCTGAGCAATCCAACAGCTTGAGCCACGTAAAAGCGGGGCTCAAGCTTTCGGGAACGGTTGGTTTGCCGTCACCGTGCCACGCCTTGCGCGGAGACAGCGCTGCTTACGCTTGGAGCCTGCCCGGTGATTCGGATTCGCCGAACAGGCTTCAGTGAATCTTCTTCCAGCATTGTCCGCCGGGGAAAACCTGTCCGCTTTGCCGGAAAATTCTTTAGCCGCCCTGCCGGCTCCAGGTCTGCGACCGGCAGAAGATGCGCGCGACGCAGCCTGTCAGCACGAGGCGATTACCCGTCACCTCCGCGCTGCCCTCGTAGCTTTTGCCGTCGCGCGGGTCGATCACCGTGCCGGTATAGGTCGGCGCCGCCCCGCCCATCTGCCCGACCGACTTCCCCTTGTAGCGTCCCGTTTCCACGCGCGAGCAGAAGCTCGATCCGCAGCGGGAATAGGTGACGGTCTCGCCGTTCGACAGGCGCCATGTTCCCAGAATGGGTTCCGCGAGTGCCGTGCCGGTTCCAGCAAGGAGAGCCAGCGAAGCGAGAAGGTGGGGATGCAGCATGGGAACTCCCGAGTCGAACGGGGTCTCACATGCGCGCCATCAGCCGGGATTCAAGATCGCTGCGTCCACAAGGCAAACGCTGACGGGGCGGCCCTTGGCCACATCTCCTAGCGACAAGCCGTAGAAAAGCGAAAAGCCGTTCCGCGAGAAGCGGAACGGCCCCATGCATTGGCCGACGGGTGGACGAAACGCCGCCAGCCGGGATTTGACTTGCTGGAGGGCAGGTCATGTGTCGGCGAACCGACGAGAGAACCTGCGGGCCGGAGCCCGCAGGAACTTTGGATTAGAAGTTGCGCTGGAAGCGCAGGAAGCCGGCGAACTGGTCGGTCTCGCCCACCGGGCCGCCGAAGTCGACGTTCTTGTAGGACACTTCGCCGAGCGTGGCGAAGTTGTTCGTGATCTGGTAGCCGACGTTGGCGACGGCCGCCCAGTACTCGCCCCGCAGGTTGATCAGAGCCGGGCTGTTGTTCACGATCGCGATGAAGCGCGTGTCGAACGTCTCGCCGTACTGACCGGAAACCGCGACGCCGAACTTGCCGAACTTCTGAGCGTAACCCGCACCAGCGGCCCACTCGAGGTAGATCGGCAGAGCGCCCGGGGTCGGGTTCACGATGTTCGGGTTGTTGGCCGACAGCGAGTTGACCGTGCCGAGACCGGCGATCGACGCGTAGACGGTGGGGTCGAAGGCATAGTGACCTTCGATCTTCAGCTGCGAGTCAGCCGCGATCAGGTTCTTGAGCAGCACGCCGCCCTTCAGAGCGAAGGCGTCGTTGTTGCCGTCCTGCAGACGGGTCGGGATCACGCCGGCGAGCGTCACCGGAGCGACGCTGATGCCGTTCAGGCGCTGGTTCGAGAACGAAGCGTAGGAAGCCGCGACGTCTTCAGCGTTGAAGGTCTCGTCGTAGACGGCCGAGAGGTAAGCACCGCCCCAGGCGCCGGAATAGACCAGCTTGGCATGGACGTCCGGAACAACGTCGCCCGTCGCGTCGTCTTCGAGGCCGATCGTGGCCGAGAAGCCGTTGGCGGCGAAGGTGTAGTTGATCTGGTTTGTGTTGAAGTCGCCGACCACGAGGTCCGTGTCGGTGAGCAGGCCGTCCTCGAGACCGCCGACGCCCGACGTCCAGAGCGAGTCGCGGTAACCCATGAGCAGGCCGCCGAGCTGGATGTAGGCCTGGTCCATCGCGTAGTTCGCGTTGGAGCCGCCCTGGGCGTTGGTGGCCTGGACGCGGGCGAAAGCGCGCAGCGTGCCGAGCTCGGTCTCTTCGCGGGCGTCGAAGTTCAGACGGGCGCGGACGCGCGAGCCGACCTGATAGTCGTCGCCTTCGAGGTTGCGAGCCGGGTCGCCGGCGACGTTCACCTGGAAGCGGACATAGCCGTTGATGCTGAGGCAGGTCTCGGTGCCGGGGATGTAGTAGAAGCCCTTGCCGTAGACGTCGCAAACGCGGACGTAGTCGACCGGCTCGGGCTCGGCGACGACGACGGCGTCGGCCGCACGAGCGCCAGTGACTGCCACGAGGGCCGCAGCGGAGCCAAGAAGAAGGCTCTTGATGTTCATGTTCTTTTCTCCAGTCAACATTCGGATCGAGCTTCTAGCGAGCTCGTTCGGTTCGTTGGCGAAAGCCTGCGGCAGCGGCGAGGCCCTCTGGGAGGCGTTTAACATGAACGTTTCTTCAGAGAAGAGTCATTTCGGCGGAAGTCAGCTTCGCAACAGCTGCTCATCCTCCCGCGTTGTAGCTTTGCATCACAAGCTAAGGCACCATTATCAACGCGAATATTCTTCTATTGATCGCGGATCTGTCATCAAACCTTCAATGCGCAATTTTGCCTGATTCGGGCCTGACGGCGGCCGCAAAACTGCCGGGCCGCCGCCGTGGTCGCCCTGTTGGGCTGGTCAGCCCAGATGCGTCAGACGCGCTTCAGTTCCTGCGAGCGGCAGATCAGCCCGCCCAACACGCAGCCGGAAACCGAGAGCGTGTCGCCGGAAAGCTTGCCCTTGCCTGTGAACTCGCGGCCGTTGCGCGTATAGTCGGTGACGGTGCCCTCGTAGGTTCCCGTGCCCGAGGGGGTCATGCGGCCGAACTGCTTGCCCTTAAACGGGCCGTTGACATAGGTCAGGCAAAAGCCGCCCGAGCAGGGGGCGATCGTCGCGTCGTTGCCCGACGGCATCTTCCAGCGCCCCTCGATCGGGTCGGCCTGCGCCAAGGCGGGAAACAGAAGGCCCGCTGCAAGCAGCAACAGCGGCAAGGTCTTTTTCATCATATCCTCCCAAACACGGCGTCTGACGCGCCTTGGGACAGGCTATGCACCTTTCGCCGGCATGCAAGCGGAAGATGAAAGGCTTCGCCGTCGAAGGGACGATGCGCAACGTGATCCGACTGCTGCTTCGTATTCCTTGGGTTTGGCGGTCGGTTAAGGTTTTCGATTTCCTGCAACGGCTTTTAGTTCGAATTATCCAAGTCTTTTAGAGACCCGTTCAGTTGCCGCTGCCATTCTGCTTGCATGATCGGCCGACAAGGCCAGCAAAAAGGAAACCAGGACATGGCACGTTTCGAACTTCAGGACGCAGATTTCGGCACCGCGCTCGGCACGGCAATGCCGCTGGGCGACACGCTCTTCGCCATGGGCCTTCGTCTGGCGGCCGACCCCGCGCAGGTCGTCTCGGCTCACATGTACTTCAACCTCGCCGACCGCATGGGCGTGGAAGACGCCGCCTTCCACCGGCAGGACCTCGCCGGCGGCATGACGCGGGTTCAGGTCGCCCGGGCCCAGCGGCTCGCCCGCGAATGGCTCGCCCGCAACTGACGCCGCGCCTTTGCCGCTCCGGGTTCCGAGTCAGGCCTTCTCCAGCGCGATCCGCAGCGCCTGGGCGAAGAGATCGAGCTCCTCGTCCCGCCCAACCGTCACGCGGATCAGCCGATCGAGCGGCGCGACGCCGGGCATGCGGATGAAGACGCGCTCGCTCAGGATGGCCTCCAGAACCCGGCGCGCATAGGCGCCGTCCTGGCCGCAATCGATCGCGACGAAATTCGTCGCCGAAGGCAGGGGGTGCAGCCCCGCCTCGACGGCGATCGCGACAAGGCGATCGCGCGCGCGCTCGATCCTTGCGATTGTCTCTTCAAGATAGGCCTGATCTTCGAGGGCCGCGACGGCGCCCGCCTGCGCCATGCGCGACAGGCCGAAATGATTGCGCACCTTGTCGAACTGCGCCACGGTCTCCGGCGCGCCGATCGCATAGGCGACGCGCACCCCTGCCATGCCATAGGCCTTGGAAAAGGTGCGAAAGCGTAGGACGTTCGGCCGCAAAGGCTCAAGCGGCGGCAGCGCGCTGGCCGGGGCCAGGTCGCTATAGGCTTCGTCCAGCACCAGAAGCGTTCCTTGGGGAACCGCGTCCATCAGCCGTTCCACAGCCTCCGCCTTCAGCCAGCTCCCGGTCGGATTGTCCGGATTGGCGAAATAGGCGAGCTTCGGACGGACCTCGGCCATGCGGGCGGCCAGCGCTTGCGCATCCTCCCGATCGTCGCAGTAGGGCACGAAGTCCAGAACGCCGCCATGGCCGTTCACATGATAGTTGAAGGTGGGATACGCCCCCAGCGAAGTGACCACCGTGTCGCCGGGGTCGAGCGTCAGCTGCGCCAGAAGGCCGAACAGCCCGTCGATTCCTTCGCCCGTCACGAAGCAGTTCGGATCCAGACCGTGATGCGCGGCCAGTGCCGCCCGCAACCCGTGATGCTCGGGGTCGCCATAGGCCCAGCTATCCCGCGCCGCATCGGCCATGGCCTCCAGGACGCGCGGGGAGGGGCCGAACACGCTTTCATTGGCGCCGAGCCGCGCCCGGAAGTGAAACCCCAGCCGCCGTTCCAGCGCCTCGGGGCCCACGAAGGGAACGCTAGCTGGAAGAGTCAGGGTGCGGGCAGTGAACGGCATGGGCGATGCGCCTCTTCTTAATAAGGAGGGGACCGTTGCGCGGGCGACCCGCCGGCTTGGTGTCTTGTTCCGTCTTAAAGCCTGTCGCCCCGATTGGAAAAGTCACCGTGTGATGGACTGACCGATGCCCGGGGAATGGCCTCTAGGCAGACGCTCCGGCTTGATTCGAGTGCCGCGATCGACCTCGCGAGGGTCCGCCGGCTTCGAAACTGACCTCGGACTGACGTTCGGGCGGAGATGGCGGGGCGCTTCGGCCCGGCCCGTCTCGATGGCGCGGAGAGGAGGCGAGCTGCCTTTGCATCGCCTGATGACGGCCATCGCGCGCGATCGGAATCGGGCGAAACGGCATCGAAAACAGGCTGTTGAGAGGAGGCGCCGACGATCCGGTTCGGCGGCTCGAAGGCGGTTTCGCCCGTTTCTGGCGGCCCATTACCATCCTGCAATGCGTGTCTCTCCGGCCACAAGCCTGGCGAAGACGTGTCACCCCAGCCTCAGTGTGTCCTTTCTGCAATTGCGCATGCCGTGACTGTGAATATTCTAAGACGAGAAAGAGCGGGGGACGACCCGGGATTTCTGAGGGTATGGGGCAGGGAAGGCTGTCCTTCGATACAAGGCCCAACCCTATCCATAACTTGACTGGAGGTCAGGACATGAACATCAAGAGTCTTCTTCTCGGCTCCGCTGCAGCCCTCGTTGCCGTCACCGGCGCTCGTGCGGCCGACGCCGTCGTCGTCGCCGAGCCCGAGCCGGTCGACTACGTCCGCGTTTGCGACGTCTACGGCAAGGGCTTCTACTACATCCCCGGCACCGAGACCTGCCTCAGCGTCGGTGGTTACGTCCGCTTCCAGGTGAACGTCGCCGGTGACCCGGCCGTGAACCTCGAAGGCGACGACTACCAGGTCGGCAGCTCGGTTCGCGCCCGTCTGAACTTCGACGCCCGCGAAGAGACCGAGCTCGGCACGCTGCGCGCTTTCGCCCGCGTCCAGGCCACCAACAACCAGGGCGCCACCAACGCGAACTACGCGATGGATCAGGCCTACATCCAGCTCGGCGGCCTGCTGGTCGGTTACCGCGACACGATGTGGTCGTCGGGCATCGGCGGTCTCGAGGACGGCCTGCTCACCGACACGGACCTCGTGGTCGGCGACTTCAACACCAACCAGATCAATTACACGTTCGCCGCCAACGGCTTCTCGGCCACGATCGGCCTCGAAGACGACGCGACCGGCGACGCTGTTCCGGACGTCCATGCCAAGCTGGTCTATTCCGGCGCTTGGGGCGGTGCTTACCTCTCGGCCGTCTACGACGAGACCTTCAACGCTGAAGACGTCGCGAACGCTTACTCGTCTTTCGCGGCTCAGCAGATCAACGGCGCGTCGTTCTCGCCGGTTACGCTGTCGGGCAACTTCCCGACCCGCCTGCAGAACGGCAACAACGACGCCTTCGCTCTGAAGGGTGGCGTGCTGCTCAAGAACCTGATCGCGGCTGACTCGCAGCTGAAGATCGAAGGTCACTATGCCTTCGACCCCACCGTCTACGCGTCGATCTCCGGCCTCGGTTCGGTCAACTCCTTCTCGCCGAACAACCCGAACATCCTGAACCCGACCCCGGGCTCGCTGCCGATCTTCCTCGAGTGGGCCGCTGGTGCGGGCTACGCTCAGGCTTTCGGCAAGCTCGGTATCGCGGTCTCCGGTCAGTACGGCGAGACCTTCGACACGCGCTTCCTGGTTGCCGTCAACGGCGCTCCGGCCTTCATCAATTCTCGCGGCGACTACTACGCTGCGGTTGCGAACGTCGGATACCAGATCACGAACAACTTCGCCACGCTCGGCGAAGTGTCCTACAAGAACGTCGACTTCGGCGGCCCGATCGGCGACACCGACCAGGTGGCCGGTTTCCTCCGCTTCCAGCGCGACTTCTAATCGGCTCAGCCGATCCGAAACGAGGAGGCCCGGCGCAAGCCGGGCCTTTTTGCGTTCAAGCCCTTTCGCAGGATCGGGTCGGCCTGTCCTGGCCCATCTGAAATGATGGCCACCGTTCAACGCAAAACGCCGTCCGGTCCCTTCGAGCGATTGTCGAGGGACCGGACGGCGTTTTACATTTGGGCTTAGCGGGGAAGGGGCGTGTCAGACCCTCCCAAGAACTGGTCATCCGAGCTGAGGGTGAAACGGTGCGAAGGGCTGCTACCCATCAGCCGGGCGATAAGCGAGCCCGTGCTCGCGAGCGGCTGGCGCTCAGTCTTCCAGCAGGATGGTGTCGCCGATCTCAATCCCGAAGCCGGTGAGACCGACATAGTCGCGCTCGGTGGTCGACATCACCGCGATCGAATCGACGCCGAGATCGCGCAGAATCTGCGCGCCGACGCCCACCTCGCGCCAGCGCTGCGAGCGGGCGCGGGCGCTGGCGTGTTTCTCGCCATCGGCGACACCCGCCGCATTCGGCTCGATGCGCGCCTGCGCCTCCGTCTCGAACTCGTCCACATTGGCCGTGCGAAGCAGCATGAGAATGCCGCTCCCCGCCTTGCGGATCGGTGCCAGCGCGGCGTCCACCCAAGGCTTGCCGCCCGAGGCGCGGCCGAAGAGATCGACCACCGGCTGCTCGCGGTGGATGCGCGTCGGCACGTTGCGCGCGCCGCGCACGTTCCCGAACACCACTGCGACATGCTGAATGGGGTCGAAAGGCGTCTGGTAGATCTTCACGCGGCCCTTGAGTCCGCCGATCGTCATGTCCTCGTCGCGCACGCTCTTGACGAAGCTTTCGCGGCGGATGCGATAGGAGATGAGGTCCTCGATCGAGATGATCCGCAGGCCATGCTCCTTGGCGAATACCAAGAGTTCGGGAAGGCGCTTCACCGTCCCATCGTCGTTGACGATCTCGGCAAGGATACCGGCCGGGGCGAGGCCCGCCAGCTTGGCTAGATCGACGCCCGCTTCCGTGTGGCCGGAGCGCGTCAGGACGCCACCTTCGCGGCCGATCAGCGGGAACATGTGGCCCGGACGGATGAAGTCGGCGCCCATCGCATTGTCGTTGACGAGGGCGCGCGCGGTGTTGGCGCGCTCCTCGGCCGAGATGCCCGTGGTCATGCCGACCTTGTAGTCCACCGAAACGGTGAAGGCCGTGCGCATCGGGTCGAGATTGTTGGCGACCATGGGCGGCAGGTTCAACTGCACCGCGCGCTCGCCCGTCATGGGCACGCAGAGAATGCCGCTCGTGTGGCGGATCATGAAGGCCATCTTCTCCGGCGTCGCCTTGCCGGCGGCCATGATCAGATCGCCTTCGTTCTCCCGGTCGGTGTCGTCGACCACCACGACGAGCTCGCCCGCCGCGATGGCCTCGATGGCGTCTTCGATTCGGTCCAGTTGCATGAGGCTTTCCCCTTTTCTGGCATCGGCATTAGGCCGAGCCGGGGTCGCGATCAACCGGGACGCTGTGTTCGATCAGCCGCGCCCGCGATAGGTCGGGGCGCCCTGGTCGGGGAGGAACACGCCGGCAGGGGGTGCGCCCGTCTGCCAGAACACGTCGATCGGAATGCCTCCGCGCGGATACCAATAGCCACCGATCCGCAGCCAGAGCGGGCGCGTCGCCTCCACGATGCGCTGCGCGATCATCACAGTGCAGTCCTCGTGAAAGGCGCCGTGGTTGCGGAAGCTCGTCAGAAACAGCTTAAGCGATTTCGATTCCACCAGTCGCTCATTCGGCACGTAGTCGATGACAATATGGGCGAAGTCCGGCTGGCCCGTCACCGGGCAGAGCGAGGTAAATTCGGGGCAGGTAAAACGCACCACCGCGCCGGGGTCGGTGCGCCGCGCGAAGGGGACCGTTTCCAGAACGGCTTCCTCGGGGCTGGCGGTCGGGCGCGTGTCCCGGCCAAGCTGCGTCAGGTTTTCGGTCGATTCTGAGGTCAATGGGCGGCTCCTTCAACGGCGATGCCCGAGCAGTAGCTCGACAGCGTCTGGACATGGCAGGCCACGTCGTCCCACCCGTGGTAGATCATGCGAAGCGCCACGAAGAAGATGACGGCAAGGCCCACCCAGGCGATCCAGCGGTACTTATGCAGGAGATTGGCGATCAATGTGGCGGCCGCGCCCATAAGCACGACCGAGATCAGGAGACCGATCACTAGAACCGTCAGGTGGTCGCGCGCCGCGCCGGCCACCGCCAGCACGTTGTCGAGCGACATGGACACGTCGGCGATGATGATCTGGAACAGCGCCTGGCCGAAGGTCTTGTGCTTCTTGCCTTCCGCCGCGATCCTGGCCGCTTCCTCGTCGGCGCTGTCGCTCTCGCGGATCTCGCGGAACATCTTCCAGCAGACCCAGAGCAGAAGGATGCCGCCGGCCAGCGTCAGGCCGACGATCGCCAGAAGCTGCACCGCGACGAGCGCGAAGAGGATGCGCAGGACCACCGCGCCGGCAATGCCGAGAAAGATGACCTTGCGGCGGATCGCCGGATCGACGCCGGCTGCGGCAAGGCCCACGACCACGGCATTGTCGCCCGCCAGAACGATATCGATGAACAGAACCTGGAACAGGGCGGCCAGTTCGGCTGAGAAAAAGTCGCTCACGGGTTTGACAAACCTTGATGAAGGAGACGTGCCGGGTTCTTCGTTCAGTTTCTCGTGAAAGTCGATAACAAATCCGCGTGTGCTTCGTGTAGACGAAGAGCAGGCAGCTGGTTCCGAGGGGAGTGTTGCAGGAGACGGGCCAGACCTGTTGTTCCCGGCGCTCTCCAGCACGGTCGGATTGCCCTGGTGTCCCTCGACTCGGATCGAGAAAAGCTCACTTTGTCCTTCCTTCTTTGTTCGGGAGACATGCCTTGGCCGAGACCTATCGAGCCGCCCCCCTTCTGGCTTGGCGCGACGGCCATTTCGTGAGGCAGGAGCGGAACGTGCCCGCCGAGACGGCCGTCGCCCTCTCGGTCAACGGCTCGACCCATGCGGTGATGATGGCGACGCCGGCCGACCTGCGCGAGTTCGCCATCGGCCTCGCGCTCAGCGAGCGGATCGTGAGCACCATCGGCGACATCGAAACGCTCGAGATCGAGCAAACGGACAGCGGCTACGACTGCCGGCTCTGGCTGGCGCCGAGCCTTGCGGCCCGCTATGTCGCGCGTCGGCGGCTGATGACGGGGCCGGTGGGGTGCGGATTGTGCGGCGTCGAGAGCCTGGAGCAAACGCGGCCCGAATTGCCTGAACTCGCCGATCGGCTGCGCGTCGCGCCCGAGGCCATCGTGAAGGCCGTGGCCGATCTCGGCGCGCGCCAGACGCTGGGCGCCGCCACGAGGGCGGTGCATGCGGCGGCTTTCGCTGCGGTGGACGGCACGATTCAGGTGGTGCGCGAGGATGTCGGCCGCCACAACGCGCTCGACAAGGTGGCCGGCTGGCTCGCTTTGGAAGGCGTGGCGGCGGGCGAGGGGTTCCTGGTGATGACCAGCCGCGTGTCCGTCGAACTCGTGCAAAAGGCCGCGGTGATGGGCTGCGAGTTGCTCGCGGCTGTTTCGGCGCCGACGGCGCTGGCCCTCGACAGCGCTGAGGTGGCGGGGCTGACGCTCGTCGTCGTGGTGCGAGGCCCTGATTTCGAACTCGCCACTCATCCGCAGCGAGTTCTCGGCGCGGTCGGTTAGCGACGACCCCGTGACCTTTTGGACGCGAAACAGGCTCGCCCGTTATCGCGCCCGGCCGCCTTAGCTGACGATCTGGCCGATCGAGAGGAAAATCTTGGCCAGATCCGGCTCCACCACGGCGGCGGCCGCGTCCTCGGTGCTGAACCAGCGCCGCTTGCGCTCGCTCGCCTCGGGCCATTTCGAGGCGAGCTTCTTCACCTCCATCGGATAGACCTTGACCCGGCAGGACACGACGTCGCCATTGCGCAGCGTCTTGGGATAGCGATAGGTGCCGGCCGCCTTCTTTGCGATCGACCCTTCGACGCCCGCCTCCTCGAAAGCCTCCTGCGCCGCCGCCTGATGCGGCAGCTTGGACTTCATCGGCCAGCCCTTCGGGATGACCCAGCGGCCTGTCTCGCGCGACGTCACCAGAAGGATGCGCAGGCCCGCTTCGGCATCATGGGAATAGGCGATGGCGCCGATCTGCCTGCGATCTTTCATGTTCGATGCTTTCGTCTCGCGTTTGTCCGAATGAACACATGTTCTAACTGTGCCAAACTGGATTCTAAGTCCTAATTATATTGGCCACGACCCAATCTGGCGCCTACCGAAGGTTGTGGATCCCTGGGCGGCATGGAGGAAGGTTCCCACGGCTGCGGGCCAAAACCTCCTGCAAAGGCCTGAATTGGATCTGGAAGAAGCGCGACTACGCGCCTCTTCGCTTAACTTACCATGGAATGGCGAGTTTTATGCCCTTAAAAATGATCGCGTGCGATCTTGACGCGGAGCCCGTTGTCGAAATCCGCAGGCAAGAGACCGCGGATTGAGGGCACAGTCTGGAGATGCGCATTCTTGAACGTTCATTCAAGCGGCACGGGCTGGCCTTCCGGCACTGGTGATTTAGCTTTGCGCGAAGCGAACAGCGTCCCAATGCCTATGTCGCGAAGACGCAGAATGAGGAGCAAGCCCTATGTCGAACATCCGCTACGAGGTCGTTGAACACGATGGCGGCTGGGCCTACAAGGTCGGCGACGTTTTTTCCGAGACCTTTCGCTCGCATGACGACGCGCTCGCCGCCGCGCGCGACGCCTCGGCCCGACAGGAACTGGCCGGCGAAACCGAAGGCATCGTCTATCAGGACCGAGAAGGCGGCTGGCACGAGGAGGTCTCGCGCGGCGACGACCGGCCTCACGCCGAGGTCGTCGACGGCGACTGAACGACACGCGCGCCGGGCTGCGCCGAAACCCGCATCGCCTTCGGGCCATGCGGGGTCTTCTCCCAGCGATGCGGGGCGCGCATCAGCTGGAGCGCGGCCCGCACGCCGGCGACGCTGACCAGGAACCAGTAGGCCCAGAGCGACCAGAGCCGGGTGAGATGGCGACGTCGCCCTACTGGCGTGACCCGGCGCGCGAGGGCGATGAAGCTGGCATAGGCCAGCGCCAGATTGGCGACATCCAGAAACGCCAGCACGCCGAGGCCTATGAGCGGATCGTCGTCGCCCGCGAGCGAGGCCAGACCTGCGCTGAGCAGCGACAGCCCGAAGACGACATGCAGAAGGCTGGACGCCACCATCCCGCCGAAGACGATCTGAAAGGCCAGGACGTTGCGCCAGCCGAGCTCGCGCAGGAGCCGGATGGGGTCGCGCATGTGGACGAGCCAGGTCTGCATCCATCCCTTGATCCAGCGCGTGCGCTGGTTACGCCAGTCGCGCCAGCATCCCGTCGCGGTTTCCGAGGTGGGAGCCGCGATGACGCCGGTCCGGTATCCCAGGCGGGCGAGACGAATGCCGAGGTCGGCATCTTCCGCGACATTGTGGCTGTCCCAACCCCCGACACTCATCAGCACGTCGCGCCGGAAATGGTTGGACGTGCCGCCCAGTGGGATCGGCAGATCGCACGCCGCGAGCCAGGGTAGGGTGGCCCGGAACAAGACGTCGTATTCGATCGCGAACATGGCTTCGAACCAGCCGTCGTCGGCATTGCGGACGGCCAGCGGCGCTTGAAGGCAGGCGAGGTCGGGCGAGCCCTCACGAAAGGCGGAAAAAGCGGCCCGAAGCTGATTGGGGGCGGGGCGGTCCTCCGCGTCGTAGAGAACGAGGAACTCGCCGCGCGCGAGCGGCAGGGTGAAGTTCAGCGCCTTGGGCTTGGTCAGCGGATCGGTGCGCGGCGTGGCGATGACGAAGAAGTTCGGCTCGCCGCCGATTGCGCGTTCCACGGCATGGACGGTCTCGGGGTCGGACGCCTCGCAGACGAAGAAGACTTCGAGCTTGGAGCGGGGCCAGTCGAGTGCGGCCATGGCCGCCACGATGGAGGGCGCCATCGCCGCTTCGCGGTGGAGCGCGACCAGCACGGAATAGACCGGCAGGCCCTCGTCCGTCACCCGCGCCTGCGCTTGGGCGGCGGCCCGCGCCTCCGTCTCCGCCAAGGGCGGGGTTTCGGACAGGACGGCCAGGCGAAAGCTGGTGAGCCCCATGGCGCAGACGCTGCAAAGCGCGTGAACACCCGTCCAGAACCAGGCCAGCTTGGCCCAGGCGAAGAAAATCAGCACGACGGTGAGCGTCAGCACCGCGGCCTGGGGCGGCGTCATCACCTCGCGCGCGGACAGGCGATGATGGTCGGCGGCTAAGCTGAGTCTCGCGCGATCCGAGCGCTCCTGCGCGGTGAAGGCGGCCCGCGCGCGGGCGATGTCGCTTCGCGTGGCGATGCGCAGCGCCGCCCGAAGGGGGCCGAGCGCTTCGATCGCCTCCGCCAGTTCCGCCAGTCGGCCGAGCATCGGGTTGAAATGGAAGAGCACCTCGAACCCGGTGCCGCAGCCCTTCAGGTGCCTCGGGCCGCACTGCCACTCCCCGCGCGCGTTGCGCAGGATCGTGATGCCGGGCTCGATCGCCTCGTAGGGCAGGCCGAGCGTTCGGCTGAACGCGCTCGCCAGTTCCTCCTCCGTCAGGACGCGTTGGGACACAAGCTCTTCGTCGAGGCTCGATCCGTTGTGGCGCGCCGATGCCTGGATCAGGCGGAAACGAGCGAGGTCGAGACCGGCATGGCGCAGAAAGGCGTCAAGCAGGCGCTGCTCGACGGCGGCCCGCGCCGCGTCCGATGCTTGTTCGACGATCAGCCCCGCCGGCTTGCCGAAGCCGGCCGCCGCGCCATACAAAGGCCATCCCTGTGCTGCGGCTTCATTCTCATCCAACCCGGCGGATGTTACAGCCGACACGCGTCACCTCTCGAAGGACAACGCTTCATGGTTGCGAAATGACGCGCAGGATGAAACCAACCGGCGCGCGAAACTTCGGCGTCTTGTCGCGCCTACGCAACCTGTCGGTTGCTCTGCTGCTTCTGGCCGAGCCGGCCAGCGCCCAGCAGGCCGTCGAGACACCGAATTTCCGCGATCAGGCGCAGCGTCTGGCCGAGCCCGACCTTTCCGCCCGCACACGGATTCGCTTCCTCACGGCGGTCGATTATCCCCCGTTCAACTTTCTCGACCAGCGCGGCCGGCTGACGGGTTTCCATGTCGATCTCGCCCGCGCGATCTGCGAGGAGCTGAACGTCACCGCGATCTGCCAGATCGAGGCGCGGCCCTTCGCCGAGCTCGCCTCCGCCTTGGAGAGCGGGGAGGGAGACGCCGTCGTCGCCGGGCTGGCGATCGCGGCCGAGAACCGCGCGCGCTTCGCCTTCACGCAGCCCTTCCTGCGCTTCCCCGCCCGCTTTCTCGTCGCGCGGGGGACGGACCTTTCGCAATCGCTGCGCACGGGGCTGGCGGGCGCCGACATCGGCGTCGTGGCCGGCAGCGCACACGAGGCGATGCTCCGCTCCTTCTTCCCGCAGGCGCGCGCCGTCGCTTTCGATTCGCCCGCCGATGCGCAAGCGGCGCTGCGCTCCAACCGTGTTCGAGCTCTGTTCGGGGACGGCGTCGCCCTGTCCTTCTGGCAGGCGAGCGAAGCGGCGGGGGAATGCTGCGAGTTCGCCGGCGGCCCCTATCTCTCCGATCGGTTCCTGGGGGAAGGGCTGGGGATCGCCGTGCGCGAGGACGATCCGCAGCTGGCAGCGGCCTTCGACTACGCGATCGGGCGCATCGTGCGCGACAAGCGCCTGTCGGAGCTTCTCCTGCGCTACTTCCCGATCAGCGCCTTCTGACCGCCCGAGTTTGTTGACGAAGGGCCGCGCGCGACCCATAGACCGGCCTAAAGCGACGCGCGCCGGGCGCGCGACACCCCTTGCATGAAGGAAACCGAACGAATGTCCGACGCGCCGCGGCCTTCCGTTTATGACGATGCCACGATCCACCCGGAGGCGTTGACCTCCAATGCCTGGCCCTTCGAGGAAGCGCGCAAGATCGTCAAGCGGCTGGAGCGGACCGGCAAGGGCGAGGCTCTGTTCGAAACGGGATACGGCCCTTCGGGCCTGCCCCATATCGGCACGTTTGGGGAAGTGGCGCGCACCACCATGGTGCGCAACGCCTTCCGCATCCTGACGCAGGACCAGGTGCCGACGCGGCTGATCTGCTTTTCCGACGACATGGACGGGATGCGCAAGATTCCCGAGAACGTGCCCGATCGCGCCGCGCTCGAGCCCTATCTCCAGAAGCCGTTGACGAATGTGCCCAATCCGTTCGGTGGCCAGTATGCGAGCTTCGCCGAGCACAACAACGCCATGCTCTGCCGCTTCCTCGACACGTTCGGCTTCGAATACGAGTTCGCCAGCGCGACCGACTATTATCGCTCGGGCCGCTTCGACACGGTGCTCTTGCGCGCGGCCGAGCGCTATGACGACATCATGGGCGTCATGCTGCCGACGCTGGGGACGGAGCGCCAAGCGACCTACAGCCCCTTCTTGCCGATCTCGCCCAAGACCGGCCGGGTCCTCTACGTGCCGATGAAGCATGTCGACGCCAAGGCCGGCACCGTCACCTTCCTCGACGAGGACGGAACGGAGACGACGCTGCCGGTCACCGGTGGGGCGGTGAAGCTGCAGTGGAAGCCCGATTTCGGCATGCGCTGGGCCGCGCTCGACGTCGATTTCGAGATGTTCGGCAAAGACCATCAGACCAATGCCGGGGTCTACGACCGGATCTGCGAGATCTTGGGCGGCGAGGCGCCGGAGCATTTCGTCTACGAACTCTTCCTCGACGCGGAAGGGGCGAAGATTTCCAAGTCGAAGGGCAACGGCCTGTCGATCGAGGACTGGCTGACCTACGCCTCGCCGGAAAGCCTCGGCCTTTACATGTTCAACAAGCCGCGCGCCGCCAAGCGTCTGCATTTCGACGTGATCCCCAAGGCGGTGGAGGATTACTACGCCTTCGCCAGCGCCTTCGACCGGCAAGACGCCAAGTCCCGCCTGCAGAATCCGGTGTTCCACATCCACAATGGCGAGCCGCCGGTAAAGGGCATCGCCGTGCCCTTCGCGCTGCTGCTCAACCTCGTTTCGGCCTCCAACGCCTCCGACGCCAAGACCCTCTGGGGCTTCATCTCGCGCTATGCGCCGGGCGTCACCGCCGAGAGCGATCCCGAGCTCGATCGGCTGGTGAGCTACGCCTTGCGCTATTTCGAGGATTTCGTGCGTCCGGCCAAGCGGTTCCGCGCGCCGGATGACGTGGAACGCGGGGCGTTGGAAGCTTTGGACGAGAAACTCGCCAGCCTTGCACTGGATGCCGATGCCGGCGCGATTCAGGACGCAGTGCTCGACGTGGCCCGGCCGCTGCCGCGCTACCAGGACGCCAAGAAGAAGGGGCCGGACGGCGGCCCCGGCGTGTCGCTGGAATGGTTCTCGGCGCTCTACCAGATCCTGATCGGGCAGGAGCGGGGGCCTCGCTTCGGCTCCTTCGTCGCACTCTACGGCATCGCCGAAACGCGCCGGCTGATCCGCGATGCGTTGGAAGGCCGGCTCCAGCCGCTGGCCTGAACTGGAGACAGGGCCGGGGTGCCTGGGCTTCCCCGGCTTGAGCGCTTGAGAGCGTCCGCCCTCTTGCGGGTGCTATTGCTGCGCGATCTCGAATTGCCAGATGCCCCGGCTTTCCTTGCGGGCGGCATTGGCCGTCGCCTCGTAGCGGCTGCCCGACTCCGCATTGGCCCAGCCATTGCGCACTAGCCATTCGCCGACATCCTCTTCGCCCAGCCGGCAGGCGACGGGCGCCTCCGGCGCCTGCTCGGCGGCGGGATCGCAGACCAGCGTGCGCCCTCGCAGCCAGGCCCGGAACTCCGTGCGCGCTCGCACACCGCAGGGCCAGGAGCGCGGCCCGTCGGCGCAGCGCGCGTCCGGCGCGATGGGCGCGACGCCTGCGATATGGATCATCGTCTCGCCGGAGCGGATCGTGCCGCTGTCCAGCGCGATCGGGAAGGGCAGGCGGCGTGTGCCCGGCACTTCCGGCTTGGCCGGCTCCGGGGCGAGGGCGGCCTCCTCGACGGGCGCTTGCGTCGTCTCCCCGGCGGCCGCGATCTCGGGCTCGCTCTCGGCGGCCGGAATCGCCGCGACAGGCGGCTCGGCTGCGCCGCTCACGACCGGCGGCAGGCGGTGCAGGGGGCCGACGGTCTCGACCGCGACGGGGCCGACCGTGCGCACGGGACCGAGGGTGAGTTCGGCCTCATTGGGCGTGGCGCCCGCTTCGCTCGAAGCCGGCGTCGAGGCTGCGGTTTCAGGGGTCTCGACCCGCGCGACGCGCCGTTCCACCGGCCCGAGCGCGGTCTGCGGCAGGAGAAACATCCACGCCAGAAGAAGCGCGCAGAGACCCAGCGCGATTCGAAAGGTTCGCATGTTCGGTCCTCGGTTTCGCCACGATGGGATCTAGCGCGGCGCCTTCCGGTTGGAATGTCGCAGGTGCTCGGCCCTACTGGCTGGCCCAAAGGATGCGGGCGATCCATTCGATCTCGGACGCGGCGAACTGGCGGTCGGGAAAGTCCGGGTTGACCGAGGCGAGTTCCACGGTCTTGGCGGTCTGCCGCTGCAGGATCTTCACCATGACCTCGCCGTCCCGCGTCTTGGCGACGACGCGGTCCCCCCGCCGCACCGAGGCGCCGGGCGAGACGATCACCACGTCGCCCTCACGGTAGAGCGGCATCATCGACTGGCCGGAAACCTCAAGCGCATAGAGCATGCCGTCCTGGCCGGGCAGTTCGATCTCGTCCCAACCCTGGCCCACGGGAAAGCCGGCATCGTCGAAGAAGCCGCCCACGCCGGCCTGCGCGAAGCCGATCAGCGGCACGGCGGCCGAGGGGCGCGCCGGCAGGTTGGCCGGCGACAGGCCACTGCCCAGAAACGAGGAGAACTCGGAAAACGCGACGCCCGTCGCCTCCAGGATCTTGGCGATCGATTCGGTCGAGGGCCAGCGCGGCCGCCCGTCGACGGCAAAGCGCTTGGAGCGGTTGAAGGTCGTGGGATCGAGCCCCGCCTTTCGGGCAAGGCCCGAGGGGGACAGCTTGCAGCGGGCGGCCAGAAGATCGATCGCCGTCCAGATGCGCTCGTGGGAAAACATGCGGATCGTCTCGAGGATCGGGGATGGAAGACCGAGGTCAAGGAATATTATCCTTGCCTTCCCATCTGTTTACGGTCGCCCGCGCGCGGTGTCGAGAGGCGAGAGCGCAACGGCTCCGGTTTTCCACGCCCGAGCGGCAAGCTTGCGCGGAATTTGGCCTTAGAGACTGTTTGAAAACTCGGTTGGGTCGGCCCGCTGGCGCTTTTCCGCCGCCACTTCGTTGCCAATCCTCGCCGATGCCACCGGCATCGACTGCGTTTGGCGCCTCGCGAACGTCAAAAAATCGCTCGGCGGCCCTCCGCCGCCGAGTTGTCAAACAATCTCATATATAGGTTCTCCACAGGCTGAAGGGGAACCTGCGGGCGGAGGCTGCATTCCGGTGGGTTCGCGGGCTGTGTCCGGCCTCGTGCTTCCTGGAGATGATCATGCCTGTGCCGGGCTTGCGCTTTGCCCCGAACACGACCGAGGAAACCCGCCGCCGCGCCAGCGAGCCGGGGCGGGGGCGCGACGCCAGTGGGCCGCTGGGCATCCCCTGGCGAGGCTGGAAGGACATCGCCTGGCGGCTTTGGTACTCGTTCTTCGAGGACCGGGTCATGCTGATCGCTGCCGGCGCGACCTTCTATCTCCTGCTGGCCCTGTTCCCGGCGCTGGCGGTCTTCGTCTCGCTCTATGGCATCGTCGCCGACCCGACCACGATCGCCGACCATATCGCCTATGTCGGCCAGTTTCTGCCGCGTGCCGGCACCGACATCTTGACCTCCCAGCTTCAATATCTCGTGACGCGCGATCCCGCCTCACTGTCGATCGGCTTCCTGTCGGGCCTTCTCTTCTCGCTCTGGAGCGCCAACAACGGCGTGAAGACGCTGTTCGAGGCGATGAACGTCGCCTATGGCGAGCAGGAGGAGCGTTCGTTCCTTCGGCTCAACGCCATCGCCTTCCTGTTCACCATGGGCGCGGTCTTCATCGGCATCGTGATGTTCGTGACGGTCGGCGTGGTGCCCATCATCATGAACCTGATCGGCGCGGAAAGCCTGACCGACGAACTGATCGCGGCGGCCCGCTGGCCGCTGGTCTTCGTTCTCGCGGTCGGCGGCATCAGCATGGTCTACCGCTATGGGCCGAGCCGCGCGCGGGCACGCTGGAAATGGGTCTTCTTCGGCGCCACGCTGACCGCCTGCATCTGGCTTCTCGCCTCGATGGGCTTCTCCTGGTACCTGCAGAACTTCGCCAATTACGGCGCCACCTATGGCTCGCTCGGCGCGGTGGTCGGCTTCATGATGTGGGTCTGGCTGTCCTCGACCATCTTCATCATCGGCGCCGAAATCAATGCCGAGATGGAGCACCAGACCGCGATGGATACGACCGACAAGCCGGACAAGCCGCTCGGCGCGCGGGGCGCGCGGGTCGCAGACACGATCGGCCGCAGCCTCGCCAAAGAAAAGCGGGCCCACTGAAATCAGCGGACCCGCCCGAGTTGAGAAGAGGTTGCAGCGGCCCGATCGGGCCGCCTTATCTGGCTCAGGCGGCTTCCGCCGCGCCGAAGCGGCCGTAGAAGCTCTCGCCGCGCTCGGCCATCTCGCGCAGCAGAGGCGTCGGGCGGAAGCGCTCGCCATGCTTGGCTTCCAGCTTCTCGCACAGGGCGACGAAGGCCTTGGCGCCCATGCCGTCGATGTAGGAGATCGTGCCGCCGGTATAAGGTGCATAACCGAAGCCGAGGATCGAGCCGACATCGGCCTCGCGCGGGTCGGTCACGACGCCTTCTTCCATGGTGCGCGCCGCTTCCAGCGCCATGGTGACGAGGAAGCGCTGCTTGAGCTCCGCGAAGTCCACGTCCTCCGGCTTCTGCTGCGGGAACTTCTCCTTCAGGCCCGGCCAGAGGTGCTTCTTGGCCGGCTTGGCGGGATAGTCGTAGAAGCCCTTGCCCGCCTTGCGGCCGAGACGTCCGTCCTCGGTCACCATGGATTCGACCAGCTGGAAATGGCGCGGATCGACCGCGTCCTCGCCCTCGTCGCGCATGGTCGCCTTCATGATGCGATGGCTGAGATCCACCGCCGTCTCGTCGTTCAGCGCCAGCGGGCCGACCGGCATGCCGGCGAACTTCGCCGCGTTCTCGATCATGGCCGGAGGCACGCCCTCGACCAGCATGTCGTAGGCCTCGGTCATGTAGCGCAGGACGCAGCGGTTGGCGAAGAAGCCGCGCGTGTCGTTGACGACGATCGGCGTCTTCTTGATGGCGCGCACGAAGTCGAGCGCGGTGGCGAGCGCAACGTCGCCCGTCTCCTTGCCGAGAATGATCTCGGTCAGCATCATCTTGTCGACCGGCGAGAAGAAGTGGATGCCGATAAAGCGCGAGGCGTCGGGGAAGGCCTCTGCCAGACTGGTGATCGGCAGGGTCGAGGTGTTGGAGGCGTAGATGGCGCCGGGCTTCAGCACCTCGGCCACCTTGCGCGTCACCTCCGCCTTGACGCCACGATCCTCGAACACGGCCTCGATCACCAGATCGACATCGCTGAGCGCGGCATAGTCCGGCGTCGCAGTGATACGCGCGAGCAGCGCCTCGGCCTCGTCTGGCTTGGCGCGGCCCTTCTTGACGAGACCGTCCATCAGACCGGCCGAATGCGCCTTGCCCTTGTCGGCGGCCTCCTGGTCGCGATCGATCAGCACGACCTCCAGCCCCGCCTTGGCTGCGACATAGGCAATGCCGGCGCCCATGAAGCCGGCGCCGATCACGCCGACGCGGCCGAGCGTCTGCTCGGGGACCCCGGACGGGCGCCGGGCGCCCTTGTTCAGCGCCTGCAGCGAAACGAAGAGCGAGCGGATCATCATTGCCGCTTCGGTGGTCTGGAGGACCTCCGTGAAGTAGCGCTGCTCGACCTTAAGCGCTTGATCGATTGGCAGCAGAAGACCTTCGTAGACGCATTTCACGATGGCGCGCGCGCCGGGATAATTATCCGCCGTCTCCTTGCGGTAGAGCGAGGCGACGGCCGGCCAGACCTGTGCCCCGGCGGGTGAATAGACCGGGCCGGACGGCAGCTTGAAGCCCTTCTCGTCCCAGGGCTTCACCGGCTTCAACCCGGCCCGCAGCATGGCCTTGGCCGCTTCGATCAGCCCGTCGGCCGGCACGACCTCGTCGATCAGCTTCATCGACTTGGCCTTGGCCGCCGACAGCGTCTCGCCTTTGAGGAGCATCTGGAGGGCCGACTGCGTGTCGGTGAGGCGCGGCACGCGCTGCGTACCACCGGCGCCGGGGAAGATGCCGACCTTCACTTCCGGCAGGCCCATCTTGGCTTCCGCGGCGGCCACGCGCCCGTGGCAGGCCAGCGCCAGCTCGAAGCCGCCGCCCATGCAGGTGCCGTTGATCGCCGCGACATAAGGCTTGCCGGAGGTTTCCAGCTTGCGCCAGATGCGGCCCATCTCGCCGCAGCGCTGAAACAGCTCGGCCACGGCCGCCGCCTCGTCCTCGCGCTTCTTCGCCTCGAAGGCGTCGAACATGCCGCGCAGCATCTTCAGATCGGCGCCGCCGGTGAAGGACCCCGCCTTGCCCGAGGCCAGCACCACGCCCTTCACCGCCTCGTCGGCGGCGAAGGCGTCGGCGAACGCGTCGATCTCGCGCATCACCTCTTCGGTGAAGACGTTCATCGAGCGGTCGGGCATGTCCCAGGTGACCACGACGATACCGTCTTCGTTCGGGCCGAGAGTGAAGTTCTTGTAGGTCATGCCTGTTTCCCGAAATGGATGTTTCAAGATGAAAGGTCGGGCGAATTCGAAGGACGGCTACGCAAGCCGCCCGGAAACTTCAGACTTTACTAAGGCGGCCCCTTGTAGACTGCCGAGGTCGGAGGGGCTGCGGAAGGAAGCGGAATGAGCTCGGGTTGTGACGGATGCCGGTCGGGCGAGCCGCTGGATTTCGACTTCTCGATGGCGTTCCAGCCGATCTACGATATCAGCGAAAGCCGCGTCTGGGGCTACGAAGCCTTGGTCCGAGGTCTTCAGGGGGAGGGCGCCTACAGCATCCTGTCCCAGGTCGGGCCGGATCAGAAATACCGGTTCGACCAGCGCTGCCGCGTCAAGGCGATCGAACTGGCCTCTCGGCTCTTCCCGCGCGAGCAGAGCGTGCGCCTGTCCATCAACTTCCTGCCCAATGCCGTCTACGAGCCGGCAGCCTGCCTGCGCGCGACGCTTCTCGCCGCCCGCAAGCACGACTTTCCGCTGGGCGCGCTGATGTTCGAGTTCACCGAGAACGAGGAGATCCTCGACACCGGCCATCTCCAGCGCATCCTGTCGGAATATCGCCGACAGGGCTTCGTCACCGCGCTGGACGATTTCGGCGCAGGCTTTGCCGGGCTGGGTCTCCTGGTGGACTTCCAGCCCGACCTCATCAAGCTCGACATGAAGCTCGTGCGCGGCATCGACACGAGCTATCCCCGACAGGTGGTCGTGGCCTCGATCACCTCCGCCGCGCGGGCGCTCGGCATAGAGGTTCTGGCCGAGGGCGTCGAGACGGAAGCCGAGTTCACGATCCTGCAGGTCGCCGGCATTCGCCTGTTCCAGGGCTACTACTTCGCCCGCCCCGCCTTCGAGGCGCTGCCCCAGCTGAACCTGCGCGGCGCGCGCGACATGGCCGCCGAGCTCGGCGTCCAGGTCTGCTGACGGCACAAGCCGGCCGACGGAAGGGGACAGGCGAGGGGCAGCCATGGCGGGCGCGGCTCAGACGCGCTCGATGATGGTCGCCGTGCCCATGCCGGCGCCGATGCAGAGCGTGACCAGCGCGGTCTGCTTGTTCTGCCGCTCGAGCTCGTCCAGCACCGTGCCGAGGATCATCGCGCCGGTCGCGCCGAGCGGATGGCCCATGGCGATGGCGCCGCCGTTGACGTTCATCCGGGCGGGGTCGATCTCGAAGGCCTGGAGATAGCGCAGCACCACGGCCGCGAAGGCCTCGTTCAGCTCGAACAGATCGATGTCCGAGAGCGCCATGCCGGAGCGCTCCAGAAGTTTCTTCGTCACGTCCACCGGGCCGGTCAGCATGAGCGCGGGGTCGGAGCCGATATTGCTGAAGGCGCGGATGCGCGCGCGGGGCTTCAGCCCCAGCGTGTCCCCGGCGCGCTTGGAGCCGAGCAGCACGGCGCCGGCGCCATCCACGATGCCGGACGAATTGCCGGCATGGTGGACGTGCTCGACGCTTTCGAGCTCGGGATGGGCCTGGATCGCCACTGCGTCGTAGCCGCCCATCTCGCCATGCGCGGCGAAGGAGGCGTTGAGGCTCCCAAGCGACTGCATGTCCGTTGTGGGGCGCATGTGCTCGTCGCGGTCGAGGATCACGAGCCCGTTCTGATCGCGCACCGGCACGACCGATTTCGCGAAGCGCCCGTCGGCCCAGGCTTCCGCCGCGCGGCGCTGCGACTCCACGGCATAAGCGTCGACGTCGTCTCGGCTGAAGCCGTATTTGGTGGCGATCAGATCGGCCGAGATGCCCTGCGGCATGAAATAGGCGGGGATGCCGACCGAGGGGTCCATGATCCAGGCGCCGCCCGACATGCCCATACCGACGCGCGACATGGATTCCACGCCGCCCGCGATCACGATGTCGTCGGAGCCGAAGCCGATCTTGGCGGCGCCGAGGTTCACCGCATCCAGCCCGGAGGCGCAGAAGCGCGAGATCTGAATGCCGGGCGCCGCGAAGTCGTATCCCGCCTCGAAGGCGGCGGCCTTGGGGATCACCGAGCCGGCTTCGCCCACGGGGTCGACGCAGCCGAAGATGATGTCGTCGACCTTGGCGGTGTCCAGCCCGTTGCGCTCGCGCAGCGATTCCAAGACCCGGGCGGCGAGGCGAACGGCCGGCACCTCGTGAAGGGCGCCGTCCTTCTTGCCCCGGCCGCGCGGGGTGCGAACATGATCGTAGATGAAGGCTTCAGTCATCAGACGCCTCGAAGAATCCAGAGATTGTTTCGCCCGCGACGGCCGTAATCAAGCAGCCCATTTCGAGCTAATTGATTGGCGGCCCAGCGAACGTCGTATTGCCAAGTGTAGAAATGATCTCCGGAATCACGGAGCTCCGGCTCATGATGAGTCCATATATGCCGCGCAACCTCGACGATGGTTGCTCCATCTCTATGGTCTCGTAAGGCTGCAGTAACCCATTCTACAAACTGCTCTCGCACGATGACTCCAAGATAAGTTTGCGTCTTAGAAGACGGCGGCGTCCAGCGCCATCATCGAGGTGGAGCCCGAGGAGATGCGGGCAAGGTGGGCGGCCGTTTCCGGCATCAGGCGGTCCATGAAGAAACGCGCCGTCACGAGCTTGGCCTCCAGGAAGGCGGGATCGGCCGCGCTGCCGTCGCCGAGCTTCTCCGCCGCCACCTTGGCCATCTGCGCCCACATGTAGCCGAGCGCCACGAGGCCGAAGAGATGCATGTAGTCGGTCGAGGCCGCGCCCGCGTTGTCGGGCTTGCCCATGGCGTTGCCCATCAGCCAGAGCGTCGCCGCCTGCAGGTCGTTCAGCCCCTTCTTCAGCCCCTTGGTGAAGGGCGACAGGCGCTCGTCGGCGCGATGCGCCTCGCAGAAGGCGCCGACCTCGGCGAAGAAGCTCTGCACGGCGCGGCCGTTGTTCAGCGCCAGCTTGCGGCCGACGAGGTCGAGCGCCTGGATGCCGTTGGCGCCCTCGTAGATCTGGGCGATGCGCGCGTCGCGCACATACTGCTCCATGCCCCATTCCGCGATATAGCCGTGGCCGCCATAGACCTGCTGCGCCATCACGGCGTTGTCGAAGCCCTTGTCGGTCAGCACGCCCTTGATGACGGGGGTCATCAGACCCAGCCAGTCGTCCGCCGCCTCGCGCTCCTTGGCGTCCTGCGACAGGTGGAACAGGTCGCCCTTCAGCGCGGTCCAGAGAATCAGCGCTCGGCCGCCCTCGTTCACCGCGCGGATGGTCATCAGCATGCGGCGGATGTCGGGATGGACGATGATCGGGTCGGCGCGCTTCTCCGGCGCCTTGGTGCCGGAGAGCGAACGGCCCTGAATGCGCTCGCGGGCGTAGGCGACGGCATTCTGATAGGCGATCTCGGAAACGGCGAGCCCCTGCACGCCGACGCCGAGCCGCGCCTCGTTCATCATGGTGAACATGGCGCGCAGGCCCTTGTCGGCCTCGCCCACCAGCCAGCCCGTTGCCCCGTCATAGTTCATGACGCAGGTGGCGTTGCCGTGGATGCCCATCTTCTCCTCGATCGAACCGCAGGAGACGGCATTGCGCGCGCCGATGGCACCGGACTTGTCGGTGAGGAACTTCGGCACGACGAAAAGCGAGATGCCTTTCACGCCTTCCGGCGCGCCCTCGATGCGGGCGAGAACGAGATGGATGATGTTGTCGGAGAGATCGTGCTCGCCGGCCGAGATGAAGATCTTCTGGCCGGTGATGCGATAGGACCCGTCGCCCACCGGCGCGGCCTTCGTGCGCAAGAGGCCCAGATCGGTGCCGCAATGGGGCTCCGTCAGGTTCATCGTGCCGGTCCAGATGCCCTCGATCATCTTGGGCAGGTAGAGCTGCTTCTGCTCCTGCGTCCCGTGCTGCTCCAGCGCCGCGATCGCGCCGCGCGTCAGGCCGGGATACATGGCGAAGGCCATGTTGGCGGAGGAGAGATATTCGTTCACGGCGGCGGCCACCGTGTGCGGCAGGCCCTGGCCGCCATAGGCCGGGTCGGCCGAGAGCCCGCCCCAGCCGGCTTCGCGGAACTGGTTATAGGCCTGCTTGAAACCGGTGGGTGTCGTGACCGAGCCGTCCTCGTGGCGATGGCAACCCTCGCGGTCGCCCGTCTGGTTCAGTGGGAAGAACACATCCTGCGCAAACCGTCCGGCTTCGCCCAGCACGGCTTCCACGATATCGGGCGAGGCTTCCGCGAAGGCTGCAAGGTTGCTGTGTCGCTCGATACCCAACAGATCGTTGAGCACGAACAGCGTATCGGCCACGGGCGCCTGATAGACCGGCATCGCGATCCCTCCTCGGATGAAGCGATTTTGACGTTTGCGTAAACGTAAGATCGAACATAGCGAGCCTGATCGCGACGTGCAAGCACCCCCATGATGAACCTTTTCGCTTGAGCCGGGCGTGCGGATTTGGAACAGACGAAGGCAGACTCTGCCTCTTCAACCTGCCGCGACAAAGGGAAGCCACCCATGTTCCAGGATTTCGACGAGATGTCCGACTCCTCGCAATCGGCTTCGCGCGTCGAGCGCCTGCGCGCCGCGCTGGCGGAGGCGGGCGTCGATGGGTTCGTGGTGCCGCGCGCCGACGAGCACCAGGGCGAGTACATCCCGCCCTCCGCCGCGCGCCTCGGCTGGCTGACCGGCTTCACCGGTTCGGCCGGCACGGCCCTGGTTCTGCCCCAGAGCGCCGTGCTCTTCACCGATGGGCGCTACACCGTGCAGGTGCGCGCGCAGATCGACGGCACGGTCTTCACGCCGGAGAATTCGGTCGAGACGCCGCTCGCCAGCTATCTCGGCGACAAGGCCAAGGGCCTTCGCATCGGCTTCGACCCTTGGCTCCACACGCTGGCCGAAGTGAAGGCGCTGACGAAGACCATGGAGGAGGCGGGCGGCGCACTGGTGCCGCTCCAGCACAATCCGGTGGACCGCATCTGGCAGGATCGCCCGGTCGCTCCCAAGGGCCGGGTGGCGCTGCAACCCGTCGCCTATGCCGGCGTGGAGGCCGGCGAGAAGCTGGAAATGATCCGCGAAGGCCTGCGCAAGGCCAAGGCTGACGGTGTCGTTCTGACCGACCCGAGTTCGGTCGCCTGGGTCTTCAACATTCGAGGCAGCGACGTTCCCCACACGCCCCTGCCGCTGTCCTTCGCGCTGATTCCTGCTGCGGGGCCGGCGGTGCTTTTCATCGATGGGGACAAGCTGGACGGGGAAGCGAGAGCGGCGTTTTCCAGCCTCGCCGCGATCGAGGCGCCCGAGCGCCTGGAGCCAGCGCTCGCGGCCTTCGCGGAAGGCAAGACGGTGATGCTGGACCCCGCGCTCACCGCCGACCGGCTGGGTCGCATCGTAGCGGGCGCGGGCGGGCGCATCGTCGAGAAGGAAGACCCCGCCCGATTGCCCCGCGCGCGCAAGAACGCGGTTGAGATCGAGGGGTCGCGACGCGCCCATCTGCGCGACGGCGCGGCTATCACCTCGTTCCTGGCCTGGCTGGACCGGCAGCCGGCCGGCAGCGTCACCGAAATCGACGCCGCCGAGAGGCTGGAAGCCATCCGCGGCCGGTTCGGCGAAGCGGACGGAATGCCGCTCCGCGACCTGTCCTTCGACACGATCTCCGCCGCCGGCCCCAATGCGGCGCTGCCGCACTACCGGGTCAATCGCGCGTCCAACCGCACGCTGGGGGAAGGAGAGATTTTTCTCGTCGATTCCGGCGCGCAGTATCAGGACGGTACGACCGACATCACGCGGACCGTGGCGCTGGGCGTCGTGCCGGACGAGGTGCGGCAGAAGTTCACGCTGGTGCTGAAGGGCATGATCGCCATTTCCACGGCACGCTTTCCCAAGGGCACGCGCGGGATGGACCTCGATCCGCTCGCCCGCATCGCGCTCTGGCGCGCAAGTTGCGACTTCGCCCATGGCACGGGGCATGGGGTCGGCGCGTTCCTCGCAGTTCACGAAGGGCCGCAATCCATCTCGCGCCGGGGCGTGGCGGTGCTGGAGCCCGGCATGATTGTCTCAAACGAGCCGGGCTATTACCGTGAGGGCGCCTTCGGCATCCGGATCGAGAACCTCTTGTTGACGCAAGATGCCGCACCCATCGAGGGCGGCGATCTGCCCATGCATGGGTTCGAGACGCTGACCTTCGCGCCGATCGACCGCCGGCTCGTCGTGCGCTCACTCATGACTGCGGACGAGATCGACTGGCTGAACGCCTACCATGCCGAGGTGGCGAAACGGATCGGCCCTCGGCTGGACGCCGAAGACCGTCACTGGCTGGAACTGGCGACCCGGCCCTTGCCCGACCCCGCCTAGCGGCAGAGGCGGCGAGGGCCGTTGCTCGGCTGAAAGGTGCCCGAATCGTGGTCGAAGGAGCGGTAGCGCGCCTCGCACCAGCGATACCATTCGGCGCTGAATGGAGCGGGGCGACCAATGCCTCGCTCCGCGCGTGCATTGCGCTCGGCCTGTCCGATGGCGGCATTCTGGTCGAAGGCGAGAACGGCGCCGGCCTGAACGAGCGGATCGGGCCTGTAGTAGCCGGGAACGGGAGGCGCCGGTTCGGCATAATAGAGCGGGCCAGCCACTGCAGGTCCGCCGAACTGGCCGACCGTCTTGCGATAATAAGGGCCGGTGACCCGGCTTGGCACAATGGGAAACTGAGTCTCCCGCGCATAGACGGGGCGATTGTAGGGATCGATGCCGACGAACTCGCCGGCCGATGCCCAAGTCGGGAGCGCCATCAAGCTGGCGAGCGCCAGAAGGCCCGCCTTCAATTTCGTTCGCCTCGCCATATCAACCTCTCCCCAACCTTGCGCCAAACTGGTCTGGAGGGAATGCGGCATGGGGGTTCGAGTTCCCCGGACAGCAAGATGGCCGCGCCCAAGGGACGCGGCCATCTTGCAGGTCAGGCCGATGCGTTCAGCGGCAGAGCTGACGCGGGCCGTTATAGGGCTGGAACGTACCCGAACCGGGGTCGAAGGACCGGTAGCGGGACGCGCAATAGCGATACCAATCGCGTGTCCACGGGCGGAGTCCGTAGGCCGGTGCCACATAGCGCGGTGCGGCGTAGCGGGGCTGGTTGGCGCTGGCGATCGCCGCGCCGACACCCAGGCCCAGGATCGCGCCAGCGATGGCCGCGCCGCCATTGTTGTGGCGATGGCGATAGTAGCGGGGACCACCGCCATAATAGCGCGGGCCCCCGTAGTAGCCGGGGCCGCCGCCGTAATAGCCCGGACCCGGGCCGCCGCGATAATAGCCGGGGCCACCCCGGTACGGGCGGTAGCCATAGCCGCCGCCCCAATAAGGATCGGCCTTGGCCGCGGTGGCGCCGACGATGGGAACACTGGCCGGGATGGCAGCAGGCAACATGGTCAGCGCAATCGCGACGGCCAAGACCTTACCCCCGAGCATTCTTGCGATACGCATGGATCACTCCGGCAAAGCTATAAGTCTGCCTAAGGAACAACGCGCCGCCTGAACGGTTCCTGAACGTAAGCCGCCTGAAGGCTCGGCCGATCATATCCTCGTGATCTCGACGCTTCTATCTGCCACCTGACCCGAGAAAGGGGCTTGGGTGCGACGAGTGACGTTCAAAAACGACAATTTGCGGAAAACTTCGGTTACCAATTCTTAAGGCAATTGCTTCGGCACGCGCGAGGCGGCAAGACAGGCGATGAAGCCTTAGCCTTCGGGGTCCCGTTCCATGACGTCACCTTTGTCCTTCTTCCTCCGGCTCGGCTCGCCGCGGCCTGAAGCCGCTGGGAATGGCGAAGGCCAGGCGCAGGCGCCGATCCCGCCGCAGGCGCAGACGGTCAGGAGACCCCCTCCGATGGAGACGACGTCCGTGCCCGCCTCGCTTCCTCCCCTGGACGGGATCGGGCAGCGCAACGAGGTGCTGCGGGTTCGGATCGGCGAAATGTCGGAACGGCTCGGCGAGCTGCGCACGCTGACGGACGACTTCTCGCTCCTGATTGCGCCGATCGAGACGATCGCCGGCGAACTCTCACAGACCAAGGCGCGCGTTCTCGAACTCGAAGCGCTCCATTCGCAGGAGGTCGACGGCAACCAGTCGCTCCGCCGCGAGGTGGACGATCTTCTCAGCCGCAACTCGCAGGCGATGGCCGATCTCACGGCCATGACCGGCCGGGTCGGGCGGCTGGAAACCACGCTGCGCGAGAACGAGACGATCCTGGACGAGCAGCGCCTGACGCTGCGCGAACGCACCTCCCATGCCAACGCGCTGGAGCGGCAGCTCCTAGCCGAGGTCGAGCAGAACCAGTCGCTCTCGCTCGAGGTGAAGACGCTGCGCGCCGAGGCGCAGATTTCCGAACAGGCCCTCAACGAGGCCGAGCGGCTGCTGTCGGAAACCGAGGAGAAGCGGCAGATTCTGGACGGCGAGAACCGCCGGTTGCAGCTTCTGGCCGAGGAGCAGTCGGCCGAACTCGTGGCGCTCTACGGTCGCCTCAACGAGATCGAGCAGCAGGTCGACCAGAACCTCCAGACAATTTCGACGCTGGAAACCCAGCTCGCCTCCGAGCAGGCGGCGCGCCAGCGCAGCGTCGCCCAGCACGAGGCCGATCTCGGCGCCTTGAAGACCGAGCGCGCCAACTCGGCCATGAAGATCGAGACCTTGAGCGCGCGCCTCGCCGCCACGGACCAGATCCTGGTGCAGGTGCGCAACCAGCTGCGCGAGCGCGAGGAAACGGTGCGCTCGGCCGACCGGGCGGTGAAGGAGGCTTCGGCCGACCGCACCACCCTGGAGCGGCGCGTGGAAAGCCTGCGCGCCGATAACGGCCGCCTTTCCACCATGCTCCAGGAGGCCGACAAGGGCCGCAACGAGATGGAAGCGCGCTGCGACATGCTGGTGAAGGCGCTGGCGGCCAAGGACGCCTCGCTCGAAAGCGTCAATTCGCGCGCCGCCAATCTCACCGACCGGGTGGAAGCGCTGACCCTGCGTTTCGAGCAGGAGCGCATGGCGCTCGAGGTCGCTAACCGTCGATTGATCGAGGAGTTGCAGAACGAGCGCGCCGAACGCACACTCGCGCAAGGGGCGCTCGACATCGCGCGCGAAAGCCGCTCGGCGCTCCAGCGGCAGAACGAAAGCCTCAAACGCGCCACGCGCGGCCGCCATGGCGAAGGGGCCATCGACCTGCCGCCGGAAACCGCCGCGCGCGAGGACAGGCCATCCAACGTGCGCCCCTTCACGGCGCCCGACAAGAACGATTGAGCGCCTTCGGGCGTTGAGGAATGCGGCAAGGGACGAGGGGAAACCGAGGCATGACGATCAGAGGGAACGAAGAGATCGGGTTGAGCCTGCGTCAGAGCCTGTCCGACATGGCCGACGAGCGCGGTGACGCCGGCTACTCGCTGGTCACGACGGGGAGCGAGCCGAAGCGGGACTGGTCGGCGGCGCTCGACCTCGTGCGCGAGGCGAGCGAAGCCATCCGCATCCGCGACGAGCGCACGACCGAGATGGAGATCGAGCACCGGCTCGACGCCGAGCGGGCGGCCGAGGAGATCCGCTCTCTGCAGGAGCAGCTCGACGAGACCGAGGTGCGCCTGGCCGAGTCCGAGGCGCGCGCGCGCCGGGCCGAGGCCCGCGCCAGCGAGGCGGAAGCTTGGCTCGCCAAGATGCACGACGCCATAATCGGCAGTTTCAGCAAGGTGGTCGGGACGGAAAGCGACGACGCGCAGGTCGAGGCCGATCTGCGCGCCGCCTTCTTGAACAATCCGCAGGGAGATGAGCAATGAGCGCGATCCGCACCGAGATTGCCGACGATCTGGATCTCGATCCCGGCCAGCCGGACCGCCCCTCGGCGCTGTTCGACATGGCGGCCGAGGAACTCGGGAGCCTGTTTCGCGGCGGCGAACCGCTGCCGCTGCGCGAGGGTGACATTCCGCCCCCCGCCAACGAGGGCAGCGCGATCCTCGTCGCCCCGTCGACGGACCTGATCGAGCCCGCCGCCAATCTGCCGGTCGACGCGCCCGGCGGCGACTGGACGCAGACGCTCACCATGGTAGAGCAGGCGGCCGGCACGATCCGCAGCTACGAGAAGCGCTTTGCGCAGCTGGAGAAGCAGAATCGCTCGCTGGCCGATCGCTCGGCGGAAGAGCACCAGCGCGCCCAGGCCCAGATCCTGTCGCTGGAAGAGCGGCTGAAGCAGGCGGACGAGAAGATCGCCGGTGCCGAAGTCGCCCTGCGCAACGCCGAATACAACGAGTGGGAAACGACCGTTCGCGCCAAGCGCGCCGAGCAGCGCGCCGAAGAGGCCGAGGCGCGGGCACGGCAGGCGGAAGCCTATCTGCGCCGGGTCCACGAGCTTCTGGCCGGCCTGTCCTGAAATCGGGTCTCGACCCGAGACTCCTGAATAGCAGAACGCCCGGATTGCCTTGAAGCGATCCGGGCGTTTCGCGTTTTGGTCTTCCAGAGCATTCTCGGTGATCCCGATCCGCCGGGAATGCTCAAGCCTATGGTTCTTTCCGCCTTATCCCGGCAAAACCTATCCGCTTTGCCCGGAGACGTTCAAAGCCGGCCGCGCTCAGATCGGGGAAACGAACCCGTCCAGAACGCGCTTCTGCCCGGCCCGGTCGAAATCCACCGTCAGCTTGTTGCCTTCCACCACGGCCACCGTGCCGTTGCCGAACTTCATGTGGAACACCCGGTCCCCCACGAAGAAGGGGCTTGCCTCTTCCGATACGGACTTGGCGACGAGCGTGCCCTCGATCTCGCGCGGGCCGCCGCTCTTGGCCGATGAGTAGAGGCCGCCGCCCTTGCGCGGCGGCTGGTTGGAGCCGCGCGAGCGCTGGGCGGAATGGGCGTCCTCCATCCGCCCGGCAAAGCCGCTGCCACCGCCGGAGGCTGTGCCGCCGTCGCGCGCGATGTATTTGTCGGCCGTGGCGGAGGCTCTGGCGCCCGAGCCGGAAACGCCGCCCTCGCCATATTCGATGCGCCGGCCGCGCCCGCCCTCGTAGGTGCTGCCCGAGCCGTTCGCAGCTTGCGCGCGCCGCCAGCCCGGCGTGCCGTAGGATGAGGCGCTGAAGGCGTTGGCGTCCCAGCGCGAGGCGCCGTAGCCGCCCATGCCCCCGGCGCCGTAGCCGCCATAGGAGGCGGAGGCCTCGACGACCTCGACATGATCCTCTGGCAGTTCATCGAGAAAGCGCGAGGGGATCGTGGTCTGCCACATGCCATGGATGCGGCGGTTGGAGACGAAGGAAATCTTCACCCGCCGCTTGCCGCGCGTGATGCCGACATAGGCAAGGCGCCGTTCCTCCTCCAGCCCCGAGCGCCCGCCTTCGTCCAGCGAGCGCTGGTGCGGAAACAGGCCTTCCTCCCAGCCGGGCAGGAACACGGTCTCGAACTCCAGGCCCTTGGCCGAATGCAGCGTCATGATTGACACGGCGTCGGTCTGGGCGTTCTGCTCGGTGTCCATGACGAGGGCGATATGCTCGAGAAAGCCGGGCAGGCTTTCGTAATCGTCCATGGAGCGGATCAGCTCCTTGAGGTTTTCCAGCCGGCCAGGCGCCTCGGCCGAGCGGTCGGCCTGCCACATCTCGGTATAGCCGGACTCGTCGAGGATCATCTCGGCGAGATCGGTGTGGCGCGTCGTGGACAGGAGGCCGGACCAGCGGTCGAAATTGCGCGCGACATCCGCCAGCGCCGCGCGCGGGCGCGGCTTCAGCTCGTCGCCCTGCACGAGATCGCCCGCCGCCGCCAGAAGTGGCATGCCCTTGGCTCTGGCATATTCGTGCAGGAGCTTCAGCGCCGCGTCGCCAAGGCCCCGTTTGGGCGTGTTGACGATGCGCTCGAAGGCGAGATCATCCGCCGGCTGACAGACACAGCGAAAATAGGCCAGCGCGTCCCGGATCTCCTGGCGCTCGTAGAAGCGCGGGCCGCCGATGACGCGGTAGTTGAGGCCGAGCGTGACGAAGCGATCCTCGAACTCGCGCATCTGGAACGAGGCGCGCACCAGGATCGCCATGTCGTTCAGCTTGTGGTCCTTGCGCTGTAGCTGCTCGATCTCTTCGCCGATCGAGCGCGCCTCCTCCTCCGAATCCCAGCCCGCGTTGACGGCGACCTTCTCGTGCTCTGGGTCGTGGAAATCGGTGAACAGCGTCTTGCCCAGCCGGTCCTCGTTCACGGCGATGAGGCCGGAGGCCGCGCCCAGGATATGCGCGGTGGAGCGATAGTTGCGCTCCAGGCGGATCACGCTCGCGCCCGGAAAATCCTTCTCGAAGCGCAGGATATTGTCCACCTCCGCGCCGCGCCAGCCATAGATGGACTGGTCGTCGTCGCCGACGCAGCAGACGTTCACCTTGTCCTGGCCGGCGTCGCGGCGCACCTGCGAGCTTTGGGCGAGCAGCCGCAGCCAGAGATACTGCGCGACGTTGGTGTCCTGATATTCGTCCACCAGGATGTAGCGGAAGCGCCGGTGATAGTCGGCGAGGATGTCCGGGTGGTCGCGAAAGATCGCGATCGGATGCAGAAGCAGATCGCCGAAATCGGTGGCGTTCAGCGTCGCCAGCCGCGCCTGATAGGCGCGGTAGAGCTCGCGCCCCTTGCCGTTGCCGAAGGAGCGCGCGTCGCCTTCGGGGATCGTCTCCGGCGTCAGGCCCTTGTTCTTCCAGCCGTCCAGGAGATTGGCGAAGGTGCGCGCCGGCCAGCGTTTGTCGTCTAGATTCTCGGCCTGCAGCAATTGCTTGATGAGGCGAATCTGATCGTCCGTGTCGAGAATGGTGAAGTTCGATTTCAGCCCCACGAGTTCGGCGTGGCGGCGCAGGATCTTCACGCCGATCGAGTGGAACGTGCCGAGCCAGGGCATGCCCTCGACCTCGCCGCCGACCAGAAGCCCGATGCGCGTCTTCATCTCGCGCGCGGCCTTGTTGGTGAAGGTCACGGCCAGGATCTGCGAGGGGTAGGCGAGGCGCTGGCTGAGGATATGGGCGATGCGCGTGGTGAGCACCCGCGTCTTGCCCGTGCCCGCGCCCGCCAGAACCAGAACCGGGCCTTCCGTGGTTTCCACGGCGGCGCGCTGCTCGGGATTGAGGCCCGCGAGATAGTCGGCCGCCGGCGTCGCCACGGGGCCACCGCGGGCGGCCAAGGCGCGCGCGGCGATGCCGGAGGATTTCTTCGGGGGCGGCGCGGATGGATCGGTCATCTCGGTCATGGCCGACTACTTAATGGATTCTTCCGGGAACACTAGGGGAACAGCCCCCACGGAGTGAAGCGGGATTTCGCACGCAGGCTTCGTGATCCTCGCCCGCAAGCCTTTGTTTGCCGCGCTTGGCAAGTTGATCGCCGATGCGCGCAAGCCGCATGACCGCCGGGTGGTAAAACTGTTAGGATTTCCGGAGGTTGGGGCATGCGCCCCGTGATTCGAGCGAAATTCGAGGGGAAGGCTCAGGCGTTGCGGCTGTTCATCGTCTTCGGCGGCTTGCTGATCGCGTGTCTTCTAGCTCTTCTGGTGGGTCCGCGCTTCGTGGACTGGACGGGCTATCGCACGGCGTTCGAGACCGAGGCCTCGCGCCTCGTCGGGCGCAAGGTCGAAGTGCGCGGCGCCGTCTCCGCCCAGCTCCTGCCCTTTCCCTCCATCGCCTTCAACGACGTCGTGGTGGGGGAGGCGGCCGACCCGATTCTGACCATGGCGGCCTTCCGCATGGATGCCGAGCTTGCGCCCTTCCTGTCGGGCGAAGTCCGCATCTTCAACACCGAGCTGGACGCGCCGCGCCTGTCGCTGCCCGTCGATGCCAGCGGCGCGGTGCGCTGGCCGATCGCCGCTTCCAGCCTGCCGACCAGCCTGCCGGTCGTGTTCGAGAAGGTTCGCATCGCCGACGGCTCGGTTCTCCTGACCGACCGCAGGCTCGACCGCCGCGTCCGGCTGGATGCGATCGACGCCGATCTGTCCGCCCGCTCGCTTCTCGGCCCCATCTCCGGGACGGGAACTCTGCGCCTCAACGACCAGCCGCTGCGCGTCAGCCTGTCGACCGGCATCGCGCCGGGCGACGGAACCCTGTCGCTTCGCGTGACGGCCGAGTCCGATTCGCCGAGCCTTTCGGTCAGCGTGTCCGGCATCGCCTCCAGCGTGCCGGGCAAACCGCTGGTGGACGGAACGCTGACCCTGCGCACGCCGCTGGCCGAGCCCAGCCTTCGCGCGGTGACGCCCTGGCCCGCCATCCAGCTTCACGGCGGCTTTCAGCTTTCCACCCAGCGCATCGCCCTGTCGGACCTTCGCGCCTCGGTGGGCGAGGGCGAAACGCCTTATCTCGTCACCGGCGCGGCGTCCCTCAACCTCGCGCCGATCCCGCATTTCGACGTGGACCTGTCCGGCCAGGACATCGATCTCGACCAGATCGCCCCAGCCGGCACCGAAGCGGGAACGGCGCCGAGCTTCACCGACCGGGTGCAGGCCGTGCGCGCCGCCCTGCGGCGTTTGCCGGCGAGCCCCTTTCCCGGCCGCGTGCGCATCGCCCTGCCGATCGTGACGATCGGCGATACGCCGATCCGCGAGGTGCGTTTTTCCGGCTCACCGTCGCAGGGCGGCTGGTCGATCGACCGCGTGTCGGGCGAGCTGCCGGGCCGCACGCTGGTGGAGGCCTCGGGCGTCGCGGAACTCGGCGCAACCCCTGGGTTTCGCGGATTGCTGCTTCTCGCCGCGCGCCAGCCCGCGACCTTCTTCAACTGGGCGGGGCTCGGCGGCACCGCCAGTCTGGCGCAGCTGGAGCAGGCCGGCCTCCAGGCCAAGGTGGAGCTGGGCGCCGCCACGCAGCGCTTCGATCAGCTCGAACTCAATCTCGGCGGACAAGTTCTGCGCGGCACGGTCAACCGAACCGTGCGGCCCGAGGGCGTGGCGACGGCGGTGGAACTGCGCGGCGACGCGGTGGACCTCGAACCGCTTCTGGCGCTGGCCGGGCTGCGGCCGCAGGCCGAGGGCGAGGCGGAGCGGACCGAGCTGCAACTCTCCGCCGCGCCCCTGCGCTATGCCGGGATGCAGGCCGATAGCGTCGAGGCGGACGTAACGCTGTCGGGAGACCTCCTCGACATCAGCGCCTTCGACGCCAACGGCTTGGCGGGCGCGGACATTCATGCCGAGGGCACGATCGCCACCGTGTCGAGCGCCCCGGTGCCCGATCTCAGCGTCGAACTCTCCGCCGACGAGCCGGCCCGCTTCCTCGCCTTCCTGCGCACCCGCCTGCCGGAAAGCCCGCTTCTCAAGGTCGTGGCCGCGCGCGGCACGGTGCTCGGGCCGCTGTCGCTGAGCGGCACGGCTTCGCCGGTCACCGCTGCCGGCCGAAGCGATCTCGTGGCCGAACTCAGCGGACAGGCGGGGGGCACGGATCTCACGGTCAAGCTCGCGTTGGAAAACGGCCTCGCCGCCGCTTGGAAGGACGGGCGCTTTGGGCTGGACATGGTGCTGCGCAACGATAAGCCGGTGGATCTTCTCGGGCAGGTCGGCCTTCCCGCGCTCGATCTCGGCGCGCCGGGTCCGCTCGCCCTGCATCTCGTGTCCTCCGGCGCGCCGAGCGAGGGGGCGAGCGTTTCGCTGAGCGCGGAAGCGCCGGGCTCCAGCCTGACGCTGGAGGGCACGGCGGCGCTGGCGGAGGCGGGCCTCGCCTCGCTCGACGCGCGCCTTGCGCTTCGCAGCGAGGAAGCCAGCCTTTGGCTGACGACGCTGGGCCTCGGTCTCGGCCAGGGCGTCGACGCCTTGCCGGTGGACGCCAAGGCTCGGCTCAAATGGTTCGGCGGCGACTGGGTTCTGGACGAGGTGGAGGGTCATGTCGCCGACAATCGCTTCACCGGGCAGCTTTCGGCGGCAGGTGGCAGCGGCGTCATCGGAAAGCTGCGGCTCGACCATCTCTCGGCCGACTGGCTGCTTACCCTGCTGACGGGCGTCGCGCAGGAAGGCGCGGACGCCGACACCCGCCCCTTCGCCGCGCCCTTCCTGCCCGAGCGCGCCTTCCGGCTGGCGCTGGAGGCGGGAACGCTGGAGGGGGCGCCTGGCTCTCTTCGCGATCTCAAGGCGAATGTGAACGGCACGGCCACGGAACTGACCGTCAGCGATTTCGAGGCCGGGCTCGGCGAAGGACGGGTGGAGGGCAGCGGCCGGTTCAGCAATGTCGGCGGCCTCGTCGGCACGCGTTGGACCTGGCGCCTGGCCGATCGACCGGTGCAACTGGGAGGCGGGGAGGGCGCTATCCTGTCCGGGCTGCTCGACGCCGACATGACCTTCCAGGCGGGCGGGCAGACCTGGCAGGCGCTGCGCCTTTCGGCCGACGGAACCGGAAACGCCTCGCTGCGCAACGCCAAGCTCTTCGGCACGTCGCCGGACGTGATGCGACCCGTTCTCGCCGCCGCCGACGAGAAAGGCTTCAGCGCGACGGACGAGGCAGTCGCGCGTCTCGTAGGCGCGGCGCAGACCGCGAGCAGTCTCGATCTCGGTACGGTGTCGGCCGGGCTGCGGCTCGGCAACGGCACGCTGCAGATCGGGCCAGCCGAGGCGCAGGCCAGCGGCCTGACCCTTAATGGGGAGGCGCGCGTCGCGTTGGCCGACCGCGCCCTTTCGGGTCGCATCGACATCGCGCTTCCCAAGCCGGTGGAGGAGGACGTCGTGGACGCCCCCGATCCGGCCCTCGTCTACACGCTCTCGGGCACGCTTTCGCAGCCGCGCCGCGACATCGGCGTCGCCCCGCTCACCAGCTATCTCGCCTCCCGCGCCTATCAGATCGAGCAGGCGCGGGTTCGCACGCTCGAAGAGGCGCTACGCGAAACCGTGCGCCTGCGCCGCGAAGTTCGCTTTTATGAGGCGCGGGCGAAAGAGCGGGACGCGCTTCGCGACGCACGTTTGAAAAGCGAGGAGGAAGCCCGGCGCGCCGAGTTGGAGCGCGCTGAGGCCGCTCGTGCGGAGGCGGCTCGCGCGGAGGCCGCCCGGGTCGAGACCGAGCGTCGGCGCGCCGCCAGCGAAGCCGCCGCCACGCCGACCCCGCCATCCGCCGCGACCGGCACGCTCGATCTCGAAGCCCCTCCGGTAACCGTGCCGCAACCCGCCTCGCAGAGCGGTTTCCCGAGTCTTCCCGGTGTCCAGAATCCGACGCGGTTCTGAGCGGTGCAAGGGGACTGAGAGATAGGAGCTTAGGTGCAATCGCTGTCTCTCTCGATGGAAGGCAGCGCTTGGGAGCCTACGACCAGACTTGCTGGCAGGAGGATAGGAGTGATGCCTTGTCGGTCGCTAGGGACGAGGCTTGGGGGTAATGCTGAGGCGCGGTGCGTGCCATCTGCGACGACATAAGCGGACAAAAGCTATTTGCTTGTTCTCAGCAGGTTTCGCCTGAATGCAGAAGCGATGTCTGAACAGCGACAGCTTGATCTGATTTGGCACCATCGCTGCCGCCCGAAGCAGGAAGGCGATTAAAGATCACGCAACGGATCTCGCCTGATCGTCCTAGCGATCGGTCGCAAACGCACCTATGCGCGGCCTCTGGGGTGCTCAGACGGCAGCCCTATCATCCCTTGCAAATCAGGCTCGTGCTTTTTCCGCGCTTGACCCTTCGGTCAGGTCGCTTTCGTTACGGTCCCAAGAGATGGAATGCCTGCGCAGGCAAGGCCGGCTCAACCCCCAGGCATGTTCCCGAAATACCGGCTTCCGTCATAGAGCCGTTGCCTCTTCAGGCCGGTGGCAAGCCAAGCCGATCTTATTGCCGTCGGGGTCACGGAAATAGGCGCCGTAATAATGGGGGTGGTAGTGCGGGCGGAGGCCAGGACCGCCTTCGTCTAGCCCGCCTAGTGCCAGAGCCAAGGCATGGGTTCGATCGACTGCCCCGCGCGAGCCGAGATTGAACGCCACCATGGCGCCGTTGCCCGGGGAGGCGGGGCCGCCGTCATAGGGGCGGCCTATCAGGAGGAGCGGCCGGTCGGCTTCGGCCGGCTGCCAGCCGGCCCAGCCGCGCTCGGCATCTTCGAAACGAAAGCGCAGGTTCATCTCGCGTGCCACCGCCGCCCAGAACCGGAGGGCGCGATCGAAATCCGCAGTGCCGAGATGGACATGCGACAGCATGACGTGGTTGGGGTCGCCGCGCTCGGTCGGATTGTCGGCATGCGCCTGCGCGGCGGCCAGAACATGGAGGCGGATGGCGGAGGAGAGATTGGTGTCGGGGTCCCGCACCCCATCGATCTCGGCCACGCATTCCGCGACGGAGCACCCGCTTCGGGCGGCCAATCGCTTGAGTTCCAGCCAAAACGGCTCCTCGATGCTGATCGAGGTGCGGTGGCCACGAATCGACAGCGACCGTTTTTCGGTCATTCGGAAGCGGGGGGCTCGCGCTTGGCGCCGTCGAGCAGGCGATCGGCCCGCTCCTTACCGAGTTCGTCGCGTTCCCGATCGGCCTTAGTTCGGCCGTGGCGGGCGCGATTCTCAGCGGCCTTGGTCTCGGCGCAGGCGCGTTCGGAGCGCTTGCGCACGAGACGTAGATTGACGATCTCGCCCATGGCGAATCAGGTCTTCTTGCGGAATGCGTCCAACGAAACGACCTCGGCGGACTTTTCAGCCGGCTTGTCCTCGGCGGGTTCCGCGTCCTTCACATCCTTAGCCGCATCCTTGCTGCTGTTCTTGGCAGGGCTCGCGGCCTTGGCCGGTGCCTTGGCGGGCGCAGCGGCTACGACGGGCGCGGGGGCCGGAACGCTGGAGACCGGCGCGAGTGCGGTCGGGGCGGCCGCTTCCTCGCCCTGCGAATTGGCGGCATCCATGTCCCGCACGTCGAACTCGAGTTCGAAGTTCACGGCCGGATCGTAGAAGCCACGGATCGCGCTGAAGGGAATGAGCAGGCGCTCGGGGATGTCGGAGAAGGAGAGGCCGACCTCGAAGGCGGTGTCGTTGACCGAAAGGTCCCAGTATTGGTGCTGGATGACGATCGTCATCAGCTCCGGATACTTCTCGCGCAGCCGCGACGACACGCGCACGCCGGGAGCCGAGGTCAGGAAGGTAATGAAGAAATGATGATCCCCGGGCAGGCCGGTCTTCACCACCTCGCCCAGCACCTTGCGGATCACTCCACGCAGCGCATCCTGCGCCAGAACATCGTAACGGATAAGATCCTGACCCATTCGGTCGTCCTGAACTCGCAGACATGGTCGCCGGACTGGCGCTCTAAAAAAAGAAGTGGAGGCTTCTGTTGCCAGGCGCCTCCGAGCCCCGCCTAGAAGTGCGAACCCCCAGGGCTTGATTTGAAGCTATCGCACCGCATTAAGCGGCGAGACGGACTTCCGCATAGTTGTCGTTGGCAACTACTTTTACAGCCCGATGACGGTGGTACCATGCCGAGCAAAAGTCCGATCTTTACGCCCTCGTCGATCCTATTTCGCCCCCGCCTCAACCCACGATGCAACGCTCGCGAAGTGGGCTCAGGTGGAGGCGCCGGGTACCGCCCCCGGGTCCGAAAGGTTTATTACATCGGCAGTTTATTGCCATAGCCAGGACGAGCCCAGCACAGCGAATATAGGCATTCGCGGCAGTGGTGGAAAGGCCTGAAATCGAAACTCGCAACCTCTGCGCAAGGAATGTTCGGCTCGCAGGCGAGAATGCCGGCTGGGCGAGACCCGCACGCCCAGTTCAGGCGCCTGCGCCGAGCGGAGCGCCGAGATGGGGCAGGGGCAGGGCGATGCGCGTTCCCCCGCCCGGCCGCGAGGAAATGTCCGGCTCCCCGCCGAACTGGCGCGCGAGGCGGGTGACGAGCTTGGTGCCGAGGCCCGTTCCGAGCGCGGCCGGAGACGCCATGCCGCGCCCGTCGTCCTCGACCGTCAGACACACGCCCTCTTCGGCCCGCGCGAGCGAAACGAGGATGCGCCCGCGCTCACGCCCCTCGAACGCGTGCTTGACGGCGTTCATGACGATCTCATTGGTCAGGATCGCGAGATAGATCGCGTCCCGCCCGTCCACCACGATCGGCTCCAGCTGCGCCTCGATCTCCACCGGCCGATCGGGGCCGAGCGTCGCGCGCAGGTCCGACAGGGCGCTTTCCACGATTTCGTCCGCCCGCGTGGTGGACAGGTCATCGCGCAGCCGCAGCCGCCGCTGCGCATTGGCGATGGTCGCCACGCGCTCCTGCGCGGCGCGCAGCTGCATCTTCGTGTTGGCGTCGCCCGTCGCCGAAATCTGCAGGCCGAGCATGCCCGAGACCATGGCGAGATTGTTGCCGACCCGGTGGTTCACGTCCTGCAGGAGAAGCTCGACGCGCGAGCGCTCGGAAACGGCGCGTTCCTTCTCTCGCACCGCCTCGGCGCGTGCGCCCTCGGCCTCGCTGGTGCGCCGCTCGACCTCAGCCTCCAGCCGATCGTTGGCCTCCGCCAGCCGGCGCCGCATGTCTTCCGACACGGCGTATTGCCTTTGCCCGACCCGGAAGGTGATGGCGACCAGCACGAGCGCGACGAGCGCGGAGGCCGCGATGGCAAGGGTCGAGACGCGCGTCCAGCTCGCCAGCGCTGCCTCGCGCTCGAGCTGCTTCTCGTCCTCGCTTTCGAGAATATGACGGACCACAAGCCGGATATCGTCCATCGCCGCCTTCCCGCCGGCGGCCGAGACCAGCGCCAGCGCGTCGTCGCGCCGATCGTCGCGCACCAGCATGACCGTGCGGGTCAGCTCCTGAATCTTGGCGTTCAAGAGTTCGCCGAGGTGATCGACCTGCCGGGCCTGTTCGGGATCGTCGGCCGTCGCGCTTTTCAAGCGCTCCAGATCGGCCGGCACCTGGCCCACCGAGCGCTCGTAAGGCTCCAGAAACGTGGAATTGCCGGTCAGGATATAGCCGCGTTGGCCGGTTTCGGCGTCCTGAAGGCGGCTGAGAAAGGTGAGGGCGCTCGACTGCACGAGCGATGTGTCGCGCAAACCCTCCACGCCGCCACGCGCCATGGTGCTGGACCAGATGGCGATCGAGGCGACGACGATCAGAAGGATGGCCGAAACGCCAGCCAGAACCATGGTGACAGGAAGCGAGGGAATGCCTCTGTGCGCCGGTGTCCCTGCCTCCATGCTCCGTCCCCGCCTGGCTTGTTGGCACGGAATATAGGGTGACGGGCGAAATCTGCGAGAAGGCCCGGTCGGTTCGAAGCCGGCGGGGCCTTGCATGGGCGACCTTATTTCGCCGAGGCGCCGCTCTCGTCCAGGCCGAGCACGGCGGTAAGCTCGCCCCATTCGCGCTTGGTGAGGCCGCTCGATGCCTGATCGATCGGCTCGCCCGCGATCATCCGGCGAACCGCGGTAAGCGCGGTCGCGGACAGCTGCGCCGCGCCGAAGCGATGCTCGAGGAAGGCCTCGTGCGTCAGCGGAACCCAGCGCTTGAGGACGTCGATCAACACGTCGGCATAGGCGCGGATTTCATATTGCGCATGCGGGTCGGCGCGCAGGCGCAGAAAGCTCATGAAATTGTGCAGGTCCGCCTTCCAGTACCATTGGGTATAGAAGTTCAAAGACAGGTTCATGCGGGCGAGCTCGCGGGCGAGGCCCTTGCGGCTCTCGTCCGCGCCGCCCTCGTTCAGCATCAGGGCGTAGTCGTCGTAGCTTCGGGCCGCGTCGCGGCGCAGGAGGTCGAGCACCTCGGCTGCCTCCTCGCCTTGCAGGATCTCGCCGCGCCCCTGCCGGTTGGACGCGGACTGGGCAGCCAGATGCTGTGGCTCGGGAATATAGAACTCGCGGTCGAGCACGGAGTAGCGCGCGGAATACTCGTTGACGCTCGACATGCGGTGGCGAATCCACTGACGCGCCACGAAGATCGGCAGCTTCACATGCAGCTTGATCTCGGCCATCTCGAAGGGCGTCGTGTGCCAATGGCGCAGGAGATAGTGGATGAGACCGCGATCCTCCGACACGCGCTTGGTGCCGCGCCCATAGGAAACGCGGGCCGCCTGCACCACGGCGTCGTCGTTGCCCATGTAGTCCACGACGCGGATGAAGCCGTGATCGAGCACGGGAAGCGGCTGATAGAGGATGTCCTCCAGCCCGTCCGAAACCGGGCGGATGGTGGAGGCGCGCGCCCCGCGCAGCTGCTCGATCTCCGCGATCTGCTCGCTGGTGAACTGGCTCAACGGATGCATCTCCTGTTTCGACCCGGCCGCGTCCGGCGCGGATCGCTGTTCGTTCGGTTATGAGGCCCGTAGCGTTTAAGTCCGCTTAACGATGCCAACCGAGAGGCTGAGAGGGATGAACGCGCCGAGTCGTGCTTTCTTCCGCTGCCGACCCTTCTAGTTAGGGGCTCATTCATGACGAGTCCCCTTATGACCCAATTCGAACCTCCTCCCCAACTTGTTGCGGTCGTCGCCATTGCGCGCAACCGCGTGATCGGGTCGAAAGGCGAGATGCCCTGGACGCTGCCGACCGACCTGCGGCATTTTCGCGAGCTGACGCTCGGCCGGCCCATGATCATGGGCCGCAAGACCTATGAGAGCATCGGCAAGGCGCTGGACGGGCGCGACACGATCGTCCTCACGCGACAAGCCGGCTTCGAAGCGGCGGGCGTCCTCACCGTGCCGGATGCCGAAACGGCGGTGAAGGCAGCGCGTATGATGGCGGCCTCGCGCGGCGCGAACGAAATCGTGATGGCGGGGGGAGGCGAGATGTACCGCATCTTTCTGCCGCTGACGGACCGGATCGAGCTGACGCTGGTGGAGGCCGAACCCGAGGGCGACACGTTCTTTCCCGCCTTCGAGACGGAGGGTTTCGCGCGCCTGGAAAGCCGGGCTCCGCCGCAAAATCCAAGGGATAGCGCGCCGATCCGCTTCGAGACCTGGAGCCGGGTGAAGCAGTCCGCGCCGGGCTGACGTGAGCGGGCGGCGAAGCGCTACCGGAGCGGGAGCGCGGCGCTAACCATGCCTTCCGCCTCTGGCCTGAAAGCGGGGGCCGCTCGTTGAAAGCGGTTTTTCGAGTTCCTATAAGCATTTCGACGAGTTCGACACGCCGCGCCGCCGCTTGGGCGCCCGGCTGGATCCATTGGAAGGACATTCATGCCCTGGAGCAATCAGACGGGGAATGGCGGCTGGAAGGGCGGCGGCGGTGGCGGCGGTCCTTGGGGCCAGGGGCCGCAGGGGCCGAAGCCCGGCGGCAACAACTCGCCTGATCTCGAGGACATTCTGCGCCGCGGGCAGGACCGGCTGCGCCGCGCCCTGCCGGGCGGCGGCGGTGGTTCTGGTCCCGGCGGCTCGGGCGGGTCGGGCGGCGGCTTGGCGCTTGGCGGCCTCGCGATCGCTGGCCTCGCTGTGGTCTGGCTGATGAACGCGGTCTACACCGTGCAGCCTGACGAGGTCGGCGTCGAGCTTCTGTTCGGCAAGCCGCGCGCCGAGCTGTCGCAGCCAGGCCTCCATTTCGTGATGTGGCCCTTCGAAACGGTCGAGACCGTTCCGGTGGTCGAAAACCAGATCACCATCGGCAGCGGCCAGCGCGCGGGCGATTCGTCCGGCCTCATGCTGTCGGGCGATCAGAACATCGTCGACGTGCAGTTCGCGGTTCTCTACTCGGTGGAAGATCCCAAAGCCTTCCTGTTCAACGTGCAGGACCCGCAGTCGCTCCTGCGGCAGGTGGCCGAAAGCGCCATGCGCGAGGTCGTCGGCCGTCGGCCGGTCGAGGACGTGTTCCGCGACGACCGTGCCGGCATCGCCGAGCAGGTGCGTCTCATCACCCAAACGACGCTCAACACCTATGGGGCGGGTCTGGTGGTGAACGCGATCTCGATCGAGGAAGCGGCACCCCCGTCCGAGGTGGCCGACGCGTTCGAGGAGGTGCAGCGCGCCGAGCAGAACGAGTCGCAGTTCATCGAGGAAGCGCGCCTCTACCTCAACGAGCAGACCGGCCGCGCCCGAGGCGAGGCCGTGCAGATCCGCGAGGACGCCGCCGCCTATAAGGACCGCGTGGTGCAGGAAGCGCAGGGTGAATCGCAGCGCTTCACCGCGATCCTCGCCCAGTACCAGCGGGCGCCGGCGATCGTGCGCGAGCGCCTGTATCTGGAAACGATGGAAGCGGTGCTCGCCAATTCCAACAAGGTCATCATGGACCGCCAGTCCGCCGGCGGGCAGGGCGTCGTGCCCTACCTGCCGCTGAACGAGCTGCAGCAGCAGCGCCCGGCCGGCGCGCCCGGCGCAACGCTCGGCACGGGCACGCCGACCGCCGCCACCACGCGCGCGCCGGCCACTGGCGCCACCGCCTCCGTATCGACGCCTGCGCAGGGGAACAACTGATGAGCAACCGCTTCTACGGCGTTCTCGTCGGTCTCGCCCTCGTCCTATTCGTGCTCTGGAACTCGGTCTTCATCGTTCGCGAAAGCGAGCAGGCGGTGGTGACGCGCTTCGGCGAGATCCAGCGCGTTGCGAACGAGCCCGGCCTCTACTTCAAGATGCCCTTCTCCTTCGCCGGGGCGGACAATGTCTCCATGCTGCCGGACCGGCTCCTGCGGCTCGACCTCGACAATATCCGCGTTCAGGTGTCCGGCGGCGCCTTCTACGAGGTGGATGCCTTTCTGGTCTATCGCATCTCGGATGCGGCCCGCTTCCGCCAGACTCTGTCGGGCTCGGTGTCGCAGGCCGAGCAGCGGCTTCGCACGCGCTTCGACGCGGCGATCCGCCGCGTCTACGGCTTGCGCGACTTCCAGTCGGCCCTGTCCGAGCAGCGCGGGCAGATGATGGTGGAGGTGCGCGATCAGATCCGCCCCGACGCCGCTTCGCTCGGCATCGATCTGCAGGACGTGCGCATCCGCCGCACCGACCTGACGCAAGAGGTCTCCCAGCAGACCTATGCCCGCATGCGGGCCGAGCGTCTGGCCGAGGCCGAGCGGGTTCGCGCCCGGGGCCGTGTATCGGCTCGCGAGATCCGGGCCGGCGCCGACCGCGAGGTGACGCAGACCGTCGCCGCGGCACGGCGCGACGCGACCATCCTGCAGGGCGAGGGCGAGGCCGAGCGCAACGCCATCTTCGCCGCCGCCTATGGCGCCAACCCGGAGTTCTTCGAGTTCTACCGCTCGCTCCAGGCCTATCGCGAGGCGATGTCGAAGGGCGGCACCACGATGCTGCTGTCGCCGGACACGGAGTTCTTCCGTTACTTCGAGTCCGGCACCGCGCGGGGCAATCTCCCCTCGACGCCGATGGCGACGTCCGCGCCGACGCCTCCGAGTGCGGCTCCGGCACCGGCTGGATCGGCCGCGCCGAACCCGGCACCGGCCGCCGTGCCGGCGCCCCCGGCACCGCCTCAGGCACCGGCCACCGCGCCCGCCAACTGACCGATCTCGAACCGCCCGCGCGCTGCATGAGCGCGGGCGGTTCGCCTTCAAGAGCTTGCATGCCGACCCAGCGCGGGCTCCCTGCCAGGCCTCCAGCCCCAGAGAGCGGGGGATGGCGCGCGGCGCTTCTTGATTCGGTCGCTTTTATCCGCTTGCCTCGACATAAGGTCGAATCCCGCTTCGGCCCGCTCGGGCCTGGCCCCGATGGCGCGGACCCCTCTGGCTGCAACGGCACGGATCGCTTGATGAACGAGACACTTCCCCGACGCGCCCGTGGGCGCATCCGCGCCTTGGCCGTGCTTCTTTCGACGGTGGCTCTGCTGCCGCTGCCGGCCTTTGCGCAGGGGGTGATCGCGCCGCCCTCCGAGGGCCAGCCCATTGCGCCCCAGCCGCCGGCTGCCGACACGGTGAACCCGAACGCCTCGGGCGTCCCGGCGGCTCCCGGTTCGGCGCAGCCGCGCATGCAGGGACCGGCGTCGGTGGCCGATCTCGCCGAGCGCCTGCTCGGCGCGGTGGTCAACATCTCGACCTCGCAGACCGTGGAGGCGGGCGAGTCCGAGGACGGCGACTCGGAAACCGATCCCAAGCCGGCGCCCTCCGCGCCCGTGCCGCCGCTCACCGCGCCGGACGGCTCGCCGCTCCAGAAATTCTTCGACGATCTCCTGCAAGGTGAGCGCGGCGACGGCTCGCGCAAGGTGCAGTCGCTCGGCTCGGGCTTCGTGATCGACCCGTCCGGCATCATCATCACCAACAACCACGTCATCGCCGACGCGGACGAGATCACCGTCAACTTCGCCGACGGCAAGCAGCTCGACGCCAAGATCGTGGGCATCGACACCAAGACCGACATCGCGGTGCTGAAGGTCGAGTCCGAGACGCCGCTTCCCGCCGTGCCCTTCGGCGACAGCGAGCAGGTGCGCATCGGCGACTGGGTCATGGCGATCGGCAATCCGTTCGGCCTCGGCGGCTCGGTCACGGTCGGCATCGTTTCGGCGCGCGGGCGCAACATCAATGCCGGCCCCTACGACAATTTCATCCAGACGGACGCAGCGATCAATCGCGGCAATTCCGGCGGTCCGCTCTTCGACATGTATGGACGCGTCGTCGGCATCAACACGGCGATCATCTCGCCGACCGGCGGCTCGATCGGCATCGGCTTCGCCATTCCCTCGCTGCTGGCGCAGAACGTCGTGGCGCAGCTTCGCGAGTTCGGCGAAACGCGGCGCGGCTGGCTCGGCCTGCGGCTTCAGGAGGTGACGGACGAGATCGCCGAAAGCCTCGGCCTGCCGAGCGCGGCCGGCGCGCTGGTCATGGGCGTCGTGCCGCAGGGCCCGTCCGACATCGGCAAGATCGAGATCGGCGACGTCATCCGCCGCTTCGACGGCAAGGCCGTCGCCACCTCGCGCGATCTGCCGCGCATGGTGGCCGAAACGCCGGTCGGCAAGGTCGTGAAGCTTGAGATCCTGCGCAAGCAGACCCTCGATGCACCGGCCGTCCCGGTCAATGTCGACGTGACGCTCGGCCGGCTGGAAGACAGCGAAGCGGCCGAGAACCAAACCGATCAGGACGAGGACGACGCGCCCGAGGAGCAGACCGAGACGGCGAGCGCCGGCCCGCTGCTTGGCCTCACCTTCGCCGACCTCAGCGACGAAACGCGTAAGCGCTTCGATCTGCCGGCGGAGGCGCAAGGCGCCGTCGTGTCGGAGGTGGTGCCGAACTCCGCCTCGGCCGACAAGGGCCTGGAGCCCGGCATGACGATCCGCGAAGTGAGCCAGGAAAAGGTCGCCAACGCCGAGGAGGCGAGGACCAAGCTCGCCAAGGCCAAGGCGGACGGGCGCAAGAACGCGCTGCTTCTGGTGGCCGACCGGGCGGGCGACCTTCGCCTCGTCGTGGTGCCGATCGACTGACTGTCAGCCCCTCGCCAGCCAATCCTCCCGTCGCAGCCCATAAAGGCTGTGGCGCAGGAGATGCGGGTGGCTGCGCGGCACGCGCGGATGGTCGAAGGTCTTTCGAAAGCGCAGGCCGAGGCGCAGCATCACTGCTTCCGACGCCCGATTCTCCACCACGCATTGCGAGACGATCTCGGGTAGCGCCAGGCGGCCGAAGCCATGGTCGAGGCAGGCGCGTGCGCCTTCGGTGGCGAGCCCTTGCCCCTGCGCCTCCGGCAGGAGCCGCCAGCCGATCTGCACGCTCGGCGCGAAGTCATAGACGGGCTCGACAACGGGCGAGAGCCCGATCACTCCGATGACGCGGCGGTCGGACAGGCGCATGGCGGCCAGAAAACCCATCCCGTCGGTGTCGAGATCGGCGTTCCAGCGGTCCATCGTGGCGTCCGCCTCGGCCCGGGTCATGCGCATGGGAAAGAAGCGCATGATCTCGGCGTCGTGGTTCAGACGATGGAACAGCGCGCGGTCGCTCTCGACCCAGCGCCGCAGCACCAGCCGCTCGGTGCGAAGGCCCTCCATCAGCGTTTGAATTCGCTCGCCCGGTAGCCCTGGAGGAAGAGAAGCGCGGTCAGGTCGCCGTGGTCGATCCGCACCGGCGCCTTGGCCGCGACCGAGGGTTTGGCGTGGATGGCGACGCCCGTGCCCGCTGCCAGGATCATCGGCAGGTCGTTGGCGCCGTCGCCGACCGCGATCGCGTCCGCTGGCGAAAGGCCGAGCGAGCCAGCGATCTCGCGCAGCGCCTGGAGCTTGGCCTCGGCGCCGAGAATGGGCTCGGCCACGGTGCCGTCCAGCGTCTCGCCCGCCATTTTCAGGATGTTGGCGCGGTTTTCGGAAAAGCCCAGCCGGCCGGCGATGACGGAGGTGAAGGCGGTGAAGCCGCCCGAGACCAGCGCGGTGTGGGCGCCGTTGGCACTCATGGTGGCGACGAGTTCGCGCCCGCCCTTGGCCAGCGTGATGTGGCGCTCGATCACGTCGGAGATGGTGGATGTCGGCAGGCCCTTGAGCAGCGCGACGCGCTCGCGCAGCGCGGGCTCGAAGGCGATCTCGCCGTTCATGGCGCGCGCGGTGATGGCGGCCACCTGATCCTTGATCCCGATCGCGGCGGCCAACTCGTCGATGCATTCCTGCTCGATCATTGTGGAGTCCATGTCGGCCAGCAGAATCCGCTTGCGCCGTCCGGCCACCTCCTGCACCACGCAGTCCACCGCCTCATCCAGCGCCAGGCGCTTCAGGCGGTCGATCAACGTCGCGTCGGGCTTTTCCTGCGTGACGAGATCGCAGGCGATCTCGGTCTCCAGCCACTGGATGTCCACCTCGCCGATCAGGTCGGCGGCGGTGTTCACGAGAGTGCGCGAAACGCGGGGGTCCTGCCGCGACGACAGAAGGGTGACGACATACATGGGGGACGGGGCCTGACGATGGAAAAGCCGAAGGCGATCCTGATAGCCGGGCCGACCGCGAGCGGCAAGTCGGCCCTGGCCGTGGCGCTCGCCCGGCGCTTCGGTGGCGCGGTCGTCAACGCCGATTCCATGCAGGTCTACGAAGGCCTTCGCATTCTCAGCGCCCGGCCGACCGAGGCGGAAATGGGCGGCGTCGAGCATCGCCTTTACGGCCATGTCTCGCCCGAGGAGCCCTATTCCGCCGGCATCTGGATGCGCGAGGTGGGGGCGCTGCTGCCCGATCTCGGCGCGCGGGGCCTCGTGCCCGTCTTCTGCGGCGGCACGGGCCTTTACTTCAAGGCGCTGCTCGGCGGCTTCGACGCGCTGCCGGAGATCCCGGCCGAGATCCGCGAGCGCTGGCGCGCGCGCTTGGTGGAGGAGGGGCCGGCCGCGCTCCACGCGGTGCTGGCCGGGCGGGACCCGGAGGCCGGCCAGCGCATCCGGCCGAGCGATCCGCAGCGCATTCTGCGCGCGCTGGAACTTTTCGAGACGACGGGCGCGGCGCTCGGCACGCTGCAGAAGGGCGCGGGCGCCGGGTTGGTCGAAGCGGACGGCGCGCTGAAGATCGTGCTGGCCCCGGACCGCTCCCTTTTGCGCCAACGCATCGCCCAACGCTTCGACGCCATGCTGCTGGAGGGAGCGCAAGCCGAGGCGGCTGCCTTTTCGGCTCGTCCCAAGGCCGCGACGGGACTGGCCGCCAGCGCGATCGGGATTGCGGAACTCCACCGGATGCGCGCGGGCGAACTGACCTTGGGCGAGGCGCGCGACCTCGCGGTGACCCGCACCCGCCAATATGCCAAGCGACAGGAAACCTGGTTCCGAAACCAGTTCGACGCGTCCTGGCTGCGTTTCTCCGACCCCGCGCAAGCGCTCGCCGACCTCGCGGAACGGTTTTGAGACCCCGGCTGCTCAGGCGTCGATTTTCCGAAAGCGCATGACGGGCCATGCCGCCCTGTGTAGCCTTCGACCCCATCCATCCCAAGAGGTTCCCGATCGATGAAGCCCCTCGTTTCAGCCCTTCTCGCCGCCACCCTTCTCGGCGCGCCCGCCGCTTTTGCGGAGGGGTCGAGCCGGCTCGATCAGGTGGTGGAGCGCAAGGTGCTGAACGTCTGCACGACGGGCGACTACCGGCCCTTCTCGTACCGAGCGGACGACGGGGGCGAGTTCACCGGCATCGACATCGATCTCGCCCGTTCGCTGGCGAAATCGCTGGAGGCGGAAGCGGTCTTCGTGCCGACCAAATGGTCCGACCTCGTCGCGGACTTCAACGCCAAGTGCGACGTAGCCTTGAGCGGCATTTCCGTGACGCTGCCGCGCCAGCGGCAGGTCGGCTTCAGCCAGATGTATCTCGTCAACGGCAAGGCGCCGATCGTGCGCTGCGAGGACGTGTCGAAGTATCAGACCGTCGCGGCGATCGACCGGGAGGGCACGCGCGTCGTGGTCAATCCCGGCGGCACCAACGAAAAGTTCGCCCGTGCCAGCTTCAGCAAGGCCGCGATCCAGCTCTTTCCCGACAACCGGGTGATCTTCAAGGAAATCCTGGAAGGGCGGGCCGACGTGATGGTGGCCGAATCGGTGGAGGTGAAGCTGCAGGAAAAGCTGCATCCCGGCCTCTGCGCGGTGAACCCCGACCGGCCCCTGCAATATGGCGAGATGGGCATCATGCTTCCGCGCGGCGATGTCGCCTTCAAAGCCTATGTCGATCAGTGGCTGCATCTCGCCAAGGCGACAGGCGAGTTCGACCGGATCGTCGATGCCAACATGAAGTGAGACGCCTGCCCGGCCGGGCAGGGCGGAACCCGCGATCGCGTGGTGCCGTTCTGACCCGCAAAGGGGGAACGCCATGTCGAGCACGCCTATGGGCATCCGCGATCATCGGGACGCGATCGAGAAGGGCGCGCGGCTCGGCTATCTCGCCCGCGCCGCCGTGTTCATGACGATCGGCTATTTCGCCTTCCGCACTGCTTTCGCCGGCGGCAACACGCTGAGCGAGGAGGAGGCGATCTCGCGCATCGTCGGCTCGCCCTTCGGCGGTGTGATGCTGGTGCTGCTGGTGCTCGCGCTTCCCTGTTTCGCGCTCTGGCGCTTCGTTCAAGCCATCTTCGACGCGGACGGCTATGGCCGCGACGCCAAGGGCATCTTCACCCGCATCGGCCGCTTCGTCTCGGGCCTCGCCTATACGTTCCTCGCACTCTACGCCGCCTCGCTCCTGTTCGGCGTGTCCGCCGGCGGCGGGGAGGGCGGGTCCAATATTCTCGACCGCTGGGGTCCGGTCTTTGGCCCCTGGTTCACGTTGCCGGCCGGGCTCGTCATGCTGGGCGTCGCGGGCGCACAGGTGAAGAAGGCCTTCGACGGCAGCTTTCTGCGTTTTCTCTCGCTTCCCGCCGCTCATGCCGGGTGGATGATCGCGCTCTGCCGCTTCGGCCTTGTGGCGCGCGGGCTCGTCTTTGCCGCGATCGCGGTTCTGTTCTTCACCGGCGCCTCGCGCTGGACGCCGGACCATACGCCGGGCCTGGAGGATGCGCTCGGCGAGATCGGCTCCTGGCCCTATGGCTGGGCGATCTTGTCGGCCACCGGGCTTGGGCTCGTCGCCTTCGGCCTCTATGCTCTGCTCCTGGCGCGCTACGGCCATATCCGCTCGCCCGATCTCGACCCGAGCGAGGCGATTCGAAAGGCGCGCGGAGCGGCTTGACGGATGCGGGGCGGGCGACTAACGTCCGCTCCCATGTCGAAGAAGCTCATTCTCCTCGTAAGCAGGCGCACACGCGAGACGGTCTAGGGACCGTCCGGCTCTTGCCACGTGTGCGCAACCCAAGGCCCCTCGGAGGGCCTTTTTTATTGCCTGAAATTCGACACGCCGCGCCGACCGGCACGAAACCCTCAAAGGCCGCACGATGAACGAGATGATGATGGAGACCGGGACCCGCCAGATGACGGGCGCCCAGATGGTGGTCCAGGCGATGAAGGACCATGGCGTCGAACACCTGTTCGGCTATCCCGGCGGCGCGGTTCTCCCGATCTACGACGTCCTGTTCCAGCAGAGCCACGTCAAGCACATCCTCGTTCGCCACGAGCAAGGCGCCGGCCATGCGGCCGAAGGCTATGCCCGCTCCACCGGCAAGCCGGGCGTCATGCTGGTCACCTCCGGCCCCGGTGCCACCAATGCCGTCACGCCCCTGCAGGACGCGTTGATGGATTCGATCCCGCTCGTCTGCATCACGGGCCAGGTCCCGACCACGCTGATCGGCTCGGACGCCTTCCAGGAATGCGACACGGTCGGCATCACGCGGCCCTGCACCAAGCACAATTGGCTGGTCAAGAATGTCGAGGATCTCGCCGAGATCCTGCACGAGGCCTTCCATGTCGCGACCTCGGGCCGTCCCGGCCCGGTCGTCGTCGACATTCCGAAGGACGTGCAGTTCGCGACCGGCACCTACACGCCGCCGAGCCTCTCGCGCGCCACGCAGCGCTACCAGCCGCGGGTCGAGCCCGAGCGCGGCCGCATCCAGGCGGCGGTCGATCTGATGAAGTCGGCCAAGCGCCCGGTCTTCTATACCGGCGGCGGCGTCATCAATTCCGGCCCGCACGCTTCGCAGTTGCTGCGCGAGATCGTCGCGATGACCGGCTTTCCCATCACCTCGACCCTGATGGGCCTCGGCGCCTATCCCGCGTCGGGCGACAATTGGCTGGGAATGCTGGGCATGCACGGCACCTACGAGGCCAACCTCGCCATGCATGAATGCGACGTCATGATCTGCGTCGGCGCGCGCTTCGACGACCGGATCACCGGCCGGCTCGACGCCTTCTCGCCGAATTCCAAGAAGATCCATATCGACATCGACCCGTCCTCCATCAACAAGAACGTGCGCGTCGACCTGCCGATCATCGGCGATGTCGCGCATGTCCTGGAGGCCATGGTCTCGATCTGGCGCGACAGCGGCGCCAAGGCCGACCCGGCGGCGATGGCCGAGTGGAACGCCAAGATCGGCCGTTGGAAGGCGCGCAACTGCCTGGCCTATCGCCAGGAAGGCGACGTCATCATGCCCCAGCACGCGGTCAAGCGCCTCTACGAGCTGACCAAGCACCGCAAGACCTTCATCACCACGGAGGTCGGCCAGCATCAGATGTGGGCCGCGCAGTTCTACGGCTTCGAGGAGCCTAACCGTTGGATGACCTCCGGGGGCCTCGGCACGATGGGCTACGGCCTGCCGGCGGCGGTCGGCGTTCAGATCGCGCATCCCGATGCGCTGGTCATCGACATCGCGGGCGACGCCTCGATTCAGATGATGACGCAGGAACTCTCGACCGCCGTCCAGCATGGCGCGCCGGTCAAGGTGTTCATCCTGAACAACCAGTATATGGGCATGGTCCGCCAGTGGCAGCAGCTCCTGCACGGCAACCGCCTGTCCAACTCCTACTCGGAGGCGATGCCGGACTTCGTTAAGCTGGCCGAGGCCTATGGCGGCGTCGGCATCCGGGCGGAAAAGGCGGGCGATCTCGACGCCGCGATCGAAGAGATGATCTCGGTCGACCGGCCGGTCATCTTCGACTGCTGCGTCGCCAATCTCACCAACTGCTTCCCGATGATCCCGAGCGGTAAGGCGCATAACGAGATCCTCCTGCCCGACGAGGCGAGCGACGACGTCGTCGCCAACGCCATCGACGCCAAGGGCAAGGCGCTGGTCTGACATCGCGCGGCGGGGCATAAGCCCCGCCGAACCCCGCTCGCTTTTCGAGAAGCCTTTGCCATGAACCTACCGATCCAGCCTCCGGCCTCGGCCTATTTCATCACCGACGAGAAGCCCTCGCCGGAATCGCGCACCCTATCGATCGTGGTCGACAACGAGCCGGGCGTGCTCGCGCGCGTCATCGGCCTGTTCTCCGGGCGCGGCTACAATATCGAGAGCCTGACCGTCTCCGAGACCGACCACAACAAGCATCTCTCGCGCATCACCGTGGTGACGCGCGGCGTGCCGGCGGTCATCGAGCAGCTGAAGAGCCAGCTCGACCGGATCGTCCCGGTTCACCGCGTGGTGGACCTTACCAAGACGGCGGTGGGCCTGGGCGACGACGGTCCGATCGAGCGCGAGCTGGCGCTGGTGAAGGTGGCCGGGAAGGGCGAGGACCGGGTCGAGGCGCTGCGTCTCTCCGACGTGTTCCGCGCCAAGGTGGTGGATTCCACGACGGACCATTTCGTCTTCGAGATCACGGGCAAGGGCTCCAAGATCGAGAAGTTCATCCAGATCATGGCGCCGCTCGGCCTCGTAGAGGTCTGCCGCACGGGCGTCGCCGCCATGGCGCGCGGTCGCGAAGCGGCGCACGAGAGCTGATGATTTCGGCCATTCTTTCTATCTTAGGCGTCTGACGCTCCCGCTTCCGGGCAGCGCGCTGGCGCGCCCGGAGCTTTCCATGCCTCTCGACCTGTTTCTTGGTCTGCTCGTCTACGCCTTCGTCACCTCGATCACGCCGGGGCCGAACAACATGATGCTGATGGCATCGGGCGTGAACTTCGGCTTTCGCCGCACGATCCCGCATATGCTGGGCATCGCGATCGGCTTCTTCTCGCTGCTTCTCGCGGTCGGCTTCGGCCTCGGCGCGCTGCTTCATGCGGTGCCCGCGCTCCAGACCGCGCTGAAGTTCCTCAGCGTCCTCTACATGCTCTGGCTCGCCTGGAAGATCGCCTTTTCGCGCTCGATCGGAAAGGCGGAGGTGGGCGGCCAGCCGCTGAGCTTCAGGCAGGCCGCAGCTTTCCAATGGGTCAACCCGAAGGCCTGGGCCATGTCGCTGGTCGCCATGGGCGCCTACACGCAGGCCGAATCGCCTGTCGTCTCGGTGCTTCTGGTCGGCACCGCCTTCGCGCTGGTGAACTTTCCCAGCGTCTCGATCTGGGCCGGCTTCGGCGTGGCTTTGCGCGGGTTTCTCTCCGACCCCAGGCGACTGCGCGTCTTCAACATCGTCATGGGCCTCGCGCTGGTGGCGACGCTCTGGCCCATGCTGCGCTGATCTTGGCGAGAAGCGACCAGCCGAACCCCATCGCGGGGCCGGCTGGTCGCTGGGATGGTTCTGGCTCAGGCCGCCATGCTGCGCGCGTTGACGAGGTCCGCCAGCTTGCGGGCGCGCTCCAGGCAGGCGGGCTGCTCGGCCGCGAAGCGCTCCGCGCCGATTTCCATGATGAGGGTGGTGTCGGGCAGGAAGGTCAGCTCGGAGAATATGTCCTCCCAAGCGATATCGCCCCAGCCGAGCGGCAGGTGCAGATCGCCGATGCCGAGCGCCGTGGCCTCGGCCCGGTGGTAGAATGTCTTCGTCGTGTAGGGCAGGCCGAAATTGTCGTGCACATGCAGGTGGCCGGTCACGTCCGCCATGGCGCGCAGCTCGGCGCGGAAGTCGAGGCCCTTGTAGCGCGATTCGATATAGGCATGGCCGAAGTCGATCAGCGCCGCGAGGTTGGCGTGGCCGATGGCGCGCACGGTTTCGGCGACCTGGGTCGGCGTCTGACGATACTGGCCGGGCTCGGTCGTGAAGATGTTTTCCAGCACGATGCGCGTGCCGTAGGTCTTGGCGACCTCCGCCATCTCGAACAGCGCCTCGCGCTCCATCTGATCGAGATCGGCTGGCGTCACGCCCTCGGTCAACTGGGCCGAGCCGCAATGATGGACCAGCACGCCGGCGCCCAGACGATCGCAAAGCTCCAACATGGCCCGCACAACCCCCTTCTGAAGGTGCAGATTCTCGCGGTCCATGAAGTTGGAGACGATCTGCCCGTGCAGCGACAGCTTGCGGAACCGATAGTTGGAAGCGATGGCGGCGACGCGGGCGAGGCGATCTTCGATGACGCGCCCACCGGCGATGATCTCCTCGCCATAGATGCCGATTTCGCAGGCGTCGGCGCCCGTATCGGCGACCGCGCGCAGCGAGGCGTCGAGCGTCGACAGATCGCCGGGGCCGGTGTTGTTGCAGAAGCCGATGGCGGAGATGATGCCGGACATGGAGCGAGTCTCTCGGTTGGAGGCGCTGGGAAAGGCCGCCGTCCCGAACGGGGAGGGTGGGTCGGCCGCGAGACTGCTCATAGTTCGCGCCCATGACGGTTTTACAATGCTACCTGCTCGATCCTCGCCGTCGGCGCGCCGCCGGTTGCATCGAGCGCTTGGCAAAGGCGCGGTTTTCTGCGACGCCTCGCGCCATGAAATTCTCTCCGCAGCAGGACGAGGCGCTGACGCGTGTGGCCGATTGGCTGCGGCGCGGCGACCAGCCGATCTTCCGCCTGTTCGGCTATGCCGGCACGGGCAAGACGACGCTCGCGCGCCACTTCGCCGAAGGGGTGGAAGGCGGCGTGCAGTTCGCCGCCTTCACCGGCAAGGCGGCGCAGGTGCTCCGCTCCAAGGGCGCCAAGTCGGCCAAGACCATCCACTCCCTGATCTATCGCCCGCGCGGCGAAGAGGCTTCGGAGGACGAGACGACAGGCACGGCGCGCGTGTCGCCGACCTTCTCGCTCAACCGCCAGAGCCCGGTCGCCAAGGCCAAGCTCGTGGTGGTGGACGAATGCTCCATGGTGGACGAGGCGCTGGGGCGCGATCTCCTGTCCTTCGGCACGCCCATCCTGGTTTTGGGCGATCCCGGCCAGTTGCCGCCGGTTTCGGGCGGTGGCTTCTTCACCGAAGCCGAACCGGATTTCCTCTTGACGGAGATCCACCGCCAGGCGCGCGACAATCCGATCCTCGCCTTGGCGCTCGACGCGCGGGAAGGGCGCGAGCTGCAGCTCGGCGACCATGGCGCCGCGCGCGTCATCACCAAGCGGGAGGTGGACCGCGACGAGGTTCTGGCGGCCGATCAGGTTCTGGTCGGCACCAACCGCACGCGCCGCCTCTACAACAATCGCCTGCGCGAGTTGAAGGGCTTCACCGGCGCATTGCCGCAGTCGGGCGACAAACTCGTCTGCCTGCGAAACGACCCGGCCAAAGGCCTGCTCAACGGCTCGCTCTGGCAGGTCATGACGGCCTCGCCCGAAACCGTGAAGCCCGGCACCAATCTCTTGGTGAAGCCCGACGATGACGACATCGACAAGGGCATGGCCAAGATCAAGCTCCTGAAGCAGGTCTTCGAGGACCCGACGGCCGAGATCCCCTGGGCCACCAAGAAGCGCTACGACGATTTCGACTATGGCTATGCCCTGACCGTCCATAAGGCGCAGGGCTCGCAATGGGACGACGTCATGCTCTTCGACGAAAGCTGGGCCTTCAAGGAATCGCGCGAGCGCTGGCTCTACACCGCCATCACCCGCGCCGCCGAGCGTCTGATCGTCGTGAAATAGCCGAACGAACGCTCTGCCCCCTTGCCTCGCGCCAGAGCCTTGTGTAGTGCGAACCGTAACGTACGGTACGTGTTGGGCGGCCGGCGAAACGCGAGCGGCGAAGAGTCGAGCGGTGATGAGTGCGATCTTCCCCATGGACGAGGCCCTGAGCGAGCGCCAGAAGGCGGTGCTCGACGCTGCCTTGTCGCTGCTGGTCGAGGATGGCGACAAGCTCACCATGACCGCCGTCGCCCGCCGCGCCAGCTGCTCCAAGGAAACGCTCTACAAGTGGTTCGGCGGGCGCGACGGGCTTTTGACCGCGACCGTGCAGTGGCAGGCCGCGAAGGTGCGGGCGCTGCCGATGCGCCGCGAGACCTTGTGCCCGGAATCGCTGGTGCAGGGGCTGGAGCAGTTCGCCTCCGATTGGCTGCGCGTCATCGCCAGCCGCACCTCGATCGCGCTCAACCGCGTGGCCGTCGGGCAGGCGGGCACGGACAATCACGATCTCGGCCTGATCGTCCTGGAAAACGGCCCGGTGGCGCTGCGCGCGCGGCTGAGGCCCTTCTTGGATCTCGCGCACGAGGCGGGGCTGCTCGCCTTCGACGACGCGGACCTCGCCTTCGGCACTTTCTTCGGCCTCGTCGTGCGGGACGTGCAGATCCGCCTCCTGCTCGGCGACCGAACCCCCATCACTGACGCGGAGATCGACCGGGACGCCCGGCGTGCGACGCAGCAGTTCCTGGCCCTTTACGGGGCCCACGAAGCGGCCTGTGCCGCACCCGTCAACGAGAGAGGAAACACCCATGCGCGTGTATTATGATCGCGATGCCGATCTGAACCTGATCAAGTCCAAGAAGGTCGCGATCGTCGGCTACGGCAGCCAGGGCCGGGCCCATGCGCTGAACCTCAAGGATTCGGGCGCCGGCAACGTCGCGATCGCCCTCAAGGAGGGTTCCGCCACGCGCCAGAAGGCCGAGGCCGACGGCTTCAAGGTCATGAACGTCGCGGAAGCGGCCGCCTGGGCCGACCTCCTGATGATGGCGACGCCGGACGAGCTGCAGGCCGACATCTACAAGGCCGAGATCGCCGACAACCTGCGCGACGGCGCGGCCATCGCCTTCGCGCACGGCCTGAACGTCCATTTCGGCCTGATCGAGCCGAAGAAGAGCGTCGACGTCGTCATGATCGCGCCCAAGGGCCCGGGCCACACGGTGCGCGGCGAATACAAGAAGGGCGGCGGCGTGCCCTGCCTCGTGGCCGTTCATCAGGACGCGAGCGGCAACGCGCTCGACCTCGCGCTCTCCTACGCCTGCGGCGTCGGCGGCGGCCGCTCGGGCATCATCGAGACCAACTTCAAGGAAGAGTGCGAGACCGATCTCTTCGGCGAGCAGGTCGTGCTCTGCGGCGGTCTGGTCGAGCTCATCCGCGCCGGCTTCGAGACGCTGGTCGAGGGTGGCTACGCCCCCGAGATGGCCTATTTCGAGTGCCTGCACGAAGTGAAGCTCATCGTCGACCTCATCTACGAGGGCGGCATCGCCAACATGAACTACTCCATCTCCAACACGGCGGAGTGGGGCGAGTACGTGACCGGCCCGCGCATCATCACGGACGAGACGAAGGCCGAGATGAAGCGTGTCCTCAAGGACATCCAGACCGGCAAGTTCACCTCCGACTGGATGCAGGAGTATCGCTCCGGCGCCGCCCGCTTCAAGGGTATCCGCCGCGTGAACGACGCGCACCAGATCGAGGAAGTTGGCGCGAAGCTGCGCGGCATGATGCCCTGGATCGCCAAGAACCAGCTGGTCGACAAGGCTCGCAACTAATCGATCCCGTCGGGGCGCCGTTCGCGCCCCGCCCAAGCTTTCGAATCACGATCGCCCGCCGGACGCCTCGCGCGTCCGGCGGGCGATTTCGTTCAGGAACTGCAAACGGCGAGAAAAAGAACCGTATGCGGCCACTTCGTGGCCGGGGATTCAGGGAGCACAAACCATTGCGAGCTAAAACTACGTCGTGAAATCGGCGAAGGAACGGAGTGATGGCTCTCGCGCAACCGGAATCCGACAGCAGTGAACGGCGAGTCGCGCCTCGAACCCGCATCTTCAAGCGCGCCCAGATTCTGTTCAACAACCGCTATTCGACGGTGGACTGCATCGTTCGCAACATTTCCGCGACCGGCGCCCTACTGACGATCGACGGTTCGGTGCCGCTGCCCAAGCATTTCGAGTTCCGCATGGGCGACGACGAGGCGATCCGTTCCGCCAAGCTGGTCTACCGCCGCGAGCTTTTCGCCGGCATCCATTTCCTCGACGTGGCGCATGACGGGGAAGAGACCGTCAGTGTCGTGCCCCATGCCGCCTCGATGGCCGGTCTTGTGGCCCAGGCCGAGTCGGAGGAGGGGCTGCGCCTCTTCGCCAAGCCGCTGCCGATCTCCATCGCTTCTCGCCTTCCCTGGCACCGCGGCTGAGGCATCCGCTGCAAGCCCTTGTCGCACAAGAACAAACGAGAAAAATCGAGGGCGGTGCAAAAAGAGGGTGGACAGGGCCAATCGCCCTGCGTATACACCGCCTCACAGACGCCGACCGGCACTGAAAAGCGCGAAACACAGCGCTTCGGGTGATTAGCTCAGTTGGTAGAGCAGCTGACTCTTAATCAGCGGGTCGTAGGTTCGATCCCTACATCACCCACCATTTCTCCTTCCGATGAAGTCAAGACGTCCCCTCCGGGGTCCCATGCGCTTTTTTAGCTCTCGGGTTTGCTTGTGGGCGGGATGAGCGCGTTCGAAAGGTTGAGACTATGGCGGCGGACGCATCTTCCTTCGATTGTCAAAGCTGCGGCGCCTGCTGCTCTTATTCCTCGGAATGGCCGCGCTTCTCCACCGAGACCGACGAAGAGCTCGATCGCATTCCCGCAGAACTTGTGTCGGCCGATCTGTCCGGCATGCGCTGCGAGGGCGAGCGCTGCATGGCGCTGACGGGGATCGTCGGCCAGCGGACGGGATGCGGCATCTATCCGCTGCGCCCCCATGTCTGCCGCACCTGCCAGCCGGGCGACGAGGAATGCCTGATGGCGCGCGCCGCCCACGGGCTGGCCCACTGACCCGGGCTTTCGCGATCGGCGGCAGGGAGCCGCGATCGCACGGAATGCGACAGCTTTCTTAAGCGCTTCTTCACGGTGTTCTCAGCTCACCGAATCGTGGGGGCCGGATTTACGCGAACGAAACCCGCCAGGGTGGAACGATAGGGTCCGATTTCACCAAGCGACGACGGCCGCAGATGGATACGCTCCAGGCAAGAACCGATCGGCCTCTCTATGTCGATCTGGACGGCACGCTCATTCGCAGCGACCTGCTCTGGGAAAGCCTGTTTCTGTTCGCCCGCCAGAACCCCTTGCAGGCCTGGCGCCTGTTCGGCTGGCTGTTGGCCGGCAAGTCCGTTCTCAAGCATGAGCTTGCGGCCGGGATCGAGGTCGATCCCGCGACCTGGCCCTATCGCGAGGAAGTGGTCGAAACCCTGCGCGCCGAGCGCGAGACCGGGCGCACCATCGTTCTCGCCACGGCCGCCAACGAGCGGCTGGCGCAAGGCGTGGCCGACCATCTCGGACTGTTCGATCGGGTGATCGCCAGCAACCGGGACGAGAATCTGTCCGCCGAGCGCAAGCTCGATCGCATCGCGGCCGAGCGCGCCGGCGCCCCCTTCGACTATATCGGCAATTCGCGCGACGATCTCTGCCTGTTCGACGCCGCCGAGGGCGTGACCGTTGTCCAGCCGGACCGGGCGGCCGCGCGCTGGCACCGGGAAAGCGAGCGCGCCAGCCGGCTGATCCAGGGGGAGGGGAACCTGCCCCGCGCCCTTCTCAAGGCGATGCGTCCGCACCAGTGGATGAAGAACCTTCTTCTCTTCGTGCCCATCGTCCTGAACCACGAATATGTCGACGTGCCGATGGTGCTGGCGGGAATGCTGGCCTTCGTCTGCTTCTCCATGGCGGCCTCCTCGGTCTATATCTTCAACGATCTTCTGGATCTCGCGGCGGACCGTCGCCATGGAACCAAGCGCCGACGGCCCTTCGCCAGCGGGCAGGTGCCCATACCGATCGGCGTAACGGCGGGCGTCGGGCTGTTCGTGGCCGCCTTCGGCCTCAGTCTGCTTTTGCCGATCGAGTTCACCGCCGTTCTCGGCATCTATCTCGTGCTGACCACCGCCTATTCCTTCGCGCTCAAACGCATGCTCCTGATCGACGTGCTGACGCTGGCAGGGCTTTACACCCTGCGTATCCTGGCGGGCGCCGCTTCGGCCGATACGGTCGGGTCCTTCTGGCTCCTGGCCTTCTCGCTGTTCTTCTTCTTCTCGCTGGCGCTGGTGAAGCGCTATGTCGAACTGGCCGAGTTCGGCGAAGGCGCCTCGCGCCGCACCACGGGCCGGGGCTATGTTCCCGCCGATCTCGACACGCTGGCGCAGGCCGGCATGGCCTCGGGCTTCGCCTCGGTTCTGGTTCTGGCGCTTTACATCGACAGCGCCGAGATCCGGCAGCTCCAGGCCCATCCCTATCTGATCTGGCCGCTTTGCCCGCTGGTTCTCTACATCATCGTGCGAATCTGGGTTCTCGCCAAGCGCAACGAGATGCATGACGACCCCGTGGTCTTCATCCTGCGCGACTGGCGCTCGCAGATCATGGTCGGCCTCGGCGCGCTGCTCTTCCTGGCCGCCGCCTATGCGTGATGCCGGCGACAACTGGGGCGGGACGATCGCGCCGCCGCCGGGCGGGCGCAGGCGACGGCCCTTTGACGGCAGGCTGGCGCAGGCCGGCGAGACGATGCTGCCGCACGGCAACGGCCGCTCCTATGGCGACAGCTGCCTCAACGATTCCGGATGGCTTCTGACGCCCGCGCAGGGCGCGCGCATCCACGGGTTCGACGCCGAGACCGGGCTGCTCGATGCCGATGCCGGCGTTCTGCTGCGCGAGGTGACGGAGCGGATCGTGCCGCAAGGCTGGTTCCTGCCGGTCACGCCCGGCACGCAATTCGTCACGCTGGGCGGCGCGCTCGCCAACGACATCCACGGCAAGAACCACCACCGCCGGGGCACGTTCGGGCGCTGGGTCGAGAGCTTCGAGCTAGAGCGTTCGAATCGCGGCACGCTGCATTGTTCAGCGAGCGAAAATGCCGATCTCTTCCACGCCACGATCGGCGGCATGGGCCTCACCGGTTTCGTCACGCGCCTGCGCCTGCGGTTGATGCGCGTCGGCTCCGCGTCGATCTTGGAGACGACGCAGCGTTTCAGCCGCCTGTCGGACTATTTTGAGCGAGCCGAGGCGGCCGACGAGCGCCACGAATACGCCGTCGCCTGGATCGACTCCCTGGCGCGCGGCACCTCCTTCGGGCGCGGGCATCTCATCTGCGGCGACCATGCGGCGGAGGGAGACCGCACGGGCCGCGCCCGGCCTCCGCTCGCCACCGTGCCCTGGACGCCGCCGGTCAGCCCGTTGCGGGGCCTGGGCCTTCGCGCGTTCAACGAGCTGTACTTCCGCAAAGCCCGCCCCGGAATGAGCCGGCGCACCGTGCCCTTCGATGGCTTCTTCTACCCGCTGGACCGGATCGGCGGCTGGAACCGACTTTACGGGCCGCGCGGCTTGCACCAGCACCAGAGCCTCGTTCCCACGCGCCATGCGGCCGAGACCGTGCGCGCGCTGATGGAAACGGCTCTGGAAGCGGGGCAGGGGTCGTTCCTCACCGTGCTGAAGCGCTTCGGCGCTCTCCAAAGCCCCGGTCTCCTGAGCTTTCCCACGGAGGGCTACACGCTGACGCTCGACTTCCCCCATCTCGGTCCCCGGACCGAACGGCTTCTGGATAGGCTCGATGCGATCGTCGTGGCAGCCGGCGGGCGGGTCAATCCCTACAAGGACGCGCGCATGGCGCCGGCGACCTTTGCCGCGTCCTTTCCGCGCTGGCGCGAACTCGAGGCTCTGCGCGATCCCGCGCTTCTGTCGGACTTCTGGCGGCGCACGGCGCTTCGACTGCCGCTTCCCTCCCTCGACGCCGCTACCCCAGCGTCAGAAAGTGTTTGTTGAGGTTGTGAGCGAAAACCATTCCCGTCTTAACTCCCGAACAGTTCCCCCGGCGCCATGGTTCGGGCGCTCGAACGAAAGGGCGCGCGCATGAGCCGTTACATTCCCTTCATCCTGTTCACCGTGTTCACCAACGCGGCGGCGCAGATTCTTCTGAAGCATGGGATGATGCAACTGGGTCCGCTGTCCTTCGCGGGCGTCAATCCGCTTTTGAAGATCCTGCAGATCGTCTTCAGCCCCTTCGTGTTCCTGGGGCTGCTGACCTTCGTGATCTCGATGGCCTCGCACCTCTTCGTCCTGTCCAAGGTCGAGCTGTCCTACGCCTATCCCTTCCTGTCGCTGGCCTATGTCGTGGTGGCCTTCGCCGCCTGGACGCTGTTCGGCGAAGCGCTGACGCCCGCGCGCATCGGCGGCATCGCGCTGATCTGCCTCGGCACGGTCTTCATCGCCCGGGGCGGCAGCCAGACCGTGGCGGACGAGGCGCCCCAGACCGCGCAAGCCCAGACCCATTCGATCGAAGGAAACCGGTGATGAAACATGTGATTTTCGGCGGCGACGGGTTCGTCGGCCGTCATCTCGCGCAGAAGCTCTCCGAGGAGGGCGCCGAGGTCGTCGTCCTCGACATTGCCAAGAGCGACCTGCCGCATTACGGCAGCGTGCGCCACCTCACGCTCGACGTGACCGACCGCGACGCCGTGATGGCCGCGCCGATCGCGCCGGACGACATGGTCTACAACCTGTCTGCCAAGATGCTGTCGCCGATCCAGGTGCGGGCCAAGCGGCACGACTTCTTCTATCCCGTCAATTACGACGGCACGAAGCACATCATGGAGGCGATGGACCGGGCCGGCGCCCACAAGCTCGTCCACTTCACCACGGACATGATCTACGGCCATACGGTCGTCACGCCCATGACGGAGGACCATCCGGTCGCTCCGCTCGGCGAGTACGGCCAGTCCAAGCTCGACACCGAGCATCTGGCCGCCGACTGGCGCGAGCGCGGCATGCGCATCTCGCTGTTTCGCCCACGCCTCATCATCGGCCCGGGTCGCCTCGGCATTCTGGAAAAGCTGTTCAAGCTGATCGACGCGAACCTGCCGGTGCCGATGATCGGCTCGGGACGCAATCCCTACCAGTTCATCTCAGTGTTCGACTGCGCCGAGGCCGCGCGCCTGGCCTGGAAGGCGGGCGTGCCGAACGAGGCCTACAATCTCGGCTCGCTGAACCCGCCGCCCGTCAGGAAGCTCCTGGGCGACCTCGTGCGCCATGCCGGATCGAAGTCGATCCTCGTGCCGACGCCGGGCTTCGCGGTGAAGCGCACGCTCGATTTCCTCGACTGGCTGAACAAGCCCCTGATGGACCCCGAGCAGTACCTCATCGCCGACGAGGAATGCGTTCTCGACGTGTCCAAGGGCAAGCGCGATCTCGGCTGGGTGCCGCAGTACCGCGACGAGGACATGCTGATCGCCGCCTATAGCGAATACCGCGCGAAGAAGGTGGGGCACTCGGCTCCCGGCTCCGCCTATCCCCATCCGGCCGAGTGAGGACTGAGCTTCGATGCTTGATCGCCCGATGACCACCGCCCCGCGTCTCGACGCCGCTGACGCGCCCGCCCCGGCGCCCCGGCGCGGGCCGCCCAAGCCCGCCATGCTCTCCCTCGAACAGGCCAAGGCGATGGATCTCGCCACCATGGCGGACCTATTCAAGGAGCATATCAACCCCGGCCAGTTTCATTTCATGAAGCTGCTCGGCTTTCACAAGGTGAAGGTCGAGCGCGCCGAGGGCATGTATTATTTCGACCAGAACGGCCGGAAGATTCTCGACTTCTTCGGCGGCTTCGGCTCGCTAGCCTTCGGCCACAACCACCCCCGTATCCTCGCCGCGCGTAAGCAGTTCCAGGACGAGAAGCGGCACGAGATCGCCATCGCCTTCCTGTCGCAATATGCGGCGGCGCTGGCCAAGAATGTCGCGGCGTGCTCGCCTGGCGAGCTCGACATGGTGTTTCTCGGCTCGTCCGGCTCGGAGGCCATGGAAGCGGCAATCAAGGTCGCCGAGCGCGCCTCGGGCCGCACCAATTGCAAGATCGTCTATGCCGAGAACTCCTTCCACGGGAAGACCAAGGGCGTCCTGTCGCTGACCGACTCGTCGCTCTATCGCGGCGACTTCAAGCTGGTGGAGAACACCTATCGCGTGCCCTTTGGCGACCTGAAGGCGCTGACGGCCGTGGTGCGCTCCGATCCCGATGTCGGGGTCGTGGTCTTGGAAACCGTGCAGGGCGGTGGCGGCATCATCGAGGCGCCGACCGAATATTGGCAGGGCGTTCGCGCGCTCTGCGACCAGCACCGGGTGATCTGGGTGGCGGACGAGGTCCAGTGTGGTTACGGCCGCACCGGGCGCTTCTACGCCTTCGAGCATCACGGCGTGATCCCGGACGTGACGGCGCTCGCCAAGAGCTTCGGCGGCGGCAAGGCGGCCATGGCCGCGATGGTCGCGCGCCGCGACGTCTATATGAAGGCCTATGGCACGCCAAAGACGGCGATGATCCACGCCCACGCCACGTTCGGCGGCATCGGCGAGGGCTGCGCCACCTCGATCGAGGCGCTGAATACGCTTTACGACGAGGATCTGATCGGCAACGCGGCGGCCGTCGGCACCTATCTGAAAGACAGGCTGACCGCGATCCAGGCGAAATATCCTAGCATCGTCAAGGATGTGCGCGGGCGCGGCCTGATGGTGGGCCTGGAGTTCCACGACTTCTCGCAGACGCTGCCCTTCGCGCTTCGGCCGATGGTGGCGCTGCTCGACGAGAAGCTGAAGGGCTCGCTGTCGGGCTTCGTCGGCGCGCTTCTGCTCAAGGACTACGACTGTCTCGTGGCCTTCACCGAGTACAATCGCAACGTCATCCGCCTGGAGCCGCCGCTGATCTGCGACCCGGAGCATGTCGACCAGTTCTGCGACGCGCTCGACGCGCTTCTCGGCCGAGGCATCGTCTCGATCGTCAAGGATTTCGTGAAGACGCAGATTGGCTGACCGAAGCTTCCCCCTTCCAGCCCAAGCAAAAAGGGCCGGGTCCTTCGAGGACCCGGCCCTTTCGTTTGCGCGGTCTTGCCGACGCTCACCGGTTTTCCAGAAGGCCTTCCCGGACATAGCCGGTCCAGCAGGGCGAGAGTTCCACCGTCCGGTGGCCGGCAAGACCCGCCTCGTAGATGGTCCGCAGGGCGATGTTGGCGGGCGTGATCGGGCAGGTGGGGTATAGAATGAGATCGGTGCCGCGCACGGCGGCGATCGTCTCCGCGTCGGGCGGCGGAACGGCGCGCGATGGATCGGCCCCAATCGCGATCCGTCGCGGCGCCTGACGGTCGAGAAGATAGGGAAAGGGGTTGGTGAAGTTGAGTGTCATGATCGTCTCGAACCGCACGCCCTCCCGCGCCTCAAAGGCCTGGATGGCCGCGACCGCCTGATCGGTCGCCAGCAGCCAGGTCGCCTGGAAATCGAGATCGGCATACATCGCATAGATCGGCAGCTGCCCGTGCTCTGCAAACGCCTCGTAGGTTTCCTTGCGGCGGCCGAGAATGTCGAGATTGACCTCGGCGCGCTCCACCAGTTCGGGCCGCTGGTTCACTTGGGCGAGGATCTTCAGGTTGGGCAGCGGCAGATCGACATAGTAGATCTGACCGATCAGCGCGCGCGCCGCCCGGTGCGCCACGTTGACGAAGGGCGGCAGCGCCACCGCGCCGACCAGTACGAGAACGGGCAGGGAGCGCCCCGCCGGCCCCGACAGAATGCGCAGGAGCAGCGGCCAGAGGAAGAGAAAGGCCTGATCGCCCGTGTTCTGCGACTCGAAGAAAATGCCGCCGGCGAGCAGCACGACGAGCCAGACGATGTCTTGATCCAGCACGGCGGTGAGCGAGGGAAGATCGCGGCGCGCCCCGAGCGCCGTCAGCCTCTCGCGCACCGAGGTCCACTGGATGACGAGCAGCCCGACCAGAAGCGCGCAGCCCGCGCCGAAAAGCCCGAAATGGATCGACGCGGCCTGAACCAGACGCGAGGCAAGGCCGCCCTCGTTCAGCCGAACCAGCGCCGCGATGTCGAGAATGTAGCGGCTGACCAACGCGAAGCGAAGCTCCAGCCCTGCCAGGACGAGGAGGAAGCAAGCCACCGCGCCCAGCGCGACGCGCAGCGGCACGCGGCCCGCCGCGAAGGCGAGAAGGCAGATCAGCCCGGCGACGATGAAGCCGGTGATCTTCAGAAGAAACAGCGCCGTGCAGCACCAGGCGATCGCGAATAGGAGCAGCCCGGCGCGGCGCTCGAACAGAAGGGCAGCGACGAGCACATAGAGAACCTGCGACACCTGCCTGTTGTACATCCCGTAGCCGTCGAAGCTCGGAAAGGTGGAGAACTGCTCGACGTTCAGGGGCAGGAGCTGAAAGAACACGAGCGGTAGGAGAAGACCCCAGGCGAGGGCCGGTCGCTCCTTCGCCACGCGCAGCAGGACCGGAAGGAAGGGCGGCAGGGTGACGAGAAACATCATCCAATGCGCGAGAAGCAGCGGCTGTGGCTGCGAGAAGAGCCGAAGCCCGCCGGCGAACAGCCAATAGCCGAGCGGGCCAACCGGCGCGAAGAAGTCCGTCGAGGGGATCTGCCCTGTCAGGACGCGGTTGCCGCCGTCGAGGTAAAGAACCGTGTCCCAGTAGAACGGGCCGAGCGGCAGGGTGAGCGGCAGCGAGAGCCCGACGACACAGGCGGCCAGCACGAAGAGCACCAGCGGCCCATGGCCGCGCCGAGACAGCCAGTAGAGCCACGGGTGGGACCTAGGGCCAAGCGGACGTGACAGGGGTGTCGTGGACATATCCGCGGGTCTCGGAAGTTGCGAACGGGTTGTACCCATCCTGCCGCGAACGCGGTTACGACTAGTGAACGACCATGCGAAAGAGCGCATTTTCTCGCGCTAAGCCGGGCAAAAAGGGGTGTTTCAAAGCTGATCGCCCTTCGGACCTTTCGCCTAAGGCCGGGAGGCGCCTTGCAAAAAAACTCGCGCCCGGCCTGTTGCGAAATCGTAAGGAAGACTTCACCATTCCTGCATGCGCGGCGTTTGGACCCCCTTGCTCGCATGCCTCGCCCTTCTCGCGATCGAGGAGGGAAGGCCGGCTGCGGCCGAGGATCTGCCGGTCGATGTCGAACTGGTGATGGCGGTCGATATTTCCTGGTCGATGAACGAGGACGAGCAGTCCATCCAGCGCCAGGGCTATGTCGCGGCCTGGCGCAGCAAGGAGGTGCTGGACGCCGTCCGCGACGGGCTCAACGGGCGGGTCGCCGTCACCTATGTGGAATGGGCGGGCGATCTCACCCAGAATGTCGTCATCCCCTGGACGCTGATCGACAGCCAGGAAAGCGCCGAGCGCTTTGCCACGCTTCTGGCGACGGCTGAGCCAGATCGCCAGAGGCGGACCTCGATCTCGGCCGCGATCGACTTTTCCGCAAAGCTATTCGATGGGAATGGCTATGCCGGCGATCGGCGGGTCATCGACATCTCGGGGGACGGCGCCAACAACCAGGGCCGCCCGGTGCTGGAGGCGCGCGACGCGGCGGTGGCCAAGGGCATCGTCATCAACGGCCTGCCTTTGATGACGCAGGGCGGCGCGGAGGACATTAACGCCTGGGGATCGATGCCCGATCTCGACCGCTACTACAGCCAATGCGTGATCGGCGGCCCCGGCGCCTTCATGATCCCGGTCACTGAGTGGAGCCAGTTTCCCGACGCGATCCGGCGCAAGCTGGTTCTGGAACTCGCCGACCGCGCGCCGCGCAAGCCGCGCGAGATGGCGCGCGTCGTGCTTACCGCCGGCGCGCCGGACAAGGGCTCCTGCCTCGACGGTGAGCGGCAATGGCGCGTGCCGACCGACGCGGGGCCCGCCAACTAGAACCGGCCTTGCCGCATCGGCGCCGAGGCGCCCGCTCGCTGCGCGCGCCAGACGCCCGACGCGGTCAGGACTGCGAGGGGCCGTCCGCCGACTTGCGACGCCACAGGGCGCTCTGCTCGAACAGGAGCACGAGAACGATCGCGATGGCGAAGGGGATCAGAAGATAGAGGATGCGGAAGACGAGGAGCGCGGCGAGGACGTTGGTTTCCGGCACGTCCGACAGCCCGGCGAGGAAGGTCACTTCCAAGACGCCGAGGCCGCCAGGCGCGTGGGACACCAGAGCCAGCGAGAAGGACACGACGAAGATCGCCAGAACCACCACGAAGCCCGGATTGTGCTCGGGAGGAAGGGCGAAATAGATGATGCTGGCGGCGGCCACGATTTCGAGCGGAGCCGCGATCAACTGACGGATCACCACGTCGCGGCGTGGATAGTGTAGGTGGAATTTGCCGATGGTCAGCGGCTGGAAGCCCTTAAAACTTCCGAACACGTAGAAGGCGATGGCCACCACGATCGCGCCGGCAATGAAAAGTGGCACGGAGGAGTGGATGTCGAAATAGCGCTGGATGATATCCGGCTGAATCAGGAGCGACACGGCGCTGACCAGAAGCACGCCGACGCCGAAGGTGAAGGAGCAGAAGGCGATCAGCAGCGCGATCTCGGAGCCCGACAGGCCGCGCGAGCGATAGGCGCGATAGCGCACCACGGCCCCCGAGAACACCGAAGCGCCGATGTTGTGCGACAGCGCATAGGTGGCGAACGATGTCGCGGCGATGAAGGGGAAGGGCACCGAGCGGCCGATATGGCGGAGCGCCAGCCGGTCGTAATAGGCGAGCATGACATAGGCCAGCGCCGCGCTGGCGAGCGAACCCGCCCATTGCCATCCCGTGATGGCCGTGAAGCTCGCCCAGATCTGGTCCAGCGAGATGGTCCGCACTTCGCGGAACAGGAGCCAGCAGGAAAATACGACGGCGCCGATGCCGATCACGGGCCAGATGGCATCCTTCAACTTCATGCGAATCCCTTCCCGCCCCGTGTCGCCGGCCCGCCTTCCGGCGGCCGTTCGACGCGGTATTCCTGCTGCCAACGCCTTGCCACATAAGCCATTGAAATGGTGAAGGCAAAGCAAACGGATCGGGCACACGCGGCTTTGAAGAAAGCCATTTCCCCACTCGCAAGGACGCGAACGGAGGCGGGCTGGTTTCGAAGGCGAACCCGGCCGCTCCCGTCGCGCCCAATCCTGTCGGGCCTATCCCCAGTGCGTGACCTCGCCATGTCGCGAAGGTGACGAAATTGTGGGAACCAAATCGCCGCAGCTTTGTTTTGAGGCCAGAACATCGTCCATAGGAGCACAGCATGCCCCGTCGCGTCACTTCCGTCGCTCTCGCCCTGGTCGCCACTCTGGCGCTTTCGGCATGCGCCAACACCGTTCGTGGCGTCGGCCGCGACGTCGGCAACACCGTCGATGCGACGGGCGCAGCCGTGAAGGATGTCGCGCGCTAACGGCAGGCCGCCTCCTCTCAAAGACTATCTGGAAAGGCTGAACCGTCGATGGACGGTTCAGCCTTTTTGGCATGTCCGGCACAAACGCCAATGCTACCTGAATGATGTTCCGGCCATTCAACGTCGTCGTGTGAAAGTCTGGCGCAAAGCAAACGAAATTGGCGCCGTGCCCTTTTCGGGCGCGACGCCAGATCGACTGTCCTTGAAAGGCTGAACTGCGTCTCGTGCCGTCAGGCCACAGCGAGCAGGCGCCGGATGTCGGCGGGGCGGAAAGGCTTGGCGATGCTGGGAACGGCCCGCAGCGAAAGCGGAACGTCGGACAGGCTGCCCGACACGAAGCAGAAGGGGATGGACTGCGCCTGCAGACGCAGGGCCACCGGGAGAGAGGTCTGCCCACCGAGGTCGAAGTCCAGAAGGGCGAAGTCGACGCCACGGGCCACCTGCATCAAGCCTCCCGCCACATCTCGAGCCCAGACGCAGTCGGCATTGGACGCTTCCAGCACCAAGTCTTCCAGATCCATCGCGATCAGCGGCTCGTCTTCGACAATCAGGACACGCATCACACAACTCCGTTGCCTGAAGATAGAATGCGCCGACTTCGGTTCGGTTCGCGCAAGAGCTGAGAATATTTCCAATTTAAAGTAAATATTATTTAACTCTTAACAAGCTCTCGCGTGCGGCCAGAGTATCAAAGAGGCTCGACTTTGCCAGGAAAGAGAGAGGGGCCTCGATAAGTCCGCATGGTAGCGAGCCATGATGCTTGCGTGCGGCCATGTCTTACGGTCTCAAGCGGCGGCTTCAACCTTGCGCAGAGTCGCATTCGGGGCGATGTCGATCTGCCGCGCGGGTTTGGGCCGGGAAAAATGGAAGCCCTGGAGAGAGTCGCAATGCAGAGCTGCGAGCATGCGCGCCTGCTCGGCGGTCTCGACGCCTTCGGTGGTGACACGCATGCCCAGATTGTGGGCGAGCGAGATGATCGTCTCGAGGATCTGCCGGACATTGGCTTCCCCGGCGTCGAAGGCGAGCATGAACGACTGGTCGATCTTCAACGTGTCGAACGGGAAGCGCCAGAGATAGCCGAGCGAGGAATAGCCCGTGCCGAAGTCGTCCATGGCGATGGAGATGCCGAGTTGCTTCAGGCCGCGCAACTGGTGCAGCACGATGTCGCTGCGCTCGAGCAGCAACGTTTCCACGACCTCGATCTGAAGCCGGTTGCCGCTGACCCCGTGGCGCTGGAGCGCCGAGCTGACGATCTCGACGAGATCGTTGTCCTGGAACTGCGCTGGGGAGAGGTTGATCGACATGTAGAGATGCTCGGGCCAGAGCGCGATCTGGCGGATGCTCTCGTCGATCACGAAGTCGCTGATGGGCTTCATCAGATCGCGCGCTTCGGCGATCGGGATGAACTCGCCCGGCGAGATGAATCCGCCTTGGTCGTCGGGTAGGCGAATCAGCGCCTCGTAACCTTTGGGCACGCCGTCCGAGGCGCCGACGATGGGCTGATAGAAGAGCTCGAACCGGTCGTTCTTGAGGGCAATGCGCATGTCGCGCTCGATCTGCCGCCGGCGATGCGCTTCCACGTCCATGGACGGATCAAACACGGCGTAGAAGCCGGACTTGCCCTCCGTGTGCGCCGTGCGGGCAAGATCGGCATGGCGCTCGATGTCGGAAATGTTGCGGCCATGATCGGGAACGAGCGACACGCCGATGGCGAGCTTGGGCACGATCGTATGGCCGGCGATCTCGATCGGCATCTCCACCGTCTCGCGAATTTTCTGCGCGAGCGTTTCCACGGCCTGCACGCCGCTCAGATTGTTGCGTTGGAGCAGGCGGAAGTCGCCGCCGCTCATCCGGCCGAACAGGTCGGCCTTGTCGATCACCGCTCCGATGCGCTCCGACAGGGTGCGCAGCAACTCGTCGCCGACCTGTTGCCCCATGCCGCTGTTGATGTCCGACAGGCTGGTGACGTTGATCGCCCAAAGGGCCATGCGCTCGCGCGTGGCGCGCGACGTCGCCAGGATGCCATCGGCCCGTTCCTGAAAGCGCTTCCGGTTGAGAAGGTGCGTCAGGGGGTCGAAATTGTCGAGGAATTCGATGCGCTCGTTGACCTGTTCGATCATCCGGCGACGCAGGAAGAAGATCGCGGCGGGAACGCCGATCGCAAGGATGGCGGCCCCAAAGAGGCTGGCGGCAACCGACGAGATGTCGGACACGAAACGCTGCCGTTCCTCTGCCATGTCGGGGCTGACGGAAAGAAATCCGATGCGCTGGCCGTCCCGAAACAGGGGAAGCGTCGCCGTCGGCTTGCTGCCCGATGCGCCGTCCACCGCGATCCAAGGGCCGGACTTTTCCAGGTAGTCTGTCGAAAGCGAAACGCCCGTCGCGGTGCCGCCCGGGCGCTCGCGCAAGAGCCATTCCTGGCGCGTCGAACGCGGCGTGAAGACCTCGTGCCCATTGGCGTCGAAGATCGAGAAATTGACGAGATTGGCTGCCGCGCCCGCGTTGCGGGCCTCGACCTCGGCGTCGGCGGTTCGGGAAAGGCCCGTCAGGAGAGCGTCGAGCTGGGGGCCATTTTCGAGCAGAAAGGACGCGAAACGCTGAGCCCTGGTCTCTACCTCGCCTTGCACGAGGGATTCCACCGCTCCTTGTCCGGCATAGAAGCCGGCAGCCGCGACCACGGCCAGCAAGGCAATCGCGCCGGCCACCGTCGAGGCGTATTTGCGTCCCAGTTTCCGAAGCATCGGCATTCCCCTTGCCGATAGCCTTAGACGAAGAACCTTAAAAATCCTTGGCCCGGGCGGCCTCGTGCTCGTGGAAGGTCGGGTTTTCCCTTATCCGGCTCGCGGCTTACGTCTGCCAGCGGCGATGGAACCACATCCATTGGTCGGGATGCTCGCGTACCCAGCCTTCCACCACGTCGTTCAGCTGTTGGCAGCTGGCCGCGATGTCGATCTCACCGGTCTCCGTGCGCGTCAGGTCGAGCCGGGGCTGCAGTTCCAGCCTGTAGCGCCCGTTGGGTAAGCGAATCGAGCGCGCGGGGTAGACGTCGCAGTCGAACTGACGGGCCAGCTTGGGCAGGAGCGGGTTGGTGCGGCAGGGGCGGCCGAAAAAGGTCGTCGGCACGCCCTTGGCGAATTTCTGGTCCACCAGCATCCCGACCTTGCCTTGCCGGTCGAGAATGCTGGCAAGCGCCCAGGCCGCGCCCGCCTTGGAGGGCACAAGATGACCGCCCCGCGTCTTGCGCGCGGCCAGAACCTCGCGGGCGACATAGCGATTGTTGGGCTGGCGGAACAGCGCGGTCACGTCGAGACCGAAGGTCGCGGCGCAGATCGGCAAGAGCTCGAAGCAGCCGAGATGGCCTGTGAAGAAGATGATCGGCTTGCCGCTGTCGCGCAGTTCCAGGAAGAGGTCGATCCCATCGACCTCGATCAGCCCTTCGCCCGGCGGCCGCTCGGGGTCGAAGTCGAAGATCTCGTCCAGGAACACGTACTCGGCCGCGATGCGTCCCATCTGGCCCCAATTGGCGCGGGCGGTCGTCTCGACCCAGGCCGCGTCCTTCTCGGGATAGGCGAGCTTCAGATTCTCGACCGCCAGCTTGTGGCGCGAGGTGAGGGGGCCGATCATCCGGGCGAGGCGGTCAGCCGCCTCCAGACCCTGACGGGCCGGAAGCAGGCGCAGGACGCGCAGGATCGCGAACAGCGCCTTGGCGGCCAGGAAGTCGCGCGTCTTCTTCTGGATCTTCCAGGCCTTGGCGAGCGTCGGGTTCATCCGGCGGTGCCGGTCCCACGGTCCATATGGAGGATGATCTTGCCGAAGACGCGGCGCCCTTCCATCCGGTCGAGCGCGACGGCGATGTCGTCCAGCCCGACTTCGGTGTCGATCACCGGCTTCACCAAGCCGCGCGCCATCTTCTGCATGGCGTCGGCCATGTTCTCCATGCGGCAGCCGAAGGACCCCATGAGCTTCAGCTGCTGCTGGAACAGCATCATCAGGTTCATCTCGGTGGAGACGCCCGACGTCGAGCCGCAGGTGACGAGCCGCCCGCCGCGCTTCATGCAGAGCATGGAGCCGGCGAACGTGTCCTTGCCGACATGCTCGAACACGACATCGACGCCGCGCTTCTTGGTGAGCTTGCGCACGACGCCTTCGAAGCGGTCGGTGCGATAATTGATCACATGATCGGCGCCGAGGGCTCGCGCGGGCTCGATCTTGTCGTCGGAGCCGACCGTGGTGATGACGGTCGCGCCATGGCGCTTGGCGAGCTGGATCGCGGCCGTGCCGATGCCGGAGCCGCCGGCATGAACGAGGATCGTCTCGCCCGGCTCCAGCTTGGCATTGTCGAACAGCATGTGTTCCACGGTGCCGAAGGTGACGGGGGCGAGCGCAGCGCCGACCGCGTCGCAGCCCGGAGGGGCGGGGACGAGAAGGCGGGCCGGCAGGTTCACCCGTTCCTGCGCAAAGCCGTCGAGATGGAAACCGTGGACGCCCGAGACGTGCTCGCAGAGATTGTCCCGCTTCTCGCGGCAGGCCTTGCACAGGCCGCAGGTGCGCGCGCCGTAGATCGACACGAGCTGGCCGGGCACGAGGCCGGACGTCCCTTCGCCCAGCCGCTCCACCACGCCCGAAGCCTCGGCGCCGATCGTCAGCGGCATCTTGCGCTTGGCGAAGGCCATGCCCCGCCAGCCCCAGACGTCGATATGGTTGAGCGCCACGACCTGGATGCGGACGGTGACTTCGCCGGGACCGGGCGCGCCGGGTTCGTCGATCTCGACGCGGCGAAGATCCTTGTCGGCGACGAGCTGCAGAGCCTGCATGGAGAGATGAACCCTTTGGAGCCTAGCTACGCGGCTCGCGCCCGATCACGAGCGAGACGTTCTGGCCGCCGAAGCCGAAGGAATTGGAGAGAACCGCCGAAACGTCGGCCGAGCGCGCGGCATTGGGCACCATGTCGAGCGGAATGGCCGGGTCGGGTTGGTCGTAGTTGATCGTAGGGGGCAGCGTGCCCTCGCGCATGGAAAGCACCGAGAACACCGCCTCGATGGCGCCGGCCGCCGTCAGCGTGTGGCCGATCATCGACTTGTTGGAGGAGACGGGCACGCCGGTCAGCACGTCGCCGAACACCGCGGAGAGGCCGGTATATTCCATACGGTCGTTCTCGGGCGTCGAGGTGCCGTGAGCGTTGACATAGCCGATGTCGGCGGGCTGCAACCCGGCATCCTCCAGACCCGCGCGAATGGTCGCGATGATGGGCGAGCCGTCCGGCTTGGAGCGGGTGCGATGGAAGTCGTCGGCCTTCTCGCCGACGCCGAGCAGAACACCGAGGATGGTGGCGCCCCGCGCCTTAGCGGCGCTCAGCGATTCCAGCACCAGCGCGCCTGCGCCTTCGGCCATGACGAAGCCGTCGCGATCCTTGGAGAAAGGCTTGGAGGCCTTTTCCGGCCGCTCGTTCTGCGTCGAGAGAGCCGAGAGGAGCGAGAAGCGGATTAGCGCCTCGGCGCCGACCGAGCCGTCGGTGCCGATGGCGATGCAGCGCTCCGCATCGCCGCGCCGGATCGCCTCGACGCCGAGCTGGATGGCGCTGGCGCCAGACGCGCAGGCGGTGGAGAGCGTGACGGGTAGGCCGCGCGTGCCGAGCTTGTCGGCCAATCGGTCGGAAATGCCGCCGAACAGGGTGAGGTCGTAGACGGCGCGCGAGCGGTGCTGGCGGGCGAGTTCCATCAGCCGGTCATAGCCGGCTTCCTCGCGCGCTTCGCCGGTCAGCTTGTCGAGTGCCAGGCGCTGCGACCATTCCAGCTCGATTGGCGGGGCGGCCAGGAACAGCGGCGCGTCGAAACCGGTGGGGTCGAGACCCGCCATGGCGATCGCCTCGGTGCCGGCCGCTTCCGCCAGCGCATAGGAAAGATCGATGCCGCTCCAAGGCTCGACGGCCATGAAGTCCACCGTGCCGGCGATCGTGGTGCGCAGATTGTCGGTGGCAAAGCGCGTGATCGTGTGGATGCCGGAGCGGCCGGACACCAGCGCCGACCAATTGTCGGCGACGCCGCGCCCGAGCGAGGACACGACGCCGATGCCGGTGATGGCGACCACCGGGCGGCCGAGGAAATCGAGATCGCTTGAAGCCATGATCGTCTTTTCGTCCCTGGCACGGTGCGCCGCGCCGATCCGTGGGTGAGGTGGCTGAAGCCCGCCTCAGACCGCTTCCATCAGGCAGACGCCTTCGCCGCGCACATGGCCGACGCCGGTCACCAGCGCGCGCTTTGGCTCGAATTCGGCCGGCCGCTCCTCGCCGCCCGCCGCCGGCGAGGGCAGCTTGCGGGCCGCGAGCAGCGCGGCGGCGAGCGCCACGCCGGCCGGAAAATGCGCCTCGAACCCGTGGCCGATCGCCGTGCCATAGGCGCGATGGGCCGCGTGAGGATAGTGCTCGCGCAAAAGCTCGGTCTCCGCTTCGGTCACCCCGTCGAGGCCCGTCGCGCCCGAGAGAACCAGAAGCTCTTCGTCCCGCGCATCCGCCTCGTCCAACAGGCGTCCGAAGCGGCGGCGGAAGGCCGAATCGTCCCGCCCGCCGCGATCGCCCGCCACGAAGCGCAGCTTGGCATAGGCCGTGGCATGGCGCTCAGCCGCGTGCTCGGCGTCTTCCAGGATCAGGAAGGCGCCCATGCTGCCGGGCGCGAGGCCAGCCGTCTCGCCCGCGCGGCCCGGCACCGGAAGCCACTGGTCGCGCAAGAGGAAGCCGCCGAGTTCGTAATTGGTCAAAAGGTCCTTGCGCTCGGCCGAGAAGGCGCCGCCGACCAGGCAGACCCGGCTCTGGCCCGAGCGGATGCGGGCGCTGGCGATCTGCACCGCCGACATGCCCGCGCTTTCCTCGCCCATGAAGGTGCGAGAGGAGCCCGTTACCTTGTGGACGATCGAAATGTTGCCGGCCATGAGATTGGAGAGCTGGGCGAGAAACAGCGTCGGGCGAAGCTCGCTCGACAGAAGCTCGTTCATCAGGGGCTGCGGCTCGGCGAGGCCGCGCGCGCGCGACATGACCAGCGCGTCCACCTCCGGGTCCCGCTCGCCGCCGCCGGCCGAGACGATCATGTCGATGCCCGCGCGCGTCGCCTCGTCGGCGGGAATGCCGGCATCCTCCAGCGCGAGGCCCGCAGCATAGACGCCGAGCTTCTGCCAGGTCTCCATCTGCCGCTGGTCACCCTTCTTGGGGATCTGGCGGCTCCAGTCGATCTGGGGCAGGGGATGGAGGAGATAAGGGGCGAAGCGCTCCGCCTCGAGCACGGGCTGCGGGGTTCCCGGCGCGGTCAGCCGCGCGACATGCGCCTCGACGCCTTCTCCGAGGGAGGAAACCAGTCCCAGTCCGGTGATGAGAACGTCGCGGGCGGCTTGGGTCATCAAAGGTCTCTCAGCGCGAGCCGGGCGCGCGCGGGCGCCGGATCGAGGTCGCGAACGCCGGGGCGCTCGCCGGAGGGTCGGTCGTCGTTTCAGGGGATGCGTCGGATCGGCCGGCGCATCCTGTTCGTCAATGCTCGGCTCAAGCGCCCTTGGCGGCGCGCAACTCGTCGATCTTGGCGCAGAGGTTCTTCATCACGAAATATTCTTCCGTGTTGGCCTCGCCCTCGTTGACACGCTGGGTCCACTTCTCAAGCGGGATCTTGATGCCGAATTCCTTGTCGATCGCGAAGACGATGTCGAGGAAGTCGAGCGAGTCGATGCCGAGATCGTCGATCGTGTGGCTTTCCGGCGTGATGCTGTCCCGATCGATCTCGCTCGTTTCGGCGATGATGTCGGCAACCCGGTCGAACGTTGAAGTCAAGACGGTTTCCTTCGCAAAGAGCGCTGGCTGATCGAGTCGGGACCCTATAGGCAATCACGGCGATTTTGCAAAGCACACCGCGCCCAGGCCCCCGATCGCTCGAGTCGGGATGGCCAAGCGCGCACCCGCCCGAGCCCTCGGCGGGTGGCGCAAGCCTGTCTTGTCACGCATATAGGGGCAAGCCCAAGAAAATGCCGCTCCCGTCGGCGCGCCCAGGCCCGGTCGGGGTCAGACGCCAGCCGCACGCCGCCTCCACCGGCGGGAGCCGTCAGACCGGAAGAGCCGCACGTCCCATGTCCGCCCCCCCACGCCCCTCTCATTACTCGCAAGGCCCGCTCTTCGCCGTCGCGCCGATGATCGATTGGACGGACAGACGGTGTCGCTTCTTCCACCGGCTGCTCGCGCCGGACGCGCTGCTTTATACCGAGATGATCGTGGCGGACGCCGTCCTGCATGGTGATCGCGAACGGCTGCTAGGCTTCGACGCGGCGGAGCATCCGCTGGCGCTGCAACTCGGCGGCTCAGATCCCGCCAAGCTCGCCGAGGCGGCGCGCATTGCGGAAGGGTTCGGCTACGACGAGATCAATCTCAATGTCGGCTGCCCGTCGGACCGGGTCCAGTCCGGCGCGTTCGGCGCCTGCCTCATGCTGCAGCCGGCGCTGGTGGGCGAATGTCTCGCAGCGATGCGCGACGCCGTGTCGATCCCCGTGACGGTAAAGTGCCGCATCGGGGTGGACGAGCAGGACCCCGAAGCCGCGCTCGACGCGCTGGCCGATGCGGCCGCCGAGGCCGGCGTCTCGGCCATCTGGGTCCACGCCCGCAAGGCTTGGCTCCAGGGCCTCAGCCCCAAGGAAAACCGTGACATTCCGCCGCTCGACTACGGCCGCGTTCATCGTCTGAAGGCGCGCATGCCGGGTATGTTCATCGGCTTGAACGGTGGCCTGACCAGCGTGCGCATGGCGGCGGAGCAGCTTTCGGGTCTCGACGGCGTGATGATGGGACGAGGCGCCTATGGCAATCCGTCGGATCTCGCCGAGGTTGGGCCGCTGATCCATGGCCGTCCGGCGCAGCCCGTCGACTATCCCGCGCTTCTGAGTCGGATGGCGGACTACGCGGCGGCGCATATGGCGCGGGGCGGGCGTCTCGCCCAAGTCACGCGGCACATGGTCGGTCTGTTCCAGGGCCAGCCCGGCGCCCGGCGCTGGCGGCAGATCCTATCGGAGCGAGCCGTGCGGCCGGACGCCACGCCGGACCTGATCCTGGAGGCGTTCTCGCATGTCGAACTCGCCCCGCCCACTGCCGAGAACGCGGCCTGACGGCGGCACTCGTTTTCCGTTACCTCGCCGCAATCGAAAAGGACCCGTCGTCTTGAAGGCCAAACGCCCCAGCCCGCCGCCCGCCCCATTCTCCAAGCCGAAGCGCTCGCCGCTCTGGTTGTTCATCTGGGTCGTTCTGGCATTCGGCCTGATCGGCAATCTGTCGATCGTCGGCTATCTCTTCCTGGGCATGATCTCGAAGTAGATCGCGTCAATCGCGAAGGATGAGCCGGTCGCCGCGAAACTCGAAGGAGCCGAGCGTGCCGAGAAAGCTCATGCCGAGAAGGCTGCTTCCGATAGTCGAGCCTTCCGACACCACGGCGCGCACGTTGCGGCGCTCGATCGAGCCGATGCGCACGCTCTCGAGCGTCACCTCCGCCGCACGGGCGACGCCGTTGGCGGTCTGGATGCGGCTGGTATAGGCGATGCGGTCGGTGTCGATACCGATCCGGCGCGCCACCGCCGGGTCGATCGCCACGACGCTGGCGCCGGTGTCCACCAGAAACGAGACGGGACGCCCGTTGACGATGGCGTCGACATGGAAATGCCGGTCGTCGGCGCGTACGGCCATGACCTCGCCGCCCGTGCCGGCGCTGACGGCATAGCCCGGCCAGAGCTCGGCCATGAGGCGGTTGCGCACCGCTGCGAACTCGTCGCGATAGGCATAGGCGCCGATCAGCACGAGAAAGGCGAAGCCCCAGATGACGAGCGCACGAAACGCCTCACCCCAGCGATGGCGAAACAGCACGAAGACGCTGCTGCCGAGGAGCATCGACCACAGGCCGAGATAAAGGAGGGAAGCCGTGCGGTCGCTGTCGAGCCCCGGGATCACCGGCTCGCCCGCGCCATAGGCCCAGTGAAGGACGATGCCCGCGAAGAGGGCGACCAGGATGGCGAGAAAGCGCATGTCAGCTCGCCTCCTGCCCTGCCGCGAGCGCGCTCATCCGCTCCGGCAGCCCGGCCATGACCGTGAGCCTGTCCCCCTCGTTCAGCGAGCCCCAGGCCATGATTTCCTCGATCGTACGGCCGCAGCCCAGGCACCAGCCGCTGGCGGGCTCGATGACGCAGACCTTGATGCAGGGCGAGGTGGCGGGTGGGGAAAGGGTCGGCATGTCGGCTAGATGGGGCGGGGTCGGGGATGGCGCAAATGAAGGTTTCGTCAGACGAAATCCTGCAGCGCCGGCATGACTTCGAGCACCCGCGAATGCGGGAAGATGGCTATGGCCTCCGTGCCGTGGCCGAGCTTGGAATTAAGGTCCAGCCGGCCATTGTGCAGGGCCATCAGCGCCTGGACGATGGGCAGGCCGAGGCCCGTTCCCTGTTCGGCGGATTTGATCGCGCTCGATCCCTGCCCGAAGGAGGAGAGGACGGTCGGAAGCTCGTCTTCGGGGATGCCGGGCCCGTTGTCGCTGACCGAGACATATTGCCCGCCGCCCGCCGTCCAGCCCACGCGGCAGACGACGCGGCCGCCCTCGGGCGTGAACTTCACCGCGTTGGACAGGAGGTTCAGCACCACCTGTCGCAGCGAGCGCTGGTCGCCCCAGAGCTGCGGCAGGTTGGGCTCGAACTCGGAGACGATCGAGATGCGCTTGGTGTCGGCCTTCATCTGGACATAGCCGATGCCCTCGCGCGCCGTGTCGGCCAGAAGCAGCGGCTCTTCGTTCAGCGTGTAACGGCCGGCCTCGACGCGCGACAGGTCCAGGATCTCGTTGATGAGATCCAGGAGATGCTGGCCCGAATTGTGAATGTCGTGGACATAGTCCTTATAGGTCGCATTGCCGACGGGGCCGAGAATCTCGTTGGTGATGACCTCGGAAAAGCCCAGAATGGCGTTGAGCGGCGTGCGCAACTCGTGGCTCATAGTCGCCAGGAACTGCGACTTGGCGAGATTGGCATGCTCGGCCCGCTGGCGCGCCTCGTCGGACTGGATGCGCGCGGTCTCGATCTCGGACACGAGCTGGTCCTTCTCGGCCTGATGGCGCAGCCGCTCCACCGCGCCCTTGCGCAGCCGGTCGGCGACCAGGGCGAAAAACGGCACGGCGCCGATCAGCAGCCCGTGCATCGCCTGATCCAGAACGTTCGTGCCCGTCGCCAGCCGGTAGAGAAGGGCGCCGATCAGGGGCAGGAACATGGCGACCACGACACCGCCTAGCGCTGCGCCGATGATCGCGATCGTCGCCACCGCGCCCATGGAGGCGGCAAAGCGCAGGGCCTGCGTATCGACGAGGCCGCACGATTCGCACAAAGGCCAGAGCCAGAGCAGCGCCCATGGCAGTCCCGCCAGGAAATGCACGACCAGAAACAGACGCTTCCAGGCCAGCGCCTGAAAGATCGGCCGGTTCGAGGTTTCGAAGCGGAGCACGGCCAGAACCAGGAGGCCACAGCCGGCGATGTTGGCGGCGATCCAGCTCCAGGCGAACAGGGTCTCGCGCAGCCCGATGGCGATGGCCAACGTCGCGACGATCGTCGCGACCACGGGCAGGCCGAGAAAAAGCTGCGACACATGCTGGCGCAGAAGCGCCAGTTCGATGCGCGGCGGCAGGCCAGCGGGCGACAGAAGCCGGTCGCGCGCCGAGCGCACGGTCTCCGCGACATCTCCACGCCGCGGCACCTGCCCGCGCCGGGGCAGCTTCTCGTTCAGGGAAGGAGGGGCCGCAATGGACATGAATTCTAGAACACGAGGTTGCCGCGCAGACGGTCCCTCATGCTCTTGCGAAAAGCTTAAGAAATTGGATTAAGAGCTGGTGACAAGCCTCAAGGAACGACATCCCGCGCACGAAAAGGCGCCCGCTGTGGCCCGGCCGGACGCACAGGGCGGGGAGATCGCCTCGCTCGATCGGCGCATTCGCGCCTGCCGCATCTGCCGAGATATGCCGCTCGGCGCGCCGCTGGAGCGCGAGCCCAATCCCGTGTTCACTCTGTCGAACACCGCGCGCATCTGTATCGCGGGACAAGCGCCCGGCAATCTCGCCGATCGCTCCGGCCGGCCTTTCACAGATCCGTCCGGCGTCCGCCTGCGGGCCTGGATGGGCGTCGGCGAGGCCGTGTTCTACGACGCGGCGCGCATAAACATCGTGCCGATGGGCTTCTGCTTCCCCGGAACCGACCCGAAGGGCGGCGACCGCCCGCCCCGCCCGGAATGCCGCCAGCGCTGGCATGGGGAGGTGTTCGCCGCCATGCCGCGGCTCGAGCTGATCCTGGCGGTCGGCCGCGCCGCTCAGCTCTGGCACCTGGGGAAAGCGGGGTTGGCCGGGCGCAGCGTTGCGGAGGTGCTGGACCTCTGGCGGGCGGGTGCGGGCGAGGTGCGCGAGGGGCCGACGATTCTGCCGCTTCCCCATCCCTCCTGGCGCAACAGCGGATGGATTTCGCGCAATCCCTGGTTCGAGGAGACGATTTTGCCTGAACTTCGGCGGAGGATCGCGCGCCTGCTCTGACAAGACGTCCCCGCCTGTTGTACAAAGTGCACGTTGTGCAGATGTGAGAGGCGGCCATGGACCGTTTGGACAAGAAGATCCTGAGGCTGCTTCAGGAGGATGCGACCCTTGCGGTGGCGGATGTCGCCAAACGGGTCGGCCTGTCCACGACGCCCTGCTGGCGCCGAATCCAGAAGCTGGAGGAGGAAGGCGTCATTCGCCGGCGCGTCGCGATCCTCGATCCCGACAAGGTCAACACGCGCGTCACCGTGTTCGTGTCGATCCGCACCCATTCGCACTCGTCGGAATGGTTGAAGCGCTTCTCGGAAGTGGTGAACGAATTTCCGGAAGTGGTTGATTTCTATCGCATGAGTGGCGACGTGGATTATCTCCTGCGCGTCGTCGTGCCCGATATCGCGGCCTATGACGGGTTCTACAAGCGGCTGATCTCGAAGATCGACATTCGCGACGTGTCCTCCGCTTTCGCGATGGAGCGGATCAAGACCACCACCGAACTGCCGCTCGACTACATGATCCTGGAGAAGGACCAGCGGGAGGCCTGAGCCTCCCGCCAATTCGGCGTCAGCGGTTCAAGCGCGACAGGAGCGAAGACGTGTCCCAGCGCTTGCCGCCGCCGGCCTCGACCTCGGCATAGAACTGGTCCACCAGCGCCGTGACGGGCAGCGAGGCGCCGTTGCGGCGGGCTTCGCTGAGGCAGATGCCGAGATCCTTGCGCATCCATTCCACCGCGAAGCCGAACTCGTACTGCCCGGCGGCCATGGTCTTGTGCCGGTTCTCCATCTGCCAGGAGCCGGCGGCGCCCTTGGAGATGACGTCCACGACGGTGGCGATGTCGAGCCCGGCCTTCTGGCCGAAATGAATGGCCTCGGCGAGCCCTTCCACCAGCCCGGCAATGCAGATCTGGTTCATCATCTTGGCAAGCTGGCCCGAGCCCGCCGGGCCCATGAGGCCGACCATACGGGCGTAGGAATCGATCACCGGCCGCGCCGCCTCGAATGTCTCGCTCTCGCCGCCGACCATGACGGTGAGAACCCCGTTCTCCGCGCCGGCCTGACCGCCCGACACCGGAGCGTCGAGAAAGCGCAGGCCTTTCTCGCGCGCCGCCTGGTCGAGCTCGCGGGCAAGCTCCGCCGAGGCCGTGGTGTGGTCGACCAGCGTGGCGCCGGGCTTCATGCCGGCCAAGGCGCCGTCCGCACCCAGCACGACGGAGCGAACGTCGTCGTCATTGCCAACACAGACGAAGACGAAATCGGCGCCCTCGGCCGCCTCGCGCGGGGTGGCGCAAAAGGCGCCGCCATGCTGGCTCGCCCAGCGCTCGGCTTTGTCAGTCGTGCGGTTGAACACCGTGACCTCGTGCCCGCCCTTGGCCGTGAGATGCCCGGCCATGGGAAAGCCCATGACGCCCAGTCCGATGAAAGCTGTCTTCGCCACGCCGCGTGCCTTTCGCATGGATGGAGGTTGGCTGCCCCATAGCATCATTCCGTCCGGTGGCGGAGAGGAGGGATCAGCGCTGGAGGTGCCGCGTCAGACGCTTTTCGGCGAGCGCGGTCAGGTTGCGCACGATCTCGACGATCACGAGATAGAACAATGCGGCCCAGACATAGGTCTGGAAGTCGAAGGAGCGTGAGAAGGCGCGCCGCGTTTCGCCGAAGAGATCGAACACCGTGATGATGGCGACGATGGCCGAGGCCTTCACCATTAGAATCAGTTCGTTGGCATAGGGGCGCAGCGCGACCATGAGCGCCTGCGGGGCGATGATCCGGCGAAGCGTGACCCAGCGCGGCAGGGCGAGCGAGCGGGCGCCCTCCCATTGGCCCTTGGGAATGCTGAGGATCGCGCCGCGCAGGATTTCGGTCTGATAGGCCGCTGTGTTCAGCGCCAGCGCCAGCACCGCGCAGTACCAGGCCTCGCGGAAGAACCACCAGAGACCCACCGCCTCGAAGGCGGGGCGGAAGCTGCCGAAGCCGTAGTAGATCAGAAAGAGCTGGGCGATCAGGGGCGTGCCGCGAAAGAAGCCGACATAGGCGCCCGTCAGCGCCAGCGCCAGCCGGTTCTGCGACAGGCGCCCGGCGGCGAGCGGCACGGACAGCGCCATGCCGAAGAGATAGGACAGGGAAACGAGGATCAGCGTGGTGCGAAGGCCCTGGAGGTAGAGTGGCCCATAGCGCGCGACGAGATCGGGGTTCCACGCCGACACGAGATAGGCGACGAGGCCGATACCGCCTGCCAGCCACACGCCGAGCGTGGCGAGGCCGCCCCAACTCGACCTTGAAACGAAGGTTCGAACGCTCATCGGGCCATCTCCCCGCGCCGGGTCCAGCGCTCCAACTGCCGAAGCGCGATCGAGGAGACGAAGGTGAGGAGGAGGTAGAGGACGCAGGTCAGCGCGAAGAAGAAGAAGGATTCACGCGTCACCCGCGCCGCGACGCCGGTCTGCCGAAGAATGTCGGCGAGGCCGACCACGGAAACGAGCGCAGTGTCCTTCAAAAGATTTAGCCAGACATTGGACAGGCCGGGCAGGCTGATTCGCAGCAGCTGGGGAAAGACCACCAGCCGGAAGATGCGCCGCTCGCGCAGGCCGAGCGCCCGGCCGCCTTCCCATTGCCCGTTCGGAATGGCCTGGAAGGCGGACAGGAACACCTCGCTGGAATAGGCCGCGAACACGAGGCCGAGCGCGATCATGCCGGCGAGGAAGCTGGAAATCTCAATATTGCCGAAGCCGAGCGCGCCGCTGACGGAATTCAGCAAATTCTGCCCGCCGTAATAAACGAGGAACAGCGTGAGCAGCTCGGGAAGGCCGCGAAACAGCGTGGTGTAGACATTGGCCGACAGCCGCAAGGCCGGGTCGGAACCGCGTTTGGCCAACGCCAGGGCAAGGCCGAGAACGAGGCCGAGGGGCAGGGTCGCCAGCGCCAGCGAGAAGGTGACGAGAAGACCGGACAGAAGCTCGTCGCCCCAGCCGTCCGCGCCGTAGGACAGAAGCGTGAGATAGTCGCTCGTCACGAAGCGCACCGGACGCAGCGAAGGGCGCCTCTGCGGACTGGTCTCATCGGGTCCCTGGCCTTGAATTGGGGAGGCCGCTGGTAGCACCTCGCGCGCTGGCTTGGAAGATCGGCGGCGCGACCAGCCCGTGCGGCGGATGAAGCGGAGAGGGCGGGGCGGCGGCTCGGCCGCCGCTCACCCCGCCCGGCATCTGGTGCCGATGGCTCAGCCGCCGTAGACGTCGAACTTGAAATACTTGTCCTGGATCGTCTTGTAGGTGCCGTTGGCGCGGATCGCGACGATCGCGTCGTCGAACATCTTCTTCAGCTTCGAGTCGCCCTGGCGAACGGCGATGCCGAGACCCTTGCCATAGACGCTCTCGTCGATCGGCAGCGTGCCGAGCAGCTTGCAGCAGGCGCCTTCCGTGCTTTCCAGCCAGGGCCCGAGCACGACGATGTCGTCGGTCACGGCGTCGAGGCGGCCGTTCGCGATGTCGAGCTTGTATTCCTCGGCCGTGGGATAGACGCGCACGTCGGCGTCGGGGAAGAACTTCTCCGCCGCCTGGGAATGGGTCGTGGAGGCCTGCGCGCCGATCGTCTTGCCGGCCAGCGAGGCGGCCGAGATGTCGGCGATCTTGGAGTCCTTCGGCACAGCGACGGCGCCGGGTGTGTTGAAATACTTGTTGGTGAAGAGGACCTGCTTCTCGCGCTCGGGCGTGATCGACATGCCGGACATGATCGCGTCGAAGCGGCCGTTCTGAAGGGCTGGGATGATGCCGTCCCAGTCCTGCGTCACGAAGGTGCACTTCACCTTCATCTCGGCGCAGAGCGCATTGGCGATGTCGATGTCGAAGCCGTTGAGCTGGCCGGACGAGTCGAGCGAGTTGAAGGGCGGATAGGCGCCCTCGGAGCCGATACGAACCTCCGTCCAGGTCTTGTTGGCGTCGCTTTCCTGCGCCGAGGCGAGGGACGAGGTCAGCGCCAGCGCCGACAGGGCGAAAAGAACCGTCTTGATGGATCGCATGGATCAACCTTCTCGCAGAAGCCTGGCAGCCCGACAAAAGGGCATGCCCATTCCACAAGCAATAAGGGCTGGCTTCGCCCGTTGGCAAGCCTTCGCTCCGGTCGCGGTCACCTTTCCCCCGGCTCGAAACAGCCGCGTGCGCGCGCCAGGTCTTCCGGCGTGTTGACGTTGAAAAACGGATCGCCGTCCGGCGCTTGCGAGACGTGCAGAAACGCAATGGGCTGGTGGGGATGGCGCTCGATCCAGCGGCGAATCGACAGATCACGCCCAGGGATTTCCAGCCAGTCCGGCAGGCCCTCCAGCGCTTCGCCCGGCCAGAGCGCGACGGTGGGTTGCCAGCGGCCGAGAAAGCTCGCCACTCGAACCTCGCCGGGCGTGGCACCATCCAGCAGCCGCATCGCCAGATCGGGCGGTAGAAAGGGCGTGTCTCCAGGCACGGTGAGAAGCCGGAAGGGCGCTTCCGTCTCCTGCCGAATGGCGCGGGCGAGCGCGGCGAGGCCCGCCAGCGGCCCGAGCTTGTCCGGCCGGCCATCCTCCACCGTGCGGAGCCCGAGCGGCGCATAGAGCGCGCCCTGATGCGTCGAGACGAAGAGCCGCTCTGCGTGAGGGCGGAGCGGATCGAGCGCGCGGTCGGCCATGGTTCGGCCGCCGACCTCCAGTAGGGGCTTGGGCACGCCGCCGAGGCGCGTCGCGCCGCCCCCCGCCAGCACGGCACCGAACAGCCTCACGCCGCTGCTGCCCGCCGCGCCATGCGGCGAACCACGCCTTCGCGGTGGATCGTGTAGGCGCCGCTCCCCACCACGATCAGCGACCCTGCGATCTCGTAGACGTCCGGCCGCTCGCCGAAGACCGTGGCGCCGAGCACCATGGCGAAGAGAAGGATGGAATAGCGAAAGGGAGCGACGAAGCTCATGTCCCCGGTGCGCATGGAGGCGACGATCAGGATATAGCCGCTGCCGATGGCGAAGGCCGCGAACACGAGCGTCAGCCAGTTGGTGGCCGAGACGGGTGACCAGCCGACGGCGGGGAGCATGAGAAAGCCGGTGGTCGCGACAGCGATGGAGGTTACCGTCGCCACCTGAAGCGAGGAGATCGAAGCCGGCATGCGCCGCGTGACGAGATCGCGCATGGCCGCGAAGACGACCGACACCAGAACCCACACGGCATAGATGTTGAAACCGTCGCCGGTGGGTCGGAGGATCACGAGAACGCCGAGAAAGCCGACCGCGATGGCCAGCCAGCGCCGCCAGCCGACCCGCTCGCCCAGAAACAGCGCGGCGCCGATCGTGATCGTGAAGGGGAGAGCCTGGAACACGGCCGAGGCGTTTCCGAGCGGCAGATGCTTGAGCGCGGAGATGTAGGAGACGGTGGTCAGGATATCGGCCAAGGTGCGCAGGAGAACGCTGCGATGGCGAAGTCTGCCGAGCGGGCGCAGCGTGCCGCGATAGAGGGCCAGCGCGATCAGGAGCGTCGAAACGATCACGCCGCGGAGAGCCATGATCTGGGGAAAGTCCATCGTGGCCGAGAGAAGCTTCACCATCATATCGTTCAGTGAGAAGCACGCCATGGCGCCGATCATCAGAAGACTGGCGCGCGCGTTCTCACCGGCTAGGAAGCCGCCTGATGGGGGCATGATCGGGTCCGCTTGGCTGCGACGGTTGAGGCGCTTCTAGAGACTCGCACCGTGGAAGGCGAGCGGCGATGTCGGGGAAGGGATGATGGGAGCCGGGCTTGTCATGCCCCGCGTCGATAGCTCAGCCACGAGCACGCCCATGGTCTTGCTCCTCAAAAAACGATCGCAGCGATGCCTATAATCTTAGGTTTTGCTCCAAGACATCCGAAAGGCGGAGCCGGCTAATCTTTCCGAACTCGTCGCAACCGGCATGCATCGAAACTGTTGGGATAGACCGCTTCTGGTTCGAGTTTGGATCGCCCGTCATGATCAATCGATTTGCCTCCACCGAAGACACGCTGCGCACGCTTCAACTGGCGCAATGGCGCGCGACCTGGGCCGAGCCGACCCGCGTCGACACCGCCAGCACCCCGCTGGCGAGCCCCGGCAGCCTTGGCGTAGCCGCCGCAAGTGCGATGGCGGCGAGCGTCATGCCGCTGGCTTTCGCGGCGGCGCTGCCGTCCTCTTCCTCTGGCGGAGCCTATGCGATCTCGCCGGCCGGCGCGATGAACGCCTATCGCGACGGTCGCGACTAATCGCGAGGCGGTTACGAGGTGTGTGAAATCGCAGCCTGATCGGGGAGGGAAGGGCACTTGCCCTTTTCCCCCTCTGCGGCATCGGTACTCTGTTCAAACCAAAACACCCGCTTGCGACCCTCAAAGGTCGAAAGCGGGTGTTTTGCAATTCTTCGCCGAAACAGGCCTAGTAGTAATAACCATTCGCGCGGCGGCCGGACTCGCGGCCGATGAGCGCGCCGGCGGTGCCGCCGGCCAAACCGCCGATGATCGCGCCGCCCGAACCGCCGACCGCGTTGCCCACGGCCGCGCCGCCGACGCCGCCGATCGCAGCGCCGCCCACCGTGCGCTCTGTCGTGGTGCAGCCGGTCGCGAGCATCATGATCGCACCGAGAGCAAGCGAGGATTTAACGAGAGGTTTCATGGCGGGGCCTTTCGGACGCTGGCGTTAACATGTCGGGCAAACGCCGCGTTCAGCCCCTCGGTTCCACTTTGGCCGCTAGCCGCCCGTCACGCTCATGTGACGCGAAACCGCAGGGCGCTTGGTCGCCCGGTCGATGACGAAGTCGTGCCCCTTGGGCTTGCGCCCGATCGCCTCGTCGATCGCGCGGTGCAGGGCCTCGTCGCCCTCCGAGCCGCGCATCGCCGCCCGCAGATCGGCCGCGTCCTCCTGGCCCAGGCACATGAAGAGCGTGCCGGTGCAAGTGATGCGGACGCGGTTGCAGCTTTCGCAGAAATTATGCGTCATCGGCGTGATGAAGCCGAGCCGGCCGCCGGTCTCGGCCACCTCGACATAGCGCGCCGGACCGCCGGTCTTGTAGGGAATGTCGACAAGCGTGAAGCGCTCCTCCAGCCGCTTGCGCACCAGCGTCAGCGGCAGGTAGCGGTCAGTGCGGTCCTCGTCGATCTCGCCGAGCGGCATGGTCTCGATGACCGTCATGTCCATGCCGCGCTCGTGCGCCCAGCGCAGCATGAAGGGCAACTCGCCCTCGTTGAAGTTCTTGAGCGCGACCGCGTTGAGCTTGATCTTGAGACCGGCCGCCAGCGCCGCGTCGATGCCGGCGAGCACGGCCGGCAGTTCTCCGCGCCGGGTGATGTGGGCGAACTTGTCGGGATCCAGCGTGTCGAGCGACACGTTGATCCGGCGCACGCCGCAATCGGCCAGCTCGCCAGCGAAGCGTTGAAGCTGCGAGCCGTTGGTGGTCAGCGTCAGCTCGTCCAACTGTCCGCTCCTGAGATGCCGGGACAGGGAGCGGATGAGGCTCATGACGTTGCGGCGCACCAGCGGTTCGCCGCCCGTCAGCCGCAGCCGCCGCACGCCGCGCTCTATAAAGGCGGTGGACAGGCGGTCGAGCTCTTCCAGCGTGAGCAGGTCGCGCTTGGGCAGGAATTCCATGTCCTCCGCCATGCAGTAGGTGCAGCGGAAGTCGCAGCGGTCCGTGACCGAAACCCGGAGATAGGTGATCGCCCGCTGGAACGGATCGATCAGCGCGGGCTTGCCGGCGGACGGGGCGAGAGGCGTGATGATGCTCATGCTGGGCGACCGGAGCCGCCGTCCTTTCCTTCGCGTCGTCAGCCGAATGTGGAAAGGCTTGCCAACCGGGTCAAGCCGGCGCATCACCGCGCCCGAGGAGAATCCCGATGTCCGCAGGCCCGATCCCCCAGGAAATTCGTGTTTCGCCCGACCGGCGGAGCCTGACCTTGCGTTTCCCCAGTGCCCCGGCGGCCGAGATTTCGGCCGAGATGCTGCGCGTCCTGTCGCCTTCGGCCGAGGTGCAAGGCCATTCGCCGGACCAGCGCGTGACGCTCGGCGGCAAGCGCGATGTCGCGATCGCCAATATTCTACCGGTCGGTCATTATGCCGTGCGCATCGTCTTCGACGATCGGCACGACACCGGTATCTACACGTGGTCGTACCTCCTGCAGCTCGCGCGGGACGGCGAGCGGCTGTGGAACGCCTATCTCGCCGAGCTGGAGGCCAAGGGCCTCAGCCGCGATCCGTAAGGGGTCGGTCGTCAGACTTTCGCCGGCACGGCGTTGAAGGGGGGGAGCTGGTCGAAGGCCGATTTCAGCGCGTCGCCCCAGCCTTCCGAGATCTGACGGTAGTAGGGGTCGCGATCGTCGAAGCGCTGGCGATGGCCGCCTTCCAGTTGGTCGGTCTCATAGAGCTGGAGGTCGATCGGCAGGCCGACCGAGAGGTTCGACTTGATCGTGGAGTCGAACGACACGAGCAGCAGCTTCACCGCGTCTTCCAGCGCCATCTCCGGCTCGTAGGTGCGCACCAGGATCGGCCGACCGTATTTGTGCTCGCCGATCTGGAAGAACGGATTATCCGGCCCCGCCTCGATGAAATTGCCTTCGGGATAGATCATGAACAGGCGCGGGCGCCCGCCCTTGATCTGGCCGCCGAGGATGAAGGAGCCGAGAAAACGGCTGCCACCTTCGCTGCCGGGTTCGTTGGTATAGGAGATCACCTCGCGCAGCGTCTCGCCGACGAGCTTGGCCGTCTGGAACATGCTCGGCTGCGTCAGAAGCGTCGGTGTGCGCTGGTGCGGGGCGAGGCCGCGCTCTTCCAGAAGCGAGATGGTGGACTGCGTCGTCGCCAGATTGCCGGCCGACATGAGGCAGATGAAGCGATCGCCCGGCACGTTCCAGGTGCGCAGCTTCGTCACCACGGAAATGTTGTCGATCCCGGCATTGGTCCGGGTGTCTGACATGAAGACCATGCCGCGATTGAGAAGAAGACCAACGCAATAGGTCACTTCGACTGCTCCTGAGACCCCGGGTGGACGGAAGACGGGCCTTTGGGCGCGAGGATATGCCGGTGCGCGCGCGCAATCACAAGCCCCGGCGCCGCGAAACGGCCCCGAGGCTTGCGCGAGCCTTCAGGATGGGGAGGTCAGGAATAGAAGCTGAAGTCTCGGGCGATCTCGTTGGACAGGCGGTTGTTGTCGAGGATCAGCGTTTCCAGGAACTCGTGAAGCCCGGCCTCGATGATCTCGGTGACGGTGTGCTGCTCCAGCCGGGCCGAGATGGCGCGGGCCGTGGCGTGGCACTCGCGCTCCTGCCCATAGGCGCGTTCGAGATAATCCAGACTGTCGTGGATGCAGCGATAGGAATAGGCGAGCGAGCGCGGCATGCGCCGGTTGAGGAGGAGGAAGTCGATGATGTCGACGGCCCTCAGATCCGCGTCGTATTCCCAGGCATAGGAGCGCAGCGCCGAGACCGACCGCAGGATCGAGCCCCATTGATAATTGTCGAGCGAGGAGCCGACAGAGGAATGCCGGGGCATGAGCACCCAGTATTTCACGTCCAGAATGCGGGCGGTGTTGTCGGCCCGCTCCACGAAGGTGCCGAGATTGCAGAAGTCGAAGATCGGGTTGCGCAGCATCGTTCCGTAGAACGAGCCTCGGATCAGCGCTGTGCGCGCCTTCACGAGGTCGAGGATGGCCGGCAGATCGTCGACCGGGCTTGCCAACTGCTGGCGTAGGATCAACCAACTTTCGTTGATTGCCTCCCAGGTCTCGCGCGTCAACGCCGTGCGCACCATGCGCCCGTTGGTGCGCGCGGTACCCATGGAGGACAGCACGCTCGACGGATTGTCGAAGTCGCGAAGCATGTAGTCGATGATCTGCGCCGGCTCGAAGCTCTCGTACTTCGCGAGATAGCCGTTCTCGACGCCGGCCGAGACCAGAACGGACTGCCACTCGTCGGGCTCGGCGGAAAGATTGGTCAGCGACAGACGAAGACCCGCGTCGAGAAGCCGGGCCATGTTCTCGGCCCGCTCGATATAGCGCTGCATCCAGAAGAGTCCGTTGGCGGTGCGTCCGAGAAGTGCCATCTGTCGCGATTCTGATCCTGTTTGCGCGGCGCGCCGCCGGGAACTTCCGCCGGGAGCGGAAGGGCTGGTGAAGGGAGCGACAGGGACCGAGCGGGAACCCGCCCGACCTGTCGCCTCCGGTTCAGTCCTCTAGCACCCAAGTGTCCTTCGTGCCGCCCCCCTGGCTCGAATTCACCACGAGCGAGCCCTCCTTGAGGGCGACACGGGTGAGGCCGCCGGGAATGATCTTGATCGTGTCGGACACGAGCACGAAGGGGCGAAGGTCCACGTGGCGCGGGGCGAGGCCCTTTTCCGTCAGGATTGGGACGGTGGAAAGCGCCAGGGTCGGCTGGGCGATGTAGTTCCCGGGTCGGGCGCGCAGCTTGGCGGCGAAGGCCTCGCATTCGCCTTTGGAGGCGGCGGGGCCGACCAGCATTCCGTAACCGCCCGAGCCATGGACCTCCTTCACCACGAGTTCGTCTAGGTGCTCCAGCACATAGGCCAGGCTCTGTTCCTCGGCGCAGCGCCAGGTCGGCACGTTTTCGAGGATCGCCGGCTTGCCGGTGTAGAACTCGACGATCTCCGGCATGTAGGAATAGATCGCCTTGTCGTCGGAAATGCCCGTGCCCGGGGCATTGGCGATGGTGATGCCGCCGCTGCGGTAGACATCCATGATCCCCGGCACGCCGAGCACGGAGTCCGGGTTGAATTCGAGCGGGTCGAGATAGGCGTCGTCCACGCGCCGGTAGAGCACGTCGATCGGCAGATAGCCTTGCGTCGTGCGCATGGCGATGCGCCCGTCCACCAGCTTGAGGTCCGTGCCTTCGACCAGCTCGACGCCCATCTGGTCGGCCAGGAAGGCGTGCTCGTAATAGGCGGAATTGTGGATGCCGGGGGTGAGCACGGCGACGCGTGGCGTGCCCTTGCAGGCCGGGGGGGCGACGGCCTGGAGCGAGCGGCGCAGATGCCGGGGATAGGTCTCCACCGGCCGCACCCGGTTCTGCGCGAACAGCTCCGGGAACATCTGCATCATCGTCTCGCGGTTCTCGATCATGTACGAGACGCCGGAGGGGGTGCGCGCGTTGTCCTCGAGGACATAGAACTGGTTCTCAGCCGTGCGCACGATGTCGACGCCGATGATGTGGGTGTAGACGCCGCCGGGCGGGCGGAAGCCCTTCATCTGCGGCACGAAGGCCTCGTTGCCCTTGATGAGGCGTTCGGGAACGATGCCGGCCTTCACGATTTCCTGATCGTGATAGATGTCGTCGAGAAAGGCGTTGAGGCCCTTCACGCGCTGCTCGATGCCCTCGGCAAGGCGCGCCCATTCGCGGCCGGCGATGATGCGGGGAACGAGGTCGAAGGGGATCAGGCGCTCGGCCGCTTCCTGTTCGCCATACACGTTGAAGGTGATGCCGGTGCGTCGGAAGAAGCCTTCCGCCTCGCCGGCCTTGCGGGCCAAGGTCTGGGGAACCTGCGTCTCGAACCAGGACTGGAACCGTCGATACGGCTCGCGCACGCCCGCTTCGCTCGCCAGCATTTCGTCAAATGCACTCAACCCGAACCCCCCACGTTTCGACCCGACAAGAATGGGCCAAACCGGGCAAATGCCAAGCCTCGCCGAGCGGCATTCCTGATATTCCTGCAGCGCGGGATGGGGAGCTGCTCAAGACGAGTTCACCACGCCCAGGGTTTGAGCGTTCGGTGCTTATTCCCTGATCGAACGGGCTGTGAATGAACACGAGAATCAATGAACGGGCAGGTTGTGGCTCGGTCTTGGTGCTCGCGATCCATTCTCTGCTCAAGTCGAGGGCAGGCGTACCGCGACGAGGCCTAGCGAAAGCGGGATGCGCGACTCAGTCCGGACGTCTGAAGCGGCTGGATACACCCCCACCCAAAAGGGAATGCTCTCCAACCGTATTCGAGGAGGCGCGTCCTTAGATTGAGGAGGGGGGCGAAGCTTAACCGCCCGCGAGCGAGGCGTGATAGGCGGCGAGAACCTCTTCGATCTCGCCATGCATGCGCATTCGGCCGTGCTCCATCCAGATGCCGGTCCGGCACCATTGGCGCAGGAGGTCGTCGGCATGCGAGGCGAGCACGAGGAGGCCGGCTTCACTAATGAAGCGCTGCATGCGCTCGCGCGCCTGGGCCAGGAAGGCCGCGTCACCGGCGCCGATGCCCTCGTCGATCAGGAGGATCTCGGGCCTGATCGAGGTGGAGACGGCGAAGGCGAGGCGGGTCGACATGCCGGCCGAATAGGTCCGCAGCGGCATGTCGAGGAATTCGCCGAGATCGCTGACGAGCGCGATGTCGCGCGCCTTTTCCTGGATTTCGCGCTTGGAATAGCCAAGCAGCATGCCGCGCAGGATGATGTTGTCCCAGCCCGTCGCGTCCGGGTCCATGCCGAAGCCGATGTCGAACATCGGCGCGACGTCGCCCTCGACCGTGACGCGCCCGCCCGTCGGCGTGTAGATGCCGGCGATGACCCGCAGCATGGTGGACTTGCCGGCGCCGTTATGGCCGATGAGGCCGACCCGCGTTCCATGCGTCAGCTCGAAGGACAGGTTGTCGATGGCGCGCACGGCCATGCGGCCGCTGTCGCGCGGCTGGATCTGGCCGCCGGTGGCGGCGGACAGGACATTGTTCTTCAGCGAGCGGTTGCTCGCGTTGAAGACGGGAATGTCGACCGAGACGTTCTCGAACTGGATCGAAGCCATTCGGGATCAGGCCCAATATGCGATGCGCGGGCGATAGCGCGCGAAGAAATGGAAGGCGAGGAAGCCGAGAACGGCGGTCAGCCCGAGGCAGATCGTCCAGTTCTCCAGCGAGGCCACGCGGCCGAGAAGCGGCGCGCGGATGATCTCGATGAAATGGTAGAACGGGTTGGCCTGAAGGAAGACGGCGCGCTGGGGAACGAGCTTGGGGTCCCACAGGATCGGCGTCATGAAGAACACGATCTGCACCACGCTCTGCACGATCATCGGAATGTCGCGGAAGCGCGCGCAGAGCGGCGCCAGGATCATGGTGACGAAGAAGCCGTTCAGCACCACCAGAACGAGGGCGGGCAAGAACATCAGCACATTCAGCCCCGGCGAAAGGCCGAAGAAGATCGCCACCACGATATAGATGATGAAGTTGTGGGCGAAGGTGATGAACTGGCGCCAGACGAACTGGAAGACGTAGATGCTGAGCGGCATGCGCACCTGCCGTACCGAGGCGGCGGCGCCGGAATACACGTCGCACGCGCCGATGATCAGGCCGCTGATGAGCCCCCAGATGATGAAGCCGATCGCCAGGAAGGGCAGGTAGTCGTGGATCGCCTGCCCGAAGATCTGCGAATAGAGGATGCCGAGGCCGAGAACCATCAGGCCCATGGACAGCGTCAGCCAGAACGGGCCGAGCACGGAGCGCTGGTAGTGCTTGCGCACGTCCCGCCAGCCCAGAAACAGCCAGAGCTCGCGCATCCCCAGACCCTTGGAAAAGTCCGCCACGCATTCGCGCATCCGGGCCTTCCGGTCGGAGTGACCGGTGGAGACGAAAACAGGAGCGTCCGTCAAAGCCATGCTATCCGATGGTCCTTCTGTCGGGGCCGGATGGTCCGGCGCCTCCACGGCACGCGGGCAGCGGGAGGCTGCCGGGCGACGGATCGCCCGGACTTCTCAGCTAGTAGCCATTCGCCCCGCTGCTAACAAGCGCGAGGCGACCGGGGTCAGAGGCCGCCTTGGGCGATCTTCTGGAGATAGACGCCGTACTGGCTCTTGCCGAGTTCCTTGCCGAGGCGCGTCAGCTGGTCGGCGTCGATGAAGCCGAGATTGAACGCGATCTCCTCCGGGCAGCAGACCTTGAAGCCCTGGCGATGCTCTAGCGTGCGCACGAATTCGGCCGCTTGCAGCAGCGAATCGGGCGTGCCCGTGTCGAGCCAGGCGAAGCCCCGGCCCATGCATTCGACGCTGAGCGAGCCTTCCTCGAGATAGACGCGGTTGAGATCGGTGATCTCCAGCTCGCCGCGCGGCGAGGGCTTCAGCGCGCGGGCGAACTCGGAGGCGCGCCCGTCGTAGAAATAGAGCCCGGTGACGGCCCAGTTGGAGGCGGGATTCTGAGGCTTTTCTTCGATCGAGGTGGCGCGGCCCGCTTCGTCGAAGGCCACGACGCCGTAACGCTCGGGATCGTTCACATGATAGGCGAAGACGCTGGCGCCCTTGTCGCGCGTCACCGCGCTGCCCAGAAGCTCTGGCAGGCCGTGGCCGTAGAACACGTTGTCGCCCAGGATCAGCGCCGACTTCTCGCCGCCGACGAACTCCTCGCCGATGAGATAGGCCTGCGCGAGCCCGTCCGGGCTCGGCTGCTCGGCATAGGTGAACTTCATGCCCCAGCGCTCGCCCGTGCCCAGCAGGGCGCGGAAGCGGGGCAGGTCGTGCGGAGTGGAGATGATGAGAATGTCCCGGATGCCGGTCAGCATGAGGACCGACAGCGGATAGTAGATCATCGGCTTGTCGTAGACCGGCAGGAGCTGCTTCGACGCCGTCAGCGTCATCGGATGCAGCCGCGTGCCGCTTCCGCCCGCCAGAATGATGCCCTTCATCGCCACTGCTCCATCCGTCCTGTCGACATTAACCAACCGTTCAAGCCGGCAGGCGGGAGCCAAGCTGCGCTGCTTCCCTTCTTGCCGCAAGCCGGGCAATAGCGTTAAACGCTTTCAAAACCAACAGGCGAAGGTTGTTTCATGCTCGAAGTCCGCGCTCTGGCTATTCCGGACGTATTGGAAATCGTGCCGAGGAAATTCGGGGATGACCGCGGTTTCTTCTCGGAAACCTTCAACCGCGACCGACTTCGCGCCAATAACGTCGATAAGGACTGGATGCAGGACAACCAGTCCTACTCCGCCGAGGCGTTTACGCTGCGGGGCCTGCACTATCAGGAACCGCCCTTCGCCCAGGACAAGCTGGTTCGCGTGCTGCGCGGCAAGATCCTCGACGTCGCGGTGGACATCCGCAAGGGCTCGCCGACCTTCGGCAAGTGGGTGTCGCTGGAGCTTTCGGCCGAAAGCTTCAACCAAATCCTCGTGCCGGTCGGCTTCGCACACGGCTTCGTCACGCTCGTTCCGCACACCGAGGTCTTCTATAAGGTGAGCGCGCCCTATAGCGGGCAGCACGACCGCTCCATCCGCTTCGACGATCCGGACTTCGCCATCGACTGGCCTCTCGGCGGCCGCGAACCGGTCCTGTCCGCCAAGGACGAGGCGGCTCCGAACCTTCGCGACATCGAATCGCCCTTCGTCTACGAGAACGAGGCCTGACATGAAGATCCTCGTCACCGGCGGCGCCGGCTTCATCGGTTCGGCCGTCTGCCGGCATCTCGTGAACGACACGGAGCATTCCGTCGTCAATCTCGACAAGCTGACCTATGCGGCGAGCCTGTCCTCGCTCGATTCGATCGCCGACGACCCGCGCTATACCTTCGTGAAGGGCGACATTCTCGATCGCGCCTTCGTGCTGGACATCCTTCGCCGGGAAGAGGTCGACGCGATCATGCATCTGGCCGCCGAAAGCCATGTCGATCGCTCGATCGACGGGCCGGGCGACTTCATCCAGACCAACATCGTCGGCACCTACGAGCTTCTGGAAGCGGCGCGGGCCTACTGGTCAGAGCTCTCAGGCGAGCGCAAGGCGGCCTTCCGCTTCCACCATATCTCGACCGACGAGGTCTTCGGCGACCTGCCGCTGGACGACAGCCTCTTCACCGAGGACACGCCCTACGCGCCGTCCTCGCCCTATTCGGCGTCGAAGGCCTCGTCCGACCATCTCGTCATGGCCTGGCACCACACCTACCATCTGCCGGTGGTGCTTTCGAACTGCTCGAACAATTACGGGCCCTATCATTTCCCCGAGAAGCTCATCCCGCTCATCATCCTGAACGGGCTGGAGGGCAAGCGCCTGCCGGTCTACGGCCGGGGCGAGAACGTGCGCGACTGGCTCTTCGTCGCGGATCACGCCCGCGCCCTGGCGCTGGTCGCGACCAAGGGCGAGATCGGCCGCTCCTACAATATCGGTGGGCGCAACGAGCGCTCGAACCTCGCTGTGGTCGAGACGATCTGCGACACGCTGGACCGCCTGTCGCCGCTGGCGGACGGCACCAAGCGCCGCTCGCTGATCGACTTCGTGACGGATCGCCCGGGCCACGACCTGCGCTATGCCATCGACGCCACGCGCATCGAGACCGAACTCGGCTGGAAGGCCGAGGAGACGTTCGAGACGGGTCTGGAAAAGACCGTCCGCTGGTATCTCGACAATCGCGACTGGTGGCAGCCGATCCGCGAGGGTCGCTATAGCGGCCAGCGCCTCGGCGCGAAGGGTTGAGCGGGATGCGGCTTCTCGTGACGGGGCGCGACGGTCAGGTCGCGCAGGCGCTTCTGACTCTGTCGGGCGGCGACCTTGAGCTCGTGGCGCTCGGGCGCCCGGCGCTGGACATCACAGACCGCGCCTCGCTCGATCTCGCGATCGCCGAACACCGGCCGGACGCGGTGGTGAACGCCGCCGCCTATACGGCGGTGGACAAGGCCGAGAGCGAGGAAGCGGCGGCCTTCGCCGTCAACGCCGAAGGGGCGGGAAACGCCGCCGCTGCTGCGGCGGCCGCCGGCCTTCCCGTGATCCACATCTCGACCGACTATGTCTTCGCCGGCGACAAGAGCGCGCCTTACGTCGAGACCGACCCGACCGGGCCGCAGGGCGTTTATGGCCGCTCCAAGCTGGAAGGCGAGCGGCTCGTGGCGGAGGCGAACCCGAACCATGCCATCCTGCGCACGGCTTGGGTCTACGGTCCCTATGGCGCGAACTTCCTGAAGACCATGCTGCGCCTGTCGCAGACGCGGGACGAACTGCGTGTGGTGGGCGATCAGCGGGGAACGCCGACCTACGCGCCTGATATCGCGGGAGGCATCGTGGCGGTGGCCCGCAAGCTCGTGTCCGGCGCACCGGAGGCACGCGGTACGTTCCACATGGTGGCCGAGGGCGAGACGACCTGGGCGGGCTTTGCCGAGGCCGTGTTCGAGCGCCTGGCCGCCTCGGGCGGCAAGACGGTTCGCGTCGAGCCCATCACCACGGCGGACTATCCGACGCCGGCGCGCCGACCCGCCAATTCGCGGCTCGACACCGCGCGCTTCCGCGCCGCCTTCGGCCATTCCCTGCCGGTCTGGACGGACGGCGTGACCCGCTGCATGGCGGCGCTCGCCGCGAACGAAGCGCCTTGAAGCCGGACGTTCCCGTCATCTTCGTCCATGCCTTCTACGCCGATGTCTGGGCGGAGATGGCGCTGGAGATCGCCGAAAGCTTCGATCGGCCCTTCGAGGTCGTGGTGACCTGCCCGAACCCGGCGCTGGAACTGGTTACGGTGCAGAGCCCGCATCTCGTGCGCCAGCGGCGCATCGACGTGGAAAACCGGGGGCGGGACGTCCTGCCGTTCCTGCGGGCGCTGCGCGAGGTCGGCCCGAGCTTTTCGGTCGGGCTGAAGCTCCACACCAAGCGCTCCAAGCACCGCAGCGATGGCGAAGCCTGGCGCAAGCACCTCACCGGCACCCTGCTTCGCCGCGACGAAGCGGAGACCGGGCCGGACGTGCTCGCCCTGATGGAGGAAGAGCCGAGGCTCGGCCTCGTCGCCCCGGCCAACCACATGCTGCCTCTGGAAAGCCGGATCGGCCTCAACGCCAAGGCGCTGAGGCGCGTTGCCGGCGCGCTGCGACTGCCGCTCGATCTGGAGGCGCTGGAGGCCGATCATTTCGCCGCCAGTTCCATGTTCTGGTTTCGACGTAGTGCGCTGGAAGCGCTGGCCGAGCCCAAACTGGAAACCCTGTTCGAGCGCGAAAAGGGCCAGCTCGACGGCACCACGGCCCACGCGCTGGAGCGGCTTTTCGCGCTTCTGGCGGAGCGGCGGGGAACCGTCGCGACGGCCGCCGAGGCCGTTCCGGCGCTGCGCCGGGCAGCGCGCGAAGGCGCGTCGCTGGAAGACCTGCGAGCGCTGGCCCGCTCGGAACTGCGGCCGCTGGAGAACCCGTTCATTCTCCCGGTGCCGGAACTCTGGCGCCGGCATCCGCGCCTGATGCTGGTGGCGCATCATCTCTATCACCACCTGCCGCGCCCGCTCTTCGCCGTCGCACGAGTCGGCTTCCGCCTGATCATGAGACGCGAGCGCGGCCCCAAGGCCGGGTGAGGGGCAGGGCGCCGGGTGCGCCTTGCCCGCTTTTCGCGTTTAGGCGGCGGGCAGGCCGACCGCGCGCAGCGAGTCTGCCACCGCCTCGACGATGCGATCCTGCACCGTCTCGTCGAGATAGGCATGCATGGGCAGGCTCACGACCTCGCCGCAAAGCGCCTCGGTCACGGGCAGCCCGTTGCCGCCGACCGGGAAGTGACGATAGGCCGTCTGCTGGTGCAGGGCCTTGCCGTAATAGATCACGGTCGGAACGCCGCGGTCCTTCATCTCGGCCATGAACGCATCGCGCCGCCCGCCGGGGACGCGGATCGTATATTGCGCCCAGGTCGAGACGACATCGCCCGCGATCGTCTGCGGCGCGACGCCGGCCAGATGCTCGCCATAGCGGGCGGCGATGCGCATGCGCGCCTCGATCTCGCCGGGGAAGAGCGCCAGCTTCTCGTTGAGAACGGCGGCCTGGAAGGAATCCAGCCGCGCGGTGAGGCCGAGCCGAACATTGTCGTATTTGTCGCTGCCCCCGCCATGGACGCGGATCGAGCGCAGGATCGCGGCAAGCTCGGCGTCGTCGGTCTGAATCGCGCCGCCGTCGCCATAGCAGCCGAGCGGCTTGGCCGGGTAGAAGCTGGTCGCCACCACGTCGGCCCAATGGCCGGCCAGATGCCCGCCGCGTGTCGAGCCGAAGCCCTGCGCCGCGTCCGAGATGAGCTTCAGGCCGAACTCGTCGGCCACCGCGCGGATCGGTGCGTAGTCCGCGATCTGGCCGAAGAGATCCACCGCGATGATGGCGCGCGGGCGCAACTCGCCGGCGCGGGCGATGGCGGCGACGGTGCGGCGGAGGTGCTCGGGGTCGATGTTGAACGTGTCGGGCAGAACCTCGACGAAGACGGCGGTCGCTCCGGCGAGGCCCACCACTTCGGCCGTCGCCGCGAAGGTGAAGCTGGGAACGAAGACGGCGTCGCCGGGCCCGATGTTCCAGGCCATGAGCGGCATCAGAAGCGCGTCGGTGCCGGAGGAGCAGGAGACGGTCTCCGCCATGCCGCTGAAGGCCGACAGCCCGGCCTCGAACTCGGCGACCTCCGGCCCCTGGATGAACGATCCCTGATCCATGATCCGGCCGAGACGCGCCTCGATCCCCTCGCGGATGAGATCGCGCTGCGTCGCCAGATCGATGAACGGAATCGCTTGGGTCATCATGTCGTCCTTTTTTCGAACCGGGGGCGACCGGCGCCTCCGGGTGCGCAAAGCGCTAATGAATTGCGCCAAAAATTCCAAGCGGGGCGTGGCGCCGCTGCATCACGTTTGATGCGTCCGGGCGACCCGCGCGTGATGTCAAAAGAACGCGATTTTCCCCGCCCACTCGGCTCAACTGGCGACGAGGCGGCGGTAGAGAGCGGCAATCGTCTCCATGACGTGGCGCTCGGTATAGGAGCCTCGCACGCGGGCGGCAGCGCTATTCCCCATGGATTGCAGCAGAGCGCGGTCGCTCGCCAAAGCTTCGATGCGCCGCGCGAAACCCTCGGTGTCGCCGACCGGCAGGACGTAGCCGTCCACCCCGTCGCGCACGAGATCGCGGCAGCCGGGAACGTCCGTGGTCAGCGCGGCGCGCCCGCAGGCCGAGGATTCCAGAAGCGTGCGCGGCAGGCCTTCGCCGCCGCGCGAGGGCAGAATGGCGAGATCGTGCTCGCGCCAGACCGAGGCGACGTCCCGCGTCGCGCCGAGCCAGCGGACGCCATCGCCTGCCGTCCACTCCCGCAAGGTCTCTAGCGGAACGGCCTTGGGATTGGACGGATCGGGCGCGCCATAAAGATCGAGCGCGACATCGCAGCCTCGGGCGCGGGCGAGGCGAACCGCTTCCACCGCCATGTCCACGCCCTTGGACCAGAGAAGCCGTGCGACCAGCGCGAGTTTCAGCGTCGCGCCGCCGGGCAGGGATGTGGCGGGATAGCGATCGGGGTCGATGCCGGCGCCGTTGACGATCGTGACCCGTCGATCGTCGAGGCTCAGCCCGAGAAGCCGGGGGTCGTCGCGGTTCTCGAAGAGATAATGCGTGCCCTTCGTCTCCAGCACGCCGCGAACCGCGAGGCGCAGGACCCGGCGCGCGAGGCGCCCGGCGCCGTCCTGCCGCGCGCCGAGAAAGCCGAGGCCCGTCAGCGCGAAGACCTGGGCGCGGATGCCGGCCATGCGGCCGGCAAGGCCGCCGACGAGAATTGGCTTCAGCGAAATGCAGTGGACGAGATCGGGCCGTTCGCGCTTCAGGATCGCGGCCAGCTTTCGGGCGGTGGCCAGGGCCTGCAGCGGATTGACGCTGCGCCGCTCGGCCTCCAGCGGCACGACCCGCGCGCCAACCGCCTCGATCGCCCCCGCATGTTCGCGCACGCGGGCGACCACCACGACCTCCCAGCCCATCTCGACCCCGACGCGCGCCATGGGCAGGAAGTGGGAGGCGAAGAACCAGTCTTCGGTGACGACGAAAAGCAGCTTCGGCAAGTCGGGGACCGTGTTCGAGACGATGCGCCCGCTCTAACCCGATCCGGGCGTGGCCGAAAGGGCCGCTGCGAGGATGGCGTGGAAAAGCCGGGGCGGCAGTGGAATCGAAGAACGCCGCCCCTAGCTCGCCACAGCATGAGCCAGCGCGCGCCTGACACGATCACCATTCCCGTCCGCGAACCGACCCGTTCGCCCTTGATCGACATCCTCTTCGCCTATGCCGCGATCGTCCCGATCGCGGCCGGCGCGGTGTCGCTCTATGTCTGGCCGGCGCGGTCGGACGCCGTGCTGCCGTTGACGCTGATCTGGGCCGGCGCGATCGTCACGTTCCTGTCGGGCGTCCGGCGCGGCGTCAGCTTCCGCATGCCGGATGGCGCCACGATTTCGCAGCTCGCCATGATGCTCTGGTTGTTTCTGGCAGGATTTGGCTCGATCCTCCTGACGGGCGCGCAATGGTTCGGGGCTGCGACGGTCGTTCTGATCCTTGCCTATCTCTCGCTCGCCGTTCTGGACCCGCTGGCCGCGCGTTCTGGCGAGGTGCCGAGCAGTTTCGCCGGGTTGCGGCCCTATCAGATGGGACTGGCGGTCCTGTCGCTCGCCTTGCTCGGCCTGCGGGTCGCGGGCTTCGCCTGAGGAGGCCTTCTCATGACAACATCGATCCTGATCCTTGTCGGCTTCGTTCTCTTCTCCGCGCTGATCGCGGCGAGCGGCATCGTGTTCCGGCCGGGCACTTGGTATCGGACGCTCGTCAAGCCGTCCTGGACGCCGCCCAACCGCGCCTTTCCCATCGTCTGGAGCGTGCTCTATCTTCTGATCGCGGTGAGCGGCTGGCTTGTCTGGCGAAAGGCGGGGTTCGTGCTCATCCCCTTCGGCCTGTTCGTCGTGCAGATGGTGCTGAACTTTCTTTGGTCGATGCTCTTCTTCGGGCGCAAGCGGCCCGATCTCGCCTTTCTCGACATCACGCTGCTGGCGCTGGCCATCGCGGCCAACATCCTCGCTTTTTGGCCGCACAGCCAAGCGGCCGCGCTACTGCTCGTGCCCTACCTCGCCTGGGTCTGCGTCGCCGGGGCGCTCAACCTTTCGGTCTGGCGCTTGAACCGCGATCGCGGGGTCTTTGCTTAATTGGAAGACTTGACCGGCCGGAGCGCAGAGGCCAAGCCCCAGGTTTCGAGCGGCCGGGCACCGGTCCGCCTTTGGGAGAACACCATGTCCTTTGCCATCTATCCCAGCCTTAGCGGACGCACGGTGCTCGTCACGGGCGGCGCGTCCGGCATCGGCGCCGACATGGTGCGCGCCTTCGCGGACCAGGGCTCGCGCGTCGGCTTCGTGGACATCGACGCGGCGGGCGGCGCCAAGCTCGCGGAGACCATAACGGGCGAGGGGCACGAGGTCGCCTTCGAGCCCTGCGACCTGCGCGACATCGAGGCCCTGCGCGCCGCCTTCGCCAAGCTCGATGCCCGGCTCGGCCCCGCCACGGTTCTCGTCAACAACGCCGCGCGGGACGATCGGCACGGCTGGGAGGACGTAACGCCCGACTATTACGACGAGCGGATCGCCACCAATCTGCGCCACCTGTTCTTCGCCATCCAGGCCGTCGCGCCCGGCATGATCGCCGCTGGGGGCGGATCGATCATCAATTTCGGCTCCAATTCCTGGTGGGAAGCGGGCGGTGGAATGCCGGTCTACACGACCTCCAAGGCTGCCGTGCACGGTATGACGCGATCCTTCGCGCGCGACCTCGGGCCGCACCGCATTCGCGTCAACACCGTGGTGCCGGGCTGGATCATGACCGAGCGCCAGAAGACGCTCTGGGTAACCGAAGAGGCGCTGAACGCGCATCTCAAGCGCCAGTGCCTGCCCGTGCCGATCGACCCGGTCTATCTCGCCCGCATGGTTCTGTTCCTTGCGTCCGACGACTCGGCCATGTGCACGGCCAACAACTACATGGTGGAAGCAGGGTCGATCTGATCCCGATCGCGACACGCTGACCTGCCCGTCGCGCCGCCGGCTTTCTTTCATGCTGCGGCGCGATCGGTTAGGGGAGGGTCAGTTTCCCGTCTTCGCCGGAGTGCCTTCGTGCCCAGCCCCGACCATATCCTGACCCTGTCCTGCCCGAACCGCCCGGGCATCGTCGCCGCCGTGTCGCGCCATCTCTTCGACAATGGCGCGGATATTCGCGAGGCGCATCAGTTCGACGATCCCGAAACCGGCCGTTTCTTCATGCGCGTGCGCTTCGCCATGGTGGAATCCGTGGTGCGGATCGAGAGCCTGACCGGCGCCTTCGGCGCCATCGCCGAGCGTTTCGGCATGGAATGGCGCATTTCGGGGGCCGAAGATCGGCAGAAGGTGCTGATCCTCGTGTCGCGCTTCGACCATTGTCTCGCCGATCTTCTCTACCGCTGGCGCATCGACGAGCTTCGCATGGACATCGTCGGCATCGTCGCCAACTATCCGCGCGAGACCTATGCGCATCACGATTTCGACGGCATCCCGTTTCACTACCTGCCGGTCACGCGCGAGACCAAGCGCGAGCAGGAGGCCGAGATCGTCCGCATCGTAGAGGAGACCGACGCCGATCTCGTGGTGCTTGCCCGCTACATGCAGATCCTGTCGGACGAGCTGTCCGCGCGGCTTTCGGGCAAGTGCATCAACATCCACCATTCGTTCCTGCCCGGCTTCAAAGGCGCCAAGCCCTATCACCAGGCGCATCGGCGCGGCGTGAAGCTGATCGGCGCGACGGCGCATTACGTGACGGCCGATCTCGACGAGGGGCCGATCATCGAGCAGGACGTGGAGCGCATATCGCACCAGGACTCGCCGGACGACCTGGTGCGCAAGGGCCGCGACATCGAGCGACGCGTCCTGTCGCGGGCGATCGCCTGGCATCTGGAGAACCGCGTGATCCCCAACAAGGACAAGACGGTGATCTTCCGCGACTGATCGGCGCGCGGCTCCCGCTGCGACCCTACGCGAGACATCGGAGGCATCCCTCTGAAGGGGATGCCTTTTTTGTTTCCGGCGGCGAGGCGTGGGGTTCCGCCAAGGTGGCCATCGTGCCGTTTGTTCCCTCCGTCCGCCTCTCTTCGGCCGAGAGTTAACCCTCAGTTAAGGCTGAGGGGTTTAACTCCACCAGCAACAAAGCGTTAATGAAGATGACCGAAGTCCTACCGAACCGCAAAGCGGTCCGCCTCCGCGGCCGATCCTTCCTGGCGCTGGTCCTGTCGCCCGAGCTGCCGTTCCGCGACTGGCTGGCGCAGCTGGACGATCTGGCCCGCCGCTCCACGGGCTTCTTTCTCGGCCGACCCATCGTCCTCGACGTGGCCGGCCTGCCGATCACCCGCGAGCAGCTGGCCGAGCTCCTCAGCGAATTGAACAAGCGCAATGTCCGCGTCATGGGCATCGAAGGCGCGCTGCCTTCCATTCTCGGACCCGGAATGCCGCCCGAAATGCGGGGCGGCCGCAACGCCGCCGATATCGAGATGCCGGACGAGACGAGCGCGGCGCCGACCAAGCCCGGCAGCGCGCCTCAGGCCGCGCCCGCCGGAGCGCGCCTCGTGCCGCCGCCCGTCACGCCTTCGCTGCTGATCGAGACGCCGGTCCGGTCCGGCCAGTCGATCATCTTCCCAGAGGGCGACGTCACCGTGCTCGGGCATGTCGCGTCCGGGTCCGAGGTCATCGCCGGCGGCTCGATCCATGTCTACGGCGCGCTGCGGGGGCGCGCGCTGGCCGGCTCGGCGGGCAATGCCAACGCCCGCATCTTCTGCCGCAAGCTCGAAGCCGAACTCATCGCCATCGACGGTCTCTACAAGACCGCCGAGGATCTCGACCCCAAGACTCTGGGCCAGCCCGTTCACATCTGGCTCGACGACACGGTTCTCAAGACCGTCCTGCTTTCGAACTGAGCCCGGCGGTCGGCAGTGTCCGACGGCCGCACGAAACGAAACAACGAGGAAAGGCCTGACATGGCTGAGGTTATGGTGGTGACATCGGGCAAAGGGGGCGTCGGAAAGACCACCTCGACCGCCGCGTTGGGCGCAGCGCTCGCACAGAGCGGCCAGAAGGTCGTCGTGGTCGATTTTGACGTCGGCCTGCGCAATCTCGACCTCGTGATGGGCGCCGAGCGGCGCGTCGTCTACGACCTCATCAACGTGGTGCAGGGCGACGCGAACCTGAACCAGGCGCTGATCCGCGACAAGCGGGTCGACACGCTCTGCCTGCTGCCGGCCTCGCAGACCCGCGACAAGGACAACCTGACCCAGGACGGCGTCGACCGCGTCATGGACCAGCTCCGCGCGCAGTTCGACTGGGTGATCTGCGACAGCCCGGCCGGTATCGAGCGCGGCGCGACGCTCGCCATGCGCCATGCCGATCTCGCCGTCGTCGTCACCAATCCGGAAGTCTCCTCGGTGCGCGATTCCGATCGTATCATCGGCCTTCTCGACTCCAAGACGCTGCGCGCCGAAAATGGCGGGCGCATCGAGAAGCACCTGCTTCTGACCCGTTACGACCCCATTCGCGCCGAGCGCGGCGACATGCTCAAGGTCGACGACGTTCTCGAAATCCTGTCGATCCCGCTGCTCGGCATCGTGCCGGAAAGCCCGGAAGTGCTTCGCGCCTCCAATCTCGGCACGCCCGTCACGCTGTCGGACGCCTCGAGCGCCCCGGCCCGGGCCTATGCCGACGCCGCGAAGCGGCTCATGGGTCAGACCGTCCCCATGAACGTGCCGTCGGACAAGCGCGGTCTCCTCGGCAAGTTCTTCAGCCGGAGGGCTGCATGAGCCTTTTCAGCTTCTTTCAGAAACAGCGCACCACCGCCCCCGCCGCGCGGGAGCGCCTTCAGATCCTGCTCGCGCACGAGCGGGCCGAGATCGGCCAGTCCGACCTCGTCGCCGTGCTTCGCGAGGAGATCCTGGCCGTGATCGCCCGCCACGTTCCGATCAATCGGGACAAGGTGAAGGTCAAGATGGACAAGCGAGATCAGATGTCGACCCTCGAGGTCGATATCGAACTCCCGCAGCAAGCGGGACTCCTGACGGCCCACTGACGCCAGCCGGGCCTTCGCGGTCCGGTTGGTGACGGCCGTTCCAACCAGAGGGAAAAGGGGAGAGCCATGAGCCGAGCCGAGCTTCTTCTCCGTTTGCAGGAGGTGCAGAACCTTCCGCAGATGCAGGGTCGCAACATCCGCTCCATCGCGTCGATCCTGTCGACCGAGGCGCTTCGCAAGCATGTCGAGGTCTGCGAAGCGCAGGCCCGCAAGAGCGAGACGAAGCAGTAGGATTCATCCTCCATCATGCACGAATCGAAGGCCCGGCCGCATGACGCGCCCGGGCCTTTCTTGCTTCCAAAGCTCGGCCAAGCCTACTTCAGGAAACCCTTGGTCTGAAGATAGTCCTGCGCCACTGCGCGGGCCGGCTCGCCGCCCAGCTGCACGCGCCCGTTCAGCTCCTGCAGCGTCACGAGGTCGAGGCTCTCGAAGATCGGCTTCAGAACGTCGGCGATCTTCGGATTGGCCTCCAGCACTGCCTGGCGCACGATCGGCGCGGGCTGGTAGACGGGCTGCACGCCCTTGTCGTCTTCCAGCACCTTGAGACCCGCCGCCGAGATGCCGCCGTCGGTGCCGTAGACCATGGCGGCGTTGACGCCGTTGGTGTTCTGCGCCGCGGCCGCGATCGTCGCCGCCGTGTCGCCGCCCGACAGGGTGAGGAGTTGGTCCGGCTTTAGCGTGAAGCCATAGGTCGTCTGGAACGAAGGCAGGGCGGAGGCCGAGTTCACGAACTCGGCGGACGCCGCGAGCTTCACCGCGCCGCCGCCGGCCACCCATTGGCCGAACTGGCTGAGCGTCGCGAGCTTGTCCGCGTCCGCCACGTCGCCGCGCAGCGCGATGCCCCAGGTGTTGTTGGCCGGCGAGGGCGTCAGCCACACGATCTTGTTGGCGTCGAGATCGAGCTTCTTGGCTTCCTCGTAGGCTTTGGCCGCGTCCTTCCAGAGCGGGTCTTCGGCACGGTTGAAGAAGAAGGCCGCGTTGCCGGTATATTCGGGATAGATGTCGATCTCGCCCGCCGTGATCGCCTTGCGCACCACCGGCGTGCCGCCAAGCTGGATGCGGTCGGTCGTCTCAATCCCGCCATGCTGCAGGGCGAGCATGATCATGTTGCCGAGCACGCCGCCCTCCGTGTCGATCTTGCTGGACACGACCACGGGGGCCGCCACGGCGCCGGACGCAAGCGACGAAGCCAGCAGCAGGGCGGCTGCGAAAAGAGGAAGGCGCATCGAATGTCTCCTGGTCGAGCGATCCGGACCATTGCGAGGCCGGGCAGGTTTGATCTCCCGGTGCAAATTGGAGCAGCGCGAAGCCTTCGCCAGTGCGCGGGCGGGGACCTCCGGTTCTTCTCCACAGCTCGGACCTCCTGAGGCTCCTTCCCTCCGTTCTCCCTCCCGATCGTTTGGGCACCCAAAGAGATCACCATAAATTTTTAGGGATTAGCGGAACGAAGGCCGAATCGGACGGTTCGGGTGATTCGCGATCCTGCTGAAATGGGGACTTTCATGACCGCGTCTGATATCGTCACCGCTCTCGAAGCGGGTCTGATCACCGAAAACGAAGCCATGGAACAGGCCATGGTCGATCGGCTTGCCGATCTCTACGAGCACCCGTCGAGTTCGCCGCGTTGGCGCTCGCAACGTGCGCAAGGCGTGCGCGCGGCTGGGCTTGCCACACGCTAAGACGGACCGATTCGCCCGTCATTTTCATCACGACACCTTTCTTTCTCAAGGCCGACAAGGCTTGCTGCCCCGATGCGTTCGCCTTTAGAACGCGCTCGGCAGCAAGCCGAACTCGGAAGGATTACGCATGAGCATTCGTCGCATCCAGCCCGGCCGTCGCATGAGCGGTGCGGTGGTTCACGGCAACACGGTCTATCTGGCGGGTCAGGTCGGCAATCCCGGCGAGGACGTGACGGCGCAGACCAAGACGGTCCTGTCCGAGATCGATCGCCTGCTGGCCGAGGCCGGCACCGACAAGTCGAAGCTCCTTCAGGCGACGATCTGGCTCGCCGACATGAAGGATTTCGGCGCGATGAACGCGGTGTGGGACGCCTGGGTCGACCCGGACAACACGCCCGCGCGCGCGACCGGTGAATCCAAGCTGGCGGCGCCCGAGTATCTCGTCGAGATCATCGTCGTCGCGGCGGTCTGACTCCGCTTTGCCGGCGCCTAAGTTCGGGCGCCGGCCTTCGTCTCAGTAGGCGCCGCTGCTTCGAAAGAGGCTGATCGGCGTCAAGGCGAGAATGCGAAGGTCCAAAAGCAGCGACCAGTTCTCGATATAGTAGAGATCGTATTCGAAGCGTTTCTGCAGCTTGTCGCCTTCGTCGATCTCGCCTCGCCAGCCATTGACCTGCGCCCAGCCGGTGATTCCCGGCTTGACCTTGTGTCGCCCGAAATACCCGTCCACGATTTCCGTGAAGTTCTGGTCGAAGCTGGAGCGGGCGTGCACGGCGTGGGGGCGAGGGCCGACCAGCGACAACTCGCCCGTCAGGACATTGAAGAGCTGCGGCAGTTCGTCGATCGAGCTGCGGCGGATGAAGCGGCCGACGCGGGTGACGCGAGGGTCGTTGTGGGTGACGATCCGGCGCGCGGTGGGGTCGGACATCTCGTGCCGCAGCGAACGGAACTTCCAGACATTGATGATCTGGTTGTTGAAGCCATGGCGCTTCTGACGAAAGAAGACCGGGCCGGTGCTGTCGAGCTTGATGGCGATGGCGGTCGCCACCATCAGGGGGCTCAGGGCCACCAGGGCGAAGAGGCCGACCACGAGGTCGAGGCAGCGCTTCGACACCATGTCCCATTCCGCGAGCGGCCGGTCGAAGGCGTTGAGAAGCGGAATGTCGCCGAGGAAGGAATGCGACCGGGCGCGAAAGCGCAGGTCCGGCGAGGAGGCTGCCACGCGGATGTCCAGCGGCAAAACCCAAAGCTCGCGCATGATGGTGAGAAGACGCGCCTGCGCGCTGACCGGCAGCGTCACGATCAGCATGTCGATCCGCGCCTTGCGCGCGAACTCCGTCAACTGCGAGACCGAGCCGAGCTTGGGATAGCCGGCCACGATGGCGGGTGAGCGATCGTCGTTGCGATCGTCGAAAATGCCGCAGATGCGCACGTCGTTGTCGGGATTGGTTTCGAGCCGGCGGATGAAGGCCTCCGCCGCTCCGCCGCCGCCGACCACGACCGCCCGCCGCTCCATGAAGCCGTTGCGCACCCAAAGGCGCATTCGCGCGCCAAGGCAGACGCGCGTCACGCCGAGGATCGCGAAACCGCTCGCGCCCCAAAGCGCCAGACTTTCCAGAAATGGCCGGTCCAGCCGGTCCGCCAGTTCGGCCGCGCAGATCGCCACGAACGTGGCGAAGGCGAAGGCGCCGGCCAGACGCGGGAACTGCGCGCGGCGGGAGCGCAGAAGAAGCGAATCGTAGCCGTTCAGGATGTTGACGGTGACGACCGTCACCAGCGCCAGAAGCGTGCTGAACAGCGCGAGAGGGAGCCAGCCGGCCGACCCAACGCGCAGGCAAAGGATGCCGCCGATCACCAGCACCGCGATCTCGAACAGGCGCACCAGCCCGCATGCGAGGCCCGGCGACAGACCGCGCCGCTCCAGCATCTGCGCCATGCGGCGGGCATTGACCGGGAGTTCGGCCGTCTGGCCGGCGACGCCCGCAGGCGCGTCCGCGAGCCGGTAGACGCGAACCGTTTCGCGCTCGAAGAGATTGGCCTTCCGCTTCTTGCTTTTCATCTCGACAGCCAGCCCCGAACGCTTAATTCCAAGGGTTAGCAGGAAAAGGCTAAAGGAGACTGAGCAGTTCGGTTTCGATTGAAACAGGCGCGGATCAGAACAGGCGCTCGCGAACCGAGATCGTGTCGCCGGGAAGAACCGGGTCGGAGATCAGGACGCGGCCGGTGATGACCTGTCCGTTGACTTGGCGCGTAATGTCCACCGTGCGCTGGTCTGCGCGCGAGGAAAAGCCGCCGGCGATGGCGATGGCGTTCTGCGCCGTCATGCCGGGAACGTAGGAATACTGGCCGCCGCTCGAGACTTCGCCCATGATGAAGAAGGGGCGATACTGCTCGACCTGCACGGACACGTCGGGCGAGCGCAGATAGCCGTTGCGCAACGCGGCCGTTACCGCAGCCTCGATCTCCTGGGTCGTCTTGCCGCGCGCCGGAACGGCGCCGACCAGCGGCAGGGAGAGATAGCCCGACTTGTCCACGGCATAGGTGCCGGAGAGATTGTCCTGCTCGAACACGGTGACGCGCAGCCGGTCGCCCGCATCCAGCTTGTAGGGCTGGTTCAGCATGGCATGGAAGGCGGGCGCGGGCGGGGCGGCCGTGACGCAGCCGGACAGGACCGCACCGACCAAAGCGAGTGTCACAAACCCGGCGCGCATTCGTTCCCACTCCGCAAGATGTTTCCATTGCCTGAAGCAGGCCGAACTCTGTCGCCCACAATCTCGAATTAGGGTTAAACACTCGTAAATGTGCCCGTGCCTTGTGCTGCCGGCCCAACCCCGTATCCTTCCCTCGTAACCGCAGGAAACAGGTGCGCCCTCGGGCGCCGAGTCTTGAGAAGAAGAACGAGCCATGTCTCCGGAATGGGTCATGCCAGCGCAGAGCGAAGACAAGCGGCCGATGCCCATCGGACGGCGGCTTGCCATCGTCGCGTCGGCGACCTTGCTCTCCGGCGCGGCGGCCTCGTTCGCAGTGTCGCTCGTTCCCCCCGTGCACCGGGCGCGTATCGAAATGAGCGCCGAGGGAGGGCCGCTGCCGAGCTGGACGGCCGCCGAGATCCAGGTGATCGCCGATCGCGAGCCCGGTCTCGACACGGGACCCGGCCTGACGTTGGAGCGCGGCGCGGACGGGTCGCGATCGCTTCTCGACCTCGTCGGTCAGCCGCGTGGGCCGCTGGAAGGGGCGGCGAGCCGGCGAACCGGCATTCAGGTCCTGTCGGGAACGAAGAGTGTGGTCTGGGCGGAGGCACCGAGCGCGGATCAGGCGCGGGTCCGCGTTCAATTCATCGCCGATCAGCTTCTGGCGCGAGCTCCCAAGCCGGCGCGACAGGTCGAGCCCGCGAGCCCGCCCCCAGCCCCTCCCGTCGCGGACGCCGACATAGACGGGCGCTTGGCGCGGGCCGAGGCGCGCGTGACTGACGCGGAGCGGCAGCTCGCCGATTTCGACGCCAGGCCTGCGCCTTCCGCGGAGCCGGTCGTCAGTGCGAGCCCGCCCGTGCTGCTGGACCCCAGCCAGAAGGCGGCGCTCGAAAGCCGGCGCGCGGAATTGGACGCCGCCATCGCCGCCGTCGAGGGCGATGACGAACAGAAGGACATGCCGGGAAGCTGGGGTGGATGGGACGCTTGGCGCGCTCTGATGCGCGAGCGTCGCGGCCTTCGCCCCCGAGCCGAGGAACTGGCCGCGAGCTTGAACGCGGATCATCCCCGGGTTCGCATCGTCCGCCTGCGTCTGCAACAGCTCGATAGCGAGATCGCCACGCGGCACGACACGCTCCTAACGCAGCTGGAGGCGCAGCGCGACGCCAACGCGGCGGCCCTGCGCCTGTTAACGGAACAAAAGCCTGCGCCAGTCGCGCAGCCCACGACCCCGCAACAGACGGCCGCCGAGCGCGCTCGGGAGCGAGCCGACCTTTTTAGTGCGCTGGTTTCGGCCCGCGCCGATCTCGCGCGCCTGCGAGACGAGGCTGAGGTTCTCTCCGCCCTGGCAACGCCGGCCTTCCAGCCTCCGCCCGAGCCCGCCTCGGCAGGGGCGCCGGCCATTCGCCAGAAGGTTCTGCCGCTCACGACGCGCTCCCTGTCGCTCTGGCCCGCTGCCCTTGCCGGCGGCGTCGTCGGATTTCTCGGCTCGGCCTTTTTCGTCGCGCTGGCGATGCCGTTGCGGCGGATGAAGGGGAAGGATGCGACTGGGTCGGTCGGCCTTCCGCTGGAGCCAGTGCCCGCACCCGAGATACCCGGCCATCCCGACGTCGCGATGGTGGATGACGTGATCGAAGCGCTGAAGTTCAGCGCGGTCGCGCGCGCGGTGGTGGTCTCGGCCGCAAGCGCCGACACGCGCACGCTCGGCGTCGATATCGGGCGGCGTCTGGCGCTTCGCGGCCGCTCTGTCCTGGTGGTCGATCTTTCCGAAGCGCAGGATGGCGCGCGCGCTATGGGCCTGCCGGCCGACACGCGAGGCCTGTTCGACCTCGCGCGGGGCGACGCCAATTTTGCCGAGATCGCCCGGCGCGACTTTGCGACCGGTGCCGAGATCGTCGCCAGCGGCCATCGGCTGGACGACGAAAGCCGCCCCGGCCTCTGGAGCGAGCGACGCCATGCGCTCGACTTCATGGAGCGCAGCTACGAGACGCTGGTGATCGACTGCGGCCGCATCGACGCGCCGTTCCTGGGCGCCATTCTCGACCCCGAAGCGGCGCTTCTCGTCTGGGTGGAGGGGTGCTCGGAGCGGGAAATCGAAGCGGCGACCAGCCAGCTCAAAGCCAAGGGCTTCGCCGACATGATTCTGGTTCGCGACCAGCGGCCGAACTAGCCGTTCCGCTGCGCCCGGCCGCCTTCCATCCAGCGGATCACGAACATGGCCGGGACGATCCACAAAATGCCGGTCGCGAAGAAGTAGAGCAGATGCACGTAAGTCGCTGACGCCGAGAGATAAAGCGTGGCATAGGCCGTCGCGAGCACGGCATAGACGGCGACGAAGACGACCAGAAGCAGCGTGCCGACGAGCTTCTTCAGTCTGATGGGCATGACGACCCTCCCTGCCGTTCGCGCCCCGGGCGCGCCAAAGCGTGACCATGCCGCGACGCGATGGCTCTTGCCAAGTGGGGCGCTTGGGACCAAACCTCCGCCCCAACGGCCCGAGATCGCGCGAACCAGCCTTGCTCTCAGGCCAGATTGCCGAGCCGATCGGCCGAAAACAAGGGGATGAAGCGGCTTCTTCACCAAGCGCTTCAAGACTGACATGAGCGTATCGACGCAGGCCCCCCTCCAAGCCCTGTCCCGCGAGCACGACCGCCGGGTGCGATCGCGCCGCGCGATCCGGCTTTGGCTTTATTGTGTGGCGGCCATGATCCTGGCGCTGGTCGTGGTCGGCGGCGCAACGCGCCTCACCGAATCCGGCCTGTCCATCACCGAATGGAAGCCGATCCACGGCATGATCCCGCCCTTGTCGCAGGCGGAATGGCAGGAGGAGTTCGACCTCTACCGCCAGATCCCGCAATATCAGATCCTCAACAAGGGCATGAGCCTGTCGGAGTTCCAGACCATCTTCTGGTGGGAATGGGCGCACCGATTTCTCGCGCGCAGCGTCGGCTTCGCCTTCGCACTGCCGCTGGCCTTCTTCTGGATCGCGGGCCGCGTCGAGCCCTGGCTGAAGCCCCGTCTCGTCGGTCTTCTGGCGCTGGGCGGCCTGCAGGGCGCCATCGGCTGGTGGATGGTGGCCTCGGGCCTCGTGGAGCGCACGGAGGTCAGCCAGTATCGGCTTGCCGTCCACCTCACCATGGCCTGCATCATCTTTTCGGCGACGCTCTGGATAGCCAAGGGTCTGTCGCCGCGCCGCATCGCGCCGCCGCCGACGGGCCATTCGGCCAAGGTCGGCGCCCTGCTCGTCGGGCTCGCGCTTCTCCAGATCTATCTCGGCGGATTGGTGGCCGGCCTCGATGCGGGCATGAGCTTCAACACCTGGCCGATGATGGACGGGCAGATCGTGCCGGCCAATCTCCTAGCGATGACACCCGCTTGGCGCAATTTCTTCGAGAACGTGATGACGGTGCAGTTCACGCATCGCTGCGGCGCCTATCTATTGTTCACCGTCGCCGTGCTTCACGCGATTGCCGCGCGGCGGCTTTCGCCCGGCTCGCGCCATGCCAAAATGGCGACGCATCTGGCGGGCATGGTGACGCTGCAGGCTGCGCTCGGAATCACCACGCTGCTGCTGCAGGTGCCGATCGGCTGGGCGCTGCTGCATCAGGCCGGCGCGCTCCTCGTGCTCGGCAGTGCCGTGTTCCATGCGCGGGAGCTGAAGGGGGCGTACCCCCTTCCAGCCCTCGCCTGACGGGTCAGCCCCGCAGCATCAGGTCCATGTTCTGAACCGCCGCGCCTGATGCGCCCTTGCCGAGATTGTCGAGCAGGGCGACCAGATTGAAGCGCGAGCCGTCCTTCGAGCCGAAGACGAAGAGCTTCATGCCGTCGGTTCCGGCGAGTTCCGTCGGGTCGAGACGCTTGAGACCAGCCGTTTCCTCCGCACTCGCGACTTCCACGATCGACTGGCCGGCATAATGGTCGGCCAGCGCTTCGCGCAGCCGCTCGGCGCTGGCGCCGTTCAGCGCATCGGCATGGATGGGAACCTGCACGATCATGCCCTGCGCGAAGCGGCCGACCGAGGGGGCGAAGATCGGGTCGCGATCGAGCCGGCCAAAGACGCGCATCTCGGGCAGGTGCTTGTGGGCGAGGTCGAGCCCGTAGAGGAAATGCGGCGAGGCGATGTGATCCTCGCGCGCGGCGTCTTCCATCTGCGCGATCATCTGCTTGCCGCCGCCGGTATAGCCCGACACGGCATTGACCGTCGCCGGCTGGCCCTCGGGCAGGAGCCCCGCGTCCCGCAAGGGGCGCAGCAGGGCGATGGCGCCCGTGGGGTAGCAGCCGGGATTGGCGACCAGCCGCGCCTTGGCGATGGCCTCGCCCTGGCCCTTGGCGAGTTCGGCAAAACCATAGGCCCAGTTCGGATCGACCCGGTGCGCCGTCGAGGTGTCGATCACCCGGGTCGAGGCGTCCGGACCGAGAAAGGCCACAGCCTCCCGCGCGGCATCGTCCGGCAGGCAGAGGATAGCGATGTCGGCGGCCTTCAAAAGTTCCTCGCGCAGCGAGGCGTTGCGCCGCTCCGCTTCCGGGATCGACAGGAGTTCCACGTCGCTGCGATCCGCCATGCGGGCGCGGATCTGGAGACCCGTGGTGCCGTGTTCGCCGTCGATGAAGATGCGCGGTTTCATGAGCGTCTGGACCTGTTGAATGTTGGAAGCGAAGGACGAATCGGCGCGCCGGTCAGCGCGCGACAGCGGCTTTCTTGTCGGCGAGAATGCCGAGAAGATACATGGCGACGGTCGCGCCCGCGACGGCGGTGATGTCGGCGTGGTCGTAGGGCGGTGAGACTTCCACCACGTCGGCGCCGACGAGCTGAAGGTTCTTCAGGTGATGGAGAACCGCGAGCATCTTGGCGCTGGACGGTCCGCCCGCGACCGGCGTGCCCGTGCCGGGCGCGAAGGCGACGTCGAGGCAATCGATGTCGAAGCTGAGATAGCAATTGGTGCCGCCGGTGCGCTCGTAGATCCGCTTGGCGATCTCGGCGGAGGTGAGGTCCTCGACCTCATGGCCGAACAGGATTTCCACCCCGCCGGTTTCCGGCGCATGGGTGCGGATGCCGATCTGGATCGAGCTGTCGGGATCGATCAACCCCTCACGCAGAGCGGCCGAGACGAAGGAGCCGTGGTCCACACGCGGCCGGCCATGGGTGTCGGTGGCCAGCGGCCAGGTGTCCTGATGCGCGTCGAAATGCACGAGGCTGAGCTTGCCGTGCCGGGCGGCATGAGCCTGCAGAAGCGGGAAGGTGATGGAATGGTCGCCCCCCAGCGTCAGCAGGAAGCCGGTCTTCTCCAAGAGCGCCGAGGCCTGCTCGCGCATGGCGAGATGCGCCCGCTCCGGCAGCCGATAGTCGAGCAGGCAGTCGCCATAATCGACGACCGAAAGCGTCTCGAAGAAGTCAGCATGGAAGGGATATTGCGGGTCGTTGTCGAAGATCGCCGAGGCGCGCCGCAACGCCTGTGGCCCGAAGCGCGCGCCCGGCCGGTTCGAAACGGCGGAATCAAAGGGGATGCCCCAGACGGTGACGTCCGAGCCCGACACGTCCTTGGAAAAGCGCCGCCGCATGAAGGACAGGGCGCCCGCATAGGTCGGATCGCTCGCGGCCCCGAGCGTGGCGGGGGCGGTGAAGGCGTTGTCGATCGACTGGCTGGCCATGAAATTCCTGCTTCGACGTGTGGCGCAGAGATAGAACAAGTCGGCGACAGCTTGAAGTCGCTCGATTGCCCAGCGTTAGACAAACGAAAAGGGCTTCGGTTTCCCGAAGCCCTTTCCCATTCGTTCGATCGTGAAGCGGTAAGACGATTAACGCTTCGAGAACTGGAAGGAGCGGCGGGCCTTGGCCTTGCCGTACTTCTTACGCTCGACGGTACGCGAGTCGCGGGTCAGGAAGCCGCCCTTCTTGAGCACGGCGCGAAGGCCCGGCTCGTAGTAGGTGAGGGCGCGCGAGATGCCGTGACGCACCGCGCCGGCCTGACCGGACAGACCACCGCCGGCAACCGTGACGACGATGTCGAACTGGCCATCGCGCGAAGCCGCGACGATCGGCTGCTGGAGCACCATCTGCAGGACGGGGCGGGCGAAGTAGTCCGCGAAGTCCTTGTTGTTGACGACGATCTTGCCGGAGCCGGGCTTCACCCAGACGCGGGCGACCGCGTCCTTACGCTTGCCGGTCGCGTAGGCGCGGCCGTGGGCGTCGAGCTTCTGGACATGGACCGGAGCGGCCACTTCCGTGGCGCCGGAGGCGGCGAGGCCCTGCAGCGAGGTCAGGTCGGCCATTATGCAGCCCTCGAGTTCTTGGAGTTCAGCGCCTTGACGTCGAACGCCTCAGGCATCTGGGCTTCATGCGGATGCGCCGCACCGGCATAAACGCGCAGGTTCTTCAACTGGCGACGGCCGAGCGGGCCGCGGGGCAGCATACGCTCGACGGCCTTCTCGACGACGCGCTCCGGGAAGCGGCCCTCGAGAATGTCGCGCGCCTTGCGCTCCTTGATGCCGCCGGCATAGCCGGTGTGCCAGTAGTAGGTCTTGTCCTGGTACTTCTTGCCCGTGAACACGACCTTGTCCGCGTTGACGATGATGACGTTGTCGCCATCATCGACATGCGGGGTGAAAGTGGGCTTGTGCTTGCCGCGAAGGCGAAGCGCCACGAGAGAGGCGAGACGGCCGACAACGAGCCCTTCGGCGTCGATGACGATCCACTTCTTCACCACCGTCTCGGACTTCTGCGAGAAGGTCTTCATAAATCTACCCTTTGGGTCAGTCACGCGTCAGCCGCGGACTTGACCCCGGCCATACGAAAAAGGCGGCTCGCGCCGCTCTTGATGACGGTTCCATAACGGTGTCGGATGGAAAGATCAAGGGCGGGGTGATGCGAGGCAACTTGCATTTCTGTCGGAAAGAATATTTAAAACAATAGTTTAGGTATGAGGTTTCATGATACCGTAAATTTGGTATCCAGGAACCGCAAGCTAGATTGTTTTGGATGTCCCGTTTTCCGCCGGCTTAGCCGACCTGCTATCCGCGTTCCATTCTGCCGACGCTGGATCGAACTGATAGATTGCGCTTCGTCCAACGCGCTTCGGAGTTTCGCCAATGTCCCATTTTCTCGCTGTCGACATCGACGGGATCGAGCCGGAGGAAAGCCGCCCCACGCCGGAAAAGCTTGTTGCGGGCAATCCCGTGCATCGGACCTGGAACATCGAGGAGGCCAACGGGCTCTATGCCGGGGTCTGGGAATCGACGCCGGGCGAGTGGCGGATCGACTATACGGAATGGGAATATTGCGAGATCGTCGCCGGCGTCTCGGTGCTGATCGAAGAGGGCGGCGCGGAGCGCCGGGTGCGGCCCGGCGACGCCTTCGTCATCCGCCCCGGTTTCAAGGGGCGTTGGCGCGTGGAGGAGACCACGCGCAAGCGTTACGTCATTCGCCTTTAGGCTGAAGGGTGACGTCCAACCGCTCGACACCGCGAAAATGGTAGCTGTCGCGAAAGCGCGGCGGCGCGATCGGCTGGAGATCGGGATAACGCTCCGCGAGCGAGCGAAAAGCGAGCTTCAGTTCCAACCGGGCCAGCGGCGCGCCGATGCAGAAATGCACGCCTGCGCCAAAGGAGACATGCGGGATGCGCGGGCGCGACGGATCGAACCGGTCGGGCTCTGGAAACACCGTCGGATCGTGATTGGCGGCAGCCAGGAGCAGGGCGACCTCCTCGCCGCGCTTGAGCGTCGTTTTGCCAAGCTCAACGTCGCGAAGGGCGAAGCGGCGGAAGAGATGGAGCGGCGTGTCGAAGCGCAGAGCCTCTTCCACCGTGCGCTCCAGCAGCGGCTCGTTCTCGGCCAGCGGCGCCAGCGGCACGCCGGACCGGGCGAAGGCGGCCAGGGCATTGCCGATCTGGTGGACCGTGGCCTCATGACCGGCGTTGAGGAGCAGCACCACGAGCGAGACGAGTTCGGCATCGCTCAGCTTTCCCTTGTCGGTCTCGGCTTCCGCTAGGGCCGAGACGAGATCGTCGCCCGTCTTACGGCGCTTCTCGGCGATTAGCGCCACGAGATAGTCGCGGAACTCGCGCGCCGCCGCATCCGCTGCCAGTTCGACTTCGGGCGTGCGGCCCATCTGATACATGGCGACCATGGCGTGCGACCAGCGCAGGAGATGGCCGGCATCCTCGCGGGGAACGCCGATCAACCCGGCGATGACGGCGACGGGCAGCGGCTCGGCGAAGGCGGAGACGAGTTCCACGGGGCCGGACGGGTCGAAACGGTCGATCAACTCATGGGCAATGGTCGTAATCGTAGGAGCCAGCGCCTCGACCCGGCGAGACACGAAGGCGCGGGTCAGTAGCGTGCGCAGACGGGTGTGAGCGGGGGCTTCGAGATCGAGCAGCGAATGCGCTTCCACCTCTTGGAAATGCCGGAGATGGTCGGCGATCTCCCTCGCTGGGGCGCGGCCGCTGCCGTCCTCCGACAGGACGCGGCCGAAATCGCGCGACTTTAGAACCCGCTCCACGAGCGGATGCGACACGACCGCAAGACATCCCGCCTCGTGCCAGAAGGCCAGCGGCGCGGTCCGATGGAGCGCGACATAGGTCGGATAGGGGTTCGCGAAGAAATGGGGATCGCGCGGATCCAGCCGAAAGGCGCGCCCATCTTCCTCTATGTGAAACGACGGGGGCAGAGTGGAGGCGGCGGGGGAATCGAGCATCACGACTTCGGCGGCATGGAACGGATCAGGGCGGCAGGGGTAGCCTGAACGAAAAACGCCCGCCGGGAAAGGCGGGCGTTTTCTCATGAGAGGAGATGAGCGCTCAGCGCTCGACTTCGATCAGGATCTCGTTGCGGCGCATGAAGCCCGGCGTCCAGGGCGCGTTGTAGAACGCGTAGATCGGGTCGCCCTTCTGCTTCAGGTTCTCGTCCGCGAGGTAGTTATAGAGCGTCATGAGCTTCTTCGATGCGGTCGAGGCCGTGAAGTTGCCACTGAAGCGGATGGAAACCAGACGCTTGGCGTCGACTTCCTTGATCGCCACGTCGTGCGAGTTCGGGGTCGGCAGGCTGGCCTTGGTGTACTTCTTCGGCATGATGAAGCGTACGGCCCAACCCTTGGTGCGGCCTTCGCTTTCGGAAAGCTGCTGCAGCACCGGAACCGTCATGGCGATCTTTTTGCCCGAGCGGTTGTTGGACGAGATGAAGTCATAGAGCGTTTCAAACCCGCGACGGCGTGCCTTCTCGTGGTAGCCGGTCTTCACGGTCTCGGCCACGATCATCGCGTCATAGTCGCGAACTTCCAAATCGCCGTCGCGGCGCACGACCTCGTAGTCCGGCTCCTCGGCATGGTCGGCGATCTTCTTCGACACATAGAATGCTGCGCCGAGTGCAACGATCGCGCCGCCGGCGATCAAGACGGCCGAGGTGTTGGGACGCTCGCGGAAGAAATCGACGCCGCGCTGATAGCCACGCCCGCCCTTGAGGCTGGCGCGCTCGCTGAAGAACGAGGGCAGCGAGTAGGAAGAAAGGCGATCGCGCGCGTCGGACGCGCCGTCCGCCAAGCTGCGGCCCGCGTCGGAGGCGCTGTCGGCAACCGAGCGGCGTGCCTTGTAGAGCTGCGACTTGGCTTCGCTCGCCGACGGCAGGGACCAGCCACTCAGGAATGCGGGAATATAGCGGGAATAGCCGGTGTTGCCGTAGAGACGGTCGATCTCATGCTCCACCGCGCGGCGGACGCGCTCGGTGCGGGAGGGACGGAGGTGGAGACGGTCCGCAACCTGGGATTCGAGTTCTCCGATACGCTCGCCGATATCGCTCAAGGCGTCCGTCACGCGCTCGTAGGTCGAAGGCTTGTCGCGGAACATGTCGTTCTCCTCAACTTCGCTGGAGCGTATCGCTGTGCGATCGCCAGACAGAAACACGCCTAGCAAGCCGAGCCTGCCAGCGGTGCAATAACGTCGCGCTTCCCGCTTGGTTGCGGCGCGGTGGGAAAATGCCGAAGGGAGATCGTGAAAGATTCGTAACGATTCTGGCAACCTTCGCGGCGGTCAACCACTTTACAGGCATCAGGTTTCTTTCATGGCCTGATACTCCAGCCAAAACTGGGCGGCTCCGGCCGCCCCTTTTTTTGCTCAGATTTTGGCGCGGAACGGCGTCTCGCGCTTCAGGCGTCGGACGATCGTTGGCGTGCCGGAGCGGAGCTGAGGGCATAGACGCCGGGCGAACCCGGCTTCGCCACCACCGCCGTTCCGAAGCCGCGCTCCAGAAGACGTGGCTCGACGCTCGTAATCTCCAGACTTCCCGGTTGCGTCGCCCAGAACCGCGCCTCGCTTTGGCGCGTGTCGATATCTATGGCGGTCAGGATGCCGGTCGCGAAAGCACCGGTGTCGAGAGAGATGCGGTTTTCCGTGACATGCGCGAGCGGTGGCGTCTGCGGCGTGTGGCCGTGTAGGACAAGGCCGGGCAGGGGGCCGCGATGGTCGAGGAAGGGCGAGCGAATCCACAGGCAGTCGCGGTTTCGCTGCGCTTCGATCGAGCGTTTGGGATCGATCCCGGCATGAACGAAGACGAGGGCGCCAAAGGTCCCGAGCATGGCGCTGGCGGCCAGCAGGTCGAGAATTTCAGGATGGTCCCGCCGGATCGTGTCGCGCGCCCGGCCGAGAGCCTCGGGATTGACGTCGAGGGAAAGAAGCGTTTCCTCGCCGCCCTGCATCAGCCAGAGATCGATGCCGTCCGCTAACTCTGGATCGCCGAGCAGGAAGCGACGAAACCAGTCGTCGTGATTGCCAAGGCACAGGACGCTGTCCGGCCAGCGCCCGAGCGCGCCGGCCGCAAGCGCCAGAACCTCCCGGCTCGCGGGGCCCCGGTCCACGAGATCGCCGAGAAGGACGATCGCGGTCTTTTCCCTTTCCCGATCGGTCGCCTCCATGTGCCGCAGAAGCGCCGAGAGACAATCTGCCCGTCCATGCACGTCACCGATCGCGACGATCCGTTCGATTGCGTCGGGGATCGCGTGGTGGCGGGTCACGGGCGGGCAGGGCGCTGGGTTCATTCTTCCGCGGGGTCCACCCTGTCGAACAGCGCGGTCGCCGCCTCGAAGCGCTCCGCCACGCTGGCCGTCGCGACGGGGTAGACCAGCTTCATGTCGGTCCATTTCCAATCGGCCAGCAGCTTTCGGGTTCGGGCGCCCTCGGCATCAGGCTTGGTGCGGAAGGTCGCGGCGACGCCCTTCGGCCCGGCCGCGAGCTTGGCGATGCCGAGTTCCGCGCAGCGCACCCGCGCTTCCGCCAGCATGAGAAGCGTGCGGGTAGCAGTGGGCGGCTTACCGAACCGGTCCTCGATGTCGCTGGCCAGCGCCTCGAGGCTGGCGCGATCGCGCGCCCGGTCGATCTCGGCATAGAGATTGATCCGGGTTTCCTCGTCCGGCACGTAGTCGTCCGGGATGCGACCGGCGACGCCCAGCGCCACCTCCGGCATCCACTCGTCAATCACCGAAGCGCCCTTCGCCACGGCCAGCGCGCGCTGCAACACATGGCGATAAAGCGCGAGGCCGACGAACTGGAGGTGGCCCGCCTGCTCCTCGCCCAGCAACTCGCCGGCGCCGCGAAGGTCCATGTCGCGCGCCGAGATCTCGAAGCCGGCCCCGAGGCGGTTCAGCGCCTCCAGGGTGCGCAGGCGGCGGTCGGTCTCGGGCGGCAGCGGCCGGCCCGGCTCGGTCAGGAGATAGGCGACGCCCCGCCGGCTCCCCCGGCCGACGCGTCCGCGCAGCTGGTGAAGCTGGGCGAGGCCGAACCGGTCGGGATGCCAGACGATCATCGTGTTGGCGGCCGGCACGTCCAGCCCGCTCTCGATGATGTTGGTCGCAAGAAGAACGTCGCCTTGTCCTTCCGTGAAGCCCAGCATGGTCTCGTCCACTTCGTCGGCCGGCAACTGGCCGTGGACCACGGCGAGCTGCAGGTCCGGCGCGATGCGCTGGAGACGGGCGCGCATGGGCTCGATGTCCTCGACGCGCGGGCAGACGACGAAGCTCTGGCCGCCGCGCCGCTTCTCGCGATAGAGGGCATCGCGCACCCGGTCGTCCTCGAAGGGCGCCACCACGGTCTGGATCGGCTGGCGCAAAACCGGCGGGGTCGCGACGATGCTGAGATCGTTGAGCCCGACGAAGCTCGCCTGGAGCGTGCGCGGGATAGGCGTCGCCGTCAGCGTCAGGAGATGGGCGTCCTCACCGAGCGCGCGTAGGGTCGCCTTCTGCTTGGCGCCGAAGCGCTGCTCCTCATCGATCACCATCAGTCCGAGATCGGCGAAACAGACGCCCTTGCCGCCCACGGCATGGGTGCCGACGACCACGCGGATCGAGCCGTCCGCCAACCCGGCCTTGACGCGCTTGGCCTCGGTCGGCGTCGAAAGGCGGGAGAGTTGCGCGACCTCGATGCCGAAATTGGCGAAGCGACGGGCGACGGTGCGGGCGTGCTGCTGCGCCAGAACCGTGGTCGGCGCGATGATCGCCACCTGACGTCCGCCGAACGCGACGGCGGCGGCGGCCCGCAGCGCCACCTCGGTCTTGCCGAAGCCGACATCGCCGCAGACCAGCCGGTCCATCGGCTTGCCGCTGGCGAGATCGGACAGAACGGTATCGACCGCCAAGGCTTGGTCGTCGGAAAGCTCGTGCGGGAAACGACCACAGAAGCGCTCGAAGTCCCGCCGATCGGGCTTGGAGGGCGCGCAGCGGCGCTCGGCCTTTTCGCGCGCCATCGCGACCAGCCCTTCAGCCGTGGCATGAACGGCCTGCAGCAGCTTGTTGCGCCGCTCGATCCAGTTGCCGCCCTTCAGCTTGTCGAGCGTGACGCCCGTTCCCGCGCCGCCATAGCGCCAGAGCGCGCCGACTTCGCGCACGGGAACCAGAAGCGTGGCGTCGTCGGCATAGCGAAGGCGGATCGTGTCGCGCTTGGTGCCGTCCTGCTCGACCTCCGACAGGCCCTCCAACAGGCCGATCCCGTGGTCGAGATGCACCAGCGCATCGCCGATCGAGAACATCGCGTCCGCCGGGACGAGCGGCGAGGCGCGGTCGGCTCGACTGGCGACGGCCGCCAACCCGCCGATGTCCTGAACGGTCACGACCAGGGCTTTGTGGCCGGGCACGCGGAAACCTTGCGAGACGGGCAGGACGAGGCCGAGCGTCGCGCCCGATTTGGCCTTCATCGCGCCGTCCCAGGTCGCGCCGAGCTTTACGGGCCGGCCGAGATTGCGCCGGAAGCGGCGCGACCATTCGGCCAGGAGGGCGGCGTTCGGAGCCGCAAGAATGACCGTCGAACCCGCAGCTTCCTCGGACAGGAGACCGTCCAGCGCGCGCCAGGGTGCGTCTTCGGCCACGAAGCGAGGAAGCTCGAAATCGTCGTCGCCCGCGTCTTCGTTGATGGTGGCGTCCAGCCGCCCGCCCACCATTGCCTGCCATTCGTCGGCACCGAGATACATGCGCTCGGGCTTGGGCGGCCGGTGGCGGTTCTTGCTCTGGCTGGCTTCCTCGAAGCCGGTGGCGACGGTCTCCAGAAAGGACGAGACACGCAGATCGACGCCGTCTTCCAGAAGGATCGCGGCGTCTCCGACATAGTCGAACACCGTTTCCAGCCCGCCCTCGTAATGCTGGCAGAGCCAGTGCTCACGGCCCACCGCCTCGCCGCCCGGCGGTGGGGCGGCACCGGGCACCTCGCTCGCGGGATCGACGATCAGCATGTCGCTGCTGGCCAGCGTGCGCTGGGTCACCGGGTCGTAGGAGCGGATGGCCGTGACGCGGCCCTCTTCGTGCTCGATCCGGCAGGGCAGCGGCGAGGCGGCGGGAAAGAAGTCGATCACTCGGCCCCGGATCGCGGCCTCGCCCGGCTCGTCCACCCGGTCGTCGAAGACATAGCCGACACCGCGCAAAAAGGCTTCGACCTCGCCGATGTCGATGGGATCGCCCACCCGGAACTCGCGGTGCAGCCCGGACCAGATGCGGGCAGGGGGCACGCGGTGAAGCAGCGCCTCGCCGGTTGTCAGAACGATGTCCGGCTTGTTGTCGCGGTTGGTCAGCCAGCGCAGAACGCCCATGCGCTGCCCCATGACCGAGCGCGACGGCGAGCTTCCGTCATAGGGCAGGCAGTCCCAGGGCGGGAAGAAGGCCATGGGTCGGCCGGGATCGAAGGCCTCGATGATCGCCATCAGCTCCTTCGCCCGGCGCACGGTCTGCGCGACATAGACGAGGGGGCGGGTCTTGATCTCGGCCGCCCGGTCGCGGATCAGGGCGGCCGTCGCGCCGAGCGGATGGAGGGGCGTCAGGGCATCGACATTCGAGGCCTGCGTTTCGACCGTCACGGATTGCAGCATGGTTTCCCTGAATTCCTAGCCGCCTCACGCGGCCTTTCCTACCAACGTATGTTGGTGCGCAACGATCCCTCTTCGTTTGCCGACTGGTTCGATTCAGGCCCCTGGACGCGGGGCGGCCGGCGCTAGGTAGTGACGGGCAAAAGCAAGGGGAAAAAGGCTGCGATGGCGAAGGACGAGAACACCGCCGAGGTGTCGGCAAACCGGCCGCTGAACCGGCTCGACATGGATTCGAGCCTCGAAAAGGACGTTTACGAGAGCCGCCTGGAAGCCATCCAGCTGAAGTTCCGCGAGATCCAGCAGGCCTATCTCCACACCGGTGACAGCGCCGTGGTCGTGTTCGAAGGCTGGGACGCGGGTGGCAAGGGTGGAACGATCCGCCGCATGTCGGCCGTGATGGACCCGCGCGGCTTCAAGGTCTGGCCGATCGCCGCGCCGACGCCGCAGGATTTGCAGCACCACTATCTCTCGCGCTTCTGGGCGCGGCTGCCGGCCAAGGGCGAGATCTGCGTCTTCGACCGCTCGTGGTATGGGCGCGTCCTGGTGGAGCGCGTGGAGGGCTTTGCCAAGCCCGCCGAATGGGGCCGGGCCTATGACGAGATCAACGAGTTCGAGCGGCTGCTGACGGACGCGGGAACGCGGGTGTTGAAGCTCTTTCTGTTCATCACCGAGGACGAGCAGATGAAGCGCTTCGAGGATCGGATGGAGGACCCGCTGAAGCGTTGGAAGCTCTCCTACGAGGATTTCCGCAACCGCGACAAATGGGGCGAGTACGAAGACGCCGCCAACGAGATGCTGGAGCGCACCTCCAGCCGCTCCGCGCCCTGGCTGGTGGTGCCGGCCAACGACAAGCGCTTCGCCCGGATCGAGGCGCTCGGCACGATCGCCGACCGCTTGTCGGAGGGCGTCGATCTCTCGCCCAAGCCCGCCGACCCGAAGCTGGTCGAGCAGTACGAGCGCATGGTGGAGCGGGAGAAGAAGAAGCGGAAGGGATGAACCTCAGCGCAGGGCGCGCCGCATCGGCATCGCGTCGATCACCGCATTGAGACCGCCGATGTCGAAGGGCGCGTCCCGCCGCCATTTCACGCCGCCGTCCTTGCCGATCAGGATCGCCTCGAAAGGCGACGCGGCGGCCTGGCCGAAATGGCGGCGCAGTGCGGCGGCTTCGTGCCGAGCCTTCGGGTCGCCGTACAGGGTCTCCACCCGGTCGCCCGCAACACCGAGAACCACGAGCTCGCGCTCGGCTAGCGCCTCGCGGTCGGCCAGGAGCGTGCGGCTCTGGCGAACGAAGGCGGGATCGTCGGCCGAGGGCGCGAAGAGAACCAGGATGCGATTCTTCCATCGAAGCGCGTCGAGATCGCTTTGGGCGGAGGCCGTGGAAAGACCCGCCATCAAGATCAATGACGCCATGAGAAGGGTCCATTTCATCGGGGCTACCTTTCCAGCGCGTGTCGGATTCGAACCGACGAAGGCGAGAGATCGTTCCTGAACCCCGCCGACAAGTCCCTTGGCAGGCGAGGGGCGAGGCGATTAGCTCGGCACAACGATCAAGGGGACGATTCCATGGGCCTGACGGTAAGCGACCAGAACGCGCTGGTGGTGGTGGATGTGCAGAACGACTTCTGCCCCGGCGGCGCGCTGGCTGTCGTGGAGGGCGATGCGGTGGTGCCGCTTGCCAATACGCTGGCGCGGCGCTTCCGGAATGTGGTGCTGACGCAGGACTGGCACCCCGCCGGCCACGCCTCCTTCGCCTCGACGCATGGCGAGGCGCCATTCGAGACGGTGGAGCTGAGCTACGGCACGCAGGTTCTCTGGCCCGACCATTGCGTCCAGGGCACGGATGGCGCGGCCTTCCATCCCGGCCTCGACATTCCCCACGCGCGCGCGGTCATCCGCAAGGGCCTGAACCCTGCGGTGGACAGCTATTCCGGCTTCCGCGAAGCGGATCGCACGACGCCGACCGGCCTTGCCGGCTATCTCCGGGATCTCGGCGTCGGCCGCGTCTTTCTTTGCGGCCTCGCCACGGATTTCTGCGTCGCCTGGACGGGTTACGACGCGCGCGAGGCGGGGCTGGACGTGGTTCTGGTCGAGGATGCCTGCCGCGGCATCGATCTGGGTGGATCGCTGGCGCGCGCCCATGCCGAGATGGACGCACGCGGCATCATGCGAATCACATCGGCCGATCTCGGCTAGGAGACCGGCCGAGAACCAAGCTCAGGCCGCGTCGGCCTGGGCCGAGGTCTTGGGCTCGGACGTGCGCTCGATCCACTGCACGAAGCGGGAGATGTAGGCTTCCAGGAACGCCTTGGTGGCCTCGTCCTTGACCGAGCCGTCTTCCGCGAAGAGTTCGGGCTTGTACTGGAAATAGACCTCGGGCTGGCCCATCAGCACCACGTCCACAACGTTGAGGACGCTTTTCAGATGGTTCTGGCCCGCCGCCCCGCCGGCCGCGCCGGGTGAGGTGCCGACGAGACCGCCGGGCTTGGCCGCGAACGAATTCTGCCCATAAGGGCGGGTGCCCCAGTCGATGGCGTTCTTGAGCACGGCCGGGAAGGAGCGGTTGTATTCCGGCGAAACGAAGAGCACGGCGTCGGCCGAGGCGATGTCGTTCTTCAGCCGCGTGATGGAGGCCGGCAGGTTCTCGAACAGGTCGTCATTGTACATCGGCACGTCGCCGAGTTCGACGAAGCGGAATTCCAGACGCCCGGCGGCCAGCTTGCCCAGCGCTTCGGCGAACTTGCGGTTGATGGAGTCCTTGCGGAGCGAGCCGACGAGAACGGCGACCTGTTTCATCTCGAACCTCTTGGATCTACCCGGGAGCGGGTTTTTGCTGCGCGGAATGTCGCGACGCAGCAGCGATCGGTCAACGCCGCCGGGAGGAAACAATCCGTCACCCCCGACGGTACCGCTCGGCCCATTCAGACGGAGACCAGCTCGCGCGTTTCGTCGAACGAGATGTCGGGGTTGCGCTCTCGGGCGTAGCGGAGCTCCCAGTCGCTTTTGGGCAGAAACACGGGCCGCTCGTCGCGGTCGAGCGCGATGCTCATCGTGTTGTCTTTCATGAAGTCCTTGAGCTTGCGCTCGTCGGGCGAGGAGATCCAGCGCGCCGTGGCGTACGGTACGGTCTCGAAGCCGATGTCGGTCTTGTATTCGCCCCGGATGCGCGAGGCGAGAACGTCGAGCTGCAGCGGGCCGACGACTCCTACGATCCAGTTCGAGCCGAACATCGGCTTGAAGACCTGCACCAGACCCTCTTCCGCCAGATCCTCCAGCGCGCGGCGCAGCTGCTTCATGCGCATCGTGTCTTCCAGCCGCACACGGCGCATGACCTCGGGCGCGAAGGAGGGCAGGCCGGTGAAGCGGAAAGCCGCGCCCTCGGTCAGCGTGTCGCCGACGCGCAGCGTGCCGTGGTTGGGAATGCCGATCACGTCGCCGGCAAAGGCTTCCTCCGTCAGCGCGCGCTCCTGCGCGAAGAAGTAGATGGGATTGTTGACCGCCAGCGGCTTGCCCGAGCGAACATGGTTCAGCTTCATGCCGCGTTTGAAATGGCCGGAGCAGAAGCGAACGAACGCGACGCGGTCCCGGTGGTTCGGGTCCATATTAGCCTGGACCTTGAACACGAAGGCCGAGACCTCGTCGGTGGTCGGCGCCACCGGCCCCTTGTCGGAGGGCTGCGGGCGCGGCGGCGGGGCGAAGCGCGCCACGATGCGCAGGAGCTGGTCCACAGAGAAGTCGCGCAGCGCGCTGCCGAACACGACAGGCGTCAGGTGACCCTGCCGATAGGCCTCGACGTCGAAGCTGGCGTAACCCTCGCGCGCCAGCTCCGCTTCTTCCGCGAAGCGCTCCAGCACGTGGGGCGCGATCATCGAGGTAAAGGCCGGGTCGGTGAGCCCATCGACCTTCTTCAAGCTGTCACAAGGGCCGTTGGCGCGTGTCTTGGAGTAGATGAACTCGTCATGGGCGAAGTCGTAGCAACCCTGGAAGTCCGTCCCCATGCCGACCGGCCAGACCTGCGGCGAGACGGTGAGCGCCAGCGCTTCCTCGATCTCGTCCAGGACTTCGAACGGGCTGCGGCCTTCGCGGTCCACCTTGTTGACGAAGGTGATGATGGGAATGTCGCGCAGGCGGCAGATCTCGAAGAGCTTGCGCGTCTGCGACTCGATGCCCTTGGCCGCGTCCACCACCATGATGGCGCTGTCGACGGCGGTGAGCGTGCGATAGGTGTCTTCCGAGAAGTCGCTGTGGCCCGGCGTGTCGAGCAGGTTGAAGGTGATGCCCTCGCGCTCGAACGTCATCACCGAGGAGGTGACGGAGATGCCGCGCGACTGCTCGATTTCCATCCAGTCGGACCGGGCACGCCGGTTCTCGCCGCGCGCCTTCACGGCGCCCGCCATGTTGATGGCGCCGCCGGCCAGGAGCAGCTTCTCGGTCAGCGTTGTCTTGCCGGCGTCGGGGTGGGAGATGATGGCGAAGGTGCGACGGGCGGCATAGCCGGTCGGCACGGCGGACGCAGCCTGCGTCAGGTCCGTTGCGGCGCTCATGAATTCAGCCTCTGTGGTCTCAAGGGCCGCGATCACAGCGCGGCCGAAAATCACTCGTGCCGTCTCCATGCCGCTTGCGCGCCCTAGCTGCAAGCGCGGCGCCGCTTTTCTATTGCGCCTACAAGGGCGTGAGAAGAGGCTTGGAGGGCGAGAGGCCGGCGTTTGACCGGCCCCTCGCATATCATGTCTACTTGCCGAAGCTGATGCGCCAGAGCTGTGTCGGCAGGCTGGCGGGCGCGTCCGGCTTGAAGAAGGCGGAGTCCTGAATGTGCGAGGTCGTGACGTAGATCGAACCGTCCGTTGCTTCGCTGAACGTGTCCGGCCAGCGCAGACGGTCGTCCTTCACCAGGATTTCCGGCTTGGCCGCCGGGCCGGCGGCGAGGTCGCGCCGCTTCACCGCGTCCTCTTCCGGCGCGGTAACATACATCGCGCCGCTTTCGCGCCCGATCAGAAGGCCGTCGGCGACGCCGTTCTCGCCGAAGGGCTCCACCGCGCTGGACACGTCCTCGCCCTTGAGACCTGCTCCGACCAGCGTTTCGGTCGGGATGCGATAGAGCGTCTTGCCCTTGATCGCCTGCCAGTAGAGATGCTTCCCGTCCTTCGAAAGGGCGATGCCGTCCGCCGAGAACTCGACGCCGCGCCCGTCCGGCCGGCGCAGCGGCTTGCCGTCGGCTTTCACGGTGAGGCCTTTCTCGACCTGCGTCGAAGGGTGTCCGTCGAGCACGCGCTTTGTCTTGCCGCTTTCGAGGTCGACCACGAGAAGCGCACCCTTGGCGCCCGAATCGGTGATGAAGGCGTGGCGTCCGTCCGGCGAGAAACGAACGTCGTTGAGATAGGAGCCTTGGGGCGCCGCCGTCTCGTCGAATGCGATGGTCTGGCCGACCTTGTTGGTGGCGAGATCGACCCGCACCAGCTTCGGCCCGCCCGGCACGAGCAGCGCCTGCGCGGGCGCGGCGGCGTCCAACACCCAGACATGGCCGCGCCCGTCCGCCACGACGCTTTGGACGCAGACCCAATGGTTGGCCGGGTCCATCTCGTCCTTCTTGGCGTTGCGCCAAGCGTTCCAATCGTCGCTGGGATAGGGTTTCAGTGTGCCGGCTTTGGTCAGTTCGGCAACGGAAACCGGCGAATCCTCCGTCCAGCGCGGGAAGTTGACGAAGACGCGGCCGTCCTCGGCCACCGTCACGCCGGTCACCTGATGCGGAAAGTCGGCGAGCTTTTCCAGCTTGGGCGCGGCGGCTGGCGCCGCTGTCTGCGCCAGGGCCGCGGGGGCGGCGGAGAGGAGCGTCGCGGCCAACAGGGTGGAGGCGAGGTTCACTCGGCGAGCGTGGAAAGCCTGTCTCATGGGCCGACCCTCGCCGAGCCCGCTTCCGCGCGATGTTCGTCCTTCAAGGTGGTGCTGGCCGGCCCGCCGACGCTTTCGACGCCCCATTCGTCCCGCGCCTCGGCGCCCGTCCGGTTGAGCCGGACCTTCCCGTCCTCGACCGCGTCCACGCTATCCACATGGATGAAGTGATGCTCGCCGCCGGCCGCCGGGTCGGTGCGCGTCAGCTTGATGCGCGCGCCCTCGACGCGGTCCACCGTCCCGACATGATCGCCGTCGGAGCCCAGGATCTCCATATGCTCTTGGATGTGCGTGCTGTCCGCCATGGTCCAACCGTCTCGCTTTGAGGCTTCGGGGCGCCCGAGCGGGCGCCGTCCCAGCAGCAATCCGAAGCGGATGAGGCCGTTCCCGCCTCGTGAGGCGGCTGACGACTTTCGATGGGCGGCTCAGGAAACGCCGACCAGCTCGTCCGTCACCACTTCGAAACGCGACAGGATGGCCGAGCCGAAATTGGTGGAGAGGGCGACGTCCGTCGCGTCCCGGCCCGTGGCCATGAGGATGCGGCCGATGCGCGGGAAATTGTGCCGCGCGTCGAACGTGTACCAGCGGCCACCGAGATAGACCTGGAACCAGGCGCTGAAATCCATGGGCGAGGGAACGAAGCTCACGCCGATATCGCCGAGATAGCCCGTGCAGTAGCGCGCCGGCACGTTCATGCAGCGGCAGAGCGTCACCGCCAGATGCGCGAAGTCGCGGCACACGCCCGTCCGGTCGATCCAGCCGCCATAGGCCGAGCGAGTGGAATCGGCGTTCTGGTAGTTGAACGTGATGTGGTTGTGCACGTAGTCGCAGATCGCCTGCACCCGGCCCCAACCCGGTGCGGTGTAGCCGAACTGGCTCCAGGCGAAGCTGGCGAGCTTGTCCGTGTCGCAGTACCGGCTGCCCAGGAGGTAGACCAGCACCTCGTCCGGCAGGTCCTGCACCTCGTGCTGGATCGCGCCCCAGTTGACCTCGTCCGGCTCGCCCGTGTCCTGAATGTCGAAACTGGTGGTGATATGCGTGAGGCCCGGCGGCGCGACGATACGCGTGCAGCTGTTGCCGAACCCATCGGTGTATTTGCGCGGCTGGACATATTGGTCGAACTGCAGGACCTGCTCGGTCAAGAGATCGTGCCGCCGCGAGGGGTGGATGTCCAACATGAGCAGCATGGGCGTGGACTGAGCACACTCATACCCAAGCGTGAAGCCGGCCCTGATCCGCATTCGATACTCCTGGTTCCACGGCGAGGATCGCCGCTTCGCTATGAAGCCATCAAAACTGCACAGGTTCCAGTCTTTTAGAAATTTGCATCCTTGTTGAGCAGATGAGCCGGGGACAAGGAGGGAGGTGTTTCGTCTTCCGTCGTGACGTTCACTTGCACCTTCATGCCGAGACTGTCGGTGGAGGCGCCCGAGAATGTGCCCGACAGGGGCGTCGCCTGCGAGGGATCCCGCACCACGGCGACGCGGATCAAATCCCTGTTGCCGACGATGCCATTGGTGGGGTCGAACTCGATCCAGCCGGCGCCCGGCAGGAAGACCTGCGCCCAGGCATGGGTGGCGCCGCCACCCAGCGTGTCCGAACCGTCGCGGTCGGGAACGTAGATATAGCCGGTGACGAAACGCGCGGCGAAGCCGAGCGACCGCACCGCCTCCATCATGAAGAGCGCGAAGTCCCGGCAGGTCCCCTTGCGCGTCATCAGTGTCTCGAGCGGGGTCTGCGTGCCCTTCTCGTGCCGCCGCGCGTAGGAAAAGCTTTCGCGGATCGCGTAGCACAGCGTCATCAGAAGCTTGCCCGTGTCGGTGTGCCGCTCGCCCGGGGCGAGGAAGCGGCGCGCCCATTTGCCGATCTCGTCGCCGGGATCGGGATAATGGCGCTCGATCGTGCGGCCGAGATCGATCCGGTCGTCCGCGCCGTATTCGAACGGATAGGTCAGCACCTCGGGGTCGATGCGGAAGTCCGGCGCGGCCTGCGGGGAATGGTCCACCGTCAGCCGGGCGTCGAAAGACAGGCGCTTGGCCGTACCCTCGAAGCTGTAGAGCGCGACGCAATTGCCGAAGGCGTCGTGAATCCACCTCGTGTCGCTCGGCTTGGGCTCGATTTCCAGCGTGGACGAGATCAGGCGCTGATCGTAGCTGTCGCGCGGGCGAAACAGAAGCCGATGCTCGCCGAAGGACACCGGGCGGGCATAATAGAACACCGTCTTGTGGCGAACCGAGAAGACGGTCATTCCAGCACCTTCCATGAAGTCTAAAGACCTTGCTTAGCGGTTGCGAGGCCGGCCCGGCAAGCCGGCCGGCCCGCGAGCGGGGCGCGCCAGCCTCATTCTCGTCGCAGCCTCGGCCGATAGGCGTTGCCACCATCGCCTTCGCGATTGCACAATCGCAGCAGGCCCCATGCCCCTGTCGGAGACGTCGCCATGTCGGGACCGCGCATCGAAGCGCTCTTGTCGCAGATGACGCTGAGCGAGAAGATCGGCCAGCTCGTCATGCTGGCCGCCGGCTTTTCCGTGACCGGCCCGATCATCGGCGGCGACGCGTCCGGCGCGGTGCGCGAGGGGCGGGCGGGAAGCCTCCTCAACGTCTTCGGCCCCGGCGCGGTGCGCGACATTCAGCGCGTCGCGATCGAGCAGTCGCGCCTCAAGATCCCGCTGATCCTCGGCTTCGACGTTGTGCATGGGCATCGCACGGTGTTTCCCGTGCCGCTTGGCGAGGCGGCGGCCTTCGACCCCACGCTCTGGGAACAGACGGCGCGGGCCAGCGCGCGGGAGGCGGCGGCGGACGGCGTCGCCCTGACCTTCGCGCCCATGCTCGACGTGTCGCGCGACCCGCGCTGGGGCCGGGTCGTGGAAGGGGCGGGCGAGGACGCGTTCGTCCAGTCCCTGTTCGGCGCGGCCAAGGTGCGCGGCTTCGAGGGTGAGAGCCTTGGCGAAAGCGGCACTGTGGCCGCGACGGTCAAGCATTTCGTCGCCTATGGCGCGGCGTCGGCGGGCCGCGACTATGCCTCCACCGACATGTCCGAGCGCACGCTGCGGGAAACCTACCTGCCGCCCTTCCAGGCCGCGATCGCGGCCGGCTGCGCCGCCGTCATGCCCGCCTTTTCCGATCTGTCCGGCGTGCCGATGACCGCCAACGGGCCGCTTCTCGACGGCTGGCTGCGGGGCGAAGCGGGCTTCCGGGGCGTCGTGATCAGCGACTACAACGCCGTGGCCGAGCTTGTGGCGCATGGCGTCGCCACCGATCTGGCGGAAGCGGCCGCGTTGGCGCTGCGGGCGGGCGTCGACATCGACATGATGAGCGGCGCCTACGAGCAGGGCCTGCCGCTGGCGCTGCAGCGCGGGCTGGTGACGCTCGGTGAGATCGAGGCGAGCGTGCGGCGCGTGCTGGAGCTCAAGGAGCGGCTCGGCCTGTTCGACGATCCCATGCGCGGGTTGGGCGCGGACGGGGCGGCGCCCTTGATGGCGGCGCATCGCGAGCTGGCGCGGGAGGCCGCGCGGCGCTCCGCCGTTCTCCTGCGCAATCGCGGCGACATTCTTCCCCTATCGGAGCGGCCCCAGCGCATCGCCCTGATCGGCCCGCTGGCCGATGCGCCGACCGACATGATGGGCAGCTGGTCGGGCGCGGGCGAGGCGCGCGACAGCGTCACCGTTCTCGATGGCCTGCGCGCCGCGCGGCCCGATTGCGATATCGGCCATGCGCGCGGCGTCGGCGTGGACGAAGCCGACGAATCGGGCCCCGACGCCGCTCTGGCCCTGGCGCGCGAGGCCGATCTGGTGATCCTCGCCATTGGCGAAGCGCGCGACATGAGCGGCGAGGCGGCAAGCCGGACGGGGCTCGACCTGCCGGGGGACCAGGCCAATTTCGCCCGCGCGGTGCTGGACCTCGGCCGGCCGACCGTTGTCCTCCTGTCCTCCGGCCGGCCGCTCGCGGTGCCCTGGCTGTTCGAGCGGGCGGGCGCGGTGCTCGCCACCTGGTTTCTCGGCAGCGAGGCCGGCCATGCCGTCGCCGACCTCCTGACCGGTCGCGCCTCGCCCTCCGGCCGACTGCCGATCACCTGGCCGCGCTCGGTCGGTCAGGTGCCGATCTTCTTCGGCGAGCGTCCCTCCGGGCGCCCGGCCTCGGACGGGCACTACACCAGCAAATATATCGACCTGCCGACGACGCCGCTCTTCGCCTTCGGCTACGGCCTGACCTATGGCCGCGTCTCCTATTCCGCGCTCGGCGTCGAGCCGCCGAGACCGAGGCGAGGGGACACGATCACGGTGGCGGTGGACCTCTTCAACGACGGCGAGCACCCGGCCGAGGAAACGGTCTTTCTCTTCATTCGCAAGCCCGTGGCGCGCGTCGCCCGGCCGCTGCTCGAACTGAAAGGCTTCAGCCGGCTCAGCCTTGCTCCCGGCGAGCGGGCGCGCACCGTGATGGCGCTGCCCGTTTCGGCGCTGGCCTTTCCCGGCCCGGACCTCCGGCCCGCTGTCGAGCCCGGAGACTATGAAATTCTCGTCGGGCCTTCGGCGGACCGGGCGCAGCTCCTGCGGCAGGTCGTCCATGTCGAGGAAGGGGGGGCGTGATGCGGGAGACGAAGCGGGATCGCCGGTTTCAGCCGACCCGGCGCGACGTTCTTGCCGGCGGCCTTGCCCTAGCGGGGGCGGGCCTTGTCGGCGCGACGGGCGCGGGAGCGACCGCGCCGGAGGGCGCGAGAGGTCGGCTGATTCTCACCCTGGAGACGGCGGGTCCTGTTTCGGCGGAGGCGGCGCTGGCGCAGGCCGCCCCCTTGCTGGTCCGTGAAGGATTCGCGATCGACGCCGTGGATCTCCTCGTGGCGGACGGCACGCGCCCGGCTGGCTTTGCGGGGCGGCTTCTCACGCCCGCCGCCTTGACCGCGCTGCCGCCGGAAAGGCTGGCCCGCCTGCTTGCCGAGCCGGGGCCGGCTCAGATCACCGCGCCCTGGTCCATCGCGCCCCCGCCGACGGGTTTGGCGCTGGATCGCCTCGCAACGCTTCTCGGCTTGGTGCCGGAACTTGCCTGCTGCGTCGTCGCGCTTAGCGGCATGAAGCGTCTGCACGCCGATGGCCAAATCCGGTTCGAAGCCTCGCTGGCACCGTTCGCGCGGACGCTTCGCGGCTAATGCGGACTCGCCGGTTTGTTCGGGGGGAGACGGCGAAACGACACCGCCTTGACGATGGCGAAGACGGTGCGCCCAACGGCGAGGTCCAGCTCTTCCACCGAGCGACGGGTGATGCGGGCGAGGACGATGTCGCCCGAGCAGTCCAACCGGAGATCCGCGCTCGTCGGGTCCGCCGAGTCGATGGAAAGGATGCGGCCCGGCGCGATGTTGAGCGCGCTCAGGCCCGCTGGCGGCCGTGTCGCGATCATCACGTCCCGCGCCCGAATGCGAAGGCGGAGCGACGCACCGATCGGGGCATCGAGGCTCGGAAGCTGGAACACCGCTCCCGCGAGCGCGACGGCCGTCAGCCCATAGGGGCGGTCGTGCGACAGGACCCTTCCGGCGAGTTCGCTGCCGGGCTCCTGATCCGCTGCCAAAGGGAAGAGATCGAGCCGGTCCATGACGCTACGCGCAGGCCCTTCGGTCACGACCCGGCCATTCGCCAGCATGACGAGATGCGAGGCGAGCCGGCGCACTTCGGTCACGGAATGGCTGACATAGAGAATCGGCACGCCGGCCTCGTCCCGCAGTCGCTCGATATAGGGGATGATCTCGGCCTTGCGCGCTTCATCCAGCGCGGCCAGCGGCTCGTCCATCAGGAGAAGCCGAGGGCTGGCGAGGAGCGCCCGGCCGATCGCCACCCGCTGCTTTTCCCCGCCCGAAAGCCCGGCGGGCCGCCGCCCGAGCAGGGCCGACAGGCCGAGGAGATCGACCACCGCCTCGAGCTCCGTCCGGCGCTCGGCGCTCGGCGCGAACCAGCGGCCGAACAGGAGATTTTGGCGCACGCTGAGATGCGGAAAAAGCCGGGCGTCCTGAAACACGTAGCCGATGCGGCGGCGATGGGCGGGCAAGAAAAGCCCGCGCGCCGTGTCGCAGAGAACGCGATCGTCGATCGCGATCCGCCCCGCGTCAGGCTTGGCGAGACCGGCGACGAGATTGACCAGCGACGTCTTGCCCGAGCCCGATTGCCCGAACAGGACGGTCAGCCGCCCCTCGGCGCGAAAGCGGATGTCGAGATCGAAGGCGCCGAGCCGCTGCTGAACGTCGATGTCGAGGCTCATGCGGCGGAGACCCGGCGGCCGAGCCGCGCCGCCAGCCATTCCGACGCGATGAGCGCGCCCATGGACAGGGCCACCGACAGCGCCGTCAGGCGCAGCGCGGCGCCGTCGCCGCCGGGAACCTGGGTCAGCGTGTAGATTGCGGCGGGCAGGGTCTGCGTCTGGCCGGGAATGTTGGAGACGAAGGTGATTGTCGCGCCGAATTCGCCCATCGCCTTGGCGAAGGCGAGGATCATGCCCGCGAGGATTCCCGGCGCGACCAGCGGCAGGGTGACGGTGAGGAACACAAAAGCGGGGCTCGCGCCGAGCGTTGCGCCCGCGTCCTCCAGCTTGCGGTCCACCGCCTCCAGCGACAGGCGCATGGCGCGCACCATGAGCGGGAAGCCCATGATAGCCGAGGCCAGCGCCGCCCCGGTCCACCGAAACGAGAAGACGAGGCCGAACCAGGATTCGAAGAAGGCGCCGAGCGGGCCGCGCCGACCGAAGAGAATCAGCAGCAGATAGCCGGTGACCACCGGCGGCAGAACCAGCGGCAGATGGACGATCCCGTTGAGCACCGTCTTGCCGGGGAAGCGCACCCGCGCCAGAAGCCAGGCGACCAGCAAGCCGAAGGGCAAGCTGGCCAGCGTCGCGACGCTGGCCACCAGAAGGCTCAGCCGCACGGCCGTCCATTCTTCCGGGCTGAAGGCCCACCAGGGTTCCATGAGCGCGTCTGCCGCTGCGTGCGCTAGCAGTTCGTCGGCAGGATGCTGAAGCCCTGCTGGCGGAACAGGGCCTTCGGCTTCTCGCTCTTCAGGAAGGCCAGACAGGCGCGCGCGTCCTCAAGACCACAAGCGGCGAAACCCTTCGCCAGCCATTCCCGAATCGACATGCGTGATTCCCCGTCCCGATATATCGATCTGGATATAGCGGGAATTTTCGGCGGGAAAGACGGGTCCGGCCGGGCGGGGACAAATCCCGCACCCGCAAATAGAAAAGGCCGGCACGAGGGCCGGCCTGTCCGAACGTTGCGGGTTCGGTTTCGTCAGAGGCTGCGAAGCGTCGCGTCGGTTCCGATCACCGCGCCGCCGCCGTTGGTTCCGGTCTGGATGTCGGTCACCGTCCCGATGCCGGGCGCGGAGGAGCCGACCTTGACGCGAACGAGATTGTCGCGCGTCGCCAGGAGAGCCTCGCCCTTGAAGATCTGGACGATCTGGTAGTCGCTGGGCTTGGCCTGTGCCGCCGACGCGACGCTGACCACGGGCATGGGAACGGGGATGCCCTCGTTCGCGGGGGATTCGGCTTCGGCGGTTCGGCCTGGCGCGTGGCTGGAGGCCTGCGTCAGGAGATAGGTGCCGCCGGCGGCCGACACGAGGGCGAAGGCGAGGGCACCGCCCGCCATGATCTTGACCTTGCGCGACAGGCCACGCTTGGCAGGCTTGCCGCCCTCTGCGGTTTGCGCCGTCGCCGCTTTTATCTTCTTCGCCACCGTCTGCTCCATTCGCGGTTCGAACATGGGGCGAGGATGGGCGGGGCGCGTGCAGGACGAATGGAGAAACTCGTTAAACTGCGAGCCATCCGCAGCCATACGGCATGTCCGGGCCTGCCGAGGCCGGGTTGCATCGCCGCATGGTGAAAGCCTCGGAACCACAGGGCGCGCGATTTATCTCGAATTGAATCCTCTGCAAGCGGCGCAACCCTGAGAAGAATCACCTGAGGTTCTCGCCTGCCCGTCATCGACAGGAGCGGTGCCGCGCGGCATTGTCGCGGCTTCCGGCTGTTGGCGCGTCGATGCGGGCTGCCGGCAGGGAGCGTTCGGTCCATGGCGGTGGTTCGGTTGCAGCAGCTCGATGCCTTGCGCGGTCTCGCAGCGGCGAGCGTGGTGCTCTACCACTTCACGGCCGGTTATCCCCTGCGCTTCGACTGGCTGGGCGCGCCACCGGCGCTGAGCGTGCCCTGGGGCGGTTTCGCGGTGCGCGTCTTCTTCGTCATCAGCGGCTTCGTGATTCTCATGACGCTGGAGCGCTCGGCCGGTCTCGGCGCCTTCATGCGCGCTCGCTTCGCCCGCCTTTATCCCGCCTATGCCGCCTGCCTCTTTCTCACATTCGGCCTCATCGCCGCGACGGGCTTCAACCCACGGTCCGTCAGCGGTGAGGACGCGCTGGCCAGCCTGACCATGGCGCCGACCTTGATCGGCTTCGGCCATGTCGAGGCCGCCTATTGGACTTTGACGCGCGAGATTGGCTTCTACGCCTTGGCGGGCTGCGCCTTCTTCGGGCTCGGGGCGCGGCATTTCGATCGCTTCGTGGTGGCTTGGCTGCTCTTCTCCGTCGCGGCGAATCTCAGTTTCGCCGGGCGCAATTTCTATGCGCCGCAGACGCCGATCGACGTCCTCTCGATCGTCCTGAACGTTCAGTTTCCTATCTCTTCGCGCTTGGCCTCTTCGCCTGCCGGCTTTATCGCAGGCAGGGGACATCGCTGGTCATCCTCGGCATCGGCCTTGCCTTCGTGGCGTCGGCCGTTTCTGAATGGCCGGTCCTGCAACGGCTAGACCTTACGGCTCCGGCGAAGACGCTGCTTTATGCCGCTCTCGTCTTCGCCTGCGCCAAAGGCTGGCTTCGTCCGCTGAACAATCGCGTCTGCCTCGGTCTAGGCGCTCTGTCCTACGCCCTTTATCTCGTCCACGAGACGATCGGCTTCTTCGTGATCCGACAGCTTCAACAGGCGGGCGTCTCTGCTTCGCTCTCCATTCTTACGGCCCTGCTCGTCGTCGGTCTCCTGGCTTTCGCCGTCCGCGCGCTTGTCGAGGTTCCCGCACAGCGCGTTCTCGCGCCATCGCGGCGCCCGCAACTCGCCTGAGACGAGACGGAGCGCGCTATCAATGAGCGCATAAATCGAGGATCGGAAGGAGGAATGGTGCCGGCTGCAGGGCTCGAACCCGCGACCCCCTGATTACAAATCAGGTGCTCTACCAGCTGAGCTAAGCCGGCGACCGGGGCGGTTGATATCACGCTGCAGCGAGCGCTGCACCTTTAAATTTTCGTTTCGGGTAAGTTCGTGTAGGGAAGTCTCGAAACGCGGGGGCGGGGGGAGGCCGAGACGGTCTCGTGCCTTGCGTCCACGGCCGAGCCTTCGCATCATTCACGCCTTAAGCAGCATCGCATTCGGCCAGAGCCTTCGAGCGAGAAGGCGGGCCTCCTGGGGGGAATTCATGGATCGTCGTCGTTTCATTCAAACGGCCGGCTTGTCGGCCGGCGCCAGCCTGACGCTCGCGGCGCCCGCGCTCGCGCAAAGCACGCCCAACCTGCGCTGGCGCATGACGTCGAGCTTCCCGAACACGCTCGACACGCTGTTCGGGTCTTCGCAGCTCTTCGCCAAGACCGTGTCGGACCTCACCGGCGGCAAGTTCAAGATCGACGTGTTTCCGGCCGGCGAGCTGGTGCCCGGATTGCAGGCGCTCGACGCCGTGCAGGGTGGCACGGTCGAGGCGGCCCATTCCGTTCTCTATTACTATGTCGGCAAGGACCCGACCTTCGCCATCGGCTCGGCCATTCCCTTCGGCCTCAACGCCCGACAGCAGAACGCCTGGCTCTACAATGGCGGCGGCAACGAGGCGGTGAACGCCTTCCTCGCCGACTATGGCGTGGTCGCCCATCCCGGCGGCAACACGGGCACGCAGATGGGCGGCTGGTTCCGCAAGGAAATCAATTCGCTGGCCGATCTCAAGGGCCTGAAGATGCGCATTGCCGGCATCGCCGGCCAGGTCCTGGCGCCGCTCGGCGTCGTGGCGCAGCAGCTGGCTGGCGGCGACGTCTATCCCGCGCTGGAGCGCGGCACGCTGGACGCCACCGAGTTCGTCGGCCCCTATGACGACGAGAAGCTCGGCTTCTATCAGGTCGCGCCCTTCTACTATTACCCCGCCTTCTGGGAGGCCGGCCCGACGGTCCACTACATCTTCAACAAGGTGAAGATGGAGGAACTGCCCGCGACCTACCGCGCCGCGCTGGAGACGGCCTCGACCGTCTGCAACACGCGGATGCTCGCCGACTATGATGTGAAGAACATGCGCGCCATCCGTTCGCTGGTCGGCAAGGGCGTTCAGCTTCGCCCGCTGCCGCGCGACGTGCTGGACGCCGCCTATGATTCGGCGAAGACACTGTACTCCCAGCTCGACGCCTCGAACCCGAAGTGGAAGGCGATGTACGATCCCTGGAGCCAGTTCCGCACGCAGGTCTACGAGTGGTTCCGCGTCGCGGAATACACCAACGACACCTATGTCTACTCGCAGCAGGCGGCCGGCAAGTAAGGCCTGAGCCCTGGCAGGGTCGGCTCGACGGATCGCCCCTCCACACGCTTTCGTGATAGGCGCCGCGCGTCTTGCGCGCGTCGCTTGTGTCCTCTCAGAATGCCGCACCCCGAGGAGGGGGCAGCTAGGGAGGACGTGACGTGGATCGTCGCAAATTCATTCTTCAAGCGGGCATGGCGGGAGGTGCCGCCGCGGCCGGGTCGGGTCTGGCGGCGCCGGCCTTGGCGCAGAGCGCGCCGGAGGTTCGCTGGCGCCTGACCTCCAGCTTTCCCAACACGCTCGACACGATCTTCGGCGGCGCCGAGGTTCTGGCCAAGGCCGTGTCCGACATCACGGACGGTAAGTTCAAGATCGACGTGTTTCCGGCCGGTGAGCTGGTGCCCGGGTTGCAGGCGCTCGACGCCGTGCAGGGCGGCACGGTCGAGGCCGCGCACACCGCCTGCTATTACTATGTCGGCAAGGACCCGACCTTCGCCATCGGCGCGACCATCCCCTTCGGCCTCAACGCCCGCCAGCAGAACGCCTGGCTCTACCACGGCGGCGGCAACGAACTGTTCGACGCGTTCCTCGCCGACTACGGCGTGAAGGCGCTGCCGGGAGGCAACACCGGCGTTCAGATGGGCGGTTGGTTCCGCAAGGAAATCAATTCGGTGGCTGATCTCAAGGGCCTGAAAATGCGCATCGCGGGCCTCGCCGGCCGGGTGCTGGAACCGCTCGGCGTCGTGCCGCAGCAGCTGGCCGGCGGCGACATCTATCCCGCCCTGGAGCGCGGCACGATCGACGCGACGGAATGGATCGGCCCCTATGACGACGAGAAGCTCGGCTTCTATCAGGTCGCGCCCTTCTACTATTACCCCGCCTTCTGGGAGGGCGGGCTGACCGTGCATTTCCTCTTCAACAAGGAGCGCTACGAGGCTCTGCCGGCCGGCTACAAGGCCGCGCTCGACACGGCCGCCAAGGCCGTCAACATCAACATGCTGGCGCTCTACGACGTGAAGAACCTGCAGGCGATCCGCTCGCTCGTCGGCAAGGGCGTGCAGCTGCGGCCGCTGCCGCGCGACATTCTCGATGCGTCCTATGATTCGGCGATGAAGCTTTACGCTTCGCTGTCGGAGAGCAGTCCGAAGTGGAAGGCGATCTACGATCCCTGGAAGACCTTCCGGTCCCAGGTCTACGAGTGGTTCCGCGTCGCCGAATATTCCTACGACACCTACGGCTATTCGCAGCAGGCGGCGGGCAAGTAGACGGCTCGCGCCCTCTTCGCGAATTGGAAAGCCGGCGGGAGACCGCCGGCTTTCTGCGTTCAGGGCTGGGTCGGGGCGCCGAAGCTGGGCGCCACCGGTGTGGGGGCGGGCGATGGCGGCTGGCCGAAGGACGGCGCTGCCGGGGCCGACGGTTGGCCGAAGCTGGGCGCAGCGGGCGCGCCGAAGCTTGGAGCCGCCGGCTGCCCGAAGGAGGGGGCGGCGGGCTGGCCGAAGCTCGGCGCAGCTCCGACTGAGGGCGCGCCGCCCGGCGCGCTCTGCATGCCCGGCATCGGGATGTTGAGCTGGATCGTGCTGGGATCCACCACCGCTTCCTTCTTGATGAAGTAGGTCACCGACTGCGGCCAGAGGATCAGCACCAGAACCAGGATGAGCTGGAGGCCGAGCCAGGGAATGGCGCCGAGATAGATGTCGGAGGTCTTCACGTTGGGCGGCGCGATACCGCGCAGGTAGAACAGCGCGAAGCCGAAGGGCGGGTGCATGAAGGCCGTCTGCATGTTCACGCAGAGAAGGACGCCGAACCAGACGAGGTCGATGCCCAGCGAGTTCGCCACGGGGGCCAGCAACGGCACGATGATGAAGGCGATCTCGAAGAAGTCGAGGAAGAACGCCACGAAGAAGATGAAGATGTTGACGAAGATCAGGAAGCCCACGACCCCGCCGGGAATGTGGGACAGAAGATATTCGATCCAGTGACCGCCATCCATGCCTTGGAACACGAGGCTGAAGACGGTGGAGCCGATAAGGATGAACACCACCATGGCGGTGAGACGCATGGTCATGGCCATGGCCTGCCGGGTCAGCGACCAGGACAGGCGGCGGTGCAGGGCGGCCAGAACGATGGCGCCGACCGAGCCCATGGCGCCCGCTTCCGTCGGCGTCGCGAGGCCCATGAACATGGTGCCGAGCACAAGGAAGATCAGCGCCAGCGAAGGCACCATGCCCTTGGCGACCTGCCAGAGAAGCTCGCGCCCGCTCTTGGTGCGCGCCTCGGGCGGCAGCGGCGGCATGCGGTGCGGCTGCAGCTTCGAGACCACGAAGATGAAGGCGAGGAACAGCGCGATCTGCAGGAGCGAAGGGCCGATCGCGCCGGCATACATGTCGCCCACCGAGCGGCCGAGCTGGTCTGCCAGGATGATGAGCACGAGAGATGGCGGGATGACCTGCGTGATCGTGCCCGAGGCGGCGATGACGCCGGTCGCGATCCGCATGTCGTAGCCGTAGCGCATCATGACGGGCAGCGAGACGACGCCCATCGCGATGACCGAGGCGGCGACCGTGCCGGTGATGGCGCCGAGCACCGCGCCGACGATTACCACGGCATAGGCGAGGCCACCAGGGATCGGCCCGAAGAGCTGGCCGGACCCCTCCAATAGATCTTCCGCCAGGCCGCAGCGCTCCAGAATCGCGCCCATGAAGGTGAAGAAAGGGATGGCGAGCAGGAGGTCGTTCGAGATCACGCCGTAGAAGCGCAGCGGCAGGGCGTTCAGCAGAGACGGGTTGAAATGCTCGAACACGATGCCGAGAACGCCGAACAGCATTCCGACGGCGGCGAGCGTGAAAGCCACCGGAAAGCCCAGCAGCAGAAAGACGATCATCGCGCCGAACATCATCGGCGGCATCGGACCGTATTCGAACATGAAGAAGTCCCCCCGGACGCCGGATTACTGAAGCGGCTTTTCGTATTTGGTCTCGAGCGTCAGCAGCCCGTTCAGAGCGGCCACACGCTTGATGAGCTCCGACAGGCCCTGCAGGAACAGAAGCCCGAAGCCGAGCGGCAGGGTCAGCTTGGCCGGCCAGAGGATGAGCCCGCCCGCGTTCATCGACGCCTCGCCCGTGACGAAGGATCGCCAGAAGAACGGAAAGGTCAGGTAGAACAGAAAGCCGATCACCGGCAGGAACAGAACCACGAAGCCGAAGATGTCGATCAGGATCCGCCCGCGCGCCGACATCATGGAGTAAACGAGATCGACCCGGACATGCTCGTTCATGCGCAGCGTATAGGACGCGCCCAGCAAGACGATCGCGGCGAACATGTACCACTGCACTTCGAGCAGCCCGTTGGTGCTGATGTTCAGCGTGTAGCGCAGCAGCGCATTGCCGGCGCTGACCAGAACCGCGATGAGAACGAGATAATCCGCGATCACGGCGAAGCCCGCGGAAAGGCGGTCTATGCCGCGACTGACGAGCAGAAATGCGTTCATCGTCTCCCCCAACGACGCAAAGGACGAAGCGACACGCGGGAGGCGAAACGATCCGCCGCGCCTCGCTCGCTGCGTTCACTCTTCGCCTATGACATAAGCACTGGACAAAGCCAGTCCTTTTCCCATGCGCGGGTGCGCAAGAGGCTGGGCTGGCCGGATCTGACGTGGAAGTGACATGCGACTGGAAAAACGGATCGAGCGCCAGCGCCATCTGGTCGAGACGCTCGAACGGCGTCTCGTCTTCGAGAGACTGGTGCTGGGTCGATTGGAGGCGCGAGGCGCCGGGGAGGCGGACTCCCAAGGTGCGAAGCCGGAGCCCGTCGGCTCGCTTGTGTCGATCGGGGATGTCTACCGGGCGGCCCGATCGCGAGCCGCCCGGTAGCGGTTTAATTCAGGCCGAACGCGCGGCCGTCATGAAGCGGCGCGCGGCATAGAGCGCGACGGCCGCCGCGTTGGAGACGTTGAGCGAACGAATCGCGCCGGGTACTTCCAGGCGGGCGAGAACTGAAACGGTCTCGCGCGTCTTCTGCCGCAGGCCCTTGCCTTCCGAGCCCAGAACAAGGGCAATTCGCTGGCCGTCGAAGGAGGTTTCCAACTCGCCTTCGCCGTCCGAATCGAGGCCGATCGTCTGGAAGCCGAGCGAGGCGATTTCGCTCAAGGCGTCCGAGAGGTTGGTGATCTGGACATAGGGAATCAGCTCCAGCGCGCCGGAGGCGGATTTGGCGAGCACGCCCGATTCCTGCGGCGAGTGGCGGCTCGTCGTCACGACGGCGCCGGCGCCGAAGGCGACGGCTGAACGCAGAAGCGCGCCGACATTGTGCGGATCGGTCACCTGATCGAGCACCAGAATCAGATCGCTCGCCCCAAGATCTGACAGGCGCTTGGTGCCCAGCGGATCGGCTTCCAGCATGACGCCCTGGTGAACCGCATCGCTGCCGAGCTCCGTGTCGAGAAAGCGCGGCTCGACGAGTTCGAACGGGCAGGGCAAGTCCGATTCGCTCAACTCCAGTCGGTTCAGCGCGTTGCGCGTGGCGAAGAGGCGATGGAGCTTGCGCTCGGGATTGCGCAGGGCAGCCTCGACCGTGTGCAGGCCATAAAGGCGCACACGATCGGCCGGGCCGGACTTGCCTGGGCGAACGGGCGGCTTCTTGTGCGGCTCGGAGGCGTCGGGCCCCCGCGTGCGCTCGCGATGGGCGCGCCGCAGCTTGGCGTAATGCGCGTCCTTGGGGGTGTGGGTCGGATATTTCTCGTCGGTCATGCCGCTTTCTAGAGCATCCGGCCGAGCGAGGGATAGCGGCATTTCACGAAAAGCCTCGGGTAAGGCGCCTTGATACCCCGAGGAAAGGTCGGGTTTGGCGGGGCGGAAGGCCACCCATGGGCACCGAAAAGAGAGGCCGCAGGAACGATAGGGGATGTTTGTGATGGCGTGTTGACAGGCGCGCCGACCCGCTGCATAAGGCCCCCACGAAGCGACGGCCAGCCGATTGCTTCCTGCTTCCAGACCCTGAAAGCAGTATGGAGGGATGCCCGAGCGGTTAAAGGGGACGGACTGTAAATCCGTTGGCTTAGCCTACGTTGGTTCAAATCCAACTCCCTCCACCATATGTTTTCCAGGGAATTTCTGACGCGGGTATAGCTCAGTGGTAGAGCAGCAGCCTTCCAAGCTGAATATGCGGGTTCGATTCCCGCTACCCGCTCCAGAACCTTTTCTTCCACTTCGATAAATCTGACGTATCCGATCGCCCTGTCCGATCGGATTGCAGTCGTTGCGTCTCCAGTGAAGCACGGCGGCCGCCAAGTGTGATCTCACGGTTTATCCGACGCTTGAGCGCCAAGGCCGACGTCGGGGCCGGCTCTGCGTAGTTTTCGCCGTCGTTCTCAATGGAGTTTTTACCTTTCGCCTCGGGTCGCGATTCGGCCGGTGCTTGTGTTTCCCGATCGCACTCGTTATGTCGCGGCCCGGTTCTCACAGGCTCCGCAAGGTAGAAAGAATGGCCAAGAGCAAATTTGAGCGCAACAAGCCGCACGTGAACATTGGCACGATCGGCCACGTCGATCATGGCAAGACGTCGCTGACGGCTGCGATCACGAAGTATTTTGGCGAGTTCCGCGCCTACGACCAGATCGACGCGGCGCCGGAAGAGAAGGCGCGCGGGATCACGATCTCGACGGCGCACGTGGAGTACGAGACGGAGAACCGTCACTACGCGCACGTCGACTGCCCCGGTCACGCCGACTACGTGAAGAACATGATCACGGGCGCGGCGCAGATGGACGGCGCGATCCTGGTGTGTTCGGCGGCCGACGGCCCGATGCCGCAGACCCGCGAGCACATCCTGCTGGCGCGTCAGGTCGGCGTTCCCGCGATCGTGGTGTTCCTGAACAAGGTGGACCAGGTCGACGATCCCGAGCTGCTCGAGCTGGTCGAGCTGGAGCTGCGTGAGCTTCTGTCGCTCTACGAGTTCCCGGGCGACGACATTCCGATCGTCAAGGGCTCGGCCCTGGCCGCTCTCGAAGACTCCAACAAGGAGATCGGCGAGAACGCGGTTCGCGCGCTGATGAAGGAAGTCGACGCCTACATCCCGACGCCGGAGCGTCCGGTCGACCTTCCGTTCCTGATGCCGATCGAAGACGTGTTCTCGATCTCGGGCCGCGGCACGGTGGTGACGGGCCGCGTCGAGCGCGGCATCGTGAAGGTGGGCGAGGAAGTCGAGATCGTCGGCATCCGCGACACCAAGAAGACGACGGTGACGGGCGTCGAGATGTTCCGCAAGCTTCTGGACCAGGGCCAGGCGGGCGACAACATCGGCGCGCTGGTTCGCGGCGTGGATCGCGAGGGCGTGGAGCGCGGTCAGGTTCTTTGCAAGCCGGGTTCGGTGAAGCCGCACACGCGCTTCATGGCCGAGGCCTACATCCTGACCAAGGAAGAGGGCGGCCGCCACACGCCGTTCTTCACCAACTACCGTCCGCAGTTCTACTTCCGCACGACGGACGTGACGGGCGTGGTGACGCTTCCCGAGGGCACCGAGATGGTGATGCCGGGCGACAACGTGACGATGGACGTCAAGCTGATCGTTCCGATCGCCATGGAAGAGAAGCTGCGCTTCGCCATCCGCGAAGGCGGCCGCACCGTCGGCGCCGGTATCGTCGCCAGCATCGTCGAGTAAGTCTGTCCAACCTTTGGAACAGCATGAGCGGGTCCTTCGGGGCCCGTTTTCGTTTGTGGCGCTTGCCAAGATTGGAAGCGTTCTCGCTTGCTTGGCGAGGGGAGCGGGGACTAGAGCAGGCCTTGGGAAACTCAGCCCGGCTGACGGGCCAGGGTTTCCGCTCGCCGCAGTCTTGGGTCCGAGGTGGTTGCGCCCTGGCTTTGACGCGCGCGACGCCCCAGCCGTCAACGGAAGGATGCCGCCATGAATGCCGAGATCGCCCGCGTCTTCGTCGGCTTCGACTCCAAGGAAGTCGTCGCCTATCACGTGCTCGCGCAGAGCATCATCGAACACGCGACGATGCCCGTCCTGTTCTCGCCCATCGTGCTGCCGCATCTGGAAGGGATCTTCACGCGGGAGCGCAACGCCCTCCAGTCCACCGAATTCTCCTTTTCGCGCTTTCTCGTGCCCTATCTCAGCGGCTACGAGGGCTGGAGCCTGTTCATGGACTGCGACATGCTGATGCGCGCGGACATCGCCGAACTCTGGGCGCTGCGCGACGAGAATGCCGCCGTCATGTGCGTCAAGCACGACTACCAGCCCAAGGTCGAGACCAAGTTCCTCGGCCAGGTGCAGACCAAGTACGAGAAGAAGAACTGGTCGAGCGTCATGCTCTTCAACAATGCGCGTTGCCGCGCCCTGACGCCGGACTTCGTCAACACCGCCACGGGCCTCGAATTGCACCAGTTCAAATGGCTGGAAAGCGACAGCGAGATCGGCGAGCTGCCGGCGAGCTGGAACTGGCTGGTCAATGAATACGAGCACGACCCCGCCGCCAAGAACGTTCACTTCACCGATGGCGGCCCTTACTTCGACGAATACCGCGATGACGACTATGCCGAGGAATGGTTCGCCATGCGCGAGCGCATGCTGAGCGTCACGCAGCGCGCGCCGAAGGCCTGAGCGGCATGGCGGGCGAGAGCGCGGGTTTCCCACTGGCGGGCGAAGAGCGGGCGGCGGCAAGCTGGCCCGCGTTCTTCGGGAGGTTTGCGACGATCCTTCTGGTCGCCAATAGCGACGCGGTCGATATCGACGAGCTGCGCCAGCGCTATGGCGACGACGCGCTCTTCGTCTTCTTCAATAAGGTCTACAAGGTTCTGGATCGGCCCTTCGACGGGCCGTCCTTGCTTGTCGCGCGGTCCGGTCCGGCGGGGGCCAATATCGTCTATCGCCGCGAGGTGGCCGATGTCGTTCGCCTCGTGCGATCGCCACGCTTCCATGGCATCTGCAATTTGAGGGCAGGGGAGAGTGAGCGTTTCAGCGCGCCTGCCGAGTTCGGCATCTTCGAGCCGGTCGGCCATCTCGATCTCGCCCCCGATCTCGCGGGCTTCTATCCGCCAACGCATCTGGCGACCAGCGGGTTTGCGCTCGCGCTCTTCCTCTTGGAGGCCGCGCCGAACTCGCGTGTGATTCTGGCCGGATTCACCGCGCGGCGCAGCGCCAAGTGGAAGCTCTTCGCCGACCATGACTGGACCTTCGAGCAGATCGTGCTGCGCCTCCTGCTGCGCTCTGGTCGCTTGGGGACGACCGGCGCGGTGGCGGATGATCTCCTGGGCGCGGTCACACGCCGCTTCCCGCAGTTCTCTGCGGGCGAGGTGTCGAATGTCGCGGCGGAGGTCCTGGCGGAGCGGCTGGAAGGGGCCAATCTCGCGATCGACGATCTTTTGAAGCTGACCCGGCCGCAAAGGCGCTTCGACATGCTCCTGCGCCGGTTGAAGCCGAAAACGCGCAAGGCCAAGCTGGCCGAGAGCAAGGCGCAGCAATAGGGCTTGCAAATCACCGACGATCTGGCTATTCGGAAATCCGCGATAGCGCCCGCAGGGGTATAGCTCAGTTGGTAGAGCGGCGGTCTCCAAAACCGCAGGTCGCAGGTTCGAGCCCTGCTGCCCCTGCCAGTTTCCTTTTCCACGAATTGACCTAGAGCCCCTTGTGAATCGCTTCGGGTCGGTTTATGTAGTTTTTAACAGACGCGCGGCGCGCAGGGCTGGCTAGCCAGCTTTTCGCGCCTTCTGCCGTGAGCGGTGCATGGCCACTAAGACAAATCCTTTCACGTTTCTGCAGCAGGTGCGGACCGAAGTCTCCAAGGTGACTTGGCCGACGCGCCGCGAAACGATGATTTCGACCGTGATGGTTTTCGTCATGGTCGCGTTCGCCGCGACCTTTCTTTTCGTCGCCGATCAGGCGATCGGATATGGTGTCGGCGCCGTTATGAGCGCCGGGCGCTAAAAGACTTTATCGCAGGAATTTCATGGCCGCTCGCTGGTACATCGTCCACGCCTATTCGAACTTCGAGAAGAAGGTCGCCGAATCCATCGAGGAACAGGCGCGTCAGAAGGGGCTTTCGGACAAGTTCGAGAAGATCCTCGTTCCGACCGAAAAGGTGACGGAAGTGCGTCGCGGCAGGAAGGTCGATTCCGAGCGCAAGTTCTTCCCGGGCTACGTCCTGGTGAAGGCCGAGCTGACCGATCAGGTGTTCTCGCTCATCAAGAACACGCCGAAGGTCACGGGTTTCCTTGGGCCGGACAATCGGCCGGTTCCGATCTCGGAAGCCGAAGCCACTCATATCCTGAGCCAGGTTCAGGAAGGTGTCGAGCGCCCGAAGTCGTCGGTCTCCTACGATGTCGGCGAACAGATCCGGGTTTCGGACGGTCCTTTTGCCTCGTTCAACGGCGTGGTTCAGGAAGTCGATCACGAGCGGTCCCGCCTCAAGGTCGAAGTTTCGATCTTCGGCCGTGCGACGCCAGTGGATCTCGAATTCGGTCAGGTCGAAAAGATCTGATCGCAAGGGCCCTCCAAGCGAGGGTCCAAACGTGCGGAAGGTGAGGCAGGCTGAGCCGGCGCGTCAAGATCCGAACCGCACATCTGCACTGGGCCTGAGGGTTCAAAGGCCGGTTCTCCGGCGCAACGAAAAGGCAGAAGCTTATGGCTAAGAAAGTAGCAGGCCAGCTCAAGCTGCAGGTCAAGGCCGGTTCGGCGACCCCGTCGCCCCCGATCGGTCCCGCCCTCGGCCAGCGCGGCATCAACATCATGGAATTCTGCAAGGCGTTCAACGCGCAGACCCAGGAGATGGAGAAGGGGTCGCCGGTTCCGGTGGTGATCACCTACTTCGTCGACAAGTCCTTCACCTTCGTGATGAAGACGGCTCCGGTGAGCTTCTTCCTCAAGAAGGCGGCGGGCCTGACCAGCGGCTCGAAGGAGCCCGGCAAGGTCAAGGCTGGCTCGGTCACGCAGGCTCAGGTCCGCGAGATCGCCGAGAAGAAGATGAAGGATTTGAACGCGAACGACGTCGATGCCGCCATGGCGATGGTCATGGGCTCCGCGCGTTCCATGGGTCTGGAAGTGGTGGGCTGAACCGATGGCCAAGATTGCAAAGCGCACTGCGAAGGCCCGCGAGGGCATCGACCGCGAGAAGCTCTATGATCTCGCCGAGGCGATCACGCTCCTGAAGGAGCGCGCCACCGCCAAGTTCGACGAGACGATCGAAGTCGCCATGAATCTCGGCGTCGATCCCCGTCACGCCGACCAGATGGTCCGCGGCGTCGTCAACCTGCCGAACGGCACGGGCCGCACGGTCCGCGTCGCGGTCTTCGCGCGCGGCGCCAAGGCCGACGAAGCGCGCGCCGCCGGCGCCGACATCGTTGGTGCGGAAGATCTCGTCGAGCAGGTCCAGGGTGGCCAGATCGACTTCGATCGCGCCATCGCGACCCCGGACATGATGGGCCTCGTCGGCCGTCTCGGTAAGGTTCTTGGCCCGCGCGGCCTGATGCCGAACCCGCGCGTTGGCACCGTGACCATGGACGTCGCCGCCGCCGTCAAGGCGTCGAAGGGCGGTGCGGTCGAGTTCCGTGTCGAGAAGGCAGGCATCGTGCACGCCGGCATCGGCAAGGCCTCGTTCGGCTCCGACGCCCTGCTCGAGAACATCCGCGCGTTCGCGGACGCGGTTACCAAGGCGAAGCCCTCGGGCGCCAAGGGCAACTATGTCCAGCGCATCGCGGTCTCCTCGACCATGGGCCCCGGCATCAAGATCGATCCCGCCACGGTTCGTCCGAGCGCATGATTGAAATCGGAAGTCCCTTGAGTCATATCGGGGCTTCCATCTGAATCTCGAACCGCTTCGGCGGTTCGGATGGGCAAGGCCCCCGGGCCTTGCTTCCTGTCCAAGATTGCGGGCGACGGTTCGGACTTGTCCGGCCTGTCTTAATCCTCCGGCCTGCATGAGACGGGGAAAGATCCGAATTCGTTGGCTCCGGCCAAGACCTTCGGTTCGAACCTCTGAATGCCTTGTGTTGTCTACGGTTCCCATGCGGATCCAGGGAAGCCAAGGGGACAGGATCCTCGAGCGTCGTTCGGTTCGCCGAACGGCAAACGGCAACCGGACCTTGCCTGCAAGGGTAGGGTCCAACTGGAGAGTGGCAGTGGACAGAGCGGAAAAGCGCGAGTTCGTCACCGAGCTGAACGGAGCCTTCAAGGCTTCCGGCTCGATCGTGGTGGCTCGCTATGCCGGTCTCACCGTCGCGCAGATGAACGATCTTCGTACGAAGATGCGTGCGCAGGGTGGAACCGTCAAAGTCGCGAAGAACCGTCTCGCCCAAATCGCTCTTCAAGGCACGGATGCCGAGAAGATCGACGGATTGTTTCAGGGTCAGACCCTGATCGCATACTCCGCCGATCCGATCGCGGCTCCGAAGGTGGCCAACGACTTCGCCAAGGGCAACGACAAGCTCGTGATCCTCGGCGGTGCGATGGGCACCACGGCCCTCGATGCGGAAGGGGTCAAGGCTTTGGCCGCCCTTCCGTCGCTCGACGAACTGCGCGGAAAGCTGCTGGGCATGATCCAGACGCCGGCGACCCGCATCGCAGCCGTCGTTGCAGCGCCCGCGGCTCAGCTCGCGCGCGTTTTCGCGGCCTATGCCAAGAAGGACGAGGCGGCGTGAGGCTTGTTCCTCGCTGCATTCAGAACATTCGAACCATAAAGGAATACACCCATGGCTGATCTCGCCAAGATCGTTGATGACCTGTCGAGCCTGACCGTCCTCGAGGCCGCCGAGCTCTCGAAGATGCTCGAAGAGAAGTGGGGCGTCTCCGCCGCCGCTCCTGTCGCCGTTGCCGCCGCCGGTGGCGCTGGCCCGGTTGCCGAAGTGGAAGAGAAGACCGAGTTCGACGTGATCCTCGCCGAAGCCGGCGCGAACAAGATCAACGTCATCAAGGAAGTCCGTGCGATCACGGGCCTCGGCCTCAAGGAAGCCAAGGACCTCGTCGACGGCGCTCCGAAGCCGGTCAAGGAAGCCGTCTCCAAGGACGAAGCTGCCAAGATCAAGGACCAGCTCGAGAAGGCTGGCGCGAAGGTCGACGTCAAGTAAGACCGCCACTTGGCGTCTTGCTGATAAAACTGGCGGGCGGGGCGGCATTTTGCCGTTCCGCCTTCCGTGCTCGCGGCATCCCGTGCCGCACGGTGCATGTCTCCCGAAGGCCGCCTCGGCCCTCCGGAGACCTGGACTGGCCGGCAGTCCCCCATGTCTGACGCCGCGCGGCGGGCCCACCGCGACAGGCGTTCCTCCCCGGCGGGAGGACAGAAGAGTTCAGCCCTTCGGTCAAGGGCACTGACGAGAGCAAGGAGCGACGATGTCTCAGACGACGACGTTTAGCGGTCGCAGGCGCGTACGCAAGTTTTTCGGGTCGATCCCCGAAGTCGCCGAAATGCCCAACCTGATCGAGGTTCAGAAGGCCTCCTACGATCAATTCCTCATGGTGGACGAGCCCGAGGGCGGACGCCCCGAAGAGGGGCTCCAGGCCGTCTTCCGCTCCGTCTTCCCGATTTCCGACTTCGCCGGCCATTCGATGCTGGAATTCGTCAAGTACGAGTTCGAGCAGCCGAAGTTCGACGTCGACGAGTGCCGTCAGCGCGACCTGACCTATGCCGCGCCGCTGAAGGTGACGCTGCGCCTCATCGTGTTCGATGTCGACGAGGATACCGGCTCCAAGTCCATCAAGGACATCAAGGAGCAGGACGTCTACATGGGCGACATGCCGCTGATGACCATGAACGGCACGTTCATCGTCAACGGCACCGAGCGCGTGATCGTTTCGCAGATGCACCGCTCGCCGGGCGTCTTCTTCGACCATGACAAGGGCAAGTCGCACTCGTCGGGCAAGCTGCTCTTCGCCGCGCGCGTGATCCCCTATCGCGGGTCCTGGCTCGACATCGAGTTCGACGCCAAGGACATCGTGTTCGCGCGCATCGACCGTCGCCGCAAGATTCCCGTGACGTCGCTTCTCATGGCGCTCGGTATGGACGGCGAGGAAATCCTCTCGACCTTCTACAATGTGGTGAAGTTCGAGAAGGGCAAGCAGGGCTGGCGGATCCCGTTCTCGGTCGAGCGCGTGCGCGGCCAGAAGACGCTGACCGACCTCGTCGATGCGGACTCGGGCGAAGTGCTGGTGGAAGCCGGAAAGAAGGTCACCGCGCGCCAGGCTCGCCAGATGAAGGAGCGGGGCGTCGTTGCCCTGCGGGCGACCGAGGAAGACCTCTACGGCAACTATCTGGCCGAGGACATCGTCAACTACGGAACGGGCGAGATCTATCTCGAAGCCGGCGACGAGATCGACGAGAAGACGCTGAAGGTTCTGCTCGACGCAGGGCACGAGGAGATCTCGGTTCTCGACATCGACCATGTCACGGTCGGCGGCTACATCCGCAACACGCTGGCGGCCGACAAGAACGAGAACCGCCAGGACGCGCTGTTCGACATCTACCGCGTCATGCGCCCGGGCGAGCCCCCGACGATGGACACGGCCGAGGCCATGTTCCAGTCGCTGTTCTTCGATTCCGAGCGCTACGACCTTTCCGCGGTCGGCCGCGTGAAGATGAACATGCGCCTCGACGTGGCGGCCGAGGACACGGTGCGCGTGCTCCGCAAGGAAGACATCCTTGCGGTGGTGCGCACGCTCGTGGACCTTCGCGACGGCAAGGGCGAGATCGACGACATCGACAATCTCGGTAATCGCCGCGTGCGTTCGGTGGGCGAGCTGATGGAAAATCAGTATCGCGTCGGCCTGCTGCGCATGGAGCGCGCGATCAAGGAGCGCATGAGCTCGGTCGAGATCGACACGGTCATGCCGCAGGACCTGATCAACGCCAAGCCGGCGGCCGCAGCCGTGCGCGAGTTTTTCGGCTCGTCCCAGCTGTCGCAGTTCATGGACCAGACCAACCCGCTCTCCGAGATCACGCACAAGCGTCGTCTTTCGGCGCTCGGCCCCGGCGGTCTGACCCGTGAGCGCGCCGGCTTCGAAGTCCGCGACGTGCACCCGACGCACTATGGCCGTATCTGCCCGATCGAAACGCCGGAAGGCCCGAATATCGGCCTGATCAACTCGCTCGCGACCTTCGCCCGCGTCAACAAGTACGGCTTCATCGAGAGCCCGTATCGCCGCGTCGTGGACGGGGTGGTGACGAAGGAGGTCGTCTACCTCTCTGCCATGGAAGAGTCCAAGCACCACGTCGCCCAGGCGAACGCCGTGCTGACCGACGACATGCGCTTTGCCGAAGAGATCGTCATCTGCCGTCATGCCGGCGACGTGATCATTACGCCGCGCGAAAATGTCGACCTGATGGACGTGAGTCCCAAGCAGCTCGTGTCGGTTGCGGCCGCGCTCATCCCGTTCCTTGAGAACGACGACGCGAACCGTGCACTCATGGGCTCGAACATGCAGCGTCAGGCCGTGCCGCTGGTGCGCGCCGAAGCGCCGTTCGTCGGCACGGGCATGGAAGCCGTCGTGGCACGCGACTCCGGGGCGGCCATCGCGGCCCGTCGGGGCGGCGTGGTCGATCAGGTCGACGCGACGCGTATCGTCATCCGCGCGACGGAAGATCTCGAGGGCGGCCGGTCCGGCGTCGATATCTACCGTCTGATGAAGTACCAGCGCTCCAATCAGTCGACCTGCATCAACCAGCGCCCGCTGGTGAAGATGGGCGACCGGGTCAATCGCGGCGACATCATCGCGGACGGCCCGTCCACCGATCTCGGCGATCTCGCCCTGGGCCGGAACGTGCTCGTCGCGTTCATGCCGTGGAACGGCTACAACTACGAGGACTCCATCCTTCTGTCCGAGCGCATCGTCGCCGACGACGTCTTCACCTCGATCCATATCGAGGAGTTCGAGGTCATGGCGCGCGACACCAAGCTCGGCCCCGAGGAAATCACGCGCGACATTCCGAACGTTTCGGAAGAAGCGCTGAAGAACCTCGACGAAGCCGGCATCGTCTATATCGGCGCCGAAGTGCAGCCGGGCGATATCCTCGTCGGCAAGATCACGCCGAAGGGCGAAAGCCCGATGACGCCGGAAGAGAAGCTTCTGCGCGCCATCTTCGGTGAGAAGGCCTCGGACGTTCGCGACACGTCGAACCGCATGCCTCCCGGCACCTACGGCACGGTCGTGGAAGTGCGCGTCTTCAACCGCCACGGCGTGGAGAAGGACGAGCGCGCGATGGCGATCGAGCGCGAGGAAATCGAACGCCTCGCCAAGGATCGCGACGACGAGCAGGCGATCTTGGATCGCAACGTCTACGGTCGTCTGGTCGAGATGCTGGACGGGCAGGCGGCGGTCGCCGGCCCGCGCGGCTTCCGCAAGGGGACGCAGGTCTCGCCCGATGTCATGAACGAGTATCCCCGCTCGCAGTGGTGGATGTTCGCGGTCGAGGACGAGCGCGTCCAGGCCGAGCTCGAAGGGCTTCGCAGTGTCTACGACGAGTCCAAGAAGACGCTGGAGCAGCGTTTCATGGACAAGGTCGAGAAGGTGCAGCGCGGTGACGAGCTGCCTCCGGGCGTCATGAAGCAGGTGAAGGTCTTCGTCGCCGTCAAGCGCAAGATTCAGCCGGGCGACAAGATGGCCGGCCGTCACGGCAATAAGGGCGTCGTCTCGCGCATCGTTCCGGTGGAGGACATGCCCTTCACCGCCGACGGCACGCATGTCGACATCGTCTTGAACCCGCTGGGCGTGCCCTCGCGCATGAATGTCGGTCAGATCCTCGAAACGCATCTCGGCTGGGCCTGCGCCGGCATGGGCAAGCAGATCGGTGAGCTTCTCGAAGCCTACCAGCAGACCCACGACGTCACCCCTTTGCGCAACGAGATCGCGGAACTGATGGGCGACAGCGAGCGCAACGAAAAGGTGCAGCAATACGACGAGGAATCCGTCGTCACGCTCGCCAAGCAACTGCGCAAGGGGGTCTCGATCGCCACGCCCGTCTTCGACGGTGCCAACGAGCGCGACATCGTGGAGATGCTCGAAAAGGCCGGGCTCAACGGTTCGGGTCAGGTCACGCTGCATGACGGCCGTACGGGCGAGCCCTTCGACCGTCAGGTCACCGTGGGCTACATCTACATGCTGAAGCTGCACCACCTCGTGGACGACAAGATCCACGCCCGTTCGATCGGCCCGTACTCGCTGGTCACCCAGCAGCCGCTCGGTGGCAAGGCGCAGTTCGGCGGCCAGCGCTTCGGCGAAATGGAGGTCTGGGCGCTGGAAGCTTATGGTGCCGCCTACACGCTGCAGGAAATGCTGACCGTGAAGTCGGACGACGTGGCGGGCCGCACCAAGGTCTACGAGTCGATCGTGCGCGGCGACGACGCCTTCGAGTCCGGCATTCCCGAGAGCTTCAACGTTCTCGTCAAGGAAATGCGCTCGCTCGGCCTCGACGTCGATCTGGCCAACACGGTGGTCGAACTGCCCTATTCCGGGACGCCCGACGAGCGGCTTCCCGACGCGGCCGAGTAAGCCGCCTCGCAAACGCCGCCTTGTGCGGCCAAGGATCGGCGCCCACATGCGGGGGCGCCGATCGGTCTTTGCGGATAGATCTTGGCGCCGGCCCCGCCCGGCGCGTTGGGAGGCCCCGGGCCTCATAAGGAGACAGCACCATGAACCAAGAGGTTATGAATCTCTTCAATCCTCAGGTGCAGGCGCAGACGTTCGACTCGATCCGGATCTCGATCGCGAGCCCGGAGAAGATTCTTTCGTGGTCCTTCGGCGAGATCAAGAAGCCGGAAACCATCAACTACCGGACCTTCAAGCCCGAGCGCGACGGCCTGTTCTGCGCGCGCATCTTCGGGCCGATCAAGGACTACGAGTGCTTGTGCGGCAAGTACAAGCGCATGAAGTACAAGGGCATCATCTGCGAGAAGTGCGGCGTCGAGGTCACGCTCTCGCGCGTGCGGCGCGAGCGCATGGGCCATATCGAACTGGCCGCGCCGGTCGCTCACATCTGGTTCCTGAAGTCGCTCCCGAGCCGCATCGGCACGCTGCTCGACATGACGCTGAAGGACATCGAGCGGGTTCTCTATTTCGAGAACTACATTGTCACCGAACCTGGTCTCACCGCCCTGAAGGAGCATCAGCTCCTGTCGGAGGAGGAGTACCTCATCGCGGTGGACGAATATGGCGAGGATAGCTTCACTGCGCTGATCGGCGCCGAGGCGATCCAGGAGCTTCTGGCCTCGATGGATCTCGAGCGGATCGCTGGCGATCTGCGCGAGGAGCTTGCGACGACGACGTCCGAGCTCAAGACCAAGAAGCTCATGAAGCGTCTCAAGATCGTTGAGAACTTCCTCGAGTCGGGTAACCGACCCGAGTGGATGATCATGAGCGTCATTCCGGTGATCCCGCCGGATCTGCGCCCGCTCGTCCCGCTGGACGGCGGCCGTTTCGCCACGTCCGATCTGAACGATCTCTACCGCCGCGTCATCAACCGCAACAACCGCCTCAAGCGGCTGATCGAGCTGCGCGCGCCGGGCATCATCATCCGCAACGAGAAGCGCATGCTTCAGGAAGCGGTGGATGCGCTGTTCGACAACGGCCGTCGTGGCCGCGTCATCACGGGCGCCAACAAGCGTCCGCTGAAGTCGCTGTCCGACATGCTGAAGGGCAAGCAGGGCCGCTTCCGCCAGAACCTGCTGGGCAAGCGAGTCGACTATTCCGGCCGTTCGGTCATCGTGACCGGCCCGAGCCTGAAGCTGCACCAGTGCGGCCTGCCGAAAAAGATGGCGCTCGAGCTCTTCAAGCCCTTTATCTACGCGCGCCTCGACGCCAAGGGCTTCTCCTCCACGGTGAAGCAGGCCAAGAAGCTGGTCGAAAAGGAGCGTCCGGAAGTCTGGGACATCCTGGACGAGGTCATTCGCGAGCACCCGGTTCTTCTGAACCGCGCGCCGACGTTGCACCGTCTGGGCATCCAGGCCTTCGAGCCGGTGCTGATCGAAGGCAAGGCGATTCAGCTTCACCCGCTGGTCTGCACGGCCTTCAACGCGGACTTCGACGGCGACCAGATGGCGGTCCATGTGCCGCTCTCGATCGAGGCGCAGCTCGAAGCGCGCGTCCTGATGATGTCGACCAACAACATCCTGCATCCGGCGAACGGTCTTCCGATCATCGTGCCGTCGCAGGACATGGTGCTCGGCCTCTATTATCTCTCGATCATGAACGAGAACGAGCCGGGTCAGGGCATGGCCTTCGCCGATTTCGGGGAGCTCGAGCACGCCGTCGCCTCCAAGGCGGTGACGCTGCACACGAAGATCCGCGGCCGCGTGCGTTCGATCGATAAGGATGGAAATCCCACCTCGAAGATCTACGAGACGACTCCCGGTCGCATGCTGATCGGGCAGCTTCTGCCCAAGACGCACAAGATCACCTTCGACATCGCCAACGACCTGATGACGAAGAAGAACATCTCCAAGATGATCGACACCGTCTACCGCCACTGCGGTCAGAAGGACACGGTGATCTTCTGCGACCGCATCATGCAGCTTGGCTTCAAGCATGCCTGCCTCGCCGGTATCTCCTTCGGCAAGGACGACATGGTCATTCCGGAGACCAAGCCGAAGTTGATCGGCGAGACGCAGGCGCTCGCGAAGGAATACGAGCAGCAGTACAATGACGGCCTGATCACCCAGGGCGAGAAGTACAACAAAGTCGTCGACGCCTGGGCCAAGTGCACGGACAAGATCGCCGACGAGATGATGAGCCGCATCCGCGCGGTGGAGTTCGACGAGGAGACCGGCCGTCAGAAGCCGATGAACTCCATCTACATGATGTCGCACTCCGGCGCCCGCGGCTCGCCCACGCAGATGCGCCAGCTCGGCGCGATGCGCGGCCTGATGACCAAGCCTTCGGGCGAGATCATCGAGACGCCGATCATCTCGAACTTCAAGGAAGGCCTCACGGTTCTCGAGTACTTCAACTCCACCCACGGCGCCCGCAAGGGTCTCGCGGACACGGCGCTGAAGACCGCGAATTCGGGCTATCTGACCCGTCGTCTGGTCGACGTGGCGCAGGACTGCATCATCACGCAGACCGATTGCGGCACGCCGAACGGCCTGACCATGCAGCCCATCGTGGACGCCGGTCAGGTGGTGGCGACGCTCGGCCAGCGCATTCTCGGCCGCACGGTGCTGGAGGATATCCTCCATCCCGTCACTGGTGACGTGCTCGTGAAGGGCGGCATCACGGTCGAGGAACGCGACGTCGACATCATCGAGAAGGCTGGCGTGCAGTCGGTGAAAATCCGCTCGGCGCTGACCTGCGAGGTGCGCACCGGCATCTGCGCCGTCTGCTACGGTCGCGATCTCGCGCGCGGCACGCCCGTCAACATGGGTGAGGCCGTCGGCGTCATCGCGGCGCAGTCGATCGGCGAGCCGGGCACGCAGCTCACCATGCGCACGTTCCACATGGGCGGCACGGCGCAGGTGGTCGATCAGTCGTTCTTGGAAGCCTCGTACGAAGGCAGCGTCCAGATCCGCAACCGCAACGTGGTTCGCGACTCGGAAGGCCGTCTTGTGGCCATGGGCCGCAACATGGCGATCTTGATCCTCGACCCGTCGGGCAAGGAGCGGGCCTCGCACCGCGTCACCTACGGTTCGCGAATCTTCGTGGACGATGGCGATCAAGTCCGTCGCGGCCAGCGCATCGCGGAATGGGACCCGTATACCCGCCCGGTTCTGACCGAAATGGACGGCGTGATCGAGTTCGAGGACCTGGTCGAAGGTCTGTCGGTTCTGGAGCAGGCGGACGAGTCCACCGGCATCACGAAGCGTCAGGTCATCGACTGGCGCGCCAACCCACGCGGTTCCGATCTGAAGCCGGCGATCGTCATCCGCAAGGAAGACGGCACCATCGCCAAGCTGCAGCGCGGTACCGATGCGCGTTACCTCCTGTCGGTGGACGCGATCCTCTCGGTCGAGCCGGGCGCCAAGGTTCGGGCCGGTGACGTTCTTTCGCGTATTCCGATGGAAAGCGCGAAGACCAAGGACATCACGGGCGGTCTGCCGCGCGTCGCCGAACTTTTCGAGGCGCGTCGTCCCAAGGACAACGCCATCATCGCGGAGATCGACGGCACGGTTCGCTTCGGACGCGACTACAAGAACAAGCGTCGCATCATCATCGAGCCGCACGAAGACGGCATCGAGCCGGTCGAGTACCTGATCCCGAAGGGCAAGCCCTTCCATCTTCAGGAAGGCGATGTCATCGAGAAGGGCGACCACATTCTCGACGGCAACCCGGCGCCGCACGACATCCTGGCCATTCGCGGCGTGGAGGCTCTGGCCTCCTACCTCGTGAACGAAATCCAGGAAGTCTATCGTCTGCAGGGCGTGCTCATCAACGACAAGCACATCGAGGTGATCGTTCGCCAGATGCTGCAGAAGGTCGAGATCGTGGAGTCCGGGGACTCCGGCTATATTCCGGGCGACAATGTCGACCGGATCGAGCTGGCCGAAGTCAACGAGCGGCTGGAAGAGGAAGGCAAAAAGCCTGCCTCCGGCAATCCGGTTCTGCTGGGCATCACCAAGGCCTCGCTGCAGACGCCGAGCTTCATCTCGGCGGCGTCCTTCCAGGAAACCACGCGCGTCCTCACGGAAGCAGCGGTCGCCGGCAAGATGGACACGCTGCAGGGCCTCAAGGAGAACGTCATCGTCGGCCGTCTTATCCCGGCCGGTACGGGCGGCATGATGACCCAGGTGCGTCGCATCGCTTCGTCGCGCGACGACCTGATCATCGACGACCGTCGCAAGGCCTCGACGTCTCCGAATGCCGAACGGCTTCTGACGAACCTGACCAACGCCGCCGAATAAGCGCTGCGCGGAGCGAAAGAGGGGAGGGCCGTCCCAATGGGGCGGCCCTTTTCCGTAGACCGGCGAGCCCTTGTGGCTGCCGTTCGTCTTGTCAAGAACCCTTTCTGAACCAGGGCTTGACGAGGCGTCGTAGAATCGTTAAACACCCGCCAACAGAGCCGATGTGAGGCACCAGTTTTCTCGGACGACGCGTCCGGGACTAGCTCCTCAAACAAGGCTTCGTTCAACGAGACGCACCATTGCTGGTCGCACGATTGCGGTTTTGCCCGTAATCCTCTGCTTCATTCCGGGCAGACCTCTTATTAGATGAGGTCGACGCCCGGTTTCGCGTATGAGCTATACGGCTCGAATCGCGGCTGGCGTCGACCGTTTCGAACCGAGATTTGAGAAGAAGGAAGGTTGGAATGCCGACCATCAACCAGCTGATCCGGAAGCCGCGCGTTCGCCCAAGCGAGCGCAACACGGTTCCGGCCCTCCAGGCCAATCCCCAGAAGCGCGGTGTTTGCACCCGTGTTTATACCACGACCCCGAAGAAGCCGAACTCGGCTCTTCGTAAGGTCGCCAAGGTGCGTCTGGTCAACGGCTTCGAGGTGATCGGCTACATCCCGGGCGAGGGCCACAACCTTCAGGAGCACTCCGTGGTCATGATCCGCGGCGGGCGCGTGAAGGATCTTCCGGGCGTGCGCTACCACATCATCCGCGGTGTGCTCGATACGCAGGGCGTCAAGGATCGTCGTCAGCGCCGTTCCAAGTACGGCGCGAAGCGTCCGAAGTAAGCCTGAACGACCGAGTTTAGAGAGAATATTCGATGTCCCGTCGTCACTCTGCAGAAAAGCGCGAGATCAACCCGGATCCGAAGTTCGGTGATCTCGTCGTTACGAAGTTCATGAACGCCGTCATGTATGACGGCAAGAAGTCGGTGGCGGAGCGCATCGTCTACGGTGCCTTCGACATCATGGGCGAGAAGACCCGCCAGGATGCGATCGGCATCTTCCATCAGGCGCTCGAGAACGTCGCGCCGCATGTCGAAGTGCGCTCGCGCCGCGTCGGCGGCGCGACCTATCAGGTCCCGGTCGATGTTCGTCCCGAGCGCCGTCAGGCTCTGGCGATCCGTTGGCTGATCAATGCGGCCCGCAGCCGCAACGAGACCACGATGGTCGATCGTCTTTCGGGCGAGCTGCTCGACGCGGCGAACAACCGCGGCAGCGCCGTCAAGAAGCGCGAAGACACCCATCGCATGGCGGAAGCGAACCGCGCGTTCTCGCATTACCGCTGGTAAGTCCGGCTTCAATCCGAAAGGCGACGCCCGATGGCCCGCGAATACAAGATCGAAGACTACCGCAATTTCGGCATCATGGCCCACATCGATGCCGGCAAGACGACGACCACCGAGCGGATTCTCTACTACACCGGCAAGTCCCATAAGATCGGCGAAGTCCATGACGGCGCCGCGACCATGGACTGGATGGAGCAGGAGCAGGAGCGCGGCATCACGATCACGTCCGCCGCGACCACGACCTACTGGAAGGGGCGCGATGAGAAAATGCGCCGCTTCAACATCATCGACACGCCGGGACACGTCGATTTCACGATCGAGGTCGAGCGTTCGCTGCGCGTTCTCGACGGTGCCATCGCGCTGCTCGACGCCAATGCCGGCGTGGAGCCGCAGACGGAAACCGTCTGGCGCCAGGCCGACAAGTACCACGTGCCGCGCATGATGTTCGTCAACAAGATGGACAAGACGGGCGCGGACTTCTTCCGCTGCGTGGACATGATCAAGACCCGCCTCGGCGCGCGTCCGATCGTCGTGCAGCTGCCGATCGGCGCCGAGAACGAGTTCAAGGGCGTCGTCGATCTGATCGAGATGAAGGCTCTGGTCTGGCGCGACGAGTCGCTCGGCGCCCAGTGGGACGTCGTCGAGATCCCGGACGACCTCGCCGATCAGGCGCAGGAATATCGCGAGCTCATGATCGAGACCGCGGTCGAAGTCGATGAAGCCGCCATGGAAGCCTATCTCGAAGGCAACATGCCGGACAACGACCAGCTCCGCGCGCTGATCCGCAAGGGCACCTGCGAAGTCACGTTCACGCCGATCTTCTGCGGCTCGGCCTTCAAGAACAAGGGCGTTCAGCCGCTGCTCGACGGCGTGGTGGACTTTCTTCCTTCGCCGGTCGATGTGCCCGCCATCAAGGGCATCGACCCGAAGAACGAGACCGAGACGACGCGCGTGTCTTCGGACGACGAGCCGCTTTCGATGCTCGCCTTCAAGATCATGAACGACCCGTTCGTCGGTTCGCTCACCTTCTGCCGCATCTACTCCGGCAAGCTGACCAAGGGCACCGGCGTCCAGAATACGGTGAAGGAAAAGCGCGAGCGCATCGGCCGCATGCTGCAGATGCACTCGAACTCGCGTGAAGACATCGAAGAGGCGTTCGCCGGCGATATCGTCGCTCTGGCTGGCCTCAAGGAAGTCACCACGGGCGACACGCTTTGCGATCCGCTGAAGCCGGTCATCCTGGAGCGCATGGAATTCCCCGATCCGGTCATCGAGATCGCGATCGAGCCGAAGACCAAGGGCGATCAGGAAAAGATGGGCCTCGCGCTCAACCGTCTCGCGGCCGAGGATCCGTCCTTCCGCGTCAAGACGGACGAAGAGTCCGGCCAGACGATCATCGCCGGCATGGGCGAGCTTCACCTCGACATTCTCGTCGATCGCATGAAGCGCGAGTTCAAGGTCGAAGCGAATATCGGTGCCCCGCAGGTGGCCTATCGCGAGACGATCACGCGCGCGGCCGATGTCGACTACACGCACAAGAAGCAGACCGGTGGTACCGGCCAGTTCGCTCGCGTGAAGCTGCACATCGAGCCGGGCGAGCCCACCACGGGCTACGTGTTCGAGTCGAAGATCATCGGCGGCGCGGTTCCCAAGGAATACGTGCCGGGTGTCCAGAAGGGCATCGCTTCAGTGATGACCTCGGGTCCTCTCGCGGGCTTCCCGATGGTCGACATCAAGGCCGAGCTGATCGACGGCGCCTATCACGACGTCGACTCGTCGGTCCTGGCTTTCGAAATCGCCTCGCGCGCTGGCTTCCGCGAAGCCATCCAGAAGGCGGGTCCGAAGCTCCTCGAGCCGATCATGAAGGTCGAGGTGGTGACGCCGGAAGACTACGTCGGTGATGTCATCGGCGACTTGAACAGTCGTCGTGGCCAGATCCAGGGCACGGAATCGCGCGGAATCGCGACTGTCGTCAATGCGATGGTTCCCCTCGCGAATATGTTCGGCTATGTGAACACGCTGCGTTCGATGTCTCAGGGCCGTGCCCAGTACTCGATGCAGTTCGATCACTACGAGCAGGTCCCGAACCAGGTCGCGGAAGAGATCCAGAAGAAGTTCGCCTGACGCGTCAGGCGAAGGCGAACCCTTGTTGGCTCCCAGGAGCCGAACGAACGAATTGATGGAGTGCCGCAATGGCCAAGAGCAAATTTGAGCGCAACAAGCCGCACGTGAACATTGGCACGATCGGCCACGTCGATCATGGCAAGACGTCGCTGACGGCTGCGATCACGAAGTATTTTGGCGAGTTCCGCGCCTACGACCAGATCGACGCGGCGCCGGAAGAGAAGGCGCGCGGGATCACGATCTCGACGGCGCACGTGGAGTACGAGACGGAGAACCGTCACTACGCGCACGTCGACTGCCCCGGTCACGCCGACTACGTGAAGAACATGATCACGGGCGCGGCGCAGATGGACGGCGCGATCCTGGTGTGTTCGGCGGCCGACGGCCCGATGCCGCAGACCCGCGAGCACATCCTGCTGGCGCGTCAGGTCGGCGTTCCCGCGATCGTGGTGTTCCTGAACAAGGTGGACCAGGTCGACGATCCCGAGCTGCTCGAGCTGGTCGAGCTGGAGCTGCGTGAGCTTCTGTCGCTCTACGAGTTCCCGGGCGACGACATTCCGATCGTCAAGGGCTCGGCCCTGGCCGCTCTCGAAGACTCCAACAAGGAGATCGGCGAGAACGCGGTTCGCGCGCTGATGAAGGAAGTCGACGCCTACATCCCGACGCCGGAGCGTCCGGTCGACCTTCCGTTCCTGATGCCGATCGAAGACGTGTTCTCGATCTCGGGCCGCGGCACGGTGGTGACGGGCCGCGTCGAGCGCGGCATCGTGAAGGTGGGCGAGGAAGTCGAGATCGTCGGCATCCGCGACACCAAGAAGACGACGGTGACGGGCGTCGAGATGTTCCGCAAGCTTCTGGACCAGGGCCAGGCGGGCGACAACATCGGCGCGCTGGTTCGCGGCGTGGATCGCGAGGGCGTGGAGCGCGGTCAGGTTCTTTGCAAGCCGGGTTCGGTGAAGCCGCACACGCGCTTCATGGCCGAGGCCTACATCCTGACCAAGGAAGAGGGCGGCCGCCACACGCCGTTCTTCACCAACTACCGTCCGCAGTTCTACTTCCGCACGACGGACGTGACGGGCGTGGTGACGCTTCCCGAGGGCACCGAGATGGTGATGCCGGGCGACAACGTGACGATGGACGTCAAGCTGATCGTTCCGATCGCCATGGAAGAGAAGCTGCGCTTCGCCATCCGCGAAGGCGGCCGCACCGTCGGCGCCGGTATCGTCGCCAGCATCGTCGAGTAATCGACGTAAACACTTGAATTAGAGAACGCGGCGGTCTACACCGCCGCGTTCTCTTTGCCCTTCGGGGCGGTTTGGACGCCGTTGAGGCGTCCTGTTTGAATTGGCTGAAGACTGTTTTAGCGCTCGGATAGCGCCGGCTCTCCGGCATGTCTCCGACGGAAGGACGAATGCAATGAACGGCCAGAATATCCGCATCCGCCTGAAGGCGTTCGACCATCGTGTGCTCGACGCTTCCACTCGCGAGATCGTATCCACGGCGAAACGTACAGGCGCCAACGTGCGCGGGCCGATCCCGCTGCCGACGCGCATCGAGAAGTTCACGGTGAACCGCTCGCCCCATATCGACAAGAAGTCGCGCGAGCAGTTCGAGATGCGGACGCACAAGCGTCTTCTCGACATCGTCGACCCCACTCCGCAGACCGTGGACGCGCTGATGAAGCTCGATCTCGCCGCCGGCGTGGATGTCGAGATCAAGCTCTAACGAGCTCAACAAGAACCGAACCGGGCGACACACCCGATAGGTTCCTCTGAAGAAAGAACGAATATATGCGTTCAGGTGTGATTGCACAGAAGGTCGGCATGACGCGCATCTACAATGATGCAGGCGAGCATGTTCCGGTCACGGTCCTAAAGATCGAAAACCTGCAGGTCGTGGGTCAGCGGACCCAGGAGAAGCATGGCTATACCGCCGTCCAGCTCGGCGTCGGTCTCGCCAAGGTCAAGAACACGTCCAAGGCCATGCGCGGCGTCTTCGCCCAGGCCTCGGTCGAGCCCAAGCGTAAGGTCGCCGAGTTCCGCGTTTCCGACGACAATCTCGTCGAGATCGGCGCGGAGATCACGGCCGAGCACTTCGTCGCGGGCCAGCTGGTGGACGTCACCGGCACCTCGATCGGTAAGGGCTTCGCCGGTGCCATGAAGCGCCACAATTTCGGTGGTCTGCGCGCCACGCACGGCGTGTCAGTGTCGCACCGCTCGCATGGTTCGACGGGTCAGCGTCAGGATCCGGGTAAGGTCTTTAAGAACAAGAAGATGGCCGGTCACATGGGTCAGACCCGCGTGACGACCCAGAACCTCGAAGTCATCCGGACCGATGCGGACAAGGGCCTGCTCCTGATCCGTGGCGCGGTTCCGGGCTCGAAGGGCGGTTGGATCCTGGTTCGCGATGCGGTCAAGGTGCCGCTGCCCGCGAACGCGCCCAAGCCCGCCGCGATCCGCCAGGCCGGCAACAACGGCTCGGCAGCTGAAGCCGCTTCCGAGGGTACGGAATAATGGACATCAAGATCACATCCCTTTCCGGCGGCGAAGCTGGCTCGGTGACGCTGGCGGACGAGATCTTCGGTCTCGAGCCCCGCGAGGACATTCTTCAGCGCGTCGTGCGTTGGCAGCTCGCCAAGCGACAGCAGGGTTCGCACCAGACGCTCGGCCGTGCCGAGATCGCCCGCACCGGCGCCAAGCTCTACAAGCAGAAGGGCACCGGTCGCGCTCGTCACGGTTCTGCTCGCGCTCCGCAGTTCCGCGGCGGTGGCAAGGCCCACGGCCCGGTTTCGCGCTCGCACGCCCATGACCTGCCGAAGAAGCTCCGCGCCCTCGGCCTGAAGCATGCACTTTCGGCCAAGGCGAAGTCGGGCGGCCTCATCGTCGTCGACGAGATCGCATCGAGCGACGGCAAGACCAAGGCGGTCGCCACCCAGCTCGCCGGTCTCGGCTGGACCAATGCGCTGATCATCGGCGGCTCCGAGCTCGACGTGAACTTCTCGCGTTCGGCCCGCAATCTTCCGAACATCGACGTGCTGCCGGTTCAGGGCATCAACGTCTATGACATTCTTCGCCGTCAGACGCTTGTCCTGTCGAAGGCGGCCGTCGAGGCTCTCGAGGAGCGCTTCAAATGACCGATCTTCGTCACTACGACGTCATCACCAGCCCGGTGATCACCGAGAAGTCGACCCTCGTGTCCGACTTCAACCAGGTGATCTTCAACGTTCCCGACACCGCGACCAAGCCGCAGATCAAGGCAGCCGTCGAGGCCCTGTTCGGCGTGAAGGTCACCGCTGTGAACACGTTGAACCGCAAGGGCAAGACCCGTCGCTTCAAGGGCCGTCTCGGCCGCCAGAGCGACCAGAAGAAGGCGATCGTGACGCTGGCCGAAGGCCAGTCCATCGACGTCTCGACCGGTCTCTGACGGTTGGCCGCGAGGAATTGAGAACATGGCACTGAAAAGCTTCAACCCGGTCACCCCGAGCCAGCGCCAGCTGGTCATCGTCGACCGTTCGGGTCTGTGGAAAGGCAAGCCGGTCAAGCAGTTGACCGAAGGCCTGACCCAGAAGGGCGGCCGCAACAACATGGGCCGTATCACGGCCCGCTACCAGGGCGGCGGTCACAAGCGCACCTACCGCATGATCGACTTCAAGCGTCGCAAGCTTGATGTCGCCGGCACGGTGGAGCGTCTCGAGTACGATCCGAACCGCACTGCGTTCATCGCCCTGATCCGCTATGCGGACGGCGAGCTCGCCTACATCCTGGCTCCGCAGCGTCTCGCTGCCGGCGATCAGATCATCTCCGGCCTGACCGGCGTCGATGTGAAGCCCGGCAATGCGATGCCGCTCTCGGCCATGCCGGTCGGCACCATCATCCACAATGTGGAGATGAAGCCGGAGAAGGGCGGTCAGATTGCTCGCTCCGCCGGTGCCTACGCGCAGCTCGTTGGTCGCGACCAGGGTATGGCGATCCTTCGCCTGAACTCGGGCGAGCAGCGTCTCGTTTCCGGCTCGTGCTTCGCCACGGTCGGCGCCGTGTCCAACCCGGACCATGGCAACATCAATCTGGGCAAGGCCGGTCGCGCGGTCTGGCTCGGTCGTCGGCCTCATGTTCGCGGCGTCGCGATGAACCCGGTCGATCACCCGCATGGTGGTGGCGAAGGCCGCACCTCGGGTGGCCGTCATCCGGTCTCGCCGTGGGGCAAGCCGACGAAGGGCAAGCGGACGCGTCAGAACAAGTCCACGGACAAGTTCATCATGCGCTCGCGCCATCAGCGCAAGAAGTAAGGGAAACACTCCATGACACGTTCCGTCTGGAAAGGTCCGTTCGTTGATGGCTACCTGCTGAAGAAGGCCGATAAGGTCCGCTCCGGCGGTCGCAACGAAGTCATCAAGATCTGGACCCGCCGGTCCACGATTCTGCCGCAGTTCATCGGTTTGACCTTCGGCGTCTACAACGGCAACAAGCACATCCCGGTCACGGTCAACGAGGATATGGTCGGACACAAGTTCGGCGAATTCTCCCCGACCCGCACCTATTACGGCCACGGCGCCGACAAGAAGGCGAAGAGGAAGTAACATGGGCAAGGCCAAAACTGAGCGGGCGCTCAAAGACAACGAGGCGCGGGCCGTCGCTCGCACCATCCGCGTCAGCCCGCAGAAGTTGAACCTGGTCGCGCAGCTGATCCGCGGCAAGAAGGTGGAGCGCGCTCTCGCGGACCTCACCTTCTCGCGCAAGCGGATCGCCGAGACCGTGAAGAAGACGCTGGAAAGCGCCATCGCGAACGCCGAGAACAATCATGATCTCGACGTCGACGCCCTGGTGGTCTCCGAGGCGTTCGTCGGCAAGTCGATCACGATGAAGCGTTTCCACGCTCGTGGCCGTGGTCGCGCGAGCCGTGTCGAGAAGCCGTTCTCGCACCTCACGATCGTGGTGCGTGAAGTGGCCGAAGAGGGAGCCGCGTAATGGGTCAGAAAGTCAATCCGATCGGCCTCCGACTCGGCATCAACCGGACCTGGGATTCGCGTTGGTTCGCGAATACCAACGAGTACGGCAAGCTGCTTCACGAGGACCTTGCGATCCGCAAGTACCTTCTGAACGAGCTGAAGCAGGCGGCGGTCTCCAAGGTCGTCATCGAGCGCCCGCACAAGAAGTGCCGCGTCACGATCCATTCGGCTCGTCCGGGCATCGTGATCGGCAAGAAGGGCGCCGACATCGAGAAGCTTCGCAAGAAGCTCTCGACCATGACGAACGCCGAGACGCACATCAACATCGTCGAGGTGCGCAAGCCTGAGACCGACGCGACGCTGGTCGCGCAGGGTATCACGCAGCAGCTCGAGCGTCGTATCGCCTTCCGTCGCGCCATGAAGCGCGCGGTCCAGTCGGCGATGCGTCTGGGCGCCGAAGGCATCCGCATCAATTGCTCGGGTCGTCTGGGCGGCGCGGAAATCGCCCGCATGGAATGGTACCGCGAGGGCCGCGTGCCCCTGCACACCCTTCGTGCGGACGTCGACTACGGCACGGCCGAGGCGCACACGGCTTATGGCGTGTGCGGCGTGAAGGTCTGGATCTTCAAGGGCGAAATCCTTGAGCACGATCCGATGGCTTCCGAGCGCCGCGCGGTTGAAGGTGAAGCCTCGGGTGGCGGCAACAACCGTCGTCGCGAGCGCGATCGCGATCACGCCTGATAGGCCAGCTCCGGAGTAGATGAAATGTTGCAGCCAAAGCGCACGAAGTTCCGGAAGGCGTTCAAGGGACGCATTCACGGGGCTTCCAAGGCCGGCGCCGTACTCAGCTACGGCACGTTCGGCCTCAAGGCTCTTGAGCCGGAGCGCGTCACCGCACGCCAGATCGAGGCGGCTCGCCGCGCGATCACGCGTCAGATGAAGCGCCAGGGCCGGGTGTGGATCCGTATCTTCCCCGACCTTCCGGTCACCGCAAAGCCGACCGAAGTCCGCATGGGTAAGGGCAAGGGCGCGATCGAATACTGGGCGGCACGCGTCGCCCCCGGTCGCATCATGTTCGAGATCGACGGCGTTGCCGAGGAGGTCGCTCGCGAGGCGCTTCGTCTCGGTGCGGCGAAGCTTCCGATCCGTACCCGTTTCATTCAGCGCATCGCCGAATAAGGGGGAGGGATCATGAAAGCCTCCGATATCGTCTCCAAGACGCAGGACGAACTGACCGAAGAACTCGGCAAGCTGAAAAAAGAGCAGTTTAATCTGCGCTTCCAGCGTGCTACAGGCCAGCTCGAAAATACGGCTCGGGTCAAGGAAATTCGCCGCGACATCGCCCGTATCAAGACCATCGCCCGCCAGAAGGCGGACACGGCCAAGGCCTGAAGGTAGATTAAACTATGCCGAAACGCGTTTTGCAGGGGACTGTGGTCTCCGATAAGAATGACAAGACGGTCGTCGTGCTCGTGGAGCGTCGCTTCACGCATCCGCTCTTCAAGAAGACCGTTCGTCGGTCCAAGAAGTACAAGGCGCACGACGAGTCGAACCAGTTCAAGGTCGGCGACATGGTCTCCATCGAGGAGACCCGTCCGATCTCCAAGGACAAGACCTGGATCGTCGTTGCAGGCGAAGCAGCGGCTCGTTGAACTCTTGTGCCGGGGTGAAGCGCGCGATCCCGCGCTCCCCGGCCGCTCGTTTATTTGAAGGCGGCCTCACATGATTCAGATGCAAACAAACCTCGACGTGGCGGACAATTCCGGCGCACGTCGTGTCATGTGCATCAAAGTGCTGGGCGGTTCCAAGCGGAAGTATGCTTCGGTCGGCGACATCATCGTCGTTTCGATCAAGGAAGCCATTCCGCGTGGCCGCGTTAAGAAGGGTGACGTGATGAAGGCGGTGGTCGTTCGCACCGCCAAGGACATCCGTCGCGCCGATGGTTCGGTGATCCGGTTCGACCGCAATGCGGCCGTTCTCATCGACAACAAGAAAGAGCCGGTCGGCACCCGTATCTTCGGACCGGTTCCCCGCGAGCTTCGCGCGCGGAACCACATGAAGATCATTTCCCTGGCACCTGAAGTGCTGTAAGGAGCCGGCTCGATGCAAAAGATCAAGAAGGGCGACAAAGTCGTCGTACTCGCCGGTAAGGACAAGGGTCGTACCGGCACCGTCACTCAGGTGATGCCGAAGGACGACCGTGCGGTCGTCTCCGGCGTCAACATGGTGAAGCGCCACCAGAAGCAGACGGCCAGCCAGGAAGCTGGCATCGTCCAGAAGGAAGCGGCGATTCATCTCTCCAACCTTTCGGTTGCCGACCCGAAGGATGGCAAGCCGACCCGCGTCGGTTTCAAGGTCGTCGGTGAAGGTGAGAACGCCAAGAAGGTCCGTTTCGCCAAGCGTTCGGGAGAACAGATCGATGGCTGACACCAACACCCAGTACACGCCGCGCCTGAAATCGGTCTACAAGTCCGAGATCCGTAAGCAGCTGCTTGAAGAATTCAAGTACGCGAACGAGATGCAGGTGCCGCGGCTTGACAAGGTCGTGATCAACATGGGCGTCGGTGAAGCCACTGGCGACTCGAAGAAGCCGACCGTGGCAGCCGAAGACCTCGCGTTGATCGCTGGCCAGAAGCCGGTCATCACCCGCGCACGCAACTCCATCGCGGGCTTCAAGGTCCGTGAGAACATGCCGATCGGCGCGAAGGTCACCCTCCGCAAGGACCGCATGTATGAATTCGTGGATCGCCTGGTCCAGATCGCGCTTCCGCGCGTTCGCGACTTCCGCGGCCTGAACCCCAAGAGCTTCGACGGTCGTGGCAATTTCGCCATGGGCCTGAAGGAGCACATCGTGTTCCCCGAGATCAATTACGACAAGGTTGATCAGATGTGGGGCATGGACATCATCGTGTGTACGACGGCGCAGACCGACGAGGAAGCGCGGGCCCTTCTCAAGGCGCTCAACTTCCCGTTCCGCCAGTAACGGCAGGCGAAAGGACAGATAATGGCTAAGAAAAGCGCCATCGAGAAGAACAAGCGGCGGGAAAAGCTAGTCGCCAAGTACGCGGTGAAGCGTGAGGCTCTCAAGGCCGTCACGATGAACCAGTCGGCCAGCATGGAAGAGCGTTTCCGCGCTCAGCTCCAGCTCGCCGAACTGCCGCGGAACTCGGCGAAGGTGCGCATCCGCAACCGCTGCGAAGTGACGGGCCGTCCGCGCGCCTATTACCGCAAGCTGAAGATGAGCCGTATCGCGCTTCGCGACCTCGGCAACTCGGGCCAAGTGCCCGGTATCGTCAAGTCGAGCTGGTAAGGAGCATCTGAGATGGCTTTGTCCGATCCTCTCGGCGATATGCTGACCCGCATTCGCAACGCGACGATGCGCAACAAGTCGACTGTGTCGACTCCCGCGTCGAAGCTTCGCGCCCGCGTCCTCGACGTCCTGAAGGACGAGGGCTACATCCGTGGCTACACCGAAACTCGTTTCGAGAACGGCACGGCTGAGTTCACGATCGAGCTCAAGTATTACGAAGGCGCGTCGGTGATCAAGGAGATCGCCCGCGTGTCGAAGCCCGGCCGCCGCGTGTACGTCTCGTCCAAGACGATCCCGCATGTCGCCAACGGTCTCGGCATCTCGGTTCTGTCGACCCCCAAGGGCGTCATGGCCGACCACGCTGCCCGTGAACAGAATGTCGGTGGCGAGATCCTCTGCCGCGTCTTCTGACGCGACACCGAGATCCGTTTTCGACTAATCGACAGGTTCAACGATGTCTCGTATTGGTAAGAAGCCGGTTTCTGTGCCGGCAGGCGTGACCGCCTCCGTGGACGGTCAGACGGTCAAGGCGAAGGGTCCGAAGGGCGAACTGTCTTTCGTCGTCAACGAGGAAGTCCTCGTGAAGATGGAAGAGGGCTCGATCAAGGTCGATCCGCGTGACGAGTCGAAGGATGCTCGGTCGAAGTGGGGCATGTCCCGCACGATGATCGTCAACATCCTCTCGGGTGTTAAGGACGGTTTCGAGAAGCGTCTCGAGATCAACGGCGTGGGTTATCGCGCCTCCATGCAGGGCAAGAATCTCCAGCTCGCCCTGGGCTTCAGCCACGACGTTCTGTATCCGGTGCCGGAAGGCATCCAGATTGTCGTCCCGAAGCCGACGGAAATCGTCATCACCGGGATCGACAAGCAGAAGGTCGGTCAGGTCGCTGCCGAGATCCGCGAGTTTCGCGGTCCCGAGCCCTACAAGGGCAAGGGTGTGAAGTACGCGGGCGAGAAGATCGTCCGTAAGGAAGGCAAGAAAAAGTAAGGCTCGGAAAAATGGCTACGCAGAAGGAACTCCTCCGCCGCCGCGCGTCCCGCGTGCGTCGTGCGCTGAAGGCCGTTTCGAACGGCCGTCCGCGCCTTTCGATTCACCGCTCGTCCAAGCACATCTACGCGCAGGTCATCGACGACGCGCAGGGCAAGACCCTGGCCGCTGCTTCGACCCTCGACACGTCGCTGCGCGGGGACCTGAAGACCGGTGCCGACGCGGCGGCTGCCGCGGCCGTTGGCAAGCTCGTCGCCGAGCGTGCCGTGCAGGCAGGCGTCACCGATGTCGTCTTCGACCGCGGCGCGTTCATTTATCACGGCCGCGTCAAGGCGCTGGCCGATTCCGCTCGCGAGGGCGGTCTCAACTTCTAATCGTATCCCGCCCGATAGGCGGGATCGATGCTCGCATGTGCGGCGAAGCGGGTTTTCTCGCTGCGCCGTTCATGCTTTAAGCCGGGTGCCGCCGAGTCGGCGCTCGCCGCCGGATGCCGCATGATCGGCATCTTTCCCAAGACGCCTCCGGAAAAAAACAAGGATAGGATATGGCGCCTCGTAACGAACGCAACGACCGCGAAGAGCGGGATGACGGTTTCGTCGACAAGCTGGTTCACATCAACCGCGTCGCCAAGGTGGTGAAGGGTGGTCGTCGCTTCGGCTTCGCCGCTCTCGTCGTCGTCGGCGACCTCAAGGGCCGCGTCGGTTTCGGCCATGGCAAGGCGCGTGAAGTGCCTGAGGCCATCCGCAAGGCCACGGAAGCGGCCAAGCGCGAGCTCATCTTCGTTCCGCTGCGCGACGGTCGCACGCTGCACCATGATGTGCACGGTCGGCATGGCGCCGGCAAGGTGATCCTGCGCACGGCGGAAGCCGGTACGGGCATCATCGCGGGCGGTCCGATGCGCGCGGTCTTCGAGGCGGTCGGCATGCACGACGTCGTCGCGAAGTCGCTCGGGTCCTCCAACCCCTACAACATGGTTCGCGCCACGTTCGACGCGCTGAAGGGTCAGATGCACCCCAAGGACGTCGCCGCTCGTCGCGGTATCAAGTATTCCACGCTCCAGGCACGTCGTCGCGACGTTGTCGGCGGCGGCGCGGAAGATTGATGCGGGCAGGGGCGCGGTTTCGCTGCCCCGGCCGTATCTCTTCGTAGGATCAGAGGAGCCTAGACATGGCTGAGAAGAACCCCACGGGCAAGACCGTCACCGTTCAGCAGGTCGGCAGCCCCCTTCGCCGTCCGGGCGACCAGCGTTCGACGCTGATCGGACTGGGCCTGAACAAGATGCACCGCACGCGCACGCTGGAGGACACGCCTTCGGTTCGTGGCATGATCGCCAAGGTCAGCCACCTCGTTCGCGTCGTCGACGGCCAGTAAGCCGGGAGCGAGATGATGAAGCTTAACGAAATCGCCGATAAGGATGGCGCGACGCATTCGCGCAAGCGTCTCGGTCGCGGCATTGGCTCGGGTTCGGGCAAGACCGGTGGTCGCGGCGTGAAGGGTCAGAAGGCGCGTTCGGGCGTGGCGATCAACGGGTTCGAGGGCGGTCAGATGCCCCTGTACCGTCGTCTCCCCAAGCGCGGCTTCGTGAACATCTTCGCGAAGGACTACAACATCGTGTCGCTCGCGCGCATCGTCGAGGGCATCGAGGCCGGCAAGCTCGACGCTTCGGCCGTGATCGATGTGGCGGCCCTTAAGGCGGCCGGCATCGTTCGCCGCAAGCGCGATGGTCTCCGGGTCCTCGGCGACGGCGACGTCTCCACCAAGCTGACGATCGCGGCCGATGGCGCGTCGAAGTCGGCCATCGAGAAAGTCGAGAAAGCCGGCGGTTCGCTGACGGTCTCCGAGAACAAGGCCGAAGTCGAGGCGTAAGGCTTCGTCCGATCGGTTGAAACGGAAAGCCGCCTGCCTCGCAGGCGGCTTTTTTCGTATCTCCGTCATTTTGAGACGGAAAGCGCTTGTCTTTCCTTCGGCAAAATCGTTTGAAACAAAGCAGTATGAGCGTTCCTGAATCGTGTCGGTTCAGGGGAGGGGAAACCTGCGCTCGGGGGCAACCCGGAGAGATTTCACTCATGGCATCCGCTGCGGAACAACTCGCCGCAAATCTCAACTTCGCCGCCTTCTCGAAGGCGGAGGACCTAAAGAAGCGCATCTGGTTCACCCTCGGAGCGCTGCTGGTCTATCGGCTCGGCACTTACATCCCGATGCCCGGTATCGACCCGCATGCGCTGTCGCAGGCTTTCCAGCAGCAGTCGACTGGCATTCTCGGGCTGTTCAATATGTTCGCCGGCGGTGCCGTCGGGCGCATGGCGATCTTCGCGCTGGGCATCATGCCCTACATTTCGGCTTCGATCATCATCCAGCTCATGACCTCGGTCATTCCCTCGCTCGAGACCTTGAAGAAAGAGGGCGAGCAGGGGCGCAAGGTCATCAACCAGTACACGCGTTACGGCACGGTGCTTCTGGCGACCGTGCAGGCCTATGGCATCGCGGCGGGGCTTCAGTCCTCCAGCAACATCGTCATGAATCCCGGCACGTTCTTCATTGTGTCGAGCGTCATCACGCTGGTCGGCGGCACGATGTTCCTGATGTGGCTGGGTGAGCAGATCACCGCGCGCGGCATCGGTAACGGCATTTCGCTAATCATCTTCGCCGGCATCGCGGCCAACCTGCCGTCGGCGATGGCGAACCTGCTCGAGCTCGGCCGTACCGGCGCGCTCTCGACGGCCATCATCCTTCTGGTGATCGTCGTCGTCGTGCTCTGCATTGCCGGCGTCGTCTTCTTCGAGCGGGCACAGCGCAAGCTGCTGATCCAGTATCCTAAACGCCAGGTCGGCAACCGGATGTTCCAGGGCGACACGTCACACCTGCCGCTGAAGCTCAACACCGCCGGTGTCATCCCGCCGATCTTCGCCTCGTCTCTGCTGCTTCTGCCGGTGACGATCGCGAACTTCTCCGACACGAGCCGGCTGCCCGGCTGGGCGACGGGCATCATCGCCTCGCTCGGCCACGGTCGCCCGCTCTACATGGTGCTCTATGCCGCCATGATCGCGTTCTTCGCCTTCTTCTATACGGCCATCGTCTTCAACCCGAAGGAGACGGCCGACAATCTGAAGAAGCATGGCGGCTTCATTCCGGGCATCCGCCCGGGCGAGCGTACCGCCGACTATATCGATTATGTGCTGACCCGCATCACGGTGATCGGCGCGATCTATCTCATGGTGATCTGCCTTCTGCCCGAGATCCTCATTTCGGCGGCTGGCATCCCGTTCTATCTCGGCGGGACCTCGCTTTTGATCGTCGTATCGGTCACCATGGACACTGTGGCGCAGGTGCAGGGGCATTTGCTCGCCCATCAATATGAAGGCCTCGTGAAGAAGGCGAAGCTGCGCGGAGGCAGACGGGGAACGCGATGAGACTGATTTTGCTGGGACCTCCGGGGGCAGGGAAGGGCACGCAGGCCCATCGGCTCATCGAAAAATACGCGATCCCGCAGCTCTCCACGGGGGACATGCTGCGCGAGGCCGTCGCCAAGCAGACGGAGATCGGCAAGCGGGCGCAGGCGGTGATGGATGCGGGCCAGCTCGTGTCCGACGAGATCGTGATCGGCATCGTCGCCGATCGCATCGAGCAGCCGGACGCGCGCAAGGGCTTCGTGCTCGACGGGTTTCCGCGTACGCTGGCTCAGGCCGAGGCGCTGGACAGAATGCTCGACGCGCGCGGCCTGTCGATCGACGCGGTGATCGAGTTCAAGGTCGATGAGGAAAAGCTCGTCGCCCGGATCGAGAAGCGCGCTCGCGAAACCGAAGCCGCCGGTCTGCCGGTACGCAAGGACGACACGCCTGACGTCTTCCGTCGTCGGCTGGTGGAGTTCCGGGAATTGACCGCGGCCGTCGCGCCTTTCTATCGCGAGCGTGGCGTGTCGCATCAGATCGACGGCATGGCCTCGATCGACGAGGTGAGCACGCAGATCGACGCGATTCTCAAGCAGGCGGTCGCCGCCTGAACCTGCTGGCCCGGTCTTGTCACCGGGCCGTCACATCGGCAACTTGACGAAACGACCCCGAATCTTATAAGGGTCGGCTCAATTCGCGCAAAAATGAGCGATCGGTTCGCCACCCGGCGGGGTGGCGCCGGTCGTTCCGCGTTTGAAGAGAGCGGTTCCAGACCGCTCGACCATGGTTCGTCGCGGCGGATCCGCGACATAAGGAGGCTACCTTGGCCCGTATTGCTGGCGTCAACATCCCGACCGGGAAGCGCGTTGTCATCGCGCTTCAGTACATTCACGGCATCGGCCCGCGTTTCGCGGCGGAGATCGTGCAGAAGGTCAACCTTTCGGCCGAGCGTCGTGTGAACGACCTTTCGGACGCGGAAGTGCTGCAGATTCGCGAAATCATCGACCGCGACTACCGCGTCGAGGGCGATCTACGTCGCGAAAACTCGATGAACATCAAGCGTCTGATGGATCTGGGCTGCTATCGCGGTCTGCGTCATCGTCGCGGTCTGCCGGTTCGCGGTCAGCGCACCCACACGAACGCCCGCACCCGCAAGGGTCCGGCGAAGCCGATCGCAGGCAAGAAGAAGTAATCTGGATGCGCGGTGGGCCATTCGCGCTCGCCTGATGCATTCATGCCTCGAACGTCGCTTCGAGGCAGGTGGAGCCGCCGGTGTTACGGCGGTGTCGAGATCCAAGGAAAAACAAAATGGCTAAAGAAGCGCAGCGCGTCCGCCGCCGGGAACGCAAGAACATCATCTCCGGCGTGGCGCATGTGAACTCCTCGTTCAACAACACGCTGATCACCATCACCGACGCGCAGGGCAACACGATTGCCTGGTCTTCGGCTGGCGCCCAGGGCTTCAAGGGCTCGCGCAAGTCTACGCCGTTCGCGGCGCAGATTGCGGCCGAAGATGCCGCCAAGAAGGCGCAGGAACACGGCATGCGCACCCTCGAAGTCGAGGTCTGCGGCCCGGGTTCGGGTCGTGAGTCGGCTCTGCGCGCGCTTCAGGCTTCGGGTTTCACGATCACGTCGATCCGCGACGTGACGCCGATCCCGCACAATGGCGTGCGCCCGCGCAAGAAGCGCCGCGTCTAACGATCCGTCAGGGTCGATCGAATTGCCGCGCGCCCCCGGGTGCGCGGCTTTCGCCGTATGAGGGAAGCCGATCCTTCCCGATCAGATCACTCGCCACGATTGGATGGTGGCGACGTTACTGAAAGGCTCGCGTCATGATCGCCAGCAACTGGCAAAACCTTACCAAGCCGAACCAGGTCGTCTTCAAGAGCGGCGGAAGCCGCACGAAGGCGTCGCTTGTGGCTGAACCGCTGGAACGCGGCTTCGGCCTGACGCTGGGCAATGCGCTTCGCCGCGTTCTTCTGTCCTCGCTCCAGGGCGCGGCCGTCACCGCGATCCAGATCGACGGCGTTCTGCACGAGTTCTCCTCGATCGCCGGCGTGCGGGAAGATGTCACCGACATCGTCCTGAACGTGAAGGAAGTCGCGATCGGCATGCAGGGCGAAGGCCCCAAGCGCATGGTTCTGCGCAAGTCCGGCCCGGGCGTCGTCACCGCTGGCGACATCCAGACGGTCGGCGACATCGAGATTCTGAATCCCGAGCACGAAATCTGCACCCTCGACGAGGGCGCCGAAATCCGCATGGAGTTCACGGTCAACACCGGCAAAGGCTACGTGCCCGCCGACCAGAACCGCGCCGAGGATGCGCCGATCGGGCTGATCCCGGTCGACGCGCTGTTCTCGCCGGTGAAGAAGGTGTCCTACAAGGTCGAGAACACCCGCGAGGGGCAGGACCTGAACAAGGACAAGCTCACGATGGAAATCGTGACGGATGGCTCGATCACCGGTGAGGACGCCGTGGCCTATGCCGCGCGCATCCTGCAGGACCAGCTTTCCGTGTTCGTGAACTTCGAGGAGCCGCAGCGCGAAGTGCGCGGCGCCGAGGAGCAGATCGCCGAGCTCGCCTTCAACCCGGCGCTGCTCAAGAAGGTGGACGAGCTGGAGCTTTCGGTCCGCTCGGCCAATTGCCTGAAGAACGACAATATCGTCTATATCGGCGACCTGATCCAGAAGACCGAGGCGGAAATGCTCCGCACGCCGAACTTCGGACGCAAGTCGCTGAACGAGATCAAGGAAGTGCTGGCCTCGATGGGTCTGCATCTTGGTATGGAAGTGAACGCCTGGCCGCCGGAGAATATCGACGACCTGGCCAAGCGCTACGAAGATCAGTACTGATCCAACGTCATGAAGAGCCGGCGGTTCGCCGCCGGCCCCTCGAACTAGCCCAAAGATTCAAAGGCACATGCACCGGGGCCAACCCGGGTTGCGAGGATGCCGTCCCCGGCGCGAGTCGGACCTTAATGATGGAGACTGAACATGCGTCACGGTAATAGCGGCCGTAAACTCAACCGCACCCATGAGCATCGCAAGGCGATGTTCGCCAACATGGTGGCTTCGCTGATCGAGCACGAGCAGATCGTGACGACGCTGCCGAAGGCGAAGGAACTTCGCCCGATCGTCGAGAAGATGATCACGCTCGGCAAGCGCGGTGATCTGCACGCCCGCCGCCAGGCGATCAGCCAGGTTCGCGACGAGACCGTGATCCGGAAGCTGTTCGCGACACTGGCTCCGCGCTACGCAGACCGCAACGGTGGCTACACTCGCGTTCTCAAGGCCGGCTTCCGCCGTGGCGACAACGCCCCGATGGCCGTGATCGAGTTCGTCGATCGCGACGTCGATGCGCGCGGCGCCGTTGACCGGGCCCGCCTGGAAGCCGAGGCGTCCGCCTCCGACGCCAGCTAATTTCAGCTAATATCGATATGGAAAGGGCCCTTCGGGGCCCTTTTTACTTTTGGGGCTCCTCTCCCCATGGGAGCCATAGGAAACCGAGACCATGCTCCAGGGTGAAACCGTCCTCGTCACCGGCTGCACCGGCTTCATCGCCAAGCATATCGTTCTGGCGCTGGTGCGTGAGGGCGCTCGCGTGCGCGGAAGTCTGCGGGACCCGGCCCGTGCTGTCGAGCTTCAACGCCTGCTCCAAGCTGCCGGCTTGCCGGTCGATCGGTTCGAAAACGTCCGCGCGGACTTGAACCGGGAGGAGGGCTGGCGGGAGGCGGTGGAAGGATGTCGGTTCGTCCTTCACACGGCGTCGCCCTTTCCCGCCTCGCAGCCGCGCGACAAGTTCGCGCTTGTGCCGGAAGCCAGGGGTGGGGCGGTGCGTGTTCTAGAGGCCGCGAAGGCCGCCCATGTCGAGCGTGTGGTTCTGACTTCCTCGGTCGCGTCCATCTTCTATGGGCACGAGGGCGAGCGTTCGAAGCTCTTCACCGATCGCGACGTGTCGAATGTCGAAAGCGAGAGTATCTCGCCCTATGCCGTTTCGAAGACGGAAGCCGAGAAGGCGGCGTGGCAGACCCTCGCCGGGAGTGGAACCGAGCTCGTCACGATCAACCCTTCGCTCGTCTTCGGCCCCCTGCTGGACGAGCGCCTTGGTACGTCGGCCACATTGGTGCGGCTGATGATGAGCGGACGGATTCCCGCCGTGCCCAAGATCGGCTTCGGCGTAGTCGATGTCCGCGACGTGGCGGCGGCGCATGTGGCGGCGCTGACGCATCCGGCGGCGGCCGGGCGGCGCTTCATCGTGAGCGGCGGGGCGCTGAGCTTGATGGACATCGCAGACGAGTTGCGAGCCTCCTTTCCGCAGCTGGCGCGGCGCATGCCGAAACATCTTTTCCCATCCACTCCGATTCGGCTGGCCGCCCGCGTTTCGCGGCGCGCGCGTATGCTCGCCGCCGAACTGGGGGACGCGAAGCGGCTGGACACAGGCCCGGCACGGGAGGTGTTGGGAATGGAGTTTCGCGAGCCTCGTGAGGCCGTTCGCGCGCTTGGCGAGTCGTTGATCCGCTTCGGTCTGGTGAGATGATGAATGAAAGGTGAAGACGCGAAGTCAATTTCGCGTTTCACCCAGTCTCCACAAGTGAAGCCCGAAGTTTTCGACAAATGCCCCCTGTTGCAGATGCGTAATAGCGGGCTTGCGCGAGGCTGTGCGATAGCTGTTGCAACGGAGACACCCCCCTCGAAAGACGTGTCGGAGCCCGGCAACCTTTTCGGCTCCATGGCATTTTCGAGGCAACGGGATCACCGCCCCCGAGCGGTCGCAAGCTTTACACGGAATAAACGAAAATCATGGACAATCGCGTCAATTCCATCCCAACCGACGGGTTCTCGATGCGTCGTACTGTGCTGACTCTCCTTGGCGCGACCTTGGCCTTCGGCGTGTTGACCGCCAGCTACGCCACGGCCGAGCTTCCCGAGACGGCGTCCGTCTCGATGGACCGGACGGTGGTGGCGCGCTGATCTCGGCGCTTCCCGCATAAGATCGAGAGAAAAGGGCCGCGAGGCCCTTTTTTCATGGGCGCTCCCTTCTGCCGGGATTGAGCCCTATTTAGCGCCAGAAGCTGCGAGCCATCGAATCATCGGTTCGCATGTCCCATGGAGCATTGCATGACACGCTTAAAGCTGGCGGGGGCCGCCCTTCTCCTGTCCGTCTCGGGTCTGGCGCAGGGTGCGGCGGCACAGCCCTCCGCCGACATGCCGGTTCCCGTTCAGCCGGTGGAGCGTGCGCCGAGCGCCCAGGCAGAGATCAAGCTGACCTTCGCGCCGCTGGTGAAGAAGACGGCGCAGGCGGTGGTCAATGTCTACGCCGCCAAACGGGTGCCCGAGCGCAGCCCCTTTGCGGGAGACCCGTTCTTCGAGCAGTTCTTCGGCAATCAGCTTCGTCGCCTAAGGCTCGAGTCCTCCCTTGGCTCGGGCGTCATCGTCGATTCGTCCGGGCTGATCGTCACCAACAACCACGTGATCGAAGGGGCGGACGAGGTGCGCGTGGCGCTGGCCGACGGGCGCGAGTTCGACGCGAAGATCCTCCTGAAGGACAAGCGGGCGGACCTTGCCGTGCTGCGCATCGGGTCGGACCAGCCCTTCCCGGTGGTGCCGATCGCCGATTCGGACTCGGCCGAGATCGGCGATCTCGTGCTGGCGATCGGCAACCCGTTCGGAATCGGCCAGACGGTGACGAGCGGCATCGTCTCGGCCCTGGCGCGCACCCATCTCGGCTCCGACGATTTCGGCTATTTCATCCAGACCGATGCCGCCATCAATCCCGGCAATTCCGGCGGTGCGCTAATCGACATGAAGGGCGAACTGGTCGGCGTGAACACGGCGATCTTCTCCCGCTCGGGCGGCTCGCTCGGCATCGGCTTCGCGATTCCCTCCAACATGGTGCGCGCCTTCGTCGACGCCGCGCGCGACGGACGGCCGTTCCTGCGGCCTTACATCGGCGCGAGCTTCGTGCCGGTCACGTCCGACATCGCCGAAGCGATCGGGCTGGACAGGCCGTCCGGCGCGCTGATCCAGGGCGTCGTGGAAGGCGGACCGGCCTCGGAAGCGGGGCTGCGGCCCGGCGATGTCGTCCTGTCGATGGACGGATTCCCGATCGAAGGCCCCGATTCGCTGGGATATCGCCTCGCGACCGCCGGCCTCGGGCGCCAGACGGACCTGACGGTGCGCTCCGGCGACGGCAAGACCGAGCGGGTGCGCCTCGAACTCGACGAAGCGCCCGAGACCCCGGTGCGCGACGAGCGCGGCTTGGAGGGCCAGACACCCTTCTCCGGCGCTAGCGTTGCCAATCTCTCGCCCCGGCTTGCGGACGAATTGGAGATGGCGCAGACCAAGCGTGGCGTCGTCGTGACCGAGGTCGATCCGCGCAGCCCGGCCGCCCGGCTCGGGCTTCAGCCGAAGGATATCGTCCTGTCGCTGAACGGGCGGGAAGTGGCCTCGTCGGCCGATCTCGAACGACGCGCGGAGGACGGGCGTCGCGGCTGGCGCCTGGAGGTGGAGCGGGACGGCAAGGTGCTGACCCAGTTCGTGCGTTAAGGGAGGACGGCGCATGGCCGATCTGTTCGGGGATGCGCCGGAAGCCCGGCCCGCGAACCACAAGCCTGCGAACCCCAAGGGCCCGGCGCGCGGCGCGCCCTTGGCCGAGCGGCTTCGCCCGCAGAGCCTGTCCGAGGTCGTCGGGCAGGAGCATCTGACCGGACCGGACGGCGTGCTCACCCGCATGCTCGCCAATGGAAGCCTCGGCTCCATCATCTTCTGGGGCCCGCCCGGCACGGGAAAGACGACCGTCGCCCGGTTGCTGGCGAACGAGGTGGATTTCGCCTTCGAGCAGATTTCCGCGATCTTTTCCGGCGTCGCCGACCTGAAGAAAGTGTTCGAGACGGCGCGGATGCGCCGCTCCAACGGCCGCCAGACTTTGCTCTTCGTGGACGAGATCCACCGCTTCAACCGAGCGCAGCAGGACAGTTTCCTGCCCGTGATGGAGGACGGAACCGTGGTGCTCGTCGGGGCGACCACGGAGAACCCGTCCTTCGAGCTGAACGCCGCGCTTCTTTCCCGCGCCCGTGTCCTGACCTTTCGCGCCCATGATGAGACGAGCCTTCGGCAGCTCCTGGAGCGGGCCGAGGCGGCGGAGAACCGGCCGCTACCTCTGGACGAGGAGGCACGCGCCGTTCTCCTGCGAATGGCGGACGGCGACGGACGGGCGGCGTTGACGCTGGCCGAGGAGGTCTGGCGTGCCGCCAAGCCCGGGGAGACGCTCGACGCCGAGACGCTGCAGCGCGTCGTGCAGCGCCGCGCGCCCGTCTACGACAAGAGCCAGGACGGGCACTACAATCTGATCTCGGCCCTGCACAAGTCGGTGCGCGGGTCGGACCCGGACGCCGCACTCTATTATCTCTGCCGGATGCTCGATGCGGGTGAGGACCCGCTTTACCTCGGCCGCCGGCTGGTGCGCATGGCGGTGGAGGACATCGGCCTTGCCGACCCGCGCGCGCTCTCGATCGCCAATGCGGCGAAGGACGCCTACGACTATCTCGGCTCTCCCGAGGGCGAACTTGCTTTGGCGCAGGCGACCGTCTATCTCGCGGCCGCGCCGAAATCCAACGCCGTCTATACCGCCTACAAGGCCGCCATGCGGGTCGCTAAGGAAAACGGCTCGCTTCTGCCGCCGCGTCATATCTTGAACGCCCCGACCAAGCTGATGAAGGAAGAGGGCTACGGTTCGGGCTATGCCTACGACCACGACCAGCCGGGCGCCTTCTCCGGCCAGGACTATTTCCCCGAAGCGCTGGGGCGGCAAAGCTTCTATCGCCCGACCGAGCGAGGCGAGGAGGCGCGCATCGCGGCCCGCATGGACGAGTGGGATCGCCTGCGCCGTGCGCGCGGCGGAAAGGGCTGACCCTCGATGCTGAATGTGGTTCTCGTGGCGGTCGGCGGCGGTCTCGGCTCGCTGCTACGCTATGGTGCGGCGGTGGCCGCGACGCGCTGGTTCGGGCCGGCCTTTCCCTTCGGCACGCTTTTCGTCAACGTCACCGGCTCCTTCGCCATGGGCGTGCTCGTCGAGTATCTCTCGCGCCGCTATGCCGGCACGGCCGGGGCGGCCCTGCGGCTGTTTCTCGCCACGGGCATCCTCGGCGGCTACACGACCTTCTCCACCTTCTCGCTCGATGTCGCGGTTTTGGCCGAGCGCGGAGCGCTGCTAACGGCCTTCCTCTATCTCGCCGCATCGATCCTGGTCGGCGTCGGCGCGCTGTTTGCGGGCCTTGCGCTGGCGCGCCATCTGTTCTGACGCGAAGCCTCGGGCGCCAAAGCCGTTTCCGCCCCGGCGTATTTGCGCTATGGCCGGGGAAAGCGAAAAGGACGTCACCAATGGTTAGCGTGGAACAGATCCGGGTCGAGCCCGACGAAACGGGGCTGCGTCTCGACCGCTGGTTCAAGCTTCACTATCCCGGCCTCGGCTTCGGCCATCTGCAGAAGCTCCTGCGCTCGGGCCAGGTGCGCGTCGATGGCGGTCGCGCCAAGACCGACACGCGGGTCGAAGCCGGCCAACTGATCCGCATTCCGCCCATGGGCGGCGAGTCCGCCAAGCTGAAGGTGGCGCCGCTCACGGCCAACACGATCCGCGACAAGCACGATGGCGACGTCCTAAGCCAGATGCTGCTCTACGAGGACGAGAAGGTCTTCGTCTTCAACAAGCCGGCGGGACTCGCCGTGCAGGGCGGCTCGGGCCTCTCGCGCCATGTCGACAAGATGCTGGAGGCTTGGCGTTCGAAGAAGGGCGAGAAGCCGCGCCTCGTGCACCGGCTCGACCGCGACACGTCCGGCATCCTGGTCGTGGCGCGCACGCGCGGCGCGGCCGTGGCGCTGACAAAGTCGTTTCGTGAGCGAGACACCAAGAAGCGCTATTGGGCGATCCTGAAGGGCGTGCCGCAGCCCAAAGACGGGCGCATCTCGACCTATCTCGTCAAGGAAGCGACCGCCGACGGCGACCGGATGCGCGTCGCGCGCCATGGCGAGGAGGGGGCCGACCACGCCCTGTCGCATTACCGCGTGATCGATCAGGTGGCGCAGAACTTCTCCTGGGTGGAGCTCGAGCCTTATACCGGGCGCACGCACCAGCTTCGCGTCCATGCGCTGCATATCAACCACCCGATCCTAGGCGATCCCAAATATTTCGAGCACGACACCAATTGGGAGTTCCCCGGCGGCGTGCAGAACAAACTGCATCTCCACGCCCGCCGCATCACGATTCCCCATCCCGACGGGCGCGGGAAGATGATCGACCAGATCGCGCCGCTTCCCCCGCACATGGTCCAGACTTGGAACCTCTTCGGCTTCGACGAAGCGGCCGAGAACGACTGATCCATGCACCTCGTCCTCTTCGACTGCGACGGCACGCTGGCCGACACGTTCGGCCTGATCGTCGGCACCATGCGACGTTGCTTCGAAGAATTGGGCTTGCCCGACCCGGAGGAGGCGGCCGTGCGGGGCATTATCGGCCTATCGCTCGACCGGGCGATCCATACCCTGGCACCGACCGTCCCGGAGAGCGAACTTCCCCGTCTCGTCCAAGCCTATAAGGACGCGTTCCACCGCGTGCGGGCCGAGGGCGTTCATTCCGAGGCGCTGTTCCCCGGGATCGAGCCGATGCTCCGCCGCTTGGCGGCGCGCGATGAGGTGCTGCTCGGCATGGTCACCGGCAAGTCGCAGCGGGGCGTGCGGATGATCGTCGAGGCGCATGGGCTTGAGGGAATGTTTCTGGCCGTGCGCACGGCCGACGATTGCCCGTCCAAGCCGCATCCCGCGATGGTTCTGGAATGCTGCGCCGAGCTCGGCGTCGATCCGGCCGACACGGTCGTGATCGGCGACGCCATCTACGATATGCAGATGGCGAAGGCGGCCGGGGCGGAAGCGATCGGGGTGGACTGGGGCGCCGGCTCGACCAACGAACTCCTGTTCCACGGCGCCAGCGCCGTCGCCGCCACGGCCGAGGGGCTGGAAGCCTGGATCGACGACTGGGTGGCCAACGCGCCCTCCGCCGCCGAACGGCTCGCCCTCCGCTAGGCGTTTATCCCGGAGAATCTGATGTCCACTCTGCCCGCCCGCCCGGACCTGCCGAAGCGCTTCTACACCGACGTAACCCTTGTCGAGGAGGAGGGCGGCTTTTCGATCCGCCTCGACGGGCGCGCGGTGCGCACGCCCTCGCGCGCCGTGCTCAGCGTTCCCGCTCGGGCGGTGGCGGAGGAGGTGGCGCGGGAATGGCGGGCGCAGGGCACGCATATCGACCCCGCCACTATGCCGATGACGCGGCTGGTGAACACCGTGCTCGATGGCGTCGCACCAGACCCGGCGAGCGTGGCCGAGGACCTTGGCCGCTATGCCGAGACCGATCTCCTGGCCTATCGCGCTGCGGAGCCGCAGCGTCTTGCCGCCCTTCAGGCGGAAGGGTGGGACCCGGTGATGGATTGGGCCAGCCAGCGCACGGGGAAGAGCTTCGCGCGGGGCGTCGGCGTCATGTTCGTCGCGCAGCCCGAGCCGACCGTGGAGGCGCTGCGTGCGCTGGTGCGCGCCGAGGTCGATCCGTTTCGCCTCGCGTCGCTGCATCAGATCACGACGCTGACCGGCTCGCTGCTTCTGGCATTGGCGGTCTCGGAGGGCTTCCTCGATGCCGAGCGGGCTTGGGCGCTCGCCCATATTGACGAGGACTGGAACATCGAACAGTGGGGCGAGGACGCCGAGGCGCAGAACCGGCGCGCCAACCGGTTCGAGGACATGCGCATGGCAGCGCTGATGCTGGACGCCTCGCGCCCTCGGTGAGCGAGGTCAGATCCCGGCGAACCATTCGTAGCCACGATCTTCCCAATATCCGCCGGCGCCGTCGCCGAACCCGGCAAGACCATCGGTCAGTGTGATGGCGCTGACGTATTTCGCCATCTTGTAGCCGAGCTGCCGCTCGACTCGCAGGCGGATCGGCGCGCCGTTGCTGACCGGCAGCGGCTGGCCGTTCATGCCATAGGCGAGGATCGTCTGCGGATGGCGGGCGTCGATCAGGTCGATCGATTCGTAGTAGCGGATCGGGCCGGTGAAACCGTTCTCCATCGTGTCGAAGCAGGAGAAGACGGCGTAGCGGGCCGCCGGCTTGGGGCTGACCTGATCGAGCACGAGGGCCAGCGGCACGCCCGTCCATTGCGCGATGCAACTCCAGCCCTCGACGCAGTCGTGCCGAGTGATCTGCGTGCGGGGCGGCATGTTGCGCAACTCCCCGAGCGAGAAGCTCGCCGGGCGTTCCACGAGCCCGTCGACTTGCAGCCGATAGGCCTCGAACTGTCCGCCGGCCAGGGTGAGATAGTCGTTGTCCTGCGGATCGGTGATTCCGTTGGGGCGCATTGGCTGGCGGATTTCGGAGGCCGAGAACTCTCGCGCCAAATGGTCGCTGCCGAGAAGCAGGCGCTGGGCGCGATAGGTGAGTTCGTTGGCCTTTTCCAAGACGCCGCGCACCTGCGAATCATTGGCCAACAGCGGGTCGAAACAACCCGCCAGCGCCGATGTGGAGGCGACGGCGGCCCCGGTTAGGAAGCGGCGGCGATCGAGCTTGATGGTCATCGGGCGTCCTCCCGGTCGATCCGCATCCAGCCGGTGATCATGGAGCGCAATTCGTTGAACGGACCGGCGAGCAGCACCATCGCCACATGCACGACAAAGAAGGCGACGAGCAGCAGCATGATCCCAAAATGGATCGTGCGCGCGGTCTGCCGGCCACCGAAGAGATCGAGCAGCCACGGCGCATAAGCGTTCATGCCGGGCGACATGGTGAGCCCCGTCGCGATCATCAGCGGCAGAGCGACGAACAGGACGCCGAAGTAGGAGAACTTCTGCAGCGGGCCGTAGGTGCGGCCATGATGGAGACGCAGCTTGGCATGATCGGCGATGTCGCGGGGCAGGTGCTTGGCATCGCGCCCCTTGGGCACGATGTCGCGCGCCAGATGCCGGTTGAACAGGCTTCCGAGCAGCCAGAGCAGCAGCGTGCCGGCCAGAAGCCAGGCGAAGAAGAAATGCACGACGCGTCCGGTCGCGAGATCGCGATAGGAGGGCACCGTCATCCAGGCCGGAAAGGTCTGCGGCTGCGGCGTTCCCGCGCGGTCGATCACGCCCAGCCATCCGGTCGTGTCGAAGGTCGAGCCGAACAGACGCGTGACGCCGGTCAACTGCCCGTCCTGATAGGCTGCGCCGATCGAGAAGATCGTGTTGTCGAAGCCGAAGCCCGACTGCTGGCCGATATAGAGATCGGGCCGCGCGGTGAAGATCTGCAGGCCGGACAGAAGCAGGAAGAAAAGACAGAGCGCCCAAAGCCAATGGGTGAGGCGCGTCGTCAGGGCGTGGCGGCGGACAAGCGGTCCGTCGCGCGGGGCGGTGAGTTTCATCGGGCGAACACCATGCGATCGGCGAAAGGCTGATGCTTCATATACGGCACGCGAGCCGGCAGGGATGCGGCGGCCTGCGGCTTTTTATGCGGTGAGCCGTCGCAGGGCGCGGTCGAGCTCGCCGCGAAAGCGCGAGCGGTCCTGCGGCGTGAAGGCCTTGTTCAGCCCCTTGCTTTCGCCGGTCTCGCGTAAGTGCTGGTTGAAGCTGCGCATTGAGAGGGCGTAGCCGATGGATTGCGGCGTGAAGGGTCGCCCGTCGGGATGGAGGACCAGCGCGCCCTTTTCCAGCGCCCGCGCGGCCAGCGGAATATCCGCCGTCACCACGATGTCGCTCGCGGTGGCTTCTTCCGCGATCCAATGATCGGCCGCGTCCGCCCCGGCCGACACGGTGACGAGCCGCGCGCCGGGATAGCGGGACGGGCGCAGGCCGCCGTTCGACACCATCACCGTCTCAGCCTTGAAGCGATCCGCGATTTCCAGCGCCTCGTCCTTCACGGGGCAGGCATCGGCGTCGATGAGAAGACGGACCGGCGGCAGGTTGCTCATGCGGCCTCGAAAGGGCGGCTTTCGGTCGGGCCGAAGACCGTCTCGAACTGGGCGCGCAAGACGCTGTCGACCTCCGGCACCGAGATCGGCAAGCCGAGATCGACGAGGCTGGTGACGCCATAGCCGGCGATGCCGCAGGGCACGATGCCGGAGAAATGCGTGAGATCCGGGTCGACATTCAGGCTGATGCCGTGAAACGTCACCCAGCGGCGCAGGCGGATGCCGATCGCGGCAATCTTGTCCTCCGCCCCAGCGTCGCCGGGCAGAGGGGCTTTATCGGGCCGGGGCACCCAGACCCCCACCCGGTCCTCCCGGCGTTCGCCGCGCACGTGATACTGCGCGAGCGTTTCGATCACCCAATGTTCCAGGGCGGAGACGAAGGCGCGGATGTCCGGGCGCCGACGCTTGAGGTCGAGCAGGACATAGGCCACGCGCTGGCCCGGCCCGTGATAGGTGTATTCGCCGCCGCGCCCCGCCGCATAGACGGGAAAGCGGTCGGGCTGGAGAAGGTCCGCCGTCCGGGCCGACGTGCCGGCGGTGTAGAGCGCGGGATGCTCGACCAGAAGCACGGCTTCCGCCGCCGCGCCGCGCGAGATGGCGTCCACCCGCGCTTCCATCCAGGCCAGCGCTTCGGGGTAGGGCATGAGCCCGTCGCGGAAGATCCATTCGACCGGCGCGCCCGGTTCCGCCGCCTGAAAGCGCACGGCCTGCGTCGCGAGTCGGGGGCTGGGCTGGGGGAGCGGAGAGGGAGCGTCCATGGAATGTCTCTAGCCTTCCACGACGAAACTGCAAAGTGCGTTCGCGTGCGCGATCAAGGGCTTCGAAGAAAATCCGGCGAGCGCCCGCGAAAACGCTTGTGCGCTTGGGGGCCGTTTGCTAAACGCCGCACACCGGTCGCGAGGCCGGCCCTGAGCGAAAGCTCGGGCACGACGTGCGGTCGTGGCGGAATTGGTAGACGCGCAGCGTTGAGGTCGCTGTGGGGCAACCCGTGGAAGTTCGAGTCTTCTCGACCGCACCATTCTCTCCTTCATGCCAATTTGAAGGACCTGTCTCAGGCGCTCTTAGAGCTCTGCGACATCGGAAGCGCTGCCTGCAGCCTTTCCAACCGGTCGCGAGATCGGCGCTCGGTGGAAGCCCGGGAACACGGCGTGCGGTCGTGGCGGAATTGGTAGACGCGCAGCGTTGAGGTCGCTGTGGGGCAACCCGTGGAAGTTCGAGTCTTCTCGACCGCACCATTCTTTTCCAGACAAGATCTATATCGAGCCATCCGAACGATCCCAGCCGATCGCGGGTGGCGTTTGCGCGTTCGCGGCGTGGGTTTTCCTTCACCGGAAAGAGAAGGCCGGCCCGAAGGCCGGCCTTGTCGCGTCGTCAGATCTTCAGATCCGATGCGCCGGTGTCGATATGCGGCGCCCAGAAGGCGATGCTCTCGGCAATGGCGGGGATGACGGCCCGGTCGTTCGGCTCGCGCTCCTTGAAGGAGAGTTCCAGGCAGATCTCGTTGTCCACCGCGCCGCCCTCCGCGAAGGCCTGGAGCAGGGGCTCGGGCTGGATGCGGCCCTTGGCGTTGTGCTCGGCCGTGAAGGGGCGATGGCCGCTCTTGTCCATCGTGCTCTGCTTGATGTGGATGATCGGCGAGACCTTCGGCACGGCGCGCGCCCAGGCATAGGGATCGGTGTCGTCGGGGTTGGGCGAGGTGATGTCGCCATGGTCGATATCGGCCATCATCCACATCGGCACCGCCATGCCGGCCGCCGTCAGCCGGTCCTGCAGCGCCAGGGTCTCGGCGATCGTGTGACCGAACTCGCGGCCCACCGACATCGGCTCCCAGTAGACGTAGGATAGGCCCGCCGTCTTGGCGTGTTCGGCCACCTCGGCCCAGCAGTCGATGGCGGTCTGGATCAGGGCCTCGCGCCGCGCCGGATCGTCATAGTCCTGGAAGGTGAAGATCGCGAACTGCGTGCCCACGGACGTGCCGCCGAGATCAGCGGTGATGTCGGCGAAGGTCTTGAACCAGTCGACATAGTAGCGGCGCACGTCGCGGTCGGGATGGCCGAAATGGTTGAGGCGGCCATAGGGTCCGGTCATGCCGGAAGTGACGCGTACACCGGTGCGCTCCAGCGCGGCGCCCATCTGCCGGGTCAGGCGGCGGATCACGGGCGCCGGCCAGGACGGGTTGATGAACTCGTGCGTTAGCTGCAGGTCGCGGATGCGCAGGTCCCGCGCCACGGTCTCGATGAGATCGTCCGGGTCGGCGAAGCGGTTCACCAGCGGATTGGTGTTGAGGGACAGCGTCAGGGCCATCGGGGCTCCTTGAGAATTCGAAGAACGGGGAAGGGGCGCGACCGTCACAAGCCGCGCCGGGCCTCCGTCAGGCGGCGCGCAGGAGCTCAGTGTCGAACCATTGCGCGAAGGCCTCGCGCTCGGCCGGGCTCATGTGTAGGCCCTGCTTGGTGCGGCGGAACAGGACGTCCTCGGCCTTCAAGGCCCACTCGTTGTTGACGACATGGCGCACCTCGGCCTCATAGAGTTTGGCGCCGAAATGCCGGCCGAGCCCGTCCATCGAGGTCGCGCCCGCCAGGAGCCGCTCCATCCGCGCGCCGTAGAGGCGGCCGTAGTGATGCAGGAGCCCGCGCGGCAGCCAGGGATAGGCGTTGCGCATGTCCTCGCTGAACTGCACGAAATCGGCATTGGCGATCTCGCCGCCGGGCAGCTTGGACCCGGCCGTCCAGTCCCCGCCCATATTGGGGAAGAACTTGGCCACCTTCTGCACGGCGTGTTCGGCCAGCTTGCGGAAGGTGGTGATCTTGCCGCCAAAAATGTTGAGGAGCGGAGCGCCGCCGGTCTCGTCGAGATCGAACGTGTAGTCGCGCGTGACGGCGGACGGATTGCCCTGGCCGTCGTCGAAGAGGGGGCGCACGCCGGAGAAGGTCTCCAGCACGTCCTGGCGCCGAAGCTTCTCCTTGAAGTAGCGATTCACTGCGGCGAGCAGATATTCGATCTCCGACTCGTCGGCCTTCACCTGCTCCGGCGGCCCCTCGTAGGGAATGTCGGTGGTGCCGATCAGCGCCTTATCGCCCTCATAGGGGTTGATGAAGATGACGCGCTTGTCGTGGTTCTGGACGAGATAAGCGTGGTCGCCGTCCCAGAATTTGGGAACGATGATGTGGCTACCCTTCACGAGGCGAACGTTGCGGCGCGAGTTGCTGCCCGCTACGCGACCCACGATGTCGTTCACCCAGGGGCCGCCGGCATTGACGATGCAGCGGGCGAGAACCGTGCGCGTGTTGCCGGTGCGCTCGTCGCGCATCTCGACGCGCCAATGGCCGTTCTCGCGCCGCGCGCTGGTGCAGGCGGTGCGGGTCAGGATCTCCGCGCCCTTCTCGGCGGCGCCGACGGCGTTCAGCACCACGAGGCGCGCGTCGTCCACCCAGCAGTCCGAATATTCGAAGCCCTTGGTGTACTGGTCGAGGATCGGCGCACCTTCGGGGTCGCGCCGCAGGTCCAGCGAGCGCGTGCCGGGCAGGCGCTTGCGGCCGCCTAGATGGTCGTAGAAGAACAGGCCGAGACGCACGAGCCAGGCCGGGCGATCCTCGGGGCTGTGCGGCAGCACGAAGCGCATCGGCCAGATGATGTGGCTTGCCGAATCGAGCAGCACCTCGCGCTCGATCAGCGCCTCGCGCACCAGCCGGAACTCGTAATACTCGAGATAGCGCAGGCCGCCGTGGACGAGCTTGCCCGAGCGCGAAGAGGTGCCCTGCGCCAGATCGTCCTTCTCGCAGAGAATGACCTTCAGTCCGCGTCCGGCCGCGTCGCGCGCGATGCCCGCGCCGTTGATGCCGCCGCCGATCACGAAGAGATCGACCATCGGATGTTCCGCCATCATGCGCTCCTTTCGGCGGATATCGCCGCGATGAGTGTCTGTTCTGTGTGTTCGGGTTCGGCCTCGGCGCCCGCGTCGGGCGCCGCATTGCGAACCTCGGCCAGCGTGTTCCACACCGGAACCAGTGCGCGGCGGGCTTGCGAATAGGCCGGAAAGAGGCCGCGATAGGTACGGATCAGGCCGGCGTCGGGCGCCTCCGGCTCGCCCAGAAGCGGCGTCACCCATTCCGCGATGCAAGCGTCCATCGTGGGATAGGCCCCGACCGCGACCGCCGCCATCATCGCCGCGCCCGCCGCGCCCGCTTCTTCGCGCGCGGATACACGCACCGGCGCTTCCACGCAGGCCGCCAGCACACCGCGCAGCGAGCGCGAACGGGCGGCGCCACCGGTCAGGCGAAGCTCCTTCGGCAGATCGCCCATCGCGGCGTAGCAATCGCGCGCGGCAAGGCCCAAGCCTTCCACCACGGCGCGAAGCAGATCGGGGAAACGGTGGTTGGCGGACAGGCCGATGAAGTCGGCGCGCGCGTCGGCATTCACGAAGGGGCCACGCTCGCCGGTGTCGGAAATATAGGGGTGATAGAGGAGGGCGCCCGGCTGGCTCTTCTCCATCCAGCCCTCGATGCGCTTCACCAGATCGCCGTGGCTGATCTCGCTGCCCATCTCGGAGAGGAGATCCCCGGCGACGCGCAGAACCCAGTCGATGTTCAGCGTCGCGGCCATGTTGGTCTGGACCTGCGTCACGATGCCGGGAACCGGCAGCGCGATGACATAACCCGTTCCTTCCGCGTTCAGCATCACGTCGCCCTGCGCCACCGCGCGCATGTGGACGCCGGTGGAGCCGACCGTGGAGCAGGCGGCCGGCGCGCCGCCAGCATGGACGCCGGCGCCAAGGGCCGTCATCACCATGTCGACATAGCCGAGGCTCACCGGCGTTCCCGCCAGGAGGCCCGTTGCCTCGGCGGCTTGGCGAGACAGCGGATGGGTGATCTCGGTCCCGTCCACGATCTCGGGCAGGAGGTGACGGCGCGCGGTCAGGCCGAGCGATTCGATCACCGTGTCGTCGTAGCGCCGGGTGCGGAAGTCGCCGAAGGTGAAGCTTGCCTCTGAGGGATCGGTCGCCCGCACGCCGGTGAGATTGAGATAGAGCCAGTCCTTGCAGTGGAGCGCGACCTCGGCGCCGTCCAGAAGCTCGGGCGCGGTGGCGTCCATATGCGCCATCTGGCTACCCTGCTGGCAGGTGTTGAGGCCCGTTCCGGTGCGCTCGAAGCGCTGGCGCTCCAGCGGCGAGCGCACGAGCCGGCGCACGCTCGGCGCGGCGCGCGCGTCGAGCCAAAGCCAGGCGTCCGTCACCGGCCGATTGCCGGCGCCGACCAGCCATGTCCCGTCGCCCTGCGCTGTGACGGCGAGCGCTGCCGTGCGGCGCGCCAAGTCCTGGACCCGCTCGCCGAGATCGCGCAAGGCGCGGGCGCAGTCGTCCCAAGTCTGCTTAAGAGACTGACGGGCCGAGCCATCGCGCCCGATCGCGTAATGGTTCAACACGGAGGCGACGGCGAGCTGCCGCCCGGCCAGGTCGAAGGCCACGGCCTTGATGACCGAGGTGCCGGCGTCGATGCCGATCAGGATGTCCCTGGTGTCAGACATGGCGCGCTCCCGCGTGCCGGCCGGCCGACGCGTATACGCGCACTTGCGGCGTGCGCCGGCCGAATGGATGGGCGGTCGAGCCTCGCATCCCAATTCCTCCCCGTTGGCATCGGCGGCGCGATCGTTCCGATCGTCTGACAGCCGGATGCGTCTCGTCTTGTGATGGGGCAAACGCAACGAGCGCGCGTTTGTCGCCCCCATCCCTAATCTGCCTCTAATGGGCGTCTCAGGCGGTTTCGTCGGCCATGAGCGCGGTCGCGGTCTCCTCGTCGGTCACCAGACCGGCGAGAAGGCCGCTGCGAAGAATGGCGCCGATGCCGCGAATCTTGGCCCCGCCGCCAGCGATCGCGACGATGCGTCGCCCCGAAAGCGAGGCGAGGTCGGGCGAAAGCGTGCGGGCCGCGAGCGAGGTCTCGACGGGTTGGCCCGTCTCGTCGAAGAAATGGCCGAGGATTTCGCCGATCCCGCCGCCGGCCTGGACCTCACGGATTTCCTCCAGATCGATCATTCCAGCACCCACGAGCTGGGCGTCGGGCTCGGTCGTGCCGATGCCGACGATCATCAGGTCGGCGCGCATCGCCAGATCGAACACGTCGGCGACGCCGCGCTGCGACAGGAGAATGTCCCGGTCGGCGGCGGAATTGGCGACGAAGGGAACCGGCAGCACATAGGCCGCGCTGCCCGTCCGCTCCGCCAGACGATACATCACGTCGTGCGGGTTCGCGGCGAAGTTGCGTGTCAGGCCGCCCATCAGCGAGACGAACCGGGTCGAGCCGCAGTCGATTCGCGGCGAGGCGGCGATCGCCGCCGCCAGCGTGCGCCCATGGCCAATGCCGATGATCTTGTCCGACGAATTCTCGATCTCGCGCTTGAGGAAGCCCGCCCCGGCAATGCCCAGCGCGCGCAGCGGCAGCCCGTCCTCGTAGAGATTGGGAACGACCTGCGCGTAACTCATGCCAAAGCGCCGGCAGAGCCGCTCCTCCAGCCGCAGACACTCCGTCACGTCGCCGTCGATCGTCACCTTCACGGCGCCGGACTGGCTGGCCCAGCTGACCAGCCGGTGCGCCTTGACGTTGGACACGCCAAGCCGCTCCGCCACCTCGGCCTGCGTCAGGCCGGCGGCGAAGTGGAGCCAAGCCGCGCGAATGGCGAGGCTGTCGTCATCGACACGCTTCGTGGCGATCCGTGCCATGTCCGATCCCGTGGTTTGCGTATTGAATTATTTTTCAATTGGTGCAAAGTCTTTCACGCAGACTCGTCCTTGTCAACGAAGTCACAAGGGTTCGAGTGGGGCCGAACAGCGTGGATGCTTCGCTGTCCTTACCAGGGTGAGAGAGGGTAAGGCGGGCGCGAGACGCGAGATGGCGGGGCTTCGAGCCCCGTGCGAATTGATGGGAAGCCGCCCGGCGAGGAGGATCGGGTCGGGCCGGCTTCAGGTGGGAGGACAGACCGATGCGCAGCACGACGACGAAGACGCCTTGCCCATCCGGGCGACCCGCGCTTTCGCTTCCGCGCGCCTGTCCCCGCCACGCCTGACAACACCCGCCGATCCTTCGGCCGGGGCCGGCTGGGCACATCTCGCCCGCGTGTCCGGCCTCAACCTCATGGGAGGTCGCTTCATGACTGTATCTGGCCTAACCGCCCCCAAGGCGAAGCGTCGCGTGATCGGCACCGGCACGATCGTCACCTCGCTCGTCAGCCTCGCGCTTCTCGTCGGCATCGCCTACGACACGGTGGTGGTGCGCATCGGCTCCGAGGCGGCCGCCGGCCCGGCCGGCTTCTCGCCGGCGACCTATGGCCAGAGCGAGTTCCCCAAGATTCGCGACGCGGTGGTCGCCAAGGCCGTGGACGCTCCGACGCTGGCCGCCGCTCTCCTCGAGAACAAGGCGGCGGCGAGCGAGAAATACGGCGTCAGCTCGGGCGGCACGGTGTTGTTCTCGGTTTCCTTCAGCGGCACGGCCAGCGAGCCGAAGGCGGGCATCACCACGATCGCTGTGCCGGGTATGCCGGAGGGCACCACGCTGCGCGTCCAGACCGGCCCGGCCATCAACGGAACGGAGTTGCGCGATGCGACGGGGACGATCCAGTTCGGCCAGTTCACCAACCAGATCGAATATCAGGACGCCGGCTCGGCGCTGAACAACGCGATGAAGGCCGAGGTTCTCTCGCCCGTCGACGTGAAGGCGCTGTCCGGCAAGACGGTCGCGGTCACCGGCGTGTTCCGCCTCGTGAACGCCAAGAACTGGCTGGTTACGCCCGTCAAGCTGGCGGTGCAGTGATGTCGAAGACGTCCGCCCCGGCCTTCACGAAAGGCGAGACCGTCCTTTCGGCCCGAAACGTCGCCAAGTCCTACGGCAGCGTCCACGCGCTGAAGGGTGTGAACTTCGACATTCATCGCGGCCAGGTGACGACCCTGTTCGGCGAGAACGGAGCGGGCAAGTCCACGCTCATGCGCATTCTGTCGGGCGTCACGCCGCAGACCTCCGGCGAGATCGTGCTGGACGGGGAGCCCGTGCAGTTCAGCTCCGCCAACGACGCGCGCGACCGGGGCATCTCGATCATCCACCAGGAACTGAGTCTCGCGCCGAACCTCAGCGTCCGCGACAACATCTTCATGGGTCGCGAGATCCAAACGGCGACCGGCGTCGATTTCGAGCGCGAGGCCGAGATCACCCGCGCCCTGATGCTGGAACTCGAAGAGGACATCGACCCGCTGACGCCGGTGGAGGAGCTTCGTCTCGGCCAGCAGCAGATCGTCGAGATCGCCCGCGCGCTGTCGATGAAGTCGCGCATCCTCATCATGGACGAGCCGACTTCGGCGCTCAGCGCCTCGGAGGTCGAAGTTCTCTTCAAGGTGATCCGCGACCTGACGAGCCGGGGCGTGTCGATCGTCTACATCTCGCACCATCTCGAAGAAGCCCTACAGATCACCGATCATGCCGTGGTGCTGCGCGACGGCGCGATGACGGCCTATGCCGAGCGCAAGAACATCGATCTCGAATGGATCGTCCGCCACATGGTGGGCGAGAATTTCGATCTCGGCTCGCCGCCGTCCGGCTACGCGTTCGGCGACACCGCGCTGTCGGTTCGCGACGTGAGCGTCACGCTGCCGTCCGGCGCGGACGCGGTGGATCGCCTGTCGCTCGACGTGCGCGCCGGCGAGATCGTCTGCATCTACGGGCTGATGGGCGCAGGGCGCACCGAGCTGCTCGAAGCCGTCGCCGGCCGCGTGCCAGTCAGCGGTGGGCATGTGCTCCTGCGCGGCGAGGACATTTCCGATCTCTCCATCGCCGAGCGGATCGAGGCCGGGCTCGTGCTCGTGCCCGAGGATCGCCAGCGCGACGGGCTGGTGCAGACCATGTCGGTCGGCGAGAACCTGTCGCTCGCCAGCATCAAGGCGTTCACGCGCCGGCTCTTCACCTCGCAGCGGGCGGAGGAGGGGCTGGTGGCCGACTCCATCCGCCGCGTGCACGTGAAGACCTCCGGCGGGTCGGCGCCCATCGGGTCGCTTTCGGGGGGCAACCAGCAGAAGGTCGTGATCGGCAAGATGCTGGCGACCCATCCGAAGGTCGTGCTGCTCGACGAGCCGAGCCGGGGCATCGACATCGGCGCCAAGTCGGAGGTCTTCAAGCTTCTGGCCGAGCGCGCGCGCGAAGGGCTCGCCGTGGTGTTCTCGACCTCCGAGGTCAGCGAATGCCTGAGCGTCGCCCACCGAATCATCGTGATGAGCAAGGGCCGCATTTCGGCGGAGTTTCCCTCCGACGTCACCAAGGAAAAGATCATGGCCGCGTCGGGCGAAGCCGTGGTCGCCTGAACCAGAAAGAGATGGGAAACCCGATCATGAGCACCAGCACCGCCGCCCCATCCGCCAAGGCAGGGTCCGAAGGCTTCGACCTCGCCCGCCTGCTTCTGGAAGGACGCGCCTTCTTCGCGCTCGTCGCGATCATCGTCGTCTTCTCGATCCTGTCGCCGTTCTACTTCACGGTGAACAACTTCCTCATCATGTCCTCGCATGTCGCCATCTTCGGCCTTCTGGCCATCGGCATGCTGCTGGTGATCCTGACGGGGGGCATCGACCTGTCCGTCGGCTCGACGCTGGGCCTCGCCGGCGTCATCGCGGGCTTCCTGATGCAGGGCGTCACGCTGCCGATGCTGGGCGTCATTCTCTACCCGCCGGTCTGGGCCGTGGTGGTTCTGACTTGCGCCCTCGGCGCGCTGATCGGCGTCCTCAACGGCGCGCTGATCGCCTATCTCAAGGTGCCGGCCTTCGTCGCGACGCTCGGCGTGCTCTATGTCGCGCGCGGCGTGGCGCTCTTGATGACCAACGGCCTGACCTACAACAATCTCGGCGGCCGGGCCGAGCTCGGCAATACCGGCTTCGACTGGCTCGGCTTCAACCGCCTGTTCGGCGTGCCGATCGGCGTCCTCATCCTGATCGTCATCGCCATCATCGGCAGCGTCCTTCTCGCCCGCACCGCATTCGGCCGCTGGGTCTATGCGACGGGCGGCAACGCACGCGCAGCGGAGCTCTCGGGCGTGCCGGTCAAGCGCACGCAGATCCTGGTCTACGTCCTGTCGGGCGTCTGCGCTTCGATCGCCGGCCTCGTCCTGTCCTCGCAGCTGACCTCGGCGGGCCCGACGGCCGGCTCCACCTACGAGCTGACGGCGATCGCTGCCGTGGTCGTCGGCGGCGCGGCGCTCACCGGCGGGCGCGGCACGATCCGCGGCACGCTGCTCGGCGCCTTCGTGATCGGCTTCCTGTCGGACGGCCTTGTCATCATCGGCGTGTCCTCCTACTGGCAGACCGTTTTCACCGGCGCGGTGATCGTGCTCGCCGTTCTTCTCAACAGCATCCAGTATGGCCGGCGCCCCAAGCGCGCCCCTGCGGCTGCTGCGACGCCTTCCCCGCAGCAGGGAGCCAAGGCCTGACGGGCCTGACCGACGCGCGGAAAACGCCGGACCCGGCCCGGGCCCGACGCATCACCAGCCAAAGACTTCAAGGGAGAGACAACATGCTGAAAAAAGGCAAGAGCCTTCTGCTCGCGGGCATCGTCGCCATGGCCTTCACGGGCGCCGCCGCGGCCGAAGGGCTGGTGACGGTGATCGTCAACGATCCGTCCAACCCCTACTGGTTCACGGAAGGCGAGATCGCCTCCAAGACCGCCAAGGACCTCGGCTACGAGGCGGTGGTCTCCTCGCACAAGGGCGACACCAACACCGAGAGCAACCTGATCGACACGGCGATCACCAACCGCTCCAAGGCGATCATTCTCGATCCCGCCAATGCGGACGGTTCGGTCGGCGCGGTGAAGAAGGCGGTGGCGGCCGGCATCCCGGTCTTCCTCGTGAACGCCGAGATCAACCAGGAAGGCCTCGCCAAGGCTCAGCTCGTCTCCAACAACGCGCAGGGCGCGGCGCTCGGCGCCCAGGCCTGGGTCGAGACGGTCGGCGACAAGGGCACTTATGTCGAGCTGCTCGGCGCGCCTTCGGACAACAACGCGGCCACGCGCTCCAACGGCTACAAGACCGTTCTCAGCCAGTACCCGGACCTGAAGCTCGCCGCTTCGGACGTCGCCAACTGGGATCGCCGCCAGGGCTATTCCAAGATGCAGAGCCTTCTGCAGGCCAACCCGAACATCAACGGCGTCATCTCCGGCAACGACGAGATGGCGCTCGGCGCCATCGCAGCGCTGAAGGAAGCCGGTGCCCTGTCGAAGATCACGGTCGGCGGCTTCGACGGCTCGCCGGACGCGGTCGCCGCCATCAAGGCCGGCGAACTCGCCTACACCGTGCTGCAGCCGGTCGCGGTCTTCTCCAAGGAAGCCGTGCGTCAGGCCGACAGCTTCATCAAGACCGGCAAGACGGGCGCTGCCAGCGAGAAGCAGCTCTTCGACTGCATCATCATCAACAAGGACAATGTGGACGATTACGCTTCGCCCTTCGTCATGAAGGAGTAAGGCGGCCGGGTCGCTTCCGGCCCGATCTTCCCGACGCTTTGGGGCCGGTCGCAGCGCTGCTGCGGCCGGCCTTTTCGTGTTTGGGGCATGGGACGAAAATGGCGAAATGATCGGATTCATCTGTTACAATATCGGCATCCGGTGATACATTCGGGGTCTGGTGCGGCCGGGGAGGCTGCCTGTCCTTCGCGAGATCGCCCATGGCCAGCCTGCTTGGCATCGACAATGGTTTGACCGTCACCAAGGCGGTCGTCTTCGACATCGATGGAACGCAGCTGTCCGTCGCGCGGCGGCGGGTGCCGCAGTCCATGCCCCGGCCGCGTTGGGTGGAGCGCGATCCCGCCGGTCTCTGGACGGCGACCGCAGAGGCCATTCGCGAGGCGATCGCCTTGTCAGGCCGGCCGGCGGAGGATATTCGCGCCGTCGCCGCGACGGCCCATGGCGACGGGGTCTATCTCCTCGATCGCGACCGGCGCCCGCTGCGACCCGGCATCCTGTCGCTCGACAGCCGGGCGCTGGATCTGGTCTCTGCCTGGCGCCAGGGGCCGCTTTTCGAAAAGGCGCTCGCGCTGACCGGGCAGACGCCGCATGTTTCGGCCCCTTCCGCGCTGCTCGCTTGGCTGAAGGCGGAAGAGCCGGAAACCTTCGCAGAGATCGGCCATGTCCTCGCCTGCAAGGACTGGCTGCGCTTCTGCCTCACCGGCGAGGTCGGCACCGATCGGACCGAGGCGAGTACGTCCTTCACCGATGTTCGCACGCAGATCTATTCGGCCGAGGCGCTCGAGTTGTTCGGGCTTTCGGAGCTCGGTTCGGCTTTGCCGCCGATGTTCGGCTCGGGCGAGATCGCCGGCGTGGTGACGCGCGAAGCCGCCGAAGCCACGGGCCTCGTCGCGGGCACGCCCGTCGCGGCCGGCTTGCACGACGTGACGGCTTCGGCGCTCGGCATTGCGGCTCATCGGCCGGGCTGCGTCGGCATCGTCGCCGGCACCTATTCCATCAACGAAGTGGTGAGCAAGGCGCCGCGCACCGATCCGCGCTGGTTCTGCCGCAACGCCATCGAGCCCGGTTGCTGGAACAGCATGTCGATCTCGCCGGCCTCCACCGCCAATTACGACTGGTTCCTCGACCGGCTCTGCGAGCGCGACCAGAAAGCCGCGATCGAGGCCGGCCAGTCGATCCATGCGGTTCTGGCGGCGGAGATGGAGGCGGCCTTCGCGCGGCCTTCCACCTTGTTCTTCCATCCCTATCTCTTCGGCTCGCCGCATGGCGACGCAGCCAGCGCGAGCTTTCTCGGCCTTCATGGCTGGCACGACCGGAGCGACATGCTGCGGGCGGTGCTCGAAGGAATCGCCTTCAACCACCGCACCCATGTCGACGCGCTGCGCGACGGCTTTCCCTTCGAGAGCGCGATGCTGACGGGCGGGGGCTCGCGCAACCCCGCCTTCGCCCAGCTCTTCGCCGATGTCCTCGCCATGCCGGTCAGCGTGCCGGGAACGGAGGAGGCGGCGGCCTTCGGCGCGGCGCTCTGCGCCGGGGCGTCCGTCGGCCTCTACGCCTCGCCGCTCGCCGACCCGCGCGATCTCTCAGTGGTGACGCGCACGTTCGAGCCCGATGCCCGACGCGCGGCCGAGATGAACGAGCGCTTCGGCCTCTTCACCCGGCTGGCCGAGGCGATGAAGCCCTACTGGCTCGAACTGGAGGCGATCGGCGCGGCTTCTCCGGGGCGGCCTTGATGGGCAAGGGCGACGCGCGGCGGGAGGAGATCGCGAGCTTCGTCATTGCGCGCGGCCAGGTGCGGATCGACGATCTCGTCGCCGAGTTCGGCGTCTCCCGCATGACCGTCCACCGCCATATCGACCAGTTGGCCGCGCAGGGCGTTCTGCGCAAGTTGCACGGCGCCGTGTCCGCCCAGCCGAGCGGCATCTACGAGAGCCTGTTCCGCTATCGTGAGACCGTCGCGCCGGAAGAGAAGCAGGCGCTTGCCCGGGCGGCGCTCGAACTGATCGAGCCGGGGCAGGTGGTGATGATGGACGATTCCACCACCGCCAGCGCCTTGGCGCCGCTTCTGGAAACGCGCGCGCCGCTGACCATTGTCACCAACAGTCTCGGCGTCGCCCAGCGTGTGCGGCATGGCGAGGGGATCGACCTCATTTGTCTCGGTGGCCATTACCACCCGACCTACGACGCCTTTATCGGCCATGTCTGCGAGAGCGCGGTGGCGCGGCTGCGGGCCGATGTGCTGGTCTGCTCGGCCTCGGCCGTGTCGGGTCGCAGAGCCTTCATCCAAGACGGGCAGATGGTGCGCGCCAAGCAGGCGATGATGGCCGCCAGCGCCCGGCGCCTGTTGCTTCTGGATTCCACCAAGTTCGGCAAGACCGCCCTGCATCTCTTCGCCGATCTCGCCGATTTCGACACCGTCCTCGCCAGCTCCGCCATCGCGCCGCAGACCGCCCGCGCGCTGAAGGATTCCGGCATTCCGCTTCGTCTCGTGGAGACCGACCCCGCATGAACGTAAACGCGACGCCCCGATCCGCCCCGCTCTTCGACCCGCAACGCCTCGCCGCGCTCGACGGGGCGGAGGTGGACGTTCTCATCCTCGGAGCGGGCGTCAACGGCGCCGGTCTGTTCCGCGACCTTTGCGAGCAGGGGCTGACCTGCGTCCTTCTCGACAAGGGTGACTTCGGGTCGGGGACGAGCGCTGCGCCCTCGCGCCTAATCCATGGCGGGCTGAAATATCTGGAGACGGGCGAGTTCGGCCTCGTCGCGCAATCGACCCTGGAGCGCAACCTGCTCCTGCGCAACGCGCCCCACTGCGTCGAGCCGTTGCCGACGATCATCCCCGCCTTTTCCTGGACCAAGGGGATCGGCGCAGCGCTGCGCACGCTGCTGGGCTCCACCACCGCGCCGCGCAGCCGGGGCGCTGTTCTCGTCAAGATCGGGCTAGCGCTTTACGACTTTTACGGCGCGCGCCACCGCGTCATGCCGCGCCACACGCTTTCCGGCCGGGCCAAGTCGCTGCGCGATATGCCGATGCTGACGCCCGCCATCAAGGCGACCGGCCTCTACTACGACGCCAAGATCGCCCGGCCCGAGCGCCTCGTGCTCGAACTGGTGGAGGACGGCCTGCGCGCCTCGCCCCGCTCGGCGGCGGCCAATGGCACGGAGCTGATCGGCGCGGAAGACTCGAGCGTCGCCTTCCGCGCGCCGGACGGGCGGCGGCTGTCCGTCCGGCCCCGCATCACCGTCAATGCGGCCGGTCCCTGGATCGATCATGTGAACGCATCGCTCGGCGCGCCCTCGAAGCTGATCGGCGGCACCAAGGGCTCCCATATCCTGCTCGACCATCCCGAACTCCTGCGCCAACTTGCGGGACGGATGATCTATTTCGAGGCGGACGATGGGCGCATCTGCCTCGTGTTCGACTATCTCGGCCGGGCGCTGGTCGGCTCGACCGACATTAAGGCCGCCAACCCGGACGAGGTCCGCTGCGAGGCGGAGGAGATCGACTACTTCCTCGACAGCCTGCGCAGTCTGTTGCCGGGCCTTTCTTTCGATCGCGGCCAGATCGTCTACACCTATAGCGGCATCCGGCCGCTGCCGGCCTCCGACGCGTCCAATCCCGGCCTTATCAGCCGCGATCATTCCGCGCCGGTGATCGAGCCGGCCGAGGGGCGCGGCTTTCCCATCATCTCGCTGGTCGGTGGCAAATGGACGACCTTCCGGGGCTTCGCGGAGGAAGTGGCCGACACGATCCTCGGCCGGCTTGGCCGCAGCCGCCGCGTTTCCACGCAGCATCTGCCGATCGGCGGCGGCCGCGACTTTCCGGCCGACGCCATGGCGCGCGACGCCTTCATCGTCCGCGCGGCCGGGGAAACCGGGCTAGCGCCCGCGCGCATCGACCAACTCCTGTCGCGCTACGGAACCACGGCGCTCGCCATTGCCACGCATCGCGGCCGGTGGAGCGATGCCGATCGCCTACCGGAGGCGGATAGCTACAGCCTGTCCGAGCTCGACTATCTCCTGCGCCATGAGGGCGTGCTGCATCTCACCGATCTCGTCCTGCGTCGCACGACGCTGGCCGTTCGGGGCGAGGTGACGGGCGACCTGCTCGCGCGTTTGGCGGATGTCGCCGCCGAGGTCTTGGGCTGGAGCGAGGAGCGAAAGATCGCGGAATGCGAACAGACGAGGCAGGTCCTCACCACGCTCCATGGCGTGACGCTCTGACGGAGCATGGACGGGAGGGCGCGTGCCGCCCTCCCGACCGTGATGCTTTCGGTTTCCGGTGTCTATCGCTTAGCCCGGCCAAGCGTCTTCGTTTTGCCGGGAGATGCTCTACGTGGCCGGCGCCGGGTCCGGCGAGCCGGTATAGAGCGAGGTGCTCGGCGCCTGCGTCAGCACGCGGTAGCGTTCGAACTGCGCCAGCACGTCGGAGATCAGATCGTCGCGGCTGAAATCGGCGACGTCGTATCCCCGTGTGCCATCGGAGAAAGCCGTGCGCGCGGCCCAGACCTGCTCGCGCCGTGCTTCCGGCCGAGAGGCGTCGGCGGCGGAGAAGACCATGGCGGGCCGGGCCGCCGGATTGACGCCGTAGACGAAGTTGCGCGTTGCCTCGGATCGCACGGTCAGCGTCGCGCCGCCGTCCTCGTCCCGCTCGGTAGCGGCGTCGAGACCCCGCTTGTTCAACTCGCGGCAGACCTCCTCCAGAGCCGGCCTAGCGGTGCGCTCGATGAAGGCGAGAATGTCGCGCTTGGTCGGCTGGTGGAGAATGGCGCCAAGCCGCGCCTGCCACCCCGCCGAGCGGGCACGGATGGCGGGGCGAGCCTCGCGATGGGCGGTCAGCCGCGCCATGTCCGCCCGCATGCCGCGCACCAGTCCGAAGGCCAGAAGCAGGAGGATGAAGGCAAAGGGTAGGGCGGTGATCAGCGTCATGGTCTGCAAAGCGCCAAGGCCGCCCGCGAGCAGCAGGGCCGCAGCCACTAGCCCTTCCAGAGCGCACCAGTAGATGCGCTGCCAGACCGGCGTGTTGGAGTTGCCGCCGGCTGCAATCGTGTCGATCACCATGGAGCCGGAATCGGCCGAGGTGACGAAGAAGACGGCGACAAGGGCGCAGCTGAGCGTCGAGGTGACGAGCGTCCAGGGCAGATATTCGAAGAACTGGAACAGCGAAACCGAAATGTCCTCCCCCACGGCGCGCGCGATCGCCCCGGCGGCCGGCCCCATATCAAGCGAGATCGCCGTGTTTCCGAACACGGTCATCCAGAAGAAGGTAAAGGCGGAGGGCACGAACAGGACGCCCACCACGAATTCGCGCACCGTGCGCCCGCGCGAGATGCGCGCGATGAACATGCCGACGAAGGGCGACCAGGAAATCCACCAGGCCCAGTAGAACAGGGTCCAATCGCTGATCCAGTTCTTCGGCTCGTAGGCATAGAGTTTGAACGTGCGCTCCACGAAGCCGGAAAGATAGGTGCCCGTGTTCTGGACGAAGGCGCGGAACAGGAACTCCGTCGGCCCGACCACGAGCACGAAGAGCATGAGCACGATGGCGAGGAGGAGATTGCCCTCCGAAAGACGCCGGATGCCCTTGTCGAGGCCTGAGACGACCGAGGCGGTCGCCATCGCCATGACGAGCGCGATCAGCCCGACCTGAATCCAGGGCGTCTGCGGCACGCCCACGAGATAGTTCAGCCCCGCGTTGATCTGCAGAACGCCGAGGCCGAGCGAGGTCGCGATGCCGAACATAGTGCCGCAGATGGCGAAGATGTCCACGGCATGGCCGATCGGCCCATAGATGCGCTCGCGGATCAGCGGGTAGAAGCCGGCCCGGATCGTGAGCGGCAGGTTGTAGCGAAACGAGAAATAGGCAAGCGACAGGCCCACCACGGCATAGATCGCCCAAGCGTGGATGCCCCAGTGGAAATAGACGATCGACATGGCCTGCCGCGCGGCGGCGAAACTGCCCGGCGCCTCTTCCGGCGGCACGGAATAATGCAGGATCGGCTCGGCCACGGCGTAGAACATGAGGCCGATGCCCATGCCTGCGGCAAACAGCATGGCGAGCCAGGAAACATAGGGATAATCCGGCTCGGAATCGTCCGGCCCGAGCTTCAGCGTGCCGTAGCGGCTCACCGCCAGGAAGAGGACCGTGACGACCAGAATGCCGACAGCCAGGAGATAGAACCAGCCGAAGGTTTCCAGAACGAAACCCTGCACGGCCGAGAAGATGCGGGCGGAATCGTCGGGATAAACGACGCCCACCAGGGCAAGCAGGACGATGATGGCGCTGGCCGTGAAGAAGACAGGCCTGTTGAGGGTCGATGTGGGCAAGGGCAGGGCATTCCATGGGCGAGAAAAGCGATGCCGCGCCCGGAGGATCGGCGCGACCGCTATCAGATCTAGGCCGTGATCCGGTCATGGGAACACTTTTTCGCCATGAAGGGTGATCGGGCGGCCCTGCAAAAGCCTTTCCCCACACGAGAAAGCCCGCCCGCGACGTTGCGCAGGCGGGCTTTTTTTTGAACAGGCGTATGGCCGTTGGCTCGCCCGTGCGGGCGGTCGGATCGCCGGCGATCAGCCCCGGCGACCCTGCGTCAGGTCGCGCTCGATGTCGAAGCCGGCGCCGAGGCGCATCTTGTAGACCTGATAGTTCTCCATCACGCGCTGCACGTAGTTGCGCGTTTCGGTGAAGGGGATCAGCTCGATCCAGTCCACGACCTTGTCGATGTTCTGGCCGCGCGGATCGCCGAACCGGTCGATCCATTCGCGCGCCCGGCGCGGACCGGCATTGTACGCCGCGAAGGTCAGGATGTAGGACCCGTCGAAATTCGAGATCTGCTGGCCGAGATACTGGCTGCCCAGAAGCGCGTTGTAGGACGTGTCGTTGAGGAGCCGCGTCTCGGAATAGGGAAGGCCGGCGTTCTTGGCGAGACCCTTGGCCGTGGCCGGCATGACCTGCAGCAGGCCGAGCGCGCCGACCGGGGACTTGGCGCGCGGGTTGAAGGCGCTTTCCTGGCGCGCGATGGCGTAGGCGAGCGCCTTGCCGCTGGCCGAGATGTTGGCGCTTTCGGGAATGACGCCGACCGGGAAGGCCAGCGCCGGGGCGTTGACGCCGCGCCCATAGGCGGTCTTGCCGACGGTGAGCGCCAGCGCATGGTCGCCGCGACGCTCCGCCATGGAGGATAGGATGGCAAGTTCGCCGGGGCTGGTCAGATCGTCCGCCAGCGCCTTGTACAAAGCGTCGGCCCGGCTTTCCGAGCCGATCTGCTCCAGCCGCTTGATGGCGCGCACCGCCTCGCGGCTTTCGAACGTGCGGCGCTCGTTGTCGGACGGGCGGGGATAGGCGATCGGGCCGGGATTGCGGCCGAGCTTGGCGGCGGCCAACTGGCCGTAGAAGGTCGCGGCGTGGCGTGCGGCCTGCTCGTAATAGGTTCGCGCGCTGCCGGGGCCGCCGGCCTCCGCCGCGCGGCCCAGCCAATAGAAGGCGCGGGACTGCGACAGGGGGCGCGAGGAGATCTGCTGGATGCGGCCGAAATGCTTGGCCGCCGTCGCGGGATCGTTGAGATAGCGCAGCGCGTACCAGCCGGAATGGAACTCGGCCTCGACCGCCTCGGTCTGGCCTTCGGCGGAATGGTTGGCGACGATGCGGTAGGCGGCCTTGCGGTCGCCCTTCTCCAGAAGCATGCGCGAGATGATGCGCCGCTCGTTCCACCACGCATCGGGGTCGACCAGGCTGGCGCGGTCGCGCGGGGCGCGCTCGATCAGTGCTGCTGCCTCCGCGATGCGATCCTTCTTGCGAAGGTTCTCGGCGGCGGTGAAGAGATAGCTGGGGTCTGACCGCAGGTTCGCCGGCACCTTGGCCAGCAGCGCGTCGGCGCTGGATTCGCCGCGAATGGAGGCGGCGCGGGCGCGGAACAGCGATTCGGCGTTGGCGAGCGAGGCGACGCGCTGCGCGTCCGAAACGCGGTCGCCGTAAAGCAGCATGTCCATGCGGGCCTTGTGGTCCGCCCTGGTCAGCAGCGCGCCGAAGTTCGAGAGCATCTGCGTCTCGATCGCCTTGTCGAACTTGTCCGTACGCCAGGACTGGACGACGAGCGCCTTGGCCTTGCCGGCCTGACCAAGTTCGATATAGGCGCGGGCGAGCGCCATGGCGCCTTCCGGAGTCTGCGGAGCGTCCTGCGCGAAGGCGGCCACGACATCGGGCGCGCGCATCCGCTCGCGGTTCAGCGCGCGCTCCAGATTGGCGCGGATGGTCTTCATGCCGGGCCAGCCGCGCAGCTCCATGGCGGTGTGGGCGATCTCGGCGGCGGGCACGTCGGTCGTGCCTCGCAGCGCGATGGCCCAGGACAGGATATGCCGGTCGAGCGAGCCGGGTGTCATGCCCTCGCGGATCGCCAACGCGCGGGGGATGTCGCGCCAGGTCGCGTCGAGCCCGTCCTTCAGGTCGCCTCGCATGGGCGCGACGCTAGATACGCGCGCGCCCATGGCTGCGATCGAGGAGGTGAAGGCGGTCGCGTCGGCCGGCGCGGCAGCGCGCGGCGCCGGGGCGGCGGGCTGGCGCAGCAGCGGGTTGCCGGAGGGCGGCGGCGCGCCGAAGCGCTCGGGCGTCGGCTCGGGAGCGGGGCGCTCGCGCCCCAGGCCCAGCGTCGGCATCTTGAAGTTCGGCATCGGGATGCGGTCGAGCAGCGATTCCGCATTCGCCGAACCGGCCATCAGCGCCGCCATGACGACGGGCAGAAGAAGAGCCTTGGCGCGGATCGCGTTTCTCATGGGTCGTCCCGTTGCATTGCCATCACAGAGGCGCCCCGAAAGGCGCCGGTTCGTCAGACTTTCCATCAACGCGATGAAGAACTCGTAAACCATGCTCGCGGCCATCGCTCGCCGCCGGGCGAGGGAGACGCGCGGCGTGTCTCGCCGCTTCGTTGTCGCTTGTCTCCGTTCGGCGGCTTTATTATGGTGCCGCGTCCGTAAGCGGGCCGAGTGCGCTTCAGTGTCGCCCGGTGGCCGCGCGGATGGTCGAAAGCTGCCGGCTCTTGCGCTTCGCGCGGCGGACCTTCTCCTCATTCGGTCGCCGGGAGTGACGACATGACCTTCAAGGGCTCGATGACGGCTCTCTTGACCCCCTTTGCCGCCGACGGCAGCGTCGACGAAGGCGCGTTTCGCGACTTCGTGGAATGGCAGATCGCGGAGGGGACCCACGGCCTCGTTCCCGTCGGCACCACGGGCGAAAGTCCGACGCTGACCCATGCCGAACACAAGCGCGTGGTCGAGCTCTGCATCGAGACCGCCGCCGGCCGCGTGCCGGTGATCGCGGGCGCGGGCTCCAACAACACGGTCGAGGCGATCGACCTTGCCCGCTCGGCGGAGGAGGCTGGCGCGGACGGCATTCTGGTGGTGACGCCCTACTACAACAAGCCGACCCAGCGCGGCCTCTACGAACACTATGCGGCGATCGCCCGCGCTGTGACGAAGCCCATCGTCATCTACAACATTCCGCCCCGCTCGGTGATCGACATGACGCCGGAAACGATGGGCCGTCTGGCGCACGACTTCCCCAATATCGTCGGCGTCAAGGACGCCACCGCCAAGCTCGACCGTGTGTCGGAGCAGCGCATCACCTGCGGGACGGACTTCATCCAGCTGTCGGGCGAGGACGCGACCGCGCTTGGCCATATCGCGCATGGCGGCCATGGCTGCATCTCGGTGACGGCCAATGTCGCGCCGCGCCTGTGCGCCGAGTTCCAGGATGCGTGCCTCAGCGGCGACTTCGCCAAGGCGCTGGAATACCAGGACCGTCTCATGCCGCTGCATAAGGCGATCTTCATCGAGCCGGGTCTGTGCGGCACGAAATACGCCCTGTCGCGGCTCGGCAAAGGCCGCAACGTCGTGCGCCTGCCGCTGGTGCCGATCGAGGCCTCGACCGAGGCGGCGATCGACGCTGCGCTGCGCCATGCCGGCCTCCTGAATTGACGAACGCGGGCGTCGCCCTCACTTAAGGCGTCACAGCATCAGCAGCGGACGGGGCAGATAAGTTGGCCCGTCCCGCAACCGGACGGACCCATGGCCAAGAAGCCGGCTCGAAACAATGTCGCCGCCGAGAATCGCAAGGCGCGCTTCCACTACGAGATCATCGACACGCTGGAAGCCGGCTTGGTGCTCACGGGCACCGAGGTCAAATCTCTGCGCGAGGGCCGGGCGACGATCGCCGAATCCTACGCCACGGAGGAGGGCGGGGAGATCTGGCTCATCAATTCCAACGTGCCGGAATATCTCCAGGCCAACCGCTTCAACCACGAGCCGAAGCGGCGCCGGAAGATCCTCGTCCACGCCGCCCAGCGCAACCGGCTCGCCGGTGCCGTGCAGCGCGACGGCATGACGCTCGTGCCGTTGAAGATCTACTTCAACGAGCAGGGACGGGCGAAGCTGGAACTCGCCGTCGCGCGGGGCAAGAACGCGCCCGACAAGCGCGAGACGATGAAGGAGCGCGACTGGAACCGCCAGAAGCAGCGCGTCCTCAAGGAAGGCGGGCGCGACTGAGCGTCTGAGCGCCGACCAGGGCGCATTCCTCCTTGCGCGTCGCGGCGTTCGGCTCCAGCATGCCGCCTTGGCATTCGGGAGGTTGCGACATGACGGACTTCACCATTCTGCCGGAAGGGCTCGAAGCGCCGCTGGACGACGGCGGCGCGGCCCATCTGACCGGGCGGCGGCTGCCGTCCCTGGCCTTGTCCTCCACGGCGGGCGGGCAGGTCGATCTCGCTCGGCTCAAGGGTCTGGCCGTTCTTTATCTCTACCCCATGACCGGGCGCCCGGGCCTGCCCCTGCCGGGCGGCTGGGACGAGATTCCCGGCGCGCGCGGCTGCACGCCGCAGGCTTGCGGCTTTCGCGATCACTTCGCCGAGATGCACAGGCTCGGCGTTGCGCATGTGTTCGGGGTTTCGACGCAGACCACCGCCTATCAGCGCGAAGCGGCCGAGCGGCTGCATCTGCCGTTCCCGCTTCTCTCCGACGCCTCCGTGGAACTGGCCGAGATGTTGGACGTCCCAGTCTTCGACGTTGACGGCGATACGCTGTTCAAGCGGCTGACGCTGATCGCCCGCGATGGCGAGATCGTGAAGGTCTTCTACCCCGTCTTCCCGCCGGACCGGAACGCCGAGGACGTGGCGGAGTGGCTGGCGGAGCATCGCGAGGCGCTCAGCCACCCCCGCATGTGAGGGGCTAGGGCTGGACCTTCAGATGCTCGGCCACGTTTGCGAAGACGTCGTGGAACATCGCCTCCGTCAGCCGGCCCGTGTTCGTGTTGTAGCGCGAGCAATGATAGCTCGACGCGACCAGGAAGCCGCCGACCTCATGCGTGCCACCATGGCTGAACGGAGCGTCCTTGAGCTTGGCGCCGAGCGCGCGCAGCGTCGAGTCATGGGCGATGCGCCCGAGCGTCACGATGGCGCGAAGCGAGGGGAGGCTTTCGATGGTCGGCGAGAGGAAGCGCCGGCAGTCGTTGATTTCCTGGCCCGTCGGCTTGTTTTCTGGCGGCACGCAGCGCACCGCGTTGGTGATCGCAGCGCCCACGAGATGCAAGCTGTCGTCCGGCCGCGCCTCGAACTCCCCGGCCGCGAAGCCGAAGTGCTTCAGCGTGCTGTAGAGAAGATCGCCGGCATAATCGCCCGTGAAAGGACGGCCGGTTCGGTTCGCCCCCCGTACCCCGGGCGCCAGACCCACGACGAGAAGCCGCACGCTTCCCGCGCCTTCCCTAGGCAGAAAGGAGCGCACGGGCGCATTGTGCCAGCCGGGCTCGCGCTCGCGCCATTCGTGGCGAAAGGCGGCAAGGCGCGGGCAGATCGGGCAGTCCGCCGGAGGGGCGACGGCGTCGGGCTCGGCGGGCTGCTTGGCGGGGCTGGGATGCGCGCTCAATCCTGCGCATCCGCCGGCAGTGCGTCCTCGGTGCCGGCCTCGATGCGGCGGGCGAGCCGTGCCTCGCGCTCGGCCGGATTGCGGCCGATCTCGCCCTGAAGCGAGCGAAGGTCGATGAAATGGTCGGCCTGCCGGCGCAGGTCATCGGCGATCATGGGTGTCTGCGAGGCGAGGGTGGAGACCACCGAAACCTTGCGCCCCTTGCGCTGCAGGGCCTCGACCAGCGAACGGAAGTCGCCGTCGCCTGAGAACAAGACGAAGTGGTCCACCGTCTCCACCAGCTCCATGGCGTCGACCGCGAGTTCGATGTCCATGTTGCCCTTGATCCGGCGGCGGCCCATCGCGTCCGTGAATTCCTTCGCCGGCTTGGTGACGACGGTGTAGCCGTTGTAGTCGAGCCAGTCGATCAGGGGGCGGATCGAGGAATATTCCTGATCCTCGATCATCGCGGTGTAATAATAGGCCCGCAGCAGGTAGCCGCGCTTCTGGAAAGCGGTCAGGAGCTTCTTGTAGTCGATGTCGAAGCCGAGCGCGCGCGAGGTGGCATAGAGATTGGCGCCGTCGATGAAGAGGGCGATCTTTTCACGGGGGTCGAACATCGTTCGCTTTCCAGTCAGGCGAGCAGGCCGGGCAAGGCCGCAGGGTCCTCGGCGCGCCGAAACGCGCGCCGGGTCAATCGGTCAGGGACACACAATAGGGTGATGTCGGCGGCCTGCCAACAGGACGCCCGGCCGGGATGACGGCATAAAGCGCCGCTTGCCCCTTGAGATTCATTTGTCAAGAGACTACACGGACGGTTCAGCTCATTGCCCCCGTTCCCAAGGAGACAGGCCATGGCCCGCGTCACCGTAGAAGATTGCGTCGATAAGGTCGAGAATCGTTTCGAGCTCGTCCTGCTCGCCAGCCACCGCGCGCGCCAGATCGCCCAGGGTCAGCCGATCACGGTGGACCGCGACAACGACAAGAATCCCGTCGTCGCGCTGCGCGAGATCGCGGACGAAACCCTGTCGCCGGACGATCTGAAGGAAGACCTGATCCACTCGCTGCAGAAGCATGTCGAGGTGGACGAGCCCGAGCCGGCCGCGCCGACCGCCGGCGCGCTGGTGGAGTCGCAGGCCGACGGCGTCATCACCGCCGGCGAGGACGAGGACGACAACATCGCCTTCGACCGCATGTCGGAGGACGAGCTTCTGGCCGGCATCGAGGGGCTCATCCCGCCGGAAAAGAACGAAGATTTCTAATCTTAGGGCGGTTTGACCCTTTCTCCGATTCCGCATTGCAACCTATATTGGGGGACGCCGGCTCGATGGCCGGCGTCCCTTTTTCGTTCGATGATGGAGACGGCGTCCGGTCATGATGCGGCAGTATGAGCTTGTCGAGCGCGTGGCGGCTTACAAGCCAAACCTCGACGAGGCTCTGCTGAACAGAGCCTATGTCTACGCGATGCAGAAGCATGGCGCGCAGATGCGCGTGAACGGCGATCCGTATTTCTCGCATCCGCTCGAGGTCGCCGCGATCCTCACCAAGCTCCATCTCGACGAGGCGACGATCGCGGTCGCGCTGCTGCACGACACGATCGAGGACACGGACGCCACCCGCAAGGAGATCGACCAGCTCTTCGGCGCCAAGATCGGCCAGCTGGTGGAAGGGCTCACCAAGCTCAAGCGCCTGGATCTCGTGTCCAAGAAGGCCGCGCAGGCCGAGAATCTGCGCAAGCTCCTGCTCGCCATCGCCGACGACATCCGCGTTCTCCTGGTCAAGCTCGCCGACCGCCTGCACAACATGCGCACGCTTCATCACATGAAGCCGGAAAAGCGCGCGCGCATCGCGCAGGAGACCATGGACATCTATGCCCCGCTCGCCGGGCGCATGGGCATGCAGGACATGCGCGAGGAGCTGGAGACGCTCTCCTTCCGCCACCTGAACTCGGAAGCCTTCGAGACGATCTCGACGCGCCTTGCCGAGCTGATGGAGCGCCACGCGCTGACGATCAACGAGATCGAGCGCACGCTGACCGAGAAGCTGAAGGAGAACGGCATCGAGGCGCAGGTCTCGGGCCGGCAGAAGAAGCCCTATTCGGTCTTCTCCAAGATGCAGCGCAAGGCGCTTTCGCTGGAGCAGCTCTCCGACATTTTCGGGTTCCGCGTCCTCGTCGATACCGAGGAGGACTGCTACCGCACGCTCGGCATTGTCCACCGCACCTGGCCTCTCGTGCCCGGCCGGTTCAAGGACTACATCTCGATCCCGAAGCAGAACGACTACCGCTCGATCCACACCACGATCGTCGGGCCGTCGCGCCAGCGCGTCGAGCTGCAGATCCGCACCCGGGCGATGCACCATATCGCCGAATACGGCATCGCCGCGCACGAGCTTTACAAGGACGGCGAGCACGCGCTGTCCACCGAGTCCTCCGCTTATGCCTGGCTGCGCCGCACCGTGGAGATGCTGGCCGAGGGCGACCAGCCCGAGGAGTTCCTCGAGAACACCAAGCTCGAACTGTTTCAGGATCAGGTCTTCTGCTTCACCCCCAAGGGCCGGCTCATCGCCCTGCCGCGCGGCGCAACGCCGATCGACTTCGCCTATGCCGTCCACACCGATGTCGGCGACACCTGCGTCGGCTGCAAGATCGACGGGCGCATCATGCCGGTGGTGACCGAGCTCGCCAATGGCGACGAGGTGGAGATCATCCGCTCCAAGGCCGCGACACCGCCGCCGGCCTGGGAAAGTGTCGCGGTGACGGGCAAGGCCAAGGCCGCGATCCGGCGCGCCACGCGCCTTGCAATCCGCAAGCAATATTGCGGCCTCGGCCAACAGATTCTGGAGCGCACCTTCCAGCGCGCCGGCAAGACCTTCACCCGCGACGGGCTGAAGCCTTACCTGTCCAAGGTCGGACATCGCGAAGTGGAAGATGCGCTGGCGGCGGTCGGACGGGGGGAACTCGCCTCCAACGACGTGTTCCGCGCCGTGCATCCCGACTTCCAGGACACGCGTGTCACCCGCCCCGCCGCCCGGCCGGACGGCGACGGCTGGTTCCCGCTCAAATCGGGCGGGGCGGGCATGGTGTTCCGCCTGCCGGGCCATCTCGACGGCGGGCCGAACGGCTTTTCGCAGGGGGACGTTCCCGTGCGTTTTAATTCGGACGGCGCCGTGCCGGGCGATCGCATCGTCGGCATTCTGGAGCCGGGGCAGGGGATCACGATCTACCCCATCCAATCGTCCGCGCTCACTGCCTATGACGACGTGCCGGACCGGTGGATCGACGTGCGCTGGGATCTCGACGCCGAGATGACGCAGCGCTTCCCCGCGCGCGTCAAGCTTTCCGCGCTCAACGAACCGGGCGCGCTGGCCGAGATCGCCGAGACGATCGCTCTCAACGACGCCAATATCCACGCCCTGAGCATGGCGGCCACCGCGCCGGACGTGTCCAGCATGGTGATGGATCTCGAAGTCTGGGACCTCCAGCATTTGACGCGCACGCTCAATCAGTTGCGCGGAAAGCCTTGCGTGACAGACGTGGTTCGTGTGAACGGCTAAGCCCGGCAGGGAATCGACACGAAAGCTGGGCCGGACCATCATGGACACGAACGACGTCATCGACATCTTCCGCAAGGCGGGCGCCTTTCTGGAAGGACATTTCATTCTGACGTCCGGCCTGCGGAGCCCGATCTTTCTCCAGAAGGCGCGGGTCTTCATGCATCCGCACTATACCGAGACCCTGTGCAAGGCGCTGGCCGAGAAGCTGCGCGCTGGCGTCGAGGGGCCGATCGACTTCATCGTCGGCCCGGCCGTCGGCGGTCTCATTCCCGCCTACGAGACGTCCCGCCATCTCGGCGCGCCCTCGATCTATGTCGAGCGCGAGAACGGCACGTTCCGCCTGCGCCGCTTCGAAATCCCGGCCGGCGCGCGCGTGGTGATCGTGGAGGACATCGTCACCACGGGCCTATCGATCCGCGAGACGATCACCTGCCTGCGGGACCTCGGGGCCGAGGTGCTGGCCGCCGGCTGCGTGGTGGACCGCTCGGCGGGCAAGGCCGATATCGGTATCCCACTGATCTCGCTCGCACAATATGAAGTCCCGGCCTATCATCCGGACAATCTGCCGCCTGAGCTTGCCGCAATTGCGCCGATCAAGCCGGGTAGTCGCTCCCTCTGACGTTCCTTCTCGGAAGCTAGGTTCCCAATGCTGTTCCGGCGGCGCCAGCCTGAAACACGACTGCAGCGCCTGCGCGGGGCGCTTTGGCCGCGCCGGTCCTGGCGGCGGTCCTTGCGCTACATGCAGAAGCGTGTCCTGCGCCTTCGCGCTACGCCCCATGCCATCGCGGCAGGCGTTGCGGCGGGCGTGTTTGCCACCTTCACGCCCTTTCTCGGCTTCCACTTCATCCTGGCCTTCGCCATCGCCTATTGCATCGCCGGCAACATGGCGGCTGCGGCGCTGGGGTGCCTGGCCGGCAATCCTTTGACCTTCCCACTCGTCTGGGCCTCGACCTACGAGGTCGGCCGCGCCATCCTGCGCGCCGAAGTGCCTGACGGCTCGGCCCCGCCGGGGCTGGAAAGGGCGCTGACGCATCTCGACATCGCCTCAATCTGGGAGCCCTATCTCAAGCCCATGCTGGTCGGCTCGATCCCGCTCGGCCTGGGGTTCGCCGGCCTCACCTACGCGCTGGTGCGCTTCGGCGCGGCCTCTTTCCAGGCGAGCCGGGCGCGGCGCGCGCATGAGCGCACCGCCGCGCGAACGCGCCCCGTGGCAGTGCGCACACCGTCGGACGTGCGCTCATGATCGTCGGCATCGGCAGCGACCTCATCGATATTCGCCGCGTCGAGGGGACCCTGGAGCGGCATGGCGAGCGCTTCGTCGCCCGCGTATTCACGCCGGTTGAGCGCGCCAAATCCGAACGGCGGGCCCAGCGCGCGGCCTCCTACGCCAAGCGATTCGCCGCCAAGGAGGCCTGTGCCAAGGCGCTGGGAACCGGGCTGGCGCAGGGCGTCTTCTGGCGCGACATGGGCGTCGTCAATCTGCCCGGCGGCAAGCCGACCATGGTGCTCACCAACGGCGCGGCAAAGCGTCTGGCGGCGCTGATGCCCAGCGGCCACCGCCCCGTCATCCACGTCACCATCACCGACGATTTTCCGCTGGCCCAGGCCTTCGTCATCATCGAAGCCTTGCCGGAAGAGGTGGCTTAACAATTTTCTAACGATTGCCTGAGAGCCGCCGACGCTTTACAGAGCCGTTCCAGACGTGGCTCCGTGGCGGGTCTTGCGCCGAATCCCCTCATGTCCCTCGCTCATTCGGCGGCCCTCGGCCGTCTGCGCGGCGAAGGCAGGCCGGGGCGGCAAACAGGAAGGGTTTAGCATGGTCGATCGGACCGCAGGCAAGAAGAAGGAAGGCTGGGGCGAGACGGTCAAGGTCGTCGTCCAGGCGCTTCTTCTGGCGCTCGTCATCCGCACCGTCCTGTTCCAGCCGTTCTCGATCCCATCCGGCTCGATGATGCCGACGCTCCTGATCGGCGACTATCTCTTCGTGTCGAAATGGAGCTACGGCTTCTCCAAATATTCGCTGCCGTTCTCGCCGGACCTGTTCCAGGGGCGCATTCTCGCTTCCGACCCCGAGCGCGGCGACATCGTCGTGTTCCGCAAGCCGAGCGAGCCGCAGACCGACTATATCAAGCGGCTGATCGGCCTGCCGGGTGACCGGGTGCAGATGCAGGGCGGCGTTCTTTACATCAACGGGCAGGCCGTGCCGAAGGAGCCGGCCGGCTTCTTCGTGACGGGCGGCGGCACGCAGATCCCGCAGTTCCGGGAAACCCTGCCGAACGGCGTGAGCTATGTCACGCTCGACGCCGATCCCGATTCGATCGGCGACAACACGCGCGAATTCGTCGTGCCGCCTGAGCATTATTTCATGATGGGCGACAATCGCGACAACTCGCTCGATAGCCGCTTCGACGTCGGCTACGTCCCTTTCGAGAACTTCGTCGGTAAGGCGCAGGTGATCTTCTTCTCCATGGAGAACGATGCCTCCCCGCTGGAAGTGTGGCGCTGGCCGACGAGTCTGCGTCCGAGCCGGCTCCTGACATGGCTCGGGTGAGGGGATCGGCGCCCGCGCTCGACCGGCTGGAAGAGCGCCTCGGCCTGACCTTCAAGGATCGCGCGCGGCTGGAGCGCGCGATCACGCATTCGAGTCTGGCTAACACCGGCTCACAGGCCAGCTACGAGCGGCTGGAGTTTTTAGGGGACCGGGTCCTCGGCCTGACGGTCGCGGAAAAGCTGTTCGAGCTGTTTCCCCAGTCCGACGAGGGCGATCTCTCGCTGCGGCTCAACGCGCTGGTAAGCGCTGAGACCTGCGCGGCCGTCGCCGACGATCTCGGCCTGCCCGAGTTCATTCGCCACGGCGCCGACTTGAAGCGCGCTGCGGCGGGCCGCAACCGCAACATCCGCGCCGATGTCGTCGAGGCGCTGATCGCCGCGATCTATCTCGACCATGGGCTGGAGGTGGCGCGTCGCTTCATTCTGACCCATTGGCGCGAGCGCTTCCACAGCGTCAGCGAGGCGCGGCGCGATCCCAAGACCGAGCTGCAGGAATGGTCGCACAAGCAGGCCGGCGTGCCGCCGACCTACGACCTGATCGAGCGCAGCGGGCCGGACCACGAGCCGGTCTTCACCGTTCGCGCCCTGGTTCCCAATCGCGAGCCCGCCGAAGGGCGGGGCCGCTCCAAGCGCATCGCCGAGCAGAACGCCGCCGAGACGATCCTTCTCCGCGAGGGTGTCTGGCAGGTGTCCGAGCGTTCGGGCGAGGACTGAAATTCCGGCAGGGCCGCGCATGATGCGCCGTCCGTGCTAAGATGATCCGAGGCCGACTTCCCAGCGGCCCATTCAAGGAGAGCCGATTGACCGACGACCTGCCGAACGACCAGCCTGCCACCGAGGGAGGCGAGACCGCGCTCGCCCCGACGCGCTCCGGCTTCGTGGCGCTGCTCGGCGCGCCCAATGCCGGCAAGTCCACCCTGGTCAACCAGCTCGTCGGCACGAAGGTCTCGATCGTCACGCACAAGGTGCAGACGACCCGTGCCCTGGTGCGCGGCATCGCGATCAAGGATCGGACGCAGATCGTCTTCGTCGATACGCCCGGCGTCTTCAACCCCAAGCGCCGGCTCGATCGCGCCATGGTGCGCACCGCGTGGGGCGGCGCCAAGGATGCCGATCTTGTTCTGCCGATCATCGACGCGCAGCGCGGCGTGAGCGAGGAGGTCGAGACCATCCTCCAGCGCCTCAAGGACGTGAAGCAGCCCAAGATCCTCCTGCTCAACAAGGTCGATCAGATCCGCCGCGAGAAGCTTCTCGGCATGACGCAGGAAATCTCCGCCAAGGGCGATTTCGAGCGCGTCTTCATGATCTCGGCGCTGAACGGCTCGGGCTGCGACGATCTCATGGCCTATCTCGCCACTCGCCTGCCGGAAGGCCCCTGGTACTACCCGGAAGACCAGATTTCCGATCTGCCATTGCGCCAGCTGGCCGCCGAGATCACGCGCGAAAAGCTGTTCCTGCGCCTGCATCAGGAAATCCCCTATGCCTCGACCGTCGAGACCGAGCTTTGGGAAAGTCGGCCTGACGGCTCGGTGCGCATCGAGCAGACAATCTATGTTGAGCGCGACTCGCAGAAGGCCATCGTGCTTGGCCACAAGGGCGAGACGGTGAAGGCCATCGGTCAGGCCGCACGCAAGGAGATCGCCGAGGCCGCCGAACAGAAGGTGCATCTCTTTCTGTTCGTGAAGGTGCGCGAGAACTGGGGCGACGATCCCGAGCGCTATCGCGAGATGGGCCTCGACTACTCGTCCTGAGCGGCGCCAGGCAGCGTTGCAAGCGCGTCCCGCCGATCTTATTTCTGAGTAACAAACAGACCGCGAGGGGCGTCCTCGCGGTCCTTTCCGTTTCGGAAGACCCTGCATGGAATGGCGCGAGGAGGGCATCGTGCTCGGCGTGCGCCGCCACGGCGAGACCAGCGCCGTCGCGGAGGTGATGACGCGCGAGCGCGGGCGTCATCTCGGCCTCGTGCGGGGTGGGCGCTCGCGCAAGCTCCAGCCGGTTCTCCAGCCCGGCAACCAGATCGAGGCCACCTGGCGCGCGCGGCTGGACGAGCATCTCGGTTTCATGACGATCGAGCCGGTTCTCCTGCGCGCCGCGCGGCTGATGGAAAGCGCGGTCGGGCTCCACGGCATCCAGCTTCTGGCCGCCCATATCCGCCTCCTGCCGGAGCGCGATCCGCACCCGCGCCTCTACGACGCGATCCAGACCATCGTCGCCCATCTTGAGAATCCGATTCTGGCGGGCGCCCTGATCCTGCGCTTCGAGGTGATGCTGCTGGAAGATCTCGGCTTCGGCCTCGATTTGGAGACCTGCGCGGCCTCGGGCCGGCGCGACGAGCTGGTCTATGTCTCGCCCAAATCCGGACGTGCGGTCAGCCGCGAGGCGGGCGAGCCTTGGAAGGACCGGCTTCTTCCCTTGCCGGCCTTTCTCGCGGGCGAGGCCGAGGCGCCGGACCGGACGGGTCTGGCGCAAGGGTTTCGGATGACGCGCTTCTTCCTGGCGCGCCATGTCTGGGAGCCACGCGCGCTGGAGGAGCCGGCCTCGCGCACGGGCGCGCTCGGCGCGATAGAGCGCGGCTTAGAGCTCCAGCGGTAGCACGAAGGGCGTGCCGCTGAAGGCGTTCTCGCCCCGGCCGATGGAGCGGATCGCCTCGATCATCCGCCCGTCGCGCCCCAGCTTGCGATCGGCGATGGCGACCAGAAGCGCGTTGGGCGTGGCGGAGGGCGCGCGGCGGCGAAGCTCCTGCGCCAGTTTCATTTCGTCCAGCGCCGGGTTGATTGCGCAGGCCAGGATATAGGCCGCTGCCGTCGAGCGGCTGATGCCGGCCCAGCAGTGGATCGCCAGTGGCTGCTGCCGGTCCCAGCGCATGCCGAACTCCAGAAGCTCTTCCAGATGGTTCTCGCCGGGATGCGTCATGCCTTCGGAGGGCGCCGAAATGTCGTTCATGCCGAGGAACAGGTGCCGTTCGGCCGAGACGCCGCTCGGTCGCTCCACCGGCGTGTCGGCGTTGATCAGCGTGACGACGTCGAGCGCGCCATGCTGCGCTACGGTGCCCGGCAGGTCGGCAAGGGAGGAAACGACGAGATAGGTCATGAGCGGGCCTTTTCGGGAAGCGAAGCCTGGGCGCGCAGCGCGCCATCGAGCGTGTGGAATCGATGCAGGAAGGCCTCGCCCACCTCGGCGGCCGGTAGGGGGCGAAACAGCGCCTCGTCCGGCGCGCGCGCGCCGGATCGGCCGAACAGGGCGTTGGCCTCCGCCGCCGTGAAGCCGGCCAGGAGCTTGGCCTCGAAATGGGCCGACACGCGATCCGCCGCCTTGACGAGACGGGCGATCGGGGCCGGCAGCGCGGCCGGCAGGCCGAAGCGATGGTGGATCGCGGTCTGCAGCCTCTGCTCGACGCTGCGATAGTCGCCGCCGAGCACGGCCTTGAACGGCGAGATCATGTCCCCGATCACATATTCCGGCCCGTCATGCAGAAGCGCCGCCAGCCGCCAGCGCGGGTCGTTTTCCTCGGCCGCGACGATCTCCTCCACGATCAGCGAATGCTGCGCCACGGAGAAGGCGTGGTCGCCCAATGTTTGCCCGTTCCAGCGGGCGACGCGGGCTAGCCCATGGGCGATGTCGATGATCTCGATGTCGAGCGGCGAGGGGTCGAGAAGATCGAGTCGCCGCCCCGACAGCATGCGCTGCCAGACGCGCGGCACCTTGGCCGCGCGCCGGGCGGCGCCGTTGGGAAGGGCCGCCGAGCTCATGCGTCCCCTTCAGTCGGGGCGCCCGCAGCCTCGGGCAGGGTGTAGCCGGCCCAGGAGGGCACCTCCGCCTCGACCGGCACGCCGTCGGCCGAGATGGGCTGATCGGCCCGAAGCGCGTCGGCCAGCTTGTCGATGCGCATCATGGCGATGCCGAGCCCGCCGCTCGCCGAGAGAACCGTGCCGATCGGCTTGCCCCCCGCCTCGACCACGGCGCCCGGCGTCAGATGGCTCTCCGTGCGAAGAATCATGATGCGACGGCGCGCGGTGCCGCGATGTTGCATACGGGAGACGACCTCCTGGCCGACATAGCAGCCCTTGCGGAAGGAAACGCCCTCATTCTGGTCGAGCAGCACATCATGCGGGAACACGTCGGATGCGGGAAAGTCCCGCTCCGCTTCGGCGATGCCGGCCGAAAGGCGCAACTGCTCGAACCCCTCCCGGTCCTCGCCCGCACCCTCTGCCGCCGGCCCGTAGAGACGATAGACGCCTGCCGGAAAGCGCCGATCAACAAGCGCGCCGTCGGGCACCGGTTCGTCCCAACTCGCCGCCACCGCCTCGTCGCTCGGTGCGATGGTGAGCTTGGCGCGCAGCTTGTAGAGCGTCAGGCGCTTGGCGAGATCGCCGCGCGCTGAGGCCGCGACATCGAGGCGCAACGCTTCGCCGTCCAGGCTCACGAGGAAATCGAACAGGATCTTGCCCTGCGGCGTCAGCAGCGCGGCCGGCCGCGCTTCGCCGGCAGCGAGCTTGTCGAGATCGGCGGTCACGAGATTTTGCAGGAAGGGGCGGCTCTCCGGCCCGGAGACGAGAAGCACGGCGCGGTCGATCAGTCGGGCGGAGGGCATGAACGGACATCCCATGTCGGCGCGCCCGGCAAATGAGGTTTCGATGCGCCGGGGCATTCGCTAGAAGCTTCATTCGTATCTGACGGAACGGCGCCAAGAAGCAAGGACGGGATGATGAGCAAAGGGTTCGAGCGGGTTCTGAGAGGCGGCACCGTCGTCAACGCGGATGGGATCGGCCTGCGCGACATTGGCATTCGAGACGGCCGGATCGCCGCGATCGGCGCGATACCGTCCGGCAGCGGGGGCGAGGAGATCGACTGCACCGGGCTCCACATCCTGCCCGGTGTCATCGACAGCCAGGTTCATTTCCGTGAGCCTGGCCCGACGCACAAGGAAGACCTCGAATCAGGCTCTCGCGCGGCGGTGCTTGGCGGCGTCACCTGCGTCTTCGAAATGCCCAACACCGATCCGCTCACCACAAGCGAGGCGGCGCTGGCCGACAAGGTGAAGCGCGGGCATCATCGCATGCATTGCGACTTCGCCTTCTGGGTCGGCGGCACACGCGAGAACGCGCCCGACGTCGCCGAACTGGAGCGCCTGCCGGGCGCGGCCGGCATCAAGGTTTTCATGGGCTCGTCCACCGGCTCGCTCCTGGTGGAGGACGACGAGGGCGTGCGGGAGATTCTGAAGCGCGCGCGCCGCCGCGCCGCGTTCCATTCGGAGGACGAGTTTCGCCTGCGCGAGCGCATGAGCCTGCGGGTCGAGAACGACCCGGCCTCGCACCCCGTCTGGCGCGACGAGGTGGCCGCGCTCCAGTGCACGGAGCGGCTGGTGCGCATCGCCGAAGAGACCGGTGCCCGCATCCATGTGCTCCATATCTCGACCGCCGAGGAAATCCTCTTTCTCGCCGACCACAAGACCAACGCGACCTGCGAGGCCACGCCCCACCATCTGACGCTGTCCGCCGAGGACTATGCCCGGCTCGGCACCAAGCTCCAGATGAACCCGCCGGTGCGCGACGCTCGGCATCGCAACGGCGTCTGGTTCGGCATCGAGCAGGGGATCGTCGACGTGCTCGGCTCCGACCATGCGCCGCACACGCTGGAGGAAAAGGCCAAGCCCTATCCCGCCTCGCCTTCGGGCATGACCGGCGTGCAGACTCTGGTGCCCGTGATGCTCGACCATATCGCCAAGGGGCGCTTGTCGCTGGAGCGCTTCGTGGACCTTACCTCCGCCGGCCCGCAGCGCATCTTCGGCCTGTCCGGCAAGGGGCGGATCGCGGTGGGCTGGGATGCCGACTTCACAGTGGTGGACCTCAAGCGGCGCGAGACGATCCGCGACGCGTGGATCGGCTCCAAGTCGCAATGGACGCCGCATGACGGGCGCGAGGTCACGGGCTGGCCGGTCGGCACGATCGTGCGCGGACGGCGCGTGATGTGGGACGGGGCGTTGGTGGAGACCTCGCTCGGCGAGGCCGCGCGCTTCGTGGAGACGCTGGCGCCGCGCGCCTGAGACCGATCTCTGAAACGGAAAAGCCGGCGACGCTCAGTCGCCGGCGATGAAGAACTCGAAGCGTCCTTCGGGGGACAGGCCGACGCGGTAGAAGTCGTAGGACCCGTTGCCGACCATGCGCTCGTAGTCGCCCGCCGTGACCAGTTCGAACAGCTCGACCAATTGCGGCTTTGTCAGCTTCTCCAAATTCACCTGCGTGAAGTAGGGCCACATGTAGAGTTCGTTCTCACCGCCGGGGTCGAGATGAACATAGCCGGCCTGGAGCGTTTCCAGGAGGATCGCCAGAAGCTCGACACCCTTGCCGTCTCCGGACGCGTTCTTGAGAATCTCGATCGGGTCCTGCCCGTCGTCGCTGGTGGAGACCGCCGTGCCCTCGGGGCCGGTTTCCAGGAGCGGCTTCAATTTTTCGATCTCGCCGGTCTTGGCGACCTCGATCAGCTTGCGGCGCAGATCCCTCACCGGGGCGGGCAGCTTCTCTTCGCCGTAGAAGATCTCGGCCGGCGGCACGTCCGCCGCGCGCGGCTGGCTGATGCCGGAATCAGGATCGCCCCCGGCGGGAGGCATTGCTGGTGCTTCGGGCTGGGGTGTGGCGGGCGCGGGTGGGGCTTGCGTCGCCGGTTCGGCGACCGGCGCGGCATTGGTGGCCGGTGCGACGGGTGCTGAGGGCGTAGGGGCTCCTGGCGCGCCCGCGGGCGGCGCTGCGGCTGGAGCGCTCTCGCCGGCGGGCGGGCTCGGCTGTGCGGCGTCCGGCACCGGCGGCAAGGGCACCGACACGATGCCACCCTGCCGGTTGGCGCTCGCGCCGTCCTGGTCGGTGATCTGCGAGAAGGCGCTCGCGGGGGAGGAGACGCCGACCGCCATGGCCAGCGCCCCCGTCAGCCGGAGCGCGCGGAACGAACGGGGTGGCATGGGAAACCTCGGAAAGCTGGAAAGGCCCTATTGCAGGGTGTGGTCGGCCCTGAACTCGCCGAACTCCACACGCTTGCGCAGCGCGTCGATCATGTCGAGCACCTCGGTCTCGCCATAGCGGCGCACGAGCTCTGTGACGGCGGTGGCGATCGCGGTCTCGGCCAGGATCTCGGTCTCGATCCCGTCGGAGATGCCGTCGGCCCAGGCCTCGTTGTGATACTCGATGGCGACCTGTTTCTTTTCGGCGATGATCATCTCGTCGAGTTCGGAACCGTGCAGATCGATCATGCCGATGACTCCATCTTTTTGGTCTTGTCCTCACGCATCATGCGCGGGTCGAAACGAGGCAGGCCACCCCGTTTCTTAATCCAATCTTAATTTCCGTACCTTGCGCTGATCTCTCGCGAAAGGTTGGCGCCTTCCTGGCGGTATCTTTCCATGGCCACCGTCGCAGCCGGGGTACACATCCGATAGGTCGAGGCGAAGGCCCGGTAGCCTTGGTTGAAGCTCGCCACGAGAATGCGCCGATCCGCTTCGTTGGGCGCCTGGGCCGCGAGAATCGCGTCCATCTTGGCGCGCCAAACATCGGCATCCGCATCCCCGCACAGGCCGCGCAGAAAGTGCATGGAGCCGAGAATCGTCGCGAGCCGTCCAAGCGGCTTCATATAGGCCGCGTTGGTCGGTTTCACGGTCTCCTCGGCCGCAGGCTTGCTTTCCTCCGACTTGCCCTTCTTGTCCTGCGCTTGCGCCTGCCCGCTCGCCAAGGGGGCGAGGGCGAGGCTCAAAACGCACAAGATTTGAGGCAAATTGCGCCGAAGGATCATACGTCCGAGGTTTGCCGGCCGATTAAGGAGATTGCAAGACAAGCTTGTTGTGGCAGCCCAGATCCCGCCAATATGGTTATCGCGCCAGGGCCTCGCCCCGATGCGGGCCCCAGGCCGCTCGCACCACGCCGGCCAGCCCCTCGGTCGTCTCGCCGCGCGCGTCGAGCGCCTCCAGTTCGGGCAGGGAGACAAAGCGCACCTCCGCCGCGTCGTCCCCCGCCAGCGCCGCGCTGTTCGCGCCGATCGGGGCAAGGGCGCGGAACACCGCGATCACGGCATGGGCGCCGTTGGCGGCATCGATCGCCTCGTGCAGCGTCACGAAGGCGATGTCGGTAACGGCGAGGCCGGTCTCCTCCAAGGCTTCCCGGCGCACGGCGTCCTCCAGCCGCTCGCCGAACTCCACCCGCCCGCCGGGCAGGCTCCAAAGGCCCGCGAAGGGTGCATGGCCGCGCAGGATGAGAAGAACCTCTTCGCCGCGAAGGACGCAGATCGAGGCACCGAGGAGGGGGCGGAGCGTTGTCATGGCGAAAGGGGTAGCCGGTTCGGCCGGGGGCCGCCAGACCCCGCCCGCGAAGCTTGCTCTCACCGCCCCGCACCGACCGCTTTTGTCGCCGGGTCTTGCCCGAGCCACCGCGCCGCGCCACCTTCGGCTTATGTGTGGCCGCTTTACCCTGACCGACTCTCCGAGCGCGATCGCCGACCGCTTCCATCTGGACGCTGTCGAACCCTTTCCGCCGCGATACAACATCGCGCCGACCCAGCCGATCCTGATCCTGCGAGCGGACGAGCATCGACGGTCCGAGGACGGGGGCGTGCGCCGCGTGGCGCATCTCGCCCGCTGGGGACTCATTCCGGGTTGGACCAAGGATCCCTCGGCCATTCCGCTTCTATTCAACGCCCGGTCCGAAAGCGCGCATGAGCGCAACAGCTTCAAGGCCGCGATGCGCCATCGTCGCTGTCTGGTGCCGGCCAGCGGCTTCTACGAATGGCGGCGCGAAAGCGGCCGGCGCGGCACGCCCTTCTTCATCCGGCCGCGCCAGCCAGGGCCTATCGCGTTTGCCGGCCTGTGGGAAACCTATCTCGCGGCCGACGGAAGCGAGATCGACACGGCCACGATCCTGACCACATCGGCCAATGCGGCGCTGTCCGAGATCCACGAGCGCATGCCGGTGACGATCGCGCCCGATCACGCCGAGCGCTGGCTGGATTGCCGCGAGAGCGAGGTGCGGGACGTCGCCGATCTCATGGTGCCGGCGCCGGACGATCTCTTCGAGGCGATGGCCGTGTCCGAGCGCGTGAACGCGGTTGCCAATATGGGACCGGAGGTGCAGGAACCCGCCGCACCCCCGGGCGCCGCGCCGCCGGCCGCGCAGGGGTCCTTGTTCTAGAACCTTGTCTTGGGGGACGCGCGCCGTTGGCTCCGTCCCCTTCCGTTTTGCTCGATCCGGCCGGCCGCAGCGCACGCCGGGCCGATAGGTTGAGGAAGGCCTGCCCGCATGAACATCGATCTTCTCAAGCGCCTGTGCGAGACGCCCGGCGTGCCCGGCCACGAGCACCGGGTGCGCGACCTCATCGCCGCCGAGGCGAAGGGCCTGTTCGACACGATCGAAACCGACGTGATGGGCAATCTCGTCTGCACGCGAAAGGGCGAGGGCGAGAATCCCGAGCGCATCATGCTGGCCTGCCACATGGACGAGATCGGCTTTCTCGTCAGCCATATCAACGACAAGGGCTTCATCAACGTTTCGCCCGTGGGCGGCTTCGATCCGCGCAATCTGTTTGCCCGGCGCGTTCGCGTCTGCACCCCGAAGGGGGACTACAAGGGCGTCATGATGGCCGAAGGCAAGCCGATCCACACGGTTTCGCCCGAAGACCGAAAAAAGGTGCCCGAGCCGACGGAGTTCTTCGTCGATCTCGGCCTCGGCGCGGAAACCAAGAAGAAGGTCCGCGTCGGCGACTTCGTGGTGATGGACGAGCCCTTCCTCGAACTCGGCGAGGAGCGCATCGTCTCCAAGGCGATCGACAATCGCATCGCCTGCTGGCTGGGCTTGGAGGCCGTGCGCAAGCTGGTGGACGAGAAGCGCGCGCATCGCTGCGAGCTGATCGTGGCCTTCACCGTGCAGGAGGAGGTCGGGCTGCGCGGCGCCAAGACGGTCGCCTTCGCCAGGCGCCCGCATATTGGCATCGGCGTCGACACCACGCTCGCCTGCGACACGCCGGGCGTGCCGGAGAAGGACCGCACCACCGAACTCGGCAAGGGCGCCGGCCTGCATCTGAAGGATGGGTCCTTCATCGCCGACGTCGCCTTGGTGGAGGAGTTCGAAGCGGTGGCCGAGGCCGGGTCGATCCCGGTGCAGCGCACGATCCTCGCCGGCGGCGGCATGGACGGTGCTTCGCTGCAGCAAGCCGCCAGCGGCGCACGCGCCATCGGCATCGTGGTCGGCACGCGCTACATCCACACGGTCGGCGAGATGATCGACCGGCGCGACGCGCTCGCCGCCCGCGATCTTCTGGCCGCCTTCATCGCCTCTCATTGAGCGCAAAGGGGGAAGGGCCTCGGCGCTTCCCCTGTCTTTCCCCATCGCGGGGCGGCACCATGCCGCGCCTTGCGACGGCTGCCCCACGGCCTAGCTCTCAGTGTCACGAAGGTTTGAAGGTGCGCCGGCTCGTACCGCCCGGCGAAGCCGCAACCCCTGGGGCTCGCGGTGTCCCTTCCGCCTCGTCCGCATCGAGGGGAGAGAGCCGATGTATCTCGACACCAAGCGGGAATGGGTGCCGCCGGAATGGCCGGAAAAGCCACCGCGCCGGCTGACGGAGCGTCAAGAGTCGGTGCTGATGTGGCTCCTGGGCCTCAATCTTCTGCTGCTTTTCGTCGGACCGCTGGCGGGCGTCACCCTGTTCGAAGGGATCTACGCGATCTGGGCGGGCTGAAAGCGCGCCAAACCCGCGCGGGGGTTCATGCGGTCCGCGCGGGTTCGATGCTCTTCGATAGATATCAGTCGGTATGCGAACCGTTGGCGGCCTTGCGCTTCGGCTCGGCGCCCTTGTCCTTGCGGCAGGACACATGCGCGGCGGCGGCGATCGCGGCGATCCCGATCTCGCGATAATTCTTCAGGAGATCGTTTTCGCGTTCCCGCTCACGCTCGCTGCGGGATTTGAAGACGATGTTGGCGCGGGTCATAACGGCGGCTCACTGCTAATGCGATGAAAGAAAGAAGCATTCCGATTGCGACAGTTTAGGGGCGTCGGACTGAAAAATCCCTAAATCTATACTTAACAAATCGTTGCAGCGCGGGAATGTTGCGTGATTGTGACATGATGCACTGCGAAAGACTTTGCGCAGTGCGGCGCAATGCTTCGCGGCGAATTTGAGGCGGCCGCGACCCCCGGCTGATGAATTCGCGGTGTTTGTGCCCGAGGCCGTTTGGCTGTAGCAGGACGGCCTCAGCCCGGTCGGGCTCAGCTGGAGACGTGGTTTTGGACGACGGATTTCGGGGTCTTTTCCTGACCAACACCCTGACGCGGCGCAAGGAGCGCTTCCTGCCGCTGGATTGGCATGCTTCGCACGATGTGCCGGAAGCCGAGCGGCGCGTTCGCATGTATGTCTGTGGGCCGACCGTCTACGACTTCGCCCATATCGGCAACGCGCGGCCGGTGATCGTCTTCGATATCCTGTTCCGCCTCCTGCGCCATCTCTACGGTGCGGAGCGGGTGATCTATGTCCGCAACATCACCGACGTGGACGACAAGATCAACGCGCGTGCGCTGCGGGACCACCCGGACCTACCGCTCAACGAAGCGATCGCGCGCGTGACCGAGGGAACCGCCGCGCAGTTCCACAAGGACGTGGCCGCGCTCGGCACGCTGCCGCCCAGCGTCGAGCCGCGTGCCACCAGCTTCGTTACGCCGCGCGGCGACGGCCTGCCGGACATGGTCTCGATGATCGAGACGCTGATCGAACGCGGCCACGCCTATGTCGCGGGCGGCGAGGTCCTGTTCGACGTTTCCTCCATGCCAAGCTACGGCGCGCTTTCGCATCGCAAGCTGGACGAGCAGCAGGCCGGCGCGCGGATCGCCGTGGAAGCGCACAAGCGCAGCCCGGGCGATTTCGTCTTGTGGAAGCTTTCGTCCGCCGAGGAGCCGGGCTGGGACAGCCCCTGGGGTCGCGGCCGCCCGGGCTGGCATATCGAGTGCTCGGTGATGAGCGAGGCCTATCTCGGCCGGACCTTCGACATTCATGGCGGCGGGCTCGACCTGATCTTCCCGCACCACGAAAACGAGATCGCCCAGAGCTGCTGCGCGCATGGCACCGAGAAGATGGCCGAGGTCTGGCTGCACAACGGCTTCGTGCAGGTGGACGGACGCAAGATGTCCAAGAGCGAGGGCAATTTCGTCACCATCGCTGACGTGCTGGAGACCGACAAGGTCGGCGGCCGGCGCTGGCCGGGCGAAGCCGTGCGCCTCCTCATGCTGAAGACGCACTACCGCGAGCCGATCGACTTCACCGCCGCGCGGCTGGAGGAGGCCGTGCGCGAACTCGACCGCTGGGAGCGCTTCGCCCGGGAGGCCGACGCCCGGGCCGCCGAGGCGCCGGACGAGGCGTTTCTCGCCGCCCTCAGCGACGATCTTTCGGGTTCGGTGGCGATCAGCCGAATTCACCAGCTCTTCGACGAGGGGCGGGCGGGCGAGGCCTTGGCGAGCCTGGCGCTGGTCGGCATCCATCCGGTTCGCGAGAGCGGCGTCAGCGACGACGTCGCCCAGCGCATCGCCGCGCGCCTCGACCATCTCAAGGCCAGGGACTTCGCAGAGGCCGACCGCATCCGCGCCGAGCTCGCCGAGGAAGGCGTTCTCCTCAAGGACGGCAAGGACCCCGCGACCGGCGAGCGCGTCACCACCTGGGAACTGAAGCGTTGATCCAGCCGCCGCGCGTGCTCTATCCGCCGATCCAGCCGTTCCGCACTGAGCGGCTGCCGGTCGGCGGCGGGCACACGCTCTATGTCGAGCAATGCGGCAATCCGGCCGGCAAGCCGGTGGTCTTCCTGCATGGTGGGCCGGGCAGCGGATGCAGCCCGGCCCATCGACGCCTTTTCGACCCCGCGCGCTACTGCGTTACCCTGTTCGACCAGCGCGGCTGTGGCCGCTCAATGCCGCTGGGCTCGCTGGACGCCAACACGACGCCCGATCTCGTCGCCGATGTCGATCGGGTCGCGGACCATCTTGGTCTCAACCGCTTCATGCTGTTCGGCGGCTCCTGGGGTTCGACCCTGGCGTTGGCCTATGCGCAGAGCCGGCCCGAGCGTGTGAGCGAAATGGTGCTGCGCGGCGTCTTCACCGGGCGGCGCGCCGAACTCGACTGGTACTACAAGGAAGGCGCGAGCCGCCTCTTCCCGGACGAATGGGCAAACTTCATCGCGCCGCTCACCGAGGAAGAGCGGGGGGACCCGATCCGCTCCTATCATCGCCGGCTGGACGATCCCGACCGCGCGGTGCGCGCCCAGGCGGCGCGCAGCTGGACGGACTGGGAAGCGCGCACCGTCTCGATGCGCACGATCCGCGACGGGGTCGGGGCCTTCGGCGCCAGCGACACGGCGATCGCCTTCGCCCGCATCGAGAACCATTTTTTCATCCACGATCTCTGGCTGGAGGAAGGGCAACTCATCCGCGAGGCCGGACGCCTCGTCGGCATCCCCGCCGTCATCGTGCAGGGGCGTTACGACGTGGTGACGCCGCCGGTGACGGCCTGGGACCTGCACCGCGCCTGGCCCGGCTCGGAACTGCAGATCGTGGAAGACGCCGGTCACGCCTTTTCCGAGCCCGGTACCCTTGACCGGCTCCTGGCCGCGACGGATCGTTTCGCCAACTGAAGGCCTGTCCAACGGGAAGCGCGACCATGACCCTCGACAACCGACCCATCCACACCGGCGGCTGCCAATGCGGGGCCGTGCGCTTTCGCATCGAAGGCGCGCTCGGCAAGGCCTCCATCTGCCATTGCCGCATGTGCCAGAAGGCGTTCGGCGCCTTCTACGCCCCGCTCGTGTCGGTCGATCCCGCCACGCTTCGCTGGACGAAGCGTGAGCCCGATCGGTTTCGCTCGTCGACGGACGTGCTGCGTGGCTTCTGTTCGGACTGCGGCACGCCGCTGACCTACGAGGCGCCCGAGGGGCCGGCGCTCAGCATCGGCGCCTTCGACGACCCGTCCGCCGTTCGTCCTGAAATCCAGTTCGGCTGCGAGGGCAAGCTGCCTTATGTCGACGAGCTCCCGTCGTTGCCGGTGCGCAGCACGCAGGAGGATGCGGGGGAGCATCCCTATCTCGCCGATATCCGATCCTTCCAGCATCCCGACCACGATTGAGACGCCGCTGCCCGGCCTGATCCATTCGTTTCGTTGATGGATCCATCACGGGAAATCGGGTGTCGTCGCTCACCCCGGCTGGTAGAAGTCGGGTCGCGACCCCAAAGCCCCGAAGGTGACGCCATGTCGGACCAACCCGCCGAAACGCCGCGCGGATATGTCTACGCGATCTCCGCCTTTCTGATCTGGGGCCTGGTGCTGCCGATCTATATGAAGGCGCTCTCGCATGTCTCGCCGGTGGAGATCGTCGCCCATCGCATTCTTTGGGCTCTGCCCTTCGCCGTCCTCATTCTGGCAAAGGGCGGTCAGCTCAGGACGATCGGCCAGCTGGTCACGCCGCGCATTCTCGGGCTGATGACGATCACGGCCGGGCTGATCTCGATCAACTGGGGCACCTATGTCGTCGCGATCGTCACCGGTCATGGCGTCGAAGCTGCGCTCGGCTATTACATCAACCCGTTGATCAACGTGCTTCTCGCGGCCGTCTTCCTCGGCGAGCGGCCCAATCGCACGCAGGCCGCCGCAATCGCGCTGGCCGCCTTCGGCGTCCTGATCCTGACGGTGAAGGCCGGCGGCCTGCCCTGGATCTCGCTGCTGCTGGCCGGCTCATTCGGCCTCTATGGCCTTATGCGCAAGACCGTGCCTGTCGGCGCAAGCGAAGGGTTCTTTCTCGAGATCGCGATTCTCTTCGTGCCGGCGCTGCTTTTGGCCGGCTGGGTCGCGAATGGCGGGCAGGGGCATTTTGCTGAGAATGCGCCCGAAACGCTGCTTCTGATCGGCGCCGGCGCGGTCACCGCCATTCCGCTAATCCTCTATGCCGCCGCCGCTCGCATGCTGCGCTTCACCACGGTCGGGCTGCTCCAATACATCGCGCCGACCTTCATCGCGCTGACGGCGGTGTTCGTTTTCGGCGAGCCCTTCGGCGTGTGGCAGGGTGTAGCCTTCGCCTTCATCTGGGCGGCGCTCGCGCTCTACACCTGGTCGATGTTCGCGGCACGGCGCCCCGCGCGAGTTTCGATTCGCCAAGCCTGCCCGGCGGAATAGTCGAGCCTCAACGAAAAAGGGCGGCTCGCGGGCCGCCCTTTTTGTATCCGTCTGCGATTGCCCGTCAGAGACGCTCGATCACCGCTTCGACGCCGGCGCGCTCGGCAGGAACCGCCGCCGCCTCGATGGCCGGAAGCAGATCCTCGATCCGATCGCGGATGATCGGGCGAACCTGATGCGCAGTGTGGATGAAGCCGGCCTCGCGCATATGGTCGAGCAGGCTGGAGAACGGGTCCCAGAACCCGTCCACATTGGCGATGGCGATCGGCTTGCGATGGCGGCCGAGCTGGCTCCAGGTCATGATCTCGACCAGTTCCTCCAGCGTGCCGATGCCGCCGGGCAGGGCGACGAAGGCGTCCGAACGCTCGAACATCATGTGCTTGCGCTCATGCATGTCCTCGGTGATCACCAGCTCGTCCAGCCGTTTCAACTCGCTTTCCGTGGCTTCCATGTCGATCAGGAAGCGCGGGATGATGCCAGTCACCTGACCGCCGGCGGCAATCACCGCGTCGGACACCGCGCCCATGATGCCGCGCGTGCCGCCGCCATAGATCAGGCGGATGCCGCGATGCGCCATGGCGGTGCCGAGCGCCTGGGCCGCTACCACGTAGGAAGGATCGCGGCCCGAAGCGGAGCCGCAGTAAACGCAGAGAGATCGAATCGTCGTCATGCCCTGAAAGTCGGCCGGCTCGGCCTTCGGGTCAAGGCGCTTTCAGCCAAAATGCTGCGCCGCGTCAGCTTCGCGCATCGATCGCCTCGGCGACTTCGTCCGCCATCTTCAGGGTGCGCAGGAGAAGCGGCACGAGGAGCGCCAGCATGCTGCGATCGAGCCCGCGCGCCCGCTGCGCCTCGCGCACCTCGGCGAGCACGCTGCCGAGCGCCGGCAAAAAACGGATCGCGAGCGAGATCGCGAGCCCGACCCGCTCGGGATCGATACCGAAGCGCCGAAAAGGGCCGAGCGCCCGCTCCAGCGTCTCCGTCATGTCCGAAACGCGGGTCGTCAGCGTCACCAGCGCGGCCAGAAGAAGCAATGTTCCAAGCCGCAGGACCACGAGCGCGGCTGCCGACACATCCACCGCCCAGAGCTGGAAAAGAAACAGGACGGCGAGCACGGGAAGGGCCGGGCGCATCTGCCGCAACGCCGTGACGAGCGAGAAATCGGCCGCGCGAAACAGCGCGAGGCTGAGACAGAACAGCGCCACCATCAGAAGCGGATCGCCGACGAGGACCACGAGCGTTCCGCACAGCGCCAGCGCCGCGAGCTTTCCCCCCGGCGAGGCGCGGTGAAGCGGGCTTGCCCCCGGCCGGTAGAGGCTCCCGATCATGCGGTGAGCGCCAGATAGGTCTGGATGGCTTGGGCCGGCGGGGCATCGTCGGCCAGCCGTCCGTCCTCGAACACCAGGACCCGGTCGAAGCCATCCAAAAGGTCGAGATCGTGCGTCACCATGACGACATGGCGTCGCATGACGGCGAGCGCGTCCATGACGCGGCGCTTGTTGCGCCGGTCGAGAAGCGTCGTCGGCTCGTCCAGCACCAGAAGATCGGGGCGAAGAATGGTCACGCCCGCGATCGCCACCATCTGGCGCTCGCCGCCCGAGAGTTCATGCGTCAGCCGTTCCTCGAAGCCGCCGAGGCCGGCGTCGGTGAGGGCGTGCGAAACGCGGGCGGCGATCTCGGGCTTGGGCAGCTTCAGCGGCTTCAGGCCGAAGGCGAGATCCTCGCCCACCGTGGGATAGACGATCTGGTTGTCCGGGTTCTGGAAAACGAATCCGACATGGCGCCGCACCTCGCGCCCCTTCTCGGCCGTGTCGAGGCCGAAGACGCGCACCGTGCCCGTGGTCGGCAGCAGAAGCCCGTTGAGAAGCCGCGCGAAGCTCGACTTGCCGGAGCCGTTGGCCCCGATCACGCCGATCCGCCCCTCGCTCAACGTCAGGTCCAGCCGATCGAGAACCACGCGGCCGCCCCGCTCGAGCGACGCCGAATCGAACTCGATCATGCGATGTCCCTTTTCGCGCGTCAGGACCGGGCGGCGCGCAGCGAGCCGCCTTGGATCAGCGGATAGGCGCGCTTGACGATCAGGATCGCGGCCGTCGCCAGCGCGGCCTTCACGAGATCGCCGGGAATGAAGACGATCGCGGACGAAGCGAAGGCGGTGACGAGATCGAGCTTGGCCATCATCGCATACCAGGGCACGCCCACGGCATAGACGACGCCGATGCCGCCGAGCGCGCAGATGGCGAAGGCCGACACCGGACCGAGCCGATCCCAGCGCCGCTCCACCAGCCAGCCGATCACAAAACTCGCCGCGACCCAGCCATAGATGAAGCCCGACCAGGGACCGACGAAGGGCGCAAGACCGCCGCGGCCGCCCGACAGGAGCGGCAGGCCCATGGCGACCAGAACGAGAAAGAGCAGCATGGCGAGCACGCCGCGCCGCGCGCCGAGAATGCCGCCCATCAGCATGGGGCCGAGCGACTGCGCGGTGATCGGAATCGCGATCAGCGGCAGCATGAGCGGCGGGAAGGCGCCGAGAACCGCCATCATGGCGGCAAACAGGGCGATCAGGACGATGTCGCGGGTGCTCACGGGCGGGTCTCCGGCGGAATGGGCCACTTCACGAAGTCTTCATAGGGAGAGCGGGTGAAGGCGTCAAAGCCCTGTGCGCAGCGCCTCGTCGAGATAGATCGCGCGGAGCCGCCGGGCGATCGGGCCGGGCGCGCCGTCGCCCACGGGCAAGCCGTCGATTTCCACCACCGGGGTCACGAAGGCGCCGGCCGAGGTGACGAAGGCCTCGCGCGCGCCCTGCGCTTCCGCCAGCGTGAAGGGCCGTTCCTCGACCTCCAGCCCGGCTTCCGCCGCGCCGCGCAGGATGGCGGCCCGGGTGATGCCATGAAGAATGGCGTTGGACAGGGCGCGGGTGACGATCCGCTCGCTCTCGGTCACGATATAGGCGTTGTTAGACGTGCCTTCGGTAACAAACCCGTCCTCCACCATCCAGGCGTCATCCTTGCCCTGGCGCTTGGCCTCCATCTTGGCAAGCGAGGGGTAGAGAAGCTGCACGGTCTTGATGTCGCGCCGCGCCCAGCGCAGGTCGGGAACGCTGACGACCCGCAGGCCCTCGCGCGCCTCGCGCGATTCTACGCCGTCCCGCGCTTGCGTGAACAGGATGAAGCTCGGCGGCGTGCCGTCCTTCGGCCAGACGAAGTCGCGATCGGCCGCGCCGCGCGTCACCATGAGATAGATGTGGCCGAAGGTGAGGGCGTTGCGCTGGAGAAGCTCGCGGTGAATGGCGAGGATCTCCTCGTCCGTGGCCGGTGAGGGCAGCCTCAGCTCGGCCAGCGAGCGGCGCAGCCGGGCCATGTGTCCGGGAAAGTCGAGCAGCTTGCGCTCGATCACCGCCGTCACCTCGTAGACCGCGTCGGCAAAGAGGAGCCCACGATCGAAGATCGAGAGCTTGGCCTCTTCTTCCGGCACATAGGCGCCATTGACGTAGACTATGCGGCTCATGGGCGCTTATCCCTTGCTTTCCGGCGGTCCGGTCTTTCGACGGCTGCTGTAGCGCGAAGAGTCGCGTCGCGAAAGAAAAGTCCTTATGGAAAGAGCAGGGCGAGGGAAGGCGCCGGGCCGCGGAATGGCGCGCCGACCCCTTCCTCGCCGATCGGAACGGCAATCTGCCCGCGGCAAGAAGCGGGCCTTTGGAGGCTTCGCGTTCGCATGGGTCATTATCTCGGGCTCGACCTCGGCACTTCGTCCCTGAAGGCGCTGGTGATCGACGAGAACCAGAAGCCGCTGGCCAGCGCCACGGCCGCCTTGACGGTGGAGCGGCCCCATTTCGGATGGTCCGAGCAGGACCCGGCGTCCTGGATCGCGGCCTGCGAATCCGTGATCGCCGAGCTCAACGCGCGTGATCCGCAGCTGCTCGCCGGCGTGACCGGCATCGGCCTGTCCGGACACATGCACGGGGCGACGCTGATCGGCGCCGACGACGCGGTGCTACGTCCCTGCATCCTGTGGAACGACACGCGCTCGCACGAGGAAGCCGACGAGCTCGACGACGAAGAGTCGCGGGCGATCACCGGCAACATCGTCTTCCCCGGCTTCACCGCGCCCAAGCTTCTCTGGGTGGCGCGCAACGAGCCGGCGATCTTCGCCAAGGTCCGCCGCGTTCTCCTGCCGAAGGATTATCTGCGCCTGTGGCTGACCGGCGAGGCCGTGTCGGACATGTCGGATTCGGCCGGCACTGCCTGGCTCGACACCGGCGCTCGCGACTGGTCCAGCGAGATGTTGGAGCGCACCGAACTCACCGTCGAGCAGATGCCGCGCCTCGTGGAAGGCACCGAGGTCAGCGGCACGCTGCGCGCCGAACTGGCCGCGCGCTGGGGCCTTGGCTCCGGCGTCGTCGTGGCGGGCGGCGGCGGCGACAACGCGGCCTCGGCCTGCGGCGTCGGCGTCACGCGGCCGGGCACGGGCTTCCTGTCGCTCGGCACGTCCGGCGTCCTGTTCACGGCGAGCGCGGGCTACGATCCGGTGCCCGACACCGCGCTCCACACGTTCTGCCACGCCATTCCCGGCCTATGGCACCAGATGGGCGTGACGCTCTCGGCCGCCGGCTCCATCGAATGGCTGTCGCATGTCATGAAGGAAAAACCGGGCGAGCTGACGGCGGCGGTCGGGTCTGAGCTGAAAGCGCCGGGCCGGCTCCTGTTCCTGCCCTACCTTTCGGGCGAGCGGACGCCGCACAATGATTCGGCCGTGCGCGGCGCCTTTATCGGCCTCGAAGCGGACACGACGCGTGAGGACATGACGCGGGCCGTCATGGAGGGCGTCGCCTTCTCGATCCGCGATTGTCTCGACGCCGCGCCCGATGCCTCCTGGGTTCGCCAGCTCATCGCTGTTGGCGCGGGCTCGCGCTCTGAACTCTGGCTGAAGATGATGGCGAGCGTTCTGGAAACGCCGATCGCGCTGCCGGCGGCGGGCGATTTCGGCGCGGCCTTCGGCGCTGCGCGTCTCGGCCTTTGCGCCGCCACCGGGGCGGACCCGGCCAGCGTCATGGTCGACCCCCCGATCTCGGCGCGCTTCGAGCCCGAGACGGCGCTGGTGGAAAGCTTCGCCGCCGCGCACCAACGCTATCAGGCGCTTTATCCCGCGCTGAAGGATGCCGCGCGGCGTCACTGATACGAACGCGTTTGTCTGACGGGCGAGGGAGACTTTCCCGGCAGACAAGCTGAACGGACAACACGAAAAAGCCCGGCTGCGATGCGGCCGGGCTTTTTCGTCTCAGACCGGAACGGGCGACGCTTGCGCGCCGCCCGGAGAACCGATGCTTACTTGGAAGCGCTGAGGTAGTCGTACTTGCCGCTCTTCCACTCGTAGATGACGTAGCCTGGCAGGGTCACGTCGCCCTTGGCGTCGAACTTCAGGTCGCCGATGACGGTCGGCAGCGAGTCGCTGTTGAGCGCGGCGGTGACCTTGTCGAAGTCGGTCGAGCCAGCCTTCTTGGCGGCTTCTGCCCAGGCCTGGATCGCGGCGTAGGTGTAGAGCACGTAGCCTTCGGCCGTCTTGCCCTGCTTCTCCAGCTCGGCGACGATCGGCGCGGCCTGCGGGTTGCGGCGCGGATCGGGCGAGAAGGTCATCAGCGTGCCTTCGCCGGCGTCGCCGGTGATCGCCCAGTATTCGTCGGTCACGATCGCGTCGCCCGACATGACCTTGGCCTTGAGGCCCTGTTCCTTCGCCTGACGGGCGATAAGGCCGGCTTCGGTCTGGTAGCCGCCGATATAGATCAGCTTGACGTCGGCCTGCTTCATCTTGGTGATGAGCGAGGAGAAGTCCTTCTCGCCGACCGTGTAGGATTCGGAAATCGTCGGCTTCTTGCCGGCCGCTTCCATGAACTTGGTGGTCTGGTCGGCGAGGCCCTTGCCATAGGCCGACTTGTCGTCGAGCACGGCCACGGCGCCGTCCTTGAAGTTCTCGGCGATGTACTTGCCGGCGACTTCGCCCTGCTGATCGTCACGGCCGCAGACGCGATAGATGCCGTCGCCCGCACGCTTGTCGGTGAAGTCCGGGTTGGTCGAGGCCGGCGAGATCTGGACGATGCCTTCTTCGGCATAGACCTGGCTCGCGGGGATCGAGGAGCCCGAGCAGAAATGGCCGGCCACGAACGGCACCTTCTGCGAGGCGAACTGGTTCGCCACGGCGACCGCCTGCTTCGGGTCGCAGGCATCGTCGCCGACCGAGAGCTTGATCTGCTCGCCGTTGACGCCGCCCGCCTTGTTGATGTCGGCCACCGCCTGCTCGGCGCCGATGCGGAGCTGCTCGCCGAAGGCCGCGTTCTGGCCGCTCATCGGGCCGGCGACGCCGATCGTGATGTCGGCGAAGGCGGCACCCGAAAGGAGGACGTTGAAGGCCACACCGGCCAGGAACGCTTTTTTCATGTCGAACTTCCCCATTGGATCTCAGGCCGCCCCGTCCGCTCTTCATGAGCGGATTCAAGCTGTTGCGGTCGAGGGATTAAAGACCAGCTTTCCCGCGTCGAAAATAGGCAAAACCTGTTTTCGACGCGTTTTTGCGCGAAAAGTGAAGTCGAGGCTCAGCGCCGCTCGGTGGCCGAGAGAAAGCGGTACTGCCGCGCCATCTGGGCCGAGCGCATCGTCACCCGCCCGGCCGCCGCGAAGGCGAGGAGGATGACGAAATCCACCAGCCCGTAATGAAGCGCCGTGCCGAACGTGGCCGGCGGCAGGAAGAACGAGCCGTGGAACAGGCTGAAGTGCAGGAAGCGGATCGCCAGCGTCAGAAGCGCGACACCGAAGACCAGAAAGCTCCAGCCGCCCCAGCTGCGCGCCGACGAACGGCCCACGGCAAAGGCGAGGCCGCCGCCGATCACCAGCGTCACGATTACGAACTCGACGAGCGAGACTTCCCATAGGAGGGCGTTTTCGGGATTCATCAGTGGTGCCCTCCTTCCAGATAGGCGCTGCGCACCTCCTCGCGGGCGAGGAGTTCGCGACCCGTTCCCTTCATGGTGATTCGCCCGTTCACCATGACATAGCCGCGATGGGCGAGGCGAAGCGCGTGGAAGGCGTTCTGCTCCACCAGGAAGACCGTGAGCCCTTCCGTGCGGTTGAGTTCGCGAATCACCTCGAAGATCTGCTTCACCACGATGGGCGCCAGACCCAGCGAGGGCTCATCCAGAAGCAGCAGGCGAGGGCGGCCCATCAGGGCGCGGGCGATCGCCAGCATCTGCTGCTCGCCGCCCGACAAGGTTCCCGCCCGCTGCGAGGCGCGCTCCCTGAGGCGCGGGAACATGTCGAACACCCGGCGCAGGTCTTCATCGAAATGCGCGGGGCCGACCAGCGTCGTGCCCATCTGGAGATTTTCCAGAACGGTCATGCGGCCGAAGATGCGCCGTCCTTCGGGAGACTGCGCGATGCGCCGCGACATGATCGAGTGGGTCGGAAGCTGCGCGATGTCTTCGCCGGCATAGAGGATCTGCCCGGCGCGGGCGCGCGGATTGCCGCAGATCGTCATCATGAGGGTCGACTTGCCGGCGCCGTTGGCGCCGATCAGCGTGACGATCTCGCCCTCGTTCACGTCGAGATCGACGCCCTTCAGCGCCTGGATCTTGCCGTAGAACGTTTCGACGCCGCGAATGCTGAGAAGCGGCTGGGTGGCGGGCGTTACGATGGCGGGGCTCTGGGTCGCGTCGGCGATGCTCATGCCTCGGGCCCTCCGCTCAGGTGGACGCTCTGCACCGCGCCCTCGACATCGCCCTTGTCCAGCTTCTCTTCCACCGCTTCCACTTCCTCGTCGTCGACGCCGAGATAGGCGGCGATGACCTTGGGATCGTTGCGCACCTCGGAGGCCGTGCCGTCCGAGATCTTCTTGCCGTAGTCGAGAACCACGATGTGGTCCGAGATCTCCATGACGACGCCCATGTCGTGCTCGATCAGGAGGATCGAGGTGTCGAACTCGGAGCGGATCGAGCGCAGGAGCTCGTTCAGCTCGGCCGATTCGCGCGGGTTGAGGCCCGCCGCCGGTTCGTCCAGGCACAGGACCGAGGGACCGGTGCACATGGCGCGGGCGATTTCCAGTCGGCGCTGGTCGCCATAGGAAAGGTCGGCAGCCGGGTCGTCGGCCCGATGCAGCAGCGCGGTGCGCTTCAGCCAGTCCACCGCCAGATCCTGCGCCGCCTCGCGCGCCCGCCGGTAGCCCGGCAGACCGAACAGGCCGGCGATCGTGAAGCCGGAGGCGCGCATCAGCGCGTTGTGCTGGGCGACGAGCAGGTTCTCGTACACGGTCATGCCGCCGAACAGGCGGATGTTCTGGAAGGTGCGGGCGACGCCCGCCGTGCGCGTGATGCGAAAGTCGCTCATGCGCTCCAGCAGGAAGACCTCGCCCTGCGGCGTCTTGCGGCTCTGCGCGCCCGAACGGGTGAGCTCGGCCACGGCCTCGTCGGTGATGCCGCGCCCGCGGCGCAGCGAGATGCGCCCCTCGGTCGGCTTGTAGAAGCCGGTGACGCAGTTGAAGACCGTGGTCTTGCCGGCGCCGTTCGGGCCAATCAGCGCGGTGATGTCGCCGCGCCCGACCGAGAAGGACAGGTCGTTGATGGCGACCAGGCCGCCGAAGCGCATGGTGAGATGCTCGACGGTCAGCACGGGATCGTCGAGCCAGCGGCGCGGCTCGGCACCGAGGGGGGCGGGGATGGGCTGTGCGTTCGTCATCGTCAGTGTCCCTCGCCCTGCGCCACCATGTCGGCGCCGATGGCCTTGCGTTCCTTGTAGACCGCCGAGGGCTGGCGGGACGACACGAGGCCGCGCGGCTTCCACACCATGATCGCCACCATGGCGACGCCGAACAGCACCATGCGGTAGCGGCCGGGGTCGAAGTCGTTACCCAGAATGTCCTGGATGAAGGTGAGGTTTCGCATCAGCTCGATGCCGCCGATCATCACCAGCGAGGCGAAGACCACGCCGAGCTGCGAGCCGAGGCCGCCCAGAACCACGATCGCGAGGATGATCGCCGATTCCAGGAAGGTGAAGCTTTCAGGCGAGATGAAGCCCTGGCGCGTGGCGAAGAAGGAGCCGGCGAAGCCGCCGAACATGGCGCCCGTGGCGAAGGCCGTGAGCTTGACGTTCGTGGTGTTGATGCCGAGCGCGCGGCAGGCGATCTCGTCCTCGCGAAGCGCCTCCCAGGCGCGGCCGACCGGCATCTTGCGGAGGCGCAGCGTCACGAAGTTCGTCAGAAGGGCCAGGGCCAGGATGATGTAATAAAGGAAGATGAAGCGGTGCAGGCTGTCGTAGGGAATGCCGAAGAAGGCCGAGAACGAGCCTTCGCCGCGCCCGAAATCGAGGCCGAAGAAGGTCGGGCGGGGAATGCCGAGCAGGCCGTTCGGGCCACCGGTGAAGGCGCCCCAGTTCAAAAGCACGACGCGGATGATCTCGCCGAAGGCCAGCGTGACGATGGCGAGATAATCGCCGCGCAGGCGCAGCACGGGGAAGCCAAGAATGATGCCCCAGAGAGCGGCGAAGAGGCCGGCCATGGGAAGACAGACCCAGAAGCCCAGTTCGAAATTGATGGCCAGCAGCGCGAAGGAATAGGCGCCGACGGCATAGAAGGCGACATAGCCGAGGTCGAGAAGGCCTGCGAGCCCGACCACGATGTTGAGGCCCCAGCCGAGCATGACATAGGTCAGGATCAGGATCGAAAGATCGATCAGGTAGCGCGAGCTGGAGGGGAAGACGAGCTGAATCAGGAAGGGCAGGACGAGCGCCACAAGAAGAAAGAGCGCGCTCAGCACCCTGCCGATCGTCAGGCCGCCCTTGGCCTTGACGCTCTTCACCGTCTTCGCGGATTTGCCCGAGGCGCCGGCGGCGCGGCGCTGGAACAAAGCGAGACTCAGAACGAGCCGCACGCCGAAGGCGATGGCGACGAAGGTCAGCCAAAGGTCCCAGCGCGTGTAGAGGAGAAGGCCGCCGGGCGCGATGTCGCTGCGCACCGCCACGAAGAACAAGGTCAGCAAGCCGACGATGGCGGCGGTGATGGCGGCTTCGCGAAAGGCCTGCGGGAAGGAGAGACGGAATTCCGGCTCGGGCGTGAAGGGCGCTTCGCCCCGCACGGCGTCGCGCTGGTTCTCGAACTCGCGCTCGGCGCCGACCGGCGACGAGGAGGGGGTGTTGGGCGTGGTGGCCATGATCTCAGACCTTCTCCACTTCCGGGCGGCCGAGAAGGCCGGAGGGGAGGAAGATCAGCGTGATCGCCAGGATCGAGAAGGCGGCGACGTCCTTGTATTCCACCGAGAAGTAGCCCGACCAGAAGGTTTCGATGAGACCGATGGCGAGGCCCCCGAGCATGGCGCCCGGCAGCGAGCCGATGCCGCCCAGAACCGCGGCGGTGAAGGCTTTCACGCCGGCGAGGAAGCCGATGTAGAAGTCGATCACGCCGTAATAGAGAAGGTACATCGTACCGGCGACGGCGGCGAGCGAGGCGCCCATGACGAAGGTCAGCGAGATCGTGCGGTCGACATTGACGCCCAGCAGCGAGGCCATCTTGGCGTCCTGCTCGCAGGCGCGCTGCTGGCGGCCGAGCGGCGTGCGTGTGATCAGGATCGTGAAGCCCGCCATGAGAACGAGCGTCGTCAGCACGATGACGATCTGCATGTAGGAGACCTGCACGCCGTCCGTCAGCACGATCGAGCCCTGAACCTGCGGCGGCAGCGGCTTGACGCGCGCGCCCTGGGCAAGCTGCACGAAGTTCTGCAGGAAGATCGACATGCCGATGGCGGTGATGAGCGGCGCGAGGCGGAAGGAGCCGCGCAGCGGCCGATAGGCGATGCGCTCGATCGACCAGCCCCAGAGCGCGGTGAAGATCATGGCGACGACCACCATGATGAGCAGCACCAGCGGAAGGAAGGTAAGCCCGACGGCGGTCAGGATCAGGAACACGGTCAGCGCGATGAACGACCCGATCATGAAGACCTCGCCATGGGCGAAGTTGATCATGCCGATAATGCCGTAGACCATCGTATAACCAATGGCGATCAGCCCATAGATGGAGCCGAGCGTCACTCCGTTGATGAGCTGTTGAAGAAAATAATCCATGAAACGCCTTTGTTTCGCGCCAAACTCGTTCGAACTTCGGGCGCTGCGCGGAATGAAAGGCGCGCCCTTCGAAGAGGCATGGCGAATTTCTTAGCAATCAGTGAATGCTTCGCCAATGGGTCGTGGCCCCGGCATCGTGGAAAACGCATCGGTGCGACACGGAAGTGTCACGATCGGCGTGCAAAAGCCGCGCCAACCCCATGCGGGTACGGGCGTCTTCCCTTCAACTTGGAATTCTTCTAATGATGGGATCAACGACCGCGTTCGCCGTTCGATACGGCGCGCCTCGATGGAGTGCGCCATGCGCCTGACCCGCCAGACGAATTATGCCATTCGCATTCTCATGTACTGCGCCGCCAACACCGATCGGCTGAGCCGGGTGGGCGAGATCGCGTCGGCCTACAATGTTTCCGAGCTGTTCCTGTTCAAGATCCTTCAGCCCCTCGTGGAGGCCAAGTTCGTGCAGACGGTGCGCGGTCGCAACGGCGGCATTCGGCTTGCCCGGCCGGCGCGGGAGATCACGTTGCGCGCTGTCGTGGAAGTGACGGAGGAAAGCTTCGCCATGGCGGAATGCTTCGAGACCGGCGCGGTGGATTGCCCGCTGATCGACAGCTGCGCCTTGAACGCGGCGCTGCGTGAAGCCTTGAACGCCTTCCTCAATACGCTCGGCGGTTACACGATCGAAGGCTTGGTGAATTCCAGCGGCGCCATCCATCATCGCCTGGGCCTCGGCGTGCCCGCACCAGCGCCGGCTCTGGCGGCCGCGCTGAACTAGCAGGCTGCCGGTTGGGATCGAAGGGGAGCCCATCGAGCTACCCCAGCATCTCCTCCAGAAGCCCGACGTGCTGCGGCAGGCAGACCCGCGACAAATCGTAGCGCTCCACCGCCGTGCGCCGTGCCGCTGCGCGCAACGGGCGAAAACGCTCCGGGTCCTGCAGCGCCTGCGTGACGCGCTGGGCGATGGCATCGACATCGAAGAAATCCACCAGAAGCCCGTTCTCGCCGTCGCGGATCACCTCCTCGACCGGCGGCGTGCGCGAGGCGACCAGCAGGCAACCCGTCGCCATCGCCTCGATCATCGACCAGGACAGGACGAACGGGTAGGTGAGATAGACATGCGCGGCCGAGACCTGCAGCAGGTTCAGATAGGTCGCGTAGGGCAGCTTCCCGGTGAAGTGGACGCGCGAGAGATCGACTTGCGTCTCGCGCAGGGCTCGCTCGCGATAGGTCTCGCCGCCGGGCAGGCGCGAGCCATAGCTGACATCGTCGCCTCCGACGATCATCACCTCCGCTGCCGGGTTGCGATCTAGGATCGGCTGCACCGCCCGCATGAAGATGTGGAAGCCGCGATAGGGCTCCAGGTTACGCGCGACATAGGTGACGACAGGCGTCGCGGCATCGAAGCTGCGCCCGTTCGGCAGCGTGACGCTCGCCTCCTGCCCGGGGCGAACCGCGTCCGTATCGACACCGTCATGGATCACCGCGACCTTCGACCGGAAGGGGGCGGGCAGGCGTTCCTGCTGCCAGCGCGTCGGCGACAGGCCGCGATCGGTCGCCTCCAGGCAGGAGAGAATGGCCTGGTTGCGAATGCGCAGCCGGAACTTGAGATCCGGGTCGGATGGAAATTCCGGGTCGAAGCCGACATCCGCCCCGAGCGTGCTGTAATAGAATTCGAAATAGCTGAGCAGCGGCACGTCGGGGAAGACGTCCTTGACGAAGAGCGTTTCCCCCCAGCCCGTATGTCCGACGATGAGGTCCGGCCGGATGCCCTCCCGCCTGAGCTTCAAGAGTTCGCGCACCACCGCCTGCCCATGCAGGATGCCGCGCTCCGGCCCCGAGAGATAGGGATGGATGCGCGCGTCGGGCTCGCGATGCAGATCGTATTCGACCAGCCGCACCCGCGCCAAGCGGTTCGGCGTCTTGCGGCTGAGGAACAGGACCCGGTTCTCGCGCGACAGATGCCGGGCGAGATGCAGGAACTGGCCGGGAAAGTTCTGGTGCAGGAACAGGATCGTCCGGTTGCGGATCATGCGACGACCGCTTTGCAGCGGCGAAGACTGGCTGTCACGCGGCGGCCCCTGCAGCTTGGATAGGCGGTGTTCCCAGCATGATCTTGTCCCGAACCGTCGCGGAAGGTGAAACGCCAAGTAGCGCTTCGGGATTGAATGCCCGTTAACGATCCTGCGCTAGCCTTTCCCTTCATCACGAGGCTGGCACGTCATGATCATCCAGATCCAGTATCTGCGCGGGATCGCCGCCTTGATGGTCGTGGTGTTCCACGCGTTCGACCTGCTCGGGCGCGAGACGGGAATGGACAATCCGTTTCGCGTGGGGGCGCTCGGCGTCGACATCTTCTTCGTCATCAGCGGCTTCATCATCTTCGTCGCCGCCGAGAAGTCCGAGCCCCGTCCTGCCGAGTTCATGATACGGCGCATCTTGAGGATCGTGCCGCTCTACTGGGCGCTGACGCTCCTCATCGCCGGTGTCTCGCTGCTGCGGCCCGACCTTTTGTCGTCCACCGTCTTCGATCCCAAGCACCTCCTCGCTTCGCTCTTCTTCGTGCCGATGGCCCATCCCAAGCTTGGCGAACTCTTCCCGGTTCTGATTCCGGGATGGACGCTGAACTACGAGATGGCCTTCTATCTCGTCATGGCGGCGGCGCTGTTCGCGCCTCGCGGTGCCCGCGCCTGGATCATCCTTGCCGTGCTGCTTCTCCTGGTTGGGCTGGGGCAGGCCGGGATTGCGATCCCCGCCTTTTATGCCCAACCGATCCTTCTCGAATTCGGGCTCGGCCTTCTGATCGGTATGGCCTACCGCCGCAACTTGCGGATCGACGCCGGGGCCGGAATGATCGTGACGCTGGTCGGCTTCGTCGCTCTCGTCTGGCTCGAACCGGTCGAGCTCTCGCGCTTTCTGAAAGCCGGCCTGCCGGCGGCGCTGATCGTCGGCGGTGCGGCGCTGGGCCGGCGCGCCCCCGGCCGGGCCGGCCATCCGCTGATGCTGCTTCTGGGCGACGCGTCCTACTCGCTGTACCTGACGCAGGCGATCGTCCTGCCGGCCATGGCCAAGGTCTGGAGTTCCACCGGCTTGCTGCTGGGGCTTGTGGGCGGCTTGCCCTTCGTCGCCTTCCTTACCGTCGTCGCTGCGCTGGCCGGCATCGTCTGCTACCGACTGCTCGAAAAGCCTCTGCTCGGCTTCACCACGCGTCTGTCGGCCCGCTCCTCGCCGGCCGCGCCGGGCGGCTTCCAGGGAAAGCAGCCAAAGGGAGCGAGCCTGTCGTGATCGCGAAACAGGACACGCGCTTCGACGCGCTGGACGGCTGGCGCGGCGTCTGTGCCGTGATGGTGATCTTTCTCCATGCGCCGATCGCGGGGCCGATCGGGCAGTTGGGATTCGTGCGCCACAGCTTCCTGTTCGTGGACTTTTTCTTCGTCCTGTCCGGCTTCGTCATTGCCCATGCCTGGGGCGAGCGTCTGATCGTCCAGAAACGTTGGGCCTCCTTCATCCAATCCCGCTTCTGGCGTGTCTACCCCCTGCATCTGGCGATGCTGCTAGTGTTCCTGCTGTTCGAGGTCCTTCGCGTCCGGGGGATACCCAGCGAAGGCGGCAGCACGCCGATCGCCCTTCTGCACAATGCGCTTCTGACCCATTCGCTCGGCTTCGTGCCGAGTCTCGGCTGGAACTATCCGAGCTGGAGCATCTCCGCCGAATTCGTCTCCTACCTCGTCTTCGCCGCGTTGGCGGTCTGGCTGCCCCGGCAGTTGCTGTTTCTCCTGCCGGTGATCGCGTTCGGCGGGCTGGCGTTCCTTCTGGCAAGGCTTGGTCATATCGAAGCGCATGTGGACTTCGGCTGGCTTCGTTGCCTCGCCGGTTTCGCGCTCGGCGCGTTTCTTCGCCTGCGTCTGTGGGACACGTTGCGCATAGAAGTCCGCACGGATCGCGCCGCGCGCTGGACCGTCGCGGAACTGGCCACGGTCGCGTATGTCGCCGCCTTCGTCAGCCTCTACGGCACGTCGGGCGTTTCCGTTGCCGCGCCGCTGGTCTTCGCCGCCGCGATCTTCGTCTTCGCCCATGAGGGCGGGGCGATCAGTCGGGCATTGAAGACGCGGCCGTTCGCGCTTCTCGGGCTCCTGTCCTATTCCATCTACATGACCCATGCCTTCGTCATCGCGCGGCTGACCAATGTCGGAACGCTGCTGGAGAAGCGCTTGGGGCTTTCGCTCTTTGTCGACGTGTCGCCGGACACCAAGGTCATGGCCAATAACTGGGCCGGCGAGATCGCCGTCTTGCTCGTCATTCTCGTGGGCACGCTGATCCTCTCGGCGATAACGTGGCGGCTGATCGAGAAACCCGGTCAGGCCCTCGGCCGGAACCTCGCCGCGCATCGGCCGGACGCAAGGCTCGCCAAGCCGGGAACTGACGCGGTGCAGGGTTAGGCGCGACGACCCTACCCGCCGGCGCTACCAGCCCAGATCGGCCTTCAGGCGCGCAACCAGACGATCGGCCATTTCGCGGTTCGCCGCCAAGCCGGGATGCCAGTCGCAGCCGAATGAAGACGGGGGCGGGGGAAAGGCGAGAAAGCGCACCGCCTCGTCCCCCGCTCCGCGCCGGCTCGCCACCGCACCCTCGATCGCCCGGCTCGCTTCAGTGAAAGGCTCGGGCCCGAGCATGGGCCCCAGCAGAGCGTAGATCGGCGCTTCGGGGTAGCGTTGGCGCAGGGTTTGCAGAAGCTCGACATAGGCTTTCTCAAACCCCTCCGGCTTGTCCTCTCCGCTGAAATCGTTGGTGCCGAGATGCACGAGAACGAGATCGAACGGACCGGGGGCAGGCGCGGTCGGCCGCGCTTCGCCGGGCAGGGCGCGGTCCATCAGCGCAAGCATCGTCCCGGTGCGGGCGCCGCTGTAATTGCGAACGAGGCCGCGGCCCGAGGCGGCCAGCGTCGTGGTCTCCGCTTCCAAGCGCGCCGCGGCCAGGGCGGCATAGGTCTGCGTCTGGTCCTGCGTGCCCGGCGAAAACGGGCAGTCCGGTCCAGCGCCCTCGATCCCGTATCCCGCCGAGATCGAATCGCCGATCACGAGAACGCGCCGTTCCGGCGCCTGGGCCGGAAGGAAATGCCCGTCCGTTTCGGCGCCGAGAAAGCCGACTTGGCCGACATCGCCTTCGGTGCGCTTGAATAGCCGCACGTCGTGTCGACCGGCAGCACCATCGAACAGCGTGTAGCTTCGAGCGCCGGGCGCGAGGTCGATCCGCCGCCGCTCCCCGTCGATCTGGGCAACGAGACTGTTCTCGCCATCGGTCTGGAGGCGGAGTTCCAACCGGCGACCTTGGAATCTGAGGGCGAAGCCGCTGCCCGGCCAGCTGAACAAGCGCTCCCTCTCATTCACGCGCCCGATCCAGCGTCCGGGCCGCTCCACCATCTCGGCTTCAGCAACCGAGACACAGGCCAGGAGCATCGCGCTTGACCCAAGCGCGCGAGCGAGAGAGAGGATGGCCGCACGGGCGGGCTGAGGCATGGATGCTCCTGTTGGCGACCGGGTGGGAGTCCAGGGCGGTTTCCGCCCGGCGTGACAAGCAACGGAAGACAAGGTGAATCCAGGCAAGCCCGTGTTGCTTGGCTGTCACCATGACGAGGTGAGAGAAGACCCGAGCAACTGCCCGGCTTCCCCGCGATAACCTTACCGCGCCAAAACGCATTGCCGTAGGAAAGTTGCGGGGATAAACTCCCTTAGTAATCAATTTTTTACCTCAAATTGGCGGCAAGAGCATGAACGCGCGTATGGGAGTTTCGATATTGGCCATTGCGGTCGCCGCGTTTGCCGGCGGCTGGCATTTCGGCCTGTTCGAAGCACCGCGCACGGAGCTCGCTTCGACCGAGAAGCCGGCGCCGGCGAGTGTCGCGCCATCCTCGACGGTCGCTCCCTCGGCAACTGCGCCAGCCGAACAGGCGGCCGAAGCGACGACGGCCCCCGCGCCGAGTTTCGACATCGTGCGCGTGGAGCCCGATGGCGCGGCCGTGGTTGCGGGGCGCGCGGCGCCGAATGCCACCGTGCGCCTCCAAAACGGAACCGAGCAACTGGCCGAGGTGAAGACTGACGCCAGCGGCGCCTTCGCCCTCGATCTCACGCTTCCCGTCGGCCAGCATCGCTTGGCGTTGAACGACACCGGCCGCGCCTCCGACGCCGCGTCGGGCGAGACCGCCATCGTCAACGTGCCCGAGAAGGGGCGCGAGAGCGAGCTGCTGGTCATGCTGCAGCGGCCGGGCGAGGCTTCGGAAATTCTGGTGAAGCCCGCCTCCGAGCCCGCCGCCACCAAGGATCGGACGCCGGCCGCCCCGTCGGGTGCGGGCATGCAGGTCTCCTCCGCGCAGCCGGCGCCGGATGCGACGCCACCGGTCTCCGCTGGCGCTCCGGCGAGGACGCTGTCGGTCGAGGCCGTCGAGGCCGAGAACGGCAAGCTCTTCGTGGCCGGGGCCGCGAGCGAGCGCTCGAAGGTGCGCATCTATCTCGACGACGCGCTGGTTTCCGAAACCGAGGGCGGCGCGGGCGATCGGTTCATCGCGAGTGCCCTGGCGGGCGTCGCGGTCGGCGATCATGTCGTGCGCGCCGACGAGGTGGACGGTGCGGGCCGCGTCGTGGCGCGCGTCGAAGTTCCCTTCAATCGCCCGGACACAGCCCCGCTCGCTGCAATCGCGCCGGCTCCCTCCGAGGCGACTGTCGCTGCTGCATCAGGCGAGGCGAGCGCCGATGTCGCGGCCACATCCGGCGCCACCCTCCAGCCGGCTCTGAAGCGCGTCGAAGCACGCGTCATCATCCGCAAGGGCGACACGCTTTGGCGTATTTCGCGCAACGCCTATGGGCAGGGCAGCCGGTTCACCGTGATTTATCTCGCCAATGGCGATCAGATCCGCAATCCACACCGGATCTATCCCGGCCAGGTCTTCCGCGTTCCCGACAAGAACGGCTGAGCCCTCTGGCTTAGTGGGCGTGCCGGTGCGTTCATCAAACCGAGCGCGAAGGGGACTGGCCTCCCGCCGGGCGCGGGACTAGAACCGATCCAAAGCGGGCGGCGCAGGAGCCGCCGGTGCGGCGAGGCCTTTGCCGCCTTCATATTGGATCGTCCCCTTGTCCGACACGAAGCCCCAAGCCGTTTCCGGCGACAGCGGCGCCATGTGGCGCACACTGAAAAACCTGTGGCCCTATATGTGGCCGCAGGAGAGACCCGATCTCAAAGCCCGCGTTCTCTGGGCGACCTTCTATCTCGTGCTGGCCAAGATCCTGACAGTCGGCATTCCCTATTTCTTCAAATGGGCGACTGACGCGCTGAACGGCGTGAACTCAGCCTCCGGCTGGCTGCCGCTGGTGCTGACCGGCGCGGTGACGCTGGTCGTGGCCTACAATATTGCCCGCGTCGTCTCCGTCGCGCTGAACCAGCTGCGCGATTCGCTCTTCGCCCGCGTCGGGCAATACGCCGTCCGCATTCTGGCGTACCAAACCTTCGTTCACATGCATCAGCTCTCGCTGCGCTTCCATCTGGAGCGGCGCACGGGCGGCCTTAGCCGCATCATCGAGCGCGGCACCAAGGGCATCGAGACGATCGTGCGCTTCACGATCCTCAATACGCTGCCGACGCTTCTGGAATTCGCGCTGACGGCGGCGATCTTCGGCTTCACCTACGGCCTGTCCTATCTCGTCGTCATCACCGCAACCGTGGTTCTCTACGGCTGGTTCACCATCAAGGCGAGCGACTGGCGCATCACCATCCGCCGCGAGATGAACGACAGCGACACCGACGCCAACACCAAGGCGATCGACTCGCTCCTTAATTTCGAGACGGTCAAGTATTTCGGCAACGAGACCATGGAAGCCGAGCGCTACGATCGATCCATGGCGCGCTACGAGAAGGCCGCGACGGAAACCTGGACCTCGCTCGGCTGGCTGAACTTCGGCCAGGGCGTCATCTTCTCCGCCGGCATGGGCATCGCCATGGTCATGTCGGCCATGGAGGTGCGCGCGGGCACACAGACGCTGGGCGACTTCGTCTTCATCAACGCGCTGCTCATGCAGCTTTCCGTGCCGCTCAACTTTATCGGCTTCGTATATCGCGAAATCCGCCAGGGCCTGACCGACATGGAGGAGATGTTCAACCTCCTCCATATCCGGCAGGAGGTGCAGGACCGTTCGGGCGCGAGGGATCTCGTGGTCGGGCAGGGCGCCATCCGCTTCGAGGACGTGCGCTTCGGCTACGATCCCGAGCGGCAGATCCTGCGCGGCGTTTCCTTCGAGGTGCCTGCCGGCAAGTCGGTGGCGATCGTCGGCCCCTCGGGCGCCGGCAAATCCACCATCTCGCGGCTTCTCTTTCGCTTCTACGATCTGGATTCCGGCCGCATCACGATCGACGGGCAGGACATTTCCGAGGTCCGGCAGGAAAGCGTGCGCAAGGCCATCGGCATCGTGCCGCAGGACACCGTGCTGTTCAACGACACGATCCGCTACAACATCCGCTACGGCCGGCCCTCGGCGAGCGACGAGGATGTGACGCGCGCCGCCGATCTGGCGCAGATCTCACGCTTCATCGAGCTTCTGCCGGACGGGTTCGACACGATGGTGGGCGAGCGCGGCCTGAAGCTTTCCGGCGGCGAGAAGCAGCGCGTGGCGATCGCGCGAACCATCCTGAAGAGCCCGCCGATCCTCGTGTTGGACGAGGCCACCTCGGCACTCGACACCCACACCGAACAGGAGATCCAGAGCGCGCTCCAGCTCGTCTCGCGCTCGCGCACGACGCTGACCATCGCGCACCGGCTCTCCACCATCGTGGACGCCGATGAGATCATCGTGCTTCGGGCCGGTGTCATCGTGGAGCGCGGCTCGCATCGCGACCTGCTCGCCGCGAGCGGGCTTTATGCCGAGATGTGGCGCATGCAGCGCGAGGAAAGCGAAGCCGAAGAAACGCTTCGCCGCGCCCGTGAGGCGGACGCCTTGGGTGTGCTGGAGCGCAAGCGGCCCGCCGAGACGGTCTGACCGCAAGGCGGTCCCAGGCCGCCAAACCCGACGGGACGGCGTTGAGCGCCGGCCCGTTTCTCCCTATGTGTCGGTTCCCGGCGGCAACGGCCTCGTTGCCGCGCCGCGCAGCGAAGGACCAATTCCCCGATGGACATGATCGCCTCGATCCGAAACGCCTTGGTGCCTATCCACCGGGCGGGCTACCCGTTCATCGCCGGCTTCTTCGTCGCTTCGGTTCTGCTCGGGCTCCTATGGGAGCCGCTGTTCTGGATCGGCCTCGTGCTCACCCTCTGGTGCGCCTATTTCTTCCGCGACCCCGAGCGCGTGACGCCGGTGGCCGATCATCTTGTCGTGAGCCCGGCGGACGGGCGCGTGTCGCTGGTCGGCCATGTCGTGCCGCCGGCCGAGCTCGGCCTCGGCGAAGAGCCGCTGCTGCGCATCTCGATCTTCATGAATGTCTTCAACTGCCACGTGAACCGCGTTCCGGTTCGCGGTCGCATCGCGCGCATCGCTTACAAGGAGGGCAAGTTCGCCAATGCCGAGCTCGACAAGGCGAGCGAGGTGAACGAGCGGTCCTCCATGGTGGTCGAGAGCCCGCGCGGCGAGGTGGGCGTGGTCCAGATCGCGGGCGCCATCGCGCGGCGCATCGTGGTCTTCTCTCATACCGGCGACCATCTGGAAGCGGGCGAGCGCTTCGGCCTCATTCGCTTCGGCTCGCGCCTCGACGTCTACCTGCCGGACGGCACGGTGGCGCGCGTCGCGGAAGGCCAGACGGCGATCGCCGGAGAAACGGTGATCGCCGAATTCGCCGTCAACACGGCTCATGTCTCCTGGCGCAAGGATTGATCCGATGAGCGGAGCGATCCCCCCGGGCGACGAGATCACGCAGCGCGCGCCCGCTTCGCGCGTCACCTTCCGGCAGGTCCTGCCGAACATCATCACGATCCTGTCGATCTGCGCCGGCGTGACGGGCATTCGCTTCGCCTTCGAAGGCCGGTTCGAGCTGGCGGTGGGGCTGGTTCTCGGCGCGGCCTTCCTGGATGGGATCGACGGGCGCATCGCCCGCCTCGTCAACGGCCAGAGCCGCTTCGGCGCGGAAATGGATTCTCTCGCCGACATCGTCAACTTCGGCGTCGCCCCGGCGCTCCTGCTCTATGCCCATTCGCTGCACGCGGTCGGCTCGATCGGCTGGATCGCAGCGCTCCTCTACATCGCGGGTTGCGCCTTGCGTCTCGCGCGGTTCAACACGATGCTGGACGAGCCGAACCGGCCGGCCTGGAAGAGCGCCTACTTCACCGGCGTACCTTCGCCGGCGGGAGCGGGACTCGCGCTGTTTCCGGTTTATCTGACGTTTGCCGGCAACTTCAACATGCCGGAAGTCTCGGGCGCCTTCGCCTCGATCTATCTCGTCTGCGTCGGTCTCCTGATGGCGAGCCGCATCCCGACCTTCTCGGGCAAGACGATCGGCCTGCCGGTGCGGCGCGATCATTTCGTCTGGATCGTGTTGGTCGTGGTTCTTTATATCGGCCTGCTACTCAGCTTCTTCTGGGAAACGTTGACGGTGTCAGCCATCGCCTATTACGCCGCCATTCCCTTCTCCATCCGTGCCTATCGCCGGCAGGAGCAGGCGCACGCCGGCGCCAACCCCTGAGGTCGCATCCATGGCCAAGCAGTTTCCCGCGATCGACGAGCGTCTAGCCGAGTTCATCGACCGGCAGCGCATCTTCTTCACCGCCTCCGCGGCGGAGGGAACGCGCGTCAACATCTCGCCGCGCCCGACCGACCATCTGCATCGCCTCGGGCCGAACGAGGTGGCCTATCTCGACCTGACCGGCTCGGGCAGCGAAACGTCCGCGCACTTAAAAGCCGACGGGCGGCTGACGATCATGTTCTGCGCCTTCGACGGCCCGCCGCTGATCCTGCGCCTTTATGGGAGCGGAGACGTGGCCTTTCGCGGGTCGGAGCGCTACCGCGCCTTTCTCGACGCCCATTATGGTGGCGACGAGCCGCTTGGCGCCCGGCAGGTCGTCTTCCTTGCGGTGGATCTCGTGCAGACCTCCTGCGGTTTCGGCGTGCCCCTGTTCGAGCCAGCCGGCGAGCGGCCGACGCTGGATCGCTGGGCCGCCGCCAAGGGCGAGGATGGCTTGCGCGCCTATCGCCGGGAGAAGAACCTCATCAGCATGGACGGCTTGCCGACCGGCTTCGAGGAAGCCTGATCGATCAGGTTGGGGCCTCCCGGCTGCCGTAGGCCGCCGGGAGGAGCCTACTCATTCCGGATCGCGATAGCGCAGGAAGCGGTTCTTGCGCACGTCGAACAGCTGGCCCGTCTCAGCGAGGCTGGGGAAGGCGAGCGGCAGGATCTTGGCTGCGACATCGGCCGGGCTCGGCAGCGTCGCCGGGTCTTCGCCTGGCATGGCCAGGGCGCGCATCGCCGTGCGGGTGCCGCCGGGGTTGACGGAATTGACCCTCAGCGGCGTGTTGACGGTCTCGTTGGCCCAGGAGCGAACGAGCGCTTCCTCCGCCGCCTTGCTCGCGGCATAGAGCCCCCAGAACGCCTTGCAGGAATGGGCCGCGCCCGAGGAGAGGACGATGCCGCGCCCGGCGTCCGACAGGCGCAGGAGCGGGTCCACCGAGCGGATGACGCGCCAGGTCGCGTTGACGTTGATCGTCATCGTCTTGTCGAAGGTCTTGGCTTCGATATGGCCGATCGGCGCCAGGATGCCGAGCACGCCTGCATTGGCGACCAGAACGTCCAACTTGCCCCAGCGCTCGTTGATCGCGCCGCCGAGCCGGTCGATACCGGCCATGTCGGTGAGGTCGAGCGGCACCAGCGTCGCCGAGCCGCCGGCCGCCTTGATCTCGTCGTCCAACTCTTCCAATCCGCCTACGGTGCGGGCGACGGCCACGACATGCGCGCCTTCCGCCGCCAGAAGCTTGGAGAGGTGATAGCCGATGCCGCGCGACGCGCCGGTGACCAGCGCGACGCGCCCTTCGAGTTGTCCTGCCATGAGCCGCTGAGCCCCCCGGTTCGGGGCGGCCCGGTGGCCGCCTTCAAGCGGCCTGTCTAGCTCATGGCAGGGCGGGTTTGAACCCGCTCAGCCGTTGCCGCCCAGCATGGAGAGCTGGCGCACATTGTCCGCGCCGTCGAAGTCGGTCAGCGCGGTCGGATAGTCACCCGTGAAGCAGGCGTCGCAGAACTGCGGCGCGTGCGGGTTGCGCTCCGGCTCGAAGGAGGCGCGATAAAGGCCGTCGATACTGACGAAGCCGAGGCTGTCGACCTGGATATAGTCCCGCATTTCCTCGATCGTCATGCGCGAGGCGAGGAGCTTGGACTTTTCCGGCGTGTCGACGCCGTAGAAGCAGGATGCGCGCGTCGGCGGCGAGGCGATGCGCATGTGCACTTCCTTGGCGCCGGCCTCGCGCACCATCTGCACGATCTTCTGCGAGGTGGTGCCGCGAACGATCGAATCGTCCACCAGGATGACACGCTTGCCTTCGATCATCGATCGGTTGGCATTGTGCTTGAGCTTCACGCCCATGTGGCGGATCGAGTCGGTCGGCTGGATGAAGGTGCGGCCGACATAGTGGTTGCGGATGATGCCGAGCTCGAAGGGGAGCTTGGCCTCCTGGGCATAGCCGATCGCGGCGGGCACGCCCGAATCGGGAACGGGCACAACGATGTCGCCCATCTCCTTGCTCTCGCGGGCAAGCTCCGCGCCGATCCGCTTGCGGATCTCGTAGACATTGCGCCCTTCGACATTGGAGTCGGGCCGGGCGAAATAGACATATTCGAAGATGCAGAAGCGCGAGCGGCGCGACTGGAACGGGAAGGTGGATTCCAGACCGGTGTCGGTGATCGTCACCATCTCGCCCGGCTCGATGTCGCGGATGAAATCGGCGCCGATAATGTCGAGCGCGCAGGTTTCGGAGGCGAGAATCAGCGAGCCTTCGAGCTCGCCGAGTACGAGCGGGCGGATGCCGAGCGGATCGCGCACGCCGATCATGCGGCCGGGCGCCATGCCGACCAGCGAATAGGCGCCCTCAAGCCGAGATAAGGCGTCGATCAGCTTCTCGTTGAAATGCCGCGCCGCGCTGGTGGCCACCAGATGCAGGATCGTCTCGGTGTCGGAGGTGGAGGAGAAGATCGACCCACGCCGCTGCAGCTCGCGCTGCACGGTCATGGCGTTGGTTAGATTGCCGTTATGGGCGACGGCGAAGCCGCCGGCCGAAAGCTCGGCGAAGAAGGGCTGCACGTTGCGCAGGCCGCCGCCGCCTGTCGTGGCGTAGCGCGTGTGGCCGATCGCGGCCTCGCCCGGCAGGCGTTCGAGCACCGACTGCTTGGTGAACGTGTCGCCGATCAGGCCGGCATGGCGCTCGACATGGAACTGCTTCCCGTCGAACGAGACGATGCCCGCCGCTTCCTGGCCACGATGCTGGAGGGAATGAAGCCCGAGCGTCACCACCGCCGCCGCATCCGCACGGCCGAAAATGCCGAAAACGCCGCACTCTTCGTGCAGGCTGTCATCGTCGAAAGGTGTCTCGTCCATGCGCTCGAACTTTCCCTGCACGCCGTTTCCGACTGGCCGCCACCCATTTGTCATATAGGGGGTCGGCTCCTGAAACACGAATGAAAAACCTAAAAGGCCCGGGACCTTGGCGCCCCGAGCCGCTCTTCGTTCGGAAGGAAGGGCGCTCGCCGCTTCCTCGCTGTTCGTCCCGCGTGGCGGCGATCAGGCGCGCCGGATCGTCGGGACGCCCTGTCAGTTGGCCGGTGCTTCCGCCGGCTGTTCCTCTTCCTGCTGAATCGCATCCTCGATCGAGGCGGGCTGGTCGGACGCCGCCGGGCTGCCCGGGGTGGCCGTACCGGCGGGCTGCTGCGCTGCGCCCTCGAAGCGCTGGCGGATCGTGGCTTCCGGATTGTCGGGCAGGGCGGCGACGAGCTTGGTGCCGAGTTCGTCCAGCATCGGCTTCGAGCGGGCCTGCATGACCCAGGCCGGCTGGTTGCCGCCTTCGGGCGGGGTCAGCCAGTTGAAGAACACCATGGCGACCACCACGAGCAGCAGCCCGCGCGCGGCGCCGAACACGAAGCCGAGCGTGCGGTCCAGCGCGCCGATCCGACTGTCGATGATGAAGTCCGCGATCTTCAGCGTGATGAAGGAGACGATCAGCAGCGTCACGAAGAAGATGCCGGCGGCCGAGGCAGCCATCGCCAGCTTCTCGTTGTGGATATATTGCGAGGCGAAGGGCGTCAGCTGCTTGTAGAAGAAGAAGGCTGCCGCCGCCGCGGCCACCCAGCTGAGGACGGACAGGATCTCGCGGGAGAAGCCGCGCACCATGGCGAGCAGCGCCGAAACGAGCATGATGGCGACGAGGATCGCATCGAGAAGCGTCAGGGTCATCGGTTCCGTGCCTTCGGCGGGCTGTTGGTGGCGTCAGTCCGCCCGATCAGGGTTCTTTGCCGTGCGATGCGGCGAAAAATCAAGTCTCGACTTCGATTTGGCGACCCGCAACCTCCGCGACGAGATGCGGCAGGGTCTCGATCTCCAGCGTCTCCACGTCCCTCGGCTTGGGCGCTTCGCCCGACGTCGAAGGCATGACCGAGCGCCGGAAGCCGAGCTTCTCGGCTTCCTTGATGCGCTGTGCGGCGTGGCTCACCGGACGCACCGAGCCCGACAGGCTGATCTCGCCGAAATAGACGCAGTCGGACGGAAGCGGCCGACCCGACAGCGACGACACGAGCGCAGCCGCGACGGCGAGATCGGCCGCCGGCTCATGAATGCGATAGCCGCCCGCAACGTTGAGATAGACGTCGTGCTGGCCGAGACGCACGCCGCAATGGGCTTCCAGTACCGCGAGCACCATAGCAAGACGCGGCGCGTCCCAGCCCAGAACCGAGCGGCGCGGCGTGCCGAGCGGCGAGGGCGCGACCAGCGCCTGGATCTCCACCAGCACGGGGCGGGTGCCCTCCATGCCGGCGAAGACCGCCGCGCCCGGCGACTTGCCGTTGCGCTCGCCCAGAAACAGCTCGGACGGGTTCGGCACTTCTCGAAGGCCGCCGTCGCCCATCTCGAATACGCCGATCTCGTCGGTCGGGCCGAAGCGATTCTTCACCGTGCGCAGGATGCGATAGTGATGCCCGCCTTCGCCCTCGAAATAGAGAACGGCATCCACCATGTGCTCGACCACGCGAGGGCCGGCGATCTGGCCTTCCTTGGTGACATGGCCGACCAGGATCACCGTCGCGCCGCTCGACTTGGCATAGCGGATCAGCGCCTGCGCGCCGGAGCGCACCTGCGTCACCGTGCCCGGCGCGGATTCCGCCATGTCGGTCCAGACGGTCTGGATCGAATCGATAATGACGAGGTCGGGCCGCTTCTCCTGGCCGAGCGTCGCCAGGATGTCCTCGATATTGGTTTCGGCCAGCAGCATGACGCTGGTGTCGTCGGCTTTCAGGCGCTGGGCGCGCAGGCGCACCTGCGCCACCGCTTCTTCGCCCGAAACATAAACGACCCGGTGCCCGCCGCGCGCCAGAGCGGCCGCGGCCTGCATCAGGAGAGTCGATTTCCCGATGCCGGGATCGCCGCCGACCAGGAGCGCTGAGCCGCGCACGAAACCGCCGCCGGTCACCCGGTCGAGCTCGGGAATGCCCGAGACGATGCGCGGCGCTTCCTCCATTTCGCCCGACAGCGGCAGCAGCGCGGCCGGGCGGCCTTTGCGGCGCGACTTCAGCGGACCGCCGCCGATGCCGCCCGTGTCGTTCTCCTCGACGATCGTGTTCCACTCGCCGCAGGCCTCGCACTTGCCCATCCAGCGCGAATAGACCGAACCGCAATTCTGGCAGATGAAGGAGGTCTTGAGCTTCGCCATCCGGTCAGACCGCGAAGCGCTGGACGCGAGCGCCGAGCTGGGTCAGGAGTTCGTAGGAGATCGTGCCGCAGCGCCGCGCCACTTCGTCCAGCGGAATGGTCGGGCCGAAGACCTCCGCGACCTCGCCAGGCTGCACGGCGTCTTCCGGCAGATCGGTCACGTCGAGAAGCGTCATGTCCATGGAGATCCGTCCGAGAACCGGGGCGCGATGGCCGGCGATCGCCATGTCCGGCGCGGGCTCCTCAGTGCGCCAGGGGGTGACGCCGGAGGCCGTGCGAGGATAGCCGTCGGCATAACCGATGCCGACCGTCGCGATGCGGGTCGCACGGTCCAGCCGCGCCGTCGCGCCATAGCCTGCCGCCTCGCCGCGCGTCGCCGTGTGGACCTGCAGAACCCGGGCATGGAGCGTCGCGACCGGGCGCAGGGCGCCGGTCGGATCGAGCCGCGTTTCGCCGCCATAGAGCGCGATGCCCGGCCGCGTCAGATCGAAATGGAAGGGCGCGCCGAGGAACACGCCGCCGGAATTGGCCAGCGAACGCGCCGTGTGAGGAAACAGCGCCGCCAGCCGCTCAAAGCTTTGGCGCTGCTCCTCGTTCTGCCCCGACGTAGGATCGTCGGCGGAGGCGAGATGGCTCATGACCAAGGCCACGTCGAAGCCGCCCTGGCGCGCGACGGCGAGCGCCTTGCGCGCATCCGCCTCGTCCAATCCGAGCCTGTTCATGCCGGTTTCGAACTGGATCGCGGCCGGCGCGGGCAGGGCGCTGGCGCCGGCCTCCGCGAAGAGGCGCACGTCCTCTAGCGTCGAAAGCACGGGAATGAGCCGGAAGCGCCGGCACAGCTCGGCCGCTTCCGCGTCCATGCCTTGCAGCACGAAGATGCGGCAATTGGTGTTGGCCAGCGCTTCGCGCACCTGAACGCCCTCGCTGGCCCAGGCCACGAAGAACTCGCGGCAGCCCGCCGCGAACAGCGCCTTGGCGACCAGCGGCGCGCCGAGCCCGTAGCCGTCGGCCTTCACGGCCGCGCCGGTGCGCGCGCCGCCAGCGAGATTGGCGAGATGGCGCCAGTTGGATTTCAGCGCCCAGCCGTCGATCGTGACGAACGGGCCGCGACCGCTCAACGGAACGGCGGACAGAACGGGATGCATCATGGCTGTCAGTCTGGTCTGCTTGCTACTCGAACCGCTCGGGCAGATGGCTTTCCTCCGCCAGATCCGAGAAGCGGGTGAACTCCGCCTGGAAGGCGAGGGGAACGGTGCCGGTCGGGCCATGGCGCTGCTTGGCGATGATGACCTCGGCCTTGCCCCTGGCCTCGTTCATCTCCTGCTGCCACTTCATGTGATCGTCCGTGCCGGGCTTGGGCTCCTTGCTCTGAAGATAATATTCGTCGCGATAGACGAACATCACCACGTCCGCGTCCTGCTCGATCGAGCCCGATTCGCGAAGGTCGGAGAGCTGGGGCCGCTTGTCATCGCGCGATTCGACCTGACGCGAGAGCTGCGACAGGGCGAGGATCGGCACTTCCAGCTCTTTGGCTAGAGCCTTGAGGCCGGTGGTGATCTCGGTGATTTCCTGCACGCGGTTGCCGGACGTCTTGGCCGAACCCTGCATGAGCTGGACGTAGTCGATCACCATCACGTCGAGGCCGCGCTGGCGCTTGAGGCGCCGGGCGCGAGCCGCGAGCTGTGCGATCGAGATGCCACCCGTCTGGTCGATATAGAGCGGCGCCTTCTGCATCATCTCGGTGCAGGCGACGAGCTTGGAATATTCCGCGTCGGTGATGTTGCCGCGCCGGATCTTCGAGGAGGAGACTTCGCTCTGCTCCGAAATGATACGGGTCGCCAGCTGCTCGGCCGACATTTCCAGCGAGAAGAAGGCGACGACGCCGCCGTTCTTGGCCTTGTGCGAGCCGTCGGCCTGTTCGGCCGGCTCGTAGGCCGAGGCGATGTTGAAGGCGATGTTGGTGACGAGCGAGGTCTTGCCCATGGCCGGTCGCCCGGCCAGGATGATAAGGTCGGAGGGCTGCAGGCCGCCGAGGCGCTTGTCCATTTCGCGAATGCCGGTGGAAATGCCCGACAGGCCTCCGTCACGATCCTTGGCCGCGCCCGCCATCTCGATGGCTTGGGCCATGGCGTCGCCGAAGGACTGGAAGCCGCCGTCGTAGCGCCCGGTCTCGGCCAACTGATAGAGCGCGCGCTCGGCCTCCTCGATCTGCTTGCGCGGTTCGGCGTCCACCGGTGCGTCAAAGGCGACGTTCACCATCTCCTCGCCGATCGAGATCAGCGAGCGGCGGATGGCGAGATCGTATATGGCGCGGCCGTAGTCGGCCGTGTTGATGATGGTCGTGGCTTCGGAGGCGAGGCGCGCCACATATTGCGCCATGGTCATGTCGCCGACGCGGTCGTTGGCCGGAAGGAAGGTCTTGAGCGTGATCGGCGTCGCGACCTTGCCCATGCGGATCATCGTGCCCGCCTTGGAGAAGATCTCGCGGTGGATCGGCTCGAAGAAATGCTCGGGCCTCAGGAAGTCATGGACGATGTAATAGGCGTCGTTGTTGACCAGGATGGCGCCCAGGAGGGCCTGCTCCGCCTCGATGTTCGCGGGGGCTTCCCGATAGAGCGGCTGCTCCTCCTCGAACTTGCGCGCGGCTTCCGCCATTCTCTTGCACTCCATGCGTAGGGTAGGGAACCCTTCTACAGGAGATCGGCATCGAGGACCAATTTCGCGAGGCCCGGCGGAAAAGATTCACCGCGTCCCCACGCCGCACGCGGGGACAAGCGGTGGATAAGCTGTGAATTTCGCAAGCCTTCAGCCGGTGCGCTCCAGCGACGGCGCAAGGGCCACCGCGTCCCGCTCGCGCAGCCGCCGCTCGGCGTCCACCATGTAGTCCCGCGTGATGGGCAGGGCGTCGATCCGGCGCGTGATCTGGATCTGGAACACGGCCAGCCCCTGCCAGCGAAAGCCGACTTCGGAAATCGCGAGATAGAACTCCCACATGCGACAAAAACGTTCGTCGTAGAGCGCCCGCGCGCGGTCCCACTGCGCGACGAAGGCCAAGCGCCAGGCGCGGCAGGTCTCGGCGTAGTGGAGCCTCAGCACCTCGATATCGGTCGCGAAGAGACCCGCCCGCTCCAGTGACGGCGTGATCTCGGAGAGCGTGGGGATGTAGCCGCCGGGAAAGATGTAGCGGCTGATGAAGCTGTTGGTGTTTGCGGGCACGTCCAGCCGGCCGATAGTGTGCAGCAGCATGACCCCATCGGGCTTGAGCATGCGATGCGCCTGCCGAAAGAACGCGTCGTAGAAATCCCGTCCGACATGCTCGAACATGCCGACCGAGACGATCCGATCGAAACGCGCCTGGACATGGCGATAGTCCTGCATCTCGAACCAGACGCGATCGTCGATCCCGCCTTCCACCGCACGCCGCCTCGACCAGGACAGCTGCTCTTCCGAAAGGGTGATGCCCGTGACGCGCGCGTCGCCGACATCGGCGAGATACAGCGCCAGACCGCCCCAGCCGCTGCCGATGTCGAGAATGTCGAGATGCGGCCGGTCGAGCAGGAGCTTGGCGGCGATGTGGCGCTTCTTGGCGAGCTGCGCTTCGGCGAGCGACTGGTCCGGATGCTCGAAATAGGCGCAGGAATATTGCCGGTCGGGATCGAGAAAGAGCGAATAAAGCTCGGCCGACAGGTCGTAATGATGGGCGACGTTGTGACGGGCCCGCGCGGGGACGTTGTTCTGGACGACGCGGCGCCAGACGAGGCGCAGCCGCTCCCAGGCGCGCATCCAGACCTCGTTCGTGGGATCGGCCCCCGCGTTCTCCGAGACGAGGGTCAGGAGACCCATGATCCCGCCCTCGGTCATGTCGAGCTCGCCGTTCATGTAGCACTCGCCCAGCGTCAAGGCCGGGTTGTGCGCCAGCAGGCGCTCGGCGCGGCGAGAGTTGAGGCGCATGACCACCGGCGGGCCGCTGCCATCTCCGAACCGATGGCGCGTCCCGTCCACGGTTTGAAGCACGAGATCGCCCCTGCGAATGAGTCGACGCAGGAAAAGCGAGAGCAGAGGATACATGCGAATGCCTCCTGACCACCCGGCGGCCGTGTGGGCCGAATCGTGAATAGGATGACGCAACTCACAAAAAAGGGAAGGCGGACTGATGGTTTTCAGCCCGCCTTCCCTGAAATTTTTGACCCAGCGGAATGCCGCCGGGTCGATCGCTCAGCCGATCTTAAGGATCAGGCCTGCTCTTCTTCGGTCTCGCCTTCGGTCTCTTCGGCTTCGTCCTCGAGGAGTTCGTCCTCGTCGTTGCCGTAGATCGCCTCGGCCGAGGTCAGGAGCTCGCCGCGCGCCTGGCGCTCGGCTTCGTCCGGCGAGCGGGCGACGTTGACCTTGATCGCCGTGTCGACTTCCGGGTGAAGAACCAGCGAAACCGTGTGCAGGCCGATCGTCTTGATCGGCAGGTTCAGCTCGACCGCGTTGCGGTTCACGGCGAAGCCCTGGTCGCGCAGCAGGTCGGCGATGTCGCGCGCCGAGACCGAACCGTAGAGCTGGCCGGTTTCGCCGGCCGAGCGCACGATCACGAAGGTCTTGCCGTTGAGCGTGCCGGCGATGCCCTGGGCTTCGGTGCGGCGCTCTTCGTTGCGGGCGATGAGCGAGGCCTTCTGCGACTCGAACTTAGCGCGGTTCGCCTCGTTGGCGCGCAGCGCACGGCCGGTCGGGAGGAGGTAGTTGCGGGCGAAGCCGTCGCGGACGCGAACGGTGTCGCCGATGCCGCCTAGACGGTTGATGCGCTCGAGAAGAATGACGTCCATGGTCTTTTTCCTAAGGGTTAGCGGGGTTGGTTGGTGTCGGCCGCTTGGGCCGGCGATTTCGCGGTCTCGAACAAGCCGAGAGCCAGGAAGGCGAGAAGCGGGATCGATAGGAGTACGATCGCCGCATAGGCGGTGAAGAGCAGCAGACCGCGGGCCGCGCGGCCGCGCGAGCGACGATGCATGACGGCGAGGCCGACAAGCGTGAAGGCGCAGCCCAGCGCACCAGTGAACACGGCGCCCACCAGCGCCGCCGAGCCGCCGGTGAAGCAGAGCGCCAGCGCGAAGGCGAAGGCGAAGAGCGCCATGCGCGGCAGACCGGCGCTGGCCGGAATGTCGTCCTTGGGACGCGGCAGTCGTCCGCTGGCCCGCACGATCGCAGCCGACACGAAGAGGCAGACGACCAGCGTCAGCACCAGGAAGGCCGGTTGCGCATAGGGGATGACGTTGACGACGAAGCGCGCCAACTCCGCCAGCTGTTCGGGCGGCACGGAGGAAGCGGCCTCGCTCGACAGGGCCTGCGCGACGGCTGGCGCCAGATCGCTCGGGTCGTAGCCGATCAGCCAGCCCATCGCGAGGCAGCCCAGCGCCGCGAGAAGGCATGTCGCGAAGAGGATGCGCGACAGGGGAAACCAGAGGAGCGCCGGTCCCTTGTCCTTCCAGCCCGCCGGGGCCTCGATCGGCTGCGCCAGGCCGGCGATATGGCCGAGAATGGCGGCGGGGAGGCCGACGCTGAGGAGGATCGAGAGGCCGGCATAGACCGAGCCGAGCGCACCGGCGACCGCACCGAAGGCGGACAGCGCGGCGACGAAGCCAGCGGTGCTGCCCCAGCCGAGGCTGGCGATCAGGATCGGAACCGGTGCGACGAAGGCAAGCCCGACCGCGCTCAACGCATGGGTCACCAGGCCGGCGAACAGAAGGGCCGAGGCGAGGCCGGCCAGCAGTCCGATCAGGAGGGCTCTTGGATTCATCGACTTGGGTTCGCTGTCCTGCATCATGGCAGTTAGGGGCCATGCCTTCCGGCTGGGCCCCAACTCGGCTGATCGTCACGAACCGGAGGCGCCTAACGGAACCGGATCGTCGGGAGGCTTTGACGAAACGCCCGAAAGCGAGCGTTTCGTCAAAGCCTCGGCGCGCGGCGGACAGGCCGCCGCGCGCCGAATTCCAAGCCGAACCCCCGAGGGGTCTGAGCTTACTTCAGGACGTAGGGCAGGAGGCCCAGGAAGCGGGCGCGCTTGATGGCCTGGGCCAGGGCGCGCTGGTTCTTTTGGGAAACCGCCGTGATGCGGGACGGAACGATCTTGCCGCGCTCGGAGATGTAGCGCTGCAGGAGACGGACGTCCTTGTAGTCGATGTTCGGCGAATCGCTCGCCGCGAACGGGTCGGACTTGCGGCGGCGGTGGAAAGGACGCCGGGTCGGGAGCTGAGCCACGTCAACCATTATGCGGCCTCCTCGGTGCGGGGACGGCGCGGACGATCGTCGTCGTCACGGCGCGGACGGTCGTCGCGGTCGCGACGCGGGCGGTCGCCGCCGTCACGGTCCGAACGACGCGGACGGTCGTCGCGCTTCTGCATCATGGCCGAGGCCGTGTCTTCGTGCGCTTCGACACGCACGGTGAGGTAACGCAGGATGTCCTCGTTGAAGCGCATCTGGCGCTCCATCTCCTCGACGGCCGCCGACGGCGCGTCGATGTTCATCAGCGTGTAATAGGCCTTCCGGTTCTTCTTGATCCGGTAGGTGAGGGTCTTGAGACCCCAATTCTCGATCTTGCCGACCTTGCCGCCATTGGCCTCGATCACACCGCGGTACTGTTCCACGAGTGCGTCGACCTGCTGGCCGCTGATGTCCTGTCGGGCAAGGAATACGTGCTCGTAGAGCGCCATATCGTGTCGCCTTTCCTTCGGTTGCGATTGCGTCGAACCAGCGGCTAAGCCTCTGCGACTCTCCTGTTGGCCGGGTGGCCGAATGGGGAAAGGCGCGCTCTTAGAGACGGTCGAGAGCGGGGACACGGGAAGCGGATGCGCGAAGCATCCAACGGGCAAAAGCAAGCCGTCTTCCGTTCAGCCCCCGGCTGGTTCGGACAATACCGGGCGGCGCTTAGCCGATTTCGGAGGACTTGGCAAGGACGGCGCGCGAATCGGCCGGGCGTGGAGAGCGCCATTTCTCACCCCTTCGACCGGTAAAGGAGCGGTGTCTCGATGCGCCGCCTGCGCCCTTAAATCTCGCCTCAAACTTGACAGTCCGCGAGCCTGCCCCCATTCACCCCGAAAATTCAACCGCAAATGGGATGGCGATGTCGCTTGCCTTAGTGTTCCCCGGCCAGGGTAGCCAGACCGTCGGCATGGGCCGCGATCTAGCGGATGCCTTTCCCGAAAGCCGCCGCGTTTTCGAGGAGGTCGACGAAGCGCTCGGCGAGAAGCTCAGCGAGACGATCTGGAATGGACCCGAAGACAAGCTGACGCTGACGGCCAACGCCCAGCCCGCTCTCATGGCGGTCTCTGTCGCGGCCATGCGAGCCCTTGAGGCGTCCGGCTTCGATCTCGGCGCGCGCGCCTCCTTCGTCGCAGGTCATTCGCTGGGCGAATATTCCGCGCTTGCCGCCGCCGGTTCGCTGACCGTGGCCGACGCCGCGCGCCTTCTTCGCATCCGTGGCGAGGCCATGCAGGCTGCCGTCGCCCCAGGCGAAGGCGCGATGGCGGCTATTCTCGGGCTGGACGAGACGGCCCTGGCCGAGGTCTGTGTTGAGGCCGGGCAGGGCGGCGTCTGCCAGATCGCCAACGACAATGGCGGCGGGCAGATCGTCATTTCCGGCACCAAGGCCGCCGTCGAACGCGGCATGGCGCTATCGCTGGAAAAGGGCGCCAAGCGCGCCATTCCGCTTCCCGTTTCCGCGCCGTTCCACTCCATGCTGATGCAGCCCGCCGCCGATCGGATGCGCGAGGCTTTGGCTGAGGCGCGAATCGAGGCGCCGCGCGTGCCGCTCGTCGCCAATGTCCTGGCCTCGGCGATTTCCAACCCGAACGAAATCCGCGAGCGGCTGGTCGAGCAGGTCACGGGCCAGGTGCGATGGCGCGAAAGCATGACCTATCTCGCGGACGCAGAGGTCGATCTCCTGTTCGAGGTCGGCAATGGCAAGGTCTTGGCCGGGCTCGCCAAGCGCATCGACAAGCGCCTGTCGGCTGTCTCGATCGGCGCGCCGGCCGATGTCGAAGCCGCGCTCGCTAAGCTCGTCGCCGTTTAGGCCCAGCTTCCTTAAGCCACGTTTCTCGAGCCGCCCCGCCGGCTCCACTCGAAATCGAGGACGCATCCATGTTCGATCTCACCGGCCGCAAGGCTCTCGTCACCGGCGCCAGCGGCGGCTTGGGCGAGGCGATCGCCCGCGCGCTGCACGGCGCGGGCGCCAGCGTCGGCCTGCACGGGACGCGGCGCGAGAAGCTGGACGAGGTTGCCACCTCGCTCGGAGACCGGGTTCACGTCCTGCCGGCCGATCTCGGCGCGCGCGATGGGCAGGCGGGGCTGGCGGAAGCCGCCGATGCCGCGCTCGGCGGCGTCGACATTCTGGTCAACAATGCCGGCATCACCAAGGACGGCCTCTTCGTGCGCATGTCGGACGAGGACTGGGACCGGGTGATCGAGGTCGATCTCACCTCTGTCTTCCGCCTGACGCGCGCCTTGACGCACCAGATGATGCGCCGCCGCTACGGCCGCATCATCAACATTACCTCGATCGTCGGCGTCACCGGCAATCCCGGTCAGGCGAACTACTGCGCGGCCAAGGCCGGCATGATCGGCTTTTCCAAGTCGCTCGCGCAGGAAATCGCCTCGCGCAACGTGACGGTGAACTGCATCGCGCCCGGCTTCATTCAGAGCGCCATGACCGACAAGCTCAACGACAAGCAGAAGGAGGCGATCATGGGCGCCATTCCGATGCGTCGCATGGGCTCGGGCGAGGACATCGCCGCCGCCGCGCTCTATCTTGCGTCCGACCAGGCCGCCTATGTCACGGGGCAGACGCTGCACGTGAACGGCGGCATGGCGATGATCTGACCGTGCATTGGAGTCGGGGCGAACGCACACGTTGTTTGCAAACGGTTTCCAGCGTCCCAAGCGCCGGTCTCCCGCCTTGGATGGGGGGCGGCGCCGTGCTAAGCCGCCGAGGTGGGCGATCTCCGTCGTTCGGCATTTCGGGCGCGCCCGACTTGGGCGCGCTTCTTGATTAACCACACTCCGGCGTCTAACGAAGCGACGGAAGCCAATCCAACTGAGGAATGACTATGAGCGATACCGCTGAACGGGTTAAGAAGATCGTCGTCGAGCATCTCGGCGTCGAGCAGGAGAAGGTGACGGAAAACGCCTCCTTCATCGACGATCTCGGCGCCGACAGCCTCGACACGGTCGAGCTCGTCATGGCCTTCGAGGAAGAGTTCGGCGTCGAAATCCCGGACGACGCGGCCGAGACCATCCTGACGGTCGGCGACGCGGTGAAGTTCATCGAGAAGAACCAGGCCTAACGCTCGGGCGGATGCGTCCGCCGCTGCACATGAGTACGGAATGAGACGAGTCGTCATTACCGGCGTCGGTATGGTCAGCCCTCTCGGCGCCGGTGTCGAAGTCACTTGGAAACGTTTGATCGAAAGCCGCAGCGCGGCCGGTCGAATCGAAGGTTTCGAAGTGTCTGACCTGCCGTGTCAGATCGCCTGCCAGATCCCGAAAGGCGATGGCACCGAGGGCACCTTCAATCCAGATCTCTGGATGGAGCCCAAGGAGCAGCGCAAGGTCGACGATTTCATCGTGTACGCCGTGGCGGCCGCCTCCGAGGCGTTGGACGATGCCGACTGGCACCCCGAAACGGACGAGGATCAGTGCGCCACCGGCGTGATGATCGGCTCCGGCATCGGCGGTCTCCAGGGCATCGAGCGCAATGCGCTCCTTCTTGCGGAGAAGGGGCCGCGTCGCATCAGCCCCTTCTTCATTCCCGGCAGCCTCATCAATCTGGCGTCCGGCCACGTCTCCATCCGCAACAAGTTGCGCGGACCGAACCATTCCGTGGTCACCGCCTGTTCGACCGGCGCCCATGCGATCGGCGACGCCGCGCGCCTCATCATGCTCGGCGATGCCGACGTCATGGTCGCGGGCGGGGCCGAATCGCCGGTGGGCCGCTTGTCCATCGTCGGCTTCTCGGCCTGCCGGGCGCTCTCCACCAGCTACAACGACAACCCGACCGTCGCCTCGCGGCCCTACGACAAGGGTCGGGACGGCTTCGTCATGGGCGAGGGCGCGGGTATCGTCGTCCTCGAAGAGCTGGAACATGCCCAGGCGCGCGGCGCGCGCATCTATGCCGAGGTGATCGGCTACGGTCTGTCAGGTGACGCCCATCACATCACAGCCCCCGCCGAGAGCGGTGACGGCGCTTTCCGCTGCATGACCATGGCGTTGAAGCGCGCCGGCATCGCGCCTTCCGAGATCGACTATGTCAACGCGCACGGCACCTCGACGCCGCTCGGGGATGAGATCGAGCTGCGCGCGATCGAGCGCGTGCTGGGAGAGTCCGCGCCCAACGTGCTGATGTCCTCGACCAAATCATCCATTGGCCACCTCCTAGGTGCGGCTGGTTCGGTGGAGGCGATCTTCTGCGCGCTGGCGATCCGCGACAATGTCGCGCCGCCCACGCTCAATCTCGAAGATCCGTCGATGGAAACGCAGATCGACCTCGTGCCCAAGATCAAGCGCGAGAAGCAGATCGACGTGGCCCTTTCGAATTCCTTCGGATTCGGCGGCACCAACGCCTCGCTCGTCCTGCGCCGCTACAAGGCGTGAACGCGGGCGCTTCGTTCGAACCGGCTTTTGCCACATTCGAATGATGGTTCGGATGCTTTGCCGCGCGGGCCTTCGGCCTTCCGCTGGCCTGACCTATTCAGCGATCGAGGAGCGGGGCGCCGGGCGCCGCCGCGTCTCGTCCGGTCCAAGTCGAAGGGAACCTCATGATGACCGGTTCTGACGAATCCCTCCATGAGCGGCCTTCCCAGGCGGACGATACCGCCGCGAAGCGGCGCATCCGCTCCAAATCCGCCAAGAACAGCTTTGTCGCCTTTCTAAGCTTCTGCTTCAGTGGCGCCCTGGCGCTGGTTCTGGCAGCGGGTGCGGTCGTCTATTGGGGCAAGACGCAGTTCGACGGGCCGGGTCCGCTGCAGACGGAAGCGACCTTTCTCGTTCCCAAGGGCGGTGGTCTGGAAGGCATTTCCGCGGCGCTCGAGCGCAACGGCATCGTCAGCGACGCACGCATCTTCGAATACGGGACGCGCTTCGAGCGTGCCGCCGGCCAGCTCAAGGCCGGCGAATATGCGTTCGCGCCTGGCGCCAGCATGCGCGACGTGATGAACACGATCCGCTCTGGCAACTCGATCCTCCACGCGATCACCATTCCCGAAGGCTGGACCGTGGCGCAGATCTACGCGCGCCTTTCCGCCGACGAGGCGTTGGTGGGCGATCTGCCGCCCGAAGCGCCGGAAGGCTCGCTTCTGCCCGAAACCTACAAGTTCACGCGCGGCCTCAGCCGCGCCGAACTCGTGTCGCAGATGTCGGCGGCGCAGTCCAAGCTCGTGGCCGAGATCTGGAAGGGGCGGCAGGACGGGCTGCCGGTGTCCGACGTCGGCCAGTTCGTGACGCTCGCCTCGATCGTGGAAAAGGAAACCGGCATCGACGCCGAGCGACCCCATGTCGCCTCGGTCTTCGTCAACCGGCTGAAGAAGAACATGCGTCTTCAGTCCGACCCGACCATCATCTACGGGATCTGGGGCGGAGCGGGAAAGCCGTCGGACGAGCCGATCCGCCAGTCGCACATCGCCAGCGAGACGCCCTACAACACCTATGTCATTCGCGGCCTGCCACCCGGCCCGATCGCCAATCCCGGCCGCGCGGCGTTGGAAGCCGTGGCGCATCCGCTCGCCACGGACGATCTCTATTTCGTCGCGGACGGCACCGGGGGGCACGCCTTCTCGCGCACGCTGGACGAGCACAACAACAACGTGCGGCGCCTGCGCGACATTGAACGCCGCGCCGCCGCCAGCCGTGGCCAACCGGCGCCACCGGAAGCGGCGGTCGAATGAGGCGACTTTCGCGTCTCGCCCCCTTCGAGCTTGAGAGGACATCCCACAATGCCCGTCAGTAGCATGACGGGCTTTGCCCGTTTCGAGGGACAGGCCGACGACGCGGCCTTCGTCTGGGAGCTGCGCTCGGTCAACGGCAAGGGTCTGGAGACGCGGCTGCGCCTGCCGCAGGGTTTTGAGAGCCTGGAGGCGGAGGCCCGAAAGCGTCTCGGCGCCCGGCTGTCTCGCGGCAATCTGCAGGTCTCGCTGACGCTGGACCGGCCGGAGAACCTCTCCAACTTCAGTATCAACCAGGCCTTCCTGAACGAACTGCTTCGCCTTTCGGACGAGTTGGTACAGGCCGGCCGTGCCGCGCCGCCGCGCGCCGACGGCTTGCTGGCGCTGCGCGGCGTGATCGAGGTGTCGGACGAGGCGCACACGGCGGACTGGTTTACCCAGCGCGCGCCGGCCATTCTGGACGGGCTCGATGCCGCGATCGACGCGTTGGTCGCGGCCCGGCAGAGCGAAGGCGCGGCCCTGCGCGCCATTCTTGAGGCGCGGGTCGACGAGATCGAGACGCTGGCGCAGGCTGCAAGTGATGATCCCGCTCGCTCGCTGACAGCGATCCAGGCGCGACTGCGCCGGCAGGTCACGGACTTGCTGGGCACCGAGACGGGGCTCGACCCCGCGCGGCTTCATCAGGAGGCGGCGGTGATCGCGGCCAAGGCCGATATCCAGGAAGAGCTCGACCGGCTGAACGCTCATATCGTCGCCGCGCGTGCGCTTCTTGGCGAAGGCGGCGCCGTCGGTCGTCGTCTCGATTTCCTGTCGCAGGAATTTAACCGGGAATCGAATACGATCTGCTCCAAGTCTCATGCGGCCTCGCTGACCGCCATCGGTCTGCAGCTCAAGGTCGTCGTCGATCAGTTTCGCGAACAGGTTCAGAATCTAGAATGAAGCCTCTCTTGGATGTCGAAACGAATCCGCCGATCGCGCGACGGGGGCTGATGTTGGTGATTTCCTCGCCGTCCGGCGCCGGGAAGTCCACGATCGCGCGCAATCTCCTCGAACTCGACAAGAAGTTCTCGCTCTCGATCAGCGTAACCACGCGCAAGCGGCGGCCGAGCGAGATCGACGGCGTGCATTACCACTTCATCACGGTGGAGGAGTTCGAGCGGCTGCGCTCGTCCGATGCGCTTCTAGAATGGGCCGAAGTGCATGGCAATTTCTACGGCACGCCGCGCGCGGCGGCCGAGCAGGCGATGCGCGAGGGGCGGGACATGCTCTTCGACATCGACTGGCAGGGCGCATTGCAGCTTCAGGAGCAGGCCAAGACCGACATCGTCTCGATCTTCATTCTGCCGCCCTCCATGGACGAGCTCGCCCAGCGCCTGACGCGCCGGGCCGAGGACTCCAAGGACACGATCGCCATGCGGCTGAAGAACGCCCGCATCGAGATCGAGCGCTGGCGGGACTACGAATATGTGGTGATCAACGACGATCTCGACCGCGCCTTCTCGGCGGTCCTTTCGATCGTCAATGCCGAACGGCTGCGGCGCGATCGGCGGCCTGGCCTGTTCGACTTCACCACACAGCTTCTGGATGAAGCGGCGAAGGCGTCGGAACGCTAAGGGTTCGGCTTCGCGCTCAATGGACTGACGGCGCCTTCGGGCGCCGTTTTCGTTTGCTCTATTGAAGCGCGTTCGCGAGGCGCACGAACTCCGCGACTTCGAGCGTTTCGGCCCGCCGTGTCGGGTCGATGCCGGCGCGGGCCAGCAGCGCCTCGCCGCCGACCGGTTTCACGCTCTGGCGCAGCATCTTGCGCCGCTGCCCAAAGGCGGCGGCAGTGACCTTTTCCAGATCGGCCAGCGAGACGGGCAGGGGCTCCGGGCGTGGCACGATCTGGACAATAGCCGAGGTCACCTTCGGCGGCGGCGTGAAAGCCTCGCGCGACACGTCGAACAGGATTTCGGCCTGGGTACGCCACCCCGCGAGCACGCCGAGACGGCCATAATGATCGTCGTCGGCACCGGCGACGATCCGCTCGGCCACTTCCTTCTGGAACATCAGCGTCAGGTCGATCCAGCGCGGCGGCCAGACGGGAACCGTGATCCAGTTCAGGAGCAACTGCGTCCCGACATTGTAGGGCAGGTTGGCGACGATCTTGAAGGGGCCGTCCGTCAGGCTGGCGGGATTTATCTCCAGCGCGTCGCCCTCGACCAGCGTGACGCGGCCAGGATAATGCGCGCCGATCGCCTCCAGCGCCGGTCGGCAGCGCGGGTCCTTCTCGATCGCGATCACATGGGCGGCGCCATGGGCGAGAAGCGCGCGCGTCAGGCCGCCGGGGCCGGGGCCGATCTCGATCACCGTCTGCCCTTCGAGCGGGCCGGCCTGTCGGGCGATCCGCCCTGTCAGGTTCAGATCGAGAAGGAAATTCTGCCCGAGCGCCTTACGAGGATCGATGCCGTGGTCCGCCAGAACTTCGCGCAGCGGCGGCAGGCCGTCGAAGGCGAGGGTCAAGACGCCGCCTCAAGCGTGTCGAGGCCGGTCTCGCGGGCGATCTTCGCCATGCGGCTGGCAAGTCGAAGCGCGGCCACGAAGCTGTTGGGCCGCGCCGTGCCGGTTCCAGCGATGTCGCCCGCCGTGCCGTGATCGGGCGACGTGCGGATGATGGGCAAGCCGAGCGTCACGTTCACGGTTTCGTCGAAGGCCAGCGTCTTGGCGGGGATGAGTGCTTGGTCGTGATACATGCAGAGCGCCACGTCGTAGCGCCGACGCGCCTCGGGATGGAACATCGTGTCGCCGGGCAGCGGCCCGACCACATCGAACCCCTCGGCCTGAAGGATCGCGACCGCCGGGCGTATCATTGTCTCGTCCTCGCTGCCGATGGCTCCACGCTCGCCGGCATGCGGATTGAGGCCTGAGATTGCAAGACGCGGCGCGTCGAGACCGAACCGCGCCTGAAGATCGGCCATCACGATGCGGGCGGTCGAGAGAATGAGGTCGGTCGACAGCGCGGCCGGAACCTCGGCCAGCGGAATGTGGATCGTCACGGGAACGCAGGATAGCTCGGGGCCGGTCAGAAGCATGACCGGCTGGAGCGTTTCGCCCGTCAGCGTGCCGCAGAGTTCCGCGAGATATTCCGTATGGCCGGGATGGGCGAAGCCGGCGTCGTAGAGCGCCTTCTTGTCGATCGGATTGGTGACCAGCGCATCGGCCTCGCCCGACAGGACGAGCCGCGTCGCCCGGTCGATCGCCTCGATCGTTCCGGCGGCGTTGGCCGGGTCGAGTTGGCCGGGCTCTTCCAGATGATGGTTCACGAGCGGCAGAACGGCGAGTTCGGAAGCCGGCACGGACGCGCTTTCGGCCACGCTCGCGATCCGATGGATCGACACCTCGATCCCCAGTCGCTCGGCGCGCTTGGCGATCATGTCGGGATCGGCCAGGAGCACGAAGCGGGGAAGGTCGAGCGTCTCGCGGTCGCGAAAGGCCAGAAGCGTGACGTCCGGCCCGACGCCCGAAGGCTCGCCGACCGTGACCAGAAGTGCGCGGCCATCCGGCCCGGCGGCGAGTTCGCTTGGCATGGAGATCGGCTTATCGACGGATGATCGCCGCCTTGTCGCGCAGCTTCTTCAGGAACGCCTTGTCGGGCTCCTTCTTGCCCATGGCTTCCATGTCGTTGGCCTGGAAGACCATGGCGGCCGTCTGATCGTCCGAAACGGAGCGGCTGTCGCAGATGGCGATGAACTCGACGCCGCGCTCGGTCGCCTGCGCCTTGGTCGTGCGACCGCGCGAGGCGTTGACGACATCGTCCTTCCAGCGTGGCGGCAGTTCGGGCTGCGGGATGCGGCCGAGATCGCGCACGGTCACGTCGCGCAAGCCCTTGGCGATGTCGTAGGTCGCGGGGCAGCTGGTGAAGCGCTGGCGCATGGCATTGGCTTCGCTCATGCGCTTATCGAGCTGCGAGGCCCGCTTGTCCTCCGGCACCACGAAAATGACCTGCTGCAGCGTGTATTCCGTCGTGGTCGGCTTCTTGCCGCCCTGCTGGATCATGCGCTGCACGGCTTCCTGCTCGGTCAGGCGCTCGGTCTGGCGGACATTGGCGATGACCGCCTGACCCCAGCCCATCTGAACCCGGATGTAATCCTTGAAGCCCTTGGCCGAGAAGCCTGCGCGGCCGAGCACTTCGGCGAGCTGGGCTTCGGTCAGCTTGTTATCGCGCGCGAAGCGGGCAAAGGCCTCATCCACCGCCGCATCCGGGATCTGGATGCCGCGACGCCGGGTCTCCTGCGACTTCAGCGCTTCGTCGATCAGTTCGTCGGTCGCCGCCTGCGTGCCGCCCGGCGCGCGGCGCAGCTTCAGGAAGGCGGCGCGCTGCTGGATCTGGAAGCTGGTGATGGCCTGCTTGTTGACGATGACCTTGATCTCCGACGCGGCCTGGGCCGGCGCGGCGGACACTCCGCCCGTGAGCAGAAGGGCAGCCAGAGCCGAACAGACGGCGAACTGTCGGGCAAGGGTGCGTGCGGTCATGGTGTGCCTATCTCCCGCTCTGAATGCGGCCGGTCATCCGGCCGCACGTCATCGCTGCTATGCGACGGCTTTGGCGAAACAATGGTCTTTTAACAGATCAATTCGTGGAGCCAAGACCATAGCTGTATCCGACCTGGGCCAGGGTGCGGAACGAAAGCGTGACCATGAGCTTGGTTCGCGAATCCGTCAGGCGGTACTGGTCGTCGGTGTTCTGGTACTGCGCGATGAGGCTGAAGCACTCGTCGGCATAGCCGATGCCGAAGGTGCGGTTGATCATCGTCTCGTTCTCGAGGTCGTAGGTCAGCGAGCCGAAGGTGCGGATCTGGTCCGTCACCTTGTAGTTCGCGGCGATCGAGACCTGCTTGCGGTCCTCGGGGAAGCTGTAGATCGGCTGCGCGGCGATTTGCGAATAGACCACCGAGGCATCGAGTTGCTTGTAGGTCAGGCCGGACATGAAGTCCGTGCGGCGAACGCTGAAATCATCCTTGTCGAAACGACCCTGCGCGCCAAAATTGACGCCGATCGGCGTCGAGACGGCGAGTGAGGAGACGTAGTCCGATCGGTCGTGCTCCAAGCCCGACTCGTATCCGACCAGCGCGAGGTCCGGCTGCGCGAACGGGTTCTCGCCCGCGAGGTGGAAGGACTGGCCGAACAGCGCGTCGATCGCATAGCCCGCGCCGAAGACGCCGCCATACTGCACGCCGACATTGGCGCGCGTGCCGCCTTCGATCCGGTCGTAGCCGGAGAACTTGTCATCCTCGAAGAGATTGGCCGCGTTGAACACGAGGCTCTGCGCGTCCTCGTTCGGCAGCTGGCCGGACTTCATCTCGTCGGGGCGCACCAGAAGCTGCGCAATCGGCGTGATGACATGCGAGGCATTCGCCGTCTCGATCAGATAGGGATAGCGAACGTCGACGCCAGCCGTCGCCATGCCGCGCGCGCCGGACTCGTCCACCTCGATGCCGCCGAGGCCGAGGCTGGAGGTCGTGAGCGCGGGAATACCCTGGGCTTCCATGTCGGCGCGGTAGAGATCGCCGCGCAGGCTGGCCGAAGGCGTGACCTGAAGGCCGAAATCGGTGGTCAGCGTCCGCTTCCACTTGGCGTCGACGCTGGAGCGCGTGTAGTCGCCCTCCAGCACGTTCCGCCGGAACACGTCCGAGCGGTAGGGGAATCCGAGCGACGCGTTGCAGGTGCCGGCGTTGAAGCGGCTAGGGTCGCACAGGAGAAGGTAGCCCGGGCTCGTCGCCTCGCGCCGTAGGTTGGTGACGTTGGCGTCCACCTGCAGCTGGCCGCCGAGAACCGGATTCTCGTTGATGTACTGATAGTCGAGCGAGGGCAGCACATAGGGCTGCACGCGGTTCGTCAGCGTGTTCTCGGTCTGGACGTCGAAGCTCTGGGCGCGCAGGTCGAAGAAGCTCTGATCGCCGAGGCCCGTGAGGTAGATCTCGTTGGTGCGGTAGAGCTGGTCGAAATTCTCGATCTGGTAGACATGGCTGAAATTCGTGTCGCGTTGGGCGAGCACGTCCCAGCCGAAGGTCCACTGGTCGTTGAGGGCGAAACGGCCGGTCGTGCCGATCATGCCCCGGTCGCGATCGGCCGGATCGAGATTTGTGATCACCGTGTCGGAACGGAAGTCGCTGAACCGGCCGGGATCGAGCTGGGCGATGCCGGCGGTCTGCAACGTGAAATAGCCGTTCTCGAACGCCTTGCGGTATTCCGCCTCGGCCAGGAATCCCTGCTTGGTGAAATAAGTGCCGGCGACGGTCGCGTCCGAGCTTTCGTCGATCGCGATGTAATAGGGAACGCGCAGGCCGACGCCGATCTTCGATGTCGATTTGACGCTCGGCGGAAGCAGGCCGCTCTGGCGCTTCACGGTCGGGTCGGGCGAGGCGAAATAGGGGAGATAGGCGAGCGGCTTGCCGAACAGCTCGAAGCGCGCGCCGTAATAGCGCACGACCTTGTTCTTCTGGTCCCAGACGATACGGCGCGCCTTCACCTGCCACAGGGGCGGGCGCTCGGGATGCTTCTCGCAGGCTTCGCAGGCGGTGTAGACGCCGCGCTCGAAGGTCGTCGTGTCGCCGTTCTGGCGCACGGCTTGGCCCGCGGCGAAGCGCGTGTTGTCGGGCGTCTCGATGCGCAGCGCCTGGATGAAGCCATTGGCGAAATCGTCGGTCAGGTCGATCGAATCGGCATAGATTTTGTTGCCCGAGGGCTCGATCAGCTCGACATCGCCCGACGCTACGAGCCGGCGCGCGGCTTGATCGTAGGTGATGTTGCGCGAGACGAGCTTGTAGCCGCCATAGTCGATCTGGATGCCGCCCGAAGCGGTGACGACCTGCTTGTCACTGTCGTAGGTGACGGTGTCGGCTTCCAGGAACAGTTGCGTTCCCTCGGGCACCGAGACGGAAGTGCCGAGATCGCCGAGCGATGTCTGCGCGCGCGCGTCCATCGCCCCGACCATGACGGCCGAGATCGCGGCGCCCGTCAGGAGAGCGCCCTTGAGAAGCGACCGACCCCCGGCCCCCCATCGGCGCGAGTTCCCCCTCGCTGTCATTCTATCCGTCCTCCTGATGGAGCAGGATTGTCGTCCCGAACAATCCCGCCGCCACGACCGGAAACCAAGCTGCCACGACAGCCGGAATCACGGAGTTGCTTCCCAGCGCCTGCGCCAGGAACGTTACGACGTAAAGCACGAAGCCCGCAGCGACGCCACCGACGATCGTGCCGCTCGACTGTCCCAATCGCGTGTAGCGCACAGCTACGGTGGCCGCGACGAGCGTCATGGCCACGAACAGGGCAGGGCGGGCGAGAAGCGCATGGAAGCGCATGGCAAAAGCGTCGGCGTTGTAACCCAGGCTCCTGGCCACTTCGATCTTGCTGCCGAGATGCCAGATGGAGATCGCATCCGGATTCGCCAGCCGCTGCTCGATGAACTCGGGCAGGAGCGTGGTGGGCAGGAGGACGAGGTCCTCGCGCACCGGCGGCGAGCCGACGCGGGTGACCAGCGGATTCTCGATCCGCCATGCGCCGTTCTCGAGATGGGCCTGGCCGGCGTCGATGCGCTCGGACACGACGCCCTCCTCGCGCATGATGAAGGCCGTGACGCCGCCCAGCGTCGCGCCGCCGTCCGACACCGCCTTGGCGCCGATGATGGATTCGACGCCCTTGCCCGTCTGGCGCAGCCAGGGCGAGCGATCGGAGTTCTGGCTGACGACGCCGGCCGCTGCCGTCTGGAGCTTGGCCGAGTGGGCCTGCGCGGAGGCGGCGATCGGATTGTAGAGCCCGACGGCGACGAGGCCGATCAGGAACGAGCCGAAGGCGAAGGGCGCCAGGATCTGCCAGACCGACATGCCGCCGGCCCGCGCGATCACGAGTTCCAGCTTCCGGTTCAGCGTCACCAGCGTGAAAATCGAGGAGAACAGGATGATGAAGGGAAAGGCCTGTTCGATGAAGGCGGGCACGCGCAGCGCCGAGATCGTGGCGATCGTGGCGAAGCCGACATCCGCCGCCGCGCCGCGCCGGCTGACCTCGATCATGTCGATGAGATAGGTCAGCGCGAAGACGGCCGTCAGCGTCGAGATGAAGCTGACGAGATAGCGGCGCAGGAAGTAGAAGTTGATGGTCGAGCGTTTCATGCGCCACCCGCGCCTGCCTGGCGGCGATCGGAGGGAAGGAGCCGCGCCAGCTGCCGGCCGATCCAGCGGAACCCGTCGCTCGTGCGGCGCACGATGGCGCTTTCCGTCACGTTCACGTCGCGCCATAGGAGCCAGATGTCGAACAGGATGGCCGAGATCGGCAGCGAGTAGATCAGCGCGGCGTAGCGCGGGTCCTTGTTGATGAAGGAGAGCGACACGAAGCCGATCGCCTTGAGCGCCAGTGCGCCGGACAGGCCGAGCGCCATGGCCGCACCCGGCCCCTGGCGGTTGGTGCGCGGATGGGCCGCGACGACCAGCGCCCAGAGCCCGAAGGCGATGGGAAAGAGCCAGTCGGTGCGCCGCTGCGCCAGTTCTTCCACGAACTGGTTCGGGTGAAGCTGGAAGACCTTGTCGTTCGGGTCGGGGTTCAGGAGTTCGCGCGTCGTGCGTTCCGACATGCGGATCCAGTCGCCCGTTTCCACCGGCCGCAGATTGGCGAGGTCGAAGGCGTAGGTCTGGAATTCAATGATCGAGACCGTGCCGTCCGCGTTGTTGCGGCGGTGCAGCTGGCCGTCGTCCAGCACGAGATAGGACTGGCCCTGGCGTTCCACGACCTGCGCTTCCCTGGCGAAATAGGTGAGATCCAGCGTGGGATCGCGCGTGTCGGACAGGAACAGGCCGCGCACGTTCGGGCCTCGTGCCTCGTCGATGCTCATCACCAGCCCATCCTGCACCCGCTCGAAACGGCCCGGCTGCAGGAAGAGGCTGATCGCGTCGGCATTGATGGCGCGAATCCCGTTCTGGAAGGCGCTGGACGCGGCCGGTCCGACGAAGTTCGAGTTGATGACGATCAGCGCCGCCGCGCCGAAGGCGAGATAAAGGATCGGCTTAAAGATCACCTTGCGCGAGCCGCCGGCCGCCGCGATCACCGCTCGCTCGGAATCGGCGTTCAGTGAGTTCAGGGCCTGGATGGCGCCGATCAGAAGCGCGAAGGGAATGACGCCCGCCGCCAGATCCGGCATCAGCATGAGGGCGATCCAGACGATGTCGCCCGCCGCCGTGGCGCTGGTTCGCACGATGTCGAGGCGCTGGAGGACCTGGACGATCCACACGATCATGACGAGCGCGGCCAGCGAGCCACCGGTGTAGAGCGCGACTCGCTTGAAGATGTAGCGTTCGATAAGCTTCATGCGTTTCTTGGTTCCGGCAGTCCCGTTTCGGGCGCCGGTTGTCGGCGCAGCTCTCGAACCCGTTCGTTCGACATGTCTGGCTGCGGTAGACTGCTCCAGCTTGGCTAAAGAAGGGCGAACAAAAATGGTTACCGCTTTCTTATAATGTTGACCACCCTTGCAATCGCGCCCTCCACGGCCAGAATGCGCAAGAGGCGAACGGTCTTTTGAAGGCCGTTCCCGTTCCTTCGAGCCGTCCGGCTCCCTGCTTCCGCACCGAGGTGTTCATGTCCATTCTGCCGACCGTACAGTTCGCCGCGCCCGTCCTTCCCTCGTCCGGCGTTCTGGTGCTTCTGGCTGGCAAGGACGGGGCGCTCCCGCCGGGGCTGCCGGAGGGCGTGCGCAGCGCGGCGGAGAGGGCCGCTTCGCTCGGCAAGTTCAAGGGCAAGAGCCTGTCCTTCGCCGAGACGATCGCGCCCGCGGACAGCGGTCTCGACAAGATCCTCCTCGTCGGCACCGCGTCGAGTGAGCCCTTGGGCGAAGAGGACTGGCTGAAGCTCGGCGGCGCGATCGCCGGCAAGCTCAACGGCGCGACTCAGGCGACGATCTGGACGGAAGGGGCTAGCGCAGAGCCCGGCGCCAGGGAGGCCGCGACGATCGGTCTGGGCCTTCTCCTGCGCGGCTACAAGTTCGACCGCTACAAGTCCAAGAAGAGCAAGGACGGCGAGGACGAAACGCCCGACACCGCGCTCGCCGTGACGATCGCGCTCGCAGACGCGCAAGCGGCGCAGACCCATTTTGAGACCTTGGAAGCCGTGGGCGAGGGCGTGCGGCTGGCGCGCGACCTCGTCAACGAGCCGGCCAACGTCCTGACCACGACCGAATATGCGAGCCGGATCGAGGCGCTCGGCGCCACTGGCCTTGAGATCGAAATTCTCGAAGAGACTCGCCTACGCGAATTGAAGATGTTCGCCCTGCTCGGCGTTTCGCAGGGATCGCCGACGCCGCCGCGTCTTTGCATCATGCGCTGGAACGGCGGGGCGGAGGGCGAGGCGCCGGTCGCTTTCGTCGGCAAGGGTGTGGTGTTCGACACGGGCGGCGTGTCGATCAAGCCGGCCGGAGGCATGGAGGACATGAAGGGCGACATGGGCGGCTCGGCCGCCGTTGTCGGTCTCATGCGCGCGCTGGCCGGGCGCAAGGCCAAAGTCAACGCGATCGGCGTGGTCGGTCTTGTGGAAAACTCGGTGGACGGGCTGGCGCAGCGCCCGGGCGACATCGTCACCGCAATGTCCGGCACGACGATCGAGGTCATCAACACGGACGCCGAAGGGCGCCTCGTTCTGGCCGATGCGCTCTGGTACACGCAGGAGCGCTTTAAGCCGCGCTTCATGGTCAATCTGGCGACGCTGACGGGTGCCATCATCGTGGCACTCGGCAACCAGCATGCGGGCCTCTTCTCCAACAACGACGAGCTCGCGAACCGCCTTCTGGCGGCCGGCCTGGAAACGGGCGAGAAGGTCTGGCGCATGCCGCTCGGCAAGGACTACGACAAGATGATCGAGGGCAAGTTCGCCGACATCAAGAATGTCGGCAACGGGCGCTCCGCCGGGTCGATCACCGCCGCGCAGTTCCTCCAGCGCTTCGTCAACGACGTGCCCTGGGCCCATCTCGACGTGGCCGGCACGGCCATGGGCTCGCCCAGCAACGAGTACAACCAGTCCTGGGCCTCGGGCTTCGGCGTCCGCCTTCTGAACCGTCTGGTGGAAGAGCATTACGAAGCCCGCTGATATGGCGGAGGTCCTGTTCTACCATCTCACCGAAAGCCGGATGGAGGAGGCCCTGCCGGACCTCCTCGAACGCTCCGTCGCGCGCGGCTGGCGGGTGATCGTCCAGACCGTGACGGTGGAGCGGCGCGATGCGCTGGATCAGCATCTCTGGGTCTACCGGGAGGACAGTTTCCTACCGCACGGCACCGATGCCGACAGTTCCGGCGCGCTGCAGCCGATTCTCCTCACCACCGAGGCGGAACAGCGCGCCAACGATCCGCATGTGCGCTTCATGGTGGAGGGGGCGGTGCCATCGAGCCTGGAGGGCTACGAGCGCGGGGTCTATCTCTTCGACGGGCACGACGGCGAGCAGCTCGCCTCGGCGCGGGCGCGGTGGACGGCGGAGAAATCCGCCGGCCATGCCGTCACCTATTGGCAGCAGACGGAAGATCGTCGCTGGGTAAAGAAAGCGTAGCCTGCCGGATCGACCCGGTCTGGCTGGCATCCAGCACCGGGCTCTCCTTGTCCATGAAGGCGAGCACAGCTTCGGCATAGCCTTCCGGGTCTTCCAGCGGGGCGGAATGGCCGACATCGGGCAGCACCAGAAGCCGCGCCGTAGGAATGGTGTTGGCGAGATATTCGGTGTGGCGGCGGCTGATCGCCTCGTCATGATCGCCGATCACGATCTCGGTCGGCACGTTGATCGAGGCGAGATCGTCGTCCGAGAAGTTCGGCTCGTTCGCCCAGAGCGCCTGTATCTCGTCCGCCACATTGTCGTAATGCTTGAGCTCGGGGACGATCGCCGTCTTCGGGTCGTAGTGCTTCACGCCCGCCGGCGTCGCGTTCGCCGCCTGGATGAAGATGCGGGACAGGCGTTCGGGATGCTTGATCGCGAGATCGAGTCCGATGATGCCGCCGTCGCTCCAGCCCACGAGGTCGGTCTGCTCGATGCCGAGCTGATCCAGCAGTTCGAGATAGTCCTCGGCCATCAGGTCGTAGGTGATGGGGTCGCTGGTGCGGGTCGAGCGACCCTGGCCCCGGCTGTCGGCGAGGATGATCGTGTGGTCCGCCGACAGAGCGCCGATCTGCGCCCGCCACACGCGGCTGTCCGACAGGCCGCCATGGATCAGCAGGATCGGGGGGCCCTTGCCGTAGACGCGGAAGAACATGTCGATGCCGTTGACCGACGCGTATCCGGTCTGATTCGGCATCGGCCCGTTGGCGAACGCCAGCGGCGCGTTCGTCGCCGGGACGGCCGCCACCAGAAAGGCGAGCGAGAAGGTCGCAATGGATCGAAGCATGGTCCTAACCCCGAATCGACCGCGCCATCGAGGCATGTCGATCGAGCGCTGAACGGGAGAATAAACGGGAGGTTCCATCCCGCTCAAGCTCTAGAGGGCCAAGCTTGCCTTAACTTTTCGCAACTTACGCGATCTTAACTTTTTTAATCAGCCGTCATCGCGGCGTCATGCTCCTCGGTGAACTCCAGCCACTCGCCTTCGCACTTTTGCAGCGTGCGCTCGACACTGGCCTTCTGCTTGGCGAGGTCGGCCGCCTTGGCCGGCTCCTTGGTGTATAGCGCGGGGTCGGCGAGCTTGCCGTCGAGATCGGCCAACGTCTGCTGCAACCGGGTCATCTGGATTTCCAGCGCGGAGATTTTCTTCTTGAGGGGCTTCAGCGCCTCGCGCCGCTCGGCTGCCGCGCGGCGCTGATCCACCTTGGAAAGGGTGGGGGACTCCACCACGGCGATCGTCTCGCCCTGGTTGCCGCCGCCCGCCCGCGTGCCGGAGAGGATCAGCTTCTTGTAGTCCTCCAGATCGCCGTCGTAGCGCGACACCGTGCCGTCGCCGACGATCCAGAGCCTGTCCATCGTGGCTTCCACCATGTGCCGGTCGTGGCTGATGAGGATCACGGCGCCGCTATAGTCGTTGAGCGCCCGCACGAGGCTCTCGCGCGCTTCGATGTCTAGGTGGTTGGTCGGCTCGTCGAGGATCAGGAGGTTCGGCGCATCGAGCGTGGCGAGGCCCATCAGGAGGCGCGCCTTCTCGCCGCCAGACAGATTGTCGGCCACCGTGTCCATCTTCTCGGTGACGAGGCCCATCTGCGCGACGCGAGCACGCACCTTGGGCTCGGTCGCGTCCGGCATGTGCCGGCGCACATGCTGGACCGCCGTCTCGTTGGGCCTGAGATCGTCGATCTGGTGCTGCGCGAACATGGCGATCTTCAGCCCCGGCGCGCGGGTGATCGAGCCGCTCTGCTCGCGGAGCCGGTCGGCGATCAGCTTGGCGAAAGTCGACTTGCCGTTGCCGTTGGCGCCGAGCAGGGCGATCCGATCGTCCGCGTCGATGCGCAGGTTCAGGCCCTTGAGGATCGAGCGTTCGGCGGAGTAGCCGACCGCGACGTTTTCCATGCGGATGATGGGCGAGGCGAGGATCTTCTCCGGCGCGGGGAAGGTGAAGGGCGTGACATGCTCTTCCACGATCGCCGCGAGCGGCTTCATACGCTCCAGCGCCTTGAGGCGGGACTGCGCCTGGCGCGCCTTGGAGGCCTTGGCGCGGAAGCGCTCCACGAAGGCTTCCATATGCTTGCGCTCGGCCTGCTGCTTGGTGATCGACTTCTGCAGCAGCTCCATCTTCTCGGCGCGCTGGCGCTCGAAACTGTCGTAGTCGCCGCGATAGAAGACGAGCTTGCGCTGGTCGAGATGGATGATCGCATTGACGGCGTTGTTCAGAACGTCGCGGTCGTGGCTGATGATCAGCACGGTGTAGGGATAGCGGGAGACGAAATTCTCCAGCCAGAGCGTGCCTTCGAGGTCGAGATAGTTGGTCGGCTCGTCCAAGAGCAGTAGGTCGGGCCGCGAGAAGAGAACGGCCGCGAGCGCGACGCGCATGCGCCAGCCGCCCGAGAAGCTGCCGACCGGGCGTGCCTGCGCTTCGGCGTCGAAGCCGAGGCCGGACAGGATCGAGGCCGCGCGCGCTTCCGCCGAATGGCTTTCGATGTCGGCGAGCCGCAGATGGATGTCGGCGATGCGGTCGGGGTCCTTCGCCGTCTCGGCCTCGGCCAGAAGCGCGACGCGCTCCTCGTCGGCCTTCAGCACGATTTCGAGCAGCGACTCGTGCGTGCCCGGCGCTTCCTGCGCCACCTGGCCGAGGCGCGTGCCGCGCGGAAACGAGACATTGCCGCTTTCCGAGGCGAGGTCGCCGGTAATGACGCGGAACAGGGTCGACTTGCCCGCGCCGTTGCGGCCGACGAGGCCCGCCTTGGTCCCGCTCGGGATCGTCAGGCTGGCGTGGTCGATAAGTAGGCGCCCCGCGACGCGGGCGGACAAGTCGTTGATCTGAAGCATGGTCGCGCTTGTGCCATGTTTGGCCGCAGCGCGAAAGGTCGCTCAGTCGCGCCCGGTTTCGCGGATAAAGGCGATGAGGTCGAGCCCCGGAGCGGCAAGCCCGAAGCCGGTCAGGATCGCATGGGCCTGCCCGCGATGATGGGTCTGGTGGTTGAAGAGGTGGAACAGCGCGGGGCCGAGCCGGCCCTCCACCGGCACCGGCTTAGAGATCGGCGTGTAGCGGAAGGTGCCGGCGAGGGCGGCCTCGCTGAGCGAGCCGATATAGGCCTCGATCCGCGCGTCCTCCGCCGCTCGCGCTTCGCGCAGCGGCTCGAATGTCTCGAACAGGACAGTGTCCAGCCGGCTCGGCGCCTCGCCCGCGCCGGTGAAGCGCTGCATCCAGATGCGGTCGGTGGCGAGGAGATGGTTCAGCGTTCCCAGCATGGAGTGGAAGAACACGCCGCGATCGGCCGCGAACCGCTCCGGCCCCAAAGCGGCGGCCGCCTCGAAGAGCCGTTGGTTGGCCCAGCGATTATAGGCCGCAAACGTGACGAGTTGTTCGTGATACATCGGGTGATCTCTTTCGGAGGCGCCTATGACCCTAGCACTCTATGAACTCGTCGGTCGCGATTCGGCTCGGCCCTTCTCGCCCCATTGCTGGAAGGCGCGCATGGCGCTGGCGCACAAGGGTCTCCCTTACGAGATGCGGCCGGTCTCCTTCACCGAAGTGTCCAGCGTCGAGAACGGCGTGGACCGGACGGTGCCGGTGCTGCGCGACGGTGAGGCCGTGGTGCAGGACAGTTTCGCCATCGCCCATTATCTCGACGTGCATCATGCGGACCGGCCGGCGCTGCTCGGCGGCGAAGCGGGCGAGGGCGTCACGCGCTTCGTGGAAAGCTGGTCCCAGCGCACGATCCATCCCTATGTCGTGTCCGTCGCGGTTCTCGATATCCACGCCATCTTGGACCAGCCGAACCAGACCTTCTTCCGGGCCAAGCGCGAGGCCGCCTTCGGGCGCAAGCTGGAAGACATTCAGGACGGCCGAACCGAAGAGAAGCTCGCTGCCTTCCGTCGCTCGCTGGAGCCCCTGCGCGCGACACTGAAGCGCCAGCCCTTTCTGGGCGGTCAGAGCCCGCGCTTCGCCGACTATATCGTCTTCAGTCCGTTCCAGTGGGTGCGTATCGTCTCGACCTTCCAGCTGCTGGAGCAAGGCGACCCGATCGCGGATTGGGTGGAGCGCTGCCTCGACCTGCACGACGGCGCGGCGCGCCGGGTTCCGGCAGCGCGTTGAGCGCGCGTCCTTGCCGAGGCGCGGGGGCGCGGCTATAGAGCGGCCGACCCACAACCCCCAGGGAACCTGAGCCTATGGCGATCGAACGCACCTTTTCCATGATCAAGCCCGATGCGACCCGTCGCAACCTGACCGGCGCGATCACCAAGATGCTGGAAGAGGGTGGCCTTCGCGTCGTCGCTTCCAAGCGCGTGTGGATGAGCCGCCGCGAGGCGGAAGGCTTCTACGCCGTCCACAAGGAGCGCCCCTTCTTCGGCGAGCTGGTCGAGTCCATGTCGGCCGGCCCGACGATCGTGCAGGTTCTGGAAGGCGAGAACGCCATCTCGCGCAACCGCGAGCTGATGGGCGCCACCAACCCGGCCCAGGCCGCCGAGGGCACGATCCGCAAGGTCCACGCCCTGTCGATCGGCGAGAACTCGGTGCACGGCTCCGACGCCGCCGAGACGGCGAAGGAAGAGATCGCCTACTGGTTCTCCGAGACCGAGATCGTCGGCTGATCCCAGCCCGATCGATTTGACTGTTGCGACGCCGGCCCTCGGGCCGGCGTTTTTGTTTTTGGAATCAGAGCCGGTGCCAGCGGTCGCTCGCCGCGTCGTCCGTATCCTTGGCCTCGACCCAGCCGCCGATCGTGCCATCCTTGAGATGCTCGCGTTTCCAGAACGGGGCGCGGGTCTTCATGAAGTCCATGACGAAGCTCGCCGCTTCGAAGGCCGCCCTGCGATGCATGGAGGCGCAGGCGACGAGCACGATCTCCTCGCCCGGCCGGATCATCCCGTGGCGATGGATGCAGAGAATGCGGATCAGCTCCCAGCGGTCCATCGCCTCGGCGGCGATGCGCCCGATCTCGCGTTCGGCCATGCCGGGATAATGTTCGAGCTCCAGCGCGGCGAGCCGGCCGCCCTCGTCGCGGCAATAGCCGGTGAAGGTGACCACCGCGCCGGCATCGCCCCCCGGCGCGAAGCGCTCCAGCTCGGCTGCGAGATCGATCCGCTCGGCTCGGACGGAATTGCGGGCGGCCTCCATCTCAGCCGCCCGTCATCGGCGGAAACACGGCGACCTCGCGGCAGTTGCCCAGCGGCTCGGAATGCTCGGTGTGTTCCTGGTCGAGGGCGACGCGCACCGTCTCGGGCGCCTGGAGCGCGCTAGCATAGTTCTCGCCCCGGCCTTTCAGCCAGTGGAGAAAGTCGGTGACGGTGATGATGCCGGCGGGAAGGGCGACTTCCTCTTCGTCGAGGCCGATGCGCTCGCGAATCCAGGCGAAATAAACGATCTTCATGCCCGTCCTCCTCTGGCGCGCGGCGCGAAGGGAAGGCGCCGCGAAACTCTGGAGCGTCTTCGGTGGATTACGATCCACCGCAAATGCCCGCAGTCTTCGATTGTGCCGCATTCTCCAGCGGCGAAGCCTGCCAGTCTTGCTTGGAAAAACGCTCTAAACGTCGATATGGCGCAGGCCGGCGCGAAAGTAATCGTAGCCGGTGTAGAGCGTGATGATGGCGCTGATCCAAAGGAGGACGATGCCGGATTTCGTCACGAAGGGCAGGATCACGTCGCCGGCCGGGCCGGCCAGGAGGAAGGAGATCGCGACCATCTGAGTCGCCGTCTTCCACTTGGCGAGGCGCGTAACCGGCACGGAAACCTTCAGCTCGGCCAGATATTCGCGAAGGCCAGACACGAGGATCTCGCGGCAGAGGATGACGATCGCCGCCCAGATCGTCCATCCCGCGATCGTGCCGTCGGCCGCCAGCACCAGCAGGGCCGCCGCGACCAGAAGCTTGTCCGCGATCGGGTCGAGCATCCGGCCGATGGTCGAGGTTTGCTGCCAGGCGCGGGCGAGATAGCCGTCCAGCCAGTCGGTCACGCTGGCGACGACGAAGAGGCCGAGCGCCCACCAGCGCGCCGCGTCCGAACCATGCAGCCGGCCTTCCACGAAGAAGCAGAGAACCACCAAGGGAACGGCGACGATTCGCGCATAGGTGAGGATGTTGGGAAGGTTCAGCGCCTTGGAGGCCATGGGTTCGGTCCGGTTCGGATGGGCGGCAGAAGGCGAATGCGCCTGCCAGGGGCTGGCTGATTGCCTGTTCAAACGCGGCGGGGCGCCTGCGTCAACATCGCCGGCGGCTTTTGACGCCGGGAAAGCGCGCTTCCCCGCCCAGCGTGGTTACTGACGCTCGTGGAAATGGTCGTAGATCGTCTTCGCCATGGCGGCCGAAATGCCTTCCACCTTCAGGAGATCGTCGAAGGCCGCGCGCGACACCGCCTTCGCCGTTCCGAAATGATGCAGCAAGGCGCGCTTTCGAGAGGGGCCGATGCCGCCGATCTCGTCCAGCGGGTTGGCGGTCAGCTCCTTCTTGCGCTTGGCCCGGTGGGTGCCGATGGCGAAGCGATGCGCCTCGTCGCGCAGGCGCTGAACGAAGTAGAGCACGGGATCGCGCGGCGGCAGCGAGAAGGACTCGCGCCCTTCCACGATGAAGCGCTCGCGCCCGGCGTCGCGGTCGACGCCCTTGGCGACGCCGATCGTCGTCACCTTGTCGGCGATACCAAGCTCGGTGAGGATTTTTCGCACCGCCGAGATTTGTCCCTTGCCACCGTCCACCAGAACGAGATCGGGCCAAGCCGGCATGTCGGCCGCCTCCACCGCGTCCTCCGGCTCGACGCCTTCGGTCGGCGCGGGGGCGGGAGCGGGTCCATCTTCGCCATGCTCTTTGATGAGGCGCGAGAATCGGCGCGTCATGACCTCGCGCATCATGCCGAAATCGTCGCCCGGCGTGATGTCGGTGCCCTTGATGTTGAACTTGCGATACTGGCTTTTCGCAAAGCCCTGCGGCCCGGCGACGATCATCGCGCCGACGGCGTTGGTGCCCATGATGTGCGAATTGTCGAACACTTCGATGCGGCGCGGCACTTGGTCGAGCGCGAAGGTCTCCTTGAGACCGGCGAGGAGGCGCGCCTGCGAGGAGGTCTCGGCCAGCCGCCGGCCCAGCGCCTCGCGGGCGTTGGCGGTGGCGTGGTCCACCAGATCCTTCTTTTCGCCGCGCTGGGGAACGGCGATCTGCACCCGGCGTCCGGCCTTGATTGCCAGCGCCTCGGCCAGGATCGTCGCGTCCTCCACCTCGACCGGCAGCAGCACCAGCGAGGCGGGCGGCTTGTCGTCGTAGAACTGGCCGAGAAAGGCGCCCAGAACCTCGCCGGGCTCAAGCGTCGAATCGGCTTTGGGGAAATAGGCCCGGTTGCCCCAGTTCTGTCCGGTGCGGAAGAAGAAGACCTGGATGCAGGTCAGTCCGCCTTCCTGGTGGATGGCGAAGACGTCGGCCTCTTCGACGCCATGCGGGTTGATGCCCTGATGGCCCTGGATATGGGCCAGCGCCGACAGACGATCCCGGAACACGGCCGCGCGCTCGAAGTCGAGATTTTCCGCCGCTTCCTGCATGGCGCTGGCGATGCCCTGCTTCACCTGGCTGGAGCGGCCGGAGAGGAAGCCCTTCGCCTCGTTCACCAGCGCTTGGTAGTCCTCCAGCGGGATCTCACGCGTGCAGGGGCCCGCGCAACGCTTGATCTGGTAGAGGAGGCATGGGCGCGAGCGTGTCTCGTAGACAGAGTCGGTGCAGGTGCGCAGCAGGAAGGCTCGTTGCAGCGAGGCGACCGTCCGGCCGACCGCACCGCCCGAGGCGAAGGGGCCGAAATAGCTGCCCTTTCGCGAGCGTGCGCCGCGATGCTTGAAGATCGCCGGCGCCTCGTGATCGTCCGAAACGAGAATGTAGGGAAAGGACTTGTCGTCCCGCATCAACACGTTGAAGCGCGGGCGCAGGCGCTTGATGAGGTTGGCTTCGAGAAGCAGCGCCTCGGTCTCGGTGCGGGTGGTGACGAACTCCATGTGCCGCGTCGCGCGGATCATGCGCATGATGCGGTTGGTGTGGCCGACGAGGCGGGTGTAGCTCGCCACGCGCTTCTTCAGCGACTTCGCCTTGCCGACATAGAGGACTTCGTTCGCCTCGTCGAACATGCGGTAGACGCCGGGGCTGTTGGGCAGGCGCTTCTGAAATTCGGAGATCAGCTCGGCGCCGACCAGAGTCTGGTCGACGTCGCGCCCGCCGTCGTCCCATTCGATCGCGGCGATCAGCGACGCTGCGGCGGACGGCTCGGCGGCGACATCGGCCTCCAACTCGTCGCCTGCGAAATCCTCGTCCTCGTCGTCGATCTCGGGAATCACTTCGTCGGTCATGTCGTCTTCGCTGCCGAAGCGCGGTGCCAGCCCGCGCCCTTTGTGTCGCAAGGCGGCGCCGCGCCGGCGCCGCGTTCGGCCGTTGGCCAAGGTCGTTCCTTATATGATTCTTCGACGCCGCAATGGGAGGGGCATGATGGCGAACTCGCGGCGGTGGACTGCGCGCGATTGACCCGGGGGTGTCACCCCGCTGCAATTGGCGAGGCCCAAGCTTCGCGCTTATATCGCATGGAGCGGACACGGGCTTTGTCAATCACCTTCTCGCGAAGGTTTTGAGGCAAGCCCAAGGTTCGGGAACGGAGCGGGAAAACGCACGTTCCGACCAGACCTGATGGATCGGCGGGCTGCCCGCCGGAAATGGAGTGGGATCGATGAAGGTGTTCCGCACCTTTGCCCTTGGTGCAACGCTGACGCTGCTGGCCTCCGGTGCCTATGCGGCCGATGCCGTCCTGCCCGAGGCGGCCGCGCCCGTCGCGCCGGCCGCTCCCGCCTATACCTGGTCCGGTCCCTATGCCGGCGGCTTCGTCGGCTACAACTTCGCCCATTTCGACCAGAGCAGCGGCGCGAGCTTCAATGGCGAGGGCGTCGTGGGCGGCGTCTATGCCGGCTACAGCTTGCAGACCGAGCGCTTCGTCTATGGTCTCGAAGGTGATATCGGCGCTTCCGACGTGGATGCCGGTGGGTTCAATGTCGCGACCGGCGTTCCCATCTCGGCCGATTCCACGGCCTTCGGCTCGTTGCGCGCCCGCGTCGGCGTCGACTACGATCCGATTCTCCTGTTCGCGACGGGCGGCGTCGCCGTGTCCAACAAGGAGCTGACGCTGCGAGGCGCCAACGACGACCAGACCCATGTCGGCTACACCGTCGGCGCTGGCGTCGAGGCCAAGGTGGCAAACGGCGTCACCTCGCGCGTCGAGTATCGCTACTCGAATTTCGAAAACAAAACCTACGATCTCGGCAACGTGTCGGTTTCCTCGGGCTTCGACGAGCATTCGATACGGGCCGGTCTCGCGCTGAAATTCTGAACGAACCTGATGCACAAGACGAAAACGGCGCCGCGGGGCGCCGTTGGTGTTTGAGCGGGTGGATTTTTTCTCAGGCCACCGGCTTCAGGTCGGCATAGGCCAGGTTCGCGGCATAGAAGCCGTCCAGCCAGCGCACGAGGCCCGGGTTCTTCTCTTCGAAGGCTCCGGGATAGCGCAGATGAATCCAACCCAGATCGCTCGCGACCGCGAAATGCGCCAGGCTCGGCGCCTCGGGCAGGTTCGCGACATCGGCTTCCAGCGCGTCGAGCCCGCGATGGGCGCGGCGCCACTGCTTGTCGACCCAGGGCTGATGTCGCTTTTCCTCTGGGCGATAGCGCACCTCATAGAGCGTCGCCATCACCGCTTCCGTCAGCCCGTCCGCCAGCGCCTCGATGCGCTTGCAGATCGTCCAACCTTCCAGCGTCTGCGGGATCAGGAGATTGCCGCTAGCGCGGTCGAAATACTCGCAGATCACCCGGCTGTCGTAGAGAACCGAGCCGTCGTCCAGCTCCAGCGCGGGGATCTTGCCGAGCGGGTTTGTGGAAAGGAGATCGTCGCCCTCCGCGCCGGTGTCGGTCGGCACGCAGTCGAGCGCGAGGCCGCAAAGATGCGCGGACATGCGCACCTTCGACGAATAGGGCGAAGGCTTGGAATAAAGCAGGCGCATGACGGTTCCCGTCAGAAGCGGCGAAGCGATTCGCAGTTCGCGCCGTAGACCTTCCACGGATCGAGGCCGAGAACGCAGCCTTCCGCGCGCCAGCCGACCCCGGCATAGCCCATCGGATATTCGATGACGTAGTAGAGCGTGCGATGCTCACCGGACGAGATCAGCGCCGTGCCCTGGCAATAGCGCCGCTCAATCAGCTTGGTGCCGGCGCGCGGCTGATAGGCCTTCTCGTAGAGGCCGGAAAATTCCACGACCTGGAGCGCGGCGTGGACGGTGTTCGGCGCGCCGTATTCGAACTGGTCCTCGACCTGCGCGAGCACGCGCGGGTTCTCGCAGGCCGGCACGAGGGCGTTGGTCACCACCACGGCCCGCTCGGGCGGCGCCTGATAGTAGTCGGCCGCGAAGGCGGGGGCGGTGCCAGCGGCGCAGGCCGCGAGGCTGACAAGGGCGGAAAGGTGTCGGCGCATGGTGCGGCTTCCTCGGATGCGGGCGGGGTGGCGCGCGGGAATCATCAGTTCGCCATCATATTGCACCGAATCATTCTTCGGCCAGCACATGAATGCCACATTCCGCACCCGGCGAAAGGGTGAGGACGGGTTGGAGCAAGGCAAAAATCGCCTCCGCCTCGGCCGCGAACGTATAGGGCGGGTTCACGACCACGAGACCGGTGCCGACCAGCCGCTCCTCGGCCGTGTGCGGCTCGCGCCAAAAATCGGCCGCCACGATATTGGGAATGCCGCTTTCGCGCAGCAGGTCATGAAAGCGGCGGTGCTGGGCCGGCCGCTTGATCGGATACCAGACGGCATAGACGCCGCCCGGCCAGCGCGCATGCGCGCGCGCCAGCTGCTCCACGATCGTCTCGATCTCGTCGGTGCGCTCGAAGGGCGGGTCGATCAGCACGATCCCGCGCTTTTCCTTCGGGGGCACATGAGCGCCGAGCGCCAGCCAGCCGTCGAGCTCGATCGCCTTCACGTGGCTGTCCCCAGCGAAGAGCTCGCCCAGCGCCCCGGCGTCCACGGGATGCAGCTCGTAGGCGCTGAGCCGGTCCTGCCGGCGCAGGAGATGGCGCGCGATCAGGGGCGAGCCGGGATAGGTGTCGGCGCCGAAGCGCGCCCGCGCCGCTTCCACCGCCGCGCGATACTCGGCCAGAAGCGGGTCGTCCCAGGCGGGGGAGGCCACGAGCCGGTCGATGCCTTCCACAGCCTCGCCCGTGCGCCGCGCCTCGTCGGCATCGAGGTCGTAGAGGCCACGTCCGGCATGGGTGTCCATGACGCGGAACGGCTTCTCCTTGCGTTGGAGATAGCTGATCAGCCGGCAGAACAGGGCGTGTTTCACCACGTCGGCGAAGTTTCCGGCATGGAAGGCGTGGCGGTAGTTCACGTCGTTCTCTTTCCCGTTTCGAAGACGCAGCGTTCACAGGTCGCATACCGCAGTGCGGAACCCGAACCCCCATATCCGCTTCTGATAGCCGATAGCGCGGCTTCGCGCGAAACGATCGCAAAGGATTTTCCATGGCCCATACCAAGCTCTTCGAATCGTTCGATCTGGGGCCCCTGCATCTTTCGAACCGAACCGTCATGGCACCGCTGACGCGATCGCGCGCCACGCCGGATGGCGTGCCGAAAGAGATGCATGTCGAATACTACCGCCAGCGGGCGGGCGCCGGCCTCATCATTTCCGAGGCCACGAACATTTCGGTTGAGGGGCGCGGCTATGCCTGGACGCCCGGCATCTATTCCGACGAGCAGGTGACGGCCTGGAAGAAGGTGACGGACGCCGTCCACGCCGAGGGCGGCAAGATCGTTCTTCAGCTCTGGCATGTCGGCCGTATTTCGCATCCTGACCTGCAGCCGGGCGGCGCGCTGCCCGTGGCGCCCTCGGCGGTGAAGCCGAGCGGCAAGGCCTTCACGGAAGAAGGCTTCAAGGACCATGTCGAGCCGCGCGCGCTGGAGGAAGCTGAGCTTCCCCGCCTGATTCAGGACTACGTGAAGGCGACGCGCAACGCCCGCGCGGCCGGCTTCGACGGCGTCGAGGTCCATTCCGCCAATGGCTACTTGCTCGACCAGTTCCTGCGCGACGGCACCAACACGCGCACGGACCGCTACGGCGGCACGATCGAGAACCGGATGCGCCTGCCTCTCGAAGTCGTGGACGCGGTGGTCGCGGCCTGGGACAAGGCACATGTCGGCATCCGCATTTCGCCGGTCACCGTGATGGGCGGTTCCAGCGAGAGCGACCAGCAGACGCTGTTCAACGCCTATGTCGAGGAACTCGACAAGCGCGGCCTGCTCTATCTCCACGTAATCGAGGGGCAGACCGGCGGCGACCGGGGCAAGGACGGGTTCGACTATCACGCCCTGCGCCAGCGTTTCCAGGGCACCTATATGGGCAACAACGAATACGACGTGGACCTCGCCAAACAGCGTCTCGACGCGGGCGAGATCGATCTCGTCTGCTTCGGCAAGCTGTTCATCTCCAATCCCGACCTCGTGGCGCGCCTGCGCATCGGCGCCCCGCTCAACGAGTGGGATCAGAACACGTTCTACGGCGGCGACGAGCACGGTTACACCGACTACCCCTCGCTGACACCCGAGGAAGTGGCGCGCTACGCCCACGCCGCCTGATCTCAGGTTCGGAGAGGCCGCTCCCGCGAAAGGGGCGGCCTCATTTTCATGGTTCGCATTCGCAAATTGAATTGGGGTCCCTCACGCCCCATGCGATAGGATCGCGCCATGAACCAGCACGTCCCGCCCAAGATCGGCTTCACCGCCTGCCCGCACGACTGCCCCTCGACTTGCGCGCTCGAGGTGGAGATCCTGGCTCCCAACCGCATCGGCCGCGTGCGCGGCGCCGAGGGCAACAGCTACACGGCGGGCGTGATCTGCGCCAAGGTCGCCCGCTATGCCGAGCGCGTCCACCATCCCGACCGGCTCCTGAAGCCTTTGCAGCGCGTCGGCGCCAAGGGCGAGGGCGGCTGGCGCGAGATCGGCTGGGACGACGCGCTGGACCTCGTCGCCGAGAAGTTCCTTGCAGCCGAGGCGCGACACGGCTCGGAAGCGGTCTGGCCCTACTATTATGCGGGGACGATGGGTCTCGTGCAGCGCGACGGGATCAACCGGCTGCGCCACGCCAAGCGTTATAGCGGCGAGTTCGACACGATCTGCACCAATCTGGCCTGGACCGGCTTCGTCGCCGGGACGGGGCATCTGGCTGGGGTCGATCCGCGCGAGATGGCCAAATCCGACTGCTTGGTGATCTGGGGCACCAATGCGGTGGCGACGCAGGTCAACGTCATGACCCACGCGATCCGCGCCCGAAAGGAGCGCGGCGCCCCGATCGTCGTGATCGACATCTACGACAACCCGACCATGAAACAGGCCGACATCGCGCTGAAGCTGCGGCCGGGCACGGACGGGGCGCTGGCCTGCGCGCTCATGCACATCGCCTTTCGCGACGGCACGGCCGACCGGGCCTATCTCGCGCAATATGGCGACGATCCGGTCGGGCTGGAGGCCCATCTACAAAGCCGCACGCCGGCCTGGGCGAGCGCCATCACCGGCCTGTCCGTCGACGAGATCGAACGGTTCGCCGCCCTGATTGGCCGCACCAAGCGGACTTTCTTCCGCCTCGGCTACGGCTTCTCGCGCCAGCGCAACGGCGCGGTCGCCATGCATGCCGCGCTCTCGGTGCCGACCGTCTATGGCCATTGGCAGGTCGAAGGCGGCGGCGCCTTCCACAACAACGGCGCGCTCTGGCGCTTCGATAAGGCGCTGATCGAAGGGCTCGGCGACGAGGACCCCTCGATCCGCCATCTCGATCAGTCGCGCATCGGCGCGGTGCTGACGGGTGATGCCGGGGCGCTGGCCGGCGGGCCGCCCGTCACGGCCATGTTGGTGCAGAACACGAACCCGGCCAATGTCGCGCCCGAGCAGCGCGACGTGGTGCGCGGCCTGCTGCGCGAGGATCTCTTCGTCGCGGTCCACGAGCAGTTCATGACCGACACGGCGCGGCTGGCCGATCTCGTTCTGCCGGCCGCGACCTCGATGGAATACGACGACATCTATCGTGGCGGCGGGCAGAGCCACATCCTGTTCGGCCCCAAGCTGATCGACGCCTCGGACACGGTGCGCACCAACCATTTCGTGGTGGAGGAACTCGCCAAGCGGCTCGGCGTCGCCGACCGGCCGGGGTTCGGGCTGACCGAACGCCAGCTGATCGACGATCTCCTCCTTCGCAGCGGCTACGAGGGGCTGGATCGGCTGGAGGCCGAACGCTGGCTCGACGTGCAGCCCGGCTTCGAGGAGGCGCATTACATCGGCGGCTTCAAGACGCCGGACCGGCGCTTTCGCTTCCGTGTCGACTGGGCGGGCCTTTCGGCGCCCAATCGGCCGCCCGAATCCATGGGCCTGCTCGGGCCGGTGGAGAAGCTGCCGAGCTTTCCCGACCACGCGGAACTGATCGAGGAGGCCGATGCTGACCATCCGTTCCGTCTCGCCACGCCCCCCGCGCGCCAGTTCCTGAACTCGACCTTTGCCGAGACCGACGGCTCGCGAAAGCGCGAAGGAAAGCCCGAGCTGAAGATGCATCCGGAGGACGCCGAGCGGCTGGGGCTGATCGACGGGCAGCGGGTGGAAATCGGCAATCGGCGTGGCGAGGTCGTTTTGCCGTTGAAGGTGGACGCTGCGGCCAAAGCCGGCGTTCTCATCCATGAAGGGCTTTGGCCGAACGGCGCCTTCGAGCGCGGCGAGGGGATCAATGTCCTGACCGGGGCCGATCCGGCGGCGCCCTTCGGCGGCGCGGCTTTCCACGACAATCACGTCTGGGTTCGGGCGCTCTGAGAACCATCGGCCGTCGGATCGCACCGGCGGCCGAACCGTTCAGGCGAAGGGCGAAACCAGGATCGAGCCCGGCGTCGCGTCCGACGCCACGTCGCGATGCGCAAAGACGGCGCGGCCGCCTTCCATCCGCACCTGCCCGTCCAGCACCAGCCGGAGCGCGTGCGGATACAGCCGATGCTCGGCGGCAAGAAGGCGGGCGGACAGGCTGTCCGGGGTGTCGCCTGGCTCGATGGCGATCGCGGCCTGCGCGATGATCGGCCCTTCGTCCATGTCTTCGGTCACGAAATGCACGGTGCAGCCGTGGAGGCGCATGCCCGCTTCCAGCGCCCGTTCATGCGTGTGCAGGCCGGGAAAGAGCGGCAGGAGCGAGGGATGAATGTTGATCATCCGCCCGCTGTAATGGCCGACGAAGCGGGGCGTGAGCAGCCGCATGTAGCCGGCGAGGCAGACGACATCCGGTCGAAACGCGTCCAGTGCTTCGATCAGCGCCTCTTCATGCGCCTCGCGCGAGCCGAAGCCCTTGTGGCTGATGGCGACGGTGGCGATGCCGCGCGCCTCGGCCGTCCGCAGGCCGCCCGCATCCGCCTTGTTGGACAGGACGGCGACGATCTCGCCGGGAAAGCCGGCGAAGTCGGTCGCCTGCAACAGAGCGTTCATGTTGGAGCCGCGGCCCGAGATCAGGACCGCGACGCGCTTCTTGGGCAAGGTCTCGCTCACAGGGCGAGCGTTCCGTTGAAGGTGACAGCCAGTTCGCCGTCACGCGGCAGAATGCGGCCGAGCGGGAAGACGCTCTCGCCTTCGTTCCGCAGAATGGCGGCGACCGCCTCGGCTTCGGCCTCGGCAACCACGACGATCATGCCGACGCCGCAGTTGAAGGTGCGCAGCATCTCGGCCTCGGCGACGCCGCCCTGGCGCGCCAGCCAACCGAAGACCGGCGGCACGGCGACGGCTTGAAGATCGATGTCGGCCCGCAGATGCTCGGGCAGCACGCGCGGAATGTTCTCGGGGAAGCCGCCGCCGGTGATGTGTGCCAGTGCCTTGACGCCGTCACCGGCGTGGATCGCGGCCAGAAGCGGCTTCACATAAATGCGGGTCGGCTCCAGCAGCGCCTCGGCCAGCGTGCGCGTGGCGTCGAACGGGGCGGGGGCGTCATAGACGGCGCCCGCCTGCTCCACGATGCGGCGCACCAGCGAATAGCCGTTGGAATGAACGCCGGAAGAGGCAAGGCCGAGGATCACGTCGCCCGCCGTCAGTTCGGCGCTCGGCAGCAGACGGCCGCGCTCGGCCGCGCCCACGGCGAAACCCGCCAGGTCGTAATCCTTCTCCGCGTAGAGGCCGGGCATCTCGGCGGTTTCACCGCCGATCAGCGCGCAGCCGGCCTGCCGGCAACCGTCCGCGATGCCCGCTACGATCGCCTCGCCCTGCGCGGGGTCCAGCTTGCCGGTCGCGAAATAGTCGAGAAAGAACAGCGGCTCGGCGCCCTGCACGACGAGGTCGTTGACGCACATGGCGACGAGATCGACCCCGATCGTGTCGTGCCGGCCGGTGTCGATCGCGATCTTCAGCTTGGTCCCGACGCCGTCATTGGCCGCGACAAGGACGGGATCTTTAAAACCTGCCGCCTTCAGGTCGAACAAGCCGCCGAACCCGCCGATCTCCCCGTCCGCGCCGGGGCGGCGGGTGGAGCGCACCAGCGGCTTGATGCGTTGAACGAGTTCGTTGCCCGCGTCGATGTCGACGCCGGCTTCGGCATAGGTCAAACCGTTCGTGGTTTCGGCGGTCATGGCAGCTTTTCCCCTTTGGGGCGAGTTCGCATGATCGAACCGCGCGGGCAAGACTTTCCGTGCAAGGCCGCAATGCAATTCTGCGCGCGAAAGAGGCCATTCGGCGCCCGATCCGTCGAAGCGGCGGCGCGCCTGGGTTAAGGCGAGGTAAACGAGCGGGGCGCTCGGCGGGCCTTGTGGTTGCCACGCCCTGGTTTTCCCCCATCTGCACAGGACCGGGCGGAGGGCTTGACCCCCTACCGAGCGGCTGCCTATCTCGAAGTCCCGGCCGTTCCGCGCCGGCCGCCACCGGCGCCGGTTCGCGCTTCGGAGCCCCGTTTCGATGGTTCATGATCGCGCCAAGCTCCTGAAACGCCAGGTCCTCTTCTGGAGTCTGGCGGCGCTGGCCCTCGGCCTTTCGCTCTGGCTGTTCCGGGGTATCCTCCTGCCCTTCGTGCTGGGCATGGTCATGGCCTATTTCCTCGACCCGATCGCCGACTGGCTGGTGCGGCGCGGCCTGTCGCGGCTGGCCGCCAGCCTTCTGATCCTGGTCGCCTTCGTGATCGTCATCGCGCTGGTGATCCTGATCGTCGTGCCGGTGATCGGCGGACAGGTCTCGAGCTTCGCCGACCGCCTGCCGCAATATCTCGGCCGGCTGCAGGAACTGGCGCTGGAACTTCGCACCGGATCGCTCTCGCGCTTCTTCAATGGCGATGATCAGACCCTGCGGCAGGATTTCCAGACGCTGGTGCGCCAGCTCTCCGGCTACACGACGGCGTTGGTGGCCTCGCTCTGGTCGTCCAGCCTTGCGGTGGTCAACTTCATCTCGCTCTTCGTGGTGACGCCTGTGGTCGCCTTCTATCTCCTGCTCGACTGGGACCGGATGATCGCCAAGATCGACGCGCTCGTGCCGCGCCAGCATGTCGGCACCGTGCGCCGGCTGGCGCGGGAGATCGATCGCGCCGTCGCCGGCTTCGTGCGCGGGCAGGGCAGCGTCTGCCTCATTCTCGGCACCTATTACGCCGTCGGGCTGACGCTGGTGGGCCTCAATTTCGGGCTGCTGATCGGCTTCTTCGCGGGCATCATCTCCTTCGTTCCCTATGTCGGGTCGGCCATCGGGCTGATCGTCGCCGTCGGCGTCGCGCTGGTCCAGTTCGCGCCGGACTGGATCTGGGTCGCGGCCACGGCCGGCGTTTTCTTCACCGGCCAGTTCGTGGAAGGAAACATCCTCCAGCCCAAGCTCGTCGGCGCCTCGGTCGGCCTGCATCCGGTCTGGCTGATGTTCGCGCTTTTCGCCTTCGGCGCCATCTTCGGCTTCGTCGGGCTGCTGATGGCGGTGCCGGCGGCGGCCGCAGTCGGGGTTCTCGTGCGCTTCGCCATTCATAAATATCTGGAAAGCGAGATGTATTTCGGGCGCTCGATCGAGGTCGGCGCCCCGAAGGAAATCGAGGGAGGCAATCTGGAACTCGCGCTCAAGAACCAGTTCGACCCGAAGTCGGGGCGCTCGGTTTGACCGGGCGGCCTCCCTCGCAGATCCCCTTCGATCTGTCGCCGACCCCTTCGCTGGCGCGGGACGATCTGGTCGTGGGCGAAGGGAATGCCCTGGCCGCAGGGGCGATCGACGCCTGGCCGGAATGGCCGCATCCCGTGCTGCTCGTGGTCGGCCCGGTGGGGTCGGGCAAGACGCATCTCGCCACGGCCTGGGCCGAAATGGCCGGCGCGACACCGCTCCTCCCGCGCGAGCCGGCCGCGACGCTCATCAGCCAGACGCCCTTCGCCGTGCTGGTGGAGAATGTCGATAGTGCGGGCTTCGACGAGACCGAGCTGTTCCAGCTCCTGAACGCGGCTCGGCTCGGCGGCGGCAGCGTGCTCCTGACGTCGCGCCTGCCGGCCTCCGCGCTGCCTTTCCAACTGCCCGATCTCCTGTCGCGCCTTCGCGCGGCGACGGTGGTGGATCTTCTCGCGCCCGACGAGATGCTGCTCTCCGGCGTCCTGATGAAGCTCGCCGCCGATCGGCAGATCGAGCTTGAGCCCAAGCTGATCGACTATGCCGTGGCGCGCATGGAGCGCTCCCTGGAGGCGGCGGCGGAGCTGATCCGCCGCCTTGACCTGGAGGCCCTGGCGTCCAAGGAGCGCATCTCCCGCACGCTCGTGGGGCGCATCTTGACGGAAATGGAAGAGGAAAGGGCGCTGCAGTCATGAAACAGTCGCGCAGGTCCCCTAAGGCAATATCCAACTGTATCTTTTGAGGCGACGGCTGAGCATGAGCGACGTGATCACTCCCGAGAATCCGCAGAGCCAGACCCAGGCGGAGCCCGCCAAGGACGCAGCCGAAGGGCTGGGCGCCTTCATGGACGGCGCGGGCGAGGGGGACGACGCTCTCGAAGCCTCGGAACTCGATCAGGAAGACCAGCTCGAATCGGAAGGCTTCGACGACGAGCCGCTGCCCGATCAGCCGCTGATGGAAGCGATCGGCATTATCCCGGTGTCGCAGCCGGCGGCCGAGCCTGCCGTCAGCGAACTGCCGTCCGACCGCTACGTGAACCGCGAGATTTCCTGGCTCCAGTTCAACCGCCGTGTGCTGGAAGAAGCGCAGAACACCGCGCATCCGCTTCTGGAGCGCGTGCGCTTCCTGTCGATCTCGGCCGGCAATCTGGACGAGTTCTTCATGGTGCGCGTCGCCGGTCTCGCCGGTCAGGTCCGCGAGAAGGTGGAGGTGCGCAGCATGGACGGGCTGCTGCCGCAGGAGCAGCTCGATCGTATCCTAGCCGAAGTCACCAGCCTGCAGCAGGACCAGCAGGCCTCGCTCGCCTCGCTGGTGAAGGACCTGCGCGCCGCGCGCATCTCGATCGTCGGGGCGGGCGACGTGAAGCGCGAGGACCGGGCCTGGCTGGAGCGCCATTTCAACGAGTCGATCTTCCCCGTCCTGACGCCGCTCTCGGTCGACCCGGCGCACCCGTTCCCCTTCATTCCCAATCTCGGCTTCACCATGGCCCTGTCGCTCGTTCGCGAGCGTGATTCGCAAGGGATGAACGCGCTTCTGCGCCTGCCCGTTGCGCTCCAGCGCTTCGTGGAACTGCCGCTGACGGAAGAGGGCGAGGCGCGTTTCGTACCGCTCGAAAGCGTCGTCGCGACCTTCATCTCCAAGCTGTTCCCCGGCTACCGGGTGAAGGGCCAGGGCACGTTCCGCATCATCCGCGACTCCGACATCGAGGTCGAGGAAGAGGCCGAGGATCTCGTGCGTCTGTTCGAGACGGCGTTGAAGCGGCGCCGTCGCGGCTCCGTGATCCGCATCGAGTTCGATCATGTCATGCCGGAATCGCTGCGCAATTTCGTGGCCGGCGAACTCGGCGTCGCGGAAAACCGCATCTCCGTGATGGACGGCCTCTTGGCGCTGGATTCGGTCTCGCAGATCGTCAAGCTGCCGCGCGACGACCTGAAGTTCGACCCCTACATCCCGCGTTTCCCCGAGCGGATTCGCGAGCACAATGGCGATTGTTTCGCGGCCATCCGCGAAAAGGATATCGTGATTCACCACCCCTACGAGAGCTTCGACGTGGTGGTGCAGTTCCTGCGCCAGGCCGCGCGGGACCCCGACGTCGTCGCCATCAAGCAGACGCTCTACCGCACCTCCAACGACTCGCCGATCGTGCGTGCGCTGATCGACGCCGCCGAATCCGGCAAGTCGGTGACGGCGCTGGTGGAGTTGAAGGCGCGCTTCGACGAAGAGGCCAATATACGCTGGGCGCGCGATCTGGAGCGCGCCGGCGTGCAGGTCGTCTTCGGCTTCATCGAGAAGAAGACGCATTCCAAGCTCTCGCTCGTGGTGCGCCGGGAGGAGGGCAAGCTGACCTCCTTCGTCCATGTGGGGACGGGCAACTACCATCCGATCACGGCCAAGATCTACACCGATCTCAGCTACTTCACGATCGACCCCGACATCGCCTACGATGTCGCGCATATCTTCAACTACATCACCGGCTATGCCGAGCCGACGGAGCTTCGCAAGCTCGCCATGTCGCCGCTCTCGCTGCGCAAGCGCATCCTCCAGCACATCGAGGAGGAGATCGAGCACGAGAAGGCGGGGCGTCCGGGCCAGATCTGGATGAAGATGAACTCGCTGGTCGACCCGCAGATCATCGACGCGCTCTATCGGGCCAGCCAGGCCGGCGTCGAGATCGATCTCGTGGTGCGCGGCATCTGCTGCCTCAAGCCGCGCGTGGCCGGCCTGTCGGAGAACATCCGCGTCAAGTCGATCGTCGGCCGCTTCCTGGAGCACAGCCGCATCTTCTGCTTCGGCGCGGGGCACGGCTTGCCTTCGGAAAAGGCGATCGTCTACATGGGTTCGGCGGACATGATGCCGCGCAACCTGGACCGGCGAGTGGAAACCTTGATTCCGATCACGACGCCGACCGTCCACAGCCAGGTCCTGTCGCAGATCATGCTCGCCAATATTCTCGACAACCAACAGAGCTGGTCCGTCCTTGCCGACGGTACGTCGCGACGGATCGCGCCTTCCGAGGGTGAGCAGCCGTTCAACGCCCAGCGCTATTTCATGACCAATCCGAGCCTCTCGGGTCGGGGGAAGGCCCTGAAGTCGAATGCACCCAAGCTCATCGCAAGGCAGCGTGCCGAGCACTCACGCTTCGATTGATCTCCTCCACCCGCACGGCCGGATACCCGGCCGTGCCCCGGTGGCGGTGGTCGATATCGGATCGAACTCGGTTCGACTCGTTATCTACGAGGGCAATGTCCGGGCCCCCACCACCCTCTTCAACGAAAAGGTCCTGAGCGGTCTGGGGCGCGGCATCGCGCAGACCAACCGGCTGGACGACAAGTCCGTCGCCAGCGCGCTCGCCGCGCTGCGGCGGTTCCGCACCCTGTGCGATCAGAGCGGCGTGACCGAGATCCATCCGATCGCCACGGCCGCCGCGCGCGAGGCGGCGAACGGACCGGACTTCGTGGCTGCGGCGGAAGCTGCGCTCGGCTGCCCCATCACGATTCTCTCCGGCGCCGACGAGGCGCATTACGCGGCCGAAGGCGTGATCGCCGGCTTCCATTCGCCGAACGGCATCGCCGGGGATCTTGGTGGCGGGAGCCTGGAGATCGTCGAGGTCGCCGACGGACGGATCGGCAAGGGCATCACCATGCCCCTGGGCGGCCTGCGCCTGCAGGACCTCTCGGGCAACGACATTGCGAAGGCGCGCTCCATTGCCGAGAGCCATGTGGCGAACTCGGACTTCGCGGCGATCGCCGCCGGGCGGCCCTTCTATGCCGTGGGCGGCACGTGGCGGAACCTGTTCAAGCTGCACATGGAGCAGTCGAATTATCCCGTCCATGTCATGCATGGCTACCGGGTTCGGCCGGCGGAAGTCGAGAGCTTCCTCGCCAATGTCGCCAAGAACGACCCGGACAAGCTGCCGGGCATCGGGGCAATCTCGCGCAATCGCCGGCAATTGCTCGCCTTCGGCGCCGTCGCTATGCAGGCGGTGATCTCTCAGCTGAAGCCGTCAGAAATCGTGCTGTCCGCCTATGGCGTGCGCGAAGGCTATCTTCATTCGCGCCTCAGCGAAGACGAGAAGGCGCGGGACCCGCTTCTGGAATCGGCGATCGAGCTGTCCTTCCTGCGCTCGCGCTCGCCCATTCACAACGAGGAACTGGTGGATTGGTCGACCCGCACCTTCGAGGCGCTGTCGATCAACGAGACGCTCTACGAATCGCGCCTGCGCAAGGCGGCCTGTCTGCTGACCGATATTTCCTGGCGCGCCCATCCCGACTATCGCGGCCGCCAGAGCCTGTCGATCATCGTGAACGCCAATATCCCGGCGGTGGACCATCCCGGCCGCGTCTATCTCGCGCTCGCTAATTATTATCGCTACGAAGGCGAGTTCGATGCGGGCGTCTTGGAATCCATCGGCAGCGTGCTCGACCCGCGCCTTCTCTATCTCGCGCGCGTTCTCGCCTCGCTGTTCCGGGTCAGCTACCTGCTAACTGCGGCCATGCCCGGCGTTCTCGGCCGCCTCTATTGGAAGCAAGACCCGCGCGGCGGCTTCTCGCTCGTGGTGCCGCGCGATCTGGAGCCGCTGCTCGGAGAGCGCCCCGATGCACGCCTGCAGGCCTTCGCCAAGGTCGTGGAGCGGACGCTGCGCTTCGACGTGCGCTGAGCGCACCGCGAGAATGATGATTTGAGAAGGGGCGGCGCCACGGGCACCGCCCCTTTTTTCGTTCAGAGCTGGACGATCTCGACCTTGCGATTGCGGTAGACCAGCGCCGTGCGACCGGCCAAAAGTTCCAGCGCGCGGGCGCCGAACAGGTCTCGCCGCCAGCCCTGGAGCGCCGGCACGTCGGCCTTGTCACCGTCCACGGCGAGCTTCTCCAAGTCGTCGCTCGAGGCGATCAGGCGGCCGGCGACGCCGCGCTCCTCCACCACGATCTTGAGGAGAACCCGCAGGAACTCCACCGCCGCCGCCGTGCCTTCGGGCAGGGCCGGGGGCTTGGGGATGGGGGGCAGCTGCGCCTTCGGAATGGCGTTGGCGCGCGCGACGGCGGCCAGGATCTCGCGGCCCGCCGAGGAGCGCTCGAAGCCTTTGGAGACCGTGCGCAGGCGCGACAGCGCCTGTTCGTCGCGCGGCTGCTGCTGGGCGATCTCGTAAAGCGCGTCGTCCTTCAACACGCGCGAGCGCGGCTGGTCGCGCGTCCGGGCCTCGCGCTCGCGCCAGGCGGCGATCTCCTTCAGCACCGCCAGCTCGATCGGCTTGCGTATGCGCAGTTTCAGGCGCTTCCAGGCGTCGTCGGGGTGGATGTCGTACGTGCCGGGATCGGACAGGATGGCCATCTCGTCGGCCAGCCAGCTTTCGCGTTCCTCCACCGCCAGCGCCTTGGCGAGGAAGCGATAGGCGTCGCGGAGATAGGTCACGTCGCCCAGCGCGTATTCCAGCTGCTCGGTGGAGAGCGGCCGGCGGCGCCAGTCGGTGAAGCGCGAGGTCTTATCGATATGGCCCTTGGTGGTGCGGGCGACGAGCTGGTCGTAGGCGATCGACTCGCCGAAGCCGCAGACCATGGCGGCGACCTGGGTGTCGAACAGCGGCGCGGGAATGAGCCCGCCGAGCTTGTGTATGATTTCGAGATCCTGCCGCGCGGCATGGAAGACCTTGAGAACCGACGGATCGGCCATCAGCTCGAAAAAGGGCTTGAGGTCGATTCCCTCGGCCAGCGGGTCCACCAGCACGGCGAGCTCGTCGGACGCCATCTGGATGAGGCAGAGCTCGGGCCAGAAGGTGGTCTCGCGGATGAACTCGGTGTCCACGGTGACGAACTCGGCCCGGGCGAGGGTGCGGCAGGCATCGGAAAGGGCGGCGGTGGTGGTGATCGGCTCCATGCTTCGATCCTTAAACGATGCGCGAGCGCGAAGGAAAGCCGCGCTTGCGCGCAAAACTTGACAGGGCGGGCGCTTGATGTGCTTTTCCCGCGCAAAAACAGGTGGCGTCCTCGAGGGCGCGGCCACGGAGCGCCTCGCCCATCCCGAGGCTCGGAGAAAGATCGCCATGCACCGCTATCGCAGCCACACCTGCGCCGCCCTGCGCCCGTCCGAGGTCGGCCAGACCGTTCGCCTGTCGGGCTGGGTCCACCGCGTGCGCGACCATGGCGGGCTTCTGTTCATCGACTTGCGCGATCACTACGGCCTGACGCAGATCGTCGTGGACCCCGAGTCCCCGGCCTTCAAGACCGCCGAGACGGTGCGCTCGGAATGGGTGATCCGCGTCGACGGCGAGGTGAAGGCCCGCACGCCCGAGACGGTCAACACCAAGCTGCCGACCGGCGAGATCGAGATTTTCGCCCGTGAGATCGAGGTTTTGGCGCAGGCGCAGGAACTGCCGCTGCCGGTCTTCGGCGAGCCGGACTACCCGGAAGACGTGCGTCTCAAGTATCGCTTCCTGGATCTGCGCCGCGACACGCTGCACAAGAACATCGTCAAGCGCACGCAGATCATCGCCGCCATGCGCCGCGAAATGTCGGGGGCGGGTTTTGCCGAATATACGACGCCGATCCTGACGGCCTCCTCGCCGGAAGGGGCACGCGATTTCCTCGTGCCGAGCCGCATCCACCCCGGCAGTTTCTATGCGCTGCCGCAGGCGCCCCAGCAGTACAAGCAGCTTCTGATGGTGGCGGGTTTCGACCGCTACTTCCAGATCGCGCCCTGCTTCCGCGACGAGGACCCCCGCGCCGACCGCCTGCCGGGCGAGTTCTATCAGCTCGACATGGAGATGAGCTTCGTCACGCAGGACGATGTCTGGAACACGATGACCCCGGTCATCACCCAGATCTTCGAGGAGTTCGCGGAAGGAAAGCCGGTCACCAAGGAGTGGCCGCGCATCGCCTATGACGAGGCGATCCGCAAATACGGCTCCGACAAGCCGGACCTGCGCAACCCGATCGAGATGCAGGCCGTCACCAATCATTTCGCGGGCTCTGGCTTCAAGGTCTTCGCCGGCATGATCGCCGCGAACCCGAAGGTCGAGGTCTGGGCGATCCCGGCCAAGACCGGCGGCAGCCGCGCCTTCTGCGACCGCATGAACGGCTGGGCGCAGGGCCAGGGCCAGCCGGGCCTCGGCTACATCTTCTGGCGCAAGGAAGGCGAGACGCTGGAAGGCGCCGGGCCGCTCGCCAAGAATATCGGCCCCGAGCGCACGGACGCGATCCGCGCCCAGCTCGGCCTCGGCGATGGCGACGCCTGCTTCTTCGTCGCGGGCGAGCCCTCGAAGTTCTACAAGTTCGCGGGCGAGGCGCGCACGCGCGCCGGCGAGGAGCTGAACCTCGTCGACCGCGACCGGTTCGAATGCTGCTGGATCGTGGATTTCCCCTTCTTCGAATACAACGAAGACGAGAAGCGGATCGACTTCGCGCACAACCCGTTCTCGATGCCGCAGGGTGGCATGGAAGCGCTTGAGAGCCAGGACCCGCTGACCATCAAGGCCTATCAGTACGACGCGGTCTGCAACGGCTTCGAGATCGCTTCCGGCTCGATCCGCAACCAGTCGCCCGATCTGATGGTCAAGGCCTTCGAGATGGTCGGCCTGTCGAAGCAGGACGTCGAGGATCGCTTCGGCGGCATGTACCGCGCGTTCCAGTACGGCGCTCCCCCGCATGGCGGCTGCGCCTTCGGCATCGACCGTGTGGTGATGCTTCTGTGCGGCGCCAAGAACCTGCGCGAGATCACGCTGTTCCCGATGAACCAGCAGGCCTTCGATCTCCTGATGAACGCGCCGTCCCCGGCCGCGCCGCAGCAGCTGCGCGAGCTTCAGCTTCGCCCGATGCCGCAGGCACCCAAGGCCTGAGCGAGCCTGCCGACTGATGGACGAGAAAGGGCGCTTCTGCGCCCTTTTTCATGCCGCCTGCGCCGCGAAGGGAAAGGTGCCGGCCGCCTCCCACGGGCCGCCGCGATAGCGCCAGAGACGAAGGCCCGTACCGGAGCCTTCAAAGGGTTGGAAGCCCGCGCGCAGCGCCTCCAGAAGGTGGCGCGCCTCGTCCGACAAAACCTTGTTCTGTACCGTCACATGCGGGCGAAACCCCTGCGCGTCCTGCGGGGTTAGCCAGTGTTTCCACTCGGCTGCGAGGCCGCGTCGCAGCATCAGAAGCCCGTCGCAATCCACCTCGTAGGCGACGCCGCGCCCCAGCGAGCGAAGCCCCGGCACGGTGAAAGGCAGCGCGTCCGTTCGGGCCGCGAGCGCGGCGAGATGGCGGACGATGCCTGGCTCCTCCGCGCCGGGCAGGGCATGGAACAGCGTGAGATGCGCCGCGAGGACGTTGCGCTCAGGCGGGAAGAAGCGGCGGCGCTCGGTGTCAAAGCGCTGGAAGCTCGCCGGGTCCATGTCGAGAGTGAGGATAAGGGGTGCGTCGGTCATCCCATCCGAACGCAAACGCCGCGCCCGGTTTCCCGGACGCGGCGTCATGTCTCTTGAGGCAGGGAGGCTTAGTTGCCCGAACGCACCGACAGGTTCAGGACCTGCGGCAGGGTCTGCGGCGCGCCCATGGCCGCGCCCAGGATCTGCGTCGCGGGAATGGGGTTCTGCGGAGCGATCGAGATGTTGAGCGTGCGCGGGTTCTGCAGGAAGTCCCGCACCGCCGCCGTCACCTGCGCCTGGAACTCCGGGTTCTGCAGATAGGCCAGGGCCAGCGGCAGGGCGCTGACCAGCTGGTCCACCAGCTCCGGCCGAGTCTGTTTGTTCTGAGCCGAATAGTAGTCGAGCAGCTTGCCGGTCAGCGAGCGGTCCGTGAAGGAAAGCTCGGCCGAGCGAAGGTAGAGCTGCGAGATCAGGCCGATCACCGCCATGCCCGTTCCGTCACTGGCGCCCTGCGAGGCCTTCATCTGGTCGGACAGCTGCGCGAGGGACTGGATGAAGCTCGGCGTGTAGCCGGTGATCGTGTAGGAGAAGGACAGGGCGCCGGCATTGTCGACCTCCAGCTGAAGCGGGTCGAGCGTCAGCGCGCCGGTCGCCGGGTCCCAGGCGCCCGAGCCGGTGAGATCGCCGGTGAGTTGGGGATAGCCGAGCGCCACGAGAGGCGAGGGCTCGGGGCCGTCGCTCGCCGCCGTGGCGTCCAGCAGGAAGCGCCCGATGCCGAAATTGGCGCGATAGCCACCGCCTGCCGTCGGAAGATTCTCGACCCGGCCGTTCTCGACGGTCGCGACGGTCTTGCCCTGCCGCTCCACCGCGACATTGTTAATCTGCGCGCGGTCGAAGAAGATCGGAGACAGGGCGGCCGCCTTGTCGTTGGTGCCCTTGATCTGGATGCCTTCGGCGGCGATTCCCGAAAGGGTGACGCGCGTGCCGTCCTCGCTCTGGTCGACATCGGCAAGCTGCACGCGGGCGACGCGCCAGCCGTCCGGCGTCGAGCCCGTCACGGTTTCGAAGCGAATGTCGCCGAGCGACACGGGCTGCGCGCCCGCACCCTTCGGGGTGACCTGCGCGCCCTTGAGAACCACGTCGTCGTCGTCCGTGGAGACGCCGGTATAGGCAAGGGCCGTGGACTGGTCGGCCATGACCGCTTTCAGTCGATCGGCGAAGGCCTGCCCATCCACTGCGAAGGCCGACGAGGAGCCTGCGAGCACCAGGGCGAGACCCGCCAGAAGGCTGCGGGAGCGCGAAGCAGTCATGAAGGAGACACCCTTTCGAACGGATCAACGAGGCATCGCGCCGGCACGGGGCGGCCCTGGCTGATGCAAAGCACGAACTCGGCCGTAATATGGCCGATTCCACCGCAAGTGTAAGCCCGCGCCCAGGCTTTGTCTTCCCATGGTTGTCGACCCCGGCCGCAGGCTCTGGTCCCGATTTGTTCTTCCCTTGTTCGCGGCCGGGCTTTGCGGTAACGAGCCCGCATGGGCAAGCCTGTGGATCCTCCCGCCAGCGGCGGCGACATCGAACCGATCGACCTCAAGACGGCGCTGGAAGAGCGCTATCTCGCCTATGCGCTGTCGACCATCATGGGTCGCGCGCTGCCGGATGTGCGCGACGGGTTGAAGCCGGTGCATCGACGCATCGTTCACGCCATGCGCGTTCTAAAGCTCGACCCAGACCAGGGTTACAAGAAATGCGCCCGCATCGTCGGCGATGTGATGGGCAAGTTCCATCCTCATGGCGACGCCTCGATCTACGACGCGCTGGTGCGCCTCGCTCAGGACTTCTCGATCCGCTATCCCCTGATCGACGGGCAGGGCAATTTCGGCAATATCGACGGGGATAGCGCGGCTGCCATGCGCTACACCGAGGCGCGCATGACAGAGGTTGCCACGCTCCTCCTGCGCGGCATCGACGAGAACGCCGTCGACTTCAAGCCGACCTACAACGAGGAGGACGAGGAGCCGATCGTTCTTCCCGGCGCCTTCCCCAATCTCCTGGCCAATGGCGCATCGGGCATCGCCGTCGGCATGGCGACTTCGATCCCGCCGCACAACGCGGCCGAGATCTGCGACGCGGCGCTCAAGCTCATCGAGCAGCCCGAGGCCGATCTCGACACGCTGCTGCGCTTCATTCAGGGGCCGGACTTTCCGACCGGCGGCGTCGTGGTGGACGGTCCGGAGGTGATCCGCGAAGCCTATGCGACGGGGCGCGGCTCGTTCCGCGTGCGCGCCAAGTGGGAGCGCGAGGAGCAGGGGCGCGGCGGCTATGTCGTGGTGGTCACCGAAATTCCGTTTCAGGTGCAGAAGTCGCGGCTGATCGAGAAGATCGCCGACTTGCTCATGGCCAAGAAGCTGCCGCTTCTCGCCGACATTCGCGACGAATCGGCCGAGGACGTGCGCGTCGTGCTGGAGCCCAAATCCCGCACGGTCGATCCCGAACTTCTGATGGAATCGCTGTTCCGGCTGACGGACCTCGAATCGCGCATTCCTCTGAACATGAACGTCCTGTCGGGCGGCAAGGTGCCGAAGGTCCTGTCGCTGAAGGAGGTGCTGAGCGAATGGCTGGCGCATCAGCGCGAGGTGCTGATCCGCCGTTCGCAGCATCGGCTCGACCAGATCGAGCGGCGGCTGGAAATCCTGGCCGGCTACATCATCGCCTTCCTGAACCTCGACGAGGTGATCCGCATCATCCGCGAGGAGGACGAGCCCAAGCAGGTCATGATGCGGACCTTCGAGCTCAGCGACATGCAGGCCGAAGCAATCCTCAATATGCGCCTGCGCTCGCTGCGCAAGCTGGAGGAGTTCGAACTGAAGCGCGAATTCGACCAGCTCTCGGAGGAGCGCGCCGACAAGCAGGCGTTGCTCGCCTCGGCGGAACTGCAATGGCAGCGCGTTGCCGGCGAGATCCGCGAGGTTCGCGAGACCTTCTCCAAGAAGACCAAGCTCGGCAAGCGCCGCACGGTCTATGCCGACGCGCCCGAGCGCTCGCTGGACGACATCGCCGTCGCCTTGATCGAGAAGGAGCCGATCACCGTCGTCCTGTCTCAGAAGGGCTTTCTGCGCGCCATGAAGGGGCACGGGGTCGATCTCTCTACGCTCGGCTTCCGCGAGGGCGACTCGCTGAAATTCGCCTTCCCGGCGCTCACCACCGACAAGCTCGTGTTCCTTTCCACCAACGGCCGCGCCTTCACGCTGTCGGCCGACAAACTGCCGGGCGGGCGCGGGCAGGGCGATCCGATGCGCCTCCTCATCGAGCTGGAGGACGACCAGGATCTCGTGCTCGGCTTCGTCGCCGACCCCGCGCAAAAGAGGCTTCTGGCCTCGACCGACGGCAACGGCTTCGTCGTGCCCGAGGGCGAACTGGTGTCGGGCACGCGCAAGGGGAAGCAGGTGCTGAACGTCGGCGAGCCCGCGCGCCTCGCCAAGGCCGAGCGCATCACCGGCGACATGGTGGCCGTGGTGGGCGAGAACCGCAAGATGGTGGTTTTCCCGCTGGCGCAGGTACCGGAAATGCTGCGCGGCAAAGGCGTACGCCTCCAGCGCTACGCCGATGGCGGGCTGCTCGACGTAAAAATTTTCAGCCTAGCGGAAGGCCTGACCTGGACCGATACAGCCGGTCGCCAGCACCAGCGCTCGGAAGCCGATCTCTTGGAATGGCGGGGCGACAGGGCGCAGGCTGGACGCCTCGTTCCCAAGGGCTTCCCCAAGAGCGGCCGCTTCACCTGATCGGCGGAACCGCTGCCGGCTCGGCGGGCGCCTCGAGGCTCGCCGGCTGGCGCTGGGCTTGGGGGTCGTAGCGCTCCCAGCCCTTGGGCAGGAGATGTTCCTGCGGCTGGTAGCGGATCTTGTAGTCCATCTTGCGGGACCCATCGACCCAATAGCCGAGATAGAGATAGGGCAGGCCCATCTCGCGCGCCCGTTCGATGTGGTCGAGGATCATGAAGGTCCCCAGGCTCCGGTCGGCCTCGTCGGGGTCGAAATAGGAATAGACCATCGACAGGCCGTCGCCCATCACGTCGGTCAGGGCGACGGCCTTCAGATCGCCGTCCGAGCGCGTGGAGAAGGCGGAGTCCGGCCCCTTGAGGCGATACTGGATCAGCCGCGTGTCGACCTGACTGTCCTCCACCATCATGGCGTAGTCCAGCACCGACATTTCCGACATGCCGCCATGGGTGTGACGCGTGTCGAGATAGCGGCGGAACAGGGCATATTGCTCGGAGGTCGGTTCCGCCTCGGCCATGCGGCCGACCAGATCGGAATTCGTCTGCCGCACGCGCTTCATCGACTTGGTCGGCCGGAACTCGTCCACCAGAATCCGAATCGAGACGCAGGCCCGGCAGCGCTCGCAGGCCGGGCGATAGGCTATGTTCTGCGAGCGGCGGAATCCGCCTTGAGTCAGGAGATCCAGAAGATCGGGCGCCCTGTGTCCGACAAGGTGGGTGAACACCTTCCGCTCGAGCTGGCCGGGGAGATAGGGGCAGGTCGAAGGCGAGGTCAGGAAGAACTGCGGGGTCTGGGGATGCGCCGTCATGGATCTGCGACCGCCTCGTCGTCTGTCCGCCGGCGCAAGAAGCGCGCCGGCCTGTCATACCAATGTGAGACCTGACGCGCGTGTTGGAAAGACCGTAAGGGACGGCCTTTCCGACGCAGGGACTCTCAGCCCCGACGCACCACCACAGTTCCGAGCAGGAGGTCCTGCAACAGCTGCTTGCGCGGCGTGAAAAGCGCTACGAGCACGATGAAGCCCGAGGTCAGAGCGCCGGCGGCCCAGAAGAGGATGCTGTGCGCGGCGCCCAGCGCCGGGTCCACCGGCTTGCCGTCCAGCCGCTCCAGGCGCAGATCGAACATCCGCATTCCGGGCGTCGCCTGCGACGCGCTGCCGAGCGTGAAGGTCACATAGGGCAGCGCCACCAGCGGAAACAGAATCGCATAGAGCATCCATCCCAGGCCCAGCGTCAGCACGCCGAGAAGGCCGATCACGAAGACGGCGGGGACACAGAGCATCAGGACGATGGTGTAGTCCACCAGGAAGGCCAAGCTCCGGCGCGTGCGCACGCTGCGATAGGCGCGCGGTTCGTCGAGCCAGGTGGAGGCGGGATTGTAGGTGGCGGCGTTGCTCATGGGCGCGGGGTTCCAATGTCCTTCGCTGTAGGAAATGGGAACCCCATCGCCGAAACTCAACACGTTCGGCGCGGCTGATAGAGCTTCAGCGCTGCTGGAGCGCCTCGGCGACGCGCGGCGAGAAATAGCTGAGGATGCCGCTGGCGCCGGCGCGCTTGAAGGCCCGGAGCGATTCGAACATCGCCCGGTCGCCGTCGATCCAGCCATTCTCGGCCGCCGCCATGATGACGGAATACTCGCCCGAGGTCTGATAGGCGAAGGTCGGCATCCGGAACTCCTCGACCAGCTTGGCGAGAATGTCGAGATAGGGCAGGCCGGGCTTCACCATGATCATGTCGGCGCCCTCGGCAATGTCCTGCGCGGCCTCGCGCAGGGCCTCGTCGCGGTTGCCCATGTCCATCTGATAGGTGCGCTTGTCGCCCTTCAGCGCGCCGGTGGAGCCGACGGCGTCGCGGAACGGGCCGTAGAAGGCCGAGGCGTATTTGGCGGCATAGGACATGATCATCGTGTCGCGCAGCCCCGCGCCGTCCAGCGCCGAGCGGATGCAGGCGACGCGTCCGTCCATCATGTCGGACGGCCCGATGATATCGCAGCCCGCCTCGGCCTGCACCAAGGCCTGTCGGCAAAGAACCTCGACCGACTCGTCGTTGAGAATGCGCCCGGCGCGAACCAACCCGTCATGGCCGTGGCTGGTATAGGGATCGAGCGCCACGTCGCAGAGAATGCCGATCTCGGGAACGGCGGCCTTGATGGCGCGCGTGGCGCGGCACACGAGATTGTCCGGGTTGAGCGCCTGCGTGCCGTTTTCGTCGCGAAGGTCCGGGTTGGTGAAGGGGAACAGGGCGATCACGGGAATGCCGAGCTCGGCGGCGCGCTCCGCCGCCTCGACGCAGCCGCGCACGGAATAGCGGAACACGCCGGGCATGGAGCGCACGGGCTCCGGCTCGCCTTCGCCCTCGCGTACGAAGATCGGCCAGATCAGGTCGTTGACGCCGACATCGCTCTCGCGCACGAGGCGGCGAACCCATTCCGTCTGGCGCAGGCGTCGAAGGCGTGTGCCGCCCGTGACCTGATCGATGGTGCGCGAAAGCGTGATGTCGTTCTTCATGTCGGGCCGCTCATGCTGATGTCGGGCAAACAGGCGTCGGAGAAGGGGGCGAAGGCCTGCCTCGAACTCTCAGGGCTTCTTTAGCGACCGGACCCGCCTGACGAAACCGTGCACCGGGAAAAATCGCGTCCGCCCTGCCATCCCGCCGGGATATGGTCTACCTCTTGCGCAAGGCGGACCGAGCTTGAAGGTCGGCCGCGAGACGGGACAGATGCATGGCAGTAGCGAGTTTCGACGTTTCGAGCGTCCGTCGGGGAGGTGACGGACGGCGGCGATGACGATCGAACCCTTCAAACAGGACCGCGAGAAGACGCTGAACCGGACCCTGACGGTCTGGCTCTGCCGGATCGCGGGGCTTGCCCTGTTCGGCATGGGCCTCTTCTACTGGGCGCGGCTGATCGGCGTGTTCGACGGGCCGCTCTGGCGCTTCGACCTCATGCCTGTCTGGTGGCGCTTCGCCGCGCCGACGCTGGCGGTGCTCTATCCCGTTGCCGGCATCGGCCTCTGGATGCTGGCCTCCTGGGGATCGGTGATCTGGGTGCTGCTTACGCTGGTCGAAGGGACCATGCATTTCGCCTTTCCGCAGCTGTTTGGCGCCGACATCCTGCCGGTTTCGCTGAACCTCACGGGGTTGGCCCTGCTCGCCATGCTGCGCATCGTCGCCTACTTCGAATCGCGCCGACAGTCCTGACGAAATTCGACCGAACACGGTTAGGGCTTGTTAAGCAACAATCGTAAACGGCCAAGGCTAGATTTCGTTAACGCCGACGTTTAAGTCGAATTTTAGAGGGGTTCTGTAGCTTGGGACACAAGAAGAGGTCGAAAGAGACCTACGCCAAGCAACAACGGAGCCGTTCTCATGTCATCGACGCCCGCCCGCCGCGAGATTCAGCCCCCGGTCGAGAAGGTGGAACTGAAGTCGCTCTATCTCGAAACGCTCCAGCTGGTGGAACGCCTGCACCGCAGGCTCCTTGACGTCATCAAGGACGAGTTCGATCGCAACGGGCGCACCGACATCAACGCCGTCCAGGCCCTGCTCCTGTTCAATATCGGCGACGCGGTCCTGACCGCCGGCGAGCTGCGCTCGCGCGGCTTTTATCTCGGCTCGAACGTGTCCTACAATCTGAAGAAGCTGGTCGAGCTGGGCTTCATCGACCACCAGAAGTCTCGTGTCGATCGCCGCGCGGTGCGCGTCTCGCTCACCAAGGCCGGCCGCGAAGTCGCCGAAATCGTCGCCGAGCTTTACGATCGCCACATCGGCTCGATCGACAAGGTGGGCGGGCTCGACGAGGGGGAGTTCCAGAAGATGAACAAGTCCCTCCAGCGCCTCGACCGCTTCTGGAACGATTCGATCATGTATCGCCTGTAAGGCGTGCGGGACGGGCACGTCCTCCAGTCCGTGCCTCTTCCAACTTGCCCTGCGACCGGCCTCCCGGTTGCAGGGCCTTTCCATGTTCGACGACCCGTTCTCCGGGGCGTTTGGGCAACAGGGCGTCAAACTCTTGAGCGGGGCGCCGTCTCGTCGCCCCTGATCCACGCTTTCGCCCTATTTCGATGCGCTTTCAAGGCCATGTCACTCGCGGCCTTCCGCTCGCGAGTTCGTGTGCCGCCTGTTTCCGGTTGGTTTACCACGCGGCCCTTATGGAAGGGTCTGCGCGAACGGGCGAGAAACGTATCGAGGGGATTTCATGACGAAGAGCAGGTCCGACCGGGTGCTTGAAGGCATGTCGCGGCGCCGTTTCCTGGCGGGTGCGGCGACGGCGGCCGGGGCGGCGGCCTTTGCCGGGACGGCGCGCGCCCAGAGCGCGCTCGACGGCGTTCTGGCCGCGCCCAATCGCGGCGGCTGGACGGACCAGTTCGACACGCGCGCCGCCAGCGTGCGCAACGTCGCCTCGTATCAGCCGGTCTTCTCGCCCAACACGATCTCGGCCATGCAGTCGGCGGTCGGCCATTATCAGCAGATCGTCTCGGCCGGCGGCTGGCCCAGCGTTCCGGCCGAAGGCAAGATGGAGATCGGCGCGCAGGGTCAGGCCGTCGCCGCGCTTCGCCAGCGTCTGGCCGTGTCTGGCGATCTCGACCGCCAGGCCGGCGGCTCCACCGCCTTCGACACCTATGTCGACGCGGCCGTGAAGCGCTTCCAGGCGCGCCACGGACTCCCGGCGGACGGCGCGGTGGGCGAATACACGTTCAAGGCCTTGAACGTGCCCGCCGACGTGCGCCTGAACCAGCTCTACAAGAACATCGATCGCCTCCAGAAGATTCAGCTGGATCCCGGCCGCTTCGTGATGGTCAACATTCCCGCGGCGGCGATCGAGGCGGTCGAGAACGGCCGCGTCGTGCAGCGCCACACGGCGGTGGTCGGCAAGATCGACCGGCAGACGCCGATCCTCGATTCCAAGATCACCAATCTCAACCTCAATCCCTACTGGCATGCGCCGGCCTCGATCGTCCGCAAGGACATCATCCCGCTCATGCAGAAGGACCCGACCTATCTCACGCGCAACGACATCGTGATCTATGGTCCCGATGGCGGCGTGATCCCGCCGGAGTCGATCAACTGGCATTCCGAGGAGGCGGTGAAATATCTGTTCCGCCAGAATCCGGGCCGGATGAACGCCATGTCCTCGGTGAAGATCAACTTCCCGAACCCCTATTCCGTCTACATGCACGACACGCCGCAGCAGAGCGTCTTCTCGCAGCTCATGCGCTTCGAGTCGTCGGGCTGCGTGCGCGTTCAGAACGTGCGCGATCTCATTGTCTGGCTGGCGCGCGACACGCCGGGCTGGGACCGCGCCGCGATCGAGAAGACCATCTCGGCCCGCACGCGCCAGGATGTGAACTTCACCAACCCGGTGCCGCTGCACTTCACCTATCTGACGGCCTGGGCGACCGAGCCGACGGTGGTGCAGTTCCGCGACGACATTTACCATCTCGACGGCGACGCGCAGCTCGCCATGAACCGGCTTCAGACCACCGCCTATTCGGCGGGCGAGCAGGCAAGCGCCGACCTGCCTTACTGAATGCGGGCACAAGGATAAAGGCGACGCCGGGCTGAAAAGCCCGGCTTTTTTACTTGCGCGCCAGACGGTTGGCCACGTCGCGGGAACATGGTAAGGCGCCGAACTCAGCCGGAGAAGATCGTTTCCGGCCGCGATCAGGAGGTCTCAATGTCGCAAGCCCATGCCCTGGACACGTCGACCCGTCACGACCCGTTCTTCAGCGACGGCATCGCGACGCTGGACCCCGATCTCTTCGCTGCCATGCGCGACGAACTGCATCGCCAGCAGCACGAGATCGAACTCATCGCCTCGGAGAACATCGTCTCCCGCGCCGTCCTGGAAGCGCAGGGCTCGGTTCTCACCAACAAATACGCCGAGGGTTATCCCGGGCGCCGTTACTACGGCGGCTGCGAGTTCGTCGACGTGGTGGAGCAGCTGGCGATCGACCGCGCCAAGCAGCTCTTCAACTGCGGCTTCGCCAACGTGCAGCCCAACAGCGGCAGCCAAGCCAACCAAGCCGTGCTCATGGCGCTGTCCAAGCCCGGCGCGACGATCCTCGGCATGAGCCTCGACGCGGGCGGCCACCTCACGCACGGCGCCAAGCCCAATCTTTCCGGCCGCTGGTTCAACGCCGTTCAGTACGGGCTGGATCTCGCAACCGGGCTGATCGACTACGATCAGGTCGAGCGTCTCGCGCATGAGCACAAGCCCGACATCATCATCGCCGGCGGCTCGGCCTATTCGCGCCAGATCGATTTCGCCCGCTTCCGCCAGATCGCGGATGCTGTTGGGGCCTTCTTCTGGGTGGACATGGCGCATTTCGCCGGCCTCGTGGCCGGTGGCCAGCATCCCAGCCCGTTCCCGCACGCCCATGTCGCGACGTCCACGACGCACAAGACCCTGCGCGGCCCGCGCGGCGGCCTGGTGGTGACCAACGACGAGGACATCGCCAAAAAGATCAATTCCGCGATCTTCCCCGGTCTGCAGGGCGGCCCGCTCATGCATGTGATCGCCGGCAAAGCCGTGGCCTTCGGCGAGGCTCTGCAGCCGAGCTACCGCACCTACATCAAGGCCGTGGTGGACAACGCGCGGGCGCTGGCCGGCGTGCTGCGCGAGGGTGGCCTCGACATCGTCTCGGGCGGCACGGACACGCATCTGATGCTGGTGGACCTGCGCCCGAAGATGCTGACGGGCAAGGTCTCGGAAACCGCGCTCGGCCGGGCCGCGATCACCTGCAACAAGAACGGCGTTCCCAACGATCCGGAAAAGCCGACCATCACGTCCGGCATCCGCGTCGGCACCCCGGCGGCGACGACGCGCGGCTTCGGCGTCGCGGAGTTCGAGGAGGTCGGGCGCCTGATCGTCGAAGTGCTGGACGGCCTGAAGGCGGCGAACTCGGAAGAGGGCAATGCCACGATCGAGGCCGGGGTGAAGGCGAAGGTCGAGGCTTTGACCGCGCGCTTCCCCATCTATTCCAGCCTCGGCTGACGGCGCTTCATGCGCTGTCCCTTCTGCGGATCGCAGGACAGCCAGGTGAAGGACTCGCGCCCCGCCGAGGATGGCGGGGCGATCCGTCGCCGGCGGGTCTGCCCTGATTGCAACGGGCGCTTCACCACGTTCGAGCGCGTGCAGCTGCGCGAGCTCATGGTGGTGAAGAAGTCCGGCCGGCGCGTGCCTTTCGAGCGCGACAAGCTGGCGCGTTCCGTCCACACCGCGATGCGCAAGCGCCCGGTGGACACCGAGCGCGTCGAGCGTCTGATCTCCGGCATCGTGCGCCAGCTCGAATCGAGCGGCGAGACCGACATTCCCTCCGAGCTGATCGGCCGCCTCGTGATGGATGCCCTGCGTCATTTCGATGACGTGGCCTATGTTCGCTTCGCCTCGGTCTATCGCGACTTCCGCGAGGCGCGCGATTTCGAATCGGTGATCGAGGAATTGAAGAGCGACCCGATCGTCTCTGCCGAAGATGAACGGGCTTGAGGTGAGGGCGGTTGACGAGCGATGGATGGCAGCCGCCATCCGGCTCTCGCGGCGCCATGTCGGACTGACCGCCGACAACCCGTCCGTTGGCGCCATCATCGTGGCGCCGGACGGTCACATCGTCGGGCGCGGAGTAACGGCGCCGGGCGGTCGGCCTCATGCGGAGCGCGTGGCGCTGGCGCAGGCTGGATCGGCCGCGCGCGGCGCGACCGCCTATGTCACGCTGGAGCCCTGCGCCCATCACGGCCGCAGCCCTCCTTGCGCCGAGGCGTTGATCGAAGCCGGGATCGCCCGGGTCGTCTTTGCCGCGTCCGATCCCGATCCGCGCGTCGACGGACGCGGTGCCGCCATGCTCCGCGCCGCCGGCGTGGAGGTCGAGCAGTGCCCGTCCGGCACTGAGGGCGAACGACCCTTCGAGGGCTTCCTGTCGCGCCTGCGCCTCGCTCGACCCTTCGTGACCCTCAAGATGGCCGTGTCGGCGGACGGGTTCGTCGGCCGTGTTGGCCAAGGGCAGGTCGCGATTTCCGGGCCGGTCGCCCGCCGGCAGACGCATCTCCTCCGGGCGGAAAACGACGCGATTTTGATCGGCGCCGGCACGGCCCTTGCTGATCGCCCGCTTCTGACCTGCCGCCTGCCAGGGCTTGAGTCGCGCTCGCCGCGCCGCATCGTGCTCGATCGCCGCTTGCGGCTGCCTCTCGATCACCCACTTGTGGAAACGGCGGGCCTCGTGCCGACGCTGATCGCGACGGGCGAAACCGGGGCGGCGCGCCTCGCTCCGTTCAAGGCGAAGGGCTGCACCATCTTGCCCCTGACTGAGAGCGGGTTGGGGGACTTCCTGGCAAGCCTCGTTCCGCTCGGGATCTCCTCCCTGCTGTTGGAGGGCGGGCCGCTCCTGGCGGAGGCTTTCCTTCGAGCCGATCTCGTGGACCGGGTGGTTTCGGTTCGTTCCGAGCGCGCGATCGGCGGGCCAGGCATTCCCGTGCCGGCGCAACTTGCCTCGCTTGGCGGCTTCACGCCCGAGCGAAGCGAAGAGTTTGGACCCGATCGCTGGGTCGAATGGAAAAGGACGAGAGTCTGATGTTTACCGGAATCGTATCCGATGTGGGGCGCGTCGTTTCCACGGAGGCGCTGGACGAGGGACGGCGCTTCCGGGTCGAGACCGTCTACGATCCCGAAACCATCCTGATCGGCGCCTCGATCAGCTGTTCCGGCGTCTGCCTCACCGTGACCAAGCTGCCGGAAACCGGCACCAACAGCCGTTGGTTCGAGATGGAAGCCTGGGAAGAGGCGCTGCGCCTCACCACCGCCGGCAGCTGGGCGGAAGGCACGCGGCTCAATCTGGAGCGCGCGCTGAAAGTCGGCGACGAACTCGGCGGCCATCTCGTGTCCGGCCATGTCGACGGGCAGGCCAGCATCGTCGCGCGCCAAGACGAAGGTGAGGCCGTTCGTTTCACGCTGGAGGCGCCACCGCACCTGTCGCGCTACGTCGCCCCCAAGGGCTCGGTCTGCCTCGACGGCACCTCGCTGACGGTGAATGGCGTGGAAGGTGACCGCTTCGACGTGCTCCTCATTCGCCACTCGCTCGAAGTAACCACTTGGGGTGAAAAGCAGGTTGGCGATTCGGTGAACCTTGAGGTGGACCAGATTGCACGCTATGCCGAGCGTCTGTTCGGCGCCGGCCGGCCCGCCTGATCGCGGGTCGCCCTGGCGCCCCATGAGTTCAGGGCCGATCGGCTATGCCGGCCGGCCCTTGCGTTTGTTGGAAATTCGCGTGCCGACCCGGTCCCTCCCGTAGCCGAGCGTCGCCGCTTTGCTCATTGGAAGGTCCTCGCCCATGTCCGCGCCGCATATCCTGATCGTCGAAGCCCGGTTCTACGACCACCTCGCAGACTTCCTGCTGGAAGGCGCCAAGGCGCATCTCGACGCCGCCGGCGCGACCTATGACGTCGTGACCGTTCCCGGCGCGCTGGAGATCCCGGCCGCCATCGCCTTCGCCCTGGCCGGCGCGGAAGAGGGTGGGCGCGATTTCGACGGGTTCGTCGCGCTCGGCTCCGTGCTGCGCGGCGAGACCTATCACTTCGAGGTCGTTTCCAACGAATCCAGCCGCGCCATCATGGATCTGACGGTGCAGGACGGCGTCGCCATCGGCAACGGCATCCTGACGGTCGAGAACGAGGAGCAGGCCCTTGAGCGCGCCCGGCCCGATCGCAAGAACAAAGGCGCGGCAGCGGCCGAAGCGGCTCTGACCATGATCGCCCTTCGCCAGCGATTCGGGGCCTGATCGATGTCCGACCCCCAGAACGTCCGCCCCGCCAACAAGCGCGGCGCCGCCCGCCTCGCCGCCGTTCAAGCGCTCTACCAGATGGATGTTGGCGGAACGAGCCTCCTGGAAACCGTGGCGGAATACGAGTCCTTCCGTCTTGGCCAGGAGCTCGACGGCGACACCTATCGCGAGGCGGATGCCGCCTGGTTTCGCGACATCGTATCGGGTGTCGTGCGCGCGCAGACCACGATCGACCCGCTGATTCATTCCTCGCTGACCTCCGACTGGCCGCTGTCGCGCCTCGACACGACGCTGCGCGCCATCCTGCGCGCCGGCACCTACGAGGTGACGAGCCGCAAGGACGTGCCGACCGCCGTGATCGTCAGCGAATATGTCGACATCGCCAAGGCCTTCTACAGCGAAGACGAGCCGCGCCTCGTGAACGCGGTGCTCGACCGCGTGGCGCGCCGTTCGCGTGGCGAAGGCCGGGGGCAGGAAGCTCGCTCGGTGGACTGATCGGGCGGGGAGGCCGAGCCTCCCTCAAACCGTTTTCTCATCGAATCGCAAAAAAGGCCGCGCGGCACGAAGCCGGCGGCCTTTTTCGTATGAAGAGGGCGGCTTCACGCCGCCCAACAGTCGTTCAGCGTCCCGGCGAAACGCTCGACTTGCCGAGCTTGTCCAGAATGTCGCCGCCGCTCGGGCCGCTGTCGGACAGGATCGAGCCGAGGAAGCTGGTGTCGCGACCGCCGGTCGGCGTGGTGCGCGAGATGAAGTCGAACAGGCGACCGTTCTCGAGCCCATAATTGGCGATGCGATCGACCGTGTTGTTCTTGCTGAAGTAGATCGCCAGCACCCGCTGCTCGACGAGGCGCGGGTTCATGAAGGCGACCGGGCGGACGCGCTTCTGTGAGATGTAGTAGAACACTTCGTTGTCGAACGTCGCCGTGGTGGAGGGCGTGCCGAGCGCCAGCAGCACCTGCTCACGGCTCGATCCGACGGGGACCTGCGCGAGCGTCTGCTCGTCGACAATGTAGCCCTGATTGTAGACCTGCGAGGTCTGGCAGGCGCCGAGCGCCAGGCTGGCTCCAAGTCCGGCCACCAGAGCCACGCAACGCAAAGGTCTTTTCTGTTCGCTCACGCTGGCGCTACTCCCCCGGACGCATAAGGCACTCTTCGCCGCATAGGCCCGACTTGGTCGGAAATTGAGGCAATTGCCCCTGAAAAACATGGCGTCTTGGTAAAGCACCTTGGGAAACGTTGCAATCGCGCCGCGCCCGTGCGAACCGGATTGAGGATCAGGAAAAAGGGGGCGGAATGCTCGAAGCCTTCCGTCGCAGGCGTCGGAACCGCGTGGTCGTCGAGGCGATCTGGGAACAGGTCGTCGCCCGGGCGCGTCGTGCCTATCGTTTCGAGGCGGGCGGCCTTCCCGACACGGTGATGGGCCGCTTCGAATCCCTATGCATTGAGGTGTTTCTTCTCCTGCGTCGATGCGGCGAAGAGCCCGCGCTCTCGGCGCTGTCGCAAGACCTGGTAGACCGGTTCATGACCGATCTCGACCATTCGCTGCGCGAGATCGGCATCGGCTATCTCGCCGTGCCCAAGCGGATGCGGGCGCTGGCGGCGCGATTCTATTCCCGCGTCGGCGCCATGGAAGGGCCGCTTTCGGCAGGTGATAGGTCGGCTCTTGCAGAGGTCCTGCGGGCTGGAGCCTTCGTCGACGCCCCGGGCGGGCACCCGGATGCGGCACCCGACCTCGCTCACCATATGATGGAAGAGGCGACGTGGTACGCCGCCATCCCCACCGACCGGCTTCTGGCCGGACGACTTGAGTCTCAGAACGGAACGAACGCTCCATGAACCGCCCCGACCCGACCATTGAGCCGGCCCCTCTCAAGCTGGAGGTCGCCGTCACCAAGCTGCCGCAGAACGGGATGCCGGTTCGATTCGAGGCAAGCGCGGACGAGCGCGCGGCTTTGGCGGATCTGCTCGGCATCCTGTCCGTCGAGAAGCTGGAGGCCGATCTCACGGTTCGCCGCTGGAAGCGCGACGGCGTCGAAGTCGATGGCCGGTTCAAGGCCGAGGTGACGCAGGCCTGCGTCGTCACCACCGACCCCGTCCGGGAAAAGATGGACGAGCGCGTCGAAGTGATCTTCGTGCCTGAAGGCTCGCGGCTGTCGCGCATCGCGCCGCAGGACGATGGCGAGCTGCATCTCGACCCGGAAGGCGCCGATATCCCCGAGACCTTCACCGGCGACCGGATCGATCTCGGGGCCTATCTCACGGAGATCGTGGGTCTGGCGCTCGATCCCTATCCTCGCTCCGAGGGCGTCGAGTTTGAGGAGATCGACACGGACCCCGAGCCGGATGGAGGGCGGGTTTCCCCCTTCGCCGCGCTCAGCCAGTTCAAGACGCCCAAGTGAATTCGGGCGGCGCCCGCGAGCGCCGCCAGCTGCGAGGGCGCGCGATCGCGCCTGTTTCTAAGGCCGGCCGGATGCCGGATTGTTGAAAGCGAGCCAATCTTGGATTCGAAAGCCTCCATCACTCTCGCCCTGGATGCCATGGGCGGCGACCACGGGCCCGAAGTGGTCCTGGCAGGAGCGCAGATCGCCCTGGAGCGCCACCCCGATGTCCGCTTCATTCTGTTCGGACAGGAAGAGGCGGTGCGCCCGGTTCTCGCGCGCCTGCCCAAGCTCAGCGAACGTTCGGTCTTCCATCACTGCGACGTTTCCATTCGCATGGATGACAAGCCGTCCCAGGCGCTGCGCCAGGGGCGTAACAAGTCCTCCATGTGGAAGACCATCGAGGCCGTGAAGACGGGCGATGCGGATGTCGCCGTTTCGGCCGGCAACACCGGCGCGCTCATGGCCATGGCCAAGTTCTGCCTGCGCACCATGGCCAATATCGAGCGGCCGGCCATCGCCGCCATCTGGCCGACCATCCGGGGCGAGAGCATCGTGCTCGATGTCGGCGCCACGATCGGCGCCGACTCCCAGCAACTCATCGACTTCTCGGTGATGGGCGCGGCCATGGCCCGCGCGCTCTTCCATATCGAGCGGCCGACCGTCGGCCTCCTCAATATCGGCGTGGAAGAGGTGAAGGGCCAGGACGACGTCAAGGAAGCCGGCCGTCTCCTGAAGGAAACGCCGATCGCGGGCCTCGAATATCGCGGCTTCGTGGAAGGCACCGATCTCGGCAAGGGCACGGTGGACGTCGTCGTCACCGAGGGCTTCACAGGCAATATCGCGCTGAAGACGGCGGAAGGGACGGCCAAGCAGATCGCATCCTATCTTCGCGCGGCGATGACGCGGACCTGGATGGCCAAGATCGGCTATCTCTTCGCCAAGAGCGCGTTCGACCGGCTTCGCGACAAGATGGACCCCAACAAGGTCAACGGCGGCGTGTTTCTCGGCCTGAACGGCGTCGTCATCAAGAGCCACGGCAGCTCCGATGCGGAAGGCACGGCGGCTGCGATCGACGTGGCCTATGCCATGGCGGCCAACGGATTGCTGGCCAAGATCGAGGCCGACATCAGCGACGTCTACACGCAGGTCGCCGCGGCGGCCGAGTTGGGAGCGCTCGCCGCCTCCGAATCGAAAGAAGCGCTTCAATGACCGTCACCCGTTCCGTGATCCTGGGCACCGGCTCCTCGCTGCCGCGCCGCCTGATGCCCAATGCCGAGATGGAAGCGCTGGTCGACACGAGCGACGAATGGATCCAGCAGCGCACCGGCATCCGCCAGCGCTATATCGCGGGTGAAGGCGAGACCACGGTCTCGCTTGGCGAGGAGGCGGCGCGCCAAGCCCTGGAGGCCGCCGGCCTCCAGCCCACCGACATCGATTTGATCATCGTGGCGACCGCCACGCCCGACAACACCTTCCCCGCCTCGGCCGTGCAGATCCAGCGCCGGCTCGGCATCACGGCCGGCTATGCCTTCGATATGCAGGCCGTGTGCAGCGGCTTCGTCTACGCGCTGACCACAGCCGACCTGCATCTGCGCTCGGGGCTGGCGCGCCGCGCGCTTGTGATCGGCGCCGAAACCTTCAGCCGCATCCTCGACTGGACCGACCGCACGACCTGCGTTCTGTTTGGCGACGGTGCGGCGGCGGTGGTTCTGGAGCGGCGCGAGGAAGCCGAGGAGGCGGGGCGAGGGGTGCTCACCGCCAAGCTGCGCTCGGACGGCAACCATTTCGAAAAGCTCTATGTCGATGGCGGCCCCTCCTCCACCGGGACGATCGGCCATCTTCGGATGGAAGGGCGCGAGGTCTTCAAGCATGCGGTCGGCATGATCACCGACGTGGTGGAGGATTCCTTCTCCACGCTCGGCATCTCGGCCGAGGACATCGACTGGTTCGTGCCGCATCAGGCGAACCGGCGGATCATCGACGCTTCGGCCAAGAAGCTCGGCATCGCGCCGGAGAAGGTGGTGGTGACGGTGGACCGGCACGGCAACACCTCCGCTGCCTCTATTCCTCTGGCGCTGGACGTCGCCTGCCGCGACGGCCGCATCAAACAGGGCGATCTCGTGCTGCTCGAAGCGATGGGCGGCGGCTTCACCTGGGGCGCGGTGGTCGTCCGCTGGTAAGCTGAAGGCTTGATTGCGCTACGGTTTTCGGTATTTTCGATCAGCAGGGCGAACCGTTCCCGATTGGCTTTGGGGGCATGGGACGGTGGCGCGCTTGGCAGTTGAGCAGGGGAAGCGCATGGGAGACAGGACGTTGACGCGGGCCGATCTCGCCGAGGCGGTGTTCCGGAAGATTGGCCTCTCGCGAACCGAGTCGGCCTATCTCGTGGAATCGGTTCTGGAAGAAATCTGCACGACGATCGCCAAGGGCGAGGCCGTGAAGATCTCGTCCTTCGGCTCCTTCCTCGTGCGCAGCAAGAACGAGCGCGTGGGCCGCAACCCCAAGACCGGCGAGGAAGTGCCGATCTCGCCGCGCCGCGTCGCGGTGTTCAAGCCGTCCAACGTCATGAAGGACCGCATCCTCGCGGCGCATGACCGGCGCAGTGGCACCGCCCAGCCGGTTCTGAAGGCGGCCGAGTGATGGCGCGCGCGGGATGACCGACAAGAGCGCCGACGCGTTTCGAACCATCAGCGAAGTCGCGGAAGATCTCGACCTGCCGCAGCATGTGCTGCGCTTCTGGGAAACGCGTTTCCCTCAGATCCGGCCGATGAAGCGCGGCGGGGGCCGCCGCTATTATCGCCCGGACGATGTCGAGCTGCTCAAGGGCATCCGATATCTCCTCTATGTCCGTGGATTCACGATCCGCGGCGTTCAGCGCATCTTGAGAGAAAGCGGGCCGCGCGCCGTCATGGCGATCGGTGGCGGCGATCTCAGCGGCCTGGAGCGTCTTCAGTCCGGCCGCGCGGGTGGCGGGGCGAATTCCGAGCCGGACGAAATCGACGAGACCGCAGACGAATCCATGCCAGTCTACGTGCCGGAAAAGCCGCGCGGCGGCCTGTCCAACCTTCTGCGGCGTGAACGCGAAGGCGACATCCTCGTCGGTTCGCCCGCTCTGTCCGGCGACGCCGCGACACGCCTCAACGGCGTGATTCTCGAGCTGCTGGAACTCAAGCGGCTGCTCGATCAGGTTCGCTGACGGCTGCGGGTCTCGAGTCGAGACCCGCCATGGCGCTTTGCGCGTTTCCCATCCCTGACATAGCTTTTGCGCATGCGCGTGCGCCTGCGCCAGATGTCCGTTGTCTGCAGACCCGGTTTTGTGGGCCGCCGATGCACCGCCTCACTGCAGCCGGACAGCGCAGCCAAGAGCAATTCGACCTTTCCCCGGTTTCTCACCGTTGGTTCGAACAACGCGCCGAAATCGCTTGCTTTCGAGAGCCCCATCTTCTACGGAGTTCATCAGTCGGAGCGTAGCGCAGCCTGGTAGCGCACCTGAATGGGGTTCAGGGGGTCGGAGGTTCGAATCCTCTCGCTCCGACCACTTCTCCGAAAATTCCTTGCTTGTTGTATCGAATGTTCGCAGGCATTTTCGGAGCCGTGCTTTCGAATGTAATGACGGTTTGAAGCGTTCCCGTCGCAAACCCTGCGACCGATGCGCGCTCGTGAAACCCGGTCGGCCCTCCAGGCATTCGGCTTGCGTGATCAACAGTCGGCGTCGGCTTCTTTCAGTCGTGTCCGGTCGAGCCGAGTGGCGTTTCATGCTCAAGCCCTATCCCCGCAAGGGGCCTTTTCCGAATCGTGCCGATCTCGGATATCTCCCGCTTTGCGCCTATGCCGCCCTGGGCGACGGAAGGTCCGTCGCGCTTTCCGGCGCCGACGGCTCCATCGACTGGTGGTGTGTCCCCAATCTCGACTCGCCTCCGATGTTCGATCGACTTCTGGCGGAAGGTGAGGGCGGGTCCTTCTCTGTCACGCCGACGGAGCCCTTCTCCGTCGAACGCGGCTATCGCGAAGGCAGCAATGTCCACGAGACGATCTTCACCACCGCCAGCGGACGGGCCGTCCTGACCGAGTCCGTCAACACGGGCCCCGGCGGTCGCCTGCCTTGGTGCGAATTGGCTCGGCGGGTCGAAGGGCTGGATGGCTCCGTGGAGTTCCGCGTCCGCCTGCGGTTCAGCACGCGGGCCAATTCAATCTGCCCCTACTTCTCCCGCAACGACAACGCGACGACTTTTCATGCCGGAGACGTTCTCGGCCTCTTCCGTCATTCCGATGGCGTGGAAATGGTCGAGGAGGGCGACGACGGGATCGAGGCGCGGTTCCGCGTGGAGGCGGGCAGGCGAGAGATCGTTGCCATCCTGGCCGGCCAGAACGAACCGTTGGTCGTCGCGACCATGGAGGAGATCGATCGGCGCATCGATGTCTCCGATAAGGAGTGGCGCGAGTGGTCGGAGGAGATCGGTTACGACGGCAAGTTCGCGCCAGAGGTCATGCGCAGCGCGCTGGCGCTGAAATTCCTGCTCTATTCTCCGACCGGCGCGATCGCCGCCGCCGCCACGACCTCGCTGCCCGAGGGAATCGGCAATCACAAGAACTACGACTACCGCTACGCCTGGGTGCGCGACGCCTCCTACACGATCAAGGCCTTCCTGCGGATTGGCGCCAAGTCCGAGGCCAAGGCGGCCTTCACTTGGCTCATCCACCGCCTGGAGGAGCATGGGCCGCAGGTCTGCTACGAACTGAACGGCAAGCTGGTCGAGGACGTCACCGAGATCGACCTCCCGGGCTATCGCGACAGCCGCCCCGTCGTGCGTGGCAATCAGGCGGCCGGCCAGCTCCAGCTCGGCGTCTTCGGCGACATTTTCGAAACGGCGGCCCGCTTCGTCGCGGACGGGCATATCATCGACCCCCACAGCGCCGAGGTCTTGGCGCGCATGGCCGATATCTGCGCCGACAGCTGGCGCAAGAAGGACGCCGGCATCTGGGAGTTGGAAGAGACCGAACACTACACAATGTCGAAGATCAGCGCCTGGCAGGGCATGGCGCGCGCCGCCGAGCTGGCCGGGGGCGGCCATCTTCCCTCCACCTGCAAGCCCCGCTGGGAGCGCACGCGCGATCGCATCGCCGAATGGATCGATCAGAATTGCTGGAGCGAGGAGAAGCAGTCCTATCTCTTCTTCCCCGGCAGCGACGCCTATGACGCCTCCCTGGCATTGGCGGTGCGCTTCGGCTTCGACGGGCAGGATCGGCTGGAGAAGACGATTCGCGCTATAGACCGCAACTTGGCCGCCGGTCCGTTCCACTACCGCTACAATGGCGTCGAAGAGGATGAAGGCTGTTTCCTGGCCTGTTCCTTCTGGATCTGCGAGGCGCTGGCGCTTCTCGGCCACCGCGAAGAAGCCGAATCGCGCTTCCGAGCATTGCTGGATGGCCTGGACCTCGGCTCCGGCATATACAGCGAGATGATCGATCCCGAGAAGCGCACCTTCCTCGGCAACATGCCGCAAGGCCTGACGCATCTCGCGTTGATCCAGACGGCCGCTACCTTATCGGGCAATGAGATCTAGCGGGCTTGATAGGGTTCTGCGGATCGCATGCTCCGTGGAACCCAGGTCGGTTTGAAGGAGATATGGCTGGGGCGCCTGGAACATAATCCAACTTTTTCTAAGCGCCTGTTTCGCTTCAAACTATTGCAGACGTTGACCTTTTTCGCAAGCGACTGGTACACACGGCTGGTACACACGACCCAGCCATAGGGCTTACATGTCGCAAGTTTCCTACCTCATTCGGATCGGCGCGAGCTACTACGCTCGCCTTCGGGTTCCGCTCGACCTTCGCGAGATCGTCGGGGCTGAGTTCCGCAAGAAGTCGCTCCGAACGAAGGATCGGGACGAAGCGAAGCGACGCATGTGGCCCGTTATCGAAGAGTGGAACCGGGAGTTTGACGACCTCCGGTCCCGGCAAAACGTCTCGGCAGAAGATCGCGAGCGCGCCGGCTGGGATCACTATTCCGGCGCGCTGGAACGCGACGAGATCGCACGGCAGCATATGCCGACGCCCGACGAGATCGAGAAGGCGAGGGAAGATACCATCGCGACGATCCAACGCGAGGGATTTGACCTTGGCGATGGTCTCGCCGTTCTGAGTGCAAGCACTGACTTCCTTGTCACGAAGGGCGGACGCGAATGGGACGCACATGCTCGCCGCGTGAAACTGGACACTCTCCGGCGACACCTGACAGAAGGCGAGTTCGCCTTGATCGCCGACGAGGTAGACGAGTTCATTCGGAAAAACCGTCTTCTAACTAAGCCCGGTTCGTCTGACTATACGGACCTCGCTCGCCGTTTCATGCGGGCTGAAATTCAATATCTTGAGCGTTCGTTAGAACGGGACGCGGGCGACTATTCCGGCACGTCAAAAGACCCCGTTGTCACCCCGCCGACCGGCACGGCTCACGAGACCGCAAAGCCGGGCGAAACGATCATGGAGCTTTTCGAGAAGTACGCGCGTCAGAATCCCAACGGCGTGGCTCCCGACACTCTGAATCAGGCCCGGCGCGACATTCGAAGCTTTATTGAGGTTCACGGCACGGGCTTTCCTGCGCATCGGATCGACAAGCCGGCCGTCGCCGCGTGGATGGACCTTCTGGAACTCTATCCTGTGAAGGCGACCGAAACCAAGGCATTCGCTGGGATGAAGCTCCCGGAGATCGTGAAGGAAAACGAGCGCATCGGAAAGCCGACGCTTACGCCCCGGACGATCAATCGCTATCTGTCGAGCCTGGGAGCATTCTGCGACTGGCTGACGAAGCGCGGCGTTCTGCAAATCAATCCGACGCAAGGCATGAGCCTTGCGAAAGAGAAGAAAATCACCACGACGCCCTTCAAGCCTGACCAGCTTGTGACGCTCTTCTCGTCACCCCTCTTCACCGGATGCCTAAGCTCTGACGAATGGCGCAACGTCGCGAAGCCGGGGAACGTCGCAATCCGCGACCATCGGTTTTGGGTGCCGATTATCATGCTCTACAGCGGCGCACGACCCGGTGAGATCGCCCAACTATCCGTTGCCGACGTCAGAACGCAGGACGGCATTCCCTTCATGCACATCACCATCTTAGGCGACGACGAGAAGAGCGTGAAAACGCGCGGATCCATGCGCGTTGTCCCGATCCACTCGGAACTTGTGCGCCTGGGCTTCCTCGACCATCACGTTCGCATGAAGGAAGCTGGCGAGGCCAAGCTCTTCCCCGAAGCGAAGCGCAACGCTCGCGGCCAGATGATAGCCGACTTCTCGCGCGAGTTTGGACGCTACCTCGAACGGATTGGTTTGAAGAAGGGTAGGGGCCTTTCGCTCTATTCATTTCGACATGGTGTAGCTGACGCCTTCCGCATGGTGGGTCACATGAACGAGGATTTCGGTTATATCCTCGGCCATACCAAAGCTTCTACAACCAACATCTATGGGGTGCTGTCTCAGGGTACTCTTACCCAGCGTGTCGAGCTTATCGAGAAGATCGCTTATCCCGGCCTCGACCTCTCGCACCTAATGCCGTAGCGGCTCACATTCGATCACAATAAAAAGCGACGTGGGATTCACTTCCTATGTCGCTTTTTTCTTGCCGCCGCGAATCAGCCTATGAGACAATAGTGTTAAGTAATGAACACGGTTGTCTCTCGTTGTCAAAGTTGTCCTTCCTAGCGTCGTTCGGAAAGCTCTTCGGGATCGAAGAGAAGAGCGCGCCTGTATCGCAAGATGATGGCTGGGAAGCTCTAATCTCTGCGCCTGGAACTCATGGCGGCGTGTTCGTAACCGCTAAGAGTTCTTTGACGGTTCCAGCAGTGAACCTCGCTGTAACGCGAATTTCTTCTGCGCTCGGCACGATGCCGGCGAAGCTCTATCGGCGAACCGATGGCGGCAAGGAAGTCGCAGACGATCACCCGGCCTATCGTCTTATTCATCGTCGCGCCTCGCCGCTCGTTCAGGCTGGCGCTCTTCGCCGTCAGTTGACGCAGGACGCGCTCTTGCATGGCAACGGCTTCGCCATTGCGAACCGCGTGAAAGGCTCCGTCGTGGAGTTCCTTCGCGTTGATCCGGCCGCAATGACCGTCGAGGCAAACGACTTCGGCGAGCCTGTCTATCGGCTGATGACGAACAATGGCGTCCGCACCTATGAGGCGCGGGACGTTCTTCACCTTCCGGCCCTGCTATTCGATCACGATGGGCTCAAGGGTCTCGCTCCGATCAAGCTGGCGCGGGAAGCAATCGCGCTCGCCCTCGCGATGGAGAAGCATGGCGCCAAGCTCTTCCAGAACGGCGCTCGTCCGTCATTCGGCATCGTATATCCTCCCGAAGCGACTGCGCCGTCTGGCCCTGACCGGGACGGCTCGACTACCCGCAAGAATGTCGTCGCCCGCACCCGCGCTGGCCTGGAAGGCGTCGACAACTCCGGCAAGGCCGCGATCTTTTTCGATGGCGCGACCGTCACGCCTTTCTCTTTCTCGTCTGTCGATGCGCAGTTCCTTGAGCTTCGCCGCTTCGCCGTTGACGAGATCGCCCGCGCCTTCGGCATCCCGCCGCATCTTCTTTTCGAACTCGGCCGGGCGACCTGGGGCAACTCGGAAGAAATGGCTCGCCAGTTCCGCGAACTGACGCTCCTACCTTGGATCGAAGCATGGCAGGACGCTTACGAGCGTGTCCTTCTCGACCCTGGCACCGACGAAGACCTCTCCGTCGAGTTCATCACCGACGACCTTCTCCGGGCTGACACCACCGCTCGCTTCGAAGCCTACAGCAAGGCCATCGCCTCGCGCATCCTGAACCCCAACGAGGTTCGGGCGATGGAGAACCGCGCCCCATACGAAGGCGGCCAAGCCTTTCTCAATCCCAACACGACGACCGGAACGGCACCGGCGAAGGAAGCCGAATGACCGGCACAACGCATCGTCAGTTCTTCGGTGACGAAGAGCGGGATTTCGCGCTCCCGAACGCGCAAGCATTCGAGCTTGAGCGCGTGACCGGCTCCGGCTTCGGCGCCCTGGCGCGGCGCATCCTTTCCGATGACTACAGCCTAGCCGATCTTCACCAGACCATTCGCCTAGCCTTGATCGGCGGTGGCACCGATCCGCAGGAAGCCGCTGCGCTCCTGTCGGCATACGTCTATCCGCGCCCGGTTAACGAGGCTCGCCTTCTCACGCTGTCGATCGTCGGCGCGGCCTATTTCGGGACCGACGCAGAAGGCGAGAAGGAAGCGCAATGAGCGATTACCTCGCGTCCTTCGCTGAGTTCGACCTTATCAGCCCTCTTGAGCCGAGCGAACCAACCTTCCTTTCTGGCTTGGTTTCGATCCGCATTTCGGCCCCTGACGACATGACACTTTTGTCTTCTGGCACGATGGGCTTGCTCTTCGAATATGCGCCTTTCGGCTCTGACGAGGACGGCTTCCCGTGGACGGAAATCGAACCGAAAGGGCGCACGATCAGCGGCGAAAGTGCGGTTTACCAGTTTGACCGGCGCCCCGCCGGCTGGTGGCGCGTAACCCTCACCCGGCAGGACGTTCGCTTCCTCACCGGCAGAGACGGCGCGCTTCTGACCGGCCGCGATGGAGCTTTGCTCATCGAGTCGCTTCCCTACGCAATCGAGAAGACCGGCGGCCGTGTAGCGCTGCTTGTTGAGAAAGTCGGCATGAGAATCTTGGCAGATAATAGCCTGGACGTTGAGCGGTTCGCGTCTGCGATTGATGCTCGTTTCGTCTGCCTTCCAACCAACAGGCCCGACCATGGCGAGACCGAACTCGTCTCGCTGAGCGAAGACGCGCTTCCCTACAAGGGTTCGGGAGTCGGCTTTCAGACCGTTGCGAAGCCCTTCGCGGGCAAAGTGAAGCTCGCAATCACTGGCACTGTTGGCGCCATCGGCTTTCTTGTCGAGCGCTCGACAATCGATCCGGCGACCGGCACCCCGAATTGGCACCAGCACCAGTTCGGTGGATTCAAGGAAGCTGACGCTTCGACCGGCTATTTCGACGGATTTCATGAACCCGGTCTCGGCTGGTGGCGCGTCTATGGCGTGTTGAACGGGGGAAGGGCGCTTAACGCTAATCTCCGGGTCGTCCTGACAGGCGAGAACGAGCGCGTCATCGCGCCTTCTATGGTCGCGACGTTCACCAGCGCGGATGGAAAGCCCGTCATGATGCGGAAGCACTTCACCAGCGGCACTAGCAACGATTGGCTCCATTGGGGACGGCAAGACTCCGGCGTCACTCACCCCATGCAGGTCGAACGGGTGGAGTTCATGAATAGCGTTCGCGCTGAGATCGCGCGCCGCAACGCCGCTTACTCGTTCACGCTTGCGACCTTTGACGAGTTCGGCACCGCGCTCGCCGCAATCGAGACCATCGTCGCATGATGAACCGTCTCGAAACCAAAGCCGCCCTTTCGGTTGATGATGCCGGCGAGATCACCGGCATTGCGTGGCCGTTCGGGACGCCTGATCGCGTCGGTGACATGATCGAGAAGGGCGCCTTCGCTGGCGCTTCCGTCCCAATCCCGATGCTAGCCTACCATGACCCAAAGCGCCCAATCGGCGTTTGGACATCAATCGAAGAGTCCAACGCCGGGCTCGTCGTGAAGGGCCGGCTTCTCGTTGATGATGTCGCAGACGCTCGCGAGATGCGCGCGCTTATCCAAGCTGGCGCCATTACCGGCCTATCAATCGGGTTCTCTGGCGCCAAGGGGATGCACCGCGCCGCGACGAAGAGCGTTCGGGCCGGCCGCACGATTCAGCGCCTGGACCTTCACGAAATCAGCGTGACGCCGGTCCCGGCTCACCCTGGGGCGCAAATTCACACCGCCAAAGCTTCCGGCAGCACCGTCGCGCTCGTCGGGGCTCTTTACAACGCCGCGACGGTAATCCGAAATCAGTAAGGACAGACCAAATGCACCTCAACCACATGGCGTTCATCGAGAACGCTTTCGAACTCAAGAGCGCCGACGAGGGCGGCGACGAGACCGCGAACGAGATCGTTACGAAGGCGCTTGCCGACCTGACGGCCAGCGTCGAGGATCGCGTCAAGGCCGTCGAGACAAAAGCGGCCGACCGGCTCGACAAGCTGGAAGCCAAGCTCAATCGCCCGTATCTCGGCGGCTCTTCCGAGAACACTGACGGCCAGATCGAACGGAAGGCTTTCGAGTCGTTCGCCCGTCGCGGCGTCGAGCGAATGGGCGCCGACGAAGTGAAGGCACTTACCGTCTCTCAGGACTCGGCGGGCGGATACCTTGCTCCCGAACAGTTCCTCAATGAGATCGAGAAGAACCTCGTTCGGTTCTCGCCGATCCGCCAGTTCGCTCGCGTCGCATCGACCACAGCCGGCGAGATCATCCTTCCGAAGCGTACTGGCACTGTGACCGCAAAGTGGGTGGGTGAAACCGAAGCGCGTCCGCTGACGCAGCCGGCCTATGGTCAACAGAAGTTTGAGATTTTCGAACTCGCGGCCATGACCGATATGTCGCTTCGCCTTCTCGAAGACGCGGCTTTCAACATGGAAGGTGAGCTTTCTAGTGAGTTCTCCGAGCAGTTCGGCCGGGAAGAGGGTCGTGCGTTCATTCTCGGCGATGGCAACGGAAAGCCTTCTGGCCTCCTGGCCAACACGGAGATTGAAAGCCTCTCCACGGCGATTGCCGCCAAGGTCAGCACCGACGATCTTATCGACCTCTATCATTCGCTTCCTGGCTACTATGCGGCGAATGCCGTGTTCGCCATGAACCGCGCCACCATCGGCGCCGTGCGCAAGCTCAAGGATGCTGACGGCCGGTATCTCTGGACTGACTCTTTCGTTTCGGGCAATCCGCCGACCATCCTCGGCCGCCCTGTTGTCGAATTCCCCGATCTTCCCGACGTAGCGGCTGGCGCCGTCCCGATCGTGTTCGCGGACTTCTCAAATTTTCGCATTTTCGATCGTGTCGGACTGTCGGTACAGCGTGACCCGTACACGGTTGCAGATACTGGCGAGGTTCGCTTCCGTGCGCGTCGTCGTGTCGGCGGCGCGGTCTCCAAGGCCGAAGCCTTCCGCTTCCTCAAGGTGAAGTAAGGGGCGCACGATCATGACAACTCAAGCCACTGTTTCGAACGTCACCTCCACGACGCTTACGAAGGTCTACATTCACGGCGAGTCGTCGGCCGATACCAAAGCCGAATTCGAAGCGCTGACTTGGACCGAGATCGGCGACGTGACCGACATGGGCGAGTTTGGCGACGAGCGCGAGGAAATCACGAAGGAGACCTTCGGTCGTGGCCGGCGCATCAAGCGTTCAGGCGTCAGCGATGCCGGCGCCCTTGAGCTTGAAGTTCTGCGCAACGTCTTCGATCCCGGCCAGACGATCGCCCGTAATGCTCTGAAAGGCGGCAAAACCCAAGCCATCAAGGTTGTCTTCGATGACGTACCGCCTGGAGGCGGTACACCCACTGTCGTCTACTGCCTCGGCGTTATCCTGTCGGGGAAGTACGTAGTGAGCGGCCCGAACGAAATGCTGATGCAGCGTTTCAAGGCGTCACTGACCGGCGAGCCTATCGAGGTTCCCGCGACTTCGGCAATCGCATAACGAATGACGTGGCTCGCTGAAAAGATCGAAATGACGATCGGCGGTGAAACTGTCGAGCTTCGGCCGACCCTGCGAGCCGCACTACGTCTCGCGCGAGACTTCAACGGCTATCAGGGCCTTCTGTCCGCCATGTCGGAAGGCTCTATGACCGTTCTCGCGCGCATCGTGCGGGAGTGTTTCCCTCGTCCGGCACTCCCGCACGATCTTTTTCCGAACGATCGCCCGCTCGCGCAAACCATCGCGGACTATCGCCTTGCCTGTATCGCTCTTGTGAGCGGCTTCCTGGCGAGCCCGCAGGAAGACAAGCCGGATAGCACCGCGCAGGGTGCCAGCCGCGAGGGTGAAAAGCCCTTCGATGCCGTCCGCTACTTCGAAGACCTCTTCGGCTTCGCGATCGGCATTCTTAAGTGGCCTCCCGAGACCGCCTGGAATGCTACTCCCGGCGAAATTCGTGCGGCAATGGCCTTCCGTGAACGGGTCTACGCGCCGAAGGACGAAAAAAAGCGGAAAGACGAGATTCCCTACGACCAGCTCACCCTTAGTCAGAAGGCAAGGAAGCTCTTCGCCAATATCGGCACCCGGATCGAAACCTAATGCCATCGAAGCCGGGGCGCATCTGCGCATGTGGAAACAAGGTCGCGGGCGGCGAGCTATGCCAGTGCCAACGCCAAGCCAACCGCGAGCGCAAAGCCCGCCATGATGCCAGCCGCCCAAGCGCAGCGGCGCGCGGCTATGACGGGAAGTGGCGCATGGCGCGCCTCGCATATCTCGCAATCCATCGAACCTGTCGCATGTGCGACGAGCCCGCGACCGTCGTGGATCACATCATTCCGCATCGCGGCGACTTCTCAAAGGGCGGCCTCTTCTGGAATCGCCGGAACTGGCAACCGCTCTGCGCTCACTGTCACAACTCGAAGAAACAAGCCGCAGAGAAAGGCGGCAGTTCATGACCCTTCCAACATTCATCCCGCCCGAGCCGCCCGTCATCGGTTCCACCCTCAAGCGTGAGATCAAGCTCAACAAGACGCAATTCGGCGATGGCTATTCTCAGGCCACACGCGACGGGCTCAATCACATGCGCCGCGTCGTAAGCCTCCGTTGGGAAGCCCTCGATTTAGACGACGCAGTTGCGATTGACGACTTCCTCGCGATCCAAGGTGGCGACCGCCCCTTCACCTACACGGCTCCCGGCACTTCCCAAGCGCTCGTCTGGACTTGTGAAGATTGGAACATGACGCAGACCAGCGGCGGCTACGCATCGATTGATGCCACATTCCGTCAATGGTTTGGATACGCGTCATGAGAGTTTTAGACGAGTTTGATCCGCGCGAGCTTTGGCGCAAAGTTGTCGCCCAAGCCGTTAGGGACGCTCTTTCTACATGGAAAGACGTAGATAGCGCTCATAATCGCAGGACGGCGCGCGCATGGTTCGCGTCCAATAGTGAGGACTTCCGCGAAGTCTGCGAAATGGCCGAGCTAAACCCGGCTCACGTCAAGGAATCTATGAAGGAGACAATTCTCGCTCAAGACGAGGGTGAGTTCACTGCCATAAGAGAACGATGCGGGAAACAAAAACGTAAGGAAGCATCAGTTCGGAGCGATCGTCGCGGCCGTATCGGCGCAATCTACATTATGGATGGGATCGAAGACACGATACCGGGATGGGCTCGGCGCATGAACATTCCGCCGTACTCGATCGCTAACAGATTGAACTCGGGTAAGCAGTTCGAAGTCGCGATCAAAGAGGCTGTAGAGGCGAGGAAGTCCGGTAGGTTACGAGGAAGGCCGGTAAGTAAACGCTAACAGTCTGGACCGGGGGTATGTTAGAATTTTCGAAGAAAAGCTGAGGACCGGCGCGGTTCCCTCCGCGCGTGATTGTCTGAAATTGGGATTTTTTCGAAATGGCACCCTCCGTCGCCGACTTGAAGGCGCAATTGACGATCGAACACGATGAAGACGACGCTCTTCTCGCCGGTAAGATCACGGCGGCGACCGGCTACATGCTCGACTATACGGGACGCGACGAAATTCCCAAAGGGGAGCGGGCGGCGAGCGCCTACCGCGAAGCGATCCTTCTAACGGCCGCGCATCTCTACACACACCGGGGCGATGGCTCCGAAATCGTGGACATTCCCGCGACCGCTCGCCGTCTCGTCGCTGCCTACTACGATTGGCCTATCTAATGGCCCGCACCGATCAACAGCTTGCGCGCCTTCGGAAACGGTTCGAAGCGGTCCCGGCGAGCGTGAAAGCGGCCCTCGAAATCGAGCTAGACCGTTGCGCTCGCGAACTCGTCGCCCTGGCCGTGACGCTTGCGCCGGCCGACTCCGGCGACCTCAAGGCTTCGATCCATTTCGTGAAGGGTGAACACGACCTCGCGCGCAAGATCGTGGCCGGGGATGCCGAAGCGTTTTACGCCCGATGGGTGGAGTTCGGCACCGTCGAGCAGCCCGCGCAAGCGTTCCTCTTCCCGGCCTATCGGCTTCTGCGCGACAAATTTCAGCGCCGGTTGACGAACGCGAGCGGTAAGGCCATCCGAAAGGCATGGGGCCGATGACCGCGATTACACCTCGCGAGGCTATCGAAGCGGCCTATGCCGTGCTTCCCGCCGACCCCGCGCTCGCACTCCAAGCCGCTATCCGTGAACGCCTTCTCTCGTCTCCGATCATGGGCGCGATCTTCGCTCCTATGGCGATCGTGGATGGCCCGCGTCATCCGAACATGTTTCCTTCGATCACGTTCGGCACTCCGCAGACGATCGCGAACGACCTAACCTTAGCGCGTCGTCATGCGACGATCGCGCTCGACCTTCACATTTGGACGCGGGAAGAGGCATCCGTCGAGGCTTCCAAGCTCGCTGGAATCGTCCGCTCTGCGCTCTTCGCTTCCCCTCTCACATCACCGGAAATCAGCTTTGCGGACGTTCGTTATCAGGGCACTCGCATCCTTCGCGATTCTTCTAGCCAGCACGGCCACGCCGTCGTCAGCGTCGAGGCTATCGCACGGTGGCGCCAATGAGCCTCATAGCTTCGAAGCTCGTGCATCGGATTACGATCGAACGCGCCAATCAAACCGCTGACCGCTACGGCGCTATGATCGAGACATGGGCGCCGCTCGCTTCCGTCCGGGCTGAGATTGTCGAGGAACGTCACCAGCGCGAGAACGAAGACGAGCGCGAGATTGATGCGTCCAACATCGTCCTGCGCGCTCGTCGCCTTCCTGGCCTTTCGTTGTCCGACCGTGTGACCCTAGCCGGCCAGACGTTTGCGATCGTCTCGTTCGCTCCGACCGAAGACCGGCGCGGCGTCGAGATCACATGCGAGGTTCGCGCGTGAGGGGCCGCAAGCCAAATGAGATCGCGGCCGGCTCGTCACCGATCGGCACCGTCCCGCGCCCTCCGGCCTGGCTGTCAGCGGATGCGAAACGCGAGTGGAAGCGGGTCGCGCCGATCCTTGTTGAACGCGGCCACCTCGAAGACGCGGACCTCTCCATTCTGGCGAATTGCTGCGATGCCTTCGGAACCATGGTCGCCATGGCGCGGAAGATTGAAACGGAAGGCGCGACGATCCCGAATGCGCGCGGCGAACTTAAGCGGAATCCGGCGACCGGGATCAAGAACGAAGCCGCGATCCGTCACAAACAGCTTTGCGCAGAACTCGGCCTGACGCCCGTTTCTCGCGCGCGATCCAATTTCAAGGTAGCGAATGACGACGACCTATCCTTCTTGGATTGATGACGGTTCGCCGATCCCCGATCCGTTTGGATATGGGGAGCGCGCCGTCCGCTTCCTCCGTGAACTTCGACACCCCAAATCGGCCCAACCGGGCCGACGCTTCCAGCTTGACCCTTGGGTGGAGCGAATCGTCCGCCGCATCTATGGGCCGCGCCATCCTGACAAGACGCGTATCGTGAAAACCGTTTTCGCGATGATCCCGCGCGGCAACCGGAAGACGACGCTCGGCGCGGCGCTGACGCTCCTCCATTCCATCGGCCCGGAGAAGACGGCGCGCGGACAGATCGTTTGCGCGGCGGCAGATCAGAAACAGGCGCGCATTGCGTTTGAGGAAGCTGTCGAAATGATCCGCGCCGATCGTCGCCTTGGCGCCATCACCGACATTGCCGACTATCGGAACCGCTTCCGCGATCTTCGATCCGGTTCGATCGTTGAGGCTATTAGCGCCGACGCGAAGACCCAACACGGCAGAACGCCGACGTTCACGCTCATGGATGAAATTCATGCGTGGCCGAAGCGCGACCTCTGGGAAGCTCTCAAGACCGGCCTTATCAAGACGCCGGGCTCGCTCAACGTCATCACCACGACCGCAGGGCGCGGGCAGAACTCAATTGCGTGGGAGCAATACCAATACGCCCGTGCCGTTGCGCGCGGCGAGATAGATGACCCCGCGACCCTACCAATCCTCTTCGAGGCGCCCAAGGACTGCGACTGGACTGACGAAGCGATTTGGCACCGGGTGAATCCCGGCCTCGCATGTGGGTATCCCGATCTTGCCGGCCTGCGTCAGTACGCCCGCGAGATCGCGAACCGCCCGAGCGAGCGAACTTCTTTTCAGCAACTCAACCTCAATATCTGGCAGGACCAAAGCCTTTCGCCGTTCGTGGACACGGCAACCTATGACAAGGGTGCCGCGCCGCTCGGCGAAGACGTTTTCGAGCGCCTTCGCGACGAAGATTGCTACATCGCCGTTGACGCATCCGTTTCCACCGATCTTACGGCCGTCGTCGCGGCGTGGCGCGATCCCGAAGACCCGGATGGCTTCATCGTTCTTCCTCATTTCTTCTGTCCGGAGGATGAGCTTCCGAAGAAAAGCGACGTTGACCGCGTGCCGTATGTTGCCTGGGCCGAAGCCGGCTACATCACTCCGACCCCTGGCGGCGCGATCGATTATAGCTACGTGGTCGAACACATCGCCCGTCTGCACGATCGGTTCTATGTGACCGACATCGTTTATGACCGGGCGTATGCCACTCCGATCGCACTTGGCTTGCAGGGGCTTGGGATCGCAGCACACGCATTGCCGCTTGATAACAGGACGCAAGCCGCAGGCGTTGCCGTTCTGGAACGCGCAATTGTTGGCCTGAAGCTTCGGCATGGTGGCCACCCAATCCTTCGATGGAACGTCGAGAACGTCTCCATCTATGAGGGACCTTCCGGCCTTCGCACGATGCACAAGAGCAAGTCGCGTACCCGCATCGATGGTGCCTCCGCCGCGTGGATGGCCGTCTCCCGTGCCGCGTTCAACCGACCCAAACCCAATCCTATGGCCGATCCCGACTATGACGCGGCGGCCGAATTTGCATAAGGAATCCTGACGAATGGCGCGCGCGCCCGAGTTCGACCTATCCGTTCAAATCGAAGCGAAGATGGATCGTCTGCAAAAGCAGATGGACCGGGCGGACAAGCTCGTCGCTCGCCAGTTCCAGAACATGCAGCGGTCGGCCGACCGCTCTGCGAAGGCTATGGAAGATCGCATGTCGTCTTCGGCCTCTCGCATCAACCAATCGCTCAGCACGATCGGGAAGGGGCTTGCCGGCGCCTTGGCTATCGGCGGCGTTGGTCAGCTTGTCTCTCAGTACCGAGAAGTTGTGACGAGCATTGCCAACATCGGCAATGAGGCTCGTCGCGCCGGCCTCTCGACTAAAGCGTTTCAGGAACTTCAGCACGTCGCCACACAAACGCGCATTCCTATGGACGCGCTCGTTGACGGCATGAAGGAGCTTTCCCTTCGCGCCGACGAGTTCGCCGTAACAGGTGCTGGCTCAGCCGCAGAAGCCTTCCGACGCATCGGCTATGACGCTACGACCCTCAAAGAGGCGCTGAAAGACCCTTCGGCGCTTCTCGTTGAGATCGTCTCCCGAATGCAGAAACTTAACAAGGCGGCTCAAATCCGGGTTGCTGACGAGCTTTTCGGTGGAACGGGCGGCGAGCAGTTTGTCGAGCTCCTGCGCCACGGTGCGACCGGCATTCGAACCATGATCGCCGAAGCGAATTCTTTCGGCCTCGTTATGGACGACGCTTTCATCGATAAGGCCGACGAGGTTGATCGAAAGTTCGACCTATTGTCCAAGCGCATCGGGACAGGGGTCAAGGGCGCAATTATCGAGGCGACCGACGCCCTCGGCATCTTTCTCGACCGATTCAAGGAATATCAGGACCAGCAGTCTCAGACGCTTCTCGCTTCGCGTTCGCTCGCGGTAAGGTCTCGCGACGACGCCCAACGGCGGATCGATGGAAGCTATCTGCCTGAAATGCTTCTAACGCCGCTCCGTAAACAGGTCGAAGCGTCGAACGCTGAAATCGAGCGTATCGACAAGGCGCTCGCCGCGCGTGGCGACACCGCAGCGAACGGGATCAACCGGCTTGGCACCGCGGCTGATGCCGCAGCGAATAAGCTTGGTGGCATCACCCCGCCCGCGACTTCCGCGCGCCAAGCCGAGACCGCGAGCATGGCCGCGCTTAGCCGTTTCAACGATGCGGAAGCCCGCACTATTGCTAAGAAAGGGATGCTCGACCTCATCGGGTACGCCGAAGGCACCGACAAGGGCAGGGGCTATAACGAGACCCTGGCTTTCGGGAAGTTCACGGGCGGCGACGTGAACCTCACTCAGATGACATTGAACGAGGTTCTGGCGCTTCAAAAGAAGATGCTGGCGCACCCTGATAACAAGTTCAACTCGTCAGCCGTCGGGCGCTACCAGATCGTTTCGAAGACCATGCGCGGCCTCATGGGCGACATGGGACTAACCGGCGAAGAGTTCTTCGACGCTGGAATGCAGGACCGCATGGCGCAACAGCTTCTCCGGCGCCGTGGGAACGACCTCGGCGGCTTGCGCAATGAATGGGAGGGACTTCGCCGCGTTCCCGATGGCGCGATCAGCACGGCCATGGGCGCCACGACGCAGACCTTGCCGGGGCGCGACGAAGGCGTTCAAACGAAGATCGACAAGAACAAGGAACTCGCGACGAGCTACCGGGAGATCATCAACGGCGCCGTCGAGATGATCGCGAACAGCAATGTCGAGATTCAGACCTATGGCATGACGGCCAGCGCTGCGAGCCGCCTTCGGATCGAACAAGACCTATTGAACCAGGCCAGTGCGCGCGGCATCGCGCTTTCGCCCGAACAGCGCGCGCAGCTAAGCCAGCTTGCGGCCGGCATGGCGGAAGTCGAGAACGCCGCTGAAAAGGCCGCGCACAAGCAGGAAGAACTCAAGGCCGCGCAAGACTTCCTTGCAAGCGGCGTCTCCGGGTTCTTCTCGTCCATCATCACCGGAAGCGCCACGGCCGAAGAGGCGTTGCAGCGGATGCTTTCTATGTTGGCAGAAGCGGCGATCGAAGCCGCACTTTTTGGGAAGGGGCCGATGGCTGGCCTTTTCGGCGGCGGGCAGGGCGCCGGCATCCTGGGGAAGCTCTTCGGCTTTGCAGACGGCGGCATTGCTGCGAACGGGCGCCCGCAACCGCTGCCTCAGTTCGCTAAGGGAGGTGTTTCGCGTAGCGCTGCGATCTTCGGCGAAGCTGGGCCGGAAGCAGCCGTTCCGCTCCCTGACGGGCGATCGATTCCCGTCACGTTGTCAGCACCACCCATGCCCCGCATCGGCAACATGGGTGGCTCTTCGACGTCCAACATCACCCTAGCGCCGGCAATCACGGTGAACGTCGAGGGCGGATCGCAGGGCCGCGAAGCTGACGAGAAGCAGGGAAAGGCCATCGCCCAAGCCGTAGACGCTCAAATTCGGGCAACGGTTGCCCAAGAGCTTCGAACAGCGATGCGGCCGGGCGGTCTCATGCGGGGCGGAAGATGAATCGAGCCGTTGCACTTACGTTGCGGTTTCACTTGCCCTGTGTGCGCTCCGCTGCAAACAAAATGCAAACGACAACAAAGCAAAGCTTGTGCCTCAAGCGTGAGATGTGAGATTCTATAGTCGTTCTGAAAAGCGCTACGGCATGGCGCAACTCCTACGAATGGTGCCCGGCGCGGCTGAAAGGTCGCGCCGGTTTTCTTTTGTCTACCACCATTCGCGAGTCTCCTGTGTTTTCCCTTTCGTCTACTGAAAGCCGCTTTCGTATCGTTCGGATCGCAGCATCCGACACGGAACACGATCTTGAGCTAGATGATTTGCAGAATGCCGCCCTTGAGGCCGCGTTGTCTGATTTGGACGCCCTAGTAGCTCCCGCTGACGAAAACGACGAAGACCCGTCGCCGACCACTCCCGCATTAAGTCCGCAACAAATCGCCGATCTTCTCCGACGCCAGCTTCTCGGCGACGAAAAGAGAAGCGATGACGAGCCTACGCGCGACGAGTTAGCGGAACTCTTCGATGAACTGGACGCGATCACAGCCGATCCCGCGTTCGATGAGTTCGCGGCCGAAGTTGGCAAATCGATTAATTCTGGCATCGCTCATTCTGATGCGTGGACCTCATGCGGAACCGTTGTCGCACAGGGTATTGCGGGCGCTTCCGACATGTCGGCTGATGCCGCGACGAGCACCCCGGCTGTATTAAAGGGTACTTACTCCCCTGACCCCTACACCCTCGACCTCGAAGAGCTAGACGCCGCTCTCGCCTCACCAGTCATCGAAGCGCCAGCATCGCCGGCTCACACGCTGACACCCGCCCGGTCACCCTCGTCGGTTCGCAACATCCTCGCAGCGGTGAACGCAACGAAGGCGTCCGCTTCCGCTTCCACACCCGCACCACTCCCGGCCGATCCGCCTAACGACCTACTGGCAGACGTAGACCTTCCGACGCCGGCACTCACGTTCACACACGGCCAGACCTACGCCTCGCCGAACTCGCTCGTTGCGATCACCCGGCGCTCTCTTCCCCGCTGGCGAGACCTGGACGAACGCGGGGTTGCCCTGGCCTATCATCGCGCGCTCGTCGCCGATCCCGAGCGCGAGGTTTACGCCTTCTCTCTTGAGTTCTCCGACCGCATCCGCGCGAAAGCCATCAACTCCGGCAAGTTCGCCTGCTACGTCGCCGCGCGCATCGCCCTTGAACTCCGAAAGCGTCTTCCCGGCGAGCCTCGCGATTTCGTTTTCGTGGTGGAAGCGAAGACCAGCAAGGTTGACCGGCCTCACGTTCACGGCGAACTCGTCTTCAAGCGCAAAGAGGCGCCCATTGTTGCCGAAGCCCTCGTTGCTGCCGGCGGTAAAGACTGGACGCCGAAACGACGCGGTGAACGCCAAGTTGACTTCTCACGCTTCCGACGCCCTGACGACTTCTGGCTTCGCAGCTACGGGCAGAAGACGCTTTCTCACACAAGGTCGGTCGTCCCCGGCCGTCTCATTACAGGGACGCGAGCGCTACGGGATGGCGCGAAGGCATTTTTCGAAGAGTGGCGCAAAGTAGAGAAGGTAAAGGCTGAGCTTGCAGTAGAAGATAAGTCAGCGTTGATTGAACCAGAAGATAATATTTCGACTTCGGCGGGTTTAACTATTGCAGAGCCTTTTCGAATAAAGCATAACACTCCGGCAACCATCCCCGGAGCGTTCGAACTTGTATTCCGAGCCGTCGAAGTATCTTCCAGATCAGGAAATCAACACCATCGCACAAGCGTTCGTAACGCTCGCGCGCGTCATCAACGAGCGTTCGGCCCTCGATGTGTCGGACGTGAAAGTCTGGTTCGGCCAGTATCTCGACCTATGGCCGGAGAGTGTGCAGCGCGACCTAGACGACATGCATCATGCAGAGCGCGAGGCCCGCCGCACAACGCTCGCCAGCATGATGCCGTCGCCTCAGATAGTCCCGGCCGCTGCCGCCCTGTCGCTCGCGAGCGTTCTCGCCAGTGCGCGGCGCCCTGAGCGGAATTTGACTATCGATACTGAGGTTAAGGTCGCGGCTTCCCTCTCTAATGAAGAGCTAAATGAACTCGCCAGCTACACGCTTGACGAACTCATAGAGGGCTTGGACCACGTCAGGTGATTCCACCTTTCGGAAACCCGATTTCCCTGATACGGAATCGGAAAGAGCGGCACGGTTGTGGAGACCGTACCGCCCTGGCAGAGCCAGCCTTGTGGAAGGGCTAGGTGCGCCCGTGACCCTTTTGGAAGGGGTCCGTTTGAAAGTCGATTGTGGGGTGGGAGTGAGCTTGCCGGCTACCCACCCTATCGACCCTTCCGATTTAGCACACTGAAAACAGCGACGGAAATGCGCTGAGCGCAGTATCCACAGGCCCAACGCTCAAATTCGTTGAAAGCCTGTGGATAACCTGTGGATAAACATGTGGATAAGATTTTTGCGCCTTAGAGCAGAAAGGCGTTCACGAAAATTTCGGCTGTTTTGAAATACTGCGGTTGGGCTGGGGAAAAGTCGCGCTTGACCCAGCGGGTCAACACCGATGATGTCAGATTTGGCTCTATCGATTGGAATATGCGTACAGGCCATGTGACTGGTACACATGGCCAAATCGCCGAACCCGTAAGTCTTTGAAATATAACAATTTCAGGCGGTTGGCTGGGGCGCCTGGATTCGAACCAGGGGATGGCGGTACCAAAAACCGCTGCCTTACCGCTTGGCTACGCCCCAAGACCGACGGCAAGTCCGCGCTCTCTATAGTCGGGCGCGGGCGTGCTGGCAACAGGGCGAGAGCCGATCAGGTGGCGAGGCGAGAGCGGATCGGGCTCTTTCGAAATTCCGCCCGCCGAGCGTGGAAAGGTGTTGCGGACTCATCTGCGTTTGGCTATATCCCCGCTCGGCCACGGAGTGTAGCGCAGCCTGGTAGCGCACCTCGTTCGGGACGAGGGGGTCGCAGGTTCAAATCCTGCCACTCCGACCAACACTCTCAAGGCCTTAGGCATACCGACTTCCTCTTCCTCCAAAAATTCGCTCAGATATTCGCTCAGATACGCGGTTTTCGTGACATTCGAGCCGTGGCGATGCTGGAGTGAAAGTCTGGCGAATGATGCCAGTAGGTCCGCTGCAGCTCCTCAGTCGTCACCCCTGTGAAACCCGACACCTCGTTGATGTTCACGCCCGCCTGCATGAGCCAGGTGATAGCTGTATGCCGAAGAGCGTGAGGGATCACGTCCTCTCCTAGCCCAGCATCCTCCCGGGCACTTCGAAACGACTTCTCCAACCGGCCAATTGCCCGACCTTGGTAGTGGATCACATTGAGGATTCCTTGGTCCTGTTTCTTCCAGCGCCGCATGTGAGCCAGCAGACGGTCGGGAATGCGGATGGTCGGCGTTCTCTTCTTCGTCTCGCGGGTTAGGGCTGGGCGTCGATAGAGGCGGGCGCTCTGCAGATCCGCCCATCCCCCAGTCGTATTCGGCATCCACTGAAGCCGAAGGATCGCATCATGCCGAGTGCCTGTATAAACGGCGATGAGGATGAACCGAACGAGGTGAAGGCGCTTGTCGTTTCCCTTCGATCTATAGCAGACCCAGACCAGTTTTGCGACTTCGTCCCGGGTCAGCCAGCGCTCTCGCGGGATTGATTTGGGAGGCAAGGTGAAGACCGGCTCGGCCTCCATGCCGTACTCCCGCTTGTAATGCTTTACGGCGGCTCTCAGGACTTCCAGATCGCGTCTTGCTGCAGCAGGCCGCCCTCTGTGTTCGGTGTACGCCCGACAGGTCGGGCCGAGAATGTCGGAGGCCTTCATCTTCCCCCAGAAGGCATCAAGGCGGAGTAGGGCGGATGCCGTTTCAGCCGGGCGAGCCGTGTCGGGTCCTTTCTCCCGGCCGTAGACGTTGAGGATGTCCGCTATCTCAAGCTCAGCACTTGCGCTGTTTCTGTGGACCGGGTCGTGCTTCTCGCCGAGGTATTCCGCGAGCTTTCTCTCAGCCTCTGAGCGGTCAGCCTCAGCGCATCCTGTGCGGACGTACTTGTCTCCGTCTCGGATGACCCAGTTGTAGCGGACGATGCCGGCTGCGCGCTCCGCATCGGTCGGGCGGTCGGCGCGACGCTGGAGCCTTGGGGGTGACTTTGGACGCGGCATTTCTGGTTCATAGCCTCCAATGCGGAACGGGTGACGAAGTCCTTGCCCGCGATTCGCAGCATTTCAAGATTACCCTTGCGGGCTTCGGTTCTGAGGCTGGCTGGAGTGATCATGCCGCCTAGGAAGAGGCGGCAGGCATCAGAGAGGCGAACGGGAACATCCGGCCCAATCCCAGCGGTAGGCGTGATTTGCTGTCCCATCACCGCTCCCCATCCTCGCGAGAGATCGCGGCGCGGCCAGCGGCGAACTCGCGCTGCATTGCTTCAGGCAGCTTTACCGTGTGGATCTTCCTATCTGGCCTCTCTTGGCTCATTGCGTCTGCGTGACGAGCTCGCATTTCCAGTCGCCCGCGCTGTTGGCAGACGACGCAAAGGTGGGCTCCCCAGTGATTGCGACCGCGCAAATTGAGTGAAATTCCGCACTCGTCACAAGTGGGGTTCACGACGCGATCCATCAGTACCCCGAAAGCCTCCGTCAGCTTCTCGCTCATGGCTGGCCTCCTTGGGAGAGATCGCGGGGCGGGGGTGGAAGGGGGCGCCAGTGAGTTGGATTGTGATAATAGATGCCGTCGTACTCAGTGCCGTTGCCGCCATTCCATTTATGGTCGCCTGATGCGTTTGGATCGAAGGTGGCAATAGCGGTCCAATCGCACATGCCATCTGCAAAGCTCTCACTGTAGAGCCACGTGCCGCCTGTGATGAGAACCGCCTCAGCATCTCTCGGCGCCGTCTCGATTGGCATCCAGCCGTCCTCAGCCCCCTTCTTCTCCGCCTCTGCCAGCGCTTCGGAGAGGCTGGCGATGGTGGCGAGAGCATCACATCGATCCTCGTCCAGACTTTCAAGAAGGCTCTCGAATTCGTCTCTAGTCCAAGTCGCTTTGCCGCCATCCATATGGTAGCGGCGCCAAGCATCCCAGCGCTGCATAGTCTTTTCGGTTGCCAACGGTTCGCGCAGACGCTCGATCAGGTCGTTGCCCTTGCTCATCGGGTGGCCTCCCTGGAAGCGGAGCGGGCGGCGGCGTGGAGGCCGTGTAGATCAGCCCGCCACGGGCTGTCCGTGAAGGGTTCGAAGCTGAAATGAGCGCGGAACCCAGACCCGAAGTCAAACCACACGTCCTTCGCGGTCAGCAGCCCATCAAGAACCGCCACCTTCGTCTGCGCCGCCTCTAGCGCCTTCCGCGCATCGTCACGATCGCGCTTCGTGACTTCAAGTTCTTCTGCTTGAGTTACAAATCTAGCCAACCGCATGCCATAGGCTTTGGTGAAACCGTTCGCTTTAGCATTTGCCCGTTCCAAATCCTCCCGCAGGCGCGCGGTGTCTTCGGGGGCGGGGTGGGCGTAGAGGGGGCGAATGTTCCGAATAGAGGGGGCGGCTTTTGGGCGGTAGCCTTCCAGTGCTGACGTCCAGTACCCCTCACAAAGATATTCGTACGTCCAAGCGACCGGCTCCACTGCCTCCCCGGCCGGGGCTGGCTCGGAGGTTTCGTCCGAACTCAGGCCGTTGCGATCCTGCCACTCTTCTTCCGTCGCAGGGTTGCCGATCGTAGCCGGGGCTGGCTCGGTGAGGGCGGCGCGGACGGCCTCAATCTTGTCCACGACCTTTGCGGCTTCTGCCGTTAGGTCGTCCATCGTCTTTTCGAAGCGGTCTGTCCCGCGATCGCGTCCTACGAACGACAAGAAGAGCTTTACGAAAAGGTCGGCGGCTTCTGCACCCTCCCGCACGGCATCTGCCGGCTGGGGTAAAGGGGTGGCGAGGGCGGCGATCTTCGCCTCAAGCGCTTCGATCACATGTCCGCGCCGATCCATCTCTTTGACAACCTCATCAAATGAAGCCGAGCGGGTCGTGTGTGAAATAGACATGTTTATTCGGCTCCTGTCGGGCCATCGAACCCGCCATTGCGGAGATCGGAAAGAACAGGCTTTGAGAGAGCTTTGGGCATTGGCATCCACCCAAGCGGCTGATGAAATTTTGACACTGGGCCACCAGCCCATGTCCATTTCTGCTGGCCGGTGTCTTCATCAATGAGCATGAGGGCCTCGCCCACATGACCTCCCGTAGTGGATAGCAGTACGTGCTCGTCCTCCGGTGCCGTGTCGATCGACTTCCAACCGTCATAGTTTGCCGCCGCCTCGGCTTCCCCGCTCTTTGCGGCCGGTGAGGGGTTGGGGGCAGGAGCGGCGGCCAAGGCTTCGGCCTCGTCAGCGTGGTCCAAATCATCAGCGCGCAAGAGAGACCGCAGCCGTGTCTTGAGACAGCGGTATGGCGACATCTTTGAGCGCGGGACATGACCGTAGGCAGAGTGGAAATCGTCGTAGGGCACCTGCACGAAATCAGGCGTCGGATTTGGGGCGGCTGCAACCATGGCGCGGTAGATGCTCGCGCGCGTTTCAGGATGGCCGATGCAGCTTGCCTCGTGCTCGGGATCGTCCCAGCCATAGATGCGGCCAGCGTCCACCATCTCGCGCGTGGGCTCCCTCGGAACCAGCACATACTCTTCGCTCTCCACGCTCACGGAAGGCGTGGCTGATGGGGTCTTGGTCATGCGGCGAGCCTTTCGCGAAGGTGCGCGGGCGCGTTGGCGTGGAAGACGGCGCGCGAGAAACCGAGCGGCGTAGCGCTCCGGATGTCGCCTCGATCGTCTGACGGGCTTGCGAAGTGGATGCGGTTGTCGGGAACGACACCGGAGAATTGCTGGCCGACCAACTTGGGCGGCATGACGAACCCGTTCATGGGCCAGATGCAGGTCTTCTTCGTGTAGTGGTCATCCTCGCACCAGCCGGTGTAGTCGGCCGGGTGGAAGTAGTGACCCGGCTTGCCGATGTGCGGGATGCTCGAAAGGATGCCGACAGGGTTTTCGAGGAAGCCCGGAGCCCCTGACCAAGCGATGGACTGACGGCACGCCTCGAAGATTTCCAAGGCGTCGCGCAGCATGTGGCCGCGCTTCTTTCCGTGATCGCGGGTGCCGCTGACTGAAACATGGGTGCAGGGAGGCCATGCGCCCACGAAGATGGGTCGATAGCCTTCGGGCGGCGTCCACGAGCGGGCATCACCCCAGACGAAATGGATCAGACCCTCGGTGCGGTCGCGGCGTATCGAATGCTGAACATCAACGCAGAAGCATTCAATGCCGGCCTCAGCCCAAGGTTGGGCTGCAACGCCAGTCCGGTCGCAGAGGAAGATGGCGCAGTCCTTCATTCCCCGCCCTCCTGGCTTGCGGAGGGAAGATTGGGGGAGGCTTTGGAAATGGCTTCGCGAGCGATCGGCTCGATGTCGGCCAGCTTCTCGGTCTGACGGCCGAAGTTGTGGTGCGCGATGTGAGCGATGGTCTGGAGCGCTTTTAGCAGATCGGGCGCGGCGGCGATCAGACGGGCGTTGGCCATTGGGTCATCGCCGTTCTGCCAGATATCAGCGATCGGCTTCTCTTCGGCTGCGCGGACTGTGATGCCAATTCGCTGCCGCATTGCGACATGCCAAGGCCCGGGCGTGTGGGTGATGTCCTTCATCTTAGGCCTCAATTGCATCGCCAGAGCGGCGTGATTTCGGGAAAGGTCACTCATCGGCGGGCCTCACGACGGGCAGCGCGAATGATCTCAATGGCTTCGTTGAACTGGCCGGTGACCTCGTACAGCTTCAAAGCCACGCCAACCGGGTCGGTGAAACCTTGTCGGGTCCACCAGTGCCGTTCGTTCATGGAGTGCTGTTCGCGGTGCTCTTCCGGCGTCAGTGGCAGGACGTGCCAGTCATCCGGCTTTCGTCCACCCGCTGTCTTAGGCTTGCGATGGAGAGGCTCGCCAAAGCGGATGTGGCAGGCTTCAACACCGGTCTGGAACGATACGACGCTCGGCAGTGTGCGGATGAAGGCGAGGTGATCCTTGTCTTCGATGCGCTTCGTCGTCTTGTCGTGGCGGTCAAGAGAGAAGGCAGTGTCGGGGAAGCGGATCATGGACATCACGCGGCCCTCACTTGCGTCAGGCTCTTGGCGTCGGTGTCGATCATCTGCGCGACGAAATCGAGCACACGATCTTTCGACTGCTGGAATTCCTGCTTGCCCATGGCCTTCATGGACTGCGAGCGAGCGACAAAGCGCGTCACCGTGGCTTCGCGCGCCGTAACGACCGAGAACGGGTCGATGGGCTCCATGAAGGCGGCAATCCGAACAGCTTCTGCCTTCGAAGCGCAGGTGATCGTCTGGCTGTCGCAGTAGCCGGTGGCGATCAGCGCATAATGGCGGAGGTGCTCGGCGCTCGGGAAGTCGCGGGCCATGCCCTCGGGCAGGTTCACCCAGGCCTCATGCAGGGCCGCGAAGTAGTGGTTGTGCGAGGCGATCGAACGCTCTTCCTCAGCCGACATGCGATAGCGCTCGCCGATCGTCAGGTGGCGGTCAGCCAGCTTCGCCATGTACGGGGCGGCCGGACGAAGGCACTCGCCGTCCCAATCAAAGATCAAGGCGGGGGTCTTCATGCCGCCACCGCCTGAGGCGGTTCGAACGCCTTCACCTGCGCGACCATATCGGCCAGCTGATCATTGAAGAGGTCCACGGCCTTGGAGAGGTCCGCGATATAGGCCTCGTCGCGATAGGCGCGCTTCACGAACAAGGGCAGGCCGGGCCAGTAGGCCACGAAGTCCACCCATTCCCGTTCCGCGACCCAAAGCTGGCCCTGGCACTGTGCGATGTGCTCGGGCGGGATCTCACCGCGCAGAAGCACGTCGATCAGGATGTGCGGGAGCTTGGTCTTGATCTCCAAAAGGCCATCGGCGCCGAGAAGGCTATCGGGGCTGCACCCCTTCTGGCCGGACCGGATGAACCCGACGAGATCGGGGTCGGCGTCAGCCATGAAGGCGTAGGCGCGGCGCGCGTCGTCCTCCATGGACCGGCCGCGCTCCATGTGCGCGTTCGTGTAGCTCTCCATGGGCTCGCCAGTCAGGATCTCGCCGGCGAGCTTGAGCATGTAGGTGCGGCGCGTCTTGCTCGCGGTGTCCCCCTTGCCCTTGGCAAGGACGGTGGCGAACATGCTGGCGGTCGGGATGCCGGCGCGCGCGGCGAACCATTCCGGCCCGCCCTGTTCCATGTCGAAGACCTGAGGGCTCACCGGCGCGCCGCCTTCTGCTTCAACATCCGCATGGCGCTGTCGAAGTCGCTCGCGAGGATGTCTTCCAAGCGCTCGTACCGGCCTACCTCTAAGAAGGCTTTCACGTTCGAGTTCGTGGCTTCCAGCATCTCGCGGATCTGGATCACCTGATCCTCGCTGATAGTGTCGACCGAACGAACGTTCGCGGTGCGACCATCGTCATCTTCAGAGGCCGCGAGCCCAAGAGCCTGCGTCAGAGAATAGCGCTGGAGGTAGGTCAGTGTGGAGCCGATCGCCTGAATAGCGTTCTTGCTTCCCGAGCTATCGGCAGGGCCGGCAAGCGTGTTCTCTTCGCTGTGGCCAGCCTCGTGAGAGAGGACACAGGTCACATGGATTCGCTCGTCCTGCCGCGTGCGAAACCGGTAGGACAGGCCGTGCTTGGAGATGATCGGATCGACCACACGGGCGATGGCCGCGAAGTCCGCGTACCGCTTGTTGTTGTGTCCGCTGGCGTTCTTCAGGATGACCGGAATTTCGGACTTCGCAGCCGACAGGGCAGCGTCAAAGGCGCGCCGTGCCTGCCCCGACTCCCACTTTTCCTGAAGTGTCAGAAGCTTCTCCAGCATCTCGACGCTTGCGCCCTTGGCAAGGGCATTGTTCAGCATCTCCATCGGAGTGACAGGCTGGCGCTCTGCAACGGGCGCCGTATCCATGTGGGTGAGGGCGTTGCTCATGCCGCTTCCGCCTTCTTCATGGCTTCTTCGGCGCGACGGAGCGAACCGTCCGCGTGAAACTCCTTGAGGATCGCGCAGGCCATGTCGTGTTCGAGCGGACCGCCGCCGTTGTACCGACGCACGATCTTGCCGGGGTATCCGCCCCGAAGATCCACGACCGTCATCTCTTCGACGCTGAAGCCGTCTCGGTCTGTCTCGTCACGGATGAAAGAGACCTTGGCCTGAAAGTCGCAGAAGTAGGCGCCGCCGACGTACATGGGCACGTCGAGATCGATCGTAGCGTTGGCCGGGCCTTCTGCTGGCTGATAGGTGCTGAAGCGGCTGTGAGAGAGCATGTTCATGCGAATGCTCCGAGGCTATGCGCGAGGTAGAGAACCAGCGCGGCGGTGAGGATGATGGAGACCATGAGGATGCGGGCGGGGAGCTTGTCGGTACGCGGCGTCATGCTCGGCCCTCCGCCTTGGCGATGGCGGCAGAGCGGAAGAGGCAATGCTCCCACTTGTTCAGGACAGGCCAGTAACCCTGCCTGCCGTAGAGAACAAAAGTGTCGTCCGACCATAAAACGGTCGTGTCACTCCACGTATAGCCTTCGTCGTTATCGCAATTCGGACCAGACACTTCACATTGAGTGCCAACTGCGGGACGGTATGGGGGAAGCCGACGCAGACCCTTCACGGGCGATGTCAGCATTGCCATGAAGGCGCTCATCGTCCCTGCTCCGTCGAAGCAGTGCGATAGCCGCTGAAGGCTTCCTGATGGCGAAGGGCGTCTACCTTGGCGATGCCCATTCCAACCCACATGAAGTAGGCGAGGAACATCACACCAGCGGTGATGGAGAGCCCGTACATCAGGCCGCAGAAGAACCGGCCGTGATCGTCACGCTGGTTGCCGTACTCGCCGCGAATGTCTTCGTCGGCGACTGTGAAGAAGGGGCCGGGATCGTGGGCTTCGTTGCGGGCCATCTTGGCGCTCCATCGTCTGGGGATGGAGGCAATATCGCACTTTATGCGATGCTCGACAAGACCATTATCGAAAAATATGCGATATAAAGTGAGAGGCACGCTACCTAGGCGCACTGCTCGCAGAAAATTTTTGGCAAAAAATAAGCCCCGCCGGATCGCTCAGGCGGGGCTAGGAAGCGCTAATAGGGGGGGCGACTAAGGGGTGGCGGTGAAGAATGTTGATATGATGGGCCACTTCAAAAGCAAGGTGATCGCCGCGACTGATAGGGCCGCCAACCCAGTCCCATACTGGACGAACTGAGATGTACTCATCTTCGCCTCTAGCGCCCCTTCGATATGGCTAACCCGAGACTCTACCCGCCCGATCCGATCGCTGAGGCGATTTTCGACATCAGCAAGGTCAGACTTCGTGACCATCACCGCGCTCATAGCTATCAGCCTCTCATCAATGCGCCCCAGGAGCACCTTGATGTCGGTCATATCGCTTTCGAGCTTGGCTACACGAGTTTCCATGCCGTCATATGTGCCCCCGCCACCCCCTGTTGTCGAGGGATGATCCTGGCGACGAGCTTGCGCCGCTGCGGTTTTGGCCTCGAAGTCAGCCTGCCTAGATTCGTCAACGGCTCCCATCATGCCACCCCGTTAACGTCTCGAAGGCCTTGTTCAAATCCTCAGATGCCTTGCCAATCTTCTCTATGGCTTCAACGGAAGGCTTTCCGTCCATCGCAATGGAGGCCAGTGCTCGCTGTATCGCTAGAAGCCCGCTGGCAGCGACCAGCGCGACGTAGGCAACGTCTCCACGGGTCGCTGTTCCGTCGTATTTCTCATCATCAAACGGCATCTAACAGCCCGCCATCAGAGATCCGTTATTACGCGACGCACCCGGCCGAAGACGTAAAGCTCTCGCTCTCCGACAGGTACAGCGTAGTGGTTTGGGTTGAAGGATTGCGGCACGAGCATAGGCTCGGGCTCTTTCCGAAACTGTTTGAAGGTCGCAGCGCCATCGTCCAGCGAGAAAATGTAGTGTTTTCCATCCATCGGATCGTGCTCGGCGCGGTTCACGATCACGACCGAACCCGGAGGGGCTAGCCGGTCCATTGAGTCGCCATCCACTTCCAACGCGAACCAGTCACCACGCGGAAGGTGGGAGACCTTGATGTGGCGCTCAATATCCGCTTCTCGAACCCCGTCCTGATTGCGGAACTTGCCAGCGCTAATGCGCGAAAGAACGGGCACCAAAACCGTATCGTCGGCTTCGCCCGCCTCAGAGGCAACGTAGATATCCGACGGATCTACGCCGAAAATCTCAGATAGCCGGGTCTCGTGCTTGGGCATTATGCGCGTGTGCGCATTTTCCATTCGGCTAACGGTTTGCCAGGAAACACCCAACTCGTCCGCTAGGTCGGACTGCGTCCATTTTCTCGAATCCCGAAAATGCTTGATGCGATTGTCCATGCCACAACCGCTACCAGCCATCGCAGAAAATGCGTATCGCATGAAATTTGATGTTCCAACTTGAAGATATCGCAGAATGTGCGATATTAAGGCCTCCACACTGGAGCCCTTGGAATGAAGTCTCTAAAGGATTGGCGAGAAGAGGCAGGCTTGAGCGCCCGTAGGGTTGCGGAAGCCCTCGGCCTCGATGACGCCTCAGGCGCCGGCACAATCTGGCGCTGGGAAACTGGCCGTAGCAGACCAGATGCCGACGTAGTCGCTAAGATCGTTGAGATCAGCGATGGCAAGGTCACGGCTTCTGACATGCATCTCACGCGGCTTGCTTTTCTGCGGTCACGCAGCGTTCAAGCCGCCATGCGCCCCGGCGTCGCAGCATGACCCGCCACCACGAAGCCAACATCACCCGTCACGGCGGCATCTCCCTCGCAACGCAGGTCTATGCCCTCTACCAGCAGCAAGAGCTGTCGATCTCGCAGATCACAGTCCGCTTGTACGGAGAGGACACGGTTCACGGCCGCAAGCAGGTGAACAGCCTCATTGACGAGGCTCGTCGCAACGCAGCGCGGAGCCACTGAGATGACCGTGTGGCAACCCGGCATGCGGTGTGTGTGCGTGAATGACAGCTTGATTGGGTTCAATGGTCCTGGAGTTTTGACTACAAACTGTTTGGACGGGCTTCAAAAGGGAACGGTTTACACCGTCTCCGCCATTGAGGCTCACCACAGAACAAGCGCTCCTCTTCTCATTCTGTCTGAGATCAAGCGGCGGCATGAACGGGGCGTCTATTTTTTCGCCGGCTTCGATGCTCGCCGTTTCCGGCCTCTCTCCGAAACACGCCTAGACCAGTTTCGCAAACTGCTGGCTCCCGTCGATACCCGGGAGACTGTCTGAATGCGCTCCTCCATCGGCTGCAGTTTCCTCTCTCGTCCTGTGGCCGTGTCTGAGCGGCGGGGTTTTGTCTCGCGTCCCCGCCGCGCCTTTCTCCATTCGTTCCCGGTTGCGCCGATCTCCCCAGATGCGCGCTTCCAGGTAGCCCGAAAAACCAAATCGGTCCGTCTCCATGTCCCGAAGATGACACTGGAGACCGAGCGTGACGCACCCGAATTCAGGGCGTGAGGCACCCGCCATGCCAGCAGCTACCGCATCCAATTACGTGAAGGTCATGGTCGAGCGCGAAGCTCGCGGGGAGGGCGATCTATCGGGCGCCATGGCCCGCATCGCCCGCCGCTATGGGCTCACTGTCTGGCAGGTGGAGCGGCTTCGCAAGGGCCGAAACAAGACCATCGAAGCGGGTCTCTTCTCCCGTATCCGCGCCGCATACCTCGCTGAAGTCGAGCGGCAGATTTCCAAGCTTCAGCACGAGCTCGCAATCGAACGAGCCACCCTGGGAGAAACCGATGCTGTGGAGCGCGCTGAAGCAGCGGTTCGCGAGCTGGCTGCGAAGGCGGCTGACGCGAAGGCGCGAACGCTTTCCTGAACGAGACAACGAGGAGTCAACGCCATGACCGATGCCGTCGCACAAGACCAGATCCGCTCCATCATCGAGCGCATCGAAAATCTCGAAACCAAGAAGGCCACCATCTCCGAAGACATCGCCAATGTCTACGCCGAGGCGAAGGGCAACGGCTTCGACACGAAGGTGCTGCGCAAGGTCGTGTCGCTGCGCAAGCAGGACGCACAGGAGCGGCAGGAGCAGTCTGCCATTCTCGATCTCTACCTCGAAGCCCTCGGCATGGCTTCGGAGGCCTGATTCATGCGCCGTATCCCCTATGCCGGCGCAGAGCGCCAACATCGCCGCTGGAGCGACGACGAGATCACTCTCGCCGCTTCTATGAAAGCTGATGGCGCGAGCTACGACGAGATTGCGGATGCGCTCCTGGACCGCTTCGAGCGTGTCTCGTGCAAGTCCAACATCTATGACGCCCTGCGCACCACCAAAGCCTCCGTTGCTCAGATGCCGGTAGGTGCCTGATGAAGAACAAATACCGCGCTCAGAAGACGGAAGTAGACGGCATCACGTTCGACAGTAAGGCCGAGGCCCGCCGCTTCATGGAGCTGCGGTTGCTGGAGCGTGCCGGCGAGATATCGGACTTGAAGCTGCAAGAGCCTTTCGCCTGCACCGTAGGCGACAAGGCCGTGGTCGTCTGCACCTATCGGGCGGACTTCTCCTATTGGGACAACCGCCAGAAGCGCCAGCGCGTCGAGGACGTGAAGGGGATGGACACGCCCGTGTCCGCCCTCAAGCGGAGGCTCGTCCGAGCGCTCTTCGGCGTCGAAGTCGAGATCGTGAGGGCGTCATGAGCAAGCTTCCCAACGGCTTTTTCCAGTCGTTAATCGATTACAATGCCGACCTTGCCTATGAGCTTGAAGAGCAATTCGAACAGTATTGTGAGAGCCCAATTGAGGTGGCATTCGGGGTGGCCTTTGTTATGGCTGCCAGATCGGCGGGCGTCGATGTGGAAATTTTCCCGAAGTCCCAGGCAAACCTTAGGTCCGGCAGCAAGGCCGTTTTCTACATTACCCCTCAAGTTGATTTGCTAGGGTACAGAGCCGATTTTGTTGCAGGGCTTTACATTGCAAATGACAAAAAGATGGTTGTTGTGGAGTGCGACGGCCATGCGTTCCACAACATCACGAAAGAAACCGTATCTCGCGATCGGCGTAGAGATAGGGAGATGCAAGCTGCTGGCTGGAGGGTTTTGCGGTTTACAGGTTCCGATATTCACCGATCCGCTTTCGATTGTGCGGATGAGGTCATGCGCAATTTGCTGACCATGCACAGGGAGGACCAGTCTGATGACTGATTGGGTCCGCCTTTGGCACGATATGCCGACCGACCCGAAGTGGCGCTCCGTAGCCCGCCGGTCTGGTCAGCCCATCACCGCTGTTCTCTCCGTATTCATTTTCATGATGACGAACGCCAGTGCGAACGCAAACGAACGCGGCGAACTGACATCATGGGAAGATGAGGATGTTGCCGCAGCGCTTGACATGGAAATCGAAGATGTCCGCGCAATTACCGATGCCATGCAAGGCAAGGTCCTTGATGGCATGAAGCTTACGGGTTGGGATAAGCGGCAACCCAAAAGGGAAGATGGCGCTGCTGAACGGGCTAAACAGTGGCGCGAACGCAAGCGAACGCAAGCGAACTCTGATAAACGCCCAGAGGCAGATACAGATACAGAAATATCAGATGCTAACGCATCTGCCGCGACTTCCGCCGCGTCGGCCAAAGATTATCGTGATCTTCTTTGGACTGAAGGAGCAGAAAGCCTTGCTCGCCAGACGGGGAAGACGATCCAAGCATCCAAGTCCTTCATTGGGAAATGCCTTCGCGACGCCAAGGACGATTGCAGGCTAGTTCTCACGAAAATTCGGCAAGCCGAAATCGACCGGATAGGCGAGCCGGCGTCATGGATCGCTGCGGCTTGCCGAGATGTATCCCGAGCTTCTTCAAAGCCTTCCGGCGCAGACCTGATGATTGAAACGACCAGGGAAATGCTCGCCGCGAGGCAACCTTCAAACCCTAACGATTGGCGCAATGACCCAGGGATGACGATCGATGTCCGTGCCAACCATAATCACTAACCGCATCGCCACCGCCCGGGTCGTGGACCTGATCGCGATGGGCGCGCAGAGCAACCTCCAAATTGAGGTTATGCGGCTTGATCGCATCCTCGAAGCCGCGAACGAAGAGCAGTGCCTCAGGACACTTGAAAAGCTCTATCGGCACTTCGCGTTCGCGCCGCCCTCGAAAGCCGAAGAGCGTGTCGAATTGAACAACGGTTATCTCCTCGCGATGAGGGGCTACCCCGTCTGGGCGATCATCGACGCGGGCACGAACTTCATTCGTGGCTCTGTCGAAGGCCACAACCCGGATTTCATGCCGAAGGCCGCGATGGTTGGTCGCGAGTTGGCCCGCATCGTGGACCCCTGGCGCCTGAAGCTAGGCCGTGCTCGGAAGATGGCCGACGAACAGCGCCAGCTCGATAGCGAGGCTGAAGGCTATGGGCCTCTCTCGCCGGAAGCTCGCGCTCGCGGAGAGGCGGCTATCGCCCGGCTGAAGGCTGGCGCTCTGGCAGAACGAACCCAAGGCCAGAGCATCATCCCCGCCTATGTCGATCCCAACCCCATCACGAAGGAAGCCCTAGACGCCGCTGGCATCCCTGATGCGCCGGCCAAGACGGGTACCTTCGCCAAGCTTCCCGCCATCGACACTTTCCAAATGCAGAAGGCCAGCTAATGAACACCGCCCGTCTCGTCGCCATCACCCAGCCTCTCGTGCCGGAATGCAAAACGGCCGAAGAGTTCATCGTCTACGCCGCCCGCGTCTCCAACCCCGGCAACCAGGCCAACCGCGAGACCGATGCGCGTTTGCTGGCCTACCTCATCCGAAACAAGCACTGGTCCCCTGCGGAGATGGCGTCAGCCACGCTGGAGGTGATCACAACACGCGATACCGCCCGTCAGATGCTTCGCCACCGCTCGTTCTCCTTCCAGGAGTTCAGCCAGCGATATGCCGAGGCCAGCGTCGAGCCGGTCTTGCGGGAAGCACGGGGGCAACACCCTACGAACCGGCAAGCAAGCGTCGATATTGATGATGACAGCGAGGTATATCACGAGTGGAAGCTACGGCAGATGCACGTCGCGGATGCGTGTGCTGCAGCCTATGAGTGGGCAATTCAGAATGGCATCGCCAAGGAAGTCGCCCGCGCCGTTCTGCCTGAGGGGCTGACGCCTTCCACCCTCTACATGTCCGGCACCTTCCGCTCCTGGTTGCACTACCTCGACCAGCGCGAGGCGGAGGGAACGCAGAAGGAGCACCGCGAGGTTGCTCAGGCGATCCGCGCCGAGCTGGTTGCCGCCGCACCCCTCATCTTTTCCAACGACCATAGGAGCATGGGAGCATGATCTCCGCATCCGCCACCAAAATTAACGCCAGCATCCGAGAGAGACGCGCGCTGGATGCGGCTGCGATTGAGGCCGCCGCCAACGCCTCGCAGATCGTTGCGCAGCTTCGCAAGCAGCTCGCCGCAAAAGACGAGAAGATAGCCGAACTGAAAGAGACGCTTAAGGACATGGAGACTGGCGCGAGGGTTTCCGCTCGCGGCACCATGGCTGAGGTCTCCAAGCGCAGAGACATGCCCATGCAAGCTCTGCTGGGGCCAAGCCGCGCTCAGTCAGTCGTCATCGCTCGATACGAGGCGATCTACGAAGTCGCTCGTCGTTGCTCATGGATGAGCTTGTCAGAGATCGGGCGCTTGTTCGATCGAGACCATACGACAATCATTCATGCTCTCCGCGTCTGGCCCGAGAAAGCACAGAAGTACTCAATCCCGGTGCTGCCTCTTGGCCGCGAAGAGGTGGATTGATGGCTTCACTTGTCGCTGTTTTGACTGTGCCTGGTGTATGCTTAGGCCTCGTCATGTCGGCCTGCGTCTCCGAGCGTCGGTTGCTCAACATCATCAAGGCCGGGGCCTTTGAGCACGGCGGGAAAGCGTACAGCGTGAGGGAGGTGGCATGAGCGGTTGGATTAAGCATGATGGCAAGGCGCTGCCAGTTGCGCCACAGACAGCCGTCGATATTCGATTTGAGGACGGCTGTATGCTCAACGATTTCGCTGGTGAATGGCATGCCCAAGACCCGCGAAATAGCCACTGGGTTTGGGAGCCGGAGGCCATGTTCGGGCATGAGATCGTAGCTTACCGCGTTTTGGAGCCCTCCGCATGAGAACCGCCAGCGAAAAGAAGAAGCGCGGTCGAGGCGGCCACAACAAGAAGCTGGGCGTCCCCCGCTATCCCTCTGGTGACGTGAACCACGCTGCTATCGAGAAGCAGAAGGACATCGTGTCGGTCGCCACGGCCGCCCGTGTTCGCCTCTTCGGCATCGCAGCCAATGACGCCCTGTCCGACAAGGCCGGGTCTGTCTTCGGCCGCATGTACCTCCAAGGCGAGCTTGGTCCTGTTCGAGGCAAAGAGGGGATGGCTGAAGCTGTGTATGAGGCGGGCATGGAGTTCGCCCGTCGTCGCAAGGCTTACCTCTCGGCCATCTCTGCACCGCCTTCGCCTCGCTCTAGCTCCGAGCTATCGGGCGGTGGCCGTCACATTGGGGTGGATAACGAAAGCGATGCCTACGCGCAACATTGCGCACGATCGCGAGCACGGTATGCCGAGATCCGCCGCGTGTGTCTCGATGCTGATGCGATGTCCATCATGGCGCTCGAAACCATTGTCTGCGAGGACAAGATGTCGGCGGCTCTCGTCGGCTCGCTGCGCATTGGCTGCAATGCCATCCACCGCACCATCATGTCACAAAAGAGGGGTTGACTAGCGATCGCGTTTGCTCCAAGTTCGTTTTTAAGATGGCGTGGTGCGCCCAAGGCGAGAAACGCCGTTAAATCCATCAGTTCAGCAGAGTGGAGCAGCCCGGTAGCTCGTCAGGCTCATAACCTGAAGGTCGCCCGTTCAAATCGGGCCTCTGCAACCAAGATCGAAGCGTAGGAAAGATTTCATGCGTCAGGATCTGGATATAGAGATCACTGCTGGCATGATGGCTCGCCTCATTGAGGCCTTGGAAGAGTCTGGGTTCATTGGGGAGGATGGAACGGGATCTGTACCGCCAACCCTAGCTTTCGAGCTATTGGATCGAGCGCTGAACAATCCTTGCTCTGGAGGAGTGAGGGCTCAATCAGCTGAGCGAGAAGCATTAAGTTTTCTCGAATTCCATCGCACTCGCCAAATCGCGCGCCTCTGATTTCGATAGGTTTTCCATGGCAAACTCCGATGGCCAGAAACGGGACGAGGTTCTAAAGCGCCTTCTCCAGACTCCACCGCAGCCGAAAGGCCCGAAGGAGGGCGGAGGTGTCGGGCGCGCACAACAGCGCGCGCCCGATGGGTCTATGGACAGTGAGGGAGTGCCAGGAGATTGTTAGGTAGCCCGTCCTGACAGAATGCCCGAGAGGGCGCATAGGTGAGAGCGGTTCCAAGGGGTTGGTATTGCCGACCGCGAGGTAACGTTGCAACGCCGCTCTCGCACACACAGCCCCGTCCGCTTCGGCAGGCGGGGCGACCTCGTTCCCAAGTTCAGCACGAAAGGACGGATAGATGGTCGCTCGATCCGTCACTGACGTTGTGCTGGGTGAAGCGACCAGCGGCACTAAGGCTCAGCGCCTTGCCGATATGAAGGCGATCTATTCCGCCATCGCCAACCGAGCAGCACTCACGGGCCTGACGCCGCAGCAAATCGTCGCCAACAGCCGAGAATTCAACGCCTACGGCCGAGCTTTGCCCAAGGGTGTCGGCGCCTATCGTGATCTGGCAGAACAGGCCATCCGCGAAGTGCAGACCAAAGGCCCGGTCCACACCGGTACGTTCTACGCCACACCGAAGGCGGCGAAGAACCTCCCGTCCGGTCTTCAGCACGTCACCTCGACCAGCGGACACCGCTATTATAGCGACCCGCAGAACCGTTCCATTGGCACGGCTCTTGGTTATCGTCAGCCGACGCAGAAAACAGGCGCCCAGGCAGCAATTGATGTCGCCATGGCCTCCGCGCCTCGCAGTGTCCCGACGCCTTCGTTCGCGCAGCGCCCCATGCCAACACTCTCTAGTGCGCTCGCTGGTCAGCCTCAGACTTCTGTTGCGGTCAGTGCGGCGGGATCGCTGCCATCCTCACTATCAGCCCAAGCCATTCGAGGCGGGCGCATTGGTCTGAACACGACGACTGGCGTCCCGACACCCTCGGCTCGTCCGACGCAGGTCATGCAGAGCGCGTCACGAGCTGCGCCAGACGCCTCCCGCTTCGGCCCGAGCCTCCCGGCTCAGATGCCGGCAGCGATGTTGGACCGATATGCGGATAGCCGACCAACACAGACCGCAGGCAGACTGTCCGATCGCGTTGCACCTCAGAGCGTGACGGCAGGTCTCGGCCAACCTCTGTCAGGTGTGAAGGCGCAGAACGTCGCTGATCGTCTGGGTACATTCGAGCCGACCCGTTCGGCTGCATCTCTTCGCACGGCTCCAGCATCACCGTTCAGCCTCGGAAGCGTAGTCGGCATCTCGCCTGCTGCCGCGGCCACGACACCAACCGCAGCGCCTAGGACAACCGCGCAGGCTGTCACGCCTGCCATGACGGCGCCGACCGTACCGACTCGCACGAACTTTGCAGGACAGGTCGGTTCACCCCGTGCTCTAGAAGGACGGCTCAACGCCTCTCTGGCGTCGGTGAACCCGATGGTCTCGCAGGCACCGGTTCGCTCTGCACCTGTCGCGGCACCAACGATCACGACGCCGACTGTCACGGCATCGCCGAGCATCGCCGCTCCTACCAACTTCGCCGGGAGAATTGGGTCACCTCGCAGTGTGGAGGCTTCGCTTCCTGCCGGCGCACTCGGCGGGATCTCGGCTCCGTCTCGTGTCGCCGTCCCGACTGCCGCGCCAAGGACTGCGGCCATGACCGCTGCCCCGGCTCAAGTGTCGGTTCCTAGTTCGCGGCCGACGATCAACGCGCCTCAGGCTCGGGTGGCTTCACAGGCACCGCAGGCCCGGGTCGCAATGCCTACCGCTCGACCGGCAGTCTCCGACCCATGGAGTGGAATGCAACAGGCTCCACAGGCTGTCGCGACCCCAGCGCCCTCTGCCACGGTACAGCCCGGCCTCATGTCTCGCCTTGGTCTAACGCCAGGGCGGATTGCAGGTGGTCTAATCGGGTCCGCAGTCGCTGGTCCTATCGGCGGCCTCGTGGGCGGATATCTCGGCGGGCGCCTTTCCGGCCCCCAAGCTGCGGCTCCTGCCGCCGGCGGCGCGTCCATCGGCTTCGGCGGTCTGGGTGGTCTCGGTGGCATGAACTCGTCGTCTGGCGGCTATGGTCGCAACGACACTCGCAGCGGCGGCTTCGGCAATGCAGGTGGATATTCGGACCGCTCGGGTTCGTTCGCAGGCTTTGGCGAGAGAGACAGCGCCGTGGGCTTGGACGGCGGCAAGGTTGGGGGCTCGTCCTCTAGCCGCTCGTCAAGCAGCAGCAAATCGTCGTCATCGTCAGGCGGTAAGTCGAGCGGCGGCGGGAAGGGTAAGAAGTGACAGAAGGTGAGAATGTCATGATGGAATGGCAGCCAATTGAAACGGCCCCGCGCGACGGTACTCAGATCCTCGCTTTGGTGGCGTCGCCCTACATGGACGATCAGTCGACCTATCATATCCTATCGTGGCAGAAGGGCTGGCCTAGCAGGTTCGAAGGACATCCTTCTCAGCCTGATTGCTGGTGGGCAAACGAGAATGGCGCGAACTATCACGAGCCATATGTGCAGAAGTGGGCACCCCTTCCGGAGCGAAAAGCACTGAGCGGGGTCCCGATGCTCGAACGGTCCATTAAGAGTTATTCTCTGTCTGAGATGCGCGTCCCTTCCTGAAAATCATTCGGGCGACAGGCTATCCTTGTCTCCGGCGACGACCCGCCGTCATGGTCCACGATGCCTCCCAAGCCGGTGCCCAATAGCACTTCGCCAGCTTGGACAAGGTCAAGCGCTGCCTGTCCGCAAGATGCCAAGCGCAAATCTGGATGGTCAATCAATGTTCTCGATGAGGGTTTTCGATGAGCAACGCCGTTGATCCTCGCGACGCCTACTTCGCCGCTAAGGGCATCACCGACCCCGACGCCATCGCGTACTTGAAGCGCTACCCTGAGGTTGGTGCAGCAGTAGAGCAGTACGGTCCGAACACGGCGCAGATCCACTATGCGACGTTTGGCAAGGATGCAGGATGGGTCTGGGGCAGAGAGCCCGAGCAACCCGCCGCTCAGCCAGCACAGGCTCCTGCCGCCGCAGCGATGCCCTCCATGTACGGCAACGGCGCAGACAACTGGGACAGCTACCGCAAGCAGGCCCAAGCAGCGACGCAGGGCATCAATCAGATGCCGTTCGTGTTCTCCGACTATGGCTCCATTCCGACCGACGATAAAGCGGCCAATGCGCTTCTCTACGCCGGCTCCGCAACCGCACCTGCCGTCAACCCGCTTCTCGCCGGCATCACCTCAGCTGCTCAGTTAGGGCAGGCGATGGACCCGACCGCGCTCTTGCTTGGCTCTGGCCCGCTGACATCCGTTGCCCCGACCAAAGAGCAGCGCATCGCCGCTCAATACGGCAATCGCTACTGACACACCGAAGCCGGCAACAATCCGAAGGGAACTGCCATGCAGAACGATTACAGGGCCACAGTCACAAGCCACGTTGGGCCGTTCGGGTCTATTCCGTGCCGGACTGCAACGGTTGAAGACGGGCATCTCGTCATCACGGGGTGGGACGGTATCATCGCCGTCTTTGCCCCAGGCTCGTGGAACGCCGTACGGGTTGACCCTGCCGTGCAGAACCGCGAGCCAGAGGCTGGCTAAAGTAGCCAGAGATAGCCAATGGCCGGATCAAAGCCGGGGGAGCGTCGCGGGGGGCGACAGAAGGGGACCCTAAACAGGAAGAACGCAGAGCGCGTCGCTGCTGCGGAAGCTGCGGGGCTAATGCCGCTTGATTATATGCTGTCGATCCTACGCGACGAACGGCAGACAGAGGACAACAGGATGTGGGCCGCCGAGAAGGCCGCGCCGTATGTCCACTCAAAACTGGCCTCTGTCGAGATGACGGCCAATGTCACAGTCTCGCATGAGGACGCGCTGGCAGGTCTCGAATGAGCACGATGAGCGATCGAGAGCGGGCCATCCGGGTTCGCCTTCGAGACGATTTCCTCCACTATGCCGGCAAGTGCCTTCGTATTCGATCGAAATCCGGCGCTATCGTGCCGCTCACTCTCAACCGGGCGCAGACATATCTCCACGAGCGCCTAGAGCAGCAGAGGGCGGAGACGGGCAAGGTTCGCGCTCTCGTCCTTAAGGGACGGCAGCAAGGCGTCTCTACCTATGTTGGCGGTCGCTTCTATCATCGGGTGACGCATTCGCGCGGCCAGAGGTGCTTCATCCTCACGCACGAGCAGGACGCGACCAACAACCTCTTCGGCATGGTGGATCGCTATCACCAGCACTGCCCCGATCTGGTGAAGCCCTCCACCTCGGCGTCGAACGCGAAGGAACTCTACTTCGACCGGCTGGGAAGCGGCTACGCGGTCGGCACGGCAGGCGCAAAGGCGGTAGGCCGTTCTCAGACGGTGCAGCTCTTCCACGGGTCGGAAGTCGCCTTCTGGCCTAATGCGCAGACTCACTTCGCCGGTGTCGTTCAGGCCATCCCTGATCTGCCCGGGACGGAGATCATTCTAGAGAGCACGGCGAACGGCGTTGGCGGCGAGTTTCACGCTCGCTGGCAGCAGGCCGAGCAGGCAATCGGAGACTACATCCCGGTTTTCATGCCGTGGTTCTGGCAACCGGAATATCGCCGTGCCGTACCAGAGGGCTTCATTCTGACCGATGAGGACGAAGCCTATAGGTACGCACACGGCCTCGACCTCGAACAGATGGCATGGCGGCGGAACAAGATGGCGGAACTGAAAGACCCGCTGCTGTTCAAACAGGAGTACCCGGCGACTGCGGACGAAGCTTTCCAGATGACCGGTCACGACAGCTTCATCAAGCCGGAGGCCATTCTGCGGGCTCGAAAGCTGGAATGCGAAGGGGTCGGGCCTCTCGTCATTGGCGCTGACCCGGCTCGTTTTGGCGATGATCGGTTCTCGTTGGCATGGCGTCGCGGTCGGAAGATCATCAAGCGCGAGAGCAAGACCAAGCTGGACATCGTGGCCGGTGCGAACTGGATCAAGCAGGTGATCGACGCCGACAAGCCCGACGCGGTTTTCATCGACGTGGGCGGCTTGGGTGCCGGCACCTACGACATCCTGAAGAGCTACGGCGAACCGTATTCGGAAATCTGCATCGCCATCAACTTCGCAGGCGAGCCGCAGGAGCCGATCAAGTTCATGGCCGATGGCTCCAAGCGGCCCGGCCCAAAGAACCGGCGGGCGGAAATGTGGGAGCGTTCACGAGATTGGCTTGAAGAGCCGGCTGGCGTGGACATCCCTGACGACGACAGCTTGCAAGCCGATGCCTGCGCGCCTGGGTATCACTACGATACGAACCAGCGCCTTCTGATCGAGAGCAAAGAGCATATGCGAGCCCGAGGGGTTCGCTCCCCCGACGAATGGGACGCGGTTGTTCTCACCTTCGCGCAGCCTGTCGAACAGAAGTGGGCGGAGCCGGTGAAGGATCATCGCGCTTCGTTTGCTCACTCATGGATGGGCTGATGGCCGAAGACACCACCTCCAAAGGCGAAAAGCACGACCTGCTAGCGGAAGCCAAGGAAGCGTTTGAAGCCGCTCACGAGGCGGAAGCCGACAACCGCGCTCTTGCGGCCGAGGATCTTCGGTTCTCGCGTTTGGGTGAGCAGTGGCCCGACCAGATCGCAAAACAGTATCAGACGGACGGGCGTCCGATGCTGACCATCAACCGCCTCCCGGCATTCATTCGCCAGGTCGTCAACGACGCGCGGCAGAACAAGCCGTCGATCAAGGTTCACCCGGCCGACGACAAGGCCGATGTCGCCACGGCGCACATCATCAACGGCCTGATCCGCAACATCGAGTACACCTCGAACGCTGACGTGGCCTACGATACGGCCACCGAATGCGCCGTCTCGATGGGCTGGGGCTATCTGAAGGTCGATCTCGACTACGCTTATGACGACACGTTCGACCTCGACCTGTCGATTGAGCGCGTGTCGGACCCGTTCTCCATCTACGGCGACCCGTCCTGCATGGATGCCGATAGCGCGAACTGGAACAGCGCCTTCGAGACGGAATGGCTGACGGAAGACGAGTTCAAGGACCAGTACCCCGACGAGGACCCGACGAACTGGTCTGGAGACAATGCGAATTGGGCCAGCGACGGCAAAGTGATGATTGCCAAATGGTGGCGCCGCGAGGAGGTTCGCCGTAAGGTTCTCCAGCTTTCAAACGGCGTCATCATCGACAAGGATGAGGCCGAGAAGGAAGTCGAGTTCAACGGCTACATGGTCCCTCAGCTCCTTCTCTTCGAGCTTGAGGGCATCACCGTTAAGGCCGAGCGCGAGACGCGGTCTCACAAGGTCAGCCGGCACATCCTGAACGGCGGCGGCGTCATCAAGACGGACAAATGGCCGGGCCGGTACATTCCGATCATTCCCGTCTACGGCGACGAGGTGATTGACGACAAGCGCAAGCGGCATCTGCGGTCTCTTATCCGAGACGCCAAAGACCCGCAGCGCATGTTCAACTACTGGCGGTCGAAGGCGACGGAACTCGTGGCCCTCGCGCCTAAGACGCCGTGGATCGGACCTAAGGGCGCATTCAAGTCGGATGGCCGGCGCTGGGCGACCGCGAACAGCGAGAACCATCCGTATCTTGAGTTCGACATCACCGCGGGCGGCCCGCCCCAGCGCCAGCCTCTCGACACGGGAGCGGCAGCAGGAGCCCTTCAGGAGGCGATGAACGCCTCAGACGACATCAAGGCCACCATCGGCATCTTCGACGCTGGCATGGGCTCTCAGGGCAACGAGACGAGCGGTCGCGCGATCCTCGCTCGCCAGCGCGAGAGCGACACCTCGACCTTCCACTTTCAAGACAACATGAGCCGGGCAATCCGCCACACCGGCCGCATCCTGATCGACCTCATTCCGAAGGTCTACAATTCCGAGCGGATCATTCGCGTCATGGGCGAGGACGGGGTTCCGTCGAACGTGCCTTTGATGCGCCCCGTGCCCGTCCAAATGGGCCAGGGAATGCCTCAGGTGATGGAGCAGGGGCCAAACGGAGAGCCGATGCAGGGTGTGGGTCAGGTAATGCCCGGACAGTCTCAGGCGCCGCAGATCAAGACGTTCGATCTCGCTCAGGGCAAGTACGACCTCACCGTCACGACCGGCCCGAGCTACACGACGAAGCGCGAGGAAACCGCCGTCCAGATGACGGAGATGATGCGGGCGTTTCCGCAGATTATCCCACTGGCCGGCGATCTCCTCGTCAAGAACCTCGACTGGCAGGGTGCGGAAGAGATCGCCGAGCGGCTGAAGGCGATGCTTCCGGCTCCGCTCAATGGCGGGCTGCCTCCCGAAGCCCAGCAGCAGATCCAGTCCATGGGCGCTCAGTTGGAGCAGTCCAAGACCATGATCCAGCAGATGCTGGCCTATATCGGCAAGCTGGAAGGCGACAACACCGCCGACATGGCGAACGTCAGCGTGAAGCAGTACGAGGCCTTCACCAAGCGTCTGTCGGCTCTCGGCAAAATCCAGGCAGACGGCGGCGCGAATGTCACCGACGCGCCCGGCCCGAATGGAGACTGGGAAGGCATCGTCGCTGCGGCCGAGGCCGACAAGCTTCACGCGACGGCGGAGAAAGAGCGCTCCGCCGCTGATCTGAATGCCGCGAAGGCCATCAAGGAACTGCGTCTGCCTGAGGCAGTGCAGATGCCGATGGACGGCTCTTTGCCCCCGCTCCCGCGCCGGATGCGCGGCTACTGAACACGGCTCAAGGGCCTGTCGCACGACGCCAGCGAATAGGCGTCCATCCCTAAACACCGAACCAACCTTCTAGGAGTTCGACCACATGTCCGACACCAACGGCGCAGAAGCCGCACCTTCGCTCGACTATATCACACCGGATGATGGCTTTGACGCCACGGCAAGTGACACTGCCGAGCAGCAGAACGACGATCTCGCGCCGGAAGGTGACGAAGGAGAGCCCGAGCTAGACCTCGACCTTGAAGCCGAGGCTCCTAAGCCGGGTGATGAGAACGCCGACGAGTTCGAAGAGATCGAACGGAACGGCAAGAAATACCGCATCCCGGCCGCCCTCAAGGGCGAGCTGATGATGCAGGCCGACTATACGCGCAAGACCCAGGAAGTCGCCGCCGCACGCAAGGAACTGGAAACCCATCAGGCCGCTGTCGAACAGCAGCGTCAGATGATGACCCAGCAAGCCGAGATGCAGCACGCGAACATTCAGGATTTCGCGCGCCTCGTGAACCTCAACGATCAGCTCGCTCAGTATGAGCAGGTTGATTGGGCAGCCTACGAGAAGCAGGACCCGTTCGCCGCGAACGCCGCGTGGCGGGAATATCACCAGTTGGAGAAGGCCCGCAACAATCTGGCGGGCGAACTCCATCACAAGCAGCAGCAGGCACAGCAGGACCATCAGCGCCGCACTCTCGAAGCGCAGCAGTCTTCCCGAGCGGAGATCGCCAAGCGCGCCGAGGAAACCATGAAGGTCCTGACGAGCAAAGTACCCGGCTGGAACCAAGAGGTCGCAACGGAGGTCAGCTCTTACGCCATGAACGTGAGCGGCTACTCCCAGGACGAGCTCGTGAACGCAGTCGGCGACCCGCGAGCATTCATTCTGCTCCACAAGGCCATGAGCTACGACAAGGCCATGGCAAAGGCAGCAGATCGCGCCGCAAAGGCACGACAGCAGGAAGCCGTCGCTCCCCTCACCACTGTCCCGCGAGGCAACACTTCGCCCGCGCCGACAGGTCTGGATGATCGACTGTCTGCCGACGAATGGGCGCGCCGTCGCAACGAACAAGTCCGCAAGCGCGGGCGCTAACCCAACGATCCTCGACAGCCCAGGGCGGCGTGAGGATGATCAAGGACACCACCAGTGGCAAACACTCTCCTGACCTCGACGGCGATCACGCGCGAGGCTTTGCGTATCCTCCACCAGCGGCTGAACTTCATCGGAGCCATCAACCGGACCTATGACAACAGCTTCGCCAAGGACGGCGCGAAGATCGGCGACACGCTGAAGATCCGTTAATTTAGGCGGCCTGCCGTGGCGACACGGCAGTGAAGAACGACGTGAATTCGGTGGACACCGTAAGCTTCTCTGCGATAGATTTTAAGGGTATCACCTCGCAGGGAATGACATGGCAATACCGAGCGAAGCTTTGATTGCGTGCAAACGGTGCGGGGATAAGGTCCCGGCCAAAATGATGGTTCAGGGCAAGCCTTGGCTGTGCAAGCCCTGCAATGCAGCAAAGACTAAAGACTGGCGGGCGAGGACTAATCCTCCAACCACTTGGGTGAAAACCCGAGACACTGGAACGCCAGAGCAAATTGCGGAACTCCGCGAGAAGCATCGCCTCTATCAGAAAAAGAGTGACGAACGGCGCTTCGCGAAGATGTCAGAAGCCGAGATCGCGGTCTACAAGGCCGATATCAAGGCTAAGAAAGACTTCCGTATGAGCACCTTGAAAGGCGAGACCTACGCTGCTTATGGTGGCCCGGTCTGCAATTGCTGCGGCGAAACTGAACCATTGTTCCTGTCAATTGACCACGTCAATAACGATGGGAATTTGCATCGCAAGGAGATCCCAAAGGTCAACGGCGGCTACAGCATGTATGTATGGCTGAAGCGCCAGGGCTTTCCCGCAGGTTTCCAGATCTTGTGCATGAACTGCCAGACTGGGAAGATGCGGAACAATGGGATCTGCCCGCATTCAAAGAACGTGTGACGGTCAGGGCGCAAGCCCGTACCCCCAAGCGGGGGGAAGCGCGTCGGGACTGGCTTCGGCCAGTTCATGAGATGACCTGCTCTTAGCCGAAAGGTTAAGCTGCCCGGAAGGGCGCAAAGGGAACTAGCGAGCCCTTTGGAACATATGGCTCCCCAATCAATACACTGTGCGAACCGGCCGCATCCTGAACACGCAGGACACCGTCGAAAGCAACGTGTCGCTGACCGTCGCCACACAGAAGGGCGTCGATCTCAACTTCACGTCGGCCGAGCTGACGCTCTCGCTGGACGACTTCTCCGACCGCATCCTGAAGCCCGCCATGTCGGTCCTCGCGGCCAACATCGAAGGCGACCTCATCAATCGGTCGTACAAGAAGGTCTACCAGCAGGTGAACAATCAGGGCGCCCCGGCGACGTTCGCCAAGGTGCTCGCCACCCGCAAGATCCTCGTGGATAGCCTCGCGTCGCCCGATCTCAACATGCTCCTGAACACGCAGGACAACGTCGATATCGTCAACGACAACAAGAACCTGTTCAATGACCAGAAGGAGATTTCGAAGCAGTACAAGGACGGCTCGATGGGTCGAGCCGCTGGCTTCGACTTCTGGGAAAACACCTTCATGCCGGCGCATACGCGCGGTGCCGGCGCGGCCTATCAGGTCAACGGCGCTGGTCAGACCGGCAACTCGCTCGTGGTCTCCAATGGCACGGGCGCCGTAAACCAGGGCGACGTGTTCACCATCGCAGGCGTGTTTCGCGTCCATCCGGAAACCAAAACCTCGACTGGTCTGCTCCAGCAGTTCGTCGTCACCACGAACTATGCGGGCGGCGCCGGCACGCTGGCGATCTCGCCCGCGATCGTTCCGACCGGCCCTCGCCAGAACGTCTCGATGGCGCCCGCTGCCAACGCGGCTGTTACCTTCGCCGGTCCGGCGAGCACGGCATCGGGCATCTCGCTCGCGTTCGACAAGGACGCCTTCGCGTTCGTCACGGCCGATCTGGTCATGCCGAAGGGCGTTGACTTCGCCTCGCGGCAGGTCCTCGACGGCATCTCCATGCGTATCGTTCGCGCCTACTCGATCTCGGACGACACGTTTCCATGTCGCCTCGATATCCTTTACGGCGATGAGGTGATCCGCCCCGAACTCGCTGTTCGCGTCGCCAGCAACTGATGACATGAGGGGAGCTTCGGCTCCCCTTTTTCATTCAATCAGGGAACCGAGATCATGACCAAGAACACCCCGACCTACGGCTATTCCAAGACGGGCGAAGCCAAGCTCTTCTATCTCGAAGAAGGTGAAGACCTTCCCCCGGGCTATTTCACCTCGCCTAAGGGCAAGGTCGAAGACGGCGACCTGTCCAACGGCTCCGTCACGCCTCCCGACAGCACGAGCCTCAAGACGATCCCGGCGCCCGAAGTGCCCGAGAGCGAGAAGGACCACAGCGAGAACCCGAACGAGGGCGGCTTCCTTGAGACGCCGACGACCTACCCACATCAGCTCGGCAGCACGGACATCCATCCCGACGACGAGAACCATGACGGGATCGATCGCAAGCTCGGCCCCGCCGAGACGTTCAACAAGCCGGTCGTTCCTCGCGATGGCCGTGATGGTCCCGACGACGAACTGACCGAGATCGCTGCGTCCGAGGACAAGGCCCGTCTCGACGCCTACGCCAAGAGCAAGGGCGTCAAGCTCGACCGGCGCAAGAACTTCGCCGACATGCTCGATGAGCTGCGCGCGAGCCAGGCACGCTAACCATGACGGCGTACTCGGACCTCCAGCGGGATATCCCTCTCTATGCGCTTCGGGTGGGTGACGCCGAGTTCGAGGGCGCCGTCAAAGGGTTTATCCGACTAGGCGAGGCTCACCTCAACCGTGAGCTTCAACCGATGTTCACTGAAACCGATCTTCCCCTCACCGGGGAGGTCGGCTCTCGCAATCTCGCACTCCCGGCCGATTTCGTGGAGCCTATCTCGCTCCATCTCACGAGCGGCGGATCCTATGTCGAGCTTCGCCCTGATGTGGCTGGCGAGATGCCTCTCCAAAGCGGGCAGGGCTCTCCGAATGCTTGGGCCATCAACGGTTCGAATATCCAGATCGACACGCCCTGCGACCGCGCCTATTCGTTTTCTTTCCGCTACCGGGCCAAGTTCGCGCTGTCCGACGACAAGCCGACGAACTGGCTGATCGAGAACCATCCTGACGTTTATCTCGCTGCGTCCCTTGGATGGGGTGCCGCCTTCGTCATGGACGATGCCTCGCTGGCGAAGTGGAAGGCTCTGGCCGAAGAGGCCATCAATTCCATCGGCTGGCAGATCAGCCGCTCGCGCCTGACGACGGCGACCGTCGACCCCGCGCTCCTGACCAGCCGTTTCAGCATCACACGAGGCTAAGCCCATGAGCGTTCAAGCCGATGGTCAGGCGCCTTCGTGGGCGCACGCTCTCGCTCGAGAAGTGAATGCCGAGGTCGATCGGCTCAAGAAGCAGATCGCGGACCTTGAGAAGCGCGTCAAGACGCTGGAGACCCCCTGATGCCGTCAACCTACACCGACATTCTCGGGCTTGAGCTTCAGGAGACCGGGGAAAATCTAAACGCGTGGGGCGCTCGTCTCAATCAGGCTCTGCGGCTGGTGGACGATAGCCAGAGCTTCGAGGTCATTCCGCTCACGGGCAATCTGTCTCTGTCGAACACGATGAACCAACCGAACCAAGCTCGCAAGGCGGCTTTGGCGTTCACCGATGGCGGCCTGACATCGGCTCCGACCGTTACCCTCCCGCCGGTCAAACGGCTTCGCTATGTCGAAAACCGTGGATCTACCTACGCCATCACGTTCACGGTTGGGAATGCAGCGGGCGTGCTGCCTCCGGGGCGGAAGGCTCTGGTCCTCTGCAACGGCGCTGACGTGTCGGTCGTTGATTGGGTGGCCGACACTGACAACGCCCGGATCGCCGCGCAGGCCGCGCGCGATCTCGCGCAGTCTTGGGCCTCGCTCACCGGTGTTCAGGTCGCAGGCACAGACTATTCGGCCAAGGAATATGCGGTCGGTACGACAGCGCCAGCCGGTTCGGCTAAAGGCTGGGCGACGAAGACTGGCTCCACAGTTGATGGCGCCGAGTACGCTGCAAAAGAGTACGCCTCGGGCTCTGCTGTGCCTTCGGGATCGGCTAGGCAATGGTCGCTGAGGGTCGGCTCGGCTGTTTCGGGCACAGATTACTCTGCCCGCGAGCACGCAGTAGGCACAACGGTTCCGGCTGGATCGGCGCAGCAATGGGCATCCAAGACGGGCAGCGCGGTCGCCTCTAGCGAGTTCTCCGCTAAAGAGTATGCCGTTGGTGATCTGACGGCGACTGGTGGCTCTTCGAAGGCTTGGGCTATGGATGCCGTTAGCCCAGATGGAACGTCCAATAAAAGCGCCAAAAGCTACGCGTCGGACGCCGCTAGCAGCGCAACTTCATCTGCCAATTCTGCTTCGAGCGCAAGCGCGAGTGCGAGCGCTGCGGCAGACTCCTACGATGCGTTTGATGACCGCTATCTAGGTAGCAAGGCCGCCAACCCGACGACTGACAACGATGGCAACGCTTTGCTCGTCGGGGCTCTATATTTCAATGCGGCTTCCAATGAAATGCGTGTTTGGAATGGGGCTGCTTGGCAATCTCCTGTTCCTGCTGCTGCGGATTATGTCCCTAAAACACGGTTAGTCTCAACTGGGACCGGCTTGACAGGCGGCGGCGATCTATCGGCAGATCGCACCATCTCAGCAGACTTCGCCACTCAAGCTGAGGCGCAGGCCGGAACCGCTACCGGCAAGTCCATGAACCCGCTGCGCGTGGCCCAAGCCATTGCCGCTTTGGCCCCGGCGCCACCAGTCCCCGGTTTAGTCTTCATTTCGGCTCAAACGGTGTCGTCGGCTGTGGCAGCGGTGGACTTCACAGGACTGTCAAACGCCTACGATGAATATGTCATTCACTTTCAGAATGTCGTCCCCTCCGCTGACACAAACTTTAACCTCAGGACATCCGCCAATAACGGTTCAAGTTTCGATGCTGGTTCGACTGACTACTCACATTCAGTTTTAGAGTCCTTAAACGGAGTAAATAACGGCGGCGGAAGCCCTGCCAATAGCCTTATCCCTGTGGCTGGGTTTCTGAATGGGTTGAGGTTGGGGCAACAGTTTGGTGGGGCTAGCGGTGAGGTAGTGATCTCTAGACCAGCCTCGACCACTGAAGGGACCCAAATCAGGACGATATCGACTTTCACGCCTCCGGGTGGGGATCAGTTGGCAACAGGGATAACGAGCGGGAATAGGCGGGCAGTAGCGGCCGTAAATGCGGTTCGATTGTTCATGGGCTCCGGCAACATCGCCTCCGGTACTTTCAAACTTTATGGCATGAGGAAATCGTGATGGTCCGCCCGAATAAAATGGTGGACGGCCAAATCGTCCCGCTCACCGATGCCGAATGGGCCGAGTATCAGAAGATGCAGAGTGATCCACCCCTAATATCTCAGGCTACCATCACCTACAAAGCTGATGTGTGGCGGCGCTCAACCGAAGAGCAAGCCGCCGCCATCGACACCGAACTGACCAAGCTGGACGTTCGGATGCGCCGGCTCTGGGACGACGCGCAGTATCTCGACCATTCCACGGAAGAGTTCGCGCTTCTCCAAGCCACAATGTTGCAAGCTTTCGGCCAAGCCGAGACAGACAGGATTTTGGCGCCCTCCAATGCCTAGCGTGCTCCCGCCTGAAAACACTGCGGTCCTGTACTCGACCGCCGATCCGAAAATGCTTCTGCGCATCATAGACGGTGCGGAGGGGCCGGGCCTCGTGTCGCTCGACACGCTGCGCCAGATCAGCGCCGCCGTAGAGCAGGATTTGGCGGACCGGCTGCATGCGCTGGAGATCGGCGCTATCAGCCAATCCAAGCTGGACGCCGAGACGCAGGCCCGTGTTGCAGCGCTTCAGGCTCTCTCAAAGGCCCTCACTGACGAGGTCTCAGCCCGCACAACATCTGTGAGCGGCGAGGTCACGGCAAGAGCGAACGCCGATACGGCAGAAGCCACAGCGCGAGCCAATGCGGACACGGCTGAGGCCACGGCTAGAGCGCAAGCAATCTCGGCTCTGGCTGCTCGGGTGAAGGCGCTGGAGGACAAGCCGGCGCTAAAGTTCATGCGCTTTTCCGAGCTAACGAACGCGAATGGCATTGCCACCATCACCTTTAAGCAACCATTCGCCTCGCTTCTCGACATCGAAGTGTTGGACACTTGGAGCGGCGAGCAGTTGGTTGCTGGCGGCATCCTCACATCGTCTGTGACTGGCTGCACCGTCCAAGCCATGATCTCGCGTGGGACGCTGCTTCTTACGGCAGGCCCATTCACTAAAGCTGGCGCGAACGTCTCTGTCACCGTCCGAGCGATCGGCACCTAACTCGGCCATCCATCGCAGACCCTTCTCAGGCTCGCTCACGCGGGTCTTTTTCGTATTCGGAGAGTGCCCATGGCATCCGTTTCTGACTTCGACGCCTCTTGGTATCTCGCGAACAACCCCGATGTCGCCGCTGCAGGTATCAACCCGCTCACCCATTTCCAGCAGTTCGGCATTCTGGAAGGGCGCGCTCCGAACAGCACGATCTATAATGCTGCCTCGGCTGGCGGTTCTCTCTCGCGCGACAATTGGGCCTATCAGAGCAACATCGCTCCTGAACTTGCATACTTCGGACGAGATTATCTCATCGCCAACCCTGATGTGGCGCAGGGTGTTCGAAGCGGGGCCTTCTCAAGTGCGCTGGAGCATTACAACACATTTGGAAAGAATGAAGGGCGTAATTGGGGCTCTGGATATGCCACAAGCATCAACCCTACAACCGGGGCTGCAACCTTTGGCGGCCCTGACTACGCCAAAACCATAGCTCTCGCAGACTCGTTAAGCGGCTACACGGGCGGGGCTCAGAACGGCCGACCCGCGACAATTCCCGGTTATACCCCGCCGACCACACCAGCAATTGGCAGTACGGGCAGTACAGGCGGCCTCGGCGGCCTCGGCGGCGTAGATCAGTACCAGAAGCTGCTTCAGGACCAGATGGCAGCTTGGCAGAAAAGCCAGACCGACATGATGAGCGAGTGGCAAAAGTCGCTCGGGGCCAACTTCAACAAGACCTACAACCCGACCGGCGCGGGCGGCTCGTTCTCCAACGTAAACAGCCCGGTTTATCGCCCCGGAGGCCAGACCGACACGGGCATGCAGGCCGCCAATGGCTTCGGCGGGTCGTGGGGCAACGGCCCCTTCCGAGCGACATTCTAAGGCGCATCCATGCCCCTGACCGCTATCGACTTCCAGTCCGGCCTATTCGCCGACGACAGCGAAGCCTTGTCCGAAAGCCGCTATGTGGATGGCAATCACGTGCGGTTCGTCGGTGGTCGTCCGGAGATCGTTGGAGGCTGGGAGCTTCTATCCTCTGACACGTACCTGAAGCCGGTACGCGGCGCGCACGCATGGGCCGCCTCGTCTGGTGACCGCGCCTTGGCCTTCGGAAATGCCTCGCAGCTCATCCAGTATTTCGGCGGCTCGTTCGTGGACATCACCCCGGACAAAGCCGCTGGCACGCTGACGGACCCGTTCACGACCACGAATGCCTCGAAGACCGTGCGGGTGCGCGACCTCGACCATGGTTTGAAGACGGGCGATATCGTCACGTTCACCCATGCTCAGGCAGTTGGCGGCCTCACGCTCAACGGCAACTTCCCGGTCACGGTCGCCACCTACGACAGCTACACGATCGAAGCGCCGACCGCTGCCACGTCTACTGCAACCGGCGGCGGATATGTGGACTTCGTCGTGCCCCTTGATGCCGGTCTCGTGGATGGCGTCGGCGGAACGGGCTACGGCACTGGCCTTTATGGCCTCGGCGCCTATGGCCTTCCGACTGGCGGCGATATCGACCCGGCCGTCTGGTCGCTCGACAATTGGGGCTCCAACCTCCTTGCGCTCCGGAACAATGGCGGCCTCTTCGAGTGGCAACCGCTCACGTCCTATGACGAGGTGCTTGCCAACGGCTCGTTCGACGCGACCACTGATTGGACGGCAGGCACGGGCTGGTCCATCTCGGGCGGACAAGCCAACGCCACGGCAGGCACGGCTTCCGACCTGACGCAAGATGTGACCGGCAAGCTGCGTGGTGGCCTCGTCTACGTGATGGAGATCGACGCCACGGTGACGGCGGGATCGGTTCGGCTCCAAGTCGAACGCGCCGACCTCAACGAGAGCAACACGCCGATCCGCGAGTTCGTGGGCGACCCGATTGCGGCCACCGGTATCTATCGTCGCCGCTTCTACGCGCCGGCCAATCCGACCAAGCTCATTCTGGCGAAGAACAACACCTTCGCCGGCCAAATCCGCTCCATCTCTATCAAGGCCGAGAGCGAAGCCTATCGCATCCAGTCGGCCCCGGCCTATTCGCGTGGCATGTTCGTGGACCCGAACCGCATCGTGGTCTGCTACGGCACAGTGGAGAGCGACGGCGACTACAATCCGCTCTGTGTCCGCTGGTCCGACCGCGAGCGCAACACGGTCTGGCTGGCAGACGAGGACAATCTCGCCGGGGAGGCGATCCTCGCCCGTGGGTCCCGCATCATCGGCGGGCTTCCGACGCGAGGCCAGAACCTTATCTGGACAGACGATGCGCTTTACACGATGCGCTTTACGGGCACGGCGACCGATCCGTTTGCCTTCGAACTCTCCGGCACGGGTTGTGGTCTTCTCGGCAAGAACGCAGCGGCCGAACACCAGGGTATGGCATTCTGGCTCGGCCGGAACGGCCAGTTCTACATCTTCCGTGGCGGTGAGCCTCAAATCATCGAATGCCCGAACCGCGATTATGTTTGGCAGAACCTCGCCAACAGCCAGTCCGACAAGGTGTTCGCAGGCATCAATGCAGAGTTCAACGAGGTCTGGTTCTTCTACCCCGACAAGCGGGACGGGACGAACGAGTGCTCTCGGTATATCGCCTATAATTGGGCCTCCAACGAGTGGTTCTTCGGCGAGATGGCGCGGACAACGTGGGTCCGAGCCGGCGTCTTCCCGCACCCGATCGCGTTCGATCCCGTCAGCCTCCAGGCGTTTTTCCAGGAGCGCGGGGTCACGGCCAATGGCGATCCGCTGCAATGGCGCCTGAAGACCGGGCGTTTCAATGTCGGAGACGGCGACACGCTCTTTGCCGTCCTCCGCTATGTGCCTGACTTCTCCCGACAGGTCGGCAACATCAATGCCACCTTCAGCTTCTGGCAGTGGGCGCGCGGGCCAAGCTTCACAACGCGAACCTATGAGGTGAAGCCCGAGACCTCGGAAATCGCATTCCGGCAGCTCGGCCGGGTGGCACAGATTGAGTTTTCGAACGGCACAAACTCCCGCTCGGCCAGATGGGGTGCTCAGTCGCTCGATATCCGCCCGACAGAGGCGAAACGCTGATGGACGCGGCATTCATCCAGATTGCCGAACTTGATCGGCTGTGGCCGATTTTGAAGGGCGCCACTCTCTCGCTTGCGGACTGCCGGGAAGGCTTTCGCAAACCACTCAAGGCCGTTGGGTACGAGTGTCTAAGCGTCAATTTCGTGAAGGATTTGTAGGATGCCCGGATTGTTCGGCGGCGGCAACAAGACCCAACAGACGACGCAGACGACGGAATACCCGGCGTGGATCTCGGGCGCGCAGCAGACCGCATCCAATGCCGGCTCGGCGATGGCAACGCCATTCCTTCAAGTGCCGAAATATGGCGTGGCCGGCTTCAACCCGGACCAGATGAAGGGCTTCGACCTCGCCCGCGACATGGCCCAGACCGCGTTCACGAGCACTCCGGTTCGTCGTCCAGCGGCAAACCCAGCGACGGCCACCGCGTCGAACGCCAGCGTCACGAACGCCACGGCGGCGCAGGTCAATCCGGGCGATGTGCAGGCTGCGTTCAACCCGTTCGTCTCCGGTGTCATCACGCCGACGCTTGAGCGAATGACGCGCGAGAAAAATGCATCGGCGGCCGAGATCGGCGCTCGTGCTGCGGCGTCTGGCAGCTTCGGCGGGTCGCGGGAGGCCGTCCAGCGCGCGCTTCTCGACCGCTCGCACATCGAAAGCGTCGGCAGCACGGTCGCGCAGCTGATGGCACAAGGCCACGATCAGGCTACGGCGACGGCTCTTGCAAATGCTCAGATGCGGCAGCAGACGGCGCTCACGAATGCCGGCGCGGCCAACGAGACATCGCAGTTCAATGCAAATGCTGCGAACGGTGTCAGTCAATTCAATGCCGGCGCGACGAACTCGTACAATCTCCAGGCCCCGGGCGTCGAGGACAGCCTCGCATCCTCCGAGCAGCAGCGCCGCATGAACGCGCTCGCTCAGCTTCTCGGCGTCGGCAGTCAGCAACAGGCATTGACACAGACCGGCATCGACCTCCCGTGGACGACGCTACAGCGCCTCCTAGGCGTCACGCCGCAGGTTTACGGCAGCACGCAGACCGGCGTTGCGCCGGACAACAGCCCGAGCGGGTTCCAACAGCTTCTTGGTGCTGGCGTATCCCTCCTCGGCACCGCTACTGGCGGCGGCGGAACCCTCCTTAGCTCTCTTCTGAAGTGATCCTATGGCTTACGATTTGAAGGCCGCAGAGGCTTATATCCGAGAGAGTGCTCGTGCTCGCGGTATGGACCCCGACAAGGCCGTTCGTGTTGCGCGATCTGAGGGCTTGGCACCGGGCGTCTACCAATCCACCCTCGGCAAGAATGGACGACGTGAACCGTCCTATGGCCCGTTTCAGCTTCTGGTTGGCGGCGAGGGCACCGGCTACGGCAAAGGTCTCGGCAACGCGTTCATCGAACAAACCGGCCTAGACCCTCGCGATCCATCCACAGTGCAGCAACAGATCGATTTCGCGCTGGATCAGGCGAAGGCCGGCGGCTGGTCGCCATGGTACGGTGCGGCCAAGGCCGGTATCGGCAAATGGGATGGCATTCGCGCTGGTGAGCCGAGCGGAGTAGCGCCCACGACGCAAATTCCTGTCACGGGCTCGGGCGACACGATGGCCTTTGGCGGTGCAGGCGACGATACTCTGGGTGGTGATGCTATGGCGTCTACGAGCAATCCTGGCGGGCTGGGTGGTTTGGGCGGCTTTGCCCGCTCTGATGGCTTCGGAGACTGGCTCTCGGCCATCGGTGCCAGTCTAATGTCTTCGCCGTCGAACAACCCGCTCCAGGGGTTCAGCGAGAACCTATCCAACCGACAGGGCCAGAGGCAGCGGCAGGACGCTCTTGATATCGCCCGGGCTGAAAAGGCGAACGACCGGGCCGCGATGCGAAGCCTTCTCGTAAGTCGTGGGTTCACCCCGCAGCAAGCTGAGGCATACAGCTCGAACCCGAGCGTTGCGAACGCCGCGATGGACGGCCTCGCATTAGACGAAGCCAAGCGCGAGAAGAACGTCACGCGTGACTGGCTCCGTCAGAACCACCCTGATCTGGCAGACCTGCCAATCGATGTTGCAGTGAGCCTCGCCAACCAGCGTCGCAGCAGCCAGAAAGAGGCCAACGACGCGAGCCAGCGTGAGAGCCTTGCGGAGCGCTACGGAATTGATCCGAACTCGCCAGAGGGTCAGCGTTTCATCCTGACAGGCACCCTGCCAGCGCCTGATAAGGGCGTTACCGCTGGCGATCGGCTTGCCATTCGGGAAGCGGACGACATTGCTCGTGACGGCGATGGCGTGATTGGGTTGCTAGATGAGGCTCTGAAGCTAAGCCCTGACGCTTATGAGGGCGCAACGGCAGGGGCTCGGACTTGGATGGGCAACAACCTGCCTGATTGGGCCGTACCCGATGGTGTTGCTGACGCGAAAACCGCTCAAGCCACGAAGACCTACGACAACATCATCACAACTCAGGCACTAGGCTCCCTAAAGGCGATCTTCGGTGGTGCTCCGACTGAAGGGGAGAGGGCAATTCTCCTTGATGTGCAGGGGATGTCGAGCCAGCCAAAGGCGGTGCGTGAAGAGATTATCAAGCGCGCTAAAGCCGCCGTCCAGCGCCGTGTCGAATTCAACCGTGACCGTGCCTCCGAGCTTCGCGGTGGAACCTACTACAAGCCACGCGTGGATGGCGCTCCGCCAGCCGCCGCCCCCGTTGCCGCCCCGACTGTCCCGGCTTCCGACGCCGACCCGCTAGGATTGCGATAAAATGCCGACGATGCAGGAGGTGCGGGCTAAATTCCCGCAGTACGAGGACATGAGCGACGCGGATCTGGCGAGCGCTCTGCATCGTAAGTACTATGCCGACATGCCGGAAGCCGAATTCCAGAAGCGCATCGGCTATACGCCTCCCGAGGTTGCCGCCAGCCCGACTGGTAAGGAGCTTGACCCGCTGGAGCCGGCCTCCGGTGACCCCGGCGCGCTCGGGACTTCGGTGATGAAGGGTGGCGACTCGCTTCTGCTAGGCTGGGGCAATGAGATCGGCGCGGCCCTTGGCGTGCCAATCGAGGCGGCGATCGGTGCATACTCAGGCGAGGATGAGGGGAAGTCTCTCACCCAGCGCATCAAGGACGGTTACGATCGTGGCCTGCGAAAGCGCGACGATTTGATGGCATACGCCGAAGGTAAGCATCCGTTGGCAGCGACGGCGGGAACGGTCGCCGGCAGTGTCGGAGCGGGTTCTGCGATGGCGAAGGCTGGCCTGTCTGTAGCCGCAAACACGATGGCTCGTGGCGGCGGCCTGGCTCGCATCGCTGCTGGATCGGCTGCTGATGGTGCGATCATGGGCGGCATCGCTGGCGCTGGTGAGGGTGAGGGAATTGGCGGGCGTCTTGCTGGCGCGCGTGATGGCGCCTTGGTTGGAGGCCTTTCTGGTGGCGCTATCCCGCTGGCTATTGCCGGCGCGGGCGCTGTCACGGCTCCTATCCGCAATATCGTCACCGCTCGCATTACCCCGCAGCCCTTCGCGGACAAGGCCCTCGCAACGGCCATGAAACGCTCCGGCGCGACGCCTGATAGCATTGTTCGCCAGCTCGAAGATGCGCAGGCTTCCGGTCAAGACGTGTTCACCGTGGCCGATGCTCTCGGCAATGCTGGTCAGCGCATGTTGAACGTCGTCACTCGCACCCCGAACGAGGCTCGTCAGGGGGCGGTCGAATTCCTCGGCCGTCGCCAAGGTGATGCGGGCCGGCGTGTGGCATCGGCGCTCACTGACGCTTCCGGCTCCCCGCTTTCGGCCGCTGAATACACCCGCACGCTAGAGAAGCTTCGCCAGACGGAAGCGGGCATCAATTACGGCCCGGTCATGAGCGAGACGGCGCCGATCAATGTGAACGCAGCAATCGGCAACGCCAATGAGCGCATCAGCCCGCTTGCCGACCAGTTCGCGCGCTCGCAAGGTGCCGTGCCAACCGATCTCGCAATCCGTGCGCCGATTGAGGCCGGCGAGGCGCAGATCCGCGATCCTATTCGTGAAGCGCTGAGGACGGCTCGGTCTTATCTGGCAAGCGACAACCTGACGGTGACGAACGTCTCCCAGGCCTTCCGGGCGAAGACGAATATTGACGCCATGATCGCGTCAGCAACGGCCAATGGTCGCGGTGGCGAAGTTCAGGCTTTAATGCCTATCCAGCAAGCGCTTGATGATGCACTGGCGCGGACATCACCGACCTATGCCGGTGCTCGTGACGCCTATAAGGCCGCTTCGGCTCGCGTGGATGCAGTTGAGACCGGCAAAAACATGGCGAAACCCCGCACTCGGACGGACGAGAATCTGGTTGCCTTCGAACAGCTTCCAGACGACGCCGCTCGGGATGCGGCGCGCGTTGGCTATTTCGACCCCAAGATAGCGGCGGCTGAAGCTTCGACCGGCAACATGTCAAATGCTGCTCGTCCGTTCCTGAGCAACACGGCGCGACGGGAGCTTCCGGCTTTTGCTGCACCTGGCACTGGCGACGAACTCGTGGCACGGTTAGGGCGTGAACAGCGCATGTTCGAAACGGCGGCCTCGGCCACGGGCGGCTCTAAGACCGCTGACAATCTGGCCGATTTCGAGGATTTTGCCAACTTCGACCCGGCTGTGGTGTCCCGTCTGCTGAACCGTGACTTCGTTGGCGCTGGACTTCAGGCTCTGACCAAGATGGTAAACGAAGCGAAGGGGCTTCCTCCGCGTGTCGTGGAGCAGGTGGCTCAAGGCCTTCTGGAGACCAATCCATCGGCGGCACGGAAAATCTTGACGGCGGCGAACACCAAGGCGCTATCAGACGAAGGCCGAAGGAACGTCGTGATTGGCGTTCTCAACAGCATCACATCACAAGCGGTCGGTCGGTCGGCGGCGCCACGATAACGGCACCTTGTTGCCGGTCGCATCAATAGCCCAGAGAGTGAAGATCATGGCGGTGAAGCCTCCCAAGAGGACAGACCGCCATTCGATGCCCTCATTCGTCAGCGTGACGGACCAGACGAAAACCAGGATGCAGGCTAAAAGCAGCCAAGGCGGTTTCGAGGTGTCGCGCGGCGGCTCGTTCTCATCGTGTTCAATGGTCTTCGGTAGATCAGACATCTTTCGCGGACCATCCAAAAATGAAGCGGATCGCGCTTCCTCCTGCGACCCAAGCGACAACTGCAAACGCAATCTGCAGCCAGCCTGAAGCAGGGAAGGGCTGACCACCAGCGGCGATCATCACCGCCATAGCTGGGTTGGCCGCCGCGATTGCGCAGCAAGCCCAGAAACACACAACGCCAAAGCGGTGAAGAACCTTCATCCGCTCATAATGCCAAAGACCGCGACTGTGGGCCAGAGGAGGGCCTTCAATAACAGTTCGTCTGGATCGTATTGCCGAAGGGTGTTGACGTGCAACGGGTGGTGGGCTGGCCGTTCATCAGCCTTGCGCCAGTCGCCCTCAACTCGGCCGCGCTTCTTTCGGCCGCTGCGGCGTTGATAGCAGCTTCGCTTTGATCGATTTGGACACGGCAGTTCACATAGGCGTCGGAGTCAGGGCGAGAGCCATAGCTTTTGCACTGAGCGTCTTTGCGAGCTTCCTGCTGAGCGGCTTCCTGCGCTGCGCGGGCGGCGCGCTCTTCCGGTGTCCCGCATCCAGCCAAAGCGACCAGTAGCATTCCAGCGACGGCGTATTGAGTTCGTATCATTCCACCCTCCCGCAAAACGAGAAGATGGCATCACACCCGCCTAGCGCGTGGCTGGATTTCGTCCGGATCACCAGTGAGGATAGGGCGGGTTGTCTTGTGGATATCTATAGGCTCGCATTGAACGCCTTTAATGCTAGCCTTAAATTGGCTCGCATTCATACGGAGGAATGCGAGCATGTCAGACGACCTCATCAATCAGGATGCCCAACGCTCAGAGAATGCCAAGAAGGCAGCAATTGCACGATGGAGCGGCGAGAAGGCGTTGCCGCGTGCGGTCTACGGTTCGAGCGATCACCCACTGCGTGTCGGAGACATCGACCTGCCGTGCTATGTTCTGGACGATGAGAGGCGCGTACTGAGTGCGTCTGGTGTCCAAACTGGAATGGCGATTGCCCAAGGCGGGTCCATGAAAAAGGGCCTGAGTCGGCTTGAGCTTTTCATCGGGGGAAAGATCATTTCCTCCTTTGTTTCCAATGAGTTAAGGGAGAGAGTCCAGAACCCGATTTTGTTCCGAACGCCTGCCAATGGTAAGGCCTACGGATACGAAGCTGAGGTCTTGGTCGAGCTGTGCGAGGCGGTTCTAGCGGCTCGACAAGCCGGCAAGCTCCAAGCGCAACAGCAACCTATCGCGCAGCAATGCGAGATCCTTATGCGCGGATTTGCGCGCGTCGGCATCGTAGCCTTGGTCGATGAGGCAACTGGCTATGAAACCGTCCGCAAGCGCGGTGAGCTGCATTCGATCTTAGAGAAGTACATCGCCAAAGAGCTACTGCCTTGGAGCAAGCGGTTCCCTGACAGCTTCTACGAAGAGATCTTCCGCCTCCACAAGTGGAGGTATGATCCGAAATCCGTCGCTCGCCCCGGTGTCGTCGGCAAATTCACAAACGAGTTCATCTACAAGGCTCTGCCGGAAGGCGTGCTGGACGAACTAAAGAGCCGCAATCCTGACAATAAGAGGCGCAACCACCAGTTCCTCACGGAGGACGTTGGGCACCCACATTTACAGAAACAGATCACGGCCACCACGACGCTAATGCGCGCGTCTGACTCCTGGCCGATGTTCAAACGATTATTCGCAAGCGCCCAATCTCGTGCAAAGGTATAGACCGGCAAGGCCCTGTAAGCCGTGAGGCAAGTCGCTTCACGGCTTACAGAACGGCTCGAACGGCTGCATATCCACGACCAAGCCGCCTCTGAATTCGAGCACTTCGATCAACTCGCCACCCGTCTTCCCAGTCGGATGGCCTTCCATTGCAGCAATCCCGGTTCCAGCCGATCGAAGCTCATAGGTCTTCGGTTTTGCTCCCTGTTCCTCAATCGTGAGATCGCGGTCCTCAACGATCCGAGCGACCTTCTCGCCCGGTGGCCGCGTATCGAGCGTGTAGACGCCGCATCCTTCCGCCGCGAGCGCTGAAGACAGCGGCAACATCGCCAACCCGAGCACCAGAACAGTTCGCCTCATCGCTCCCTCCGCATCCAGAGAGCGAACCATAGCAGTTCCCCCGGTCGCCTCGTGCGGCCTTTTTTATGCAGAAAAGGAAATCCCATGGCCCTTTCCGGTCTCCACGTCGCTTGCGGTTTTGTCGGTGGCTATGGTCGCAGCCAAGCAGGCAGTGTCGCCTCGTCTTCCATCGCGGTCATTCCGCTTCTGTCCAAGGCTGTCTGGTCTGAGACGCTTGCGAGCGCCGCCACGACGACAAGCTCGGCTCCTGCCGGCGGGAATGGTGCTGGCGCTCCCGTGTTCACCATCCGATCGTCTATCGATGCGTGGGTGGCGATTGGCGTAGCGCCTGACGCGACGATCGGCCCGCGTCGTCTCATCCCGGCTGGCACCGATGTTCACCTGTTCGTTGACTCTGGCGACAAGCTGGCTTGGGTGGCGGCATGAGCAGGATCAGCCCTGAGTTTGGATCTCTGGCGCTCTCGGCTCTGACGACGAACTCGCTTGGTGCGGGGGGTGCAGACAAAGGCGGTCTGAAGATCGGGCGCCCGCTGCTCTCGTCCTCGCGTCTTCAGGTCCAGAGCAACCGTGCGCAGGTCGTCTCAGGCGATCTGTTCAAGATGCGCTACATTGCGGACACGTCACCGCCTTGGGCAACCTACGGCCTTTCGCTGGCGCTGGCTGCTTGGTACGCGAACGAGCAGCCTCTCACCAACGATTGGCCCATCAAGCAGGTCGTGGCTGAGATCAACGACGTGAAATATTACCTGACCTACAACGGTCAGGAGGCGTTCACGATTGCCGATGGCACGGCCATTTGGACGGACGAGTTACCCGTCGTGATCCCGGCAAACTCGGTGATCCGTTACGGCGTAGCCGACGAGCTGGCGCTTAACCAATATCGCCCGTCGCAAGGCCCGGTCTACCTGCCACGCTCCATCATCAGCACGCCGAGCAATCGCGGCGACGGGATGAACAGCAGTGGCACCGTGTCCCAGGTCGCGAACCTGCGGAACAACACGGGCGAGTTCTTCACCAACACCCCCGGCATCGCGATCTACGACGGACTGCCCATCCTCGCCACCGCTCGACCTTATGGTGCGGACGCGATTGCGAAGTCCATGGCAGTGCTTGAGGTCGGCGATAGCATCCTTTGGGGTGATCGGACTCAGGGCATGCCTTTCGGCGTCACGGCCGAAGAGTTGGGGGGGAATAGCTTCTTCGACCGAGCTCTCAACACCCTACCGAGCGGGCGTCTTCCGTTCGGCAACATGGGCGTTCCCGGCACGCGGCTTCTCGACCTCACGCTCTCGCCCACGCCGGTTGGCGTCCAAATCAAGGGCTTTGACAAGCGTCGCGCCTTGCTGGAGGCCAAGGGCTGGCCCTACGATGTCATCCTCTGCGAAATGGGCCTGAACTCGGCGACGAACGGCAATGCCACAACCGTTGTGAGCGACGCGAAGGCCGCTCACGCCCAGCTTAAGACGATGGGCAATAAGCGGCTGATCCAGACGCTGCTTCTGCCCTGCTCGTTCTCGAAAGACGAGGGGACCAACGCAGACAACAGCTTCCTTTGGAGCAGCGCCGACGCCTCAAAGCAGGTTCGCCAAGCGCCAACCTCCATTGACGGGTTCAACAACTACATCAAAGGCACCCCGTCCGATGTGGACGGGTATATCGAGCTGGCCTCCGCGATCGAAAGCTCGACGGGATCGGGCAAGTTCGCTGCCGTCACGAGCCAGCAGGGTCGGCTCACGGCTGACGCCGCGTCGGGTCAGAAGGTTGCCACCGTCAACTTCGCTGTCCAGCCCGGCGACGGCATCATTCTGAACCAGGGCGACTCCGCGCAGGCCGAAGCAAAAGATATTCAGGCCGTCACGAACAATGGCAATGGCACATGGACGCTGACGTTCCGCCAGAACCTCGCCCGCGCTCACACGGCCAACGCCGATACCAGCGTCATCACGGCGGCAGGCGTCTACACGTTCGACGGCATCCACATGGTCACTCAGGCCGCGCGGCTTCTGAAAGACAAGGTGAGGGTTGCCGAGTCCCTTCTTGACCCGCGCCGCACGCCATCTGTTCCTGTTACCTTGAACAACCTGTTCCAAACAGCCCAGGCTAACTCTTACTCGTCCTATGTCGATGAAACCGATGGAACGAGACTTTTCAGGGTGGCGCGCCGTACGCCTGGGTCTACGCTTTCACTGGCTGTTGCGGGGAACAAGCTTCGCATCGTGGACGATGGAACCGACGCTTACGTGGTTAAGGGCTCGGGATCGCTGACGCTGGGCGAAAGCATCGCGATTTCCATCACGGAGTCTCATCCGACCGCAACGAACAACAATCGCGTCAGCACGGCCTCTGTCGGCGTGAACGCCAAGGGCAATTGGCCCGCAGTCCTCGCCGCAGGTTACAAGAATGCCTCCATGGCCGGGCAGGTCAACAATGCATCGCGCGGCGCTTTCGGCACCCGTACCCGCACGTATGCACGCAAGCCCATGAAGCTCGGGCGGTGCTCGCAGAAGTCGCTCCGCATCGGCTTCTCGACCATCCGCATCGAATCGCTGACCAGCGCGGAGGAATTGGCGGGTCCGGTGACGCCGATCTCGGCCTGCTCGGTCGAAATCACAGGTGCCCCTACGCCGATCGTTCGCGTCCTGTTCGGCAACTCCCAGACCTTCACCGTCCCTGTTGGGTGTGATCTCTATTTCTCGGATGAATTAACGCCGGCAATGTTCGGTCTGACTGAGTTCGAGGACTCGCTTGAGATCAACGTGAACACCGTCGTGGACATCCCTGACGGCGCGGTGGTCTACACCTGCGGGCAGACGCTCGGGACATCCTACATCTACGACCCAACGGTGGACACGCGGGCGCCGGCTGATCTCGTCATGATCCAGGGCGGCATCACCCAGCCCTCGGGCGGCGCCACGCTTCCCGGCCCTGCGCCGGTCATGGTGGTGGGCCTGCCGGTGGATGGCAAGACGCAGGTCCCGTCCCTGTTCATCGCGGGCGACAGCATCACGGATCGCCTGTCGGACGGCGGCGGCGTGGGCGACAATGGCGGCGGCTATGCCAAGCGCGCGGCGTTCGCCGCCGGCATTCCCTACTTCTCGCACTCGCTGGGTGGCCGGCAGGTCGGGCACTGGAACGCCAACAACTATTTCAGCCGGGCCTATGCTCGGTTCCACACCCTGACCTATTCGGGTCTCGGCACCAACGACGTGGGCGGCGGCAACACGGATGCCGTCATCTGGAAAAACCTGCAGGCGCTCTATGCTCAGATGCGCTCGTTCGGCCACACCCGTGTCCTGCAAGGGACCATTCCGCCGCGCGTCTCGACCGGCACCCGGAATGCATCGAGCGAGAACATCCTCACGAACTATCGCTGCACCGACCTGACGAACCAGTTCCCCTGGTACACGTCGGGCGTCAACGGCATCGGCTACGAACTCGGAGGGTACAAGGACCAGCTTAACGCGCGGATCCGCAACAATGCTGGCGTCTCACTCGGCCCCGATGCCATCCTCGATATGGCTGCGCTCTGCTCGGACGCCAATTCTGGGCCAAGCAAATTCAAGCTTCGGTCGTTCTCTTCGACGCTGACGGCCGATTGCGCGGTGAACGCCACGACCATGACCATGGCCGACAAGCCGGATGTGGATGAGACGTTCGTGATCGAACCCGGCACGGCGAATGTCGAGACGGTGCCGACCCAGAACTTCCCGTTCAAAGTCGTCAGCGTTTCGGGCTCCGGTCCCTATGTCGTCACCATCACGGGCGCATCTCCGACCGTGGCCCACGCGGCCGGATCCGTGATCCGTGCCACCAATGCCAACGACGAGACGCATCCGACGACGCCGATCCACAAGGAAGCCGCAGCGCTCCTGCGCGATCAGCTGCTTGCCCTCTATCCCGCCTATGCGTTCACGAACGCCGAGGCGTCATCCTATGTCGCGCGCATGACTTCGCCGCCGAGCGACAAGCGGCGAGGGCTGCTGGACAAGCTGTTCGGGGACCTGAAGACGGCGGGTGTCCTGTCCGTCTTGGACGAGCTGCATGTCGTCGCGGCTCACTCGCAGCAGGCCGCGAACGAGAACCTGATCTCGACCTCCTACACGCTGACCTCGACCGCGTTCCCGACGTGGACCAAGGATCGCGGCTACAAGGGCAACGGGTCGAACCAGTTCGCCGCGACCAACTTCAACCCGAGCACGGCGACGGGCGCGAAGCATCAGCAGGACAGCGCCCATATGGGCGTCTTCACGCTGGTGGACGGCACGACGGGCGAGGACTTCGGTTCAGCCAACGGGCGCTCCAACGTCCATTCGCGCGCATCGGGGCACGGCGGGCGCGTCAGCCAGAGCACGGGCGGCCTCGGCGGCTCGGGCTCGACCGCATCGCCGCATCATGTCGTTGCCAACCGCACGGCGTCGAACGCGTCCGAGCTCGTGGTGGACGGCGCGCAGTTCGCCACCCTGGCCACCGCGTCGACTTCTCTGGCGACGGGTCTGGACCTGCTGCGCAACAACAACGGCTATGGCGACGCTCAGGTAGCCATCGTCCACACGGGCGGCGCGCTCACCACTACCGCCCAGAAGACGGGGCTCTACAACGCCCTGAAAGCCTACCTGCAAAGCGTTGGGGCCGTCGCGGCCTAAACGTCTTCCTCCCCCTCTGAACTCACAAGCCCGGCCTCAGCGCCGGGCTTTTCTTTGCCCTGTGAGGAAACCATGACCCTCGTCCCCAACTGGCGGCGGGTGCTCTCTTGCGCCTGGTCCGTCCGGTTCATCATCGCCGCTTTCCTGTTCTCCGTGCTGGAGATCGTGCTGCCGGCGCTCGACGGCGCGCTGCCGGTGCCGCCGGGCGTGTTCGCGCTCCTGTCGGGCCTGACCAGCGCCGCCGCGTTCGTCTCGCGCCTCGTCGCGCAGTCCTCCGTCTCCGGTGCCAACCGATGACCGCGCCCCTGAAGGGTACCCGTATCGGCGGCTCGCGTCTGAAGAAGGGCGCCGCCGTGACCGCGCTCGTGATCGGCCTCGTTGGCGCATGGGAGGGCTTCCGCCCCGTTGCCTATCGCGATGTCGTCGGTATCCCGACCGTCTGTTTCGGCGAGACTCGCGGCGTGAAGATGGGCGACCGCTACACGCTCGAGGAATGCCGGGTGATGCTCGGCGAGGGCGTGAAGCAATTCGAAGCCGGGATGCGCTCCTGTCTGAAGGCGCCCGACGCGATCCCGGACAAGCCTTATGCGGCCATGATCTCGGTCACCTACAACATCGGCACGGCTGGGTTCTGCGGCTCCTCCATGGCGCGCCGGCTGAACGCGGGCGACATCCGGGGTGCCTGCGACGCTTTGCTCTCGTGGAACAAGGCAGGCGGTCGCGTTGTGGCGGGGCTGACGAACCGCCGGCAGGACGAGCGCCGCTTGTGCCTGGAAGGCTTGTGATGGCCGTCCTCGCGCTCCTGCGATCGGCCCTCATGATCCTGGTCGGCCTCTGCTTTGGCGCGCTGGGCGCCACGATCTACGCCAGCTTCGTCACCGTTCCAGACGCCCGCCTTGCTGGTCGCCAAGAAGAGCGCGGCATCTGGCAGGAGGCGCAGCGTCAGGCGGAGGCGCAGCGGGAGGCCGAACGCCAAGCCGCCCAAGCGCAGATCGACCAAATCGAACGCGACTATCACCAGCGGGACGCCGAGCGCACGGCCCGCATGTCGGCTCTGGAAGCCGCCCTCGAACAGGAACAAACCGATGTCGACCAAACCCCGCCGCCTGTTGCTGGGAGCGCTCCTGTGTGCCGGCCCGCTGTTCCTCGGCGGCTGCGCGACGCGCTCGACGGTATCGGTCGCTCCACGCCTGCCGACCGTGCCCCAGTCCCTTCTCCTGCCGTGCGCTGAACCTGCAGCCCTTCCCGAGCGCGATCTCGCAACGGCCGAGACCGTGCGTCTGTGGGGCAAAGACCGGGCTGCGTTGGGAGAGTGCCGAGACCGGCAAGGGGCGCTGGCTGGGGCCGCTAGGGCGATGGGAGGTGCATCGTGATCATCCTTCGGGTCTACCGCGGCGTTGCGGACCATTTTCATATCCGGGTTTCGGAATGGATCATGGTCTGGCCCGCCATCGGCTTGTGGTTCGGCCTGCAGCTCGACCCCGCCATGTTCGCCAAGTCGGCCTCGTTTGCCTTCCTGTCGTCCTGGGCGGACGAATCCTCATGGTCGGCCATCATCGGGCTCTGCGCCGTGTTCCGGCTCGCAGCGCTCACCATCAACGGCACCTTCAAGGGCTTCGCCTTCTCGCCTCACATCCGCGCCGCTGCGTCGATCGTGGGCGTGGCGATCTGGTCTCAGGTGTCGCTCGGCTTTCTCATGGCCTTCCTGTTCGCAGGGGGCGCGTTCTCCGGCGTCATCGCCTGGTCGACGTTCGTGATCGCCGAACTCTGGAATGTCGTCCGGTCCTGGTCGGACGTTGGAAAGCATGCGGCAAGGCGGTGAGGCATGGAATGGATCGCATCCCTCGACTTCGAGAAAATCGCCAACGCCATCGTCATTCTGCTGACTGGCTTCCTGTCCGCTTTCGCGTTTCGGCGGGGTAGGGCGCACCCGTCCAGCATGCCTACTGAGGGGGCGCATCTCGAAGTCGCAGGAGCGCTAGTGGACAGCGGCTCTATCAAAGCACTGGCCGCAGCCGTGGAGGGGCACAGCCTCTCGCTGGTCGAGACGAGGGCAACCGGTCGCAATATCATTGAGAGCCTGGATGAACTCGGGCGGCGGATTGAACAGCTAGAAGAGGAGCTTCGGGAACATCGGAACGAGATGGCCCGGCATCGGCGCTGATTGGATGATCATCCAGTGAGAAGTTATCGCCGGAGGCTAAACCGAGATAACTTTCATAAACCGCCCTTCGCCGGCCAATCCCATCGCCGAGGAAACAGGAGAGCCAGCGCCTCCCTCTCGGCCTCAGTTCTGGATGACCGGAAGTTGCCCGGAGGCAGTTCCCTCAACGACGCGGCGTTCGATCGGCGCGTGTCCGGCGCGAAGATGAACTGGATCTCCCGGCATCCACAATGGGCGCACTTGAGAGGAGGCTTGGTCTCGATGTGCTTCCACCGTCTCCCTAGCTGCATCACGAGATCGTAGACATCGAGGTCTAGGGTCCGGCCGCAGTTCAGCCTATCGCCGCAGTAAGCCGACACCGTGCCGCCCGTCTCGATGATGTCGCCGAGGGTGTTGAGCACCCATGTGCCGTTCTTATCGAATCCCATCCCGCCATGAGAACAGGATGAGAACGATTCGGGGAGAGGGTGCGGCGGATGGTCAGACGGGTCACTCCCCGCCCATCCGTCTGCGCATCATGCCATGGAAAGCTTCGCGCTGTTCGTTGGTCATGTCAGCAAAGAAGCCTTTCATAGGCCTCTCTTCTGGGGCCGGCACCTCTCTAAGGCAGCTCATGACTTTTGCTTCGAACTGGCTTTGTGCATGCTCTTTTGCATCAGGGAATTCGGCGAATTTCCCTAGCCGCATCGATTTATCTGTGCCTTGGAAGGAGAGGGCTAGAGCCCATTCTAGAAGCACCCAGCCCGCCGCGCTGTCCTGATCTTCATAGGCCATGAACCACCCAAACGGGGTCTTTGCATGGTAGCTCACAGGACCGAAGCCCGATTGGTCATTCACCCATTCTAGCCGCATCACGCACGGTTCCGTCAGTTCACGCATTCCCGTCCTCCTGTGCGAGCTTGGCGGGGAGGAGGGCTGCTCCAAGGACTAGGCTGGAGGCCGGGAGCCGAGCCATAGGTTGCCGCCCAACAAGGAGAGCCTTCAGTGCTCCACCCTCCACCCTTTCGAGGAGAGCCCGGAGTTCGTTAGAGGTCGTCATGCTGCTTCTCCAAAGCTCACTTCGCAGCCTTCGTCGCAGTCGCCGCCAAGGTCCAACGCGAGGGGCGAGAACAGATCGGTCTGATATTCGCGCGCATCATCTGACGCGGGCTCAAACTGCGTGGTTGCAGCAAGGTGCCGGAGGTCGGCTACAGTGCGGCTCTCGCGGAAGAAACGCTTCACCTGATTTCGAGGATTGGAGCCCGCCATCGGGTACGCCGCCTCCATTCTCTCAGGGAAGTCGAACGCGTCCGGCGTTTCCTGCATGATCGTCAGGTGCTTGCGTAGGGACTTCTTCCAGCACCAGCGGCAGTTTCCCTGGTAGCCCTTGAGGTTCAAGCGGAATGGCTGCGCCGCCCAAAACTCGTTAACATCGGTCTTCCGAATGCCCCAGCCGATGAGAGGGTAGAGAAGGCGCAGTTCGCGGGCATGTGGATCGCAGCGATCAATCTCATCGGCCCGGATACCAATCGCCGTATCGTAGCTTCCAGCCTCCCAGCCAATCGAGCGGGCGTAGCTGGTGATAGGCCGCTGCTTTAGCTCTCTTGTGCAGTGAAGGAAGCCTGGGCCTGGAATACCGTATTTCGCGATTACGGCCTCAAAGACGCCACCCGCTCGGTCGGCTGTAGAAAAGCTGACGACATGATGCTTGGTGCCTTCGCCGGGTTCAGGATCTACGACAGCCTCAAGCCAAACAGTTCCCCATCCAAAGGCCTGCTCGCATCGGAGCGCAAAGATCAAGGTTTCCTCGCTCTCTTGCGCCGTATTTGCCAGAACGGTCTCTATGCGATCGTAGCGGGTCCCCCACCGTTCTTTGATTAGCTTCGTCATAAGAGCCGAGGACTCCCCGGCGGAGAACGAGATGAGAAGGCGCCGCTCGCTCATGCTGCCCTCCCGCCAAGCAGCGGCCGGGAGCCGGCACAGCCAATCTGGGCAATTCGCTCAGATACCCCCGGATTCGCCCGGAACAGAACGGGAAGGCAGAGGGCGAAGCGAGGCACGGAATCCCGGTTTTGCGCGGTTTCGCCATCATACCCGCTCGTTCGGGACGAGGGGGTCGCAGGTTCAAATCCTGCCACTCCGACCATTCCTCCATGGCTTTCAGCGTTTCATCCCGATTAAACGCTACTGAGTTCCTTGAGACATTTCCAAGTTTATTCGAGCTGCCTCTCGACGCCCCGTATTGTTAACGGCTATTGCGTTGGCAGGCCAACACGACCTTAGAGCGAAGTGCCGACATCCTGCCCGCACCACTTCGACTAAACCGGGCGCTTGCTCAGCTCAGGATCTCTAACTCCTTCGCCTTCTTCAGATGCTCGTAGCGCCGTTCTCCTCGTTCAACAGTCGTTCGATAACGGACTGGAGATGGGCGGGGGAAGACGGCTTGGCGCAGACGGCAGCGTCGGGATAGCGGCCGAGCAGCTGGGTTTCGTCGGCGTGGCCGGAGTGGAAGATGATCGGGACGCGGGCTGCGCGTAGGCGGTCCGCCGCCGGATAGACTTCGCCGTCGAGAAGCTGCACGTCGAGAATCGCGCAGGCCGGCAGGTCGGCCTCGATCGCGTCCAGCGCCTCGCGCACCGTGACATAGGGGCCGAGCACGCGGTGGCCGATCTCCTCGACGATGTCCTGCAGGTCCAGTGCGACGAAGAGCTCGTCCTCGACGATCATCACAGATCTAGTCATTGGCAAGAACGGTCTCAGGAAGATGGAGGGACAGGCGGAAGCATGTTCCGTCGAAAGCGCGATCTAGCCGGGCGCCGAGCTGGCGTGAGGAGGTCTCCAGAAGCAGCGTACCGAATCCATTGCCCTGTCCAGGCTCGGCTTCGTAGGCCATACGCTCTTCCCATTCGAGCAGGATGCCCTCCGCCGCGCGCCGCCAGCGGACCGACAGCCTGCCATCCTCGCGCCCCAGCGCGCCGTATTTAACGGAGTTCGTGGCCCATTCGTGGAGCATCAGCGCCAGCGGCGAGACATGGCGCCAGCCGATCGGCACCGACGGCCCGTCGAACGTCGCCTGGACATGGCCATGATAGGGCGAGAGCGTTGCCGCGACGAGGCCTGACAGTTCGCTCACCGCCGCTGAGCCCGCGGGCGAGGCCAGCGAATGCGCCCGGCCGAGCGCCATGATCCGCTCGCGCATGTCTGCGGCGAAGCTCTTCGTGTCGGCATGGCTTCGCGCGCCAGCCGAAATCATGCCGCCGATAATGGCGAAGAGGTTCTTCACCCGGTGGTTCATCTCGCGCAGCATCAACTCGCGCGTTTCGGCAACCGCGAATTCGGGAGAGACGTCGATGGCGACGCCGACGATCCGGCGCTCGCCCCCGGCCTCCATCGGCCGCCCGAAGCTGCGGATCCAGCGATGGGTTCCATCGGCGGCTTCGATGCGGAAGCGCGCCTCGAAATCCTGCTCGCCGTTCACCGCCATGGCCAACTGGTCCCGAACGGTCGGCCAGTCCTCCGGCGCGATCTGCGCCTTCAGGTCATCAAGAGTGCGCGTGCCTTCGCCCGGGAGGCCGAACAGGCCGGCGACGACCGGATCGATTTCCAGAGCGTCGCGCGCGGAGGCGTAATCCCATATACCAATGCCACTCGCCTTGATCGCGAGATCGAGTCGATCTCGCTCGGCGGCAAGCTGGCGCTCTAGCCCCAGCGGTTCGGTGATGTCGGTGAGAACCAGCGAGGCGCCGTCTGTGCTGCCGTTCTGCGTGCGATAGGGCAGGACGCGCAGCGAGAGGGTGCGCGCGCCGTCGCGTGTGGTGACGCGGCGCTGAACGATGGAGCCCCCGGCGGCGGCGCGGCGGGCGTCTTCCAAATAATCCTCTCCGACGAGCTGGCTCGCGACGTCGGCCAACGGCCGGCCCCGATCCACGGGCTGGAGCGGGAAAATCGAGACCGCCGCGCGGGTGTAGCTGCGCACGCGCATCTCGCCATCCAGAACCACGACGGCGAGTTCGGTCGATTCGAAGAAGTTGCGAAGGTCGGAATTGGCGGTGGTGAGCTGGTCCACCTTGGTCTTTAGCTCGTCGTTGACGGTTGAAAGCTCCTCGTTGGTCGACTGGAGCTCCTCGTTCATCGACATCATTTCTTCGTTGGAGCTTTTCAGCTCCTCGTTCGCCGTTTCAAGTTCCTCCACGGCGGAGCGCAAGCGGTGGCGCGTAAGGCGAAGCTCGTCCTCCAGCACCTCGATATGGTCGTCGCCCATCGCCATTTCGGCAAGATCCGCGCCGCCCGCCGGGCGAAAGGGACCGGCATCGCGCAGCACGAGAAGCAGCGTCGCGTCCGGCAGCGGGTCGCAAATGACTTCCACCGGCTGCACGCCATAGTCCGACTGCACCTCCACGTCGCGCGCCACCAGCCGCTTTCGATTGTCCCGCACCTGCCGGACGAGCGGGCCGATCACTTCGCGCAGGCCTGTGCGCGCCAGGGTAATGGCGCTGATGCCGCCCGCGCGGGTGACGGGAAAGTCGAAATAGGGGCTGAGGCGTCCATAGGCGGCGATGATGCCGCCGTCATGATCGAGCACCATGCTGGGCGGGGCGTAGCGATCCACCACGCGCCGCACCGCAATCGTCTCGTCGGAGACGGAAAGGCCGGTCGCCCGATCCTCCCTGTCGTCGCGCCGGAGCTCGTGGCGCCGCGAACCGCTCGGCAGGTCGATCGGATATTTCGGCGAGCCTGGCGAGCGCTGAAACAGCCGGGTCCCATGGTCGAGCACGGGGAAGAGCTGATCGAAGCGCCCGACGCTTTCGGACGGTCCGAGGAAAAGCGTGCCGCCCGGGCGAAGGGCATAATGAAACAGCGGCAGTACGGACTGCTGCAGTCGATCGTCGAAATAGATCAGGAGGTTGCGGCAGGAGACGAGGTCGATCCGCGAGAAGGGCGGGTCCTTCACGACGCTATGATTGGAGAAGCGAATGAGATCGCGGATCTCGGGAACGATGGTGAAGCGCTCCGCATGGGGCATGGTGTAGCGCTCGCGCAGCGAAGCCGGAATGTCGGCCAGCGCGGAAGCGGGGTAGGAGCCCTCGCGCGCGATCTGCAGCATCTGCTCATCGATATCGGTGGCGAAGATTTGCACGGCGGGCGGCACGCCGAGAACGCGGGCGGCCTCCGCGAAAAGCATGGCGACGCTGTAGGCTTCCTCGCCGCTCGAGCAGCCGGACACCCAGACCCGAATATCCTCCTCGGATTCGTGGGCGCGCACCAGCGGCTCGATCACGCGCACGCGCAGCGTCTCGAACGCTTCCACGTCCCTAAAAAAGCGCGTGACATTGATTAGGAGGTCGCGAAACAGCGCGTCGCATTCCACCCCGTCGCTGCGAATGCGGGCAAGATAGGCCCGGCCCGTGTCGATCCCGAGCACATGCATGCGTCGCTCGACGCGCCGCACCAGAGTCGTGCGCTTGTAGCCGGAGAAGTCGTGGCCGATCGTCGTGCGAATGACGCGGCAGAGATCGTCGAGATGATCGGCGACGAGTTCGGCCTCCTCTTCGGCCGGGTCGGCGCCGCGACGGCGGAAGAAGGCGGAAAGGCAGTCGAGGATCTCGCCTGGCCGCTTCACGAAATCGACGAGGCCGGTGCCCACCGCCGAGACGGGCATTCCGTCGTAGCGCGCGGTCGTGGGCTCCTGCACCACGCAGACGCCGCCATGCTCCTTGACCGCGCGCAGGCCGGTCGTGCCGTCCGCGCCGGTTCCCGACAGGATCACGCAGGCGGCGTTCGCCTGCTGGTCGCCGGCGAGCGAGACGAAGAAATCGTCGATCGGCCGGCGTAGGCCGCGCGGCTGGGCGAAGTCCGTCAATTCAAGAACGCCGCCCTGGACCGCCAGTCCGCGACCGGGCGGAATGATGTAGACCTTGTCCGCCTCCAGCCGCTCGCCGCCCTCGCATTGCAGAACGGCGAGGTCGGTGTGCCGATCGAGGAGTTGCGCCAGCATGCTCTCGTGATTGGGGTCGAGATGCTGCACGACGACGAAGGTCATGCCGGTCGGCGCCCGGGCTGCCGACAGCATTTCGCGCAGGGCTTCCAGCCCGCCGGCCGAGGCGCCGATGCCGACCACCGGCAGGACCGGCCGGGCCTCTGCGTCCGCCGCCGTTCCGTCGGGCGAGGCGTCGCGATCCGGCTTAGCTCTCGTCGGCGACATTGAGGTCCGCGAGCGTGAGTTTGGCTTGCGCGATCGTGGCGGCCGAATTGGCGACCACCATCAGCGAGCCTTCGAGCGCCAGTCCGCTTTCGGCAAGGGCCGGGCTGAGACGTGCCAATGTGCCGCCGAGTTCGGAATCATAGGCGGCGAGCCGGTCGGGCTGCGATCGACTGACGTCGTATTGCGAGGCGAAGAGAAACCGGACCTCGCCGCTTTGGCCGCGCAGCTTCGACATGTAGAGAAGATTGACGAAGGGCTTGCCGTCCTTGCGAAAATTCAGGATCGAGGTGCGGACATTGGCCTGCCGGTCCTGCTGGAGGAACGCGTGGATCTGCCGCTTGGCCTCGCCGTTTTCCGCGTCGCGCTGGAGAAAGCGGCAGTTCCGGCCGACCACGTCCTCGGCGCTGTAGCCTGTCAGCCTGCAGAACGCGTCGTTGACGAGAACCAGCGGGTTGTCGCCCTGCGAGGAGGCCAGCGCCAACGCGATCGTGGCGCGGGCGAAATAGTCGCTGATCTCGACCGGGATGTTCTGATCGTCCACGCACCCACTTTCATTCGACGGTTCTTGCCGATCCGACCGAGGGAAACATCGCCGAACAGCCAGTCGCCGGCGGGTAGACCTCTCTCTCAAACCTGGCATTCCGCCCGGCGAGCCGCCAGCCGAAGATCGGCGTTTCCTCCCACGAAACGCCGCCTGCCTCAAGAGCGGGAAGGCCGCCGGAAAGCCATCACGCCGATTTTTGATGAACGTGGAGCGAAGGGCAAAAAGGGGAGCCGGGCGAGAAACTTAGGCGCTCGTGCCGGTCCTTCACCCTCATGGCTGCGGGGCCATGTCGCAGGCCGGGCAGGCCCAGATTCCGCCCGCCCTTACCAGCCATAGGTCACCCGCGCGCCGCTCCGGCCGTTGCCGTTCTGAACCACGGCATCCTCGGCGTTGCGCCCGAACTGGAACAGAGCATAGGAATTGTCGTCGCCATTCTGCTGCAAGGTGGCGGAGTGGCCGTTGCCGCGCTGGCGGATGAGTCCGAGATTGCCATGACCCCGCTGGGCCAGCCCGGCGACGTTGCCGAGGCCGTTCTGGTCGATCGAGCCGTTCCGCAACTCGCGGCCGATCGCATAAAGCCGCATGCCCATCGACAGCGCATCGGCCTGCCCGCGATCGGCGGGCGCCAGATCCCAGGACACTTGACCGCCCGCCTGTGCGGGGCTTGCCAGGGGAGCGAGGCCGGCAAGGGCGAGGGCGAGCGAAAGGGCCTTCAAGAGGTTGCGGATCATGGTCTGTCTCCAGTCTTCGGCTCGTCTTGACCGATGAAGGGAGAATCGCACGTTCGGGCTGAACCGCACCGGAAAGCGCCGTTCAACCAGCGTTCAGGCTTCGGCCGAACCGACGCGCGCATGCGAAAAAGGCGCCGGAGACCGGCGCCTTTTTGAACGGAATAGGAAATAGAGTTCGGGGCGATTCAGGTTCGGTCGCCAACGCGCTCGTTGCAGGAGACGGTGCGCCCGTTCACGGTGACGTCCAGCGACACGTCGTAGAGCGCGCCCTTGCCCGTGAGAGTGACGGAGCCGAGCGTCGCGGCGCGTCCTGCGCCGGCGGTGAAGGGGCCGCCTTGGCTGAGCTGCGTGCCGCCGCCGCGACCTGCTCCCTCGACCTCCAGCGTGTAGCGTCCGGTGACGCTCTTGTCGGTTTCCACGAGCGCCGTCAGCGAGAGAAGGCCGCCCTGCGGCACGGCGCGAATTTCGCAGCGAACCGGTCCACCGGAGGGGGCCACTGTGCCGGACATGCCAGCGAAGGCAGCTGCGGGGAGAAGAGCGAGGCCGAGCGCCAGCGCGGCCCGGCGCGATAGAACAGGAAGGCGAAGCATGGGCGTTTCCTTGGGCGTTGAGGCGGCGTGATCGCTGCCGGGGCGAGGCGGGGATGCGGCGCCCGGCTCGAACCGGGCGCGAGGATCGATGGAGAGAGACGCGATCAGTCGCAGGTCTGGACGAAGGCCGCGACATTGCCGGCGCCGCCTTGGGCGACATTGGCCGCGCAACCCCGGCCGACCTGTACGCCGGCGGCGATGTTGCCGTTGCCGTCCTGCGTCAGGATCGTCGTGTGGTTGGAGCCGAACTGGCCGACGCCCGCGACGTTCCGGTTGCCCCGCTGATAGGTCGCGGCCGAGTTCCCGTAGCCTTCCTGGCCGGCGGCGGAGAGATTGTCCTGGCCGTATTGCTGACCGGTCATGCCGTTGCCGCTGCCGTTCTGATAGACGCGGACGCGGTTGCGGCTGCCGTGCTGCGCGCCGCCGGCCGAGTTCGACCAGCCATATTGCTCGATGCGCACGTCGTTGGCGCTGGCGGGAAGGATGCTGGCGCCGCCCAGAATGGCGACGAGGGCGACGGTGGCGAGGGTCTTGGCGTTCATGAGAGCGTCTCCGAAGAGGGGCGGAACCCGATGTTCACGGCCCATTTCTGCGCCTCTCCGCCGGAACCCACCCTGAAGGCCCCGTTCAGTTCGCGTTCACTCGTCACGCATCTCTACGAACGCTGGCGACGCGGCACGATCGAACGCCACGAAGGGGCCTGATGCCCTTTTCGCTCGAAGATATCTAAAACATTGAGTTAACTGGCGTTTTGTGTCGAACGCCGCGCGCAAAGCCAAGGCCAGATAGCCCGGCGAATTCGCTATCGCGGTCCGCAGAAAATTTTCAGGCGGCCTGCTGCTCGGCCAAAGCGTCGAGCAACTTCCGCGCGCTGGCCTCCCAGGTGAACTGCCGGGCGCGCGCGTGGCCCTTTTCAGCGAGCTCTGCCCGCTTGGCCTCGTCCGAATCGAGAAGCCGCAACGCCGCCGTCCATTCCGAAACGCGGTGCGGATCGGCATAGAGCGCGGCGTCGCCGCAGGTCTCGCGCACGGCGTCTGCCGTGGAGGCGATCACCGGGCAGCCGCAGCTCATGGCTTCCAGCGGCGGCAGGCCGAAGCCCTCGAAGAAAGACGGGAAGAGAAGCGCTCGGGCGTGGGAATAAAGCGCCTTCAGCTCGGCGTCGCTCACCCGCCCGATGAATTCCGAATTGGCGGTCTGCGGCAGGGAGGACTGCGCGAAGACCCGCGCATTGCCGCCGCCGGCGACGATCAGCCGATCGACGCCCGCTTCGGCCGCCGCTTCCAGCGCCGTGCGGATGTTTTTGTGCGCGCTGAGGCTGCCGAGCATCAGGAAATAGGGCTTGGCCGTCAGCTGCCAGCGATCCACCGCCGTCGGATCGGCTTCCACGCGGCCCATATGATCGCAGCCGTTCGGCATCACGCCGATCTTCCCGGCCGGGGCGACGCCGTAGGTCTCCAGCATCTCGCGCGAGAAATGCGACACGGTGCGCACCACGGCGGAGCGACGGCCCGCCAGCGGCAGAAGCACGCGATAGGCGAGGCGGAAGCTGCGCGAATAGGATTCGGGCGTCTGATAGACCTGCGCGTCGTGGATGAGCACCATGTTGCGCCGGCGGCTGACCGGCGCGGTGTTGCAGAGATTGATCAGCCAGCGCCGCCCCGCCGCGCGGGTCAGCTCCGTCTGTTCCCAGGCATGGCCCCCGAGCCGCCCCACCGCGCGGGTCGGAATGTGCTTCAGCGACAGGCTGCGCTCGACCTTGGCCGGCACCAGGAGCTCGGCGCGGAAAGGCGGATGTCCGCCTGCGACTTCGTCGAGAAGCCGATCCAGCGCCAGAACGATCTCCTCGGCCACGCGATCGACGCCCGTCGCATGGCGGGTCAGGAAACGTCCGTTGAGAGCAATGTCGAGCATCGGAACCTCGATCGGGCAGGGAGCACGGGAATGGCCCGCCGATCCGGAAGGGATGGACGGGCCGCGTGTCTAACAGTTAGCTCGAGCGCGCGTCAGGGATTGCCGACCTGCGCATCCGCGCGAACCGAAGGCCGCGCGCGGTTCATGTCGAGGCGGATCTCCACCGTGTCGCGGCTGGCCAGCGGCGCGTCGAGATCGATCTTCACCGGCTGTCCGCCGCCCCAGGGCGTGCGGAACACTTCGAGGCTGACGGCCAGATCGCCATCGCGCTCGATCGCATTGGCCGGGGCGATCAGCGTCGCCTCGCGAAGCAGGTCTTCGGCGACGTGAATGTCGCGCTTGGCCTTTTCCAGTTCGGCGCGGGCGGTCTGGAGCTCGTTCGACGTCTCAATGCGGAAGGTCGTGTCCACGTCCAGAATACCGCGCTCGCTTTCGTTGACGGCGAGATTGGCCGTCAGAGCACCGAGATCGAGGTCGAGACGCCGGCTTTCGAGATCGGCCAGCGTGCGGTCCAGCGTGGTGGAGCGACCCGCAACCGCAAGGCCCCGATCCACCAGCTTGTTCACGTCCTTCAACTCGGCGCGCGTCACGTCGATCTGCCGGTCGAGGCTGGTTCTCATGTCCGCCAGGGTGCGGATCTGATCCCGCGCGAGATCGCGCCGGTCCTCGAAGCTTTTGATGCGCGACTGGCGAACCTGGGTGCGGGTCTGCCGAATGGACTCTTCTTCCGCCAGGAGCTCGGCGGGGATGCCCTTCTTGGCGTCCGCGCTGATCGGCGGCGCGTCCTCGGGGCGCACCTCTTCCTCGAGACGGTAGACCTTGGCGCGCAGGCGGTCGGCGCGATCGCGCGCATCATCGAGCGTTCCCGCTGTGGTGATGGCGTCGCGCTCAAGGCGCATTTCCACGCCGCCACCGCGGAACAGGCCGCCGGACAGCGCGATCGCCTGGCGCACCGTCATGCCGGGCACGAAGGGCACCGAGCCGGGCGTCGCCACCGCGCCCAGAATGTAGACCGGCGCACGCTGCGCGATCTCGACCTGCACGTCGGGCGGCTGCGGCAGGCTCATGCGCTCCTGAAGGCGAGCCGAGATGCGCTCCGCCAGCGTGTTGCGGTCGAGATCGCCCAGCGCGATCTGGCCGAGGAAGGGGACGGAAATGCTGAGGTCGGGGCCGACCGAATAATTCCCGCTGAGGGCCGACCATTCGCGATATTCGCCGCGCGCGGGCAGCCACTCCGTGACCTTGATCGACACGGTGTCCAAGGCGTTGAAGTCCGCCGCCCGAGCCGCGCCCATACTTGCAACGCCAAGGCCGAATGCGAGCGAAAAGCGGACAATTTTAAGAAGACCGGAGCGAGCCATCCTCATCTTTCGTCGAACGAGTGAGTTAATCGTCAAATCGGGCACAAGCGGAAAGGGTCGAACGCCCCTTCCATTTCGTCCATTCCGCGTGGCGATACCACATTGCCATGCCTCTTGCAGGGAATAGTCGCGGGCCATCCCCGATTTATTGGCATCGATGCGAGATTTCGATTCCTATCCTGAACAACGGAATCGAACGCTCCGGCAGAACGAGGGCCGGCGTGCCGCTAAGACTGCATCCGCAGCCCCGAACTGTTCCGTTCAATTCAAATGCGGGAGATTTGCGGTGAAACCGCGACCGGTTCCCAAACGGGCTTTCAGAAGGGCAGGGCGAACTGGACGTCGTTCGCCGTCCGGCTCTCGGCAGCGTCCACCAAGGCGGAAAGCGTCACGCCGAGAAGGCGAATGCCGCGCGGGTTGGGCGGTCGCTCATGTAGGAGGCGGATGGCGATCTGCTCCAACTCGGCACGGTTCGCGACCGGCAGAACGACGGATTGGCTTCGCGTGATCTGGTGGAAATCGGCGTCCTTGATCTTCAGCGTCACCGTGCGCCCCCGCAGGCCGCTGCCCTCGCAATAGCGCCAGACCTTGTCGAGGATCGGCTCCAGCGCCTCGCGCATGGCCTCGGTCTCGAACAGATCGGCCGAGAACGTATTCTCCGCGCCGACGGACTTGCGGATGCGGTCGGCGCGCACCGGCCGTTCGTCGATGCCGCGCGAGATGCCGAAATAATAGGGGCCGATCTTGCCGAAATGCTCGCGCAAGAAGGCCAGGGTGCAGGCGCGCAGGTCAGCCCCGGTGCGGATGCCGAGCCGCTCCATCTTGGCGGCCGTCGCGGGGCCGACACCATGAAAACGCCCCACGGTTAGCGTTTCGACGAAGCCTGCGCCCATGGAAGGCGTGATGACGAAGAGCCCATCGGGCTTGCGATGGTCTGAGGCGAGCTTGGCGAGAAACTTGTTGTAGGACACGCCGGCCGAGGCCGTCAGGCCCGTGCGCTGGCGGATGCGGGCGCGAATGTCCTCGGCGATCACCGTGGCCGAGGCGATCCCCTGCAGATTCTCGGTGACGTCGAGATAGGCCTCGTCCAGCGACAGCGGCTCGATGATGGGCGTGTGCTCCGCAAACACGGCGCGGATCTCGCTCGAGATCGCCTTGTAGACCTCGAAGCGCGGCTTCACGAACACGAGATCGGGACATTTGCGCCGCGCCGTGACGGAGGGCATGGCCGAGCGCACGCCGAAGGCGCGTGCTTCGTAGCTGGCGGCGGCCACGACGCCGCGCTCCCGCGAGCCCCCGACGGCCACAGGACGACCGCGCAGGGACGGGTCGTCCCGCTGCTCCACCGAGGCATAGAAGGCATCCATGTCGATATGGATGATTTTTCGCGCAGGCGAGGTGCACGGTTCAGGCGCGGGCGGCGTCGCGGTCGAGCGCCCCCGGATGCCGTCAGGCTGGCGCCTGTCCCCCGCTGCCACTTCGTTCGGTTGCGCCATGGCTGCACCTTGGATTCGTTCCCCAAACCGCCGGCCCAGCCGCCTCGGCGCATTCGGTGATTCCCTTCGCTCAGGGCAAACCTAGCGGATTTGGCGACAGGAACAAAGAAGGAACTTTGGGGCCGGCGTCAGGCGTAGCGCTTGGCTCCGGCCACGCAGAGTACGACGAGGCCGGAAGCGGCGACCATGGTCCAGGCCACGGGTTCGCCCAAAAGGGCGCCGGCGAGGAGAAGCCCGAGAAAGGGCTGAAGCAACTGCAACTGCCCGACGCCGGCGATGCCGCCGATGGCCAAGCCGCGATACCAGAAGACGAAGCCGATCAGCATGCTGAAGACGGAGACATAGAAGAGCCCGATCCAGGCCGGCGGCGCGATCCCCCGCAGCGAGGCAGGCCGGGTCAGGCAGGCTACCAGCGCCATGGCGGGAAGCGCCAGAAGCAGCGCCCAGGAAATGACCTGCCAGCCGCCGAGGCGCCGGGACAGAACGGCGCCTTCGGCATAGCCAAGGCCGCAAAGGACGATCGCGGCCAGCATCAGGAGGTCGCCCGCACCCGAACCTTGCCCGCCCTGCGCCAGCGCGAAGCCGGCGACCGACGCGGCGCCAAACAGCGAGAAGATCCAGAAGGCCGGCTTCGGCTGCTCGCCGCCCCGCAGGACCCCGAACAAAGCCGTCGCCAGGGGCAGGAGCCCGATGAAGACGATGGAATGCGCCGAGGTTACATGCTTGAGCGCCAGAGCCGTGAGCAGGGGAAAGCCGATCACGACGCCAAGCGCGACGATCGCCAACGGCCACAGGTCTGCCCGTTGGGGGCGGCGCTGGCGAAGGGTCAGCAGGAGCAGAGCTCCGAGACAGGCCGCGATCACCGCCCGCACCGAGGTGAGAAATAGGGGCGAGAAGCCGCCTACGGCGACGCGCGTCGCCGGAAGGGAGCCACTGAAAATGACGACGCCCAGCAAGCCGCTGATCCAACCCGACGCATTTCGTTCCATAACTCTCTCCAGTTTTGGTACGGAGTAAGCATTATTGTCTGGTTTCGTACGAGATACGGTTTCGTATCGGATGGAGGAACTGTATGGTCCGATCTGAACACGGTAGGGCGAGGCGGTGATGGCGCGAACGAAGGATTTGGTGGAGGACATTCGCCGCCGACTGGCATCCCGCAGTTTTGCGCCCGGCGAGCGGCTCCCCTCGATCCGCCGCTATGCCAGCGCCATGGGCGTTTCGCCCTCCACCGTCGTGGAGGCCTATGATCGGCTCTCGGCCGAAGGCGTCATTCGCTCCCGGCCGGGTTCGGGCTTCTATGTCGCGGGACTGCCGCTGGCGCTGACCGTCGGGGAGGCCGAGCCGAGGCTCGATCGGGAGATCGATCCGCTCTGGGTATCGCGCCAGTCTCTCGACACCGGTCCCGGCGTCCTGCGTCCGGGCTGCGGCTGGCTACCGGCAGAGTGGATGCCGCAGGAGGCCATCGGCCGCGCGCTGCGCAAGCTTTCCAAAGGCGAGGGTGATCGCTTGGCCCAGTATGGCGCGACACAGGGTTCGCCCGCGCTCCGGCGCCTTCTGGCGCGCCAGTTCGCCGGGGAGGGACTGGACGTCGCGCCCGAGCAGATCCTGCTCGCCGGCTCGGGCACGCAGGCGGTGGACCTCGTCTGTCGCTTTCTGCTCCAACCGGGCGACACGGTGCTGCTGGACGATCCCTGCTACTTCAACTTTCAGGCGCTGCTGCGCGCCCATCGCGTCAAAATCGTCGGCGTGCCCTATACGCCGTCGGGGCCGGATGCCGAGCGTTTCGCGGAGGCCGCGCGCACGCATTCGCCCAAGCTCTACATCACCAATTCCGCGATCCACAATCCGACCGGCGCCTCGCTTTCGCCAGCCGTGGCGCACCGCCTGCTGCTCGCCGCCTCGGCCTACGACGTGACGATCATTGAGGACGACATCTTCTCCGATTTCGAGCCCGAGCCCTCGCCACGCCTCGCCGCCTTGGACGGGCTGGACCGCGTGATCCGCATTGGCAGCTTCTCCAAGACGCTGTCGGCCTCGTTGCGCTGCGGTTACATCGCGGCGAAGCCTGAATGGATCGACGGGCTGACCGATCTTCAGGTCGCGACGAATTTCGGCGGCCCAAGCCCGCTTTCGGCCGATCTCGTGCTCGAACTGCTCTCCGACGGCAGCTACCGCAAGCATGTGGCGAGCCTGCGCGCGCGGCTCGCCAAGCGGCGCAAGGAGGTGCAGGCGCGGCTGGAAGGTTTGGGCCTCAGCGTCTGGGTTGAGCCACGCGGCGGCTTCACGCTCTGGTGCCACCTGCCGGAGGGGCGCGATGCCGCCGAGATCGCCAAGGCCGCGCTGGTCGAGAATATGGTGCTCGCGCCCGGCAATGTGTTCAGCGTCTCGCAGTCAGCACCTAGCCTCATGCGTTTCAACGTGGCGCAGACCCCGCCGCAGGCGCTGGACCTGCTGGCGGCGCTGCTGGCCCGGCCGAGCGCCGACGTGGCGCGAAGCGCAGAAGCCTAGCCGGCGCGCTCGCGCCGGGCGTCGTCTCGCGCGGCCGACGGCGCGGGCGGCGCGCCTGTCAGAAGCGTGTTGCGAATTTTGGCGATCGCCTCCTCCCTCGGCGTGCCGTAGGGGATCATGCCCTGAAGCCGTCCGTTGGCGCCGATCATCAAGAGCGAGGTGGAGTGGCGCATATGGTAGTCCTCGCCTTCGCCGGTCTTGCGGGAATAAACCAGCCAGGCCTTCGAGGCTTTCTCCATCTCGGCCGGACTGCCGGTGACACCGACGATGCGATCCGAGATCGAGGCGACATAGGGGCGAAGGACGTCCAGCGTGTCGCGCTCGGGGTCGACCGTGAAGAACAGAGCCTGCAAATCTCGCCCGTCCGGCCCCAGCGCGTTCAGCCAATCCGCCATCTCGATCAGCGTCGTCGGGCAGACTTCGGGGCAATTGGTGTAGCCGAAATAGATGAGCGAGGGCCGGCCCTTCAGAACGCTCTGGTCCACGGTGCCGCCGCGCGTGTCGCTGAGCGAGAACGCCTGGTCCGGCGCGCCGCGCGCGGGCTGGTTCAGCACCATCCAGCCAATCAGGCCGAGAAGAACCGCGATCAAGGTGCCGGCGCCCCCGAAAGCCAGAAGGCGATTGGCGTTTCCCGAAGCCATGGATTGTCCTCTCTTGTCGAGCGATATGGGTTGGCCGTCGCCGCTCAAGGTCTCACGTAAAGATCGGTTTCGAGGCGATCCAGGGTCGCCGCGTCGATCGCGACATCGATCCGCACGTGCCAGAGGCCGGGGCTGGGCAGGGTAGTTTCCACGCGCCACATCCCGTCGCCGGAATTGTGAGCGGTCTGGCGGATCGCCTCGTCTGCCTCGCCCGGCCGCGAAAACAGGAAGGTGACGGATTGCGGGTTCACCGGGCCGTAGTCGATGGTCATGAGCATGGCCGCCGCTTCGATCGGCCCCGCGCGCGCCGGGGCCAGCGTCAGGTCGGCCATTAGAAGTGTCCCCGTCGCATGGGCCTGTGTGGGCTCAGCGGCAATAGCTGCCTCGATCCGCGGCGGCGGCGTGAACCGCCAGAGCGCGACCGTGCCGAGGATCAGAACAGCGACGGCGATTTCCAAACGGATGTGCCGCCGAATAGCCCGTCGCGATGGCACGTCGCCAGCGAGCGCTGGTCGGGTCAGGCGCCAGCGATTGTCCGCCGCCAGCGCGAGGAGGGCGAAGACAAGCGCGAGCTTCACGAGGAGAACCCGCCCGTACCAGCTCTGCCACAGGGCGGGCAGGGTGCCGATCTGGATCACCGCCAGAAAGCCGCCGGACAGGAGAAGCAAGGCCACGACCGGCACGATCCGCTTGGAAAAGCGCCTGAGCGCCGCCATGCGATCCGCATCCTCTGATGCGCGCAGCGCCATGGCCAGCGGCAGAAGCGCGCCGATCCAGAGCGCGACCGTGATCGTATGGACCGCCACGGCCGGCCGTGTCCATTCTCGCGGCGGGGCGTTGGAGGCGTGGCCGGTTGAGGCGAGCGCGAGCCCCGCCCCGAGAAGTGCAAGCCCGGCGAGCGTGGCGCCGAAACGCCGTGGAAGCCAAGTGGCTACGAGTGCAACGGAGAGCGCGAGCGCGGCGATGCCAGCGGCCGAGCCGAAGCCCGTTTCCATCGCCGCGCGCCACGTGGCTCCGGTTGCCAAAGCCAACAGGGGAGCGCCCAGCGCGTCGAGCCCCTGCGCGCCGAGCGAAAGCGGCACGGCGATAAGGCCGAGTGCGAGCGCGATGTGCACGCGCGACAGCGCTTGGTCCGAAGGCTGTGCCCCTAGAAAGAGGCCGGCGGCACCGCCGATGCCGAAGAACAGGCCGAGATAGAGAAGCCAGCGCGACGCCCAGACCAGCGCCTGCACCGCGCGGTCGAACTCGGCGGGGATTGCCGGAGGCTCTGCGCTGGGCGCGCCGATCGACAGGCGCATCGAGCCCGCCACGGGATGCCCGTCCAGGGAAACGACGCGCCACGTCAGGATATGCGTGCCTTCGTCGAGCGAACGGGGCGCGGCGATCTCTACGCTGTTGCCGGCGACGGCGCTTGCCGAGAGGGCGTGCGCCTTCCCGTCCGGCCCGATGAGCGCGAGGCGCAGCGGCGAGACCGGCTCGCTGAAGATCAGTTCGAACCGATCCGGTGCGCGCGCCAGCACCGCGCCGTCGGCCGGCTCGGTGGCGACGAGACCCGCATGAGCCTCGGCCGGGGTGACGAGCGACAGAGCGCCCACGACCATCAGTCCGATCAGCAGCAGGCATCGCAGCGCGGCGCGGAGGCGAGACAGGGACGTTTCTCCCATCGGAATGAGTAGACCCTGCCAGGTGGCGCAAACTCTCTTCGAAGCGTGAGCCGGTGTCCTCGCATCAGACGCTGGCACCCCTTCCGCCGACACCAACCTCGGCGCTAGCGACAGCCGATCCACGCGCGATCCAGCGCGCGGACGCGGTGCTTGTCTCCCGATCGGCATGTCGTCGGCGCGGGGCGGTCTCAATGCTGGTGGCCTTCCTCGCCCTCCTCATGCGCGCCGTGTGCCGGGCCGGTCGCGCCCATCTTGTCCACCTGCAGCTGCACCTCGATCGAGCCCGCCTTCTCGAAGGTAAGCGTGACGGGAATCATCTGGCCCTCCTTGAAGGGCGCCTTCAGGCCCATGAGCATCAGGTGATAGCCGCCCGGCGCCAGTGCCGCCTTGCCGCCGGCCGGGATCGCCAGCCCGTCGACGCGGCGCATGTTCATGATCCCGTCCGTGATCGACATCTCGTGGATCTCGACCTTCTCGGCGGCCGGCGACGCGGCGGAGATGAGCTTGTCTTCCCCAGGGCCGGAATTGACGAGGCCGAAATAGCCGGCGCCCGTGCGCGCGCCGGGCGGTGTCGCGCGGCTCCAGGGATGTTCGATCTCGATGGCGCCGAGTTTGAACCCGTGGGCGGCGGCGGGCGAAAGGGCTGCGAGCGAGCCGAGCACGAGAGTGGCGGCCAGCGCGAGGCCGTGCAGGCGAGCGAGGGAAAGGGGCATGGATCTGGGTGTCCTTTTGACGATGGGAAAACGAGAGGGAGCGGGCGCTCAGGCGGCGCGGCGGGCGCGAAGCCGCGTCATGGTCCAGTCGAGAAGCAACATGACCAGCAGCGAGGCGCCGACCAGAGGAAAAAGCACGCCGCCGATTGCCAGCAGCACAAGCAGCCCGCGAAAGACGCTCGTGTCCTTCGGCAGCGGCGGCACGCCCATCGAGCGGCTCGGCCGGCGCTTCCACCACATCACGCCCGCTGAAACGGCCAGCGCGACATTGCCGACGCAGACCGCAGCCAGGAACCACTGGTTGAACCAGCCGAATTCCTGCCCGAGATGAACGTTGATGCCCCATTCCAGGGAACGGCCCAACGGGCCGTAGTCGGCATAGCTCATGTCGAGCAGGGGCTCGCCCGTATATTGGTCGAGATGCACGACGCGCTGCTGTGTCAGATCGTCGGGATAGACCGAGCCGGTGTAGACGCCGGTGGGCCGCGTCGGAAGGTTGACGCTGTAGCCGCGATAGAGGCCAAGCGTGTCGAAGACAGCAACGGCGCGGTCGAGGCCGATCGGCGTCCGGAAGGGCGTCGCGCCGGACAGGGGAACCTCCGCCTGTTGAAGCGACCAGCCGACCGGCCCCTCGTCCGAGAGACGTTGGCCGGACATCGGCACGTCCACCCGGACCCCGGAGGGGTAGCCGAAGTTCGAGCCGTTCGCCCATTCGTTCACCTTGCCGCCCCAGACCTGCGACCAGGGCATGCCGGTGACGGCGAGAAAGACGATGAAGACGCCGAGCATCGATCCCGCCACGGCATGAAGATCGCGCCAGAACACGCGCTTCTTCGGCGTGCCGCGAACCGTGACGACGCCCTCTTTTCGCCCGCGCGGCCACCAGAGATAGAGGCCCGTCACGACCAGGAGGATGGACCAGCCGGCGGTGATCTCGATCAGCCCGCGCGCGACGGGCCCGAAGAAGCGCAGGCTGTGCAGATGGCGCACGGTCCACATGATCGTGCCTTGGTCGGGCAGGGAGCCCAACACCCGGGCGTCGTAGGGATCGAGATAGACGACGCGCTTTTCACCGCCCGCGCTCTTCACGGTGATTTCGGCGGACGAGGTGGGGCCGGCGTTCTGGGTGTACTTCACGGCTGTTCCCGGAACAGCGTCGAGCGCGGCCGCGACGAGGCGGCTCGGCGCGGCGAGATCAGCGCCATCCTCGGCAACCACACGCTTGAGATCGGCGTGAACGAACGTGTCGATCTCGTCGCGGAAGAGATACAGGCCGCCGGTGATCGACAGCGAGATCAGGAAGGGCAGGACGAAGAGACCGGCGTAGAAATGCCAGCGCCAGACGGCGCGGTAAAGATCGTTCGCCGAGGCGGAACGGGGCAGATCGCCCGTTCGCACGGCCATGAGGTCGGACATTGGAAGGCTCCGAAAGGCAGGAATGGGAACGCCTTCGACCAGACATGCCTGCGCCAGCGCGCGCTGATCCGCGCCAGGGTTTGGCGACGTGCCTCCGGGTCTCACCGCCCGCGACGAAGCGCGGCGCGTGCGAGTGTCCGATCCGTGTATGCCGCCCGCGCGGCGGACAGGAACTGCGAGATCGGACCGGGATGCAGCGTCGGATCGTCCGGCTTTGGGATCGGCTCGGGAGGGCTAGGGCGCGTCGCTCGGCGGCAACATGGTCTTGGGCTCGGACAGCGGGCGAGGTCGGCCGCGTGACGCGGCATTGCCTCGCAGGATCAGCCGAAGAGGGGCGGTCCGCGCGTGTTGCGCGGCGTTTCCACCGCGCCGGAGCCCACGCCCTCGAAGAGCGTAAAGGGTTCGTCCAGAACCAGGGGCTGACGAACGATCAGGGACAGAAGCGAGGGGGATGGGAGCGGCCCGCCGAACATGGCGCAGCCCATCGAGCAGCAGGCGGGAACGCTGGAATGGCCGGCCGGCTTGTCGTGCGAGCCATGATCGCCCGGCGCGCCGAACTCGGCGCAGATGACGTTGCCGAACTGATCGCGCGGGAGAAGCTCGGCCGAGGCGGAGAAGGTGAAGCCAAGAAGCGCAGCCTGGACGACGAACAGAAGCGCGACGACGCGTCCCATCCACTCGCCCGACCTGCCGCGCAACGCCCTCAAACCCGCCTCCCTGGAAATTCGCTTCACCTTTGGTAGCACAGGTTCGGGTGCGCCGAAACGCGAACCTCAAGACGTGCTGCGGCCGATGGCCTCGCGAAGCGTAAAAGGTCGAGAAATGCAGGATCAGACCAGCCGATAGCCGACGCCCGCTTCGGTCAGGATGCGGCGCGGCGCGGCTGGATCGTCCTCCACCTTCTGCCGCAGATGGCCGATATAAACTCTCAGATACTGCGTGTCGGCCTCGTTCGCCTGTCCCCAGACCTCGCGCAGCAGATGGCCGTGGGTCACGACCTTGCCGGCATGGCGCAGGAGCACGGCGAGGAGATCGAACTCGCGCCGCGTCAGCTTCACCTCCGCCGCGCCGTTGCGCACGATGCGCGTCTCGGGGTCGAGCGAGAGATCGCCGGCTGTGAGGGGGCCGACCGGCGCGCCCTGGCGATGGCGCAGCGCGGCGCGCAGGCGCGCCATGAGCTCGCCCACGCCGAAGGGCTTCTCGACATAGTCGTCGGCACCGAGATCGAGCGCCTGGACCTTTTCGGCCTCCCGGTCCCGCGCCGACAGGACGACGATCGGCACGTCCGACACCTGGCGCAGCCGAGCGATCACCGCCTTGCCATCCATGTCGGGCAAGCCGAGGTCGAGAACCACCGCGTCGGGCCGATCGCTCGCGGCAAGGCGCAGCGCGTCGGCGCCGTTCAGAGCCTGGACCACATGGTAGCCCTCGGCGGTCAGCGAGGGCTTGAGAAACCGGTGGATCGCCGGCTCGTCGTCCACGACGAGAATGGTGGCCTTGTTCATGGGGTCTGTCCCTTCCCGTCCGGCAGGCGAATGCGGAACGCTGCGCCGGTCGCACCCGCATGATCCTGCGGCAGAAGCTCGATCGTGCCGCCATGCGCTTCGACGATGCCCTTGGCGATGGCAAGGCCGAGTCCCGCGCTTTCCCCGCCATCGGCCTTCGAATGCACGGCGCGGGTGAACTTCTCGAAGACTTCCGCGCGCAGCGCTTCCGGCACGCCCGGTCCGTCGTCGGCGATCTCGACTATGAGCGCCTCGCCATGTCTCCTTGCCGCCAAGGTCACGTTCGCGTCCCGTCCGGCATGGCGCACCGCGTTGCCGACGATGTTGCCCACCGCCTGATCGAACAGGCTCCCGTCGATCTGCGCAAGCAGCGGGCGGTCTGACAGGACGAGCGTGAAGCGCTGCGTCGCGCCCCGGCGCTTGGCGAGGTCCACCGCGCGCTCCAGCGCCTCGCCGACGTCGATCCAGTCGCGGTTGATCTCCAGCGCGCCGGCTTCCAGCCGCGTCATCGACAGAAGATTGCGCACCATGGAGTCGAGATGGCGGGCCTCGTCGCGCACTTGGCCCAGCAGTTCCAGCCGCGCCTCGGGTTCGAGACGGTCGCCATAGTCGATCAAAGTCGTGGCGGAGCCGAGGACGGATGCGAGAGGGGTGCGGAAATCGTGGCTGATCGAGGCCAGCAGAATGTTGCGGACACGCTCCGTCTCTGCCGCCGTTCGCGCGCTGCGCACTTCGGTGGACAGAAGCGCCCGGTGCAGGGCGGCGGCGGTCTGCTCGGCCAGGGCGGAAAGAAGCGTGCGCGCTTCCAGCCCGAGCGGTGCGTCGTCGCCGGCCCGTTCCACACCGACCACGCCGACGCGCCCGTCCGGCGCGGGCAGCGGAAAGAAGGTCCAGCCGCTGGCCGGCAGGGTGGCGGTTCCCCCGCCGGCCGGCTCGTCTCGGTCGAAGGCCCAGCGGGCCGCCGCGCGCGCCGGGGTGTCCAGCCGGTCGTCCGGCGGCCAGGACGCGGCGATCTCCAAGTCTGTGGTGCCGGGCCGCAGGATGGCGCAGGGGCGCCCGATCGCGGCGTTGATCTCGCTCGCCGCCGCTTCCATGACGGCTGAGGCATCCGGCAGGGCCGAAAGGCGCCGGGTGAACTCGTAGAGCCGCCGCGCCGCCCGGGTGCGCGCCGCCGAGGCGCGCATCTGGTCCCGCGCCTGACCGGCCAGGGCCGAGATGGCGACGGCGATAATGAGAAAGATCGCCAGCGCCAGAAGCTCGTGCGGCCGCGCCACGGTGAAGCTGCCCGTCGGCTCGATGAAGAAGAAATTATAGGTCGCGAAGGACAGGAAGGACGCGAAGATCGCCGGCCAGACGCCGTGGAAGAAAGCCGGCACCAGCACGGCCAGGAGATAGAGCATGGAAAGGTTCGGCAGCGGCACGAAGCGCACGATCTGCGAGCCCGCGAGCGTCGCCGTGGCGACGCTGGCGAGCGCTGCGCCGTAGCCGCTCCAACTGCCGAGATCGACCCCGCGCCCGGCCGCGCTCGCGCTTTCCTCCTCGCCGGTCAGGACATGGATCGAGATGCCGTCCGCCTGCCGCACCAGGGCGTCAGCAAGGCTCCGCCTCGGCCAACCCCAGCGCAGGCCCGTGCGACGCGCCTTGCCGACCACGATCTGCGTCACGTTCTCGTAGCGCGAGAAGCGGAGGAGCTCGCGCGGCCAGTCGGCCGCCACGAGGCGCTGCGTTTCGGCACCCAGCGTCTTGGCAAGCTGCATGGCCGTCTCCAGCCGGGCCGCCGCGTCCTCGTCCAGCGACACGCCCGGCCGCTCGATCGTGACGGCGAACCAGGGCGCGTCGAGGAGATCGGCGAGGCGCTTGGCCGTGCGCACCAGCCGCTCGGCGGACTGGTTGGGTCCGAGGCACACGAGAAGCCGCTCGCCGGCGGCCCAGGGCCCTTCGATCGCGCCGCCCTGCATGCGCTCCAAGAGATCGCTGTCGACCCGGCTCGCGACCTGCCGCAGCGCGAGTTCTCGCAGCGCCGTCAGGTTCGAGGGCTTGAAGAAATTCTGCGTCGCCCGCGTCGCGGTGTCCTCGACATAGACCTTGCCCTCTGCCAGACGCCGGATCAGCTCGTCCGGCGGCAGATCGACCAGAACGATCTCGTCCGCGGTTCGCAGCGTCGTGTCCGGCACGGTTTCGCGCACACGCACGCCGGTGATGCGCTGGACGACGTCGTTGAGGCTCTCGACATGCTGGACGTTCATCGTCGTCCAGACATCGAGCCCGGCCTGGAGAAGCTCGGCCACGTCCTGCCAGCGCTTGGGATGGCGGCTGCCCGGCACGTTGGAATGGGCGTATTCGTCCACCAGCAGAAGCGAGGGACGGCGCGCCAGTGCGGCGTCGATATCGAGTTCGGGAACCAGCCGCCCTTTGTAGGAGATGCCCTTACGGGGCAGGAGCTCGAGATCGGCGATCATAGCCTGCGTTTCGGCCCGCCCATGCGTCTCGACGATTCCCACCAGAACGTCTCGCCCCGCCGCCTTCGCCGCGCGCGCCGCCTGGAGCATGGCGAAGGTCTTGCCGACGCCGGGCGCCGCGCCCAGAAACAGTCGCAGCTTGCCCCGGCCCTCCCGCTCGGCATGGGCGAGAAGCGCGTCGGCTGAAGGGCGTGCGGCCGGTTGCGGCATGCGTGTCGGACCCATCTGACAATGGAACGAAGGGACGACGCGCGTCCCTCCGCCTTTCCTATCTCAAATCTACCGGCGAGATCAGCCGGCCGGTGCCGTGTTGGCGGCGGTGGGCGTTCCCGGCGCCGGGGCGGCGCCCGGTGCATTCGTGGGTGAAAGTGCGTCCAGCGCGAGATTGGCCGCCAGCACGTTGACGCGCGGTTCGCCCAGTACGCCGATGGTCCGCCCGGCCGTGGCGCCGGCGATGGCCTGTTCGACCTGTGCCAGCGGCAGACCGCGCACCTTGGCGATGCCGGGCGCCTGAAGCGCGGCGAAGGCCGGCGAGATATCGGGGTCGAGGCCGCTGCCCGAGGTGGTGATGGCGTCGGCCGGCAGAAGCTTCGCGCCCGTCGCCGCCTTCAAGGTCGCGCCGTCGGCCTCCAGGCGGGCGGCGAGCTTGGCGCTGGTCGGGCCGAGATTGGTGCCGGACGAGGCCGAGGCGTCGTAGCCCGTCGTGCCGGCCGCCGAGGGGCGGGGATGGAGATAGCGATCGGTCGTGAAGGACTGGCCGATCAGACGGGAGCCGACCGACTCGCCGTTGCGCGAAACGAGGCTACCCGACGCTTCCGCTGGGAAGACAAGGCCGGCAACCGCCGTCATCGCCAGCGGGTAGGCGAGGCCGAGAAGGAGGGTGAAGGCGAGCAGAAGCGTGGCCGCCGCGCGGAACTGGGACAACATGGTGTTGGTCCTTGCTGATAGGGTCAGGCGAGGCCGAGGGCGGAGACCGCGAGGTCGATCAGCTTGATGCCGACAAAGGGCACCAGCACGCCGCCAAGGCCATAGATCAGGAGATTGCGCCGCAGGACGCTGGCCGCATCGAGCGCGCGATAGGGCACGCCGCGCAGCGCCAGCGGGATCAGCGCGACGATCACCAGCGCGTTGAAGATCACCGCAGACAAGATCGCGCTTTCCGGCGTGGACAGGCCCATGACGTTGAGCGCGCCGAGTTCGGGAATCGCCGAGACGAAAAGCGCGGGAATGATCGCGAAATATTTCGCGACGTCGTTGGCGATGGAGAAGGTGGTGAGCGAGCCCCGCGTCATCAGCAGCTGCTTTCCGATGCCGACGATCTCGATCAGCTTGGTCGGATCGCTGTCGAGATCCACCATGTTGCCGGCCTCGCGCGCCGCCTGGGTGCCGGTCTGCATGGCGACGCCGACATCGGCCTGGGCGAGAGCCGGCGCGTCGTTGGTGCCGTCGCCGCACATGGCGACCAATCGGCCCTGGCGCTGCTCGTTGCGGATGTAGTTCAGCTTGTCCTGCGGGGTCGCCTCGGCGATGAAATCGTCCACCCCGGCTTCGGAAGCGATGGCGGCGGCGGTCACAGGGTTGTCGCCCGTCACCATCACCGTGCGGATGCCCATGCGGCGAAGCTCGGCGAAGCGCGTCTTGATGTCGGGCTTCACGACGTCCTTCAGGTGGATGACACCGATGAAGCGGCCGTTTTCGGCCAGGCCGAGCGGCGTGCCGCCGGATTGCGCGATGCGCTCCACGGCCGCCGTGAAGGCGGCTGGCTCGGGCACGTCGCGCCCCGCCCTTTCGCGAACGAACCGGCGGATCGCATCCACCGCGCCCTTGCGAATGGCCGTGTCGCCGATGTCGACGCCCGATAGGCGCGTCGAGGCGGAGAAGGGGATGAAGGTCGCGTCCACCGGCCGCTCATCCGGAATGGAGACGCCGTAGCTCTCCCGCGCGAGCACGAGGATGGAGCGACCCTCGGCCGTCTCGTCGGCGAGCGAGGCCCGAACCGCGATCTCGGCCGCTTCGGCTTCGGAGACGCCCTGAACGGCGACGAATTCCGACGCCATGCGGTTGCCGAAGGTGATCGTGCCCGTCTTGTCGAGAAGCAGCGTGTCCACGTCGCCGGCCGCCTCCACCGCCTTGCCCGACATGGCAAGGACATTGTGGCGGATCAGTCGGTCCATGCCGGCGATGCCGATGGCCGACAGGAGGCCGCCGATCGTGGTCGGGATCAGCGTCACGAGAAGCGCGATGAGGATCGGCACCGAGATCGCCGCGCCGGCATAGCTGGACAGGCCGGTGAGCGTGACGACGGCGACCAGGAAGATCAGCGTCATCCCGACGAGGAGAATCGTGAGGGCGAGTTCGTTCGGTGTCTTCTGCCGCTCGGCGCCTTCCACCAGCGCGATCATCCGGTCGATGAACGAGGAGCCGGGCGCGGCGGTGATGCGCACCACCAGCCAGTCGGACACGACGCTCGTGCCGCCGGTCACGGCGGAGCGGTCGCCGCCCGCCTCGCGGATCACCGGCGCGGATTCGCCCGTCACCGCCGCTTCGTTGACGGAGGCGATGCCTTCCACGATCTCGCCGTCGCCCGGCACGATGTCGCCGGTCTCGACCAGCACGAAGTTGCCGACCTTGAGTTCCAGGGCCGAGACCGAATCCCAGCGCGCGCGGTCGGTCCGCTCCGTGAGGCGCTTGGCCAGCGTGTCTGTGCGCGCCCGGCGCAGGCTGTCGGCCTGGGCCCTTCCGCGCCCTTCGGCGATCGCCTCGGCGAAATTGGCGAAAAGGACGGTGAACCAGAGCCAGGCCATGATCTGGCCGGTGAAGGCGAGGGGGTGGCCGGCCGCGACGTCGCGCAGGAAGAGAAGCGTGACGACGAGTGCCACGACTTCGGTGACGAAGATCACCGGGTTGCGCACGAGCGCGGCGGGGTTGAGCTTGCGCACAGCGTCGAGCGCGGCGCGCCGGACGAGGTCCGGCCGGAAGGTGGAGACGGCTTTGGCAGCCATGGGAGTTTTCCTTGCGGTCGGCGCGGGGGCCGACAATCGATCAGGGGAAAGGTTGGAAGGGGCACCCCGGCGCGAGGCGGCCGGGGCGCTCTCGCATCGTCAGAAGCTCTTGCCAGCCAGCATCTGCACCTGTTCTGCGATCGGGCCGAGGGCGAGGGCGGGGAAGAACTGGAGGCCGCCGAGGATCAGGATGATGCCGGCAAGCAGGCCGACGAAGAGCGGGCCATGCGTCGGGAACGTGCCGGCGGAGGGGGCGAGCTTAGGTTTTGCCACCAGCGAGCCGGCCATCGCCATCATCGGCACGATATAGGCGAAGCGCCCCAGCAGCATGGCGATGCCCAGCGTCGTGTTCCACCAGGGCGAGTTGGCCGACAGACCGCCGAAGGCCGAGCCGTTGTTGCCGACTGCCGACGTGTAGGCATAGTAGATTTCCGACAAGCCATGCGGGCCGGCGTTGCCGAGGCCGGACAGCGCGCTCGGCAGCACGGCCGAGACCGAGGAGAAGCCGAGGATCGCGACCGGCAGGATGAGGATCGCGAGCATCGCCATCTTCATTTCCTTCGCCTCGATTTTCTTGCCGAGATATTCCGGCGTGCGGCCGACCATGAGACCGGCGACGAAGACCGACACCACGGCGATCACCAGAATGCCGTAGAGGCCCGAGCCGACGCCGCCCGGCAGGATCTCGCCCAGCATCATCAGCACCATGGGCACCATGCCGCCGATCGGCGTGAAGGAGCCGTGCATGGCGTTCACCGCGCCGTCGGACAGGCCGGTGGTGACGGCCGCGAAGAGGGCCGAGCCGGCGACGCCGAAGCGCACTTCCTTGCCTTCCATGTTGCCGCCGGCGGGGTCGAGCCCGGCTGCCTGCAGGATGGGCGTTCCCGCGCTTTCCGCCCAATAGGCGACGCCGATGGCCACCACCAGAAGGAGCGCCATGACGGAGAGGATCGCGCGAGCCTGCCGCCGATCGCTGATCAGCCGGCCGAAGGCGAAGACCAGGGCAACGGAGATCACCAGCATCTGCCAGATCGTCAGCGCGTTGCTGAGCGGCGAGGGGTTCTCGTAGGGGTGGGCCGAGTTGGCGTTGAAGAAGCCGCCGCCATTGGTGCCGAGCTGCTTGATGGAAAGCTGCGAGGCGACGGGGCCGAGCGCCAGCGTCTGGTCCGCGCCCTCCAGCGTGTGGACCGTGGTCGAGGCGACGAAGGTCTGCGGCGTGCCCATCGCCACCTGAAGGAGGCCGGTCACGATGGCGAGCGGCAGGAGCACGTAAAGCGTGGCGCGGGTGATGTCGGTGAAGACGTTGCCGACCGTCGCCGCGCCCGAGAGGGCGAAGGCTCGCACCAGCGCGACCGCCAGCGCAATGCCGGTCGCGGCCGACAGGAAGTTCTGCACGGTGAGCCCCGCCATCTGCGACAGGTGGCTCATCGTGGTTTCGCCGCCGTAGCTCTGCCAGTTGGTGTTGGTGACGAAGGACACCGCCGTGTTGAAGGCGAGATCAGGCGTCAGGCCGGAAAAGCCCTGCGGATTGAAAGGCAGCAGGCCCTGAAATCGCAGCAGGGCGTAGAGAAGGAGAAACCCGCCCGCGTTGAAGGCTAGCATGCCCAGCGCATAGCCGAGCCAGGTCTGTTCCTTATCGGGGGAAACGCCCGCGAGGCGGAACAGGCCGCGTTCCACCGGGGCCAGAACGGGCGTGAGAAAGGTGCGCTCGCCGGCGAAGACGCGGCCGATATACGAGCCGAGCGGCACGGCGCAGGCGAGAACGGCCAGGAGAATGAGAATGATCTGCAGCCAGCCGACGACGGTCATGGCAGGGGCCTTTCGGAACGCAAGGGAAAAAGCGTCAGAAGCGCTCGGGATGCACCAGAGCGAAGACGAGATAGGCGGCCAGGGCCAAGGAAACGGCGCCGCCGAGAACGAGATCGAACATGGCTCAGGCCTGCCCCGCCCAGCGGGAGTAGGCGCCCATGGCGGCAAAGAAGCCGAGCCCCACGGCGAGATAGAGACAATCCAACATGCGAACCCTCCTTTCGGGATCGCTCTTCAAGTGGCTCAGACCCGCGTAAAAAATCCATATGAGTTTCAGGGAGCCCGCTTGGCTGCGCGGGACGGGTCGCTCTATCGACACGCGTCTCGGAGCGATATGCGAGGCATTGCGCGGAAACGATTGGATCGAGGAACGGGTGCGATGGACAAGACGGATCAACCGCCGGGCGGCAAGGCGGCGGAAACCCCGAAGCAGAAATCGGAGCGCCTGAAGGCCGCGCGCCTGGAAGCCGAGCGAAACAAGGACGCCCGAATCGAATGGGCGAATCGCAAGGCCGGCGCCCGGCGCAAGGTGCTGCAGGGCGACAAGCCCTGAAAGCGGCTTCGTCTTCGTTCTGCAGCGACGTCCCGCCGCAGACCCGCTTGCGTCCTCCCTGCGTTCAGGACGAAACGGGAGACCATGATGACCGACGACACCGCAATTCAGGCTCGCCGCCGCGAGATCGCCTCCGAGCATGTGCTGTTCAAGCTGATCGAATATGTCGAGGCGAAGCAGCCCGGCCTTCTCGACCATATCGAGGCGAGCCTCAGCCATCTCGGCGACCCCGCGCATGACGAGACGAAGGACGACGAGGCCGTGCGCGGCATCGCCCGGCGCATGATCGCAGGTGCGCGAAAGGAAGGCCTCAGCTGAGGCGAAGCGCAGCCAGACCCGAGAACTCGCCGACGCGGATCAGAGATCGGGCACCGCGTCCGGTGCCGGCTCCGCAGGGTCGGGCGATTTGCGCCGGCCCGTCAACAAGGCGATGGCGAGGGCTAGGAGAGCGATGGCGATGACGGTCGTCGCCTTTGCCGCCAGCCAGTTCAACAACCGCTGCGGATGCGCCCACCAGCCATAGACGGCGGCTCCGCCATCGCGCAGGCGTCCATCCTGCATGGCGGTCCAGTTGCGGTCCGGCCAGTAGGCGTCGACCATGAGGCCGAACCGCGCGGCCGACAGGCCGCCCCCGCTCATATGGCCGACCCCGGGCGCCTCGCGCCAAGCCAGGATAGCGGAGGTCCAGCCGACGGTGGAGCCGACGAACCAGGCATCCCGCCCGTCGTCGCTCGTGCCCGTCTTGCCCCAGACGGCGGCCGCGCCCTTGTGGCCCTTGGCAAGCTCTGCGCTGCCGCCCGCCGATGTCGGCTGGAACAGGGCCGTGCGCACGGCCTCCGCGAGCTCCGGCCGCAGCACGCGCTGCCCCTCCGCCGGCTCTTCGAAGGCGAGCATCTGCCCGCCCGCGCCGGTGGCCGCCACCAGAACGCGGGGGCGCCGCAACACGCCTTTGTTGCGCAGGGCGGTGTAGGCGGCGGCGACGTCCATCGGGTTGGAATGAACGCCGCCCGTGGCGATCAGAAGCGGATTGTCCGGCATATGGAGCCCGAAAGCCCTGACCCGCTCGGCGGCAAGCTGGGGCTCACGCGCGGCGATCGCGACGAAGGGCCGGTTGCAGGAATGCTTGAGATAGGTCTCGAGCGTCAGGCCGCTGCGGCAGAGCCCGTTCGGCTCGGCCGGATTGTAGCCCTTCATCGGCGCGGTGGACCAGGTCTTGGGCATGGAGCCCGCGCGCTCGATCGCCACCGAGTAGAGCAGCGGCTTGGCGACCGAGCCGACCGAGCGATTGGCGCGCCAGGCCGGGTTCCAGCTCGATGTCGAATAGGTTCCCCCGGCAATCGCCAGCACCTCGGCCTTCGGCCCCAGCACCACGCCGGCCATCTCGGCGCCGGCCGGCGGCTTGGCGGTGGCCCGATCCGCCAGCCCCTGCAATTCCGGGTCCATGGTCAGGAAGACGCGCGTCGCGCGGTTCGAGAGCCCGAGTTCCTCCAGCCGAAGCCGGGCGAAATCCCGCACGCGGCGATATTCCACCGGCCGAAGCGCCTCCAGAAGCTTGTCGTGCGAGGGCCGCGCGAGCCGCCCCTTTCGCAGGAGGCGCGTCACCTTGGCCTTGGCGTCCTTCGCCTCTTCAGGCGTCGCGAGGCCTAGGGCCAGCATTTTGGCGATGACGCGGTCTGCCGCATTGGCCGCGCTGGCCGCCTTTGCAGCGTCTTCGCCAAAAGGCTGGCGGTTCATCGGCTGCGGCAGCATCCCCACCAGCGTCGCCGCTTCCATTACGTCGAGCGCCTTGGCGGGCTTGCCGAAATAGTAGCGCGCGGCCGGGTCGAAGCCGACGATGCCGTTCCCGAGAGGGGCGATGTTGAGATAGATCGTCAGGATCTGGCGCTTGTCGCGCAGCGACTCGATCGCCAGCGACAGGTGCCATTCCCGCAGCTTGCGCAGGAGCTTGCCCGGCGCCTCGTAGCCCATCAAACGCTCGTCGTTGAGAAACAGCGTACGCGCCACCTGCTGGGTGATCGTGCTGCCGCCGCCGGGAAAGCCGGGCAGAGCCGAGCGCAGCACGGCGAGATCGTCCACGCCCCGGTGGCCGAGAAAGCGCTCGTCCTCGCTCGCCACCACGGCGGACAGGAGCGGTTCGGAGAAGCCGGTCGGGCCGACGGCGTCGGGGCAAAGCAGGCGGTCGGTCTTGCCGCCTGTCTCGCCAGGGCGCGGCGCGGCCTCGAACACCGTCGTCACTTGGCAGGCACCGAGCATCGCGTCGAGCTGCGCCTTGTCGGGCAGGCCGGAAGAGGCGATCTGCCCCGCCCAGGGAATGGCCACCAGAAGCAGCGCGCCGAAAAGCGCGATCGAGAGCGCGACCGTCACGCGCCGGCTGGGCCGCTTGGGGGAACGCATCAGAACCTCCTTCGCCACCGCGTAAAGGCGCGCCGGGGGAGGCCACTCCTCGCCAAGGGTTCAGGCCAGGGATCGGGAAGCCGCCAGTCTGCCGGTCCCGAATTAGTTAACGATTGTTCACGCCGGTGCAACGCGCGCGATCGGAAATATAAAGCCGTCGGCAGGACCGATCCGCCACCGATCCGCCGCGATCGTCTCCTTGCCAGCCGCTGCGCTCAGCTCTCGTTGAATTCGGCCGGCAGTTCACCGTGTCGGGCCAGAACCACCGGCTCCTCCAGCACCTCGCCCGTGTCGGTGTCGATCACCTGCTGGATTGCGACGACGCCGGCGACGCGGCTTGCGTCGCGATCGGCCCGGCCGATGGCCTCCTGTGCGGTCTTGAAGTCCATCTGCCTGCCGGCGATGAGGCGCTTGGCCTGCTTCTCGAACTGCTGCACGATGAAGAGTGTCTTGGCCGGCATCTGTCGCCTTCGTTTGCTGCGTCCCTCGACCCAAACCATTCCCGAAGGAAAAAGCCCAAGCGCCGAGTGGCGACCTTGGCATATCGGGCGCCTCGCCACCATGCGCAAAGGGCCCGTCGCTCTTGCCTACGAAGCCGGCGCCTTGGCGCCCGCCGCGCGCGGCCGAGGGTTTCGCCCGCGCCGCGAGCGCGCCTTGTCCGGTGTGCTCTTCGATAGGAGCGCCCGCGAGGAGGAAAGCTTCACGAGGTTTTTCTCGATCTCCTCGTTGAGCATGGCGATCCCCTCGCGCACCTCGTCGGCGTCGGCATAGACCTCGGGAAAGCGCTGGGCGAGCCAAAGCCAGCCGGTCGCGAGATTGACGCCGTCCTCCAGGCGCTGCAGATCGCCCGAGCGCAGCGGGGGTTTCGGCGCCTTGCGCCCCGCCGCGTGAGCCCGCGCCCAGGTCAGCACCGTGTCCATGAACCAGGGATGGCGCAGCGACACGGGAACGATGGCGTAGGCCAGCCGGTCGAGCATCGGAATGCCGACGCTGGCGAGCCGGCGCGCCTTCTCGATTTCCTCGTCCATGTCGCCGATCTGCAGGTCGGCATGGTCCATCACGATGCGCGAGCGCAGGAAGGTCAGGACCTGCGCGAGATCGTCGGTCTCCAGAAACTCGGCCGCCAGCGCCACACTTTCGCGGTTGGGGCGCACGAAGGCCCGGCCGGACAGGTCCTTGGGCGGGCTGGTCAGCGCCGCGCGGATCTTCTCCACGCCATGCGTGCCGCCGCCGATCACCCCGACCCAGCCCTTCTCGAACATGCCGAAGCGCCCGGCGCGCCCGCCGATCTGACGGATTTCGGAATGGAACAGGGCGCGGCGCGACGTGCCGTCGAACTTGTCGAGCGCCGCCAGGAAGACGCGCGAAACCGGCAGGTTCAGTCCCATGCCGATCGCGTCCGTCGCCACCACCACGTCGGCCTCGCCGCGCCGGAAGCGCGCGGCTTCCGCCCGGCGCACCTCGGGGCTGAGGGCGCCGTAGACGGTGGCGACGGTGAGCTTGAGCCGCACGATCTCCTCGCGCAGCTCGTGCACGGCCGCGCGCGAGAAGGCGACGACCGCATCGCCCCGGCGCAGGTCTTTCAGCGAGATCGGCTGCGGCCAAGCGTCGAGCTCGTTCTTGCGCTCCAGCATGCGGATTTCGAGCGGCTCGCCCAGAACCTTGGCGAGGCGTTCCACCATCGGGATCGCGTCCGGCGAGCCGGTCATGACCACGAGATCGGCGGGCGCGGAAAAGAGCGCCTGCGTCCATGCCCAGCCGCGCTGCTCGTCGGCCAGCATCTGGATTTCGTCCACGACGCAGACATCGACGCGCCGCCCGACATCGATCGTCTCAATCGTGCGGGCGTAATGGGTGAAGTCCTCGCTCTCGTCGCGCTCCTCACCGGTGATGAGCCCGGCTCGGACGCCAGCAATCGTCAGCGTTTCCCGGTGCTCGTGGGCGAGCAGGCGCAGGGGCGAGAGGATTTCGGCCGTCGATGCTTCGATGGCAAGGCGCATCGCCTCGTAGGTCTTGCCCGAATTGGTCGGCCCGGCGAGGAACAGGAGCTTGCGCTCGATCGAACGGGCGAGGGGGAAGAGATTGGGGTAGCGGTCGTAGCCCGAGGCCTCCGCGAAGCTCGCACGACGCCGGCTCTGCTGGCGCAGGGAGCGCATGGAGCCGAGCAGCTTGTCGAACCATTTCGTCGTGGCCGACTGGACTTCGTCGCGCTGTGTGCTTTGCGCGGCGAAGACGAAGCGCTCCAGATCCGCCTTGGTGGCGGCGCGCAGGAAGGCGGCGGGATCGTCGAGCTCCCGCGTCGCCTCCCGGAACCGATCGGCATAGGTCTCCGCCGCAAGGCTCAAATTCTCCTGCGTCTCCAGGGCCGCGTCGACGGCCCGCTCGGCGACGAAGTCCGCGACGGCCTCGATCCTGTCGTCGCTGAGCAGCTCGCCATCGGCCAGTTTTTGGCGAATGCCCTTCGGCTCGCGCAGCCGCACGAAGGCCATGAGCAGCGTGTCGCGCTCGGAGGGGAAGATCGGCGCGAAGACGGGAACCTCCACCTCGAAACCGGCGAAGGAGCTGTCCTTCATCCGGCGCGCGCGGACCACCTGATTGGCGCGCGCGGTGGCGAGGCGCGCGATGTGGTCGGCATCGTCCGCTTCCGGGTCCGGCGCGATCTCGCCATCGGTGATCTGCGCGATGGATTTCACCCGGCCGGCGGGCACCAGCCGCGCCATGCGACGCCCGCCATCGTCCTTGGCCTTGTCGCCGAAGGGCACTTCCTGCGTTCGCACCAGGCCGGCCTCGACGATTTCGAGGCAGCGCGCGAGCGAGCGTCCGGTCAGCGCGGGCAACATCGAGATCGGGTAGCTGGAAGGTTGCGGCATAGGGAACTCACTGCGGGGTCGGTGAGGGGCGAGGCGGCCACGGAACCATGTGGCCACCGCGCTCCTTCCCTCAACGACACGAAAAAAGGGCTTGCGCCTGCATTCGCCCGAACCGGCGCGTCTGCCAAGGCCCGATATGGAGAACACGATGGCCGAGATCACCCTTCAAGACCTCTCCAAGCGCATGGGGGGCATCGATTTCGCGATGTTCTCCACCAAGACCGAAGGCGGCGAGATCGCCAGCCGACCGATGAGCAACAATGGCGACGTCGAGTATGACGGCGATTCCTGGTTCTTCACCTACGAGAACTACCGGATCGTCAGCGATATCGAGCGCGATCCGAAAGTGTCGCTGTCTATGACCGGCCAGAAGGGTCTGCTCGGCAAGCCGCCGCTCTTCGTCTCCGTCGAGGGCCATGCCGAACTGATCCGCGATAAGGCGCAGTTCGAGGCGCACTGGACCAAGGATCTCGACTACTGGTTCGAGCAGGGCGTCGATACGCCGGGTGTCGTCCTCATCAAGGTCCATGCCAAACGCGTTCACTATTGGGATGGGCGGGACGAGGGTGAGATCGTCGTCTGATAGGGCTCCGATACCATTGGCGAGCGCGCATCGAATGCGCGCCCGCCTTTTTTAGTGGCTCAAGGAAGACACGACATCGTGAGCCGCGCGGGGCATTCAGGAACCCATCCTGAGACTGTGGGGATAGTTCCGACAACCCTCTCGATTGCTCCGCGCATCGGATGGTTGCAAACTAGGCGGAGCGTAAGTTTAGCTTAGGTTTTTTCTGGACCGCCATGCCGCCGACCCCAACCCTCTCGCTTGGCGAGCAGTTTTACGAGGCCGCCCTGGACGGCGACCTTTGGGACGCGGCGCTCCAGGGCTATGCGGAGGCCTTCGGCGGCATCGGCACCGTCATCCTCCAGCCGGGGCTGGCGTCGCCGATCCTGTCGGTCACCTCGGGGGTGCAGGACGCGGCGCGGCAGTACAACGAATTCTGGTGGCGCGAGGATCTGGTGCTGACCATTGCGCAGCGGTTGGGGCTCGACAGGCCGGGCATCTGCTGGGACGACGATTTCATCTCGTCGGACACGAAAGCCAAGAGCTTCTACTTCCAGGATTTTCTGAGGCGACAGGACATCGGCGGCGTCGCCACGATCGTCGTGGAGCAGAACGGCACCCATCTGGCGATCAATGTCCAACGCCGCTTCGGGCTTGCGCCGCCCGATGCGCCGGAGCGCCAGCGCTTCGCGGATGTCTCGCGCCATTTGTCCCGCGCGCTCGCGCTGCGCCTGCGGCTCGACCAGGCCGAGGCGGTGCAGGGCACGCTGGCGCGGCGCCTTGGCGATTTCGATTGCGCCGTGGTGGTGACCGACCGCGTGGGCCGGGTGGTGGAAAGCAACGCCGCCTTCGCCGCGCTCGCGCCGGACGGACTGACGATCCGCGAGGGGCGCGTTCATCTCGCCACAGGCGGGATGCAACGCCAGTTCGACGCCGTGCTTCGCGCCGTGACGGGCGGCGAGATGGTATCCGGTCTTCCCGATACGCTGGTCGTGCCGCGCCCCGGCAGCCTCCTGCCGCTTCTCCTGCGCATCACACCCCTCGTCGGCCGAGCCGCGGAACGCTTCACCGACTTCACGCCGACGCATGGCGCGCTGATCCTGGTGCTCAATCCCACGCACAGCGCCTATCCCGACCTATCGAAAGTTCTGATTGCGCTCGGGCTGACCTATGCGCAGGCGCGCGTCGCCCTGCTGATCGCGGCCGGGCACGGCGTGAAGGCCGCGGCCGAGGCGCTTTCGGTCAGCGAGGAAACGGTCCGCACCCATCTCAAAGGCGTCTACGCCCGGCTGGGTCTGTCGCGTCAGGCCGATCTGGTCCGCCTCGTCGCCAAGGCTGTCCCCTTCGGGACCTGATGCCTCGGCGGAGGACAGCCCCTTGAGGGGGCCTCCTCGATCGGGAAGAGGACCGTCAAGGATTCCCGTCGCCGCCATGGGCGCCGACCACCGTGCCTGTACTGAAGCTGGACTCGTCGGAGGCGAGCGCGACATAGAGCGAGGCCAGTTCCGCCGGCTGGCCGGCCCGCCCGAGCGGCGTGTCCTGACCGAATTCGCCCATCGTTCCCGGCAACTGGCCGCCCGCGACCTGAAGCGGCGTCCAGACCGGGCCGGGCGAGACGGCGTTGACGCGAATGCCCTTCTTGGCGAGCTGTTTCGCCAAGCCCTTTGTGAGGTTCAGGATCGCGGCCTTGGTGGACGCGTAGTCGATCAGTTCCTCGCCGGGATCGTAGGAGTTCACCGACACCGTGTTGATGATGGACGCGCCGGGCGGCAGGCTCGGGATGGCCGCCTTGGAAAAGCGGAAGACGTGGAAGACGTTGGTCTCGTAGGTCCGCACGAACTGCTCGTCGGAAATCTCCGAAATGTCGGCCTTGCTCTGCTGGTAGGCGGCATTGTTAACGAGGAGATCGAGCCCGCCGAGCGCGGCGATCGCCTGACGCACCACATCCTCGCAGGCATCCAGGGTTCGAATGTCGGCGGGAATGGCGATGCCCTTGCGGCCGGCGTCCTGGATCAGCTTCAAGACGTCCTGCGCGTCCGCTTCCTCGTCGGGATGGTAGTTGATGGCGACATCGGCGCCTTCACGCGCGAAGGCGATGGCTGCGGCGCGGCCGATGCCGCTGTCGCCGCCCGTCACCAGCGCACGTCGGCCGGTCAGCTTGCCCGAGCCCTTGTAGCTCGTCTCACCGCAATCGGGCACGGGGTTCATCTTGGATTGCAGGGCAGGCCAGGGCTGCTTCTGTTCGGGGAAGGGCTCGTTGGTGTATTTCGTGCGCGGATCGCTGAGCGTTCGCCCACCATCGCTCGTGGCATTCGAAGCGGGCTGTTGGGCCTGGGCCGGGCTCGCAGCCACGGCCGCCGCCGCTCCCAACACAGCGCCGCCCAGAACGGTGCGGCGGGATAAGGTGTGATCGCTCATCGCTCAGTTTCCCGATCTTGGAGTGAAGGGCCGGCCTTGATCGATCGATCATACCGGCCGCTTACGATCAGGGGAGAAGGCCGCCCATCCGCTGTGGTTCCGCCGGCCAAGCGTCTCGGTTGCGAGGTGCGTCACTGAAGCCCAGCGGAAATGAGTGGGAGCGCCTACAGGGGTGCCTTCGATATCTGAGGATCAACTCGGAGCCGACAAACCAGACGCTGCCCGCATCATCTCGGCGATCCGTTCGGCGATCATGATCGTCGGGACGTTGGTGTTGGCGCAGGGGATGGACGGCATCAGCGACGCGTCGCAGACCCGAAGACCCGTGACGCCACGCACCGTTCCGTCCGAACTCGTGACAGCCATCGGATCGTCCTCCCCGCCCATCCGGCAGGTGCCGGAGGGGTGCCAGGTTCCGCCGACGGACCTTTGGATGAAACCGGTCAGGGCCGCGTCGTCGGCGAGGAGCCCGTCCAAGGTGACGTTCCGCGTCACAAGACGATGGACGAGGGCTCCGGTGTGCCGACCCGCCGTGTCGAGTGCGGCGCTGAGCACACCGCGCTGAAGCGAGTTCCACGCGCCGGGGAGCGCGATGCTGGCGACGCGCGGCGAATAGCTAGTGGGAAAGACATGGCTGACATGGGACCGCAGCGAGGGATGGCCGAGGATCTCCGCGCCTCGCCTCAAGGCGAGCTTCAGGCGTTCGAGGTCGCGCCCGTCCGACAGCATTCGGAAGTCGACCTTGGGCTCGGCGCGCGGATCGGGCGAGGCGAGCTGGAGGGCGCCGCGCGAATAAGACTTGTTGACCCAGAAGAAGATCGTTCCGATCCGCCAGCCGACCGAATGCCAGCCCGAGCGCGACAGGATGGCGCCGTGCATGTCGCCTTCCGGCGTGCCGGGCAGCTGGGACGAAAAGCGCCAGATCGCCTGCTCGTGATGCTCGGCCCTGTCCGGCGCGCGGGCGGCGGCCGGCAGGATGGCGGACACGGCGATGGAGGGATGCTCCATGAGATTGCGCCCGACGCCGGGCAGATGGGCGACGACCGGAAGACCTTGGGCGGCAATATCCGGCGCCGGGCCGACGCCGCTGCGCAGCAAGAGGGCCGGCGTGTGGATTGCGCCCGAGCACAGAACCGTCTGCCGTGCGCAGACCTCGCGCGCCGGGCCGCCTTCGGTCGGCGCGATGCGTGCGCCGACCGCGCGCGTGCCCTCGAAAAGGAGCCGTTCGGCGATGTGACCCGTCAGGATCGCGAGGTTCGGCCGGGCGCGCACGGCGGGCGTGAGATAGGCGATGGAGGTGGGAAGACGCTCGCCTTGGTCGTTCGCCGCCAGCGCGCCAACGAAGACGCCGTCGCGCCAGGGGCCGTTTTGATCTTCGCCGCGCGGCGTTCCGGTTTCCTCCAGCGCGCGCATCACGGCCCGGACGAAGGGCGAAATCTGCTCGCTCCTTGCGCGGCGCACGAGCATCGGCCCGTCCTGCCCGTGCAGCGGCCCGCGGAAATCGCGATCGGTTTCCAGCTTGCGGAAGAAGGGCAGGCAAGCGTCCCAGTCCCAACCCATGGCGCCCAGCGCTGCCCATTCGTCATAGTCGGCGGGCGCACCGCGATTGGCCATGAGGGCGTTGATGGCCGAACCGCCGCCGAGCAGCCGCGCCTGCTCGTAGCGCCGGGGCTGGCGCTCGTCCCTGTTGCCCCCGGGCGCGCCCATGAAGGCGGTGAGGGTCTTCCAGATATTTCCGGTGTCGAGATAGGCGCGGCCGGGATAGCGGCTGCGGATTTCCGGCGGCATGGTCTCGGCCGTCAGATCACGCCCGGCTTCGACCAGCAGCACGCGCAAGGAGGCGTCCTCGCTCAGCCGGGCGGCCAGAACGCAGCCCGCCGAGCCGCCGCCCAGGATCAGGATGTCGGGCTCGAAGCCCGCCGGCCAGCCGCTCACGTCCGGTTCGCCTTCCTCTGGAACAGGCCGATGGAGAGGATGAGCAGGAAGGAAATGACGGTGAGCAGCGTCGAGATGGCGGCGATGGTCGGGTCGATCTCGTCGCGCAGCGCGGTGAACATGCGCTTGGTCAGCGTCTGCGTTTCGCCGCCCGAGATGAACAGCGCCACAACCGTTTCGTCCAGCGCCGAGATGAAGACGAAGATGGCGCCCGAGGCGACGCTGGCTTTGATCTGCGGCAGGGTGACGGTCATGAAGGCGCGGAAGCGGTTCATGCCGAGGCTGCGCGCGACCATTTCCTGCGTGTGGTCGAAGCTCTGGAGCCCGGCGGTCACGGCCAGGACGACGAAGGGAATGCCGAGCATCGTATCCGCCAGCACGAGGCCGGCGACGGAGGAAAGAAGCCCGGTGCGGGCGTAGATCAGGAAAACGCCGATGGCGACGATGATGATCGGCACCATGAGCGGCAGCATGAGCATCAGGCGCAGAAGGCGCATGACGCGCAGCGAGGAATAGGTGATGGCGTAGGCGCTGGCTATGCCGATCGGCGTCGCCAGGATGGTGGCCAGAAGCGCCACGGTGAAGCTCGTCCGCGCCGCGCTCATCCAGGCCGCGCTGCCGAGAAACGCCTCGTACCAGCGCATCGAGTAGACGCGCGGCGGGAAGGTGAGAAATCGTGCGTCCGAAAAGGACATCGGAATGATGATGAGGATCGGCAGGATCAGGAACAGGAGCACGAGGCCGACCAGCGCATAGGTCAGCACTTTGGGGAGGGCGGACTGGTTCATCGCGTCGAAAACACCCGGTCGAGAGGCAGGAAGCGGCTGACGGTCCAGAAGATCGCGCCGACGATGGCGAGCAGCGTGACGCTGACGGCGCTGGCTGCGCCCCAAGCCTGATAGAGCTCGATGTTGCGCGAGATCACCATGGACACCATGACCGTGCGCCCGCCGCCCATCAGCTCCGGCGTGATGTAGAAGCCGAGGCAGAGGACGAAGACCAGCGTCGAGCCGGCCAGGATGCCGGGCAGCGACAGCGGCAGGAAGACGCAGCGAAAGACATGCAGAGGACCGCCGCCGAGGCTGGCGCCGGCGGTCAGGAGATCGCGCGGGATCTTCGCCATGGTCGCCTGCAGCGGCAGGATCATGAAGGGCAGAAGGATGTGGACGGTGGCGATGATCGTCCCCGTCTCGTTGTGAACGAGCGCGAGCGGGCGCTCGATCAGCCCGGCGTCGCGCAGCGCCCCGTTCACCACGCCCGATCGCTGCAGGAGGATGAGCCAAGCATAGGCGCGCACGAGAACGCTGGTCCAGAAGGGCACGAGCACGAAGGCCAAGATCACCGCCCGCCAGGCCCCGGTCGCCACCGTCGCGGCATAGGCGACGGGATAGGCGAGAAGCAGCGTGACGATCGTGACGATGAAGCTGATGCGGAAGGTGAGCCAGAACGTGTTGAGGTATACGGGATCGGTTACTAGCCGGGCATAGTGATTGAGCGAGGGGCCGTCGTCCCAGAAGGACTGGACCACCAGCCAGCCGAGCGGCAGCACCAGAAGGCAGAACACTACAACGAAGGCGGGCAGCGCCAGAAGCAGCATCAGCCTGTGCTCGCCGCGCTCGAAGGCCCTTGCCAGGTCGGCGTCCGATGAAGCTGTCATGGCGTCTCCCGCAGGTCGCATCGAAGGGAAAGGGGCCGGGCTGGCGCGTGTTGCGAGCCCGGCCATGTCGGTGGCGGCCTATTGGATGAAGGTCAGCCAGCGCTTTTCGGCCGCTTCGCCCTCGGGCGAGGCCCACCATTCGTCGGAGATCAGCGTCTGCTTGGCCGCGTTTTCCGGCGAGCTCGGAAGCTGGGCGGCGCGCTCGGCCGGGATCTTGCCGATGTCGAAGGCGGCCGGGTTGCCCGGGCCGTAGTCGATATGGAGCGGCAGGTTGGCCTGGAGCTCCGGCGAGACGGCGGTGTTGATGAAGCGCACGGCCTGGTCGAGATTGGGCGCGTTCTTCAGGATGCAGAGCTGCGTGTTCTGGAGAAAGCCGTCGTTGAAGGTGAAGCCGATATCCGGCGCATCCTTCATCACGGCCGAGGCGCGGCCGTTCCAGACCATGGCCATGTCCACCTCGCCGTCGGCCAGAAGCTGCGCCGACTGGCCGCCCGAGGTCCACCAGACCGTGATATGCGGCTTGATCTCCTCCAGCTTCTTGAAGGCGCGATCGACATCGAGCGGATAGAGCTTGTCACGCGGGACGCCATCGGCCAGAAGCGCCGCCTCCAGCGTCACATGCGGATGGTTGCGCAGGGCGCGTGTGCCGGGAAACTTCTCGACATCCCAGAAATCCGCCCAACTCTGCGGAATCTTGTCGCCGAGATTAGCCTTGTTGAAGGCGAGAACGCTGGCATAGAACTCGTAGGCGACGGAGTAGGGCGTCCGGTAGGCAGCGGGCATGGCCTCAGCGTTCGGGATCTTCGAGAAGTCGAGCGGCTCGATCAGCCCCTCCTTGCCGCCGCGAACGCAGTTGGCGGGCGGCGTGTCCACCACGTCCCAGATCGGCTTTCCGGTTTCGCCCTGCGTCTTGATCATCGGCCAGGCGTCGGGGGCCGAATCCTGATTCACTGTGATGCCGAGTTCCTTGGCGGCGGGATCGAGGATCGCCACCGTCTGGGCCTCCTGATAGGCCCCGCCCTGCGAGACGAAGGTGATCTGCCCGGCGGCGAGCGCCGGCAGAGCCGAGAAGCCCAGGGCAAGGGCCGTTCCGGCAGCGAGGATGCGTGTGCGGCTTGGCATGGCATGTCTCCTTCGTTCTGATGGGCGTTTCAAACGGGTGTCGGCGAGCGGCGCGTCAGCGTCCGATCGCGTCGAGAAACTGGTACCAGCCGGCGACGAGCCGGACGGCGGGCTCGCGAACGGCGTAGAAGGGCACGGTCTTGGGTCTTGCCGTCGCCATCAGGGCAAGGTCCGGCTTGTCGCCGAGCAGGAGATCCGCCGCCCGCGCGCCCATCAGGCTGGCCATGGCGATGCCCGTCCCGTTGTAGCCGAGCGCGAAGGCGGTTCGCTCGTCCAGCCGGCCGACCTGCGGCGTGCTGTCCAGCGTCATGGCCACGAGGCCGGACCAGCGATGCGTCACCGCCGCGCCTTCGAGCTGTGGAAAGATGCGCCGCATCGCGCGCTCCAGCGCGGCGAAGGCGGCGGCCGAGTCCGACTTGCCGAAGGCGCCGCGCCCGCCGAAGATCATCCGGTTTCCGAAGGGGCGGAACCAGCGCATCATGCGGCGGGTCTCGCTGTAGCTGCGCCGCTCGGTCATCAGCGTGGCGAAGAGATTGTCGCCCAGCGGCTCGCTCGCCACCATGGCGCTGCGGAACGGGATCACCGCCCGGCGCACCGGCTCGCTGGCGCCCGCCAGATCGCTGTAGCCGTTGGTCGCGATGAGGAGGTGGCCGGCCGTGATGCTGCCCGAAGGCGTCTCCACCCGCACGCCTTCGCCCTCGCGCCTCGCGGCGAGCGCCGGCGTCGCCTCGAAAATGGGCACGCCCTTGGCGATCAGCGCGCGGGCAAGACCCCGTGCGTAGTTCAACGGGTGGATCGTGCCGGAATGGGGCGTCAGCGTGCCGCCGACGAAATCCTGCGACCCGGTCTCGTCCGCCGTTTCCGAGCGCGACAGAACGCGGATCGACCGGTCGCCGAACTGCTCGCGCATGATCGCGGCCTCGGCCGTTAGCGAGGCCAACGAGACCTCGTTGTGCGCGCAACGCAAGTTGCCGCAAAGGCGAAAGTCCGCGCCCTCGATCGCGTGCGTCTCGACCAGCCGCTCCACGGTCTCGACCGCTTCGTGGCCGAGCTCGTACATTCGGCGCGCCATGTCGATCCCGTGCGAACGGGCGACGCCGGGCAGCGAGACACGGTACTTGGTGGAGACCACGCCGCCATTGCGCCCGCTCGCGCCCCAGCCGACGCCGTTGGCATCGATCACCAGGGGTCTGAGACCGCGCTCCGCGAGACGCAGCGCGGCGGCAAGGCCGGTGTAGCCGGCGCCGATAATGGCGACATCGGCCCGATGCTCGCCCTCCAGCGCGGGCGAGACACCGGCCAGCGGCAGCGCCGTCTCGGCCCAGAGGGAGGACGGCCAAGCCATGGGGAAACCGGCCCCGGCCGTCCCGCCACCCATCAGGCCGCCGCCCGCGAGGCGAGGGCGCCGCCCGGGCCTTCCGCCTCGATCGCATCGGCCAGCTCGGCAAGGGTCGTGAAGTGGAAGTCGGGCTTCGTCACTTCCTTCGGCGTCGGCGTACCGCCGAAGCCCTGTTGCCCCTGCCGGCGCTCGATCCAGCAGACCTTGTAGCCAAGCTGCCGGGCGACGCCGATGTCGTGATACTGGCTTTGGGCGACATGCAGGATCTCCTCCTGCTTGTAGCCGAAGGCGGATTGGCGACCCCGGTTGAAGGCGAAGAACAGCGGGTTGGGCTTGGGCGACAGGGCCTCGTCCGCCGTCACGCTGTCGTGGAACGGGTTGTCCAGCGTGTGCGAATAGCTCTGGAAGGTGACTCGGTCGGCATTGGTCATGGCAACGAGCCGGAACCGGCGGCGCAGACGCTTCAGGGCCTCGACCGAGTCGGGAAAGGCGGGGTGTTGGAGGATGCGCGCCTGGAAGGCCGCAGCCGTCGCCTCGCCGGACTCCAGCCCGAGCTTGCCGGCCAGATGCCGGTAGACATCGGCCATGGCTTGGCTGGAGCGGCCGGGAAAGAGGTCGCGCCCTTCGACATAGGGCTTGAAGATATCGTCGTCCGACAGCGCCTTGCCGGCCTCCGGGTTCAGCGCGCGGACGCTGTCGAGAATGCCCTTCTCGAAGTCGATCAGCGTGCCGACCACGTCGAATGTGAGAACCTTGAACTGCTCGAATGCCATGGGTCGGGTCCTGTGGTGGAAGGAGGATGGGGGACGGTCCGTGCGCGTCAGAGAGCGCGTTCGGGCACGACGATCACGTCCTCGGGGTGAAGCGTCAGCGACACGGGCTGGCCGGGGGCGGGAAGGCGGGCGCGGGCGATGTGATGGCTGGGCTGGCGCAGGGCGAGCACCTGCCCATCGGGCAGCGCGACGGTGACGCGCAGGCTTTCGCCCTGGTAGATGATCTCGCGCACGGTGCCCTCGATGCGGTTGAGCCCGTCCATCGAGCCGCCTCCGTCGATCAGAAGCTTTTCCGAATGCACGGCCAGGAAGAGAGGGCCGGTTCCCGGCGGGATCGGCCGGGCGGAGACGATGCTCGTGCCGCCCACCCGCACGCTCGTTCCGTCCAGCCGCTCGGCCTTGGCCAGCACGGCTTCGCCGATGAAGCGGGCGACGAAGGCGTCGGCCGGGTGATCGTGCAGCCGTTGCGGCGCGTCCACCTGCACGAGGCGCCCCTCCGACAGAATGGCCACCCGGTCGCTCATGGTCAGCGCCTCGCGCTGGTCGTGGGTGACGTAGATCGTGGTGGCGCCGAGCTTCTCGTGCAGATGCCGCAGCTCGATCTGCATGGATTCGCGCAGCTGCTTGTCGAGCGCCGACAGGGGCTCGTCCATCAAGATGAGGCGCGGCTCGAACACCATGGCGCGGGCAAGGGCTACGCGCTGGCGCTGCCCGCCCGACATGGCGGAAATGCGCCGGTCCTCGTATCCGGAGAGTTCCACCATGGCGAGCGCATCACGCACCTTCGCGCCCCAGTCGGCCTTCGGCATGCGCCTGGCGCGCAGGGGAAAGGCGACGTTCTCGCCCACGGTGAGATGGGGAAACAGCGCGTAGTTCTGAAACACGACGCCGATGTCGCGCTTGTGCGGCGGAGTGAAGGTGACATCCTCGCCGCCGATCCGCACCCGGCCGGACGAGGGCGTGACGAAACCGCCGAGAATGCCGAGCAGGGTACTCTTGCCCGATCCGGATGGGCCAAGCAGCGACACGAACTCGCCGGGCGCGACGGAGAGCGTGAGGTCGTCCAGCGCCAGATACTTGCCGTAGCGCCGCGTCGCTCCCTCGATCTCGACCCCGACCCGTTCGCGTATCTGCATGAAGATCCACTTCCCTGTCTAAGCCGGCGATTACCTGAAGTATCGCGGTGCAGCATGGACGCTGCCTAGGCGAGCGCGCCATGATCGAGGGTCGTTTGTGGAACGACCGTGGAAAAGCCTGTCTGCGACCCTCAACAGGGGGCCTTCGAAGAGAAGATGACCAAATCCTAGTCATGAGAGCAATTGCATAATTGTGCTCCATGGCGTTACATCTGGTTATGTCCGCGCTTCGACGTCTCGTCCCTTCCATGAACGCGCTTCTGGCCTTTGAGTCGGCGGCGCGCTGCGGCAGCTTCGCCAGAGCGGCAGCGGAACTCAGCGTCACGCCGCCAGCCGTCAGCCGCATGATCGCGCGGCTGGAGGATCATCTCGGCGTGCGTCTCATTCAGCGCATGCCGACCGGCAACACGCTGACGGAGAGCGGGGCCATCCTGTTCGAGGGGATCGAGAAGAGCTTTCGCGGCGTGGAAGCGGCGCTGCGCGAGATCGAGCGCCGACGCTCCGACGACCGGAGCGTGACACTCTCGGTCTCCACCGCCTTCACCACTCACTGGCTCATGCCGCGCTTCTCGCGCTTCCAGGCCGACCTTCCCGAGATCGACCTCCGCTTCCAGCTTCTGCCGGGGCCGTTGGGCGGGCCGGTGGACGACGTGGACCTCGGCATGCGCTTCGACGCCTTCGGGCGGGATCACGAAGTTCGTCTTCTCGCGCCCGAGGTGCTGCTGCCGATCTGCACGCCCGCCTATCGCGAGCGTCTGCGCAACGGCCGCATTCCGCCCGAGAGCGAAGCCGTCATCAATCTATCGAGCGCACAGCCGGACTGGTCCAATCTCGTGGACTTCAACGGCGCCTTCGAGACCGGGCATTCGCTCGCCTTTTCCGACTATACGATCGTGGTGCAGGCGGCGCTTCTCGGGCAGGGCGTGGCGCTCGGCTGGCTGAGCGTGGTGGCACATTGGCTCTGCGTCGGCTCGCTAGTCCCGGCCTCCACCAAGCTGCGCGTCACCGGCCGACCATGCCAGCTCGTCCGCTCGCGGACGCGGCCCTTGCGCCCGGCGGTCGCGGCGGTGCGGGATTGGATCGCCGAGGAAGTGCGCCGGGAAATATCGGCGATCGACCGCACCTATCCCGAACTCGAACTCGTCGCCACTATGAATGACCTGTCCGGCCGCGCTGGCGCGACCCGAAGCTGAATTCGTGTAAAGCATAGAGGCCTGACTGCTTGCTCTGGCCCTCTGACTGCGGTTCGGATGCGCTCCCGCCCGGTGGTCGATGAGCCCAGAGGGTCAGCGGCGTTCGGGATTGCGCGCAAGCCGCCAATGATCGAGCCCCGCCGCGACGGCGATGCCCAGCGCATAGGCCAGGATGTTCCAAAGGGAAAAGACGCGCCCAAGCAAGAGCGCGCCCGCCGTCGTCAGCCGGAACGCATCGAGCCAGGGCGTGTGATAGAGGCGGAACAGTTCGACGCAGACGGCAAGGCCGAACGCGAGGGTCGCAACGCTCCGGGGCGATCGTTGGCAGGCCAGGGCAGCGACGAGAAAATAGACCATGCTGCCCCAGAGAAGCGAGCCGCCATACTTGACCACGACAAACGGAAGACCGATGCGATAGCCCTCCATTCGTAGGGCGAGCCCGATGGCAATGACGACGACGGATGCCGCAAGACATTGCACACGGCGATGGAGGGGCGACCCTGACGCCAGCATTCCGGTGCTGTTCGCCCATTGCTCTTGCCTGCGCCGCCGGTTCGCGTCCTCGCCCTCGTTCCAATAGTTTTGCGATCCCATGTCCCTCTCCGCCGACCATCCGGCCAATCTGCTGCAACGTCTCGACCGGGCGCTTCTGGCGCCCCGCTCGCTTCCCCGTCTCGATGGGGTGAGGCGCTTCGCGGTTGAGTTCGTCTTTTTCGGGTTGAAGGAAGCGCGAGCCTGCCTTTTCGCGGGGATCTTCTTCGCTGCGATCTTCGTGGTTCCGCATTCCGGGCTGCTGGGCGTGCCGCGATACGATCTGTTGCTGCTGATCGCGCTGGGCGTCCAGGCCTGGATGGTCTGGAGCGGGATCGAGACGTTGGACGAGGCCAAGACGATCCTGCTCTTCCATGTCGCAGGGTTCGCGCTGGAGCTGTTCAAGACATCCGGCGGGACCCCGTCCTGGGCCTATCCCGACTTCGCCTATACCAAGCTCTGGGGCGTGCCGCTGTTTGCCGGCTTCATGTATGCGGCGGTCGGGTCCTACATCATCCAGGCATGGCGACTTCTGGATCTGCGGGTCCGGCACCATCCGCCTTTCAGCCTTGCGACTGCCGCGGCTCTGGCGATCTACGCCAACTTCTTCCTGCATCACTATGTCGGCGATTATCGCTGGTACATCGCGGCCGTGGTTCTCGGTCTCTATGCCCGAACCACCGTGATCTTCCGCCCCTTCGACAAGGACCGAAGGATGCCGCTTCTGGTCGGCTTCGTTCTCGTGGGCTTCTTCATTTGGCTGGCCGAGAACATCAGCACCCTGTTCGGCCTGTGGCGCTATCCCAACCAGATGCACCAGTGGTCGCTGGTGCATCTGGGCAAGTGGAGTTCATGGTCGCTTCTGGTGATCATGTCGTTCACGATCGTCGCCAACCTGAAGCGGATCAAGGCGCGCATTCACGTCCCGGAATGAGGCGGGACCGCTTCGCGCGGACCCGCCCAGGACTTGCTAGAACCGGTGTCAGGCCAGCCCTTCCTCGCCGAGCGCCCGCTGCACGCCGGGACGGGCCGCGACGGCTTCCATGAACCGGGCAATGTTGCCATAGCCGCCCATGTCCAGCCCCAGGCGCTTCGCCCAGGTGAGGACGGTGAAGGCATAGGCGTCGGGCGCGGTGAAGGTCTCGCCCATCAGATAGGTCTTCCCCTCGAGCGACTTGTCGACGAAGGCGAAACGCTTGGCGAGAAGCTCCTTCTGAGCCTCCTTGGTTGCGTCCGGGGTGGTGGGCTTGAAGAGAGGGCTGAACTGCTTGTGAAGCTCGGTCGAGATGAAGGCCAGCAACTGCTGGGCCCGGTAGCGCTCGATCGTGCCGGGCGCCGGCATGAGGCCGGACTGAGGCTTCTGGTCGGCAAGGTACTGAACGACGACCGACGCTTCCGTCAGCACCGGGCCGTCGCCGATGTCGAGCGCGGGAACGTAGCCGTTCGGGTTCACGGCGAAATAGTCGGCGCCGTCGTCCAGCGTCTTGCGGGCGAGATCGACCGAGACGAGTTCGACGGGCAGATCGGCTTCGCAAGCGACGATGTGAGGCGCAAGCGAGCAGGCGCCGGGCTTGTAGTAGAGCTTCATCGGTCGGAACTCCCGTGGTGAGGTGATGTCTCATGCCACGGAACGCAGCCGGGCGCACCCGATCTGGGTGGACACTGCGTTCGATATTGGCGGATTGCCCTTGGGCAAGCCGATCGCTTGAGGGGGCCGATGCAGCCAGCGGGCGGCGCGAATTCGCGCTTGACCCTCGGTCGTCCTATCTTGATGCAGTGTGCGAACGACATGCGAGCCGATGGAGTTTCCGCTGAGTCCGACCGCCGACGTAACTCACCCCGTCCGGATGCAACTCGAGGCCTATAACGCGAAAGACATCGACGGCTTCATGCGATGGTGGGCGGACGACTGCCTTTACTTCGCGTTTCCCGACACGCTGCTCGCGCAAGGGGCCGAGGCCATCCGCGAGCGGCATGTGGAGCGCTTTAGAGAGCCGGACCTCGAAGGGCGGCTTCTCCATCGTCTAAGCGTCGGCAACATGGTGATCGACCACGAGACCGTGCGCCGAACCTTCCCGGAAGGCGTCGGCGAGGTGGATGTCGTCTGCATCTACGAGATCGAGAACGGCCGGATCGCCAAGGCTTGGTTCAAGCTCGGCGAAAAGCGGCTTCTGGAGCGCTGAGACAAGTGCAAGGGATTCAGGCCGTCGCCGGCACCTTCGGCTCGGCTTCGATCGGCCGCGACACGCTGAGAATGAGGAGGGCGGCGAGGAGGCAGAGGGTGCCGGCGATCGTGATGGCCGGCATGTAGGAGGCGAACTCGGTGCGCGAGACGCCCGCGCCCATGGCGGCGGACGCTGCGCCCAGCTGATGGGCGGTGAAGACCCACCCGAACACCATGCCCGCCTTCTCGCGACCGAAGCGCTCCGCCACCAGCCGAACGGTGGGGGGAACTGTGGCAACCCAATCTAACCCGTAGAAAACGGCGAAGAGGCCGAGGCTGTAGAAAGAGAAGTCGGAAAAGGGGAGGTAGAGCAGCGAAAGGCCGCGCAGCCCATAGTACCAGAACAGCAGGCGACGGTTGTCGAAGCGATCCGAAAGCCAGCCCGAGCCGATCGTGCCGACGAGATCGAACAGGCCGATCACCGCCAAGGCGCCCGCCGCGCCGACCGGCGTGATGCCGAAATCGCCGCATAGCGTGATCCAATGGGTCTGGATCAGACCATTGGTGGAAAAGCCGCAGATGAAGAAGGTCAGGAACAGGACCCAGAACGTGTGCGAGCGGGCCGCCTCTGCCAGAACCAGCAGAGGCGTGCGCAGCAACTCCTTCATCCCGTGGACCTGCGGCGGCTCGGGCAGGACGGCGGCCTCGCCATAGGGCGGAAGGCCGACATCGGACGGCCGGTCGCGCATCACGAAGCCGACGAGCGCCAAGGCGAGGAGTAGGACGGTCACCACGAGGACCAGGGCCGGGCGCCAGCCGAACCGCTCGGACAGGCTCGCCAGAATGGGCAGAAAAACGAGCTGACCCGTCGCGTTGCTCGCTGTGAGAAGGCCGATCACGAGGCCACGGCGCTCGGAGAACCAGCGCGCCGCAACGGTGGCGCCTAGAACCAGCGCCGTCATGCCTGTGCCGAAGCCGATCACGATCCCCCAAAGGGCGACGAGGTGCCAGAGTTCGGTCATGAACAGTGAGCCGGCAATGCCCGCGACGATCATGGCGATCGCGGCGAAGACGACGCGGCGAATGCCGAACCGGTTCATGAAGGCCGCCGCGAAGGGCGCCATCAGGCCGAACACCGCAAGGCGGATCGCCATGGCCGCCGAGATGTCGGCGTTCGACCAGCCGAATTCCCGCTGCAGGGGCTCCAGCATGATGCCGGGTGCGCCCATGGCGGCGGCGGTGGCGAGCATCGTGAGGAAGGTGCAGCCCACGACGGCCCAGCCGTAATGGATCTGATGGCGCCCGAGGAGGCGGGTCAGCCAGCCTCCGCCAGCCGGTTGCGTTCCGAGCGCTTCAGACGAACCTGCCATGATCTGCCTTCTGCCCCTCGCGCGCGGGTCGTGACCCGCTTCTAGTCAAAAGAATTGTTTAAAGTGACGCGGCGAGCGCCTTCAACGCCGCCAGTCCGTCCGAGCCGACCTTCGCCTCCACCACGCGCTGCGCCTCCCGCCAGGGTGCTTCGCATGCCTCGATCCGGGCCAGACCCAATGCCGTCAGCCGAACCTCGGCTTCGCGCTGGTCGGCTCCGGCACCGAGCGACACCAGCCCCATCTGAGCGAGAAGCCGGACATTGCGCCCCACGGTCGATCGATCGAGATCGGCGAGGCGCGAGAGTTCGGTCAACGACGGGTCGCCCGCCTGCTGAATCCGGCGCAGCAAGCTGTATTGCGCGGTGGTGACACCATGCGGAGCCAGGGCCTCGTCATAAAGAGCGGTGATCTTCCGGGCCGCCGTCCGCAGGACGATACAGGTGCAGTCGAATGACATGAGTGCGGGTATATGCCCGCAATCGGCCTTCGTCAATTGGGGGATGCGGGCCTACGCATCGCGTTCCAACAGGGCAGGGTCCAAACGATCAACTGACGGCCTGCGTCGGAACGAACTGTTTCCCGTTCGATGAACGCTATCCCATCCGCTCCGAGGCATGCTCGCCCGGCGACGCCGGAAACACCACCGTCCGGTCGCCGTTCGGGAAGACGCGGTGATGGATATGGGCGTGGATCGCCCGGGCCAGAACCTGCGCCTCGATGTCCCGGCCGATCGTGACATAGTCGGACGCCGACTGCGCATGCGTGACCCGCGCCACGTCCTGCTCGATGATCGGCCCCTCGTCGAGATCGGCGGTGACGTAGTGCGCCGTCGCACCGATCAGCTTCACGCCTCGCTCATAAGCCTGCTTGTAGGGATTGGCGCCCTTGAAGCTCGGCAGGAAGGAATGGTGGATGTTGATGATCCGACCGGACATGTCCTGGCACATGGCGTCGGACAGAACCTGCATGTAGCGCGCCAGGACGATCAGCTCGGTTCCCGCGTCCTGCGCGATCGCCAGGATGCGGGCCTCGGCCTCCGCCTTGTTCGCCTTGGTTACTGGCACGTGGTGGAAGGGAATGTCGTGGTTCACCACGAGCTTCTGATAGTCGAGATGGTTGGACACGACGCCGACGATCTCGATCGGCAGCGCGCCGATGCGCCAGCGGTAGAGAATGTCGTTGAGGCAGTGGCCGAAGCGCGAGACCATGAGCAGGACCTTGGCCCGGCGTGCCGTGTCGTGAAAGGCGTAGCTCATGGCGAAGCGCTCCACGAGCTCGGAAAAGCCCGCCTCGATCTCCGACAGGCCGCCCGCGTCCTCCGCATCGAACCCCACCCGCATGAAGAAGCGGTCGGTGTCGCGGTCCACGAACTGGGCGGAGTCTAGAATGTTGCAGCCGCGCCCTGCCAGATGCGTGGAGACGGCGGCGACGATGCCGCGCGTCGACGGGCAGTCGGCGGTGAGGATGTACTGGCTCATTGTGACGGACGGTCCTCGAACGCGGAAGAATGGGGAGTTGGAAGGTGCGGCGCCCCTATTGTGGGCGGGGCAGGCGTCAGCATTCCGGCAGGTTGACCGCGAGCCCGCCGAGGCTGGTTTCCTTGTAGCGATGGTCCATGTCGCGCCCGGTCTGGCGCATGGTCTCGATGCAGGCGTCGAGCGGCACGAAATGCAGCCCTTCGCCCTTCATCGCCAGCGAGGCCGCCGTCACCGCCTTCACCGCGCCGAAGGCGTTGCGCTCGATGCAGGGCACCTGCACTAGACCGCGAACGGGGTCGCAGGTCATGCCGAGATGATGTTCGAGGGCGATCTCGGCGGCGTTCTCGACCTGGGCCGGCGTCGCGCCCATCAGCGCTGCAAGCCCCGCTGCCGCCATGGCCGAGGCCGAGCCGACTTCGCCCTGGCAGCCCACCTCGGCGCCGGATATGGAGGCGTTTCGCTTGATGATCCCGCCGATCGCCGCCGAGGTGAGAAGGAAGGTCCGCATCTCGGCCTTTCCCGCCTCGGCATGGAAATGCTTGAAGTACGCCATGACGGCGGGCACGACCCCGGCGGCGCCGTTGGTCGGCGCCGTCACCACGCGGCCGCCGCAAGCGTTCTCCTCGTTCACCGCCATGGCGTAGACCGAGAGCCAGTCGTTGGCGAGAAGCGGCTGAAAGCGGTTCAGCCGCTCGTCCTCGCGCAGTTTGTCGTGGATCGCCTTGGCGCGGCGGCGGATCTTGAGGCCGCCCGGCATGATCCCCTCCTGCCGGATGCCGCGACGGACGCAGTCACTCATCGCCTCGGCGATCGCGTCGAGCCGCGCGTCGAGCTCCGGGCCGGAGAGAAAGGCGAGCTCGTTCCGGCGCTGCATCTCGGCAATGGAAAGACCCGATCGCTCGGCCATGAGCAGGAGCTCGGCTGCCGAGGTGAAGGGGTAGGGAAGGGTGCCCGTGTCAGTGGCCGGCGAGCCGGTGTCCTGGCGTTGCAACTCGTCCTCGTCCACCACGAAGCCGCCGCCGATCGAGTAATAGACGCGGCGCAGAAGCATGAGTCCGTTCCGGTCCATCGCTTCGAACGCCATACCGTTGGCATGGCCCGGCAAGGCGCGCTGCCGGTCGAAGACGAGATCGCGCGACGGCTCGAACTGATAGGCGGGATGCCCTTCGGGCTGCACCTCCCCCTTCGCGCTCACCTCGGCGACGATCGTCTCGACCCGGTCGGGATCGACATTGGCCGGCACGAAGCCGGCCAGACCCAGGACAACCGCCCTGTCCGTCGCGTGACCGACGCCGGTGAAGGCGAGCGAGCCATGCAGGATGGCGCGCAGCCGGGAGACCACGGCCCCCGCCGGGCGCGGCCAGCTTCCGTCCTTCAGCTCGGCCAGAAAGCGGGCTGCCGCCGTCATCGGCCCCATCGTGTGCGAGCTGGAGGGGCCGATGCCGATCTTGTAGAGGTCGAAGGTGCTGAGGAACATGCTTCTCGCCTTGTCTGCGCAGGCTCGCCGATCCCCTCGACCTGGGGTCGAGACGCGACGCGTCGAGGGCCTTCACGCCTGTCGCCCTTCAGGTCTTCGCAAATCGAACCGGGAGCAAGAAGCGGGTCATGACGATCTCCTGCGAGGAACTGGAAGGCTAGTGCGGAGGGCGGACTTGGAGACAGTATCTTTGCGCAGATTGCCGGGACATTTGCGCCAGATGGCCTGCCAAACGCGCGATGCCCGAACGCTCGGCTTGAACATGGGTGCCGATCTGAAGCACGGTCGGCTGCGGATCGAGGGGAGGACAGCACCGTTGCAGGATCTTGAGAACGGCGTCTGGCACAACAAGCCGACGCGTTTCGACCATTCGGATGGCAGCCTTCACGTCGTGACCGACGAGCAGACGGACTTCTGGCGGGAGACGCATTACGGCTTCACGAGGGACAACGGCCATTTTCTCGGCGTGGAAACGGCCGACGGCTTCACGGCCCAACTGCGCGTGCGCGCCACGTTCGAGCATCTCTACGACCAAGCCGGACTGATGGTTCGGATCGACGAGCGAAACTGGCTCAAGGCCGGACTGGAGTTCTCGGATGGCCAGGCGCTGCTCGGAAGCGTCCTGACGGTCGATCGGTCGGATTGGGCTACAGGTCCCTTTGCGGGAAATCCCATGGACTTCTGGATGCGCGTCTCGCTCGCGGACGGTGTCTTGCGCCTGCAAGCCTCGCAGGATGGCAAGCACTGGCCGCTGGTTCGCCTCTGTCCTTTCCCACGGAGTGCTCGCTATCGCGTCGGTCCGATGTGCTGCACGCCCGAGCGCGCCGGCCTTTCCGTCCGTTTCTCCGACTGGTCGTTGACGCCCCATCTCGGAAAGCCCCTCCACGATCTGGGATGAAATCGAGGCACGCGTTCTTCCGATCGGTAGAAGGGGCGGCATCGTTCGTCCGTGGCCGGACGGCAGAGGCGCACCGTTTGATACTAAAACGTTAAAGTTTCCGATGGAGACTATGCGTGTCCCAAACGGTCTTCGGAACGAACGCTTGCCCTTGCCAGACGCCCCGACCATTCACCTCTGCACGCTCCTTGCGAGTGCGGCATTCGGTGCGATGTTCGTGGCGCTTTGGCTCATCAGGGGGCGAGGGGCATACTACCTCCTTTGCGGCGCCGGTGCGCTGATCTATGCCGCGACGCTCACAGGCCTCTTGATTCCGGATCGGGGTCTTTTGTTGTCGACGCTGCTTTTCATCGGACTGGGAGCCTACAACAGCTTCCTGCTCGCCGCCGTGCGCGCCTTCGAGGGCAAGCGCGTCATGGACGGATGGATCGTCGCGTTGCCGATCCTGTCGGGCGCCGCGTTCGGAATGTTCGCGTTCTCGCCCGAAACGGTTTCGATGGGGCAGACCGCCAATTCGGTGTTCCTCGGCTTTTCGACCCTGGCCGTGGGACTGGTCCTCGTGCGGACCCGTGGCTCGCGTGCGCCGCGCAGCCGGCGTCTTCTCGCTATCTTTCAGCTCGCGTATGTGCCGGCCTACGTCATCTCGGTGATGCTCGCCTTGTCGATCGACGTCGGCATCGATTGGCTCGCGCTCGTGCCGCTGCTCAGCGATCAGTTGCTTCTGGGCGTTCTCAACATCGCGCTCCTCGCCATGCCCGGGGAACAGGCCGAAGCTGCGTTGAGCGAGGCAGCATTGAAAGACCCGCTCACCGGCGCGTGGAACAGGGCGGGCCTCGCCACGATAGAGAAAGCGCTTCGCGAGCCGGCGGGCGTAATCGTCTTCGACGTCGATCATTTCAAGGAGATCAACGATCGCCATGGCCACGCCGCCGGCGATGCGATCCTGATCGCGCTCGTCGCCGGAGCGAAGGCCACCTTGCCGCCTGGTTCGCATCTGGTGCGGCTAGGAGGGGACGAGTTCGCCGCCGTGCTGCCGGGCCTGCCCGACATCGAGACAGGCCGGGAGATGGCCGAACGCCTGCGCAAGCTGGCGATGCCGCAACCCGGATGCACCATCAGTCTCGGCATGGCGCGCAGCGAACGCTCCGAGATTGGCCTGGCCAATGCCCTGTCGCGCGCGGACGATAGGCTTTACCAGGCCAAATCGGCCGGACGGAACCGCGTGGCGGCCTGACGGGCAGTACGATATTCGCCCCGCCCAATCCCTGTGATCGCAAGCATCGGCGAGGGGACTGATGACGAGCCGGCAACCAGCTCGAAGCGATCGGTCAGTTGGGCCGCAGCCCTATTCACGGTGCCGAAGAAGCCGCCTCCAACCTTCCAAGGCGCGGTCGTCATGTCATCAACGGCAGCTCCGCAAACCCGCTTCAGAAGTGGGCTGAGGAAATCGGTACAGGCGCCGCCGGAAAGACTCCCGGGCGGCGCCGTCGCGAGGTTCTCAGTTGGTTGTCTTGCCGCAGGTCGTCTGCGCGTTCTCAGGCGTGCAGACCTCGGTCCCCGTGATGATCATCGGGGGTACGGTCTCCTTTTTGGTCAGCTTGTCCAGCGCCATGACGGTCTCGTAGCCCATGTCATAGGGCCGCTGGCCGACGTTGAAATGGCTGAGGCCCTGGGCGAGAAGGGGAAGCTGAGGCCCGAAATTGTCGCCGAACACGACGACCAGCTGCTTGCTGTCGAGGCGCGCCTTGAGCGGCTCCATCGCCTGTGTGTAGGCTTGAGGGGCATACTGGGCCCAGCCACCGACGGCGATCAGCGCATCGAGGTCCGGATGGCTCGTCATGACGTCGCGCACTTGCTGGGCGGCGAGAGCGATGTCGTCGTTGTTGTAGACGGGGCAACCGGCGGGCTCCGTCCAACCGTTCGTGTTGTTCAAGGCAGCGGCAGGCTTGTCCTTGGTGGTCCCGGCCAGCGTGTCGCGAATGCCTTGGATGCGGTTGTTGAGATTCTCCGAAGCCGGGGCGCCGGACTGAATGCAGACGGTTCCGCCCTTCTTGCCGCTTTCCAGTACCTTCTGCGCCAGGACCTTGCCGAACTCGTAATTGTCGGTCCCGATATAGGTGGCGCGCAGCTTGGCGTCCTCCGGCAGCACGTCGGTGTCGAAGGTGACGACGGGAATGCCCGCGTCGTTCGCCATCTTGAGGATGCGTGCCATGGCCTTCGGATTGCCGGCGGAGATGCCGAGCCCGTCGACGCCACGCGTGATGACATCCTGTGCGAGCTGGACCTGTTTGGCCTCGTCGTATTCGGTCGGGCCGATATAGGTGCAGGTGACGTCCCCGAGCTTGGCCGCCGCCGCTTTGCAGCCGGCGTCGATCGGCGGACTGAAGGCGTTATTGAGCACCTTGAAGACCAGCGCGAATTCGCGATCCGCGGCCTCGGCGGGCGCGGCCAGCACACTGCCGGCAAGACAGGCCGCGGCCAGCGCCGCTTTCATTTTGCGTGTCGTCGTCATGTTCGTTCTCTCCCTTTTTTTCGTTGGTCTTGCCTGCCGCAGCGTTCTTCATCGCCGCGAGGCGCGGATCCGTTCGAGCAGGACGGCGCCGAGGATGAAGCTGCCCACGAAGAAGCCCTGCCAGAACGGATTGACGCCCGCGATCAGCAGCGAATTGCGGATCACCTCGACCAGCACCGCTCCGATCGCGGCTCCGATCGCCGTTCCGAAACCGCCGATCAGGCTCGCCCCGCCGATCACCGTCGCGGCGATGACCTGGAGCTCGTAGCCCGTGCCGATCGCGTTGGTGACCGCGCCGAGCCAGCCGACCAGAAACACCGCCGTCACCGCCGCCATGAGGCCGCTGAACGCGTAGGTCGAGACCTTGATGAGTTCGACCGGGATGCCGCACAGGCGGGCCGCATCCTCATTGCCGCCGACCGCGAAGACGTAACGGCCCCAACGCGTCATCGTCAGAAGGAAATGAAGAACGACGATGCCCACGGCCAGCGCGTAGATGACGTTGGGCAACCCGAGCGTCTTGCCGCCTCCGAGCGCCAGCAGGGCTTCGGACCATGGACCGAAATCGTAGAACACGGTGTTCTTGCTAATGACGAGGGCGAGGCTGCGCCCCATGGAAAGCGTCGCCAGCGTCACCACGAAGGGCGGCAGCTTGAGATAGGCGATGATCGCGCCGTTGAACGCCCCGCAAAGGATGCCAAGCATCAGCACGGCCGGGATCGCCAGCGGCAGGGGCCAGCCGGCAACGAGCAAGATGCCGAGCGAGACCCCGCACAGGCCGAGGATCGATCCCACCGAGATGTCGATGCCGCCGCTTATGATGACGGGCGTCATGCCGAGCGCCATGATGCCGATGAAGCAGGCGTTCTGGAGAACGTTGAGCAGGTTGCCGGATGTCGCGAACTTCGGAGATATGATCGACACGACGATGCCGAGCACGACGATCGCAATCGCGATCCATGCTTCCTGCGTGCCGCCCAGCTGCCCAACCAGGCTCCGCTTCGGCGCGGTGAGAAGGTCGATGTTCATCCCGTGCGGGTCGGACGAGGTGGCCATGCTGTTCTCCGACCGTCAGGCTGTGGCGATGGCGCCGGTGATGAGACCCGTCACCTCTTCCGGGCTCGAGTCGGCGACGCGCTTGTCCGCCACCTTGCGGCCGCGCCGCATGACGACGACGCGGTCGCAGACCTCGAACACGTCGGGCATACGATGGCTGATCAGGATGACCGCCAAGCCCTGGTCCCGCATACGCCGGATGAGGGCGAGGACTTCGGCGACCTGACGCACGCTGATGGCGGCCGTCGGCTCGTCCATGAGGACGATCTTGGATTTGGCCAGCCGCGTGCGCGCGATGGCCACGGCCTGACGCTGACCGCCGGACATCCGGGCGACGAGGTCGGCAGGACGGGTCTCGGACTTGAGCTCCTTGAAGAGTTCGTCCGCCTTGGCATTCATCCGCCGCTTGTCGACGATCTTGAACGGCCCCCAGCGCCGCATCAGCTCGCGGCCGAGAAAGACGTTGGCCGCCGCCGACAGATTGTTGCAAAGAGCCAAGTCCTGATACACGACCTCGATCCCGTGCCGCCGCGCATCGGAGGGCCCCGTGAGCTGAAGCGGCTTGCCCTCCAGGAGATAGGTACCAGCCGTCGGCAAGAAGTTTCCCGCGATGGTTTTGACCAGTGTGGACTTGCCGGCGCCGTTGTCGCCCATGAGGCCGAGGACTTCGCCTGCATGGATGTCGAGCGAGACGTCGTTCAAGGCTCGGATGGCGCCGAAGTCCTTCACGATTCCCTCCAGACGAGCCAGTGTAGCCATGTCTGCCCCCGCCTGAGATTTATCGATGGACACTACGAACATGTAAGATTGGTGTCGTCAATCTAACGGCAGGCCGGTATTATTTGTGCGCTGCAACTAGGTCGACTGAATCAACTTGTTTCGTTTGGCAGCTATTGTTTCTCGAATCGACCATATGAGCGCGCCGAGATTGAACTCAGTCGAGAGCAGCAAGGCGAAGGTGCTGGCTGCGATTCCCCGGCGCTGGCTGCAAACCCGTCGGAACTCCCGCGCTCCCTTGCCCTTGCGCGCTCGACTGGCCTGGAATTTCGCTCATCTTGTTAAAGCGGCGAGCCTTTTCGAAGCGGCTCGCTGGTCACCGTCTGGCCCCGGCGATGGTGTCGCTATACATGCGGGGCATGGACAGGGCCGTGACTGCGAAACACATGGCGCCTCTACGACCAGACGGATCGTTTCGCCCAACCGAGGGGAGGGTGAGGCGGAGACACGCGGAAGAACCGCTGATGCGACAAGGCGATTGGGCGTGGCTCTTGGGCCTGGCCTCGCTAATGGGCTCGTGCCTTGCCCGCTGCAGCGGCGCTCCAGAGCAGCTTCAACAGCGTGATCGGGAACGGCCGTTAGGCGATCGAGAACGCGGATAAAGGCCGTTTCAACCCGGACAGCAGTACGCCATACGCAATCGTCAAGCAAAGCCACGGCACCCTTCAATCGAACTTCTCCAATATGATCAACCAGCTCAACCAACCCTATTCATGCTGAGAGACCTTGAAATCGAAACCAAGCCGTCGTGTGCCGGTCAGCAGGGCCGGGGCCCATCTGGTCGGCGACGAGTGGGATTGCGTCGTGTGATCGCTCGATGTTCGATGATACGACCTGTCGCACTCGGGAGCCTTTCTCGGGCGTATGTCTTGGCGACCGTGCTGGCGCTTGGTCCGGTTGCGATTGCCTCGGCTGATGCGGAAGGAGACCGGAGTTATCTCGCGCTGGAGCGGGCCGAGCGCGTCTTCGAGGGTATGCGCCGCTTCGCGGACATGCAGTGGCCGGTTCTGGAGGTGAGAGATCAACCTGACAGCGCGGTCCTGGCACGGCGCGGACGGGAGGTCGCCGAAACGGTCTTCGAGCTCGCCGGCGCGCGAGCGGACATGCTCGCCGCCCTGGCCGCAACGCCGGGGAACGTTCCACCCGAACTCGGCGCCATCGCCCGTCGCATGCAGGAAGCGGAAGCTGACTTGTCCGCGGGTTCATCGGCGGCGACGTTAAGTGAGAGCGCCGAATCGACGGCCGATCGGGACCATGCCCTGATCCGCGAGGTCAGCGACGCCATGGCGCTGCCCGATCTCGCGGCCGAGGCCGGCGTGACTGGGCGGCGCATCAAATGGCTCTACGAATCCTTGCTGACCGAAGACCTCCAGGCATTGCGCGCCATGAGCCCTGAGGCTCTGGAGGCGGGCGTGAAAGGCATTATGGCGCAAACACGAGAGGCGGACGGAGAAACAACCATCCCGCCCCTGCGCCGGAATCTCCTGAGGAACGAGACGCTTCGATCCCTCCGGGCGGTTCTCAGCAGACTTCCGCCGGGCGATTTAGCCACGCTCGCCGCCTTCTACGTGAGCGAAGAGGGTCGCGCCAAACGCAACGCGCTCCTTCACGCCTTCCGGCACCGCGTCGATGCCGATGGCGAACGCTTCCTCTTGCGGATGCTGAACGAGAAGCGGTGAGCGTGCGTTCGTCGCCTGACGATGAGCGTTCAGCCTTTCGACCGAGCTCAGCCAAGGTGGATGGTCCATCAGCGCAGCGACACCGCGTCGCTCCGCCTTGGCCCGGGCCGGCTGCATGACTCAGAAGGTCATGCGTACCGGATCTTCGGAACGCATTCCACCGAGCGTCACGCCGTCCCGTGTCGCGATCCGCAGGCTTCTCATCTGTGCCCGTACCCCGCATAAGACGAAATACAAGAAGCCGGCCTCCATGCGAAGGCCGGCTTCTTGTTGTCTCAACCCCCGTTTGGCAGGGGCTGTCCGAACTTAGGGACGAGGCACTGGAATGGCTTCAATGAGGGCACACTTTGCCGACAAATGCCCATCCTATGCCTCCTCTTTCACCATCGCGCCGCTGAGAACTCCGACAACAAGTGGAATAGTTAACTGCAGCCGGAAGTACTTCCACAGGTGTCGCATTTCAAGCAGGTGCCGTTGCGGACCATCGTGAAATTGGAGCATTCCGAGCAGCTGTCGCCGGTGTAGCCTTTCATAAGAGCCTGCGCGCGGCGTTCGGCGCTGGTGGACTTGGGCGCGGTTTCGACGCGGGACACGTCCCGATCCGACGCGGCGAATGACAGCGGCGAGTCGAAGAGGCCCTGGGCCGGCGAGCTGTCGGCGATGGGGGCGGGCTCGGCGAGGGGAACTGCCTCGTAGTCCCGCTTGAAGGCCGCGACCTGCGCGCCGCCCCGGGCGAGCGGGGCCGCCGCACGCGGCAGCACGGCCGTCACGACGGAGGGCGAAGCCTGCTTGGCGACCGGTGCCACGTTGCCGCCGACCGAGCCCTGTGGCTCGCTGGAGGAGACGAGGCGGAACTTCGAGGTCTGTCCGCGAACCATACCGGCCGAGATCGGCAGCGGGGCGGGCTTGTCACCCTCGACGCCGCGACCGATGGTCGAAGCGCTGAACTCCTCAGGCTGGACATGGGCGAGGTCATGGCGGCCGAGATAGGAGACCGCCAGTTCCCGGAACACATAGTCGAGGATCGAGGTCGCGTTCTTGATCGCCTCGTTGCCCTGGACCATGCCGGCCGGCTCGAAGCGCGTGAAGGTGAATGCCTCCACATACTCGTCCAGCGGCACGCCGAACTGCAGGCCGAGCGAGATGGCGATGGCGAAATTGTTCATCATCGCGCGGAAGGCGGCGCCTTCCTTGTGCATGTCGATGAAGATCTCACCGAGACGCCCATCATCGAACTCGCCGGTGCGCAAATAGACCTTGTGTCCGCCGACGATGGCCTTCTGAGTGTAGCCCTTGCGCCGATTCGGCAGCTTCTCGCGGTCGCGGATCACCTTCTCGACGATGCGCTCGACGATGCGCTCGGCAACCTCCGTCGCCTGCGCGGCGGCGGGCAAGGCGGCGATGGCGGCCGCGGTCTCCTCGACCAGATCGTCCTCGGCCTCCTCGTCGGCAATCAGCGAGGCGTTGAGCGGCTGGGAAAGCTTGGAGCCGTCGCGGTAGAGGGCGTTGGCCTTCAGCGCGAGCTTCCAGGACAGCATATAGGCGCTGTTGCAGTCCTCCACCGTCGCATCGTTCGGCATGTTGATCGTCTTGGAGATCGCGCCGGAGATGAAGGGCTGCGAGGCCGCCATCATGCGGATATGCGATTCCACCGAGAGTGAGCGTTTGCCGATGCGCCCGCAAGGGCTGGCGCAGTCGAAGACGGGCAGGTGCTCGGCCTTCAGGAAGGGTGCGCCTTCCAGGGTCATGGCGCCGCAGACATGAATGTTCGCGGCCTCGATGTCCTTCCGGCTGAAACCCAGCGCGGGGAGGATCTCGAAGGAGAAGTCGTTCAGCTGCTCGTCGGTAAAGCCAAGCACGTCCTTGCAAAAGCTCTCGCCGAGCGTCCACTTGTTGACGGCGAACTTGATGTCGAACGCACTCTTCAGAGCCGTGTTCAGCGCCTCGATCTGCTCGTCGCCGAAGCCCTTGGCCCGCAGCGAGCCAGGGTTGATGGCGGGGGCCTGGTTGAGATTGCCGTGGCCGACCGCATAGGCCTCGATCTCGGCGATCTGCGCCTCGGAATAGCCGAGCGTGCGCAGCGCCTCGGGCACGGCGCGGTTGATGATCTTGAAGTAACCGCCACCGGCGAGCTTCTTGAACTTCACCAGTGCGAAGTCCGGCTCGATGCCCGTCGTGTCGCAGTCCATCACGAGGCCGATCGTGCCGGTCGGCGCGATGACGGAAACCTGCGCGTTGCGATAACCGTGCTTCTCGCCCAGTTCCTGCGCCTGCGCCCAGGCCTGCTTGGCGCGGGCCGAAAGACGCTTGTCCTTCAGCGAGGAATGGTCGAGCGGAACCGGCTCGACGGCAAGGCCCTCGTACCCATTGGCAAGGCCATGGGCGGCGCGCGAATGGTTGCGGATGACCCGAAGCATGCCGGCCGCATTGCGCTCGTAGTCCGGGAAGGGGCCGAGCTCGCGTGCCATCTCGGCCGAGGTCGCATAGGCGACGCCCGTCATGATAGCCGACAGCGCGCCGCAGATCGCCCGCCCTTCGGCCGAGGAATAGGGAATGCCGGCGGTCATCAGGAGGCCGCCAATATTGGCGAAGCCCAGACCCAGCGTGCGGTAGTCGTAAGAGCGCTGGGCAATTTCCTTGGACGGGAACTGCGCCATCAGGACGGAGATTTCGAGCACCACCGTCCAGAGGCGCGTGGCATGCTCATAGGCGTCCACGTCGAACCGGGCGCCCGGCTCGCGGAACTGCAGGAGGTTCATGGACGCCAGATTGCAGGCCGTATCGTCCAGGAACATGTATTCCGAGCACGGATTGGAGGCCCGGATCGCGCCGGCCGCCGCGCAGGTGTGCCAGTCATTGATCGTGGTGTGGAACTGGATGCCGGGATCGGCCGAAGCCCAGGCTGCATAGCCGATCCGGTCCCACAGCTCGCGGGCCTTCAGCGTCTTCGTCACCTTGCCGGTGGTGCGGCCGATCAGGTCGTGCGTGCCGTCCTGCTCCACCGCCTGCAGGAACTCGTCCGTCACGCGGACGGAATTGTTGGAGTTCTGGCCGGCGACAGTGAGATAGGCTTCCGAGTCCCAGTCCGTGTTGTAAACGGGGAAGTCGATATCCGTGTAGCCCTGGCGCGCGAACTGGATCACGCGCTTGATGTAGTTCTCGGGAACCTGGGACTTCTTGGCGTCCTTCACCGCGCGCTTCAGCGCCGGGTTGACGTTCGGATCGAAGCACTCCTCGCCCGTGCCGCCTTCGCAGTTCACGCAGGCCGAGAGAATGAGCTTCAGGTGCTTGGAGACGACCTTGGAGCCGGTGACGAGGGCCGCGACCTTCTCCTCTTCGCGCACCTTCCAGTCGATATAGGCCTCGATATCGGGGTGATCGATATCGACCACGACCATCTTGGCCGCGCGGCGTGTCGTGCCGCCGGACTTGATGGCGCCGGCCGCGCGATCGCCGATCTTGAGGAAGCTCATGAGGCCCGACGACTTGCCGCCGCCGGCCAGCTTCTCGCCTTCGCCGCGAAGCTGCGAGAAGTTCGAGCCGGTGCCCGAGCCATACTTGAACAGCCGCGCCTCACGCACCCACAAGTCCATGATGCCGCCCTCGTTGACGAGGTCGTCGGCGACGGACTGGATGAAGCAGGCGTGCGGTTGCGGATGCTCGTAGGACGAGGCGGAGCGGGTCAGCTCGCCGGTGCGATGGTCGACATAGAAATGGCCCTGGCTCGGCCCGTCGATCCCGTAGGCCCAATGCAGGCCGGTGTTGAACCATTGCGGCGAGTTCGGCGCCACTTTCTGAGTCGCCAGCATGAAGGCCAGTTCGTCGCGGAATGCGCCCGCGTCTTCCTCGGTCTGGAAATAGCCGCCCTTCCAGCCCCAATAGGTCCAGGTGCCGGCCAGACGGTCGAAGACCTGACGCGCGTCCATCTCGGAGCCGGTGCGCTCGTCCTCGGGCAGGGCGGCCAGCGCCTCCTCGTCGGCGACCGAGCGCCAGAGCCAGGAGGGAACGTCGTTCTCCTCCACGCGCTTCAGCGCCTTGGGCACGCCCGCCTTGCGGAAATACTTCTGCGCCAGGATGTCCGAGGCGACCTGGCTGAACTGGGCGGGGACGTCGATATCGGCGAGGCGGAAGACGACCGAGCCATCCGGATTGCGAATCTCGCTCGTGGCTTTGCGGAACTCGACATTGGCATAGGCGCCCTGGCCGGGCTTGGTGTAGCGCCGTTCGATCTTCAGGCCCATGGTCGTACTCCGATCCGGAATGCCCCGCTTTGGCCAAGCGAGGTCGCGCGCCGACTCCGAGGTCGGCGCCGAACCCAAGGGCCTGGGCGGCGGTGATTCTTAAAGTTGCGTTGGCTTCACTATATATGGTGGCTGACGCATCCGCGACCAACTACCTGTAGCGAGGCTTGAATATCCACAATCAATTGAAAGGGTGTGGAAACCGTAAAATTCGAACCAATCCGACGCCTCGAAACACGCGACTCAAAGCCTCACCGATCGATCGGTTCCCTGGCTTTCGGCTTATCCACAGGATGCTGTCGAGCCGATCCGAAGAGGCACACGGGTCAAAAATAAACGCCAGCCCGGGCGAGGGCCAGCGTTTGATAAAAGTCGAACGGGATTGCTGTGGAGACTGGGGAAAACTCAGCCAGCTGAGCCCTTGGCGATCGGCGCCTGAAACGTCAGGCCGAGATCCCAGGGGAAAAAGATCCAGGTGTCCTGGCTGACCTCGGTGATGAACGTGTCCACCAGCGGGCGGCCCTTCGGCTTGGCGTAGACGGTGGCGAAATGCGCCTTGGGCAGCATGGCGCGCACCAGAGCGGCGGTCTTGCCCGTGTCGGTCAGGTCGTCCACGATCAGGATGCCTTCGCCGTCTTCCTCGCGCAGGGTGGGCGAGATGTCCTTGAGAACCTGCAACTCACCCTGCGAGTCATAGTCATGATACGACGCGATACAGACGGTCTCGATCAGGCGCGTGCCGAGTTCGCGCGCAATGATCGCCGCCGGAACGAGGCCGCCGCGCGTGATGCAGACGATGGCCTTCCATTCCGGCCGCACGCCCGCCAGACGCCAGGCAAGAGCCCTCGCGTCGCGGTGGAACTGGTCCCAGGACACGGGGAAGGACTTATCGGGCGTCGACATGCTGGCTCTCCGAAGGGCTTACGCGCGTAAGCGGGCTCGGATAGCGGTTCCACCGCGCTCCGGCAAGTTCGAGGCGTGGGAACGTCGTCACGCCGCTTTCGCCTTCAGCCCATCGATCATCGCCTCAACGGCTTCGCGCGCAGCGGAAAGCGCGTCAGCATCGCGCGAGCGGATCACCAGTTCGGTAGAATAGCGCTGGCCATCGAAGCGGGGATAGGAGCCGATCGCCGTGCCGGGGTGCTGCCTCTGGATCTCGGCCAGCGGTCCGCCGATATCGCCTTCGCCGAACGGGCAGGCGACGGAGGCGCTCTGCATGACCGGGCCGCCGGGCAGGGTGGGGAGAACATTGTCCAGCATGGCGGTGAAAATTCCCGGCACGCCCGCCATGACGAAGACGTTCTCGACCTGGAAGCCGGGCGCCACCGAAACGGGATTGTCGATCAGCGTGGCGCCCTCCGGCGTGCGCGCCATGCGCATGCGCGCTTCGGTGAAGGGCAGGTCGCGCGAGGCGTAGTGGCGCGCGAGCCGGTCCATGGCCTCTAGGTGCTGAATCAGAGGCAGGCCGAAGGCAAGGGCGACGGCCTCGGCCGTGATGTCGTCATGCGTCGGGCCGATGCCCCCCGAGGTGAAGACGTGGTCGTATCGGCCACGCAAGGCGTTCAAGGCGTCCACGATAGCGCCTTGGTCGTCGGCGACGATCCGCACCTCCTTGAGGTCGATCCCGGTGAGCGTCAGAACGCTCGCCAGATGGGCGATGTTGCGATCCTTCGTGCGGCCGGACAAAAGTTCGTCGCCGATCGCCAGCATCGCGGCCGTCGGCGCCGTCTCGCCCTGATGTGTCATCGTCCCGTTCCCTTCGATTCGCGCCAGGCGGAGTGTGGCGAGTGCCGGCGTGAAGATAAAGCGACAGGACCTGTTTGCGTTCAGCGACGCAGCGTCAAACATTCCGACGCTCGCTTTCCTCGGGCGCTGCCGCTCTATGTCAGCCCCAGACGCCGGTCCGCTGGGGATCGGTTCGATAATGAAAAGGGAGAGACGATGGCGAAGGTCCTGGTTCTCTATTATTCCAGCTACGGCCACATCGAAACCATGGCCAAGGCCATGGCAGAAGGCGCGCGCTCCGCCGGCGCCGAGGTTGATATCAAGCGCGTGCCCGAGACGGCGCCGCCCGAAGTCGTCCAGGCCGCGCATTTCAAGACCGACCACGACTTTCCCGAAGCCCAGCCGGACGATCTCGCAGGGTACGACGCGATCATCGTCGGCGTGCCCACGCGCTACGGCAACATGGCCTCGCAGATGGCCTCCTTCTGGGATCGCACCGGCGGCCTTTGGGCGCAGGGCAAGTTGATCGGCAAGGTCGGCGGCGTCTTCACCTCCTCGGCGACGCAGCACGGCGGCAACGAGGCGACGATCCTCTCCGTCCACAAGACGCTTCTGCATCATGGTCTGGTAATCGTCGGTCTGCCCTATTCTTTCCAGGGCCAGATGACTCTCGGCGAGATCGCAGGCGGATCGCCCTACGGCGCGACGACGATCGCGGGCGGCGACGGTTCGCGCCAGCCGAGCCAGATCGAGCTCGACGGCGCCAAGTTCCAGGGCAAGCACATCGCCGAGATCGCAGCCAAGCTTTCGGCCTGACGAGCGAAAGCGGCGGGGACCACTCCGCCGCATTTCATCTGAAGGAGTCGAGAAGGCTCACCGCCGCCTGCCAAGTGTCATGGCGTTCGCGAAGGCGTGCCTCAGCGGCAGAGTTCGGGAATGAGGGTCGAGCCGTTGTCGCACTGCGCGTCGCATTCGAGCGCCAGCCTCAAGGTGTCGAGCGCGCGATTGTCGCTGCGGACGTGGCTCAGCATCTCGTCCGCATTGGTCGCGCCCAAGTCCGACCAGATCAGATCAGCATCGCTCGCCAGCACGCTCGGGATTTTGGTCGCCTGTGTCATAGGTGTTCCTCCTGGAACCAACCTCGAACGCGGTTAACCTCTGAACACTATCAAATCACAGGCCGAAAACCTTAACAATGGTCGCAACAGCCCTCCTTTATAACTCGTAATTGTCTGAGCAGACCTAAATCGCCTGACTAAGTAGCTGAAATAAATAATGGATCGCTTGCCGACACCCGTTCGAGATCACCCGCTCGACACCCGAGCAACATTAACATTCGGTTAAGTGAGACAAAACGCGCATTCGGGGCGCGCAATAGCGGGGTGGTACGGGCTGCGGGACTCGAACCCGCACAGATTAAGTCCGAGGGATTTTAAGTCCCTTGCGTCTACCATTTCGCCAAGCCCGCATGCCCTGCCTAACAGGGCGCCGACACCGCGATCCGCAACCGCCTTGGTTTGGTGGGCGGAACCGATCCCTGCTCCGCTCGTGATACCTCGCTCCTCCGCCATCCTCAATCCTCCTTTTCGCGCGGCGAGCGGGCGGCGATTGTCGGAGAGCGGGTGCCGGAGCGGCGGCGAGGGCACTGGCGATGGATTTTCCGCGCCCCGCTGGCTACGAAGGTCCCGAGCCGTCAATGCGAGGGGAATGCCCGTGAACGCTTTCGAGGATATCGCGCCGGTGCTGGTGGACGTCGCCATGGGTCGCCGGCCGGCCGATCTGGTGGTGCGTGGCGGGCGTTGGGTCAATGTCCATTCCGGCGAGATCATTCCGGACACCGATTTCGCGGTGGTGGAAGGGCGCTTCGCCTATTGCGGGCCGGACGCCTCGCACTGCGTCGGACCCGAAACCGAGATCGTCGAAGCGGCGGGGCGCTATGTCGTGCCCGGCCTTTGCGACGCGCACATGCATGTCGAGAGCGGCATGGTGACGGTCACCGAATTCTGCCGCGCGGTGATCCCGCACGGCACGACCTCCATGTTCATCGATCCGCACGAGATCGCCAACGTGCTTGGCCTTCCCGGCGTGCGCCTCATGCATGACGAGGCGCTGGAGCAGCCGGTCAACGTCTGGGTTCAGATGCCCTCCTGTGTGCCCTCCGCGCCGGGGCTGGAGGAGGCGGGCGCGGTGCTGACGCCAGCGGACGTCGCCGAGGCCATGCGCTGGCCCGGCATTATCGGCCTTGGCGAGGTGATGAACTTTCCCGGCGTCGTCGCCAACGATCCGACCATGGTCGGCGCTATTGCCGCCACGCGCCGGGCCGGGCGCACGGTGGGCGGTCATTATGCCTCACCCGATCTCGGCCGGGCCTTCCACGCCTATGTCGCGGGCGGGCCGGAGGACGATCACGAAGGCACGCGCATGGAGGATGCGATCGCCCGCGTTCGCCAGGGCATGAAGGCGATGCTGCGACTCGGCTCGGCCTGGTACGACGTGGCCGAGCAGATCCGCGCCGTGACAGAGCAGGGGCTCGACAGCCGCCACTTCATCCTCTGCACCGACGATTGCCATTCCGGCACCTTGGTTCACGATGGTCACATGAACCGCGTCGTTCGTCATGCCATCGCGCAGGGACTAAAGCCGGTCACCGCGATCCAGATGGCGACGATCAACACGGCCGAGCATTTCGGCCTTGCCCGAGAGATCGGGTCGGTTTCTCCCGGGCGACGCGCCGACTTCCTTCTCGTGTCCAATCTTGCCGAACTCACGATCGACGCCGTGTTCGCGCGGGGCCGCAAGCTGGCCGAGGCGGGACGGCTGGTCGCCGACATTCCCGCCTATCCCTATCCCGAAAGCGCCATGGGCACGGTGAAGCTCGGCCGCGTGCTCGGCGCGGAGGACTTTCTGCTTCAGGCCCCGGCCGGGCGCAACGAGGTGACGGCACGGGTCATCGGCGTGGTCGAGAATCAGGCCCCGACCCGCGCGTTGACAGCGACGCTCCCGGTGATCGACGGCGCCGTGCCCGGCGACGAGACGCAGGATGTCTGCCGCATCGCCCTGGTCGAGCGGCACCGCGCGACGGGCGCGGTGGTCAACGCCTTCGTCTCCGGCTTCGGCTATCGCGGTCGCTGCGCTCTCGCCTCCACCGTCGCCCATGACAGCCACCACATGATCGTGGTGGGAACCGATGGCGCCGCCATGGCGCAGGCCGCCAACCGGCTCGGCGAGGTCGGAGGCGGCGTCGTCTTCTTCGCAGAAGGCGAGGAGAAAGCGTTGGTTGAGATGCCGGTCGCTGGTCTCATGTCGGTGGAGCGGGCGGAGATCGTCGCCGCGAAGGCCGATCGCCTAATCGCGGCCATGCGCGAGGCGGGGTGCCAACTCAACAACGCCTATATGCAGCACTCGCTCCTGGCGCTGGTCGTGATCCCCTCCTTGCGCATCTCCGACAAGGGTCTGGTGGATGTCGATCGGTTCGAGATCGTGGACGTTTTCCAGTGAGCCGATCCGAATCCGTGCGGCTTTACAAATGCCGCGTGTTGGAGGAAGAGCAGAATCGGTCGAAACAAGGTGACGAAGGGGGACGTGCGATGGCGCAGAGAACATCGATCGGCGGGATCGCGTCCCTGATTATCGGCGCCGGCGCCCTCTAGGCACCGCCGCTGCTTGCAGCGTCCGGCGCCGAGCGCGTCCGGCCTGCGTCGCCCGCCGTCCGGCGGTCCGTCGCAACCGATCCTTTCCGGGCCGTCGGCCCGCTTCTGGCTGGCTCGAGGCACAAGGTCTCGACCGCCTTTCGACCGAAGACAGATCCATGACCCAACCTGATTTTCACGCCCGCGTCGCGCAGGCGGAAGAGGCGCTGCGCTCCCTTTTCGGGGAGACGCCGCTGCAGCTGAACGAGCATCTTTCCAACCGCTACGGCGCGCGCATCTTCCTGAAGCGCGAGGATCTGACCCCCGTCCGCTCCTACAAGATTCGTGGCGCCTTCAACTTCATGCGCAAGCGGCTCGCGCGCGGCGGCCCGGAGGCGCGCTTCACCTGCGCCTCGGCGGGCAACCACGCCCAGGGCTTCGCTTTCGCCTGCCGCCATTTCGGCGTCGAGGGCCGCGTCTTCATGCCGGTGACGACGCCGCAGCAGAAGATCGACAAGACGCGCACCTTCGGCGGCGGCGCGATCGAGATCGAGCTGGTCGGCGACTTCTTCGACGATTGCTATGCGGCGGCGCGCGCCTATGCCGCCTCCAGTGGCGCCGAGATGGTGCCGCCCTTCGACCATGCCGACATCGTCGAAGGCCAGGCGACCGTGGCACTGGAAACGCTGCGTCAGCTCGGCGACGAGGCGATCGACATGCTCGTCCTGCCGGTCGGCGGCGGCGGTCTCGCCTCGGGCATGGCGCTCTATTTCGACGGTCAGCGCAAGCCAGCCTTCCGCCTTGCCGAGCCCATGGGCGCGCCGAGCCTGCGCACCAGCCTGCAGGAGCGGCGCCGCGTGCGCCTGCCGCAGATGGACGGGTTCGTGGATGGCGCGGCGGTAGCCGAGATCGGCGCTCTGCCCTTCGAAATCCTCAGCCGCTTCGCGCCCGAGCAGGTCGTGCTCTCGCCCGAAGGGCGCCTGTGCAACACGATGCTGGAAATGCTGAATGTCGAGGGTATCGTCGTGGAGCCGGCTGGCGCTCTGGCGATCGATGCGCTGCGCACGCTCGGGCCCGAGTTGAAAGGCAAGACGGCGGTGCTGGTCGTGTCGGGCGGCAATTTCGACTTCGAACGCCTGCCGGACGTGAAGGAGCGGGCGCTGCGCTTCGAGGGGCGCAAGAAATACTTCATCCTGCGCTTGGCGCAGCGGCCGGGCGCCCTGCGGGACTTTCTGGCTCTGCTCGGCCCGGACGACGATATCGCCCGCTTCGAGTATCTGAAGAAGAGCACGCGGGAGTTCGGCTCGATCCTTCTCGGCATCGAAACGCGCGAGCCCGGCAATTTCGACATCCTGCTGAGGCGCTTCGCGGACGAAGGTATCCGTTACCAGGACATAACCGAAAACCAGATCATGTCCGATCTCCTGATCTGATCCGACGCACGAAAAAGGGCGGCGAAACCAATCGCCGCCCTTCTTGTATCAAGGCTTGGAGCCGGGCAGCGCGGTGATCCAATCCGCGATCTGCCCCGCCAGCCGCTCCGTCGTGTTGGGAGAGACGATCTCGCCCGCCAGGATGTGATGCTGCGGGTCGGCGCTGTCGGAGACCGTAATCTCCTGATGCGGTGCGCCCCAGTGCGCCGCCACCTCGGCCGTGCGCTGCGGATCAACCAGCGAGTCGTTCGGCGCAGTGACGAACAGGGCGGGCACATTGATGGCGGAGACATCCAGTCCGCCGACGATCTCCACGAGGCGCGCCATGGGGAGGAGCGCAAGCGTGGGGTAGCTCACCGTCCAGTTCGCGCCGAAGGCCTCGTTCATCGGCGTGTAACGATAGGTCTCGTCCTCGATCAGCGGCAGCAGCTTGCGCGCGAAGGGCAGCCGCAGGGCGAAGCTGCGCCAATCCTGCAGTCGATAGTTGGGAGATAGGAGAACGAGGCCGGCCATGTCCTCCGACAAGTCCGGGCGGCTTGCGGCCAGCGTCGCCAGCGTCGCGCCGGTGGACGAGCCGATCACCACGACCTTTTCGCCGAGCCGCCGGCCGATCGCCATGGCCTCGGCCATGTCGTCTATCCAGTCTCCGACGCTTGCCTCGCCCATGGCCGTGCCGTCGCGTCCGTGGCCGGCGAGGCGGGTGTAGAAGAGATTGGCGCCGAGCCGCTTGGCGATCTCGTCGGCCAGCGGTCGCGCCTCGCCCTTCGCTGCCGAGAAGCCGTGGACATAGACCAATGCCAGGGGCGTCTTGGCGTGCGACAGCGGATAGGCCCAGACGATCTCCTTTTGCGCATTGGGGCGCAGATTGGGAATGTCGGCCTCGGTACGCGCGAGATAGGCCGCAGGGTCGCTGCCGATCGCGGCAGCATTGAAGCTCGGCTCCAGCCGCGCCGGCTCTCTCTCGCCGAAGACCCAGAGACCGGCAAGGATCACGAGGAGGGGGATCAGGACAAACAAGGCGCGGCGCAAGTGGAGCAAGTCGGGCATCCTGTGGAGCGCCCCGCCGGGCGGCGAGACGGGACGTCGGGGCAGTCGGATCGCCGCCCCGGTGACCCGCGCGGCTCTTCAACAAGCCTCTAGAAGACCCGCGCGGTCTTTTGAAGTCGTCACGACGCTTGGCAGATCATCGCGCGGGGCAGAGGTTCAGAGCGACAGGCGATAGCGCGCATAGCCCTCGTCCGTTCGTCCCGCCTCCTCGAGCTTCAACTCGGACACGTCTTTCAGATGAGCGGCCGAGGCGGGGCCGGTGCTGAACAGGACGGAGGTGCCGGGCGAGGCCTCGAAGCGCCAGTTCCGATCGGCCTTGGGGTCGATCACCTTCTGCTCCACGATATAGCGGATCAGCACATCGCGATTGGCGTCCGGCGCGACGAAGACGATCTTGTCCGGCCCGATGCCGGGGAACTTGCCGCCGCCGCCGGCGCGGTAGTTGTTGGTAACCACGACGAAGGACGCCTTGGGGTCGACCGGTTTTCGGTCGAACGCGAGATCGACGATGCGCGAGATGTCGCGATTGACCAACGCGCCGTCCTTGTCGAAGCGCGGCGGCTTGGTCACGTCGATACGATAGGTCACACCGTCGATCACGTCGAAATTGTAAGACGGGAAGCCGTCGGCGATCAGTTCCTGGTCCGCCCTGCCGGGTTCGATCTGGCGGAAGATGCCGGCCGACATGTCCAGCCAGTCCTTCACCTCGGCGCCCGTGATGCGCACCGCCTGGACGGTGTTGGGATAGAGATAGAGATCGGCGACGTTTCGAATCGCAATCGGCCCCGCCGGAATGTCGGTGTAGTAGTCCGGCCCCGAGCGCCCGCCGGATTTGAAGGGCGCGGCGGCCGAGAGCAGCGGGAGGTCCTTGAACTCGGTCTGTGCCAGGATTTCCTTCATGTACCAGAGCTGCGCCTGGTTCACGATCTGCACGGACGGATCGTCCGCCACGAGAGCGAAGAAGGAATGCAGAGGCGCCCGGGTTTCGCCGACGGGGCGGCGGACATAGTTCAGCGTCGCCTCGTGCTCGCTTTGGGCGGCGGCCAGCACTTCGGGCTTGGATTCCACCAGCGCCTTGGGCTTGCGATCGACGCGCTCGTAGATCGGGCGCAGCTCCGATGTCGCCGAGACGACGCGCCAGCCTTCGCCCGAGCGTTCCAGAAGAAGGTCGATCAAGCCGAGATCGGAACCCCAGAAGCCGGCCATGACGGCGGGTTTGCCGGCGAGCGTGCCCTTCTGCCAGTCCGCGCCTTCGATCGACTTGAAGTCCTCGCCGGGGAAACGAAGATGCTGATGGCCGCAGAACAGCGCGTCGATCCCCTCGACGGAGGCAAGCTGCAGCGCGGCGTTCTCCAGCCCCGTATCCTCGGCCGAGCCGGCCGCGATGCCGGAATGGCAAAGCGCGAGCACGAGATCGACCTTTTCCGCGCGGAGCTTGGGGACAAGCTCGCGCGCCGCTTCCACGATGCCTCGCGTCGTCGCGCGGCCCTTGAAGTTTTGCGCGTCCCACACCGTGATCTGTGGCGGCACGAAGCCGATCACGCCGATGCGGATCGGGTGGCGCGTGCCGTCGCCGAGCTCGATCTGCCGATCCAGCACGATATAGGGCGGCACGAGCGGCGCGCCGGCGCTCGTCTGGACATTGGCGCTGACGACGGGGAAGTTGGCTTTCGTCAGCGTCGCTTCGAGGAAGTCGAGCCCGTAGTTGAACTCGTGATTGCCGAGCGTCCCCGCGTCGTAGCGCAGTGTGTTCATGGCTGCGACCACCGGATGCGTATCGCCAGCCTTCATGCCGCGCTCGAAGGCGATGTAGTCGCCCATCGGGTTGCCCTGAAGGAAGTCGCCATTGTCGAAAAGAAGTGCGTTCTTCGCCTCCGCGCGGATGCGATCCACGATCGCCGCGGTGCGCGCGAGTCCGACCGTCGGCGTCTCCTTGTCGGCGTAATAGTCGTAGGGGAAGACGTTGACGTGAAGATCCGTGGTTTCCATCAGGCGCAGATGCGCCTGACTTGCCTCGGCCTTCGCGCTCCAGGGATGAAGCACGACGCCGGCGGCGAGGGCGCCGCTGGCCGCGAGAAAATGCCGCCGGTTCAGCTGGGAGCCATCGGTCGCCATCGGATCTCCTTGTCTGGATGGGCGCGCCTCGCGCCGCCCTTTCCCGTCAGTCTTCGTAGGCCGGCGTCGAGACCTCGCGGGTCGACACCGGGCGGAACCCCATCTTGCGGTAGAGCGGTAGCGCGGCCGGGTGGTCCAGTGTGTTGGTCTCCACCGTCAGGGCGCTCGGCTGGTCCTCGAAGCCGGCGACGATCGCCTGCGACAGGAGGTGACGCGCGAGGCCCTGGCCCCGGAACTCCGGCATGATGGCGAAATGCACCAGCCGCGTGTCGCGCGGAGCGCGGCCCACATCCAGTTCGAACCATCCGGCCGGAACGCCGTCGCAATACAGGATGCGCAGACGTACGTTGGGCGCGTGAATTTCGCGTGACAGGCTGGCGTCGCCAAGCCGGCGCGAGGTCCAGTGATAGGGCTTGCCCACGGCCTCGTAGAGGTAGCGGTAATAGGCGAGCGGGATCTGCCGAACCTTCAGGAGAACGTATTCCCGGCCGTTCTGGGGAGCGGGCACGGGGCCGTCGGGCAGCTGGTGCAGGACGAGCTGCGTGACTGTGGTGGTGAGAAGGCGCATGATTCGGCGTCAGTCTTTCATCGGGCAGGGCCGGTTTCGACCGGCGTGTCGTCGCGGGAGCCCCATTCGGTCCAGGACCCGTCGTAAAGCCGTACAGTCGTATGGGGGAGCGAAGCGAGCGCGAAATTGATTGCAGCCGCAGTCACACCCGATCCGCAGGACGTGACGACCGGCCGAGCGGGGTCGATTCCCGCTTCGCTGAAGATCGCGCGAAGGCTCGCTTCGTCCTTCAGCCGGCCGTTTTCGGCGAGCGTGCCGATCGGTACGGAGCGGGCACCCGGCATATGGCCCCCGCGCACGCCCTCACGCGGCTCTGGCGCCTCGGCGCGAAAGCGCTCGCCCGATCGCGCGTCGGCAATCTGATGCGCGCCTTCGGCAACGATTCCCTTCATCTCTTCGAGGAACACGACGGAGTAGGGATCTAGCTTGCCGTTGAAGTGAGCGGCGGCCTTGTCGGGCATTACGGTTTCTAGCGGGAAGCCCGCCTGAACCCAAGCGGGGAGGCCGCCATCGAGAAGGCGCACGTCCTTCGCGCCGAAGGTGCGGAACATCCACCAGACTCGTGGCGCGGAAAAGAAGCCCATCCCGTCATAGACGACGATCGTGTCCGTCTCGCGAATTCCGAGCGCGCTGACGGCCTCCGAGAAGAACGCTTCGCTCGGCAGCGTATGGGGAAGGGATGACGCCTTGTCGGCGATCGCGTCCTGATCGAAGAAAACGGCGCCGGGCAGGTGGCCGGCCTCGAATTCGGGTCGGGCGAAGCGCTTCTGAGCCGGCAGATACCAGGAGGCGTCCACCACCGAGAGTCCCTCGCGGCCGATATGGCCCTGCAGATCCTCGGCGCTGATCAGAAAGGGATTGTCGCTCACCGGGAACCTCGCTCCGCGTTCGGGTGGCTGCACCATAAAGAGCGTCGTGCCCCGGCGAAAGGGCGAAGCGTCAAGCCATCGATCGGCCGAAGCCAGGGGCGTGGGCTGCCGAATGCGTCAGCTCGCCGCTGGTCCGAAGCGAAGGCGGAAGCGGCGGTTCGTCTTACCCTTCTTCTCGATCTTGGAGATGTGAATCTCGCCGATCTCCTGCGTTTCCGAGACATGCGTGCCGCCGCAGGGCTGCGAGTCGATCTCGCCGTTCGCGCCGATCGCCACCAGCCGCACCCGGCCGGCGCCGCGCGGCGGGCGAACATTGGCCGACTTCACCAACGATGGGTTGGCGTCGAGCTCCTCGTCCGTGATCCAGCGAATGGAAACGGGATGGTTGGCCTCCACCAGGGCCATGAGCCGCACTGTAACCTCCGCCTTGTCCGTCTCGGCTTCGGGCAGGTCGAAGTCGATTCGCCCTTCCTCCTCGCCCACGGCGGCGCCGGTCACGGGATAGGGGCAGACCACGGTGAGGAGATGCAGCGCCGTGTGCATGCGCATCAACTGATAGCGCCGCCCCCAGTCGACATGCAGAACGACCATCTCACCGGGCTCCGGCAAGGTGACCCCTTCGCCGACCACGAGCGCTATGGCGGATCGGTCTTCCGTATAGCGCGTGTCCAGAACGGGGACCTGTGTTCCGTCCGGTCGCTCGATGAAGCCTTGGTCGCCCGGCTGGCCGCCGCCGGCGGGAAAGAAGTTCGAGCGATCGAAGACGAGCGCCCTCTCGCTTTCGATCCGAACGAGACGCGCCTCCATGGTCGAAAGATAGCTGTCCTCAGAATAGACCGCCTCAGTCTCCATGTTCACGCATCCACTGAGACGAATGGGATGTCGAAGGCCGGCTGCGCCTCGAGCCAGTCGGGCGTCGGCAGGTTCTTGGAGCGCAGGAACTCGGGATTGAAAAGCTTGGACTGATAGCGATTGCCGTAGTCGCAAAGGATGGTCACGATCGTATGGCCCGGCCCCAGCTCGCGCGCCATACGGATGGCGCCGGCGATGTTGATGCCGGACGAGCCGCCTAGGCAGAGCCCTTCCTGGCCCACCAGATCGAACAGGATCGGAAGCGCCTCCTCGTCAGGGATTTGATAGGCGAAATCGGGCTCGAACCCTTCGAGATTGGCGGTGATGCGGCCTTGGCCGATCCCTTCCGTGATCGAATTGCCTTCGGAGCGGAACTCGCCCGTCTTGTAGAAACTGTAGAGCGCGGCACCCAACGGATCGGCGATGCCGATCTTGATATGGCTGGAATGGCGCTTCAGACCCATCGCGGTGCCGGCTAGCGTGCCGCCCGTGCCGACCGCGCAGACGAACCCGTCCACCTGGCCGCCGGTCTGGTGCCAGATCTCCTCGGCGGTGGTCACGACATGGCCGTCGCGATTGGCGGTGTTGTCGAACTGGTTGGCCCAGATCGCGCCTTGCGGATGCGTGCGCGCCAGCTGCTCGGCGAGGCGCCCGGAGAGCTTCACGTAATTGTTGGGGTTCTTGTAAGGGACGGCCGGGACCTCGATCAGCTCGGCTCCCATCAGGCGCAGCGCGTCCTTCTTCTCCTGCGCCTGCGTGTCGGGGATGACGATCACCGTCTTGTAGCCGAGCGCGTCGGCCACAAGCGAAAGACCAATGCCCGTGTTGCCGGCCGTGCCTTCGACGATGACGCCGCCCGGCTGCAGGAGACCCCGCGCCTCGGCATCGCGGATGATGAAGAGCCCTGCGCGGTCCTTGACCGACTGGCCGGGATTGAGGAACTCCGCCTTGCCGTAGATCTCGCAGCCCGTGATCTCGCTGGCTTTGGCGAGACGGATCAACGGCGTGTTGCCGATGGCGTCGATCACGGAGTTGAGTCTGGACATGGCGGCTCCGAATCGTGGGAAGGGATGCGGTGGACCCTAGGGGGGCGATCCCGGAGCGGCAAGAACAGGCATTTCAGCCGTGCATTGCCATCCGATCGCCTTTTTCTCGCGAAGACGAGCAGATAGGAATTGCGTTCCGATTGGGGAGGGGCAGGCAAGCCGCGCAACGCGGGAGCATCATCGGGGCGGCGCGAAGCCGCGATCGACAGATGAAGTAAGGTGAGTTCTTCAGCCAGCATCAATCCAACGAAAAGGCGGATGGCTTGACTTGGCTCCCCGGGCCGGATTCGAACCAGCGACCGATCGATTAACAGTCGATTGCTCTACCACTGAGCTACCGGGGAAAGGCTCGCATCGTCTGCGAACGAGGAGCCCTATAACGTGACTTGTTCCGATTTGAAAAGGGGGCACTTGGGGAAGCTGCCGAGATTTTTGCGGGAGGCCACCATTCCGGCACGCTCCGCGACTACGCCTCGTCACATGGCTTAGACGAGCGAACGGCTGGGCAAGGCGACAAAAGGTTGGAAAGCTGGCGTTTCTCACAGGCTTTCGTTCGAACCGACGCTCTGCGCTGGGTAAGGGACCGGATCGTCCCTATTTCCTAATTGGCACGACCCTTAATCGGAGTCTGAAAAGGCGAATGAACGAGTATCAGCCGCCCAAGCGGGGCCTGTTTCGACTGCGCGGACACTCGGTCGAGATGTTCGGTCGAACCTTGCGACTGCCGGCGAACCGTCTGGCGCGCATGGCGCTGGGCATCGCCTTTCTGATTGGAGGTGTCTTCAGTTTTCTCCCCATCCTCGGCCTTTGGATGCTGCCGCTCGGGCTGATCATCCTGTCGATCGACCTTGCCTTCGTGCGCCGCTGGCGCCGCCGCACCGAGGTGAAGTGGGGGCGTCGCCAGCGTCTGAAGTTCGCCAATAATCCGCAAGCCGCCGGGCGGCCCTGGTATCGCTGGGTCCGGCTGCCGAACTTCGGCCGGAGGTAGCGGCTTCATGACGATTGTGACGGTGCGGGGCTTGCGCTGGCCGATCCGCGCGGCTAGGTAGCCGCTCGTTGGGGCCTCGTGGCGGAGTGGTTACGCAGAGGACTGCAAATCCTTGCACGGGGGTTCGATTCCCTCCGAGGCCTCCATCCAACCAGCCCCTTACATCGTTGCTTCAGCCTGCCGCCTCGCGAGGGCTGACCCACGGGTTTTGCTTGCCAGTGTCCGGGCGGACGCCTATGGGTGGCGCAAAATCACCAATCCGGGAACTGCCATGGATTTCGCGGCCGCTCGCACCAAGATGGTCGACAACCAGATCCGCACGACGGACGTCACGTCGCACGAGATTCTTCGTGCGTTCCTGACCGTTCCGCGCGAGTTGTTCGTGCCTGACGAGCGGCGGACGCTGGCTTATATCGACGAGGATATCCCCCTCGGCAACGGCCGCTATCTCATGGAGCCTTCGCCGCTGGCCAAGCTCATCCAGCTGGCCGCCATCCAGCCGCAGGACGTCGTTCTCGATGTAGGCTGTGGCACTGGCTATTCCTCCGTCATCCTCGCTCATCTCGCCGGCTCGGTTGTGGCTCTGGAATCGGACGAGGCCCTGGCATCGCGCGCGACCGACCTGATCGGCCAGCTCGGCGGCCTGTCCTGCGCCGTCGCCAAGGGGCCTTTGAACAGGGGCTACGCCGCCGACGCTCCCTATGACGTCATCGTCTTCCAGGGTGCGGTCGAGGAGGTGCCACCAGTCTTCTTCGACCAGCTGCGCGATCGCGGCCGGTTGGTGGTCGTGGAAGGGCATGGCCTTTCAGCTCTCGCCAAGCTCTACACGAAGGAAGACGGAATCGTCTCCAACCGCTTCGCCTTCAATTGCGGCGTGAAGCCTCTGCCAAGCTTCGAGCGCGAGAAGGCCTTCGTCTTCTGACGATCGGCTGCGTGCCGAACAAGCCTTGCCTGTGGATAAGATGGGTTGGTTGAGGCGGCCCTTCCGCCTGAACGTCAGGTTGGGCCTAAGCGGTCGTTGCACAACGCATAATCGGCGTTTCGCTGCGGCCGCTGCAGCAGAGATGCTTGGCCTTGGCGTCTCTCTCTTACGTGCGGAAAGTGTTTTCGCTTCGCCACACTGACCTTCAAAAGAAGCTTGCCCCTGGCTGGCGCACTGGCGTTCATCGGTTTGTAGGTTCATTCGGATACCAGATTAGGCCAAGGTTCGGGCTAGGCCTCTCGTTGTTATATGCGGTCCTGATGCCGGTCAGGGCCACGGCCCGGGTTTCGGAGTGAGCCATTGCGCAAGAAGTCTTGGGTTCTGATGTCCCTGTCGGCGGTGCTTCTGCTCGGCAGCGCAAGCCTCGCCGATGCAGAATCGCTTCGGGGCGCCATGGCGAAAGCCTACGCCAACAACCACGATCTGAACGTCGCGCGGGCGCAGCTTCGTGCGACCGACGAGAACGTGCCGATCGCCAAGGGCGGTCTGCGGCCGACCGTGTCCGCCGTCGGTCAGGCGCAGAGCGCCCGCTCGCGGACGACGCTGGGCGACAATCTGCGCACCACCAATTCGCGCACCGGCGCTCTGGCCGGAGCGATCGAGATCAACCAGACGATCTTCGACGGCTTTCAGACCCCCAACAACGTGAACGCCGCCGAAGCGCAGGTCCGCGCCTCGCAGAAGAACCTGGACAACACCGTCCAGAACACGCTTCTGAATACGATCACCGTCTATATGAATGTGCGTCGCGACCGAGAGATCGCAGCCTTCCGTCGCCAGAGCCTCGCCTTCCTGAACGAGCAGGTGCGCGCCGCGCGGGCCCGCTTCGACGTGGGTGAGGGAACGCGGACGGACGTCGCGCAGGCGCAATCGCAGCAGGCGCTTGCCACGGCGCTGTTGAACACCGCCTTGGCGCAGGTCGCCAGCAGCGAGTCGCAATATCTCGACGTGGTGGGCGATCCGCCGGGCGAGCTCGATTCGGGGACGCTGCCCCCTCGCTCGCTGCTGCCGGCCAATATCTCGCAGGCGATCACCGTCTCGCAGAACGAGCATCCCGCCATCTTGGCGACGCAGTTCGCGGTGGATGCCGCTTCGTTCCAGGTCAAGTCGACCGAAGGTCAGCGCCTGCCGAATCTTTCGGTCAACGGCACGGTCGAGAACACCTATTCGCTGAGCGACACCGATCCCAACAGCTCCAGCCTGCCGGGCGTCGACGTGCTGACGCAGAACCAGGTGTCGGCTTCGGTTTCGGCGCGCCTGACGGTTCCGATCTACCAGGGCGGCATCGTCTCGGCCCGCGTGCGGCAGGCCAAGGAAGTGCTGGGCCAGCGCCGCATTGAGGTCGACGGCACGCGCGATCAGGTTCGCTCGGCGGTTGCCACGGCCTGGGCGCAGAAGCAGGCCGCCGAAGCCAACGTCACGGGCTACCGCGCGCAAGTTTCCGCTGCGCAGCTGGCGCTGAACGGCGTCATTGAGGAGCGCAATGTCGGTCAGCGCACGACGCTCGACGTGTTGAACGCGCAGTCCGACGTCATCACGGCGCAGATCCTGCTCGCCGGCGCGCAGCGTGATGTGGTGGTCGCGAACTACACGCTGGCCTCGGCGATCGGCCATCTGTCGCCGCAGCGCCTGGGGCTGACGGTCGCGGCCTACGAGCCCGAAGAGCACTACCAGGCCGTCAAGGACAAGTGGTACGGCCTTCGCACGCCGGACGGTCGCTAAGCCCGCGTTCATCACCATTCGTTAAAAAAGCGTTGCAAAGCGCCGTTGAATGCCGGGAAAGGCTTCAACGGCGCTTTCTTTGTCTCTACCTATGATGCATCGAGGTCGCGTCAGGCCGCGAGTCGAGATCGGGTGCGGAGCATGAGCAAGGCGAACGTCGCGCAAGAGCCGTCGATGGACGAAATTTTGGCGTCCATCCGTCGGATTATCGAGACGGGAGAAGATCGAGGCGCCGCCGGGGGATTCCGCGACGGCGCGACACGGGACGCAAGTCTCGATGCCATCCGAAAGGAGGCGGAGGACGCGGAAGCGTCTGACGGATCGAGCCTGTCCTATTTCCAGCGGCCGGTCGCCGAGCCGATCGCGAGCGAGGTTCCATCCTACGGAACGGTCGCGCCGACGGCGTCTTTCCAGGAGCACGGCGGCGAAAACCGGGGCGGCGGGTTCGGGGTGGACGAGGACCACCTCACCGTTCAACTGGAAACCGAACTGGCCGCCACGTGGGGCGAGTTCGAGCAGACCCATCATGCCACCGCCGCATTGAACGGATACGAGGATGGCGCGCATGTGGCCTCGGTCACGCAGGCCGTCACCGGCAGCGTAGGCGAGCCCATCGGCTCCGATGAACATGTGCAGACGGACAGCAGGGAAGAAACGACGATGAGCGAAACCGCCCGGCATCAGGCTCCCACGGACCGCACCAGTTTCGAGCCCGCCAACACGGATCGCCGTGGCCTGGAGGAGCAGGGCGCTTACGGCACCTATGCGACGGCGGGCGTCGATCCGCTTCTGTCGCAGTCGTCCGGTCAGATGGTGGCGGCCTCGTTCGACGAACTGGCGCAGGCGATCCGCAATGGCGAGCTGAAGTCGCTTGAAGCCATGGCGCAGGAAATGCTGAAGCCCATGCTGGCCGAATGGCTGGACGATAACCTGCCGCGCATGGTCGAGCGTCTCGTACGCGAGGAAATCGAGCGCCTGTCGCGCGGTGGTCGCCGCTGAACGGACGAAAGCCTGTTTGCAGCAATCCGAAAGGAGCGGCCCAGCCGCTCCTTTTTCGTTTGAGCAGGCCACCGACGCCGCTCACGGCAGGGCGGGTGCGTTGACACCCGCGAAACTCTGCCTGTAACCGAAAATCCTCCTTTGGAATGGTTGGATAGTCCATGATCGAGAAGACCTACGACGCGGCCGCCGTCGAACCCCGCATCGCGGAGCGTTGGGAAAGCGCCGATGCGTTCGCGGCCGGTGCCGCCGCCAAGCCCGGTGCCGAGCCTTTCTCGATCGTGATCCCGCCGCCGAACGTGACGGGCTCGCTCCATATCGGCCATGCGCTCAACAACACGCTGCAGGACATCTTGGTTCGCACCGAGCGCATGCGCGGCAAGAACGTTCTTTGGCAGCCCGGGCTCGACCATGCTGGCATCGCCACGCAGATGGTGGTTGAGCGCCAACTGGCCGAACGGCAGGAGCCGAGCCGCCGCGCCATGGGCCGCGAAGCCTTCGTCGATCGGGTCTGGCAGTGGAAGGGAGAATCGGGTGGCACGATCCTTCAGCAGCTGCGTCGCCTTGGCGCGTCCTGCGACTGGTCGCGCGAGCGCTTCACCATGGACGAGGGCCTGTCTCGTGCCGTCCGCAAGGTCTTCGTACAGCTCTACCGCGAAGGCCTGATCTATCGCGACAAGCGCCTGGTCAACTGGGACCCCAAGCTTCTGACAGCAATCTCGGATCTCGAGGTCGAGCAGCAGGAGGTGAAGGGCAACCTCTGGCACTTCCGCTATCCCGTCGAAGGTCGCAACTACGACCCGGAAAACCCGGAAACCTTCATCACCGTCGCGACCACGCGGCCGGAGACCATGCTGGGCGACACCGGCGTCGCCGTGAATCCGGGCGACGAACGCTATGCCGCTCTGGTCGGCAAGATGGTTCGCCTGCCGCTGATCGGCCGTCTGATCTCGGTGGTCGCGGACGACTACGCCGACCCGGAGGCGGGCTCGGGTGCCGTTAAGATCACCCCGGCGCACGACTTCAACGATTTCGAGGTCGGCAAGCGCAACGATCTGCGGCGCATCAACATCATGGCGGTCGATGGCACGATCGCGCTTCGCGACAATGCCGACTTCCTCGAAGGACTCTATGCCGACGATGGCGAGCGGGCGATCGGCCTGTTCGAGGGACTTGACCGCTTCGCGGCGCGCAAGCTCCTGGTCGAGTGGATGGAGTCGGAAGGCTACCTCGCCAAGATCGAGGACCACACGCACATGGTCCCGCATGGCGACCGCAGCGGCGTGCCGATCGAGCCGTTCCTCACTGACCAGTGGTATGTCGACGCGGCGACGCTGGCCAAGCCCGCGATCGACAGCGTGCGCGAGGGCCGGACGAAGTTCGTGCCGCGCAATTGGGAAAACACCTATTTCGACTGGATGGAAAACATTCAGCCCTGGTGCATCTCGCGCCAGCTCTGGTGGGGCCATCGCATTCCCGCCTGGTATGGGCCGGATGGCACGATCTTCGTGGATGAGGACGAGGAGACGGCGATCGCCGGCGCGCTCGCCCATTACGTTACGAACGGCACGATCACCGACGCCGAGGCGCGCACGCTCGCTGAGAGCCAGGACCGGCTCGACGCCTTCCTGACGCGCGACGAGGACGTGCTCGACACCTGGTTCTCGTCCGCGCTCTGGCCGTTCTCGACGCTGGGGTGGCCGGACCAGACACCGGAACTGAAGACCTACTACCCCACCAGTGTGCTCGTCACCGGCTTCGACATTATCTTCTTCTGGGTCGCCCGGATGATGATGATGGGCCTCCATTTCATGGAGCAGGAGCCGTTCCACACGGTCTATGTCCATGCGCTGGTGCGAGACAAGTCCGGCGCCAAGATGTCGAAGTCCAAAGGCAACGTCATCGACCCCATCGACATCGTGAACGAGTACGGCGCCGACGCGCTGCGCTTCACGCTGGCGATCATGGCGGCGCAGGGTCGCGACGTGAAGCTCGATCCGCAGCGGATCGCGGGCTACCGCAATTTCGGCACCAAGATCTGGAACGCCACGCGCTTCGCCGAGATGAACGGCGCTCGGCATGGCGAGAGCGTGACGGGCGAGACGCTGACGCTCGCTGTCAACCGCTGGGTCATGACGGAGCTGTCCAACGTCATCGCCGAAGTGGACGGGGCCTTGGCCGCCCTTCGCTTCAACGATGCCGCTGCGGCGCTCTATCGCTTCGCCTGGAATATCGTCTGTGACTGGTATCTCGAACTCGCCAAGCCGATCTTCCTGGGCGAAGATGAGGCGGCCAAGGACGAGACGCGACGGGTGACGGGTTTCGTGCTGGATCAGCTCTACACGCTTCTGCATCCCTATATGCCCTTCCTGACGGAAGAGCTTTGGGAGGTGACGGCCCCTGAGGGACAGGCGCGCGCGACGCTTCTCTGCCACGCGCCCTGGCCGACTACGGCGTTCCGCGACGAAGCGGCCGCCAGCGACTTGAACTGGCTGGTCGATCTCGTCAGCGAAATCCGCTCGGTTCGCGCCGAGATGAACGTGCCGCCTTCGGCGGAGGCCGCCTTGGTTGCCGTCGCTCCACACGCTTTGGTTCGTGACCGTCTGGTGCGTCACGAGGCGGCGCTGCGGCGCCTGGCGCGCCTCTCGGGCCTTGCCACGGCGGAGACGGCGCCCGCTCAATCGGCACAGCTCGTCCTCTCCAACGTCACCTACGCCCTGCCGCTTGCGGGAATGATCGACTTTGCCGCCGAGCGCGCTCGCCTTGAAAAGGCCGAGGGCAAGCTGCGCGGCGAGGTGGAGCGAATCGACAAGAAGCTGTCGAACGAGAAGTTCGTCGCCAACGCGCCGGAGGAGCTGGTGGAGCAGGAGCGCGAGAAGCGGCAGACCTTCGTAGCGGAGGCCGAAAAGCTGCGAGCGGCCTTGGCGATGCTGCAGTGAAGGATTTTCTTCGGCGCTGCACTCTGTGACTTGACAGCAACGATCACCAACTCTTCCGTTAACGGAAGAGTTGGTGATTTACCTGCGGAGCGACCACGTATTGATTCTTTCTCGAATATCGATCGGGGAAAATCCAACACTCAAAACGCCTTGCTGGTGTCCCTTGATGTAAAATCTACACCTTTAAGACGTGGGCTCGTTGAGATGCCTTAGGGTTTCTCCCCGGATTTGCCCGTTTCAAGTCCGCGACACTTGTGACAGGTTTCCAGCAAGCCGGAGCGCGTAAGACTTCGGCTATGAGGGTTGGACTGGGGGAAACCATGACATTCGCGCGCCATTTGGTGATCGCCTCTACGGCGTTGCTATCGACCTTGACGCTGGCGCAGGCCGGCGGCTTCCAGCGCGGCACGGCCGACACGGATGTTCTCTACGAGCCAGGCACGATCACCAACCGTTTCAGCTTCACCTACGTTTCGCCGCAGCGCGACTTCGAGACGGTGAACGGCGTTCGCGGCAACTACGACACCTATACCGGCAACTATCAGATCCCCAGCGCGGCGATTAAGTTCGGCAACGACACCGCCGCCTGCGCAGGCAATTTCACCGAGTCCTTCGCGGCCGAAGGCGACTATAGCTCGCTGCCGGGTGGCGCGCAGCCGGCACAGTTCCCCGGCGGGTCGCGGGTGCGCGATCTCGAATTCAAGTCCAACGAGATCAGCGGAACCTGCCGCATCAGCTACTCGCAGGACGGCATGCGCTTTAGCCTGTTGGGCGGGCTTTTCGCCGAGGATTTCAACTTCGACGGCACGAGCCTCGCCACGCGCAATATCGGCGCGACCCTGCCGGCTTCGCTGCGGGCGACGCTGGGCGGCCTCGGCGCCAGCCTGCTCCTTCCCATCGGCGTCACGGCCGACACGGAAGGCAGCTACAAGACGGGCTATCGCATCGGCGCGGCCTTCGAGATTCCCGACATCGCCCTGCGCGCGCAGGTTCTCTACCGGTCGGAAGTCAAGCATGACGACGTTACCGGCGAGGGCTCGATCGCCGCGACCGGCGACGCCTTTGTCCGGCTTGCGGACGGACGCCAGCTCTCGATCCCGACAGCGGCGGCGTTCCTGGCGCAGCGTGGCATCAACGTGCCGTCCTCGCTTCTCGCCAGCCTGCCGACCAACGGCACGGTGCTCGCCAGTGGCCTTCCGGCCTTCCAGAACACGGCCACAAGCCCGCAGAGCCTTTATGTGAACTTCCAGACCGGCATCGCGGAGGGCACCCTGCTGCTGGGTTCCTTCCGTTGGACGGACTGGAGCACGAACAAGGCGGTCATCACCACGGTTGCGGGCAATTCTTCCATCAGCCCCTACAATTGGGACGATGGCTACACCGTGACGCTCGGCATCGGGCGCGCCTTCAACAAGCAGATTTCCGGCAGCGTTTCGGTCGGCTACGACAGCGGCGTCTCGCGCGGCTCGGAAACCACCTATACCGACCTCTACACCCTGTCGGGCGGTCTCTCCCTGAAGAACACGGACTGGGCGGAAATCCGCGTCGGCGGCCTGATCGGCTACTGGACGAGCGGCAGCCAGAACGTTTCGCAGGGCGCTCTGTTCAACGCGACGGTGGGTGACGACTGGGTCTATGCGGCGAGTGCTTCGCTCAAGCTGACCTTCTGATCGTTCGATCTTTCCGGCTTATGAAAAGGGCGCCTGCTGGTCGGGCGCCCTTTTCGTTTGGCAATGGACCCGCGCGGTTCCGAAGCTGGGAATGTGGGCGCTCTGCAACAGTATTGCGGCTTTGCATCGGATAGTGTTGCGGGGTCAGGCGATGCCCCGTTACCGCCATAAAACAAAGGCATCGCTCGACAAGCATAAAGGCTGGAAAGACTCGTCGCTTCCCAAGAATGCGATGAGTCGTTGAGGTGTCATGACGTCCGACATTACGCTCGTCAGCAGGGTCGCATCGTTGACTGCGAGACACCTGTGGTCTTCCGCCGCTGCGGAAGGCGCGGTCGTCGCAGGTTCAGCTCGGATCGGCCACCCACCTAAGTATCGAAACTCTTTCGACTCGCTCGTCTTCAGACTTTCTTCGAACGCGCAAGCGATCCTGTTTTCTCAGGCTGGCGAGACCACTCGCCGGTTCGGTCGGATCTGAGAATTCGGTTGATGCGCGCAGCCCGTCTTTTTCTGTTTGTCTTGCCTTTCGCGGTCGGCTTCGGCGAACAGGCGCTGGCGCTCGACCCGTCCTCGGTCGCCTCAAGCGCGCATGCCAAGTCGCCGCGCGAGTTCTTCTCCATGGGCTTTGCGGCCTACAAGCGTGGGGAAAAGGCCGAGGCGCTGGAAGCTCTGCAGCAGGCCGCCGATCTCGGCCACGCCGGAGCCCGTTGGAAGCTCGGCCAGATGTATGCCGAGGGCGATGGCGTCAAGGAGGACGACTTCGAAGCCTTCAAGATGTTCGAGGAGATCGTCCGCGATCAGGAGGACGACACGGCGACATCGCCGAATGCCGCCTATGTCGCCAGTGCCGTGGTCGCGCTCGCCGAGTATATGCGCAACGGCATTCCGGGCACGCCCATTGCGGCCGACCCGACGCAGGCCCGTCAGCTCTATGCCCATGCCGCGACCTATTTCGGCGATGCGCAGGCGCAGTTCGAATTGGGGCGCATGCTGCTGGCGGGCGAGGGTGGCCGGCCCAATCCGCCGCAGGCGGCGCGCTGGCTCCAGCTGGCGGCCAAGAAGGGCTACGCCAAGGCCGAGGCGCTGCTGGGCTATCTCCTGTTCGACGGCGAGACGATTTCGCTGAGGGCCGAGCCTGCGCGTGGCCTCGCCATGTTGACGCGCGCGCTGAAGGCCGCGCCGGACAAGGATAAGGAATGGATTCGCCCGCTGCAGGAAGAGGCTTTCTCCCTGTCGAGCGAATCGGAACGCCGCATGGCCATCGCGTCCGCCGAGAAGATCGGCGCGGACGCACCCTGAGCGATACTCGGGCTGACTCTCAGATCTTGAGATCGACCAGAACCGGCACGTGGTCGGACGGCTTCTCCCAGGCGCGAACATGCTTGTCGATCCGCACGGCGGCGAGTCGAGAGGCGAGGTCGGACGACAGAAGAATATGGTCGATTCGGATGCCGTTGTTCTTCGGCCAGGCGCCGGCCTGATAGTCCCAGAACGTATAGGTCTGCGCCGCGTCCGTCGTGGCTCGCACGGCGTCGGTGAGGCCGAGATTCAGGAGGCGGCGATAGGCCGCTCGGCTTTCCGGCTGATAGAGCGCATCACCGAGCCAGTCGGCCGCGTTCTTGGCGTCCTCGGGCTGGGGGATGACGTTGTAGTCGCCGGCCAGAACGAAAGGCACTTCCTGCGCCAGCCATCGCCGGGCGATCGTCTCCAGGCGTGCCATCCATCGCAGCTTGTAGCTGAACTTCTCGGTGCCGAGCGGATTGCCGTTGGGTAGGTAGAGCGAGGCGACGCGCAAGGGGCCGGCTGCCGTCTCCCAAAGGCCATGGATGAAGCGCGACTGGTCGTCCATCTCGTCGCCGGGCAGGCCGCGATCGATCGCCATGGCGGGCTGGCGCGACAGAAGCGCGACGCCGTTGAAGCCCTTCTGGCCATGGGTCTCGACATGCCAGCCGGCACTTTCCAACTCGGCTTTGGGAAAGCCTTCGTCGACGCTCTTGATCTCCTGCAGGCAGACGATGTCCGCTCCTGATTCGTCCAGCCAGCTCTTGAGGGCTTCGATGCGCGCCTTGACGCCGTTGATGTTCCAGGTCGCGACGAGCATGGCGGGTCCTCCGGGCATGGCTGAAGAGCGCTTCGGCATGCCCGGCAGGACGGGGCGTGTCAAATCGAGAAGGACGTTCCGCAGCCGCAGGAGGCGGTGGCGTTCGGATTGCGGATCTGGAAGGACTGGCCCATCAGATCGTCCACGAAATCCACCACCGAGCCGTCGAGATAGGCCAGAGACGTCTGATCGATGAGAACACGCGCGCCGTTCTTTTCGATTACGATATCGTCGCTTTCGGCCTCGTGCGTCAGGTCGAACTTGTAGGAAAAGCCCGAGCAGCCGCCGCCTTCCACCGAGATGCGCAGCGCGTTCTCGCTCGGGGTCTTCTGGAGGATGGACAGGATGCGCCGGGCCGCGGCGTCGGAAACGGTCACCGTCGTGTCGAGCGACTGGCTCATGGGGATTTCGGGCGGCGGAGCGCGCCGTCCCGACCTCTGCTTGTTGCTGTTCGTGTCCTAACGTATGGATGCGCCCCTAGCGGGTCAACGCCGCCCAGACGGGGCGGTATGGCTTATGCCGCTCGGAAAGCATGGGATGTCGGACCCAATCTTCGCCAGCATCGGCCTCGGCCGCTCCACCCTGGCGTCCTTTGCCAGCGATCCCGCTCAGTCGCGCGGGCGCCTGTTTCCCGAGCCTGGCAGCCCGACGCGGACGCCTTTCCAGCGCGACCGCGACCGGATCGTCCATTCCACTGCCTTTCGCAGGCTCAAGCACAAGACGCAGGTCTTCGTCGCCTACGAGGGAGACCACTTCCGCACCCGCCTGACCCACACGATCGAAGTGTCGCAGATCGCCCGCGCCTTCGCGCGCGCCCTGCGGCTGGACGAGGACCTGACGGAGGCGATCGCGCTCGTCCATGATTTCGGCCACACGCCCTTCGGGCATGCCGGCGAGCGGGCGCTGCATCGCTGCATGGCGCCCTATGGCGGGTTCGACCACAACGCGCAGTCGCTCCGTATCGTGACCGCGCTGGAACGCCGCTATGCGGAGTTCGACGGGCTGAATCTCAGCTTCGAGACGCTGGAAGGGCTGGTGAAGCACAACGGGCCGATGCTCGGTCCCTATGCGACTTGGCATGAGGAGGTGCCGCGCCCGATCCTCGAATTCGACGCGCGCTACCCGCTGGATTTGGAGCGCTTCGCGACTCTGGAAGCGCAGGCCGCCGCGATCTCCGACGACATTGCCTACAACACGCATGATCTCGACGATGGCTTGCGGGCCGGATTGATCGAACTCGACGATCTGGCGGAACTGGAACTCGCCGGCACGATCCTGAGTGAAGTGCGTGCGAAGTATCCCGGCCTCGACGAGGCGCGAACCGTCCACGAGATCATGCGCCGGCATATCACGCGAATGGTGGAGGATGTCATCGCCTCGACCTTGCGCCGGTTGCGGGAGGACGGGATCGAGACGGCCGAGGACGTGCGCAATGCCAAGCGCACGCTGCTCTGCTTCTCGCCGGAAATGGAAGAACTTGCCGCCCGGACGAAGCGGTTTCTCTTCGCGCGCGTCTATCGAAGCGAGGGTGTGTCCCGCGTCATGACGCGGGCCGAGGGTGTGGTGGAGGACTTGTTTCGACGCTACGTCGCGGAGCCATCGCAGATGCACGGCGCCTGGAGCCTGGAGGTGGCGGCGCTGGACGAAGCGCGTCTGGCCCGCCGCGTCTCGGACTATCTGTCCGGGATGACCGACAGCTACGCCGTGTCGGAACACCGTCGCTTGTTTGACGATACGCCTGAATTGCGATAGGCGCGCCGCTTCACTCTCCTGTTCTCGCGAACGGGGGACGGCCTTTTTCTGCGCCGATTTCTCCAGTCTGGACTCGATCATGAACATCTTCACCGACTTCGAGCAACGCGTTCGCAAAGCCGTGGAAGCCGTTCTGCGCGCGCGCGAAATCGACGGAGCGGACCTTTCGCGCATCGCCGTCGAGCCGCCACGCGACGCGAGCCATGGCGATCTGGCGACCAATGCCGCCATGGTGCTGGCGAAACCCTTGGGCCTGAAGCCCCGCGAGCTCGCCGACGAGATCGGTGCCCAACTGGAGCAGGACCCTGACATCGCCTCGGTGGAGATCGCCGGCCCCGGCTTCATCAACCTGCGTCTTCATTCGGTTTTCTGGACAAAGCATCTCCACGGCCTGCTCGGGCTCGGGCTCGCCTACGGGCGCGGCGCGCCGACCGGGCGGCGGGTGAATGTCGAATATGTCTCCGCCAACCCGACCGGACCGCTGCATGTCGGTCATTGCCGGGGCGCCGTCGTGGGCGATGCGATCGCCAATCTCATGGGTTTTGCCGGCCACGAGATCACCAAGGAATATTATATAAACGACGCGGGCGAGCAGGTGAACGTGCTCGCCCGCTCGGTCTTCCTACGCTACCGCGAAGCACTGGGAGAGACGATCGGGGAGATCCCGGCAGGGCTCTATCCCGGCGACTATCTGAAGACGGTCGGCTCGGCGCTCGCTATTCGCTACGGCCGCGAGCTCTTGGATCAAGACGAGGCACAGTGGCTCCCGGTGGTGAAGGCCTATGCCATCAGCGCCATGATGATGAGCATCCGCGACGACCTGAAGGCGCTCGCCATCACGCAGGATGTCTTCTTCTCCGAGAAGACGCTGCACGAAGGCGAGCCGAGTCGTATCACGGCGACGGTCGAGGCGTTGCGCGACAAGGGCTTCGTCTATCAGGGCACGCTGCCGCCGCCCAAGGGCCAGCTGCCCGAGGATTGGGAAGATCGCGAGCAGACCTTGCTGCGCTCGACCGAAGTCGGCGACGACGTCGATCGTCCGCTGGTGAAGTCGGACGGCAGCTACACCTATTTCGCCGCCGACGTCGCCTATTTCGCCGACAAGTTCGCCCGTGGCTTCGACGAGATGGTTTACGTGTTGGGCGCCGACCATGGCGGCTACGTGAAGCGGCTGGAGGCGGTGGCCAAGGCGGTGTCCGGCGGCAAGGCCGAGGTCGATGTCGTTCTCTGCCAGCTGGTGAAGCTCTTCCGCAACGGCGAGCCGGTGAAGATGTCCAAGCGCGCCGGGGAGTTCGTGACCCTGGCTGACGTGGTGGATGAGGTCGGTCGAGACGCCGTCCGCTTTATGATGCTGTTTCGCAAAAGCGACGCGCCGCTCGACTTCGACTTTCAGAAAGTCACCGAACAGTCGAAGGACAATCCGGTTTTCTACGTTCAGTACGCGCACGCCCGAGCACGCTCGATCGTCCGCCAGGCCGAGGCCGAGGGCATCGACGTGTCCGCCCTGGACAAGGTAGACGAGGCGGCGCTTGCGCAACTGACCGACGAAGGGGAGCTCGCGCTCGTTCGCAAGCTGGCCGAATATCCCCGCCTCATTCAGAGCGCGGCGCAGGCCAAGGAGCCGCATCGGCTCGCCTTCTATCTCTATGATCTCGCCTCCGCTTTCCACGGCCAGTACAATCGTGGAAAGGACCAGCCCGAGTTACGGTTCGTTAAGCCTAACGATGTGACAATGACCGCAGCCCGATTGGGACTGGTTCAAGCCGTCGCCTTCGTCATCGCCTCGGGTCTGGGTCTTGTCGGCGTGTCGGCCCCGGACGAAATGCGCTGACGTTCCACGCTTTGAACAAGTTCGACCCATAGGGCGGAGAAACGTTCAGAAAAATACGGATCGTCGTCGAACTGGGCGGCGATCCCGGCGTGGGGTCGGCGCGATGAAGGACTACAGGGACGCAAACTTCTCCGCGACCGATCGCGATCCGTTTGCCGATCTCGTTCGGGCGGTGGAAGGCTCCTCGGTGCGCCCCGGTGCGCCGGGCGTGCGGCAGGATTGGGATCAGTCGGCGGGCTACGAGCCCGTCGCGAGCCCCGGCGGCCGTGGCCCTTCAATGCCGCAGGGCCGGGCAGGTCGTCCCGTCAATGCGGAAACGCAGGAAGCCCTGCGCAATCTCAGCCAGCCTGCGCGTCCGCGCGACCGGTATCCCACCGAAACGCAGTCCTTCGCGCCGGCTCGCCAGCCCGAGCCCGAGCCCTACGCGCCGGTTCGCCAGACCATTCCCGATGTGCGCCAGACCCTGACGCTCGACGACTTCGACGATCTGATCGCGAGCGAGTGGGCTGCCATGCAGCCTGCGCCGCAGGGCTACGACGAAGACGAATATGCCCAGGGCTACGAGGATGGCGACGGCCATCACTATGACGACGAGTACCGCCCTGCGGCGCGGCGCGGCTCCAAGCTGCGCAAAGCGGTTTTCGTCATGGGTGGTCTGGCTGCCAGTGTCGTGGTCGCCGTGGCCGGCACGATGGTTTACACCGGTGGCGGCTCGCTCTCGCAGAGCATTGAAGGGCCGATCCTGATCAAGGCGGATGCAGAGCCCTACAAGACCGCGCCGGCCGATCCTGGCGGCCGTTCGATCCCGAACCAGAACAAGGCCGTCTACGAGCATGTCGCGGCGGGCAACGCGAAGGTGACCGCGCCGACGCAGCGCTCGCTGGTGACGGCGATGGAAGAGCCTATGGACATCGCGGAGAACGAGGGCGCGTCCTCCGATCTCCCCGGTGTCATGGTCGGCGACGATGTGTCGCTTCCCAGCGAATCCGATGCCGAAGCCGAGATGCCACCTGCGCCGGGCAGTCAGGTTGCTTCTGCCGAGGGCACGCTGCAGCCGCGCAAGGTTCGCACCTTGACGGTGCGCCCGGACGGCTCGCTCGCACCGGCCGAGGAACCGACGATCGCCGGCCAGCCCGCGCTTCTGCCGAGCTCTTCGCCCGCCGTCGGCCATGCCGCGCCTGCTGCGCCCGCCGCGTCGGCCCAATCTACGATGCCATTCAGCGCCAAGGTCGCGACGGAGGCTGCTCCGGCCGAGGCCGATCCGGTGCAGGTCGCGTCGGTGCAGCCGGCGGCGGCTGGCGAAGAGGCGTTCTTCGTTCAGATCTCGTCTCAGCCGAGCCAGGCCCTGGCGGAGGAGTCGATGGCGAACATGAAGCGCAAGTTCTCCAGCGTGATCGGCAATCGCGGTTTGAACATCAAGTCGGCGGAGATCGCGGGCAAGGGTACGTTCTATCGCGTCCGCGTCGCGGCCGGTTCCAAGAACGAGGCGGCGAGCCTGTGCGACAGCCTGAAATCGGCCGGCGGAAGCTGCTTCGTGACGCGCTGATCGCCGTTACCGGGCTGACGATTGAGACGAATCGCTCTTCCTATCGGCGTCGGCCGTTCGAACCGCCGGCGCCGTCTTCTGACACGGGACCCCTGATGACCGGAACGAAAGCCTGGATCGCGGGATGCAGCGGCCTGCGCCTGACGGATGACGAGCGTGCCTTCTTTCAAGACGAGCGGCCTTGGGGTTTCATTCTGTTCGGTCGCAACATCGGCGAGGCCGCGCAGGTCTGGGATCTCGTGGCCGAACTCAAAAGCCTCGGCGGCTCCTCGCGGCGCCCGGTTCTAATCGATCAGGAAGGCGGGCGGGTTCAGCGTCTGCGCCCGCCGCTTTCGCCGCGTTTCCCGCCATCGGCGTCAATCGGTCAGGTCTTCGCTGCCGATCCCGTGAAGGGGCGGCGGGCGGCTTGGCTTCAAGGCCGTCTTCTCGCCCATGATTTGCTGGTGGGATACGGGATCGACGTCGATTGTCTCCCTTGCCTCGATGTGCCCCAGCCCGGCGCCCATTCCGTGATCGGCGACCGCGCTTATGCCGAAGACCCGGCGCTGGTCGCTGAACTCGGTGGCCTTGCGGCGGAGGGGCTGATGGCCGGTGCCGTTCTGCCGGTGATGAAGCATATTCCCGGTCATGGGCGAGGCGAGGCGGATAGCCATCTCGAACTGCCGCAGGTTTCGGCGGAACGGGCAGCGCTGGAGGGCTTCGACTTCCGCCCCTTCAAGAGCTTGGCCGACCTGCCGGCCGCGATGACCGCGCATCTCCTTTTCGAATCGCTGGATCCCGTCCGCCCGGCCACGCTTTCGCCGGTCGTGATCGGAGAGATCATTCGTAAGGCGATCGGCTTCGACGGTTTGCTGATGAGCGACGACATGTCGATGAAGGCGCTTCAAGGCGACATGGGCGAACTCGCCGGCCGAGCCATCGCCGCCGGCTGCGACTTGGCGCTCCACTGCAACGGCGATATGGCCGAGATGCAACTCGTGGCGGCCAATGTCCCGGAACTTGCCGGCCGCTCTCTGGCGAGAGCGGAGCGGGCCTTGCAGATCACTCGCCAGCAACCCGAGCCGATCGACGAGCCGGCCCTGCGCGAGGAATTCCACTCGCTGTTCTCCGCCTCCACCTGAGCGCGATTTGACCGACTGGCTTTCCCATCGTCTAGCCGAGATCGGCCCCATCCATCGGTATCCGACTGACGCGATCGCTTGGCAATGCGCCTGTCGCAGACTCGCCACGATCGAATGGCAAGGATTGGCGAATTGCGGTTCGTCCATGCGGCGTTGTCTGTGAATTGTTCGAGTTCGATCGTGCCTTGACTGACACCCGCCAGCTTGGCGGATGGGCCAGACGGCGTGTTATCTACCGATCCGGGCTCTGCTTCGTTCTGACGAACTCGCGAACCATGTGCACGATGTCGTCGTAGCCGTTGAACCGGCTGGGACTTTCGTGTTTGAAAGAGCCGAAGGTTCGGTTTGAAGTCGGAGCGCGGGCAGCCCGCGCCCATTGGAGGCGTATCATGGGTAGCTTCAGCATCTGGCACTGGCTCATCGTTCTGGCCGTCGTGCTGCTTCTCTTCGGTCGCGGCAAGATTCCCGAGCTGATGGGCGACGTGGCCAAGGGCATCAAGAACTTCAAGAAGGGCATGGCGGACGAGGACACGACCGTCGCTCAGGAGCGTCGCTCGCTCGACATGCGCGAAGGCGATGCCATGCCGCACGAGACCACGACCGAAAAGTCCCGCATCTAAAGGATGGGCGGCGCATAGCGCGCCGCCATTCTCCTCCTGGGGATCGACATGTTCGACATCGGTGGACTCGAGCTTCTTGTTATCGCGGTCGTTTTGATCGTCGTCGTCGGTCCGAAGGATCTCCCGAAGATGCTTCGCACCTTCGGCCGGGTCAGTTCGCAGATGCGCCGTATGGCGGGCGATTTCCGGCACCAGTTCGACGAGGCCTTGAAGGAGGCCGAACTCGAAGAACTGCGCAACACCGCGCAGCAGGTCCGCGATCTCGACCCGCGCAACGATCTTCGCAAGGCGATGAACCCGATCCGCGCGGTCGGAGACGAAATTCGCTCTTCGATCAAGGCCGCGACCGTAGCGCCTGAGCCTGTCGTTCCGTCGGCAACGCAAGCGGCGGTGCCAGTCGAGCCGATGGCAGACGTTCCGCCTACCTCTTCCCCTGCCGTCGCGACGCCGCCAGCCGTCAACGGCGAAGCACAGCCCGTCGCCGCGACGAACGGTCATGCGATCCATGTCAACGTCGAGGCGGCACATGGGGGCGAGGCCGCTCCTGTTCGCGCGCCGGCCGGGAGCCTTCAGTGAGTCAGCGTTCCGAGTCGGACATCGAGGCCTCGTCCGCGCCTCTGATCGAGCATCTGATCGAACTGCGGCGCCGGCTGATCTGGTCGATCGCCGGCTTCTTCGGCATGTTCCTGATCTGCTTCTTCTTCGCCAAGGGCATCTTCAACATCCTCGTCGTGCCCTATCAGATCGCCAGCGGCTGGGCTGGACTGGACCCTGCCAGCGTCGAACTGATCTATACGGCCCCGCAGGAATACTTCTTCACGCAGGTGAAGGTTGCAGCCTTCGGCGGCTTCTTCCTGGCGTTTCCCGTGATCGCCATCCAGATTTACAAGTTCGTTGCCCCCGGCCTTTATCGGGATGAGCGCGCGGCTTTCATTCCGTTTCTGGTGGCAACGCCGCTGCTTTTCCTGCTAGGCGCGCTGCTCGTCTACTTCTTCTTCACCCCGATGGTGATGTGGTTCTTCCTGTCGATGCAGCAGCCGGGCGAGGGCAGCGACGCAGCGATCCTGCTGCTGCCCAAGGTCTCCGAATATCTGTCGCTGATCATGACGTTGATCGTCGCCTTCGGACTGGTCTTCCAGCTGCCGGTGATCTGCTCACTTCTGGTGCGGGCCGGCATGGTCACGGCCGATGGGCTGAAGTCGAAGCGCAAATACGCAATCGTGCTCGCATTCATCGTCGCGGCGGTGCTGACGCCGCCCGATCCGATGTCCCAGATCGGCCTTGCGATCCCGGCGATCATTCTCTACGAGGTCTCGATCATTACGGCACGGATGATCGAAAAGAAACGAGGCGTGCGTCTGGCGGCCAACGAAGCCGGCACGGAGTGATCCGATCGGTTCCGGCCCGCCTGAAGCGGACTGGAAATCATGCTGGATATCAAATGGATCCGCGACAATGCGGAAGCTCTGGACGAAGCTCTGAAGCGTCGCGGTTCGGCCCTGACGTCGGCCGAGATCGTTCGCTTGGACGAGAAGCGCCGCCAGCATCTGAAGACGCTGCAGGACTGGCAGGGCCAGCGCAACGAAGCCTCCAAGCAGATCGGCAAGGCCAAGGCGTCGGGTGACGCGGCCCTTGCCGACGAGACGATGCGCACCGTCACTGAGCTCAAGACCAAAATTCAGGATGGCGAGAAGCTCGAGCGCGAGATCGACGCCGAGATCAATGCCCTGCTGGCGACCGTACCGAATGTTCCGCTCGCCGAGGTTCCGACTGGTGCGGACGAGACGGGCAATGTCGAGGTGCGCCGCGTCGGCGATAAGCGCAGCTTCAATTTTCAGCCCAAAGAGCATTTCGAATTGGGCGAGGCGCTCGGCCTCATGGATTTCGAGCGCGCCGCCCGCATGTCCGGCTCGCGCTTCACAGTGCTGCGCGGGGACTTGGCTCGGTTGGAGCGCGCTCTCGGCCAGTTCATGGTCGAAACCCACACTCGCGAGTTCGGATACGAGGAGGTGTCTCCGCCGCTTCTAGTGCGCGACGAGGCGCTCTACGGCACGAGCCAGCTGCCGAAATTTGCCGAGGACCTATTTCAGACCACGGACGGACGCTGGCTGATCCCGACCGCCGAGGTCTCGCTGACCAATCTCGTTCGCGAGGAGATCATCGAGGAGCAGGCCCTGCCGCTCCGCTTTACGGCGTTGACGCCGAGCTTCCGCTCGGAAGCAGGATCGGCCGGTCGCGACACACGCGGCATGCTGCGCCAGCATCAATTCTACAAGGCCGAACTCGTCTCGATTACGACGCCGGAAACGTCGCATGAAGAGCACGAGCGAATGACGGCGGCGGCCGAAGCCGTTCTGACCAAGCTCGGCCTGCATTTCCGCACCGTCGTGCTCTGCACCGGCGACATGGGATTCTCCTCGCAGAAGACCTACGACATCGAAGTCTGGCTACCAGGGCAGAACGCCTACCGCGAAATCTCGTCCTGCTCGGTCTGCGGCGACTTTCAAGCCCGGCGGATGAACACGCGCTTCCGCCCCGCTGGCGAAAAGGCTGCGCCCCGCTTCGTACATACGCTCAACGGCTCAGGTACGGCGGTCGGGCGCGCGCTGATCGCGGTCATGGAGACCTACCAGCAGGAGGATGGCAGCATTCTCGTGCCGGACGTCCTCAAGCCGTTCATGGGCGGGCTCGAACAGATCGGCAAGAAGTAATCCATGCGCATTCTCCTGACGAATGACGACGGCATTCACGCGGAGGGACTTTCCGTCCTCGAACACATCGCCCGACAGTTGTCGGACGATGTGTGGGTCGTCGCGCCGGAAACGGATCAGAGCGGCCTGTCCCATTCGCTGACGCTCTCTTCGCCGCTGCGTCTTCGTCAGGAATCGGAGCGCCGTTTTGCGCTGCGCGGCACGCCGACCGATTGCGTCATCATGGCCGTCAAGCATCTCCTGTCGGAGGCACCCGACCTCGTCCTGTCCGGCGTCAATGCCGGGCAGAACGTCAGCGACGACGTCTCCTATTCCGGCACCGTTGCCGGCGCCATCGAGGGCATGATGCTGGGCGTCCGGTCCATCGCGCTCAGCCAAGCCTTCCGTCCCGACTCCGAGCGTGAGGCCATCTGGGAGACAGCTCGCCATCATGGTGCGGATGTCGTGGAGCGTCTTCTCAAAGTCGATGCTCCGGCTGGGACATTATTCAATGTCAACTTTCCGGCCGTGAAAGCCGGTGCCGTGCAAGGCATCGAGGTGACCCGGCAGGGCAAGCTGGACTATTCGCTTGGCATCGAAGAGCGGGTCGACGGGCGAGGCTTCCCTTACTTCTGGCTGAAGTTCGGGCGTCAGGCCGGGCCGGAGCTGGACGGTTCGGATATTGGCGCCCTGCGCTCCAACCGCATCTCAGTCACACCGCTGCATCTCGATCTCACCCATCACGCGCTGCGCGAGCAGATGCGCGAAACCTTCCGCTGAGCGCGCATGACCGCAACAGTCGATCGCGAGCAACTGGCGGCCTTCCTGATGACGGTGCGCACCGCCGATGGCGTGACGCCGCGTGTCCTGGCCGCCGTCGAGGCCGTGCCGCGCCGCGCCTTCGTGCCGGCGGACGCGGTGGAGGCCTATTCCGACAAGGTGTTTCCGCTCGACTGCGGCCAGTCCATGCCCGGCGCGCGCCACGCGGTGCGACTGGTCGCGGCGCTGAAGATCGCCCCGGAGCACCGCGTGCTGGAGATCGGCACGGGAAGCGGCTACGTCACGGCGCTGCTCGCCAAGCTTTGTTTTCAGGTTCTGACCTTGGATCGCTACCAGACCTTGCTGACCAAGGCGCAGGAGCGACTGAAGGCCTGCGGCATCAACAACGTGACCTTCCTTAAGGAGGATGGTCGCACGGGCTATCCCGACCAGGCGCCCTTCGACCGGATCGTGGTCCATGGCTCCTTCGAGTCGCTGCCGCGTGCCTTCGTAGAGCAGATGGCGTCGCAAGGAATTCTGATCTGCGCGCTTGGACCACCGGGCGACGTGCAGCGTCTCGTGCGACACCAGAAGTTGGGAAGCCGCTTCGAGGAAGAGACGCTGTTCAACGCCCGTCTCCAGCCGCTCGAAACCGGCGTCGCGAGCTTTCTGTAAAGAAATCCGTCTTCGTCCCGATCATGCTTAACCCTCGGGTAACATTAACGCTGTCTAATGTTCTCAGGTTGGGCGAATGCTTTGGGGACTGCAATGCGGACGGACGTGTTGAATCAGAGTCGGCTTCGGCTGGTGCGCTCGGCGGGGCTGATCGCGCTGGCCGCGTTGGCGGCCGGATGCAGTGCCGACGCCACGCGGTTGCAGGATAGCTTCTATACCGGAGCGATTCCGCCGGCGCCGGTGCGCTCGCAGCAGGTGGCGAGTGCGGCCCCTGCGGCCGAGCCGAGCTACGGCGCGGGGCAGCCGAACGCCTCCTACGGTTCCGGCACCACGGGCGCCTCGCGCACCTTTGCGGCAGCGACGCCGCCGGTCTCCCGCTCGACGCTGCCGCCTCCGCCGGCCAGTTCCTACGGCAATGGCAACGACAGCTATGCGCCCGTCCAGCAGCAGGCCGCTGCGCCGATGTCGCAGCATGCGTCCTCGCCGGTGAACCACGCTGAAGTGGCTCGCACCGAAGCCTCTCGCAACATGGCGCCGGCCCCGACGGGTTCGGCAGGTACCTATGTCGTGACGTCCGGCGACTCGCTCCTTGGCATCGCGCGCCGTCACAATGTCCGCGCCGCCGATCTGCGCAACGCCAACCGGCTGACCGACGACAATGTGCGGATCGGCCAGAAGCTGACGATCCCGGCAGGGGGCTCTGCCACGGCGTCGGCACAGCCGGCCGGGAACGTTCGCTACGCCACGCTCGGCGCGCCGCCGACCAGCCTCCAGGCTCAGGCCGCAAAGATCGCCGTGCCCAGCTCGGCTCCGACCAATGCGCGTCCGGCCGCTGCGGCTGCGCAGGCCACTCGCGAACTGCCGCCGGTCAAGCCCGCGCAGGCAGCCGCCGCTGCCGCAACGCCGGCCAAGCCTGCGACGCATGAGATGCCGGCCGTGGCCGCTACGCCGGCGCCCGTCGCTCCGAGCGCCGCGAGCACGTCAGTGGCGGCCGCCGCACCGGTTGCCCAGACCACCGCTGCCAAGGCGGAGGAAGAGGAGCAGGCTTCGTTGGCTCCGGCCTCGACTGGAATCAACCAGATGCGTTGGCCGGTGCAGGGCCGCGTCATCAAGAATTTCGGCGACAAGGTCGGCTCGCGCCGCAACGACGGTCTGAACATTTCCGTGCCGCGCGGAACGCCCATCAAGGCGGCCGAGAACGGCGTCGTGATCTATGCCGGCGAGGGCCTCAAGGAGTTCGGCAAGACCGTCTTGGTCAAGCACGAGAACGGCCTCGTGACCGTCTATGGCCATGCCGACGACATCAAGGTTCAGCGCGGTGCCACGGTGAAGCGCGGCGAGGAAATCGCGACGGCGGGCATGACCGGCGACACGGACGCGCCGATGCTGCATTTCGAGGTCCGCAAGGACTCCTCTCCGGTCAATCCGATGACCTATCTGCGCTAAGCAAGAATAGTTCGGAGCAAGGCAGCGCCCGGTTCGAAAGAGCCGGGCGCTTTTCGTTGGTCAGCGGGGCAGGGCGTGGCCGAGGCGTCCCGCGAGATCAGTAACGAACTGGTAGGCGACGCGGCCCGAGCGGCTGCCGCGCGTCGTGCTCCATTCCAGCGCGTCGCGACGAACCTCCTCGGCGTCCCGCTCGATCCCGGCGGAGGCGAGATAGCCGCACACCATCGCGAGATAATCGTCCTGCGAACATTTGTGGAAGCCGAGCCAAAGGCCGAATCGATCCGACAGCGAGACCTTCTCTTCCACCGCCTCACTTGGATTGATGGCGGTCGACTGCTCGTTTTCCATCATGTTGCGCGGAAGGAGATGGCGGCGGTTCGACGTGGCATAGAACAGGACATTGTCCGGCCGCCCCTCGACGCCCCCGTCCAGCGCGGCCTTCAGCGACTTGTAGGATGTGTCGTCGTGATCGAACGACAGATCGTCGCAGAACAGGAGAATCGGGAAGGGCGCGGCGCGCAAGAGCGTCATCAGCAGAGGCAGGTCGTCGATGTCCTCGCGGTGGACCTCGATGAGCTTCAGGACCGGACGGCCCGTTCCTATCGAATTGACCTTGGCGTGAACGGCCTTCACCAGCGATGATTTGCCCATTCCGCGGGCGCCCCAAAGCAGGGCGTTGTTGGCCGGCAGGCCATCGGCGAAGCGTTTTGTGTTCTCGAACAGGATGTCGCGCGAGCGGTCGATGCCGCGCAGCAGTTCGAAATCGACGCGGTTGACCCGGGGCACCGGCGTCAGGCCACCGGGTGGCGCGAAGACGAAGCAATCGGCCGCGCCGAGATCGGGCGAGGGGGTCGCCTCCGGCGCCAGACGATCCAGCGCGTCGGCGATCCGTCGCAGGAGGGGAAGGAAATCCGTGTCGATGGTCACCGGTCGGCCCTTCGGAAGTGCGCGGGTCCACCCGGATATGCCAGGCGGCGCTTGTTGCAATCGCGTCGACCGATCGTATATTGCGGCCACCTTGTGAAGGGCTCAGCGCCCTGTTTTCGTTTGTGTTGGGAGATCTTGATGTTCGTATCGCCGGCTTTTGCGCAGACCGCCACCGCAGCGGGAGGACCGGAGAGCATCCTCATCAGCATTCTTCCCTTCGTCGCCGTCTTCGCGATCATGTATTTTCTGATCATTCGCCCGCAGCGCTCGGCCGCCAAGAAGCGGGACGATATGCTGAAAAACATTCGTCGCGGCGACACGATCGTGACTGGCGGCGGCATCATCGCCAAGGTCACGAAGGTTCAGGACAATGGCGAGTTGGAAGTGCAGATTTCCGAGACCACCAAGATCCGCGTGCTGCAGTCCATGGTTGCGGATGTCCGCGTGAAGGGCGAGCCCACGGCGGCCAACGCGAAGTAACCTGCCTTCGGGCCGAACGGCGTTCGGCTCGGTTTCATCTTCGGCAGATCCTCTGCCGAACCCCATCTTCGGAGCGCCGTGGACCCCATCGGTCCGGTGCTCCGATTGTCGTTCGGGAACGCCATGCTCTATTTCTCGCGGTGGAAGACCACCTTCATCTGGCTCGCCGTGCTCTTCGGCGTCCTGTTCGCGCTCCCGAACCTTCTGACCGAACAGCAGCGGGCCAGTCTGCCGGGCTTCATGCCCAAGCAGCCGATGACGCTCGGTCTCGACCTGCAGGGCGGCTCCTATGTGCTGCTGGAGGTGGATCGCGCCTCGCTGGTCAACGACCGCCTCCAGAGTCTTCGCGAGGACGTGCAGGTTAGCCTGCGGGCCGCCAATATCGGCTTCACCAGCCTTCGCGAGAACAATGGCGCGATCCAGTTCACGCTGCGCGACCCTTCGCAGGGCGCCGCCGCGCGCACGGCACTGCAGAGCCTGACGTCGCCAATCTCCAGCGGCCTTCTGGCCGGTGGCTCGGTGACGGAAACCGAACTCACCGAGCCGCAATCCGGCACGTTCCGTTTGGCTCTCACCAATCCCGGCATCGACTATCGCCTGTCGACCGCCGTGTCGCAATCGATCGAAGTGGTGCGTCGGCGCGTCGACGAGCTAGGGACCACCGAGCCCGTTATTCAGCGCCAGGGTCTCGATCGCATCATGGTTCAGGTGCCGGGTCTGCAGGACCCCGCCCGCCTCAAGAACCTCCTCAACCAGACCGCGCGTCTGACCTTCCGCCTTGTCGACGTGAACAATTCGGCGCAGGCTGTCGCCAGCGGCGCGCAGCCGGTTCCGGCCGGAGATGAGCTTCTCCAGACCAACGACCCGACGCCGCAGCCGATCCTGGTGCAGCGCCAGGTCATGATTTCCGGCGAGAACTTGACCGACGCCCAGGCCGGTTTCGAGCAGCAGACCAACCAGCCGGTCGTCAACATCCGCTTCGACGCGCGGGGCGCGCAGCGCTTCGGTCAGGTGACGCAGGAAAACACCGGTCGTCCCTTTGCGATCGTGCTCGACAATAAGGTTCTGTCGGCGCCCAATATTCGTGAGCCGATCCTCGGCGGTCAGGCGCAGATTTCGGGCAACTTCACCGTCCAGTCCGCCAACGATCTAGCTGTTCTTCTGCGCGCTGGCGCGCTGCCGGCAACGCTAGACATCATCGAAGAGCGCACGATCGGACCGGGCCTCGGCGCCGATTCCGTCGCGGCCGGTCAGGCCGCCGGCATCATCGGCGGCGTGCTGGTCATCGTCTTCATGTTCGTGGCCTACGGCTTCCTCGGCCTGATCGCCAACATCGCCCTTCTCGTCAACGTCATCCTTCTTGTCGCACTTCTGTCGGCCCTCGGCTCCACGCTGACGCTGCCCGGCATCGCCGGCATTGTGCTCACCATGGGCATGGCCGTCGATTCGAACGTTTTGATCTACGAGCGACTGCTGGAAGAGCGGCGAAACGGACGATCGGTCGTTCAGTCCATCGACGCCGGTTTCCACAAGGCGCTCGGCACGATCATGGACGCCAACATCACCTCGCTGATAGCGGCGGTGATTCTGTTCTTCCTCGGCTCGGGTCCGGTGCGCGGCTTCGCCGTGACGCTGGCGCTCGGCATCTTCACCACCGTCTTCACCGCGCTGACCCTGACGCGTTGGATGGTTTCCTTTTGGCTGCGCAGCCGCCGTCCGAAGGAAGTGCCGAAGGGATGGGTGTCCTTCGTTCCGCATGGAACGCGCATCCGCTTCATGAGCATTCGCCGCTGGGCCTTTGCGATCACGATCGGCCTGTCGCTCGCCTCGATCGGCAGCCTTTTCGTGGGCGGGCTGAACTACGGCATCGATTTCACGGGCGGCACCGTACTCGAGCTGCGCGCCAAGACTGGAGAGGCCGATGTCGGCAAGATTCGCGAGGATCTTTCGGGCATTGTCGAGGGCGACGTCCAGGTTCAGCAGTTCGGCAACCCGGCCGACGTGCTGGTTCGCTTCGCCGTCCAGCAGCAGGACCTCCAGACGCCGCAAGCCAGCGTCAACGCCGTGCGCGGCGCGCTTGCGGCGGAATACGACTTCCAGCGCGTGGAGGTCGTCGGCCCGACCGTGTCGGGCGAACTCGCCTGGGCGGCCGTGTTCGGCGTCGGCGCCGCGCTTCTGGCCATCTCGGTCTATGTCTGGCTGCGCTTCGAATGGCAGTTCGCGATCGGCGCGCTGCTTGCCACCGCGCACGATGTCGCCATGACGGTCGGCTTCCTCGTGGTTTCGCAGCTTGAATTCAACCTGTCGTCCATCGCCGCGATCCTGACGATCGTCGGCTACTCGTTGAACGATACGGTGGTGGTGTTCGACCGAATTCGAGAAAACCTGCGCAAATACAAGAAGATGTCGATCTCCGACATCATCGACCTGTCGCTCAACGAGACGCTGTCGCGCACCATGCTGACGGCGGTGACGTTGGTGCTTGCGCTGGTCGCGCTCTATGCGTTCGGCGGCGACGTAATCCGTGTCTTCGTCGCGCCGATGCTGGCTGGCGTTCTCGTCGGCGTCTACTCCTCGATCTTCATCGCGGCGCCGGTGCTCATCTATTTCAAGCTTCGGCCGGACGCGATTCGCGGTGGCGACAAGAACGACCTGAAGGAGCTGAAGGCGGACACAGGCTCGTCGGCCGCGCCCACGGGCAAGGTCTGAGCCGTGAGCGACGCCGAAAACCCAGGCATGCGCGACGCCCATTATCCGCGTCGCGCACCGATCGATGCCTATGGCAATTGCGGCTTCCGCTTCGCGGATATGTCGCATCGCGGCTCGATCCTCTGCCTGCCGTCGGGCATCTACGGATGGACCGCGACGGAGGCGGAGCCTTTCGGCGGCGAGCGTCTCTTGAAAATCCTCGAGGAGGGGGCGGACATCCGCTTCCTTCTCTATGGCACCGGCAAGGACATTCGCCGCGTGCCCCCCGCGCTGCTCGACCGACTACGCAAGGCCGGGATCTCCTGCGATCCCATGTCGACTGGCGCCGCCGTGCGGACTTACAACATCATGCTGGGCGAAGGGCGGCCCGTCGCCGCTGCCTTGATCGCGGTGGACTGAGCGCATGGCGCCCGAAGGCCTGGCGGCAGCCTATGCCGAATGCGAGCGCATCGTGCGCGATGGCGACGCGGATCGGGCCGTTTCCGTGGGCTTCACCGCGCCTGACAAGCAGAAGCACCTGTTCGCGCTCTACGCTTTCCACATCGAAACTTTGCGCGTGCGGGACCTCGTCTCGCAGCCTCTGCCCGGCGAAATTCGCCTCCAGTGGTGGCGCGACCGGCTGACCAGCGCCGACGATATCGAAGAAGCCGCGCAGGGCTCGCCCGTCGCCCTCGCCCTGATCTCGACGGTTCGCGCCTTCGACCTGCCGGTGGACGCGTTCGATCGCTATCTCGAAGCGAGGCTTTTCGACCTCTACAACGATCCCATGCCTTCGCGCACCGAGTTCGAAGCCTATGCGGGCGAGACTTTTTCGACGCTGATGATGCTCGCGGCCATGGTGCTCGATCGCGACTCTGCCCCGTCGGTGGCCACGGCCGCCGGTCATGCCGGTGTGGCCGAAACCGCCGTGTGGGCGCTGCGCCATGAAGCGCAGCATCGCCATCGCAACCAGATCTACGTGCCAGGCGACATGCTTTCGGCCCTCGGCACGACGCCGGCGGAATGGCTGGCGGGCGAGGATAAGGCGCGGCCAGTGCGCGAGGCGACCCGGGCCTTGGCGCGTGAGCATACTACGAACGTCTCGACGCGCTGGGCAGAGATTCCACGCAGCCTTCGCCCGGTCTTCCTGCCGGCGCTCTTGGCTGCTTCGACCCTGGGCGACGAAACCAAGCCCGTCGGCCCGTTCAAACGTCTTTGGACCTATTGGCGGCTTATGCGCCGCTGATCTAAGCGGAAGTCGATGCCGATGGACCTCTTGCCGACCCATGGCTTTCGAAGCCGATCCTGGCTCGGAGACGCATCGAACGGGGTCGCGCGCTTTCCGCTGACCGCCGCCATGATCGCGGCCTTTTCGGCCTTGGCCAATTTGGAACTCGCGGATCGACTGCCGTTCTCCCACTCGACGCCTTTGCTCGCGGCGTTGCTGAGCGCTGCCGCGGTCTCGCTGGCGGTTTCGATCGCGGCGGAAGCGCGGGGTATCTCCAGTCCGATCCGAGTCATCCTGGCGCTGGCAATTGCCGGACCGCTCGCCTGGAGCATCGGGGCTGCGGGGGCGCCGCCGATCCGCGTCACCGCTATGGTCTGGGCCGCTTTGGCAGGCGCGGTGCTTCTGCCCTTCGTCGGGCGTGGTTCGCCCGAGCGCTTCTGGGCCTTCACGCTCTGGACGGTGGTTGGTGCGGCAGTCGCCTTCGTCGCGGTCGCGCTGTTTCTCCTGGCCGGATATGTGATTCTCTGGATGCTGGAGGCGCTGTTCGGCCTCGACATCGGGGGGAACTGGGATCGCTATGTCTTGGTGACGGGCCTGACGCTGATCGGTCCGCTTTTTGCCCTTGGGCGCATCCCATCGTCCTTGGACGTCTCGCTGGTCTTCGACGCCACCGACCGAATGGTGCGCGTGGTCCGTCCGCTGTTCGACTGGGTGCTCGTGCCTCTCGTGCTGGTCGCCGGGACGATCCTGCATGTCTATCTTCTCCGCGAGGCCGCCGGGCACCGATTGACGACGGCTGAGGTCTGGCCGCCGTTGGTCTTCTCGGTGCTGGTCATGGCTCTGCGCGTCGCGATCGATCCGTTCCGCATCGGGGCGCCGAAGCCGACGACCCTGTTCTTGCGATTCTGGCGCCTGATGCTCGCCCTTCCGACCGTCGCGCTTGGCGCCATCATCTGGCAGCGTGTGGAGACCGGCGGCTGGATGCTGGCCTCCTACGGGCTCGCCGCGTGGAGCCTCTCCTTGGCTCTCGTGCTGGCCTTGGCTGTCTGGCGTCGGGCAGCGGGCGACATTCGATGGCTGGTCGGCGTGCCGGCCCTCTTGCTGCTGCTTACGACCTTCGGTCCGTGGAGCGTGGAGAGCACCGTCGTGCGTAGCCAACTCGCCCGCCTGTCCGAGGCAACGGGCCATCGCGCGGAGGGTCGCGCACTCGTGCAAGAGGACATGGCGAGCTTGCGGGACGGGATCGCCGATCTCGGCCTGCTCCGCCGGTTGCGTGACGTTCGAGGCGTCCTGCCGCCGGAGGGGGCAGGAGATCCGATCTGGCAGAACGAGACGATTCGCGCTTTCGAGGTCATGCGTGTCGCGGGTATCGATATGCCCACCTCGCGAGCTTCCGCCGTACCGACTTTCAACGGCTTCCAGCTCTTCGCGGCGAGCCGGAACGGCGAGGGACTCGATCTCGCCGACTTCGATCTCGCCTTGCGAATTCGCTACAGCTCCTTCGAAGCGGGACAAGCGACTGACAATTCCGATGCATGGATGGTGGCACTGACGGAAGACGGGCAGGGGCTGTCGATCAGACACGGCAGTGTCGTCGATCGTGTAGGGCTCGAGCCGGTGCTCGCTGAGCTTCTGCGTCTCGCGCCAGCCATCGACGGGCCGCCACAGCGCGCCGACCTCACATCCGACGATGGGCGGCGGATTCGCCTGGACGTCGATCAGGCGGGAATCGATACGCGCGCCCGCGTCTTCAACGGGCTCGGCGCCACGATCCTAGTGCGCCGAGCCGAATGGAAAGCTGAGTAGTTACTCCGCCGCTTCCGATAAAGGAGCCTGCGTCGGCATCGGCGCGGGCAGGTCGAGCCATTGCGCAAAGTCCGCCAGCGCTCGTGCGGACAGAGCCATCTTCTTGGCAATGGTCTTTTCCTTGCCGCGCAGTCGCTTGCCTTCCTCTCGCGGCACGGTGACCGGCGGGAACAGGCCGAAATTTACGTTCATCGGTTGGAAGGACCGTTTGCCCGGCTCTTCGTCAGTGACGAGGTGGCCGCCCGTGATATGGCCGAGCAGCGCGCCCATAGCCGTGGTCGGAGGCGGCGGTGCCAGCACCTCGCCCCGTGCCTCGGCGGCCGCGAACCGACCTGCGAGCAGGCCGATCGAGGCGGATTCGACATAACCCTCGCAGCCCGTGATCTGGCCGGCGAAGCGCAGACGCGGCAGGCTTTTCAGGCGCAACGCGCCGTCCAGAAGCGTCGGCGAGTTCAGGTAGGTGTTGCGATGCAGGCCGCCCAGCCGAGCGAATTCGGCGTTCTCCAACCCCGGGATGGTCCGGAAGATGCGGACCTGATCGGCATATTTCAGTTTCGTCTGGAAGCCGACCATATTGTAGAGCGTGCCGAGCGCGTTGTCCTGACGCAGCTGGACCACGGCATAAGCCTTGATCTCGGGCTGGTGCGCGTTGGTGAGGCCCATCGGTTTCATCGGCCCGTGCCGCAGCGTCTCGATGCCGCGCTCCGCCATGACTTCGATCGGCAGGCAGCCATCGAAATAGGGCGTACCTTCCCATTCCTTGAATTCGGTCTTGGCGCCGGCAATTAGTTCGCCGACGAAGCGCTCATATTGCTCGCGGTCGAGCGGGCAGTTCACATAGTCCTTGCCCGTGCCGCCCGGCCCGACCTTGTCGTAGCGCGACTGGAACCAAGCCTTGTCCATGTCGATCGTGTCGAAATGAACGATCGGCGCGATCGCGTCGAAAAAGGCGAGGGCGTCCGCGCCGGTCTCCTGGCGGATTGCTTCGGCCAAGGCGGGGGCGGTCAGCGGACCGGTTGCGACGATGGTCGGCCCCCATTCTTCCGGCGGCAACCCGTCGATCGTCTCGCGGCGGATTTCCACCAGTGAATGGGTAGCAAGTTTTCGGGTGACAGCCTCCGCGAACCCGTCGCGGTCCACGGCCAGCGCCCCGCCGGCGGGCACCTGATGCTGGTCGGCGCAGCGCATGATGAGCGAGCCCGCCAAACGCATCTCGGCATGGAGAACGCCCACGGCGTTCGTCGTCGCGTCGTCCGACCGAAAGGAGTTCGAGCACACCAGTTCGGCTAGGGCGTCGGTCTTGTGGGCGTCGGTGCCACGCACGCCGCGCATTTCGTGCATCACGACCGGCTGGCCAGCTTGCACGATCTGCCAAGCCGCCTCGGAGCCGGCGAGGCCGCCGCCGATGATATGGATGGGGTTTTTCTGGGTCATAACGTCGATTTACCGCATCCGCGCGCAAATCGAAACGGGGTTCGGGACCCGCTTTGAACGGACTGCCTGCAGTATCGCCGGTCGCGAAACGACGACACCCGCCGGGGGAGGACCGGCGGGTGTCTGAAGAAAGCCTGCAGTGGGAGGAGGAGTCTGCAGGCTTGCCGGTCGCTGGGGAGCCCTGGGAGGAGGAGAAGGGACTCCAGCGAGATAGGGAATTTAGCGAACGGCCTGCCGCGCGATCGAAGGGATGTCGGTGCGCGCGATGCCGAGATCGTTCAGTTCGCGGTGCGAAAGACGGTTCAACTCATTGCAGGTCTCGCGGTAGCGACGCCAAGACGAGTAGGAGCGCATGATGTTCATCGGGACACCCTCAAAGGATCATTAAATCGATTTAGGCGGTCGATCTGGTGTCGTCCCGCTTCGTTGGACCGAACATAATGGGCACCGCTGACGTCGGGTAGAAGGTTGGCCGCATGGCAGGCCTGCGATTGGTGCAACGCAACACGAAACGATTTAGAGAGATATTCGATCGCTTTCTGCTGGCCGGCGCGCGACGGAAGAGTCCGTACCGAACCCAGCTGTCGCAAACATGTTTAAAAACTTTGACGCAGCCGAAGCCGATGATATAGAGGCGCGCGTCGTAGAGCCGTGGGGTTCGCGGCGACGGGCGGGTGTGGCGAAATTGGTAGACGCACCAGATTTAGGTTCTGGCGCCAAAAGCGTGGGGGTTCGAGTCCCTCCACCCGCACCACGTCTGATCCAGACAAACGAGATTGACGCGCGACGACGGACTTTGGACCGCCGTTGCAGACCATAAAGGGTTGATGATGCAGGTTAAGGAAACCAAGGCCGAAGGCCTGTCGCGCGAGATCGAGATCGTCGTGCCGGCGTCGGACCTTGAGGCACGGCTGCAGACCCGCCTCTTCGAGATCAAGGATCAGGTTAAGATCAAGGGCTTCCGCCCCGGCAAGATCCCGATGGCCCATATGCGCAAGACGTATGGCCGGTCGATCATGGCCGAAATCGTGAACCAGATCATCAACGAGACGCCGCGCACCGTGATCGCGGAGCGCAACGAGCGCTCGGCCATGCGTCCCGAAATCCAGATGACGGAGAACGAGGGTGAGGCGGAGAAGGTTCTGAACGGCCAGAGCGACTTCCGCTTCACCGTCTCCTACGAGACGCTGCCCGCCTTCGAACTCAAGAGCACCGACGCGATCAAGATCGAGCGTCCGGTGGTCGAGATCGCCGAGGACGAAGTCGAGGAGCAGGTGAAGCGCATCGCCGAGAGCGCGCGCACCTTCCAGCCCAAGGAAGGCGCTGCCGAGACCGGCGACCGCGTCACCATGGACTTCCTTGGCAAGATCGACGGCGAAGCCTTCCAGGGCGGCACGGCCACCGACTCGAACCTCGTGCTCGGCTCGGGCCAGTTCATCCCCGGCTTCGAGGATCAGTTGGTCGGCCTGTCCGCTGGCGATGAGAAGAATGTCGAGCTCTCCTTCCCGGAGGATTACGGTGCGGCCCATCTCGCCGGCAAGCAGGCCGTGTTCGAGGTGAAGATCAAGTCCGTCGCCAAGCCGGACGAGATGGAACTGAACGACGAGCTCGCCAAGAAGCTCGGCCTGGAGTCGATCGACCGTCTTCGCGAGATCGTGCGCGGCCAGATCGAGAGCCAGTACGGCCAGGCGACGCGTCAGAAGGTGAAGCGTCAGCTTCTCGATGCGCTGGACGCGGACTATGCGTTCGAGCTGCCGTCGAAGCTCGTCGAAGCCGAGTTCAACAACATCTGGGCGCAGGTGACCCGCGAGCTCGAGCAGAGCGGCAAGACCTTCGAGGAAGAGGACACCACGGAGGAGAAGGCGCGCGACGAGTACAAGAAGCTCGCCGAGCGCCGCGTCCGTCTGGGCCTCGTCCTGTCCGAGATCGGCGAGAAGGCCGGCGTGACGGTGTCCGACGAGGAACTGCAGCGCGCCGTGATCGACCAGGTCCGGCAGTATCCGGGCCAGGAGCAGCAGGTCTACGACTACTTCCGCAACACGCCGGAAGCCGTCCAGAGCCTGCGCGCACCGATCTTCGAGGAAAAGGTCGTCGACCATCTCCTGGCCACGGTCGATGTCACCGACAAGACCGTCTCCAAGGAAGAGCTGATGAAGGAGGAAGAGGACGAGGCGGCTGCCGCCTGATCCCCGGGTTCATCCTCGATTTCGGAGGGCCGGCATGTTTGCCGGCCCTTTTTCGTTTTCAGGGAGCGGTAACCCCTCCCATGGCCATGGTTGCACAGGCGCCCGGCTAAGCCCTATCTAGGGTCAGACGGACGCGAGCCCGATTCGACGCATCGCGGCGGTTCCAAAGATCCCTCCATCAACGGACGTTCCCTCACATGAAGCATCCTCTCGAAACCGCGATGAACCTCGTGCCCATGGTGGTGGAGCAGACCAACCGCGGCGAACGCGCCTACGACATCTTCTCGCGCCTCCTGAAGGAGCGGGTGATCTTCATCACCGGGCCGATCGAGGATTCGATGGCCACGCTTGTCTGCGCGCAGCTTCTCTTCCTCGAGGCCGAGAACCCGAAGAAGGAAATCTCGCTCTACATCAACTCGCCGGGCGGCGTGGTGACGTCGGGCATGGCGATCTACGACACGATGCAGTTCATCAAGCCGGCGGTCTCGACGCTCTGCATCGGGCAGGCGGCGTCCATGGGCTCGCTGCTTCTTTGCGCCGGTCACAAGGACATGCGCTTCGCCACGCCCAATGCCCGCATCATGGTGCACCAGCCCTCGGGCGGCTTCTCGGGCCAAGCCTCCGACATCGAGCGCCACGCGCAGGACATCATCAAGCTGAAGCGTCGCCTGAACGAGGTCTATGTCCAGCACACCGGCCAGGATTACGAGACGATCGAGCGCACGCTCGACCGCGACCATTTCATGACCGCCGATGAGGCGCGCGAGTTCGGCCTGATCGACAAGGTCTATTCCTCGCGCGACGCGTTGGAAGTCAGCACCACCAACTGATCCCTGCTGCGATCTTGATGTTGCCATCGCCGGTTTCTACCTAGGAAAGGTGGAAGCCGGCGTTGTCGTTAAGCGTCGATCAAGGATGATCCGGCTACCGTGTGATGACGGATCTGCGACGAAGCCTTCTGCCGGTCGGATTGAACGATTGCTTTATGAGCGTTGCAGCATAGGATGACGAAAAAAGGGTCTGACGACCCATCTCCGGACCTCAAAGTCCGAGGTGCGGAACGGAAGGAAGAACGATGAGCAAAGTGAGCGGCGGCGATTCCAAGAACACGCTCTATTGCTCTTTCTGCGGAAAGAGCCAGCACGAAGTCCGCAAGCTGATCGCCGGGCCCACGGTCTTCATCTGCGACGAGTGCGTCGAGCTGTGTATGGACATCATCCGGGAGGAAAACAAATCCTCCATGGTGAAGTCGCGCGAGGGCGTGCCCACCCCGCAGGAGATCATCGCGGTTCTCGATGATTACGTGATCGGCCAGTCCTTCGCCAAGAAGGTTCTCTCGGTCGCGGTGCACAACCACTACAAGCGCTTGGCGCACGCGCAGAAGAACAACGACGTCGAACTGGCGAAGTCCAACATCCTGCTGATGGGCCCGACCGGCTGCGGCAAGACGCTGCTCGCCCAGACGCTGGCACGCATTCTCGATGTGCCTTTCACCATGGCGGACGCAACCACGCTGACGGAAGCCGGTTATGTCGGCGAAGATGTCGAAAACATCATCCTGAAGCTGCTCCAGTCGGCCGACTACAATGTCGAGCGCGCGCAGCGCGGCATCGTCTACATCGACGAGATCGACAAGATCAGCCGCAAGTCGGACAATCCCTCGATCACCCGCGACGTGTCGGGCGAGGGCGTCCAGCAGGCTCTCTTGAAGATCATGGAAGGGACGGTCGCGTCCGTTCCGCCGCAGGGTGGCCGCAAGCATCCCCAGCAGGAGTTCCTGCAGGTCGATACGGCGAACATCCTCTTCATCTGCGGCGGCGCTTTCGCAGGCCTCGACAAGATCATTTCTGATCGCGGCCGCAAGACCTCGATCGGCTTCGCCGCCACGGTCGAGTCGCCGGAAGATCGCCGCACGGGCGAGCTGTTCCGCCGCGTCGAGCCCGAGGATCTCCTCAAGTTCGGCCTGATCCCGGAATTCGTCGGTCGTCTGCCGGTTCTGGCGACGCTGGAAGATCTGGACGAGCCCGCGTTGGTGCAGATTCTGGTCGAGCCGAAGAACGCCCTGGTCAAGCAGTATCAGCGCTTGTTCGAGATGGAGAATGTCGAGCTGACGTTCCATGAGGATGCGCTGAAGGCGATCGCCCGCAAGGCGATCGAGCGCAAGACCGGGGCTCGCGGCCTGCGCTCGATCATGGAATCCATGCTGCTGGACACGATGTTCGACCTGCCAACGCTGGAAGGCGTTCGCGAGGTGGTGATCTCGGAAGAGGTGATCGACGGCAACGCGCGGCCCCTCTACATCTACTCGGACCGCAAGGACGAGAAGGAAACGGCTAGTGCCTGATCGGTCCAACGGCCCGAAGCTTTAAACGAGATGGCCCGTTCCGGCAGAGTGCTGGAACGGGCCATTGGTTTTTCAGGGGTTCGTGCGCGTTTTGAAACCGCTTCGTTCACGCCTTGGCGACGCGCCATCGGCTTGAATGGACGGGACCAAGTCGCCACATTGCGATTCGATGACGGCCTTCGCCTCGGTGCCTGATTGGGCCGGCGTGGATGGGCCACTAGCGGCTTCGCCGCAGAAAGGAATTTCATGTCCAATTCGACATCCGACCGCGGTCTCGGCGATCTCTCGGGGCAGACCTATCCGGTTCTGCCGCTCCGCGACATCGTCGTGTTCCCGCATATGATCGTGCCGCTGTTCGTCGGCCGCGAGAAGTCGATCAAGGCGCTGGAAGAGGTCATGGGCTCCGACAAGCAGATCCTGCTTGCGACCCAGAAGAATGCGGGCGACGAGGATCCGGCGCCGGACGCCATCTACGATCTCGGCACGCTCGCCAACGTCCTTCAGCTTCTGAAGCTGCCCGACGGGACCGTGAAGGTTCTGGTGGAGGGCATCTCGCGCGCTTCAATCACAAGCTTCACGGACCGCACCGAGTGGCACGAGGCTCACGCCGAGGTGGTGGACGAGGTCGAGGATGATCAGGTCGAAATCGAGGCTCTGGCCCGGTCGGTGATCTCGGAGTTCGAGAACTACGTCAAGCTGAACAAGAAGATCTCGCCGGAGGTGGTCGGCACCGCCGGGCAGATCGACGACTATTCCAAGCTGGCCGACACGGTGGCCTCCCATCTTGCGATCAAGATTCCCGAGAAGCAGGAAATGCTCGGCATCGTGAGCGTCCGCGAGCGTCTGGAACGCGCCCTGGGCTTCATGGAAGCGGAGATTTCCGTTCTACAGGTGGAGAAGCGCATCCGCTCGCGCGTCAAGCGCCAGATGGAGAAGACCCAGCGCGAGTACTATCTGAACGAGCAGATGAAGGCGATCCAGAAGGAACTCGGCGACGGTGAGGAAGGCCGTGACGAACTCGCCGAAATCGAGGAGCGCATCAAGAAGACCAAGCTCTCCAAGGAAGGCAAGGAGAAGGCCTCCGCCGAGCTGAAGAAGCTGCGGCAGATGAGCCCCATGTCCGCCGAGGCGACGGTGGTTCGCAACTATCTCGACTGGCTGCTGGGCCTGCCCTGGGGCAAGTCGTCCAAGATCAGGATCGATCTGAAGCGCGCTGAGCAGATTCTGGACGAAGAGCACTACGGGCTCGACAAGGTGAAGGAGCGCATCGTCGAGTATCTCGCGGTGCAGGCACGTCAGCCCAAGATCAAGGGCCCGATCCTTTGCCTCGTCGGCCCTCCCGGCGTCGGCAAAACCTCCCTCGCCAAGTCCATCGCCCGGGCGACAGGCCGTGAATATGTCCGCATGGCCCTCGGCGGCGTGCGGGACGAGGCCGAGATTCGCGGTCACCGGCGCACCTATATCGGCTCCATGCCGGGCAAAGTGATCCAGTCCCTCAAGAAGGCGAAGCGCAATAACCCGCTCTTCCTTCTCGATGAGATCGACAAGATGGGCCAGGACTTCCGAGGCGATCCGTCCTCGGCCATGCTGGAGGTGCTCGATCCCGAGCAGAACGCGACCTTCATGGACCACTATCTGGAGGTCGAATACGATCTCTCGTCCACGATGTTCGTCACCACCGCGAACACGCTGAACATCCCCGGCCCGCTGATGGACCGCATGGAGATCATTCGGATCGCCGGCTACACCGAGGATGAGAAGGTCGAGATCGCCAAGCGGCATCTTCTGCCGAAGGCCATCCGCGACCACGCCTTGCAGGCCAGCGAGTTTTCCGTGGCGGAAGACGCGCTGCGCGAGATCGCTCGGCGCTACACCCGCGAGGCCGGCGTGCGCTCCTACGAGCGCGAGCTGTCGAAGCTTGCACGTAAGGCGGTCACGCAGATCGTGCGAGGCGACGTTAAGTCGGTGGCCGTCACGGCCGCCAATCTGGCGGATTATCTCGGCGTGCAGCGCTACCGCTATGGCGAGGCCGAGTTGTCGGATCAGGTCGGCGTGGTGACGGGCTTGGCGTGGACCGAGGTCGGCGGCGAACTGTTGACGATCGAAGGCGTCATGATGCCCGGCAAGGGCAAGATGACGGTGACGGGCAACCTGAAGGACGTGATGAAGGAGTCGATCTCGGCGGCGGCGTCCTACGTCCGCTCGCGCGCGATCGAGTTCGGCATCGAGCCGCCGCTCTTCGACAAGCGGGATATTCACGTTCACGTCCCGGAAGGAGCGACACCGAAGGACGGTCCGTCAGCCGGTACGGCCATGGCGACCGCTATCGTGTCGGTCATGACCGGCATCCCCGTGCGTCGGGACATCGCCATGACGGGCGAGGTCACCCTGCGCGGACGGGTGCTCCCGATCGGCGGCTTGAAGGAGAAGCTGCTTGCCGCCCTGCGCGGTGGCATTAAGACGGTTCTGATCCCGGAGGAAAACGCGAAGGATCTCGCGGAAATCCCCGACAATGTGAAGAACAATCTCGAGATCATTCCGGTCTCACACATGAACGAGGTCCTCGCCAACGCGCTGATCCGGAAGCCCGAGGCGATCGAATGGACCGAGGCGGACAACCCCGTGCCCGTCCGTGATTCGGGGGACGAAGGCACCTCCGCCATCGCTCATTGATCCGATTCCGCTTCAAAAAACGAAAAATGCCGCCCTACAGGGCGGCATTTTGCTTGCAAAAGCCTTGTTTCCCGGGCTTTTGGTCCATCTCACCTTGAAGCTGGCCGGTCTTTTCAGCATCGTGGCCGCCGGAGTCGGTAAGACCAAACGTTTGGAGATTTGGCATGAATAAGAATGAGCTCGTATCCGTCGTCGCGGAAAAGGCTGGCTTGTCCAAGCAGGACGCAACGACGGCCGTCGACGCGGTGTTCGACGCGCTTCAGGGTGCCATGGCGAAGGGCGACGACGTCCGTCTCGTTGGTTTCGGGACGTTTTCCGTGTCGCATCGCGCCGCATCCAAGGGCCGCAATCCGTCGACCGGCGCTGAGGTCGATATTCCGGCTCGCAACGTGGCACGCTTCACGCCTGGCAAGGGCCTGAAGGATGCGGTCAACGCTGGCTGATTTAAGCCGTAGATTTGTTCGAGAGAATGGTCGGCACCTTGGTGCCGGCCTTTTTTTGTATCGGGATGACGGCCGCGCATATCTGAGATGGGGGGAGGGCTTTCCAACCATAAGACCAACCGATCTCGGACCGACAGGGGACAAAGGCGATCGTTAGCAGCTGAAACGTAAATGGCAGGCGTCGATGGACTGCTCATTTGTTTCATGAGCGAGATCGGGCTGGGGAGGGCGTCTTTGTCGGCGAACCTTGTTCGCATTCACTCCACAGCAACCTTCCCGGTCAGTAAAGGTCATTCCCAACTGCCTAGTCTGGTTAGGAATGTCGGGGAATGGTGGGCGATGACAGGCTCGAACTGCCGACATCCTCGGTGTAAACGAGGCGCTCTACCAACTGAGCTAATCGCCCGACGCGCATCGGATAGGCGCTCGGGCACGAAAATGCAAGCGGGAGAGCGATTCGGCGGCGCCGTGCGCGGTCAGGCGGCGATTTCGACTGGTCGACGCGGTCGATTCGTCATCCAAAGCTAGCGATTCTGTCTTGCGGACGCCATGAAACGAGGGACGCAGCCGGTAAGTCATTGAATTTGTGTAGGCTGAAAAAGGGACGTTGACACCGTCAGCGGCACGCCTTAAACGACCCCTCATGCCGCTGACGGAAACGACAGCGGCACGGAGCGCGGGTGTAGCTCAGTCGGTTAGAGTGCCGGCCTGTCACGCCGGAGGTCGCGGGTTCGAGCCCCGTCACTCGCGCCATTCTAACTCAGCTACCGTATGGTGGCTTTCTATAGATCGCTTTTGGGTGATCGTTTGCGCGGGTGTAGCTCAGTCGGTTAGAGTGCCGGCCTGTCACGCCGGAGGTCGCGGGTTCGAGCCCCGTCACTCGCGCCATCTTCTCACTTTAACTCCTCTATCACAAAGCCTAATATCGAGCTGTCCACATCTGATGCGGCTCTTTTGCCGCACTGCGGCCGAGCTTGCGCGAAGTGTTTTGCAGCGACGAAAGGCTCCTTGCTTCTACTTTGGGAAGGGTCTAATTCTCGCCCCGATTTGGCGAAGCGGGATAGCTTCCAGGTTTCGCGGTAAGGGGTGCGGCGACGCCGACCTGGCCGGAAACTACGTGAAGCGTCAGACCGTTGCCCGATCGCGACCCGTTCGCGGTATGGAGAGTTAGGCTTGTGAACGAGCTCCTTGGTTCTTATCTCCCGATCGTCATCTTCGTGGGTGTCGCCCTGCTGATCGGCCTGGCGCTTCTCGTCTCGCCGTTTCTCCTGGCTTTCAAGGCGCCCGACGACGAAAAGCTTTCGGCCTACGAGTGCGGCTTCGACGCGTTCGATGATTCCCGTATGAAGTTCGACGTTCGATTCTATCTCGTATCCATCCTGTTCATCATCTTCGATCTCGAAGTCGCCTTCCTGTTCCCTTGGGCCGCGTCGTTCCATGAACTAGGTTGGGCCGGGCTCTGGTCGATGATGGTGTTCCTGGGTGTTCTGACCGTCGGCTTCGTCTACGAATGGAAGAAAGGTGCGTTGGAATGGGATTGACCCCCGCTTCCTCTTCGCTGGCGTCTCGCTCGGATTTGCAGGTCGCCCCGGCGGCCCACCCTTTCGTTACCGACGTCAACAACGAATTAGCCGACAAGGGCTTCATCGTCACGTCGACCGAGGATCTGATCCAGTGGGCCCGCACGGGTTCGCTGATGTGGATGACCTTCGGTCTCGCCTGCTGTGCGGTCGAGATGATGCAGATGTCGATGCCGCGCTATGACGGCGAGCGCTTCGGCTTCGCGCCGCGAGCTTCGCCGCGCCAGTCTGACCTGATGATCGTCGCCGGCACGTTGACCAACAAGATGGCGCCTGCGCTCCGCAAGGTCTACGACCAGATGCCGGAGCCTCGCTACGTCATCTCCATGGGCTCCTGTGCCAATGGTGGCGGCTACTACCACTACTCCTATTCGGTGGTCCGTGGCTGCGACCGCGTCGTTCCGGTCGACATCTATGTGCCGGGCTGCCCGCCGACGGCCGAAGCACTGCTCTACGGCATGTTGCTGCTTCAGAAGAAAATCCGCCGCCTAGGGACCATCGAGCGCTGATATGAGCACGAGCGAGCTTTCGGATTTCCTGGGCGAGGCGTTTGGCGGCAAGATCGTCGAGACCAAGCAGGCCTATGGCGAACTCACGATCGAGGTTCGGCCGAGCGACATCGTCGAGGTCACGACTTTCCTGCGCGACAACTCGCAGTGCCAGTTCAAGTGCTTCGTGGATCTCTGTGGGGTGGACTACCCCAATCGCATCGAGCGGTTCGAGGTCGTCTATCATTTCCTGTCGCCCTACCTGAACCATCGCATCCGCGTGAAGGTCTCGACACACGAGGACAACCCCGTTCCATCGATCACGGACGTCTTCCCCGGTGCCGACTGGTTCGAGCGGGAAGCTTACGATCTGTATGGCATCTTGTTCACGGGTCATCCCGATCTGCGTCGCATCCTCACCGACTATGGTTTCGAGGGGCATCCGCTTCGCAAGGATTTCCCCCTGACCGGCTTCGTCGAGGTCCACTACGACGAAGAGTTGAAGCAGGTCGTCTACGAACCCGTGCAGCTTCGCCAGGAGTTCCGCAATTTCGACTTTCTCTCGCCCTGGGAGGGGACGGATTACGTCCTGCCGGGCGACGAGAAGGCGAAGACGAACTGCCGGCGATGATAGGAGAGGGCGTGAGAGCGGGTGGCTGTCTGTGTGGCGCCGTGCGTTTTCTTGCGCGGCCCGCCAAGCCGGAAATGGATGTGTGCCACTGCAGCTTTTGCCGTCGCTGGAGCGGCGGTACGTTCATGGCCGTTCCTTGCGAGGGCGATTTCGAGCTTATGCAAAGTGCGACGCTCGGCATCTACCGATCGTCCGCCTACGGCGAGCGCCTGTTCTGCAAGAGTTGCGGATCGAGTCTCGCCTGGCGAATGCAGGACGGCTCCATGCATGCCGTTTCGTTCCAGGCCTTCGACGATCAGGAGGGCTTCCACTTCGCGGAGGAAATCTTCGTGGACGAGAAGCCTGCGCACTATGCCTTCGCCAATGATACCCGCAAGTTGACCGGCGCCGACGTCATGGCGCAATCCGCTAACGAACAAGGGGCCTGACCGTGGCCGAGATCGACGTCCGGAACTTCAATATCAATTTCGGTCCGCAGCATCCGGCGGCCCACGGCGTTCTTCGTCTGGTTCTCGAGCTGGACGGCGAGAATGTCGAGCGCGTCGATCCGCATATCGGCCTTTTGCATCGCGGCACCGAGAAGCTGATCGAGCAGAAGACCTATCTGCAGGCGATCCCCTATTTCGACCGGCTCGACTATGTCGCGCCGATGAACCAGGAACATGCGTTCTGCCTCGCGGTGGAGCGGCTGGCCGAGGTGGACGTGCCGATCAAGGCGCAGCTGATCCGCGTGCTCTACTGCGAAATCGGGCGCATCCTTTCGCATCTTCTCAACGTCACCACGCAGGCCATGGACGTCGGCGCTCTGACGCCGCCGCTTTGGGGCTTCGAGGAACGTGAGAAGCTCATGGTCTTCTATGAGCGGGCAAGCGGCGCGCGGCTGCATGCCGCTTACTTCCGACCGGGCGGCGTGCATCAGGATCTGGACGCCCGTCTGGTGGACGACATCGGCGCTTGGTGCGATCCGTTCCTCAAGGCGCTCGCTGATATCGATGAGCTTCTGACCGAGAACCGCATCTTCAAGCAGCGCAATGTCGATATCGGCGTCGTGTCATTGGAGGACGCTTTCGCCCTCGGCTTCTCCGGCGTCATGGTGCGCGGTTCGGGCGCGGCCTGGGATCTTCGCAAGTCGCAGCCTTACGAATGCTACGATCAGATGCAGTTCGACATTCCGATCGGCAAGAATGGCGACTGCTACGACCGCTATCTCATCCGCATGGAAGAGATGCGCCAGTCCACCGCCATCATGAAGCAGTGCATTGAGCGCCTCGCGGGCAAGGACCGGGCTGGTCCTGTGTCCTCAACCGAGGGCAAGGTCGTGCCGCCCAAGCGCGCTGCGATGAAGCGCTCGATGGAAGCGCTGATCCACCATTTCAAGCTGTACACCGAAGGCTTCCACGTCCCGGAAGGCGAGGTCTACGCTGCGGTCGAGGCGCCGAAGGGCGAGTTCGGCGTTTATCTGGTGGCGGACGGGACCAACAAGCCCTATCGCTGCAAGATCAAGGCCCCGGGCTTCGCGCATCTTCAGGCGCTGGATTTCCTGTGCCGCAATCATATGCTGGCCGACGTGTCCGCGATCCTGGGGTCCTGCGACATCGTGTTCGGCGAGGTTGATCGCTAAGCCCGTTGGCGAGGCCTTTCTTCGGCTTCGCCGGCCAACGTTTGGCCTAGAAACTGCCGGTGCTCGCGGTCTCGTGAAGTCGCTGGTCTTTTAAGCATTCTATGTTAGAACGCGCCGCAACATACGCATGTTGGAACCGTTCTGAAGTCGAGGTCCAATGTCTGTCCGACGCCTTGCGGAAGATGCCGTTCAACCCCAGAGCTTTGCCTTCTCGGATCAAAACGAGCGGTGGGCCGTCACGTTGATCGCTCGCTATCCCGAGGGGCGCCAGCAGTCGGCGGTCATTCCGCTGCTCATGCGTGCGCAGGAGCAGGACGGCTGGGTAACGAAAGCGGCGATCGAGTATGTCGCCGATCGCCTGAGCATGCCGATGATCCGCGTCCTCGAAGTCGCGACCTTTTACACTCAGTTCCAGCTTAAGCCCGTTGGCACGCGGGCCCATGTTCAGGTCTGCGGCACGACGCCCTGCATGCTGCGCGGCGCTGAAGATCTGAAGGCGGCCTGCCGCAAGCACATTCATCCTGAGCCGTTCCACCTCAACGAGACAGGCACCCTGTCCTGGGAAGAGGTGGAGTGCCTGGGCGCATGCGTCAATGCGCCAATGGTCATGATCTTTAAGGACACCTACGAGGACCTGACGCCGGAGCGGCTGGGCGAGATCATCGCCGCGTTCGATGCCGGCGAGGGTGAGAGCGTCCGCAAGGGGCCGCAGGTCGATCGTCACCTGTCCGTGCCGATCGGTGGTCTTACCACGCTGACGGCCTTCAACGATGAAGACGGGCGGGAAGAGGCGCGCTCGCGCGATCAGGCTTCGACCTCGACTTCGGGTGGCGAAACGTCGACCCCGCCTTCGCAGGCAGGTCGCGTCGAAACCAGCGCGCCGGAAACCGATCCGACGATCCAGTCGCCGGGCAAAGCTTCTGCTGCCGACTCCCGTTCCGCGAAGGAGGAGTCGACCAGCGTTGATCCGTCCGATGGCGCCGGACACGCCGGTGCCGGTAAGACCGGTGGGACCACGCAAGGCCCGACCGGCCAGAACGAGCGCGACAAGGCTGAGTTCGGGTCCGCTTCGGGCTCGACCGATGGCAAGCCGCGCAGCGACGGGCCGATGAAGGACAAGGGTGCTGCGGCCGAAGATTCCGTGGTTCGTGACGAGCAGCGCGTGCCTGGCGAGTCGCCGGTGAAGGTGACGTCTAGCTCCGACCTGTCGAATCGTGAATCCAGCGCCAGTGGCCAGCTCGAAGGCGAGCGCAAGAACACGTCCGACACGGTTGGAACTCCGGCCAGCGAGGCCGGCGCATCCGGAAGCGAGAACCGCAGCGTGCCGAGCGCTGACGAGACGAAGCGCTGAGAGGCGGGGAGGCGACTATGCTGCAGGATCAGGATCGCATCTTCACCAACATCTACGGTCTTCGGGACAAGAGCCTGAAGGGCGCGATGCGGCGCGGGCATTTCGATGGCACGGCCGAGATCATCGGCAAAGGCCGCGACTGGATCATCAACGAGATGAAGGCCTCGGGCCTGCGCGGCCGCGGCGGCGCTGGCTTCCCGACCGGTCTGAAATGGTCCTTCATGCCGAAGGAGGTCGGCGAGCGGCCGCATTATCTCGTGGTCAATGCAGACGAGTCCGAGCCTGGCACCTGCAAGGATCGCGAGATCCTGCGCAACGATCCGTTCACGCTGATCGAGGGTTGCATCATCGCCAGTTTCGCGATGGGCGCGCATGCGGCTTACATCTACGTTCGCGGCGAGTATGTCCGCGAGCGTGAGGCGCTGCAGCGCGCGATCGACGAATGCTACGAGGCCGGCCTACTCGGCCGCGACAACAAGTGCGGCTGGGATATGGACGTCTTCGTCCATCACGGCGCCGGCGCCTACATCTGTGGTGAAGAAACTGCGCTGCTTGAAAGCCTCGAGGGCAAGAAGGGCCAGCCGCGGCTGAAGCCGCCTTTCCCGGCCAATATGGGTCTCTACGGCTGCCCGACGACCGTGAACAACGTCGAGTCGATCGCGGTCGCCCCGACTATTCTGCGTCGCGGCGGTGCGTGGTTTGCTGGCTTCGGCCGCCCGAACAACACTGGTACCAAACTCTTCTCGATCTCGGGTCACGTTAACCGCCCCTGCACGGTCGAAGAGACGATGGGCATCTCGTTCCGCGAGCTGATCGACCGCCATTGCGGCGGCGTGCGCGGCGGGTACGACAATCTTCTGGCCGTGATTCCGGGCGGCTCATCCTGCCCGCTCGTGCCGGGCGAGCAGATGGTCGACGCGATCATGGATTTCGACGGCATGCGCGAGGTGAAGTCCTCGTTCGGCACGGCGGCCGTGATCGTCATGGACAAGTCGACCGACATCGTCCGGGCCATCGCTCGGCTAGCTTATTTCTACAAGCATGAGAGTTGCGGACAATGCACGCCTTGCCGCGAAGGCACGGGCTGGATGTGGCGCGTCATGGAGCGCATGGTGGTCGGCAACGCGCAGAAGCGCGACATCGACATGCTGCTCGACGTGACGAAGCAGGTCGAAGGTCACACGATCTGTGCGCTTGGTGATGCTGCGGCTTGGCCGATCCAAGGTCTCATTCGACATTTCCGCGCCGAGATCGAGCGCCGGATCGACGAATTCTCGCGCAATGCCGATAAGGACCGTCCCGCCATCCTTCAGGCGGCAGAGTAATCGGGCGACGCGGAACGGGGCAGGGCGATGGCTCTGCCGGTCAGGCGCACCGGAACTGAGAAAAGCAGATGGCAAAGATCAAAGTCGACGGCAACGAGATCGAGGTTCCCGACCACTACACGCTGCTACAGGCAGCGGAGGAGGCTGGTGCCGAAATCCCGCGCTTCTGCTTTCACGAGCGGCTTTCGGTCGCCGGTAATTGCCGCATGTGTCTGGTCGAGGTGAAGGGTGGTCCGCCGAAGCCTGCCGCATCCTGCGCCATGGGCGTGCGCGATCTGCGCCCCGGCCCGAACGGCGAGGCGCCTGAAATCTTCACCAACACGCCGATGGTGAAGAAGGCGCGCGAAGGGGTGATGGAGTTTCTCCTCATCAACCATCCGCTGGATTGCCCGATCTGCGACCAGGGCGGCGAGTGCGACCTGCAAGACCAAGCCATGGCCTTCGGCGTCGATTCCTCGCGTTACAAAGAAAACAAGCGCGCTGTCGAAGACAAATATATCGGCCCGCTCGTGAAGACGATTATGACGCGCTGCATTCACTGCACGCGCTGCGTTCGCTTCACCACGGAAGTCGCCGGCATTTCCGAGCTCGGTCTGATCGGCCGTGGCGAAGATGCCGAGATCACGACCTATCTCGAACAGGCTATGACGTCCGAGATGCAGGGCAACGTGATCGACCTCTGCCCGGTTGGCGCCCTAACCTCCCGTCCCTATGCCTTCCAAGCTCGCCCGTGGGAGCTGACCAAGACCGAGACGATCGACGTCATGGATGCGGTCGGCTCTTCAATCCGCGTCGACACACGCGGCCGCGAGGTCATGCGCATTCTGCCGCGCACGAACGAGCTCGTGAACGAGGAATGGATTTCCGACAAGACCCGCTTCGTCTGGGATGGCCTTCGCACGCAACGCCTGGACCGGCCCTATGTGCGCCGTGACGGCCGCCTCCAGCCGGCGACCTGGGCGGAAGCCTTCGACGTGATCAAGTCGAAGATCGCTGCCAGTAGCGCGAACCGCATCGGGGCCATTGCCGGCGATCTCGCCAATCTCGAAGAGATGTGGGCGCTCAAGCGCCTGATGGGCGAGCTCGGTTCCACCAATATCGACTGTCGCCAGGACGGATCGAAGATCGACCCGGCCGATGGCCGTGCCTCTTATCTCTTCAACACGACGATTGCCGGCATTGAGAACGCGGATGCGCTTCTCATCATCGGTGCCAATCCGCGTTTCGAAGCTCCGGTTCTCAACGCGCGCATTCGCAAGCGCTGGCGCCGGGGCGGTTTCCCGATTGGTCTGATCGGGGAGAATGTCGACCTGCGATATGCCGTGACGCATCTCGGCGCCGGACCTCAGACGCTGGGCGAGATCGAAACGGCGAACCGCGACTTCTACGAGGCTTTGAGCAAGGCCGAGCGGCCGATGATCATCGTCGGGCAGGGGCCTCTGTCGGGCGAGAACGGTCTCGACGTTCTGAACTCGATCGCGGCGCTCGCTCGCGAAATCGGCGCCGTTACTGATGGTTGGAACGGCTTCAACGTTCTTCACACGGCTGCGTCGCGCGTCGGCGGTCTGGACATCGGTTTCGTGCCGACGGCAGGCGGTGCTTCGGCGCATGAGATGGCCGATGGCGGCGTCGATGTTCTCTTCAACCTCGGGGCCGATGAGATCGACATCGCGGCTGGTCCCTTCGTCGTTTACATCGGCACGCATGGCGACAAGGGCGCGCATCGCGCCGACGTCATCCTGCCGGGGGCGGCCTATACGGAGAAGGCCGGCATCTACGTCAACACCGAAGGGCGGGTCCAGTCCGGTGGTCGTGCCGCATTCCCGCCGGGCGACGCCAAGGAGGACTGGGCCATCTTCCGCGCGTTGTCTGGGGTGCTCGGTAAGGCTCTGCCCTTCGACTCACTTCTGCAACTGAGGACTGACCTTGTTGCCGCCGTCCCTCATCTGTCGCAGGGCGAGCTGGTGGAAGCCGATCGCAACGCGATCACTGTTCTGGCTGATCGCGCCGGCGCGTTGAGCGGCGAGACCTTCCGCTCGCGTATCGGTGACTTCTACCTGACCAATCCCATTGCCCGGGCCTCCAAAGTGATGGCCGAGTGCTCGCGTCTGGCGCGCGGCGAACAGCTCCAGGCTGCCGAGTAAGGAAGACCAAAACACATGGACCTTTTCTCGTCCTATATCTGGCCAGCGCTGGTCATCCTCGGACAGAGCCTTCTGTTCCTGGTCGTGCTGCTCGTACTGATCGCCTATATCCTTCTGGCGGATCGCAAGATCTGGGCGGCGGTGCAGATGCGTCGCGGTCCGAACGTCGTAGGTCCCTTCGGGCTTTTCCAGTCTTTCGCCGATCTGCTGAAGTTCGTGCTGAAGGAGCCGGTCATTCCGGCCTCCTCCGACAAGGTGGTGTTCCTCGTCGCGCCTCTGGTCGCGGTCGTGTTGGCACTAGCCACTTTCGCGGTGGTGCCGATCGCCGACGGTTGGGTGATTGCCGATATCAATCTCGGCATTCTCTATATCTTCGCGATCTCTTCGCTCGAGGTCTATGGCGTCATCATGGGCGGCTGGGCGTCGAACTCGAAATACGCCTTTCTCGGCGCGCTTCGCTCGGCAGCGCAGATGGTCTCCTACGAAGTCTCGATCGGTTTCGTTATCGTCACCGTCCTCCTCTGCGTCGGCTCGCTGAACCTCACCGACATCGTCGTGGCGCAGTCGGATGGCCTCGGCACCATGCTCGGCCTGCCTGCCAGTTTCCTTGACTGGCACTGGCTTTCGCTCTTCCCGATGTTCGTGATCTTCTTTATCTCGGCCCTGGCCGAGACGAACCGGCCGCCCTTCGATCTACCGGAGGCGGAATCTGAGCTGGTCGCGGGTTTCATGGTCGAGTATGGCTCGACTCCTTACATGATGTTCATGCTCGGCGAGTATGCAGCGATCACCCTGATGTGCTCGCTGATGACCATCCTGTTCCTCGGCGGCTGGCTGCCCCCGTTCGGCTTTGCGCCCTTTACCTGGGTGCCTGGGGTGATCTGGTTCCTGATCAAAGTCACCTTCTGCTTCTTCCTCTTCGCCATGGTGAAGGCCTTCGTGCCCCGCTATCGCTACGACCAGCTGATGCGTCTGGGCTGGAAGGTCTTCCTTCCGATCTCGCTCGCCATGGTCGTGATCGTCGCCTTCGTTCTCCAGCTCACGGGCTGGGGCAACGCCTGATCGGAGAGGCGGTTCGGCCGCCTTTCTTCCTCTTCGCATTCCCCGACGCATGGGCGCGAAGGCCGACCTGACATTCACTCCGGATTTCGGAGGCAAGGTAAAAGATGAGCGCTCTGACGCAGTCCATTCGATCGCTGTTTCTTCTGGAGTTCTTGGCAGCGTTCCGCCTCTCCATGCGCTACTTCTTTGCGCCAAAATCGACTCTGAACTATCCGTTCGAAAAGGGTCCGGTCAGCCCGCGCTTTCGCGGCGAGCATGCCTTGCGCCGCTATCCCAACGGCCAGGAGCGCTGCATCGCGTGCAAGCTCTGCGAGGCGATCTGCCCGGCACAGGCCATCACTATCGAAGCCGGTCCGCGCCGGAACGATGGTACGCGCCGCACCGTGCGCTACGACATCGATATGGTGAAGTGCATCTATTGCGGCTTCTGCCAGGAAGCTTGCCCGGTCGACGCGATCGTCGAGGGGCCGAATTTCGAGTTCTCGACGGAAACCCGCGAAGAGCTCTACTACGACAAGGAAAAGCTGCTGGCGAACGGCGACCGTTGGGAGCGCGAGCTTGCGCGCAACATTGCGCTCGACGCACCGTACCGTTAAGCCTCTGGCGGTGGCCTCCGGGGGCCGCGGCTGAGATTAGGGCAAGCCGCGCGGCCTTTGTCGCGCGCTTCTTGCGAGTGAACCGTACCTTTTGGGGGAGCCCGCCACGATGGGGCTGCAGACGTTCTTCTTCTATGTTTTCGCGATCGTCAGCGTCGGTTCGGCGCTGATGGTGGTCGTGTCGCGCAATCCGGTCCATTCGGTCCTGTTCCTCATCCTGACCTTCGTGGCGGCGGCGGGCCTGTTCCTGATGACGGGAGCCGAGTTCCTCGCGCTGATCCTGATCGTCGTCTATGTCGGCGCCGTGGCGATCCTCTTCCTCTTCGTCGTAATGATGCTGGATCTCGATTTCGGTCGCATCAAGCAAGACGCGCTGAAATACGCGCCGGTCGGCGCGATCATCGGTTTCGTGCTGCTGGCCCAGCTGATCATCGCCCTGTCGGGCGGCTACTACCAGCCGGCGCCGACGTCGGCGACAGTTCTGCCCATGCCCCCGCTCGAAACGATGTCGAACATCGAGGCGATCGGGCAGGTGCTCTATACCCGCTACGTCTTCTTCTTCCAGATGGCGGGTCTCATCCTATTCGTCGCCATGGTGGGTGCCATCGTCCTGACGCTGCGCCATAAGCCGGGCCTGAAGCGGCAGTCGATCCCCGAGCAGGTTCGTCGCAACCCGGCGACTTCGATCGAGGTCGTTCAGGTCGAGACCGGTCGCGGACTCTGAGCGGAACCCAAGGAACAGCAATATGGCCGTTGGTCTCGGACACTACCTTACGGTTGCCGCCATTCTCTTCGTGATCGGCGTCTTCGGTATCTTCATGAACCGCAAGAACATCATCACGATCCTGATGTCGGTCGAACTCATCCTGCTCGCCGTCAACCTAAATCTCGTGGCGTTCTCAGCCTTCCTAAACGACTTGGCGGGGCAGATCTTCGCCCTGTTCATTCTGACCGTCGCCGCCGCCGAAGCTGCGATCGGACTTGCAATTCTGGTCGTCTTCTTCCGCAATCGCGGGTCGATCGCGGTCGACGACGTCAACACGATGAAAGGCTGAAGGCGAGGATGTATACCCTCATCGTTCTACTCCCGCTGATCGGCTTCATCACTGCCGGGCTCGCGGGGCCGACCATCGGTCACAAGGCGTCGGAATATCTGACCACGGCGCTCCTGATTGTCGCTGCTGTCCTATCTTGGATCGCCTTCATCTCCTTCGGCTTCGGCAATGGCGAGACGCTGCACGTCTCCGTCCTGCATTGGATCCAGGCCGGCGCGCTCGACGTGTCCTGGTCGCTGCGGATCGATCGCCTGACGCTTGTCATGCTGGTCGTCGTGAACAGCGTCTCGGCGCTCGTCCACGTCTATTCGATCGGCTACATGCATCACGACGAGTCGCGCTCGCGCTTCTTCGCCTATCTCTCGCTCTTCACCTTCGCCATGTTGACGCTGGTGACGGCCGACAATCTCGTCCAGATGTTCTTCGGCTGGGAAGGCGTGGGTCTGGCTTCCTACCTGCTGATCGGCTTCTGGTACAAGAAGCCTTCGGCCAATGCCGCGGCGATGAAGGCCTTCGTCGTCAACCGCGTTGGTGACTTCGGCTTCCTGCTTGGCATCTTCGGTCTCTTCGTCGTCTTCGGCTCGGTGCAGTTCGACACGATCTTCGCCGGTGCCGGCCAGCTGGTCGGTGCCATCCATGGCGAAGGCGGGGAGGCGACGCAGCCGGTGCTGAGCTTTGCCGGTTATTCGCTCGGCGTCGCCGGCGCGATGACCGCTATCTGCATGCTCCTCTTCATGGGCGCCATGGGCAAGTCGGCCCAGATCGGCCTGCACACCTGGCTGCCGGACGCGATGGAAGGCCCGACCCCGGTCTCCGCGCTGATCCACGCGGCGACGATGGTGACGGCGGGTGTGTTCATGCTCGCGCGAATGTCGCCGGTCTTCGAACTCAGCCCCTCGGCGCTCACCTTCGTCACCTTCATCGGCGCGACCACGGCATTCTTCGCGGCCACGGTCGGCCTCGTCCAGAACGACATCAAGCGCGTCATCGCCTATTCGACCTGCTCGCAGCTTGGCTACATGTTCGTTGCGCTCGGCGTCGGTGCCTATGGCGCGGCGATCTTCCACCTGTTTACGCACGCCTTCTTCAAGGCGCTTCTGTTCCTCGGTGCCGGCTCGGTGATCCACGCCGTCGATGGCGAACAGGACATGCGCAACATGGGCGGGCTGCGCAAACACATCCCGATCACCTACTGGACCATGATGATAGGTACGTTGGCGCTGACCGGCTTTCCGTTCACGGCGGGCTACTATTCCAAGGACGCAATTATCGAGAGCGCCTTCGCCGGTGAGAATGCCTTTGCGATGTATGGCTACATCATGACGGTGATCGCGGCCGCGCTGACCAGCTTCTACTCCTGGCGCCTCGTTTTCCTGACCTTCCATGGCAAGCCGCGCGCCAGCCACGAGGTCATGCACCACGTCCACGAGTCGCCCCCGGTCATGACCGTGCCGCTCTTCATCCTGTCGGCGGGCGCGCTGCTCGCGGGTATCGTGTTCTATCCGTTCTTTCTGGGACACGGATACGAGACCTTCTGGCACACGGCGATCTTCACCGGACCGGAAAACCACGTGCTGCACGAGGCGCACGAGGTTCCGACCCTGGTGATCTGGTCGCCGACCATCGCGATGGTCTTGGGATTCCTTGTCTCTTACGTCTTCTACGTACGTTCGCCGGAGAAGCCGGGTCAGCTCGCAGCGCGAAATCCGGGCCTCTACAAGTTCCTCCTCAACAAGTGGTACTTCGACGAGCTCTACGACTTCCTGTTCGTGCGCACCGCCAAACGCCTCGGCCGCTTCCTTTGGAAGACGGGTGACGGTCAGGTCATCGACAGGCTCGGCCCCGATGGAATCTCGAACCGCGTTCTCGACGTGACAAACCGGGTCGTTCAAATGCAGACCGGTTATCTCTACCACTACGCATTCGTCATGCTGATCGGCGTCGCGGCGCTCGTCACCTTCATGATGTTCTGGGGAACCATCTGATGACCGGCTGGCCGATCCTATCGACCGTCACGTTCCTTCCGCTCGTCGGCGTCCTGATCATCCTGTTCACGCGGGACGATAGCGAGCTGGCGCGCCGGAACATTCGCAACGTCGCGCTGCTGGTTACGGTCTTCACCTTCCTTCTGTCGCTGCTGATTTGGGTTGGCTTCGACAAGAGCGTGCCCGGGTTCCAGATGGTGGAACGGGCTGAATGGCTCGAAGGTGGCATCAGCTACCACATGGGTGTCGATGGCATCTCAATGCTGTTCGTCATCCTGACCACCTTCTTGATGCCCATCTGCATCCTGGCCAGCCGCGACTCCGTCACGGTTCGTGTCAAGGAATACATGATGGCCTTCCTCGTGCTGGAGACGCTGGTTGTCGGCGTCTTCTGCGCGCTGGACATCGTGCTTTTCTACCTCTTCTTCGAAGGCTCGCTGATCCCGATGTTCCTGATCATCGGCGTCTGGGGCGGCAAGCGGCGCGTCTATGCGTCCTACAAGTTCTTCCTCTTCACCTTCCTCGGTTCGGTTTTCATGCTCGTTGCCATCATGGCGATGTTCTGGACGGCCGGAACGACCTCGATCCCGGATCTTCTTGCTTACCAGTTCCCAGCCTCGATGCAGAGCTGGCTCTGGTTCGCTTTCTTCGCCTCCTTTGCGGTGAAGATGCCGATGTGGCCAGTCCACACTTGGCTACCAGATGCCCACGTGGAGGCTCCGACGGCGGGTTCGGTTATCCTGGCGGGCATTCTCCTAAAGCTTGGCGGCTACGGCTTCCTGCGCTTCTCGCTTCCTATGTTCCCGTTGGCCTCGGCCGAATTCGCACCTCTGGTCTACACGCTCTCCGTCGTCGCGATCATCTACACCTCGCTGGTGGCGCTGATGCAGGAGGACATCAAGAAGCTGATCGCCTATTCGTCGGTGGCGCACATGGGTTTCGTGACCATGGGTATCTTCGCCGCCAACGCGCAGGGCGTGCAGGGCGCGATCTTCCAAATGCTGTCGCATGGCCTCATCTCGGGCGCGCTCTTCCTTTGCGTCGGCGTCGTCTATGACCGCATGCACACTCGCGAGATCGCTGCTTATGGCGGTCTGGTGAACCGCATGCCGGCCTATGCCGCGATGATGCTGCTCTTCACCATGGGCAATGTCGGCCTGCCAGGCACGAGCGGATTCGTCGGCGAGTTCCTCACGCTGATGGGTGTCTTCCAGGTCAATTCGTGGGTCGCGATTTTCGCCGCGACCGGCGTCATCCTGTCTGCCGCCTATGCGCTTTGGCTTTATCGTCGCGTCATTCTAGGGGCGCTCGATAAGGAAAACCTGAAGAGCATTCTCGACCTGACGCCGCGTGAGAAGGTGTTGCTCTATCCCTTGGCCGTGCTGACGATCTTCTTCGGCGTTTATCCGATGCCGGTGTTCAACGTGACGGCCGCCTCCGTGGAGCATCTTCTCGGGAGTTACACCGCCGCCCTGCAGGCTGCCGCCAATGTCGCGTCTCTGCACTAACCGACTGGGCTGAACAGATCATGTTTTCGCAATTCGTGGCGCAAAGCCTCCCCATTGTCGGCACCGAGCTGATCCTTGCGGTCGGCGCGATGCTTCTACTGATGGTGGGCGTCTTCCAGGGCGAGAAGAGCGGCGGTTTCGTGCTGTCGCTCGCAGTTGGCCTGCTCGTTTTCGCGGCGGGCTGGCTCTGCTTCGTGGTGCCGGACGGTGTCGCCTTCGGCGGCTCGATCATTCTCGATCCGTTCGCCCGCTTCATGAAGATCCTCGTTCTGATCGGATCGGCGGCCGCGCTTCTCATGTCGGCGACGTTCGCCAAGCGCGAGCGGTTCGACAAGTTCGAGTTTCCGGTTCTCATCGTGCTCTGCACGATCGGCATGCTCGTCATGGTCTCGGCCGGTGATCTGATTGCCCTCTATATGGGCCTTGAGCTTCAGTCGCTGGCGATCTATGTCATCGCCGCCATCGCCCGAGATCAGGTGAAGTCGACGGAAGCAGGGCTGAAATACTTCGTTCTCGGCGCTCTGTCCTCCGGCATGCTGCTCTACGGCGCCTCGCTGGTCTACGGTTTCACGGGCCAGATCGGCTTTCGCGAGATCGCCGTTGCGATCTCATCGCATGAAGCGCGTTCGATCGGCCTTTTGATCGGCTTGGTCTTCGTCCTCTCGGGCCTCGCCTTCAAGGTGTCGGCCGTGCCGTTCCACATGTGGACGCCGGACGTCTATGAGGGCGCGCCGACGCCGGTCACCGCCTTCCTGTCGGGTGCGCCGAAGGTCGCCGCGATCGCGCTGTTGACCCGCTTCACCGTGCAGAGCTTCGGCCCGCTGACAGCGGACTGGCAGCAGGTGATCATCTTCATCTCGATCGCCTCCATGCTGTTCGGATCCTTCGCCGCGATCGGCCAGCGCAACATCAAGCGTCTGATGGCCTACTCCTCGATCGGTCACATGGGCTACGTCCTGGTCGGTCTGGCCTCCGGCGACGAAGCCGGCGTGAGCGGCGTGCTGATCTATATGGTGACCTATGTCACGATGACGCTTGGCACGTTCGCAGTGATCCTGTCGCTTCGTCGGCGCGACGAGATGGTCGAGGACGTTTACGAACTCGCCGGTCTGTCCCGCACCAACCCGATCATGGCTCTGGCGCTGACGACCCTCATGCTGTCGCTGGCGGGCCTTCCTCCGCTGCTCGGCTTTTGGGGGAAGTACTACGTGTTCGTGGCGGCCGTCGGTGCCGGTCTCGTTCCGCTCGCCGTAATCGGCGTGATCGCTTCGACCGTGGGTCTTTTCTACTATCTTCGCGTCGTTAAGGTCATGTGGTTCGACGAGCCTATCGGTGGCTTCGAGCCGATGGGAACGGAGCTCAAGGTCGTGCTCGGAGCGGCGACGCTCTTCGTCTTCCCCGCCTATATCTTCGTTGCCGGGCCGATCTTCGCGGCCGCAGCGGCTGCAGCCCGTTCTTTCTTCCTCTGAGGAATGAGGGTCGGGTCTCCGTTGCCACGTCGGTGGCTTGCTCTGGGCGAGGTCGGTTCGACCAATAGCGTTGCTATGGACGCCGCGCGGGCAGGGGATCCCGGGCCTCTTTGGATCACAGCCGAACGACAATCGGCAGGGCGAGGGCGGCGGGGCCGCCCTTGGTCGTCTGATACAGGCAATCTTTACGCCAGCCTTCTTTTGATCGATCCGGCGGCCGTGGCATCGCTCGGCCAATTGCCTCTGGTGATCGCCGTGGGTATGCGACGCGCCCTTTGCTCGCTGCCGGGGATCGACGCCGATCGCGTGCGGATCAAATGGCCGAACGATCTCTTGCTCGACGGTGCCAAATGCGCCGGTATCCTGGTCGAGAGCGAGCGCAGCCCGGATGGACGGCAGGCCGTCGTGGTGGGCTGCGGTCTCAATGTCGAACTGTGCCCGGACGACGCTCCCTACGCCGTGACCACGCTTCGCCGTGCTGGGAGCCCAGCTTCGGTTCGCGAGACCTTCCTGGCTCTCGCGGACGGCGTGGAATGGGCTCTGGACTTATGGCGTCGGGGACGCCATTTCTCGGACATACGCACGGAATGGATGGCGGGAGCCGCTGGGCTCGGCCAGACATGCCGCGTGAATCTCTCGGATCGAACCTTGGAAGGTCGTTTCGCCGATCTCGATGAATCGGGTCGATTGGTTCTGGAAACCCAGGACGCACGTCGTCTCGAGATCTCGGCTGGAGATGTCTTCCTGTTGCCGCGCCCTGATGCGTCGGCCGCTCAGTGAGTTTGCAGGTGATCCCTGCCTTTGGAAATGAAGACGCCGATATTCGGCCTGTTTTGAAAGCGACTGTGACTTGAACGAACTGGTATTCGTGCCGCTTGGCGGCATCGGCGAGATCGGTATGAATCTCGCCCTTTATGGATTCGGCCCTGCGGACAACCGGGAATGGATCGCCATCGACTGCGGCGTGTCCTTCGCCGGCCCCGAACTGCCGGGCGTGGACCTCGTGTTTCCCGACACGACCTTCATCGAGCAGCGGCTGCACGCCCTCAAGGGCATCATTATCACCCATGCGCATGAGGACCATTACGGAGCGGTTCTCGACCTTTGGCCGCGCCTGAAGGCGCCTGTCTATGCGACGCCCTTCACGGCCGCGCTGCTCGCCGCCAAGCGCGAGGGCGAGCCCGGCGCACCGAAAGTGCCGATCACGATCTTCCGTGCGGGCGATCGTTTCGACGTGGGACCGTTCTCTATCGAGGCGGTCAATGTCACGCACTCGATCCCGGAGCCGGTTGCGCTCGCCATTCGCACGCCGCTCGGAACCGTGCTCCATACGGGTGACTGGAAGATCGACGCGACGCCTGGCCTTGGGCAGCCGACCGACGAGAAGCGGTTGCGCGAGATTGGCGACGAAGGCGTGCTCGCTCTCGTCTGCGACTCGACCAACGCGATGCGTGAAGGAGAGTCTCCGAGCGAGAAGGAAGTATCCGCGTCGCTCGCCGAGATCATCGGGACAGCCAAGGGTCGCGTCGCGGTCACGACCTTCTCCTCGAATGTCGGCCGCATCCGCTCGATCGCGCAAGCCGCCGATCTGGCGGGTCGTCAGGTTCTCCTGATGGGGCGCTCGATGAAGCGCGTGGCCGATGTCGCCTCCGAACTCGGCTATCTCGAATCCCTGCCGCCTTTCGTCAGCGAGCAGGATTTCGGCTACATTCCGCGCGAGAAGGCCGTGATCGTCCTAACCGGCAGCCAGGGCGAGCCGCGCGCGGCCTTATCCAAGCTTGCAAAGGACGAGCATCCGGCCGTGGCGTTGTCGCGCGACGACACCGTCATCTTCTCCTCCCGCAGCATTCCGGGCAACGAGAAGGCGATCAACGAGGTCAAGAACGGGTTGATCGAGCGCGGCATCATCGTGATCGAGGATCACGACAAGCTGGTTCACGTGTCCGGCCACCCACGTCGCTCCGAGCTGCGTCGGATGTACGAATGGACGCGCCCGAAGATCGCGGTGCCTGCGCATGGCGAGCCGGCGCATCTGGCAGCCCATGCTGAGCTTGCCAAGCAACTCGGCGTGCCGGACGTCGTGTCGCTGCGCAATGGCAAGCTGGTGCGGTTGGCTCCCGGTCCCGCAACGATCATCGACGAAGTGCCCGTCGGCCGCTTCTACAAGGACGGGTTCCTGATTGGCGGCACGAAGGAGATGGGCATCGACGAGCGTCGGCGCTTGGCCTTTGCCGGCCATGTCTCGGTGCTAATTGAGCTGAACACCAAGCTCGAACTCGAACTTGATCCCGAAATCGTCGCCATGGGGCTTCCCGAGAAGGACGAGAATGGCGACGATATGACCGAGGTCCTGCTCGACGCGGCCGCAGGTGCAGTGGAAAGCATTCCGCGCGGTCGTCGCAAGGACTTGGAACTCGTGCGGGAAGCGGTTCGTCGCGCCGTTCGCGGAGAGGCGAACGACGCTTGGGGCAAGAAGCCGGCGGTTACCGTTTTCGTGGTTAAGAACTAGCCTGAGCCGGTCCCATTAGGGACGGTCTGCGGCGAGGAGACAATCGATGAGCATCGTCACATCCATTGCGATCTATTTCGTGATCTGGTGGACGGTGCTCTTTCTCGTTCTGCCGATCGGTGCGCGCTCGCAAATCGACGATGGCGAGGTGGTGCTAGGCACGACTCATAGTGCTCCCAGCCGCTTCCACGCATGGCGGACCATTGTGCGCACGACGCTTCTGGCCTGCGCGGTCTTTGCGCTCTTCTACGTCGGCACTCAGTATCTCGGTCTCAGCCTTGATAGCCTGCCGCATATTGTTCCGGGAACGTGATTGCAGCCGCACAAGCAGAAGTGGCCCCAACCGAGGCGGGCATTCCTGATTGAAACCAGCAAACTCAAGACAAAAAAAATGCGAGGCACTGCCTCGCATTTTAGATCGCAAGCCTGGATCTTACATCGGTCCTTGGACCGAGGCTGCGCCTTGGCGCGCCGAAGATCACGTCCTCCCAAACGCGACTTGCCGGTAAGTGCGCCATTCGGCGCTTGTTGATGCTTGAGCTTAGACTCCGAATCTCGCCGTTGTCGAGCACAAATGGCAGAAGTATGACACTTTCTTTCGCAGCGCGCCTTATGTCTGAGCATATTGTTCCTTGCTCGATACAAGCGGCAGGACGCGGCGGCAGCATTGGGTCCGGCGACAATCGAGGGCGTGGCTTTGCTTTCGGTTCCTGAGCCGTTAAGAAGCCGAGCGAGGCTTGGCCTCGCGTCTTCGTTCTCTCGCCCGAGCTTAGAGTCCCCATGCGCCTTTCCCGCTACTTTCTGCCGATTCTGAAGGAAACACCGAAGGAAGCGGAAATCGTCTCGCATCGGCTCATGCTGCGGGCTGGGATGATCCGTCAGCAGGCGGCGGGGCTGTATTCCTGGCTGCCGCTGGGCAAGCGCGTGCTGGACAAGGTCTCCAACATCATTCGCGAGGAGCAGGACCGCTCCGGGGCGATCGAGATGCTGATGCCGACCATCCAATCCGCCGATCTCTGGCGCGAAAGCGGGCGCTACGACGATTACGGCAAGGAGATGCTGCGGATCGAGGACCGCCACGAACGCGAGCTTCTGTTCGGTCCGACCAACGAGGAGATGATCACCGACATCTTCCGGTCCTATGTCCGGTCCTACAAGGACCTACCGCTGAACCTCTACCACATCCAGTGGAAGTTCCGGGACGAGGTGCGCCCCCGCTTCGGCGTGATGCGCTCGCGCGAGTTTCTGATGAAGGACGCCTATTCCTTCGACATCGACTACGAGTCGTCGAAGACCGCCTATGACCGGATGTTCGTCGCCTATCTCCGCACGTTCGAGCGCATGGGCCTCAAAGCCATTCCGATGCGCGCCGATACCGGTCCGATCGGGGGCAAGCTGAGCCACGAATTCATCATTCTCGCCTCGACCGGCGAGAGCGAAGTGTTCTGTCATCGCGACTATCTCGGCATGGACGTGCCGGCCGAAGGGGTGGACTTCTCCGACGCGGCCGCGCTCGACGCGATCGTGACGAAATGGACCACGCCCTACGCGGCGACGGACGAGATGCATGACGAGGCCGCATGGAACGCGCTGCCGGAGAGCGACCGCGTCGCGGCGCGCGGCATCGAGGTCGGCCATATCTTCCATTTCGGCACGAAGTATTCCGAGCCCATGAAGGCCAACGTGACCGGCCCCGATGGTAAGGATGTGCCCGTGTTCATGGGGTCCTACGGCATCGGCCCAAGCCGCCTGATCGCTGCTATCATCGAAGCTTCGCATGACGAGAACGGTATCATCTGGCCGAAGGGGGTCGCGCCGTTCGACGTTGGCCTCGTCAACATGAAGCCCGGTGACGCCGATTGCGACGCGGTTTGCGAGCGCCTCTATGCGGAGCTGCAGGCAGCGGGGCAGGACGTCCTCTACGACGATCAGGACACGCGCGCGGGCGCCAAGTTCGCGACTATGGACCTGATCGGTCTGCCGGTTCAGGTCATTGTTGGCCCGCGCGGCGCCAAGGCTGGCGAAGTGGAGATCAAGCTGCGAGCGGGCGGCGAGCGCGAAACGCTCCCCGTCGGCGACGTTCTGCGTCGCTTGTCGGCCTGATCTCGGATGGCTGCATGAAGACGCTCTCCGCCGCTACGGTGAACACTGGTCCCGCCCCGAAGACGAAGCCCTTCTCGCGCTTCGAGTGGATGATCGCGGGACGCTATCTCCGGTCGCGGCGGCGGGATGCCGGCGTGTCGGTGATCGCGGGCTTCTCCTTCCTCGGCATCATGCTGGGCGTTGCCGCCCTTATCATCGTCATGTCGGTGATGAACGGCTTTCGCGGTGAGTTGCTGACCCGCATTCTAGGCGTCAACGGCCATGTCATCATGCAGCCGATGGACCAGCCCCTGACCGACTATGACGAGGTGGCGCGTCGTCTCGCCGGCGTGCCCGGGGTCGCCTTCACCATGCCGCTCGTGCAGGGGCAGGTTCTGGCGACGGGCTCCAACAATGCGAGCACCGGCGCGCTGGTGAAGGGCGTGCGCGGCGAGGACCTTCTGCGGCTGAAGCCTGTGGCATCGAACATCAAGCTCGGCACGATCGAGAATTTCGACACGAGCCAGGGCGTCGCGATCGGCAGCCGCCTGGCCGATTCTTTGGGGTTGAGGCTGGGCGACTCCATCACCCTGGTTTCGCCCGAGGGCGACGTGACGCCGCTCGGCGTGACGCCGCGCGTGAAAGCCTACCCGATCGTCGCGATCTTCGAGATCGGGCTTTCGGAATATGACGCGGCCTATGTCTACATGCCGCTCGGCGAGGCGCAGCTCTTCTTCAACCAGGAGAACCAGGCGCAGTCGATTGAGATCTTCGTCAACGATCCCGACAAGGTCTCCGCGCTCCAGGCGCCGATCGAACAGGCCGCTGCGCGTCCGAACTACACGGTGACTTGGCAGCGCCAGAACGAGAGCTTCTTCTCGGCTTTGGAGGTCGAGCGGAACGTCATGTTCATCATCCTGACGCTGATCGTTCTCGTGGCGGCGCTCAACATCATCTCCGGACTTTTCATGCTGGTGAAGGACAAGGGCAGGGACATAGCGATCATGCGCACGATGGGCGCGACGCGCGGCTCCATCATGCGGGTGTTCTTGATCACGGGGGCCTCGATCGGGGTCTCCGGCACGATTGCCGGCTTTGCGCTAGGCACTCTGTTCTGCCTCAACATCGAGAACCTTCGGCAGTTCTTCTCCTGGGTGTCGGGCACAACACTCTTCAACCCGGAATTCTATTTCCTCAGCCGCCTTCCGGCGGAGATCGATCCGCGCGAGGTCGCGACCGTGGTTCTCATGGCCGTCGGCCTGTCCTTCCTCGCGACGATCTTCCCCTCCTGGCAGGCGTCCAAACTCGATCCCGTCGAGGCGCTCCGGTACGAATGATGCAGAATGCTTCCCTTCGGCTCGAACGCGTCGAACGCCACTTCGTGCAGGGTGAGTCGCGGCTGACGATCCTCCAGCAGGCCGATCTCGACATCATGCCCGGCGAGATGGTGGCTCTCGTGGCGCCGTCCGGCTCCGGCAAATCGACGCTGCTTCACATTGCCGGCCTTCTGGAGAGGCCCGATGCAGGAGACGTCATCGTCAACGGCCAGTCTTGCGGCGCGCTGGACGATGCGGGTCGCACCGCCATGCGCCGAGCGGCGATCGGCTTCGTCTATCAGTTCCACCATCTCCTGCCGGAATTCTCGGCGCTTGAGAATGTCATGCTGCCGCAGATGATCGGCGGTTTGAAGCGGGAGGTCGCGGCCGAGCGGGCGCACGAATTGCTCGACTATATGCGTCTTGGCCATCGCACCAAGCACCGTCCGTCGGAGCTTTCGGGCGGCGAGCAGCAGCGTGTCGCCATCGCGCGGGCCGTCGCCAACAATCCGTTCGTGCTTTTGGCGGACGAGCCGACGGGAAATCTCGACCCGACCACGTCGAATTATGTTTTCGACGCGATGACGGCGCTGGTGCGCCAGTCCGGCGTGGCGGCTCTAATTGCCACGCACAATCACGATCTCGCCCGGCGCATGGACAGGGCGGTGACGCTTCAGGACGGGAAGGTACTCAGCCACACGCTTTAGGCGTCGGCGCTCGCGGACAAGCCGGTTTCGCTGCCGGTTTGGCCGGGCCGCTTGTTGCCGATGCGGCAACATGTCGGCGGATGCCATGCAGCGTTTTGGTGGCTCATTAGTTAGTCGGCGGTCTTTGAACCGTTCTAGCTGAATGGGAACAGCCGTTGTCCAGCGTCCTCCGCGTGCCCCCGACTCCTTCAAATCCGCCACTCTGTACCGATCTCGTTCCAGTGGAGCGCGTTAGCGACAGGTTGCGCGAGGCGCTGGCCGAGCGGGCGCGTCCAGACGACCCCGACGCTGAACCCCGCGCTTTCTCTGAAGCTCAGATCGTGACGCTTAGGGCCATGTTGGCCCGGATCATTCCAACGGCCGCGGCCTACGGGATCGATATTGCCCTCCGACTGGACCGGATGATGGGGGATCAGGACGGAAACGGCTGGCGTTACGAAGCCCTTCCGACAGACCCGAACGCCTACAAGATTGGGCTCGACACGCTGGATGCTATCGCGCGCCACCGAGATGGAGCAGATTTCGCGACACTCGACGGCGCATCGCAGGACGAAATTCTGGAGGCGATTGCCGCGGCGGATGATCTCAGATCAAGCGACTCAACCTTGTTCGACGCCAAGCAGATGGCGCTTTGGTTCGAGGAGGTGCGGTCCGATTCCGTCCGGCATTACGTCGCCCACCCCGCTGTGATGGCTCGCATCGGATATTCCGGCTTCGCGAATGGCGGCGAGACGGGCGAGCGGTTTGTCGGCTTTCGCAAGGTCGCAATCGGCGAGCGCGAGACTTGGGAACCCGAGCCGATTTCTCCAGCCGCAGGGCAGAGCGTCCGATGAGGCTCGACCTGATGGCGCGCTACGGATTGGACGAGACGGTCGATGCCGTGGTGATCGGAACGGGGGCGGGCGGTTCGCCCTTGCTCGCACGTTTGGCCTCCGCTGGCCTGCGTGTCGTCGCGCTGGAAGCGGGATCGAATCGGTCCCAAGAGGAGTATGCCGCCGACGAGACCTTGTCGTCGGACCTCTACTGGATGGACGAGCGGATCAGCGGTGGCTCGATGCCGGAAGCGTTCGGCGCCAACAATAGCGGTGTCGGCGTCGGCGGTTCCATGCTGCACTGGGGCGCCTTCGTGCCCCGTGCTGACGGGCGCGACCTTCGGCTTCAAACCGAAACAGGCAAGGGGCGCGACTGGCCTCTGCGGCTGGAAGACCTCGTGCCCTATTACGAGGAGATCGAGCGCTTTGTTGGCGTGTCGGGTCCTGCCTCCTATCCGTGGGACCCCGCGCGCGGCTATGGCCTCCCGCCCGTGCTTCGGAACGCACCGGCGCAAGCCATGGCGGCGGGCTGTGCCGCGATTGGCGCGACGGCGAGCGACGGCCCGGTTGCGGTCGTCTCCCGGCGCTTTGAGCAGGCGGATGGTCCCACGCGTGAGGCTTGCGTTAATTGCGGCTACTGCCATCAGGGTTGCCGCAACGGGGCCAAGACGTCGATGGACGTGACCTATCTCCCACTTGCCGTGGCAAGGGGTGCCGAGATCCGAGACGAGTGTTTCGCTACTCATTTCGAGTTCGACACGCAGGGACGCGTCATCGCCGTCGTCTATCTCCAGGGTGAGCGCGAGGTCCGGCAGCGCTGCGCGGCCGTGTTCCTTTGCGCCGGCGCGATCGAGACGCCGCGCCTTCTTCTGCGTCAGGGCATCGCGAACTCGAGCGGACAAGTTGGGCGCAATTACACCGCCCATGTCGCGACGCAAGTCTGGGGCACGTTTCCAACAGAGATGCGGATGAACAAGGGCTATCCTTCAGCCCTCATCACCGAGGATATGCTGCGCCCCAAAAACGCGGATTTCGCGGGTGGCTATCTCGTGCAAAGCCTCGGCGTCGTCTTGCAGACCTGGGCCGATCAGGTGGCGCGGGGAAGAGGGCTCTGGGGCCAGCGGCTGACCGACTATCTCGATTGCTACAATCACGTCGCCGGCATCGGCATCAACGGCGAGGGGCTGCCGAGCGACGACAACTACCTGATCCTGTCGGACGAGCTGGACGGCCGCGGCATGCCGAAGCCGATCATCCGCTTCGGCTATGGCGAGAACGAGAAGCGGCTTCGCGCACATGCCATCGGTTTCATGAAATCGGTCTGGGAAGCCGCCGGCGCAAGCGACATCTGGGTGCTGGACCGCACGGCCCATACGATCGGGACATGCCGCATGGGGACGAATGCTGGCGAGAATGTCGTCGATCCCCATGGCCGCAGTTTCGACATTCCCAATCTTTGGATCGCCGACAATTCGGTCTTCCCGAGTTCGCTCGCCGCCAACCCAGCACTGACGATCATGGCGCTCAGCCTGCGCACGGCCGATGGCTTCCTCGGAAAGCATGGGTCCGTCTGACAGCTTCCAGTCCGCCACGTCGAAACGTTAAAGGCCCGGCGGTTTCCGCCGGGCCTTTAACGTTTTAGAAGTCCTGACGAATTTGTTCCGCCTTTGTTCTTGCATTCGACTGAAATATGGAACAAATTGAGAACACAGCTTGATGGAGATTGAAATGCTGGTTCTCAGAGAAATCGCCTCGCTCACCGCCGTCTCCGCCTTCGTGGCGAGCTTTGCGCTTATCCTTCACCTGATGTGATCGCCCGTCCGTCGAAAGACGGGGACATCCGACGACGCGGGCTGGACTCTGGCCTATGAATTGGGACACTGACGAATTCCTTGCCGAAGATATCGACAACGAGTCGCTTGGCGAACTCGAGGTCGATGCGCGGCTCGGCGGTCGCCTGGACGGCGTCCGCGCGGACACCGGGGATCTCGTCATGGCCGAAGAGAAGAAGGGCGCTCCTGCGCCTCTACGTTTCGTTCATCTTCGCGTGCACAGCGCCTATTCGCTTCTCGAAGGCGCGCTCCGGGTCGATCAGATCATCAAATTCGCGAAGGCGGACGGCGCGCCGGCCATCGGCATCGCCGACACCGGCAATCTCTTCGGTGCGCTGGAGTTCTCCGAGAAGGCCGCGAAGTCCGGCATCCAGCCTATCATCGGTTGCCAGATCGATGTCGAGTTTAGCGATGTCGAGGGCAACCCGCGCGATCGATCCGGCTTCGGCTCATCCGGCTCGCTGGTCCTGATGGCGGCCACCGAGCGGGGCTACGAGAATCTCGTGGAACTCGTCTCGCGTTCCTATCTCGCACATGACGGCAACATGCGCCCTCATGTCCTGGTAGACTGGCTGGGGGAGCATGCCGAGGGCGTCATCGCCCTGACCGGCGGTCCGCTCGGGCCGATCGGCACGGCCATCACCGCCGGGCAGGGGCTGGTCGCTCGCGCGCGTCTGGAAAAGCTCGCCGGCTTCTTCGGCGACCGGCTCTATGTCGAGCTCCAGCGGCATGAGGGGCGGGGGCGTCGCACCGAGGGAGAGACGGTCGCGCTCGCCTACGAGCTTGGCCTGCCACTGGTCGCGACCAACGAGCCCTTCTTCTTCTGCAACGAGGATTTCGACGCGCATGACGCGCTGATTGCCGTCGCCTGCAATCGGCTGGTCAGCCACGAGGACCGCCGCCGCCTGACGCGCGACCATTGCCTGAAGTCGCAGGACGACATGGCGCTGCTCTTCGCCGACCTGCCGGAGGCGATCGAGAACACGATCGAGATCGCGCGCCGCTGCTCCTACCGCGTGCGCACCCGCAAGCCAATTCTGCCGCGCTTTGCCGGTGCCGATGCTGATGCCACCCAGGCCGAGCTGGCGGAATCATCCGAGCTGCGCCGACAGGCGCAGGAGGGGCTGGAGATGCGTCTGGCCGCTCATGGCCCGGCGGCGGGCCAGACGGAAGAGAGCTATCGCGAGCGGCTCGAATTCGAGCTTTCGGTCATCGAACGCATGAAGTTCCCCGGCTATTTCCTGATCGTGGCGGACTTCATCAAATGGGCCAAGGCGCAGGGGATTCCGGTGGGGCCCGGCCGTGGCTCGGGCGCGGGGTCGCTGGTGGCCTATTCGCTGACCATCACCGATCTCGACCCGCTTCGCTTCGCACTTCTCTTCGAGCGCTTCCTCAATCCGGACCGCGTGTCGATGCCCGACTTCGACATCGACTTCTGCCAGGACCGGCGCGAAGAGGTGATCCGCTACGTCCAGCAGAAATACGGTCGCGAGCAGGTCGCGCAGATCATCACCTTCGGGTCGATGCAAGCGCGCGCCGTGCTGCGCGACGTCGGCCGCGTGCTCGAAATGAGCTACGGCCATGTCGACAAGCTCTGCAAGCTCGTGCCCCAGAACCCAGCCAATCCGGTCACGCTCGCCCAGGCGCTGGAGGACGAGCCACGCCTACAGGAGGAGCGGCGCAAGGAGGAGGTGGTGGACCGCCTTCTCAGCATCGCCTTGAAGCTGGAAGGCCTCTATCGACACGCCTCGACCCACGCCGCCGGCATCGTGATCGGCGACCGGCCGCTGTCGAAGCTCGTGCCGATGTATCGCGATCCGCGCTCCGACATGCCGGTCACCCAGTTCAACATGAAATGGGTGGAGCAGGCGGGCCTCGTGAAATTCGATTTCCTTGGCCTCAAGACGCTGACGACGCTGAAGACCGCCGTTGACCTCATCGCGCGTCGCGGCGAGCGGATCGATCTCGGCGCAGTGCCTTTGGAGGACAAGCCGACTTACGATCTCCTGACGCGCGGCGAGACGGTCGGCGTGTTCCAGGTGGAATCGGTCGGCATGCGCAAGGCGCTGATCGGCATGAGGCCCGACCGGTTCGAGGACATCGTGGCACTGGTCGCGCTTTATCGCCCGGGCCCGATGGAGAACATCCCGGTCTACAACGCGCGCAAGCACAAGGAAGAAGAAGTCGAGATCATCCACCCGAAGATCGAGCCGATTCTTCGGGAGACGCAGGGCGTCATCATCTACCAGGAACAGGTGATGCAGATCGCGCAGGTCCTGTCCGGCTACACGCTGGGCGAGGCCGATCTGCTGCGCCGCGCCATGGGCAAGAAGATTCGCGCCGAGATGGACGTGCAGCGGGTGCGCTTCGTCGAAGGCTGCGTCAAGAACGGCATTCCGAAGGCGCAGTCCAACACGATCTTCGACCTTCTGGCCAAGTTCGCCGACTACGGCTTCAACAAGAGCCACGCCGCCGCTTATGCGCTGGTTTCGTACCATACGGCCTATCTGAAGGCGAACTACCCGGTCGAGTTCCTGGCCGCGTCCATGACGCTGGACATGGGCAACACCGACAAGCTCAACGACTTCCGATTGGACGCCAAGCGTCTTGGCATCCTCGTCGTGCCGCCCTCCGTGCAGCGGTCCCACCGGGCGTTCGAGGTGCAGGACGGGCAGATCATCTACGCGCTCGCCGCCATCAAGGGCGTCGGCGAACAGGCCGTGGACCACATCGTGGAGCGGCGGCAGGATGGAGGGGCGTTCAAGAGCCTCGAAGATTTCTGCGCCCGAATCGACCCGAAGATCGTCAACAAGCGGACGCTGGAACATCTGATCGCCGCTGGCGCGCTGGACAGTTTCGGTCTCGACCGCGCCAAGCTCTGCGGCAATCTGGAAAAGCTGGCGTCCTATGCCGCGCTGGCGCAAGAGGGCAGGACTTCTGGCCAGCACGACATGTTCGGCGGCAGCGGCGAGCCGGAGCCGCTGCGTCTGGCCGACGTGCCGGGTTGGACGACGACGGAGAAGCTTCTTCGCGAGTTCCAGTCGATCGGCTTCTATCTCTCGGCCCATCCATTGGACGAGTACAAGGATGCGATGAAGCGGCTGAAGGTCCAATCCTATGCCGAGGTCGTGGCCGGCGTGCGCAAGGGCCAGACGGCGGGCCGGCTGGCGGGAACGGTGACCTCGCGCCAGGAGCGCAAAACCCGCACGGGCGGCAAGATCGGCATCGTCCAGCTCTCGGACGCGACGGGTCAGTACGAGATCGTCCTGTTCACGGAAACTCTGATCGCCTTCCGCGACAAGCTGGAGCCGGGCGCTTCGGTCATCGTCACCGTTTCGGCGGAGGACCGGCCGGAGGGCATTTCCCTGCGTGCATCTGGCGTCCAATCCCTGGAGGCAGAGGCGGAGAAGATGCAGAAGGCGCTACGCATCTTCCTGCGCGACGCCAAGCCCTTCTCCCTGTTTCAGAACCAGCTTCGCGCCGGAGGAGACAGCGATGTGTCGCTGATCCTCCTTCGCGACGATGGCGAGCGGGAAGTGGAGATCGCGCTTCCCGGCAAGTTCCGCGTTTCGCCACAGATGGCGAGCGCCATCAAGGCTTCGCCCGGCGTGATAGACGTGGAACTGGCCTGAGGTGAAGGGCGTCTAGCGGCGCTCTTCGTTCGCATTCGCCAAGAGCACCGTGATCTTCGCGGCCGCGTCGCGCCAGTCCTCGGCGCGCTGTGTGCCATGGGGCATGGGCGGGAGATGCGCGCGAAACTCGCGATTGGCCATGAGATGCACGAGATGGATGTCCGGCGCACTGCGCCGCGCGCCCTCCAGATTGGGTGGAAGATCGTCCACGAAGACGATGGGCCCGCGCCAGCGTTGCCGCATCTCGGCAATCAGGCCGCCTTTTGAGCGTTCCGTCGCGATCATCGGATCGCTCAGCCCATGGCTGTCCAGAAGCGCCCGTCGCTGCTTGTAGTAGCTCGGCGTCATCGCCGTGAGATAGACGACGTCCGCTTTCTGTCGCAGGTCTGCTAGGGCTTCCACTACGCCATCCACGGGGGCTTGGCGCTCGGTCTGGTCGGCATAAAGGAGCGCCGTGATCCGATCCAGCTCATGGCCCGATACGGCGGCGCCAGTCGAGATCGAGCGCACGTTCCCTGTCAGACGGAAGCTTTCGAAATGCAGCTTGGCGCCATGCTCCGCCAGAAGTTCGCAGAAGGGTGCGATGAAATGCAGCACCACTTCGTCCACATCCAGAACGATCAATGCGTCATGGTTCTTGGGAAGAGCGTCGATCGTGGGTCCGACTGTCGTCATCAGGAATAGGATTCCGCATAAGGCCCGGCCATCACTCGCCGCGCGGCCGCCACACGCTCGGGAGGCACGTCGATATGAGCGGCGAAATCCGTCAGGATCCGCTCGTCGGACAGAACGAAATCGAGCACGCCAGCGAGGAACGCCGGCTCGTCGGCGGCTTGGCGCAGGTTTTCGAGTTCAAGACCGGTGAGGCGCAGGAACCGGCTGAACAGAAGGCCGTCGCTGGCGATAAAGGACAAAGCTTCGACCGCGAGACCCGATGCGGTCTGCTGGGCTTCATGGTTTCCGCTACGGTAGTTCTCGTTAATCATAATCGTAGCCTTCATCCTTCGAAGAGCGAGATTGCCGAATTGTTAAATCAAATTGCTCTAGCTTTGCCTATTGAAGGTCGGGAACCGGGTGAGATCACGCCTGGCAGAGGGTATGCGTATGACCAAGACCGTCATGATCGTCGAGGACAACGAGCTCAATATGAAGCTCTTCCGCGACCTGATCGAGGCTCACGGCTATCGCACGGTGCAGACCCGTTCGGGGTTGACCGCGGTCGATCTCGCGCGTGAACATCGCCCTGACCTCATTCTCATGGATATCCAGCTTCCCGAGGTTTCCGGCCTCGACGTCACGCGCGATCTGAAGGCCGATCCCGAACTGCGGTCGATTCCCGTCATCGCTGTGACGGCTTTTGCCATGAAGGGCGACGAGGAGCGAATCCGCAAGGGCGGATGCGAAGCCTATATCTCGAAGCCGATCTCCGTCCTGAAATTTATCGAAACCATCAAGTCCTTCCTCGGCGACGCCTGAGCCATGTCTGCCCGGATCCTCGTGGTGGACGACATGCCGGTCAATCGCCGGCTGATGCAGGCGCAGCTATCCGAGGAGTATTTCGAGGTTCTGCTCGCCTCGTCCGGCCCAGAGGCACTTGATATCTGCCGCCGCGAGATGGTCGATCTCGTTCTGCTCGACGTGATGATGCCGGATATGGATGGGTACGAGGTCTGCCGCCGTCTGAAGGCGGAGCCGACGACGCTGCATATCCCGGTGGTGCTCGTCACGGCGCTCGACCAGCAGGCGGACCGCGTTCGCGGCCTCGAGGCCGGGGCGGACGATTTCCTGACCAAGCCCGTGCGCGGACTACCGCTCTTCTCGCGCATCCGCAGCCTGACCCGCCTGAAGATGCTCACGGACGAACTGCGCGTGCGCGCCGAGACGGCAGCGCGGGTCGTGGCGGAGCCCTGGAATCTCGGAGCCGAGACCATGGGGCGGAACGGTCGCCTCTGCGCGATGATGGCCCGGCCGGAGGAAGCGCTTCGGCTCAAACGCCTCGTCGGCGCCGAACATACGATCGTGCCGGCTACGGAGCCCGAGGCGGCCTTGAACCCCGCCGAGCCGGTCGACCTTTTCATCCTCGATCTCCAGGCCGAAGCGTTCGATGCCTTGCGCCTGTGTTCGCGCCTGCGGTCCAACGAAGGCACGCGCCAGACGCCGATCCTGTTGATCGCGGGACCGGAGGATGAGGCGCGCGTCACGCGCGGCCTGGAACTGGGGGCCAACGACTATTGTCAGCGCCCGCTCGACCCGAACGAACTGCTGGCGCGCATTCGCACCCAGATCAAGCGCAGACGATACGACGAAGGCCTGCGGCGCAGCGTGCAGACGACGATCGAGCTTGCGACGATCGATCCTCTGACCGGCCTCTACAATCGTCGCTTTCTCGACGGGCATCTGGCTCAGGCAAGCGAACAGTCCGCTCGCAGCGGCAGACCGCTCTGCGTCCTGATCCTCGATATCGATCACTTCAAGCAGATCAACGACACCTATGGCCATGATGTCGGAGACGAGGTGCTTCGTCAGTTCGCGGAGCGCGTGCGTCGCAGCCTTCGTGCCAGCGATCTCGCGGCACGGATCGGCGGCGAGGAGTTCGCGCTTCTCATGCCCGACACCGATCTTGCCTCCGCCGAGGGTGCGGCGGAACGGCTGCGCAAGTTGATCGAGGTGGAACCCTTCGAGGTCCAGGATCTGGCAATACCCGTGACGTCCAGCGTGGGGCTTGCCAGGTTGAACGGGATGGAACCGCGCGGGCTGATGAAGCGAGCCGACATCGCGCTTTACGAGGCGAAGCGGGGCGGGCGAAACCGCGTCGTCGTCGCCAGCGATCTCTCGACGGCCGGACCTTAACCATTCCTAAAACGAATGGGAGCATTTTGCATTATCGAGATTGATTCCCCTTCGATTCTCGGCAAGTCTGGAAGGGTAGGGTTTCGAGGTCACAGACAAGCGTCTGTTCTCAGTTTCCCCATGGAATGCTCAGGTCCGCCGCATCTCCTGGGTCCCGTGGGGCGGTCGGCCGGCAGCTGGTCATACGCGGTATCCTCGTGCCGCGATCGGCGCGCCGGCCGACCACTTTTACAGCTTCGATCATATGCTTGCTGCCACGCTAGAGGTCGCCTCTAGGGTCGGCGAGCTTCAGCGATCAGAACCAACCCGTAGCCGATATGGCGATATAGCGGCGATGGGGTGAACTGCTCCCCCTAGGGGAGGGTTCAAAGCTTGACGCGCCCTCCGTGACCATTCCCGACACGAAATCGCTCCCGCTCCAGGCAAGCACGCTTTGGCGTGCCTCGACGCTTGATGCGATGGTGGTGTTCTGCGTCACGCCGAGCCGACTTTCAAACTCCGTACGATCGCTGTCTCACAGCCTATCCCCCAAACGAAAAACGCCGCCCGGAAGGGGCGGCGTTCTCGAAATCCGAAACGGACGAAGACTTACTTGATCTTGGTCTCGCGGAACTCGACATGCTTGCGAGCGACCGGATCGTACTTCGTCTTGACCATCTTGTCGGTCATCGTACGGCTGTTCTTCGTGGTGACGTAGAAGAAGCCGGTGTCAGCCGTGCTGAGCAGCTTGATCTTGATCGTTGTAGCCTTGGCCATTGTGCGTCCATCCTGGCGAATCGTGGCCCTGCGTCTGACGGCGGGCCGAACAGGCGTCGCACGGGGCATGCAGGACATTAGAGATTGTATCTGGCCCATCTCGCCAAGCGACACAAGCCGAACAGGCGCACGAAACCATGCGCCCTTATCGCGGCGAACACTACTTATGGAGACGCCGAAGTCAAGGTCTTCGGGCTCCAACAGGTCGTCTCAGCTATCGCTTTCCTCGCCCCGTCCGCCGAACCCATGCATCCGCATGGCCCATTGAAGACCGATCGTGGCGCCTTTCAGAGGCCGAAGCAGCACAAGCGAGAGAGCAATCGTAACGGGAACCCAGATGGCCAGATGCGCCCAGAGCGGCAGGTCCGTGACCTGTTCCATGCCCATGAACAGCGCGACCACCAAATGGCCGACGATGAAGATCGTGAGATAGGGGGGCAGATCGTCGGCCCGATGGTGCTCGAACGCTTCACCGCAAGCTTCGCACCGATCGACGCTTTTGAGATAGCCCGAGAAGAGCCGCCCCTTGCCGCAACGCGGGCAGCGCATGAGGAAGCCACGCCCCATGGCCTGCAGCGTATCGCGCGGCTCGCCCGCGTCGCTCGCCGCCGGTTCCAGAACGTTCGCATGAGACTCATGAGGGGCGATGGTCATCGCTTTCCCCGTCCTTTCCCAGCGGCCGCCTTCGGGCCCTTGCCGGCGGGCTTTGGCGTGCGCCCGGGCCGATGGAGACGGTGGCCGCGCCGCGCCGCCTTGTGGAACGAGCCGGTCGTGGCCGGCAGCTCCCGTGGTTCGGACAGCATCTCGAATCGCATCGAGCCGGCCAGCGGCACGGCTTCCACCAGCTTCACCTCGACCGAATCGCCCAGCCGAAAGCCACGCTTCGAACGCTCGCCGACGAGGGAATGGCCGACTTCGTCATAGTGGTAGTAGTCGGCGCCCAAAGTCGAGATCGGAATGAAACCGTCGGCGCCGAATGTCGGCAACTGGACGAACAGGCCCGACTTGGTGACGCCCTGAATCTTACCCTCGAACTCCTCGCCCAGCCGGTCGGCGAGGTGATGAGCGATAAGGCGGTCCACCGTGTCGCGCTCGGCCGCCATGGCGCGGCGCTCCGCCTGACTGATCGCCTCGGCGGTCTCTTCCAGATGCTCCTCGTCCTCGCGGCTCAAGCCGCCATCACCGAGACCCAACGCCTTCACCAGAGCGCGGTGGACGATGAGATCGGCGTAGCGGCGGATCGGCGAGGTGAAATGCGCGTAGCGCATGAGATTGAGGCCGAAATGGCCGAGATTCTCGGGTGTGTAGACGGCCTGGCTCTGCGAGCGCAGAACGACCTCGTTCACCAGGCTCTCGTGCTCGGTGTCCTTCACGGCGTGGAGAATGCCGTTGAAATTGGCAGGCCGCAGGGCACCGGTCTTCGCGAGCGGTAAATCCAGCGTGCGCAGGAAGTCGCGCAGCGTTTCCAGCCTCGCGAGCGAGGGCGAATCGTGGACGCGGTAGATCAGCGCCTGTTTCTGCTGCTCCAACGCCTCTGCCGCGGCGACGTTGGCCTGGATCATGAACTCTTCGATCAGCTTGTGCGCGTCGAGCCGTTCGGGAAGGATGACGCGATCGACCCGGCCGGCCGCATCGAGCACGATCTTGCGCTCGGGCAGGTCGAGATCGAGCGGCGCGCGCCGGTCGCGCGCGTGCTTCAACGCGGCATAGGCGTCCCAAAGCGGGCGGAGGACGCTGGCGACGATCTGCGGATCGACCAGCTTTTCCGTCCCGTCGATCGCTCCCTGGGCGTCCTGATAGGCGATCTTGGCATGGCTGCGCATCATGATGCGATGGAAGCGATGCGAGCGCTTGTCGCCGTCGCGGTCGAAGATCATGCGCACGGCCAGCGCCGGTCGGTCGACGCCTTCGCGCAGCGAACAAAGATCATTTGAAATCCGCTCGGGCAGCATCGGGACGACGCGGTCTGGGAAATAGACCGAGTTGCCGCGCAGCTTGGCCTCCGCGTCGAGCTTCGAATGCGGCCGGACGTACCAAGAGACGTCGGCGATCGCGACCGTCACCACGAACCCGTCGGGATTGGACGGATCGCTGTCGATAGCGGCGTGGACCGCGTCGTCGTGATCCTTGGCGTCGCGCGGGTCGATTGTGACCAGCGGCAGATCGCGCCAGTCCTCGCGATGCGCCATGGTCGCCGGACCGGCCGCGTCGGCCTCCGCCAGAACCGATTTCGGGAAGACATGCGGAATCGAATGCGCGTGCAGCGCGATGGTGGAGATCGCCTTTTCGGTGTGAAGCGAGCCGATCACTTCGGCAATCGATCCCATCGGCAGGCCGGCGCGCATGCGCTGCGACGGCTCGACCTCAACGAGATCGCCATCCTTGGCGCCTCGCGTGTCGCCGGGGCCGACGACGAATTCGTGCTGGCGCCGCTCGACAGGCTCCACCCTGCCGCCGCCGCCAGCCGTCTCGCGGAAGACGCCAAGCGGCCGAGCAGTCTTGCGATCGAGCAGGCGAATGACGTCGGCCGCCGGACCTTCCGGCGCGTCGAAGTCGAGCTGCGCCAGGATGCGATCTCCGATCCCGGCGATGGCGGCCTGGTCGCGCTTCTGGCGCACGGTGAAGCGGGGACGGGGACCGAGATCGCTCTCGTCCCAGCCAACCGGGTCGGCCAGAAGGCCGCCTTCGTCGTCGCGGTCGCGGATTTCGAGAACCGTGACGGTCGGCGGCGCGCCGGGGCGGGTGTATTGCTTGCGACCGCCAGCCAGGAGGCCGTCGGCCTGGAGATCGGCGATGATGTCCTTGAGCGCGACCCGTGCCTCGCCCTTGACCCCGAAGGCCTTTGCCAGATCGCGCTTGGTGGCGCGGTCCGGGTGGTCCGCGATGAAGCGCAGGACCGCCTCCCGGCTCAGCGAGCGTTCGTCGGTGGTCGGGATCGCTCGCTTGGCCATGGAACTCCTTACTTCGCCTTTGCCTTCGGCGCCTTGATCAACTCGGTCTTGGGAGCGGCGGGCCGTGCGGGGGGCTCGTCGCTCCTGGCGGCCGGCTTGGCCGCCGCGCGCTTGGCCGGTGCCTTCTTCGGCTTCTCCGCCGCGTCGCCCTCGGCGGGGGCCGCTTTCTTGGGGGCCGCCTTCTTCGGCGCGGCTTTCTTGGTCGGCGCCTTGCCCGACTTTTCCGCCCGCTCGTTCAGAAGCTGGATCGCTTCCTCCAGCGTGACGGAGGCCGGGTCCTTCGACTTCGGAAGGGTCGCGTTGATCTTGCCGACGTTGACATAGGGACCGAAGCGCCCTTCGCGCACGGTGATTTCGCCGCCGAAGGTCGGATGCTCGCCGAGCGTCGCCAAAGCGGCCGGCGTCGCGCGACCGCGCGGACCCTTTTCCTTCTTCTCGGCGATCACGGTCACGGCCCGGTTGAGACCGATCTCGAACACGTCCTCCACCGTCTCCAGATTGGCATAGCCGCCGTCATGCTGGAGGAACGGGCCGTAGCGGCCGAGGCCCGCCAGGATCGGCTTGCCGGACTCGGGATGGAGGCCAACCTCGCGGGGCAGGGACAGCAGCCTGCGAGCCTTCTCGAAGTCGATATCGCCAACCAGCCAGCCTTTCGGCAGGGAGGCGCGCTTGGCTTCCTTGCCGTCGCCGCGTTGGACATAGGGCCCAAAGCGGCCCGAGCGCAGGGTGATCGGCTCGCCCGAATCCGGGTCGCTGCCGAGATCCTTTGGCTCGTTCAGGCCGCCATCGCCTTCCACGCCCTCGGCCGAGAGATTGGATCCGAGCTGGCGCGTGTAGCCGCAGTCGGGATAGTTCGAACAGCCGACGAAAGCGCCGAACTTGCCCAGCTTGAGGCTGAGCTTGCCCTGAGCGCAACGCGGGCAGACGCGCGGGTCCGTCCCGTCGCCCCGGTCGGGGAAGACGAGCGGAGCCAGTTCCTCGTTCAGCGCGTCGAGAACGTCGGTGACGCGAAGTTCCTTGGTGCCGTCGACCTGCGCCGAGAAGTCCTTCCAGAACTCGCGCAGCACGTCCTTCCAAGACAGTTCGCCCGCCGAAATGCGGTCGAGCTGGCCTTCCAGGTCGGCGGTAAAATCGTACTCGACGTACTTTTCGAAGAAGTTGTGCAGGAAGGCCGTGACCAGCCGGCCCTTGGAATCGGGCAGAAGCTTGCGCTTGTCCTGCACGATGTATTCGCGGTCCTGCAGCGTCTGCAGGGTGGCGGCATAGGTGGAGGGGCGGCCGATGCCGAGCTCTTCCATCCGCTTGATCAGCGAGGCTTCCGAGAAGCGGGGAGGCGGCTCGGTGAAATGCTGGGTCGGGTTGACCGCCAGCTTTTTCAGTCCGTCCTGCGGCTTGATCTCGGGCAGGCGGGCGGAATCGTCTTCCTCTGCCTCCTGGTCGGCCTGGGTCTTGGAATCGTCGCGGTGGTCCTGATAGGCGCCGATGAAGCCCTCGAAGCGGATCACCGAACCGGTGGCGCGCAGCTGCGCCTTCTGAGCGCCGTTCTCGGCCGCGATCTCGACCGTGGTGCGCTCGATCTCGGCCGAGGCCATCTGGCTGGCGATGGCGCGCTTCCAGATCAGGTCGTAGAGGCGCGCCTGATCGCGGTCGAGAAAGCGCTCCATGTCCTTCGGCAGGCGCATGAAGCTGGTCGGGCGGATCGCCTCGTGCGCTTCCTGCGCATTCTTCGCCTTGGTCGAGTAGAGACGCGGCTTCTCCGGCACATAGCGTTTGCCGAAGGTTTCGCCGATCGCCTCGCGCGCCGCGTCGATGGCTTCGGGCGCCATCTGCACGCCGTCGGTTCGCATATAGGTGATGAGGCCGACCGTCTCGCCGCCGATATCCATGCCTTCATAGAGGCGCTGGGCGATCTGCATCGTGCGCGAGGCGCCGAAGCCGAGCTTGGCGGAGGCCGCCTGCTGCAGGCTGGACGTGGTGAAGGGCGGCGAGGGGTTGCGCTTGGTGGGCTTGGCCTCGACGCTGACGGCGCGGAACGAGGCGCCGTTCAGCATGTCGCGAATGGCGAAGGCGCGTGTCTCGTTGTTGATCGACAGGCGCTGCAGCCGCTCGCCCTCGAAGGCGGTGAGGCGCGCCTCGAAATCCTCGCCGCGCGGCGTCGAGAGCTTGGCGGCGATCTGCCAGTACTCGTCGGTCTTGAAGCGCTCGATCTCGGCTTCGCGATCGCAGACGAGCCGCAGCGCCACGGACTGGACGCGGCCGGCCGAGCGCGCGCCGGGTAGCTTGCGCCAGAGCACCGGCGACAGCGTGAAGCCGACGAGATAGTCGAGCGCCCGGCGGGCGAGATAGGCGTCCACCAGCGGCACGTCGATCTCGCGCGGATTGGCCATCGCGTCGAGCACGGCGTTCTTGGTGATGGCGTTGAAGACGACGCGGCTGACCGGCTTGTCCTTCAGCACCTTCTTTTCGCGCAGGACTTCCAGCACATGCCAGGAAATGGCTTCGCCTTCGCGATCCGGGTCGGTCGCGAGGATCAGCGCGTCGGCGTTCTTCAAGGCGGCGGCGATGTCGCTCAGGCGCTTCTGCGAGGGCTTGTCCACCTCCCAGTCCATGGAGAAGTCGTCGTCGGGACGCACCGACCCGTCCTTCGCCGGGAGATCCCGAACGTGACCGAAAGACGCCAGCACCGTGTAGTTGCTGCCGAGATATTTGTTGATCGTCTTCGCTTTTGCAGGCGATTCGACGATGACCACGTCCATGTGCACGTCCTGGGAAAGGCGGTCGGGCAAAGCCGACGCGCCGGAATATCGCTTCGTTCACATGGACAGCCCAAGCGCGTGGGTCAACCCGTCCGCTGCAACAGCGGGGCGGCGCAATCAAGGAAGAAGCGAAACGCGGCCACCGGAATGGCGCTCCAGACGGCCCGCGAGTTCCAGCTCCAGGAGCGTCAGATGGATCGCCGCCGGGGCGACGCCACTATGGCTGGAGACATCGTCCAGCGAGACCGGAGCGACGCCGAGGGCCCGAAGGATGCGCTCGCGTTCGCCATTTGCGGGCTCGGCATTCCCTTCGAAGAATGTCGGCTCGGACTCGCTCGGCACCGCGCGGCGCTCGGCCATCGGTTGAAGCGCATGGAGCAGGTCGGCGGTCTCGGTCGCCAGATGCGCGCCGTCCTTTAGAAGCGCGTTGGTGCCGGCGGATCGCGCTTCCAGCGGCGAACCCGGCACCGCGAAGACCAGACGGCCCATCTCGGCACCAAGGCGCGCGCTGATCAACGAGCCAGAGCGCAGCGAGGCTTCCACGACGAGCACGGCCAGCGACAGGCCGACCACGATGCGGTTTCTCCTTGGGAAATCCACCGCGCGCGGCTCCCAACCGAAGGGCATTTCGGTGACAAGGCATCCGCCACGATCCACGATCTGGCGCATCAAGGGCTTGTTCTGAGGCGGATAGGGGCGGTCGAGCCCGCCGGCGAAGACGCCGATGGTTCCCGTCTCCAAAGCGGCCTCATGGGCCACCGTGTCTATGCCGCGCGCGAGGCCGGACGCGATGACATAGCCGGCCTGCCCGAGTTCGGTCGCGAACATACGCGTCAGCCGGCCGCCGGCGGCGGCGGCGTTGCGCGAGCCGACGATGGCGACGCTGGGCTTGGCGAGACAAGTGACCTCGCCCATGACGGAAAGAAGCGGCGGGGCACCCTCGGCCGCGCGCAACGCCTGCGGATAGTCCGCCTCGTCATGGCAGAGAAGCCGCGCCCCGAACCGGCCGAGGCGCATGAATTCGGCTTCGGCCGCTTCGCTCGTGCAGATCGTGATGCGGCGCCGGGTGCCGCCGCGCGCGGCGAGTTCGGGCAGATGCGTCAGCGCGTCCGAGGCCGTGCCGAACCGACGCAGCAGGGCGTGAAAGGTCGCGGGTCCGACATTGTCGCTGCGGATCAGCCGCAGCCGCGCGAGGCGTTCCGCCTCGGAAAGCGAAGCTCGCTCTCCGGCCGCCAAGCTCATCCCTTGGACCCGATCCGGCTTTCGGTTCCTGCCAGGAGGCGGCGGATGTTGGGGATATGCTTGAGATAGACGAAGACGGTCAGGATAGCGGTGAGACCCGCCGCCATGGAATTGCCCAGAAGGAGATAGGCGATTGGCACGAGCAGCGTCGCCGTGAGCGCGGCGAGCGAGGAGTAGCGGAAGACTTTCGCCATTCCGAGCCACGCGGCGGCGAAGACGAGGATTCCGATCGGCGCGAAACCGAGAAGGACGCCGATATAGGTCGCGACGCCCTTGCCGCCCCGGAAGCCCAGCCAAACCGGAAAAAGATGCCCGAGAAAGGCCCCGAGCCCAGCTGCTGCTGCAGCCGGCGCGCCCCAGCGCCACGCGACGAGGATGGGGATCGTCGCCTTCAGGAGATCGCCTGCGAGCGTCAGAGCGGCGACCTTCTTGTTGCCCGTGCGCAGGACATTGGTGGCGCCGATATTGCCCGAGCCGATGGAGCGCAGGTCCCCCAGGCCGAACATCTTCGTCAGGATCAACCCGAAGGCGATCGTGCCGCAGAGATAGCCGACCGCGAGAAAGACGGCGATGGCCATTGGGGAACTGCCGGTCCAGATCATGCGGAGGTCCTCACAGCGGTCCGTTGGCGGTGTCGAAGACGGTGCGCCCGGCCACCACCGTGCGCATTACCTCACCCTGGAAGCGGGCGTTCTCGAAGGCCGAGTTCTTGGAACGCGACCGGATGCGCGTCTTGTCGTAGACGTAGGGCGCGTCCAGATCGACCAGCGCGAAGTCGGCCGGGCGGCCGGGCTCCAGCGTGCCCCGGTCGAGCTTGAGCAGCTTGGCCGGCGCGACCGTCAGGCACTCGATGATGCGGGCCAGTGGAACCTGGCCGGAATGATGGAGCCGGAGCGCCGCCGGAAGCAACGTTTCCAGCCCGATCGAGCCGGCTTCCGCGTCCGAGAAGGGGCGGCGCTTGCCGTCGGCGTCCTGCGGATCGTGCGAGGACACGATGACGTCGAGCGTGCCGTCGGCGATTCCCTCGATCATGGCCTGCCGGTCGTCTTCGGACCGCAACGGCGGCGACAGGCGGAAGAAGGTCCGATACTCGCCGATGTCGTTCTCGTTCAGCGACAGGTGATTGATGGAGACGCCGGCCGAGACTTTCGGGTTTTCGCGCTTGGCACGGCGCAAGACGTCGAGCGAGGCGGCGGTCGAAAGCTTGGCCGCGTGGTAGCGGCAGCCCGTGAGGGCTGCGAGGCGCAGGTCTCGCTCGAGCGGGATGATTTCCGCCTCGCGCGGGATGCCGGGCAGGCCGAGCCAGGATGCCAGCAGCCCCTCGTTCATGACGCCCGAACCTGTCAGATCGGCATCCTGCGTCTCGTGCAGGAAGAGCGCGTCGAAATCCCGGATATAGGTCATGATGCGACGGATCAGGGCGGGGTCGCGCAGCGTATGGCGCCCCTCCGTGAAGGCCAGCACACCAGCTTGGGCGAGAAGACCGATCTCCGTCATCTCCTTGCCCTTCAATCCCTTGGTGAGGGCCGCCGAAGGGAAGACGTTGATGATCGCGGTTTCTCGCGCCGTGCGCGAGACGAATTGCGCAAGGGCAAGATCGTCTATCACCGGGTCGGTGTCGGGCATGGTCAGGATCGACGTGACGCCGCCGGCGGCGGCCGCGCGGGACACGGAGCGGATCGTCTCGCGATGCTCTCCGCCCGGCTCGCCCATGAAGACGCGCGCGTCGACGAGTCCGGGGATCAGGAGCATCCCGCGCGCGTCGATCACCTCGGCGCCTTCGGGGAAGCCCTGGTTCTGCGCATTCCCGCCGGCGGCGAGGATGATGCCGTCTTCGGCGATCAGCGTTCCGACTTCGTCCAGGCGACGGGACGGGTCGAGAATTCGAGCATTGGCGACAACAAGCGGGCGGGAAACGACGGCGGTCATGCCCGGCCCTCGGCATGGTCTCCGACAAGCCATTCCATGACGGCCATGCGCACCGCGACGCCCATTTCCACCTGCTCCTCGATGACGCTCTGCGGACCGTCCGCAATGTCGGACGCGATCTCGACACCGCGATTCATCGGGCCGGGATGCATCACCAGCGCGTCCGGCTTCGCGCGCGAGAGCTTCTGTCCGTCCAGTCCGAAGAAGCGGAAATACTCTCGCACGGAAGGAACGAAGGAGCCTTCCATGCGCTCGCGCTGGAGGCGCAGCATCATGACCACGTCGGCGTCCCGCAGCCCGTCTTCCATGTTGCGGAACACGGTGACGCCCATCTGCTCGATGCCGGCCGGGAGCAGCGTGGAGGGCGCGACGACGCGCACGTCCGCGCCGAGCGCGTTGAGGAGAAGGATGTTGGAGCGGGCCACGCGGCTGTGGAGCACGTCGCCGCAGATCGCCACCACCAAGCGGGCGACGCGGCCCTTGTGCCGGCGGATGGTCAGGGCATCGAGAAGCGCCTGGGTCGGGTGCTCGTGCGCGCCGTCGCCAGCGTTCACGACGGAACAGCCGACCTTCTGGGCCAGCAGTGCGACGGCGCCGGCCGCATGGTGGCGCACGACGAGAAGATCGGGCCGCATTGCGTTCAGCGTCATGGCGGTGTCGATCAGCGTCTCGCCTTTTTTGACCGACGAGTTCGCCACCGACATGTTCATCACGTCGGCGCCAAGCCGTTTTCCCGCTAGCTCGAACGAGGCCTGGGTGCGGGTCGAGGCTTCGAAGAAAAGATTGATCTGGGTCCGCCCCCGAAGGGCGGACTTCTTCTTGTCCCGACCAAGGCTGACGGCGATCTCGCTTTCCGCGAGGTCCATGAGCTGGTGGATGTCGGGCAGCGACAATCCGGCGATGCCGAGAAGGTGCCGACGGGCGAGCGGAGTGTGCGAGGGCGCTGACATGTCGAGGTCCGCCTATAGGAGAAAGCACCCGCCGCCACAAGCGCGGGGAGGCGCCACGGCCGGCCCGTTAACCTTACCCGACTCTTTCGTTTGCGTCCCACAACGGATGGGGGGAGTTTCGCGTTAAGACTTCGTTAAGGATGGAGAGGGTGCGATGACGAGAGTCGCGACAAGCTTCGCCCTGAGCCTTTGGCTCGGGTTTCATGCGGTCACCGGTCTGTCGGAACTGGCGCATCTGGCGGGCATCGACGCCATCGGCGGCCACGCGCTGGAGCCCGCCGCCGCGGGAACGCCGGTCGCATCGCTCTTCGTCGCCGGCTTGACGCTCGGCACCGCCGGCCTTCTAGCGGTCGCTCTTCGTTCGCTTCATGGCGGAACCGATCGCCTGCGCCGCCAGGGCGAGCGCTTGAGCTTCGCCGGCATCGGCATCTGCTCGGCGATGGTGGTCGCCGCCGCGCTGTTCGGTCCGCCGCTTGCCCATGTGTTCGACCGGGTCGATCTCGCCTTCTGGTCGCTGTTCCTCAGCATCGTCGCGCTGGTGTTCGACCATGCGGTCTTTTCGGCCGATGACAGGGACGACGAACTGGCCTTCCGCAAGGCTCTGGCCGCGATCGAGCGGTCGGTGCCTGATCCCGCGCAACGTCACCCGGCGACGCGCAGGGCGGACGAGGATAGGCGCTGATGCGTTGGCTGCTTGGGCTCTGGTTCATGCCGATCTCGATCCTGACCGGCTGGCTCGGCCTCGCCTCGCAGGATGTCAGCTTCGGCCTCTTCTTCCTGACGCGGGACTTCTATGATCTGGTCTTCGGCGTCTACGCTCAGACGCTCGGGGTGCCGGCCGAAAGCCTGCCGCCTCTGGTGGTCCGAGCGCTGGTCTTGGATAGCGCGATCGTCATGGGCCTCTATGCCTTACGCCGTCGCAAGGCGATCGTGGCGCTGAGCAAGCGCGCTTATGCGAGATTTGCACCGTCGCCGCGTTCAAGCAGCGTCGAAAGCCTGTCCAGCGCCCCCTGAAGAATGAAGGACGCGGCGGCCGAGTCGATTCGCTCGGCCCGCTTGGCGCGAGAGACGTCCATCTCCAGCATTCCCCGTTCGGCCGCGACGGTTGAGAGCCGCTCGTCCCAGAAGGCGATCGGTCGCGGATCGAGCCGGAGATAGTTGCGAACGAAGGCGCGGGTCGATTGCGAGCGCACGCCTTCGCTGCCGTCCATGTTGAGCGGCAGGCCGATGACGATGCCTCCGCACTGCGACGCGTCGAGAACCTTTTGAAGGGCTGCGGCGTCGACCCCGAACTTGACCCGGCGCAGGACGGGGCGTGGAGTCGCGAAGCGCCAGCCGAGGTCGGAAATCGCGAGACCGATCGTCTTCGTGCCGAGATCGAGGCCCGCGAGCGTCTGGCTCTGTGGCACGATCGCGCCCAACTCTTCGATCTGAACCAGCGGCACACGCAACTCCTTGACCCTTTACGCCGGGCGCTACCTAATCGCGCGCAGTCCCGGCACTCTCGCCTCCGGCCTTGCGGCGAGGCGACGGAGATCCTTAGCATGAAGATGACCTATTTCGGCCACTCCGCCTTCCGCCTCGAAACCAGCGAGTCCGTCATCCTGATCGACCCGTTCCTTTCGGGGAACCCGCATTTCAGAGGCGACGTGGCGAAGGCGAGCGAGGGCGTCACGCATATTCTGCTGACGCACGGCCATTCCGATCACGTCGGCGACACGATCGAGATCGCCAAGCGCACGGGCGCCAAGGTGGTCGGCACTTTCGAGCTCGTTCAGTGGCTGAAGTCGAAAGGTGTGGAATCGATCGAGCCGGCCAACACAGGCGGCACGGTGAAGTTCGGCGACTTCTCGGTGACGCTGACCCAGGCCTTCCATTCCTCCGCGTCGATCGAGGAGGAGGGGCGCATCACCTATCTCGGCATGCCGAACGGCCTCGTCCTGCATTTCGCGGACGGCCCAAGCGTCTACCACATGGGCGACACCGACATCTTCAGCGACATGGCCCTGATCGAGGAACTGCACCATCCGCGAATCGGGCTCGTCCCGATCGGCGACCGGTTGACCATGGGCGCGGCAGTGGCGGCCCTGGCGTGCCGGCGCTACTTCAACTTCGAGACGATCATCCCGCTTCATTGGGGCACGATGCCGATCCTCGATCCCAACCCCGACAAGTTCATCGAGGCGATGGAGGATGAGTCGAACCGCGTCCGTCTGCCGCCGGTCGGCGAGCCCTTCGACATCTGACGGCTTTCGCGACATGCGACCATCCGGGGCCGGCCGACATTGCGTCGCGCCGGCCCCATGGCTATAGCGTTGGACGCAAGCTACCCGCTTCCAGAGGTCCAATGTCTGTCGATACCGCCACCGTTCGCCGTGTCGCGCGCCTCGCGCGGATTGCCGTCAGCGACGAAGACGTCACGACGATGGAGGGCGAGCTGAACGCCATCCTCGGCTTCGTCGAGCAGTTGCGAGAGGTGGACGTTTCCGGCGTCGAGCCGATGACATCGGTCATCCCGATGCAGATGAAGAAGCGCCAGGATGCGGTGACCGATGGCCACAAGGCCGACGACATCGTCGCCAACGCGCCTGCGACCGAAGACCATTACTTCATGGTCCCGAAGGTGGTGGAGTAAGGTGGCGTCCGTCGAGATCCGCGAGGAGACGCCGTTGCAGGACGACGTGCGCGCGCTGATCGCCGAGCTCAACGCGTTTCTCGAGCCGCTATGCCCGCCGGAATTCCGCTTCTGCATGACGGCGGAAGAGATGGCGGAGCCGAACACCACGGTCTTCGTCGCTCGCCGGAATGGTGTCGCGATCGGCTGCGGCGCGCTCCTGCGGCACGACGCCGAACTCGCCGAGGTGAAGCGCATGTATGTACGCGCGACCGAGCAGGGCCGTGGCGTCGGCGGCGCGATTTTGGAGCGGATCGTCGCGCGCGCCGAGGAAGAGGGCATCGCAATTCTCAAGCTCGAGACCGGCGACCAGCAGCCCGCCGCCTGCAAGATTTACGAACGCGCCGGCTTCCGACTTTGCCCGGCCTTCGCGGACTATCCCGAAAGCCCCTATTCCGTGTTCTACGAAAAGCCCCTCGCGCGCTCCGTCGCGGCCTGAGTGGCAGAAGTGATCGATACGAGCTCATGACCGACCTGACCGCCCTTACGATTGCCGAAGCCCGCGACGCGCTGAAGGCGAAGCAGTTCTCGGCCGTGGAACTGACCGACGCCTATCTCGTCGCGATCGAAGCCGCGAACGATGCGCTGAACGCCTATGTCGCTGTCACGCCAGATGCCGCGCGCCGCATGGCGCAGGCGTCCGATCTGCGTCTCGCGCGCGGCGAGGGCAAGGCGCTGGACGGCATCCCGCTCGGCATCAAGGATCTCTTCGCCACCGAAGGCGTCCACACGCAGGCCGCTTCGCACATTCTGGACGGGTTCAAGCCGCGCTACGAATCCACCGTGACGGCCAATCTATGGGCCGACGGTGCCGTCATGCTCGGCAAGCTGAACATGGACGAGTTCGCCATGGGCTCTTCCAACGAGAGCAGCCATTACGGGCCGACCGTCAACCCATGGCGCCGCGCGGGTTCCGACACGCCGCTCGTGCCGGGTGGTTCCTCCGGCGGTTCGTCGGCCGCCGTCGCCGCGCGTCTCTGCGCAGGCGCGACCGCCACCGACACGGGCGGCTCGATCCGCCAGCCCGCCGCCTTCACCGCCACCGTCGGCATCAAGCCGACCTATGGCCGCTGTTCGCGCTGGGGCGTCGTCGCCTATGCCTCGTCGCTGGATCAGGCAGGGCCGGTGGCGCGCGACGTGCGCGACGCCGCGATCCTTCTGAAATCCATGGCCTCGGTCGACGCCAAGGACACCACCTCCGTCGATCTTCCCGTGCCGGACTACGAGGCGGCCGTCGGCGGCTCGCTGAAGGGCAAGCGCATCGGCATCCCGCGCGAATATCGCGTCGAAGGCATGCCCGCCGAGATCGAGGCGCTCTGGAGCCAGGGTATCGCCTGGGCCAAGGAAGCTGGCGCCGAGATCGTCGAGGTCTCGCTGCCGCACACGAAATACGCTCTGCCGGCCTATTACATCGTCGCCATGGCGGAGGCTTCCTCGAACCTCGCGCGCTATGACGGCGTGCGCTACGGATTGCGCGTACCTGGGCGCGATATCGCCGACATGTACGAGCAGACCCGCGCCGCAGGCTTCGGCCGCGAGGTGAAGCGCCGCATCATGATTGGCACCTATGTGCTTTCGGCTGGCTACTACGACGCCTATTATCTCCAGGCGCAGAAGGTCCGCACGCTGATCAAGCGCGATTTCGAGCAGGTCTTCGACGCCGGGGTGGATGCGCTGCTGACGCCGGCGACGCCGTCCGCCGCCTTCGCGATCAACGACCAGACGCTCGCGTCGGACCCGGTCGCGATGTATCTGAACGACGTATTCACGGTGACGGTCAATCTCGCCGGGCTTCCCGCCATCTCGGTTCCGGCGGGTCTGTCGGGCGAGGGCACGCCGCTCGGCCTGCAGCTGATCGGACGTCCCTTCGGCGAGGAGACGCTGTTCACCGTCGCTTCCGTCATCGAGAAGGCGGCAGGCCGGTTCGCCCCGCAACGCTGGTGGTGAGCCGCTTCGCCTTCCTCCCGGCGGCACCACGTGCCGCCACCGCACCGTTTCGCACCTGAGCTCGATCATGACCCTCGTCGACACCCGCACGCCCGATCCCCGCAAGTTCATCTCCGGCCTCTCGGGAGACTGGGAGATCGTGATCGGCATGGAAGTTCACGCGCAGGTCCTGTCGGAAGCCAAGCTGTTTTCCGGCGCCTCGACGCAGTTCGGCTCGGAACCCAACGACAACGTCTCGCTGGTGGACGCAGCCATGCCCGGCATGCTGCCTGTCATCAACGAGGAATGCGTACGGCAGGCGGTGCGCACCGGGCTCGGCCTCAAGGCTGCGATCCACAATCGCTCGGTCTTCGACCGGAAGAACTATTTCTATCCCGATCTGCCGCAGGGTTATCAGATCTCGCAGTTCAAGGACCCGATCGTCGGCGAGGGCATCGTGCTCGTCTCGGTCGGTCCCGATTCCAAGGGCCAGTTCGAGGAGATCGAGGTCGGCGTCGAGCGTCTGCATCTGGAACAGGATGCCGGCAAGTCGCTGCACGATCAGCATGCAACCATGTCCTTCGTGGATCTGAACCGCTCCGGCGTGGCACTCATGGAGATCGTCTCCAAGCCCGACATGCGGTCGGCCGACGAGGCCAAGGCGTACCTCACCAAGCTGCGAACCATCCTTCGCTATCTCGGCACCTGCGACGGCAACATGGATGAAGGCTCCATGCGCGCCGACGTCAACGTGTCGGTTCGCCGGCCCGGCGGCGCGTTCGGCACGCGCTGCGAGATCAAGAACGTCAACTCCATCCGCTTCGTCGGCCAGGCGATCGAATCTGAGGCTCGCCGCCAGATCGCTCTGATCGAGGATGGGCGCACGGTGGATCAGGAAACCAGGCTTTTCGATCCCGTGAAGGGCGAAACGCGGGCAATGCGCTCCAAGGAGGACGCGCACGACTACCGCTACTTCCCCGATCCCGACCTCCTGCCGCTGGAATTCGACGACGCGTTCGTGGAATCGCTTCGTGCCGATCTGCCGGAACTGCCGGACGACAAGCGCCAGCGGTTGATGGACCATGCCGGCCTCTCACCCTACGACGCGTCGATTCTCGTGTCGGAAAAGGCGATCGCCGATTTCTTCGAGAGAACGGCGGCTGGGCGCGACGCGAAGCAAGCGGCCAACTGGGTGATCAACGATCTCCTCGGTGCGCTCAACAAGTCGGGCAAGTCGATCGAGGACAGCCCGGTCTCGGCCGAGCAGCTGGGCGCGATTCTGGATCTGATCCGCGAGAACGTCATCTCCGGCAAGATCGCCAAGGATCTGTTCGAGATCGTCTGGACCGAGGGCGGTGACCCGAAGGCGCTGGTCGAAAGCCGGGGCATGAAGCAGGTGACCGACACCGGCGCCATCGAGACGGCGGTGGACGAGATCATCGCCGCCAACCCGGACAAGGTGGCGCAGGCGCAGGCCAAGCCGACGCTGGCCGGCTGGTTCGTCGGTCAGGTCATGCGCGCCATGGGTGGCAAGGCCAATCCGCAGGCGGTGAACGATATCGTCAAGGCCAAGCTCGGCTTGGAGTAAGCCCGGTTTGCGATGGACTTTCGACCAGCACCAGACCATAACCCTTGCCGACGCGAGGAACGAGCCCGATGAGTAAAGTCAGCCCCTGGCTTCTTCAGATTTTCACTTGGTGGAACGGCCAGACGATCGGCACGCGCTTCTACACTTGGCGCTTCGGTCAGCCGGTCGGCGAGGACGAGCGCGGCAACCTGTACTACCAGTCCGCCGACGGCAAGCGCCGCTGGGTCATCTACAACGGACCGGCCGAGGCTTCCGCCATCGGCCCGGGCTGGCACGGCTGGATGCATCATCGCGTCGACACGCCGCCCCCGAAGGAAGACTATCGTCCGCGCGATTGGGAAAAGCCGCATCAGGCGAACCTGACCGGCACGGGACGGGCTTATCGCCCGAAGGGCTCGCTGCTCAACACGGCCGAGCGGCCGCGCGTGTCCGGCGATTACGACGCGTGGCAGCCCTGATCAGGGCCACGCGAATTATGACATCCTCTTTTACTCGCGGGCTGCTGGGAGCTGGGCTTCTGGCGGCGTCGCTCGTACCGGCGCCAGCCTCCGCCGCCCGCATCGCCAACAAGGTCGCGGTCTTCTCGGGTCTCGACAAGATCACCGGTCGGATCACGAGTTTCGACGTCGCCGTCGATGAGACCGTTCAGTTCGGTACGCTGCAGGTGACACCGCGCGCCTGTTACACCCGTTCTCAGGACGAAACGCCGAAGACGGACAGTTTCGTGGAGGTCGACGAAATCACGCTCGACCGCCAGATTCGCCGCATCTTCTCGGGTTGGATGTTTGCGGACTCGCCCGGCCTCAACGCCGTCGAGCATCCCGTCTATGACGTCTGGCTCAAAGATTGCAAGACCGACTCCACTGTTCCGGCGCCGGCCGGGTAGAAACTCGCGGTCTGTTCCAAGGCCGCTTCAAGGCGCTTGCGATAGGCCTCGCGCGGGATCTCGACCGCGCCGAAGCGCGACAGGTGGTTGGTGATGAACTGCGTGTCGAGCAACGTGTAGCCGCCGCGTGTCAGCCTTTCCCAGAGATAGACCAGGGAAATCTTCGACGCGTCGGTGCGGCGGGAGAACATGCTTTCTCCAAAGAAAGCGCCTCCAAGACTGACGCCATAAAGGCCGCCGACGAGTTGGTCGCCCTCCCAGGCTTCCACACAATGGGCATAGCCCATCGCGTGAAGCTCTAGATACAGCTCGCGAATCTGTTGGTTGATCCAAGTGTGCTCGCGACCTGGGGCCGGTTCCGCGCATCCATCGAGCACAGCCGAGAAGGCCGTGTCCACGCGAATATCGAACGTATCCCGGCGGATCGCCTTCACCAAGCTGCGCGGCACGTGGAAGTCGTCGAGGGGCAGGACGCCGCGCAGGGTCGGATCGACCCAGTAGATCGAATCGTCCTCAGCATCCTCCGCCATCGGAAACAGCCCGGCCGCATAGGCCCGAAGCAGGATCTCCGGCGTTAGCCGGAAATCCTCGTCGCGTCGACTCGGCGCCATGGAAGGCTCACGCCGCCTTCACCGCCTCGGCGAGGTAATGCTCGAGCCAGTGAATGTCGTAATTGCCGGCCTGGATGTCGGGATTGTCTACGAGGTCCTGGAACAGCGGCAGCGTCGTCTTCACGCCGTCGACCACGATCTCGTCCAGCGCACGGCGCAGGCGCATCAGGCATTCGTTGCGTGTGCGGCCGTGGACGATGAGCTTACCGATGAGGCTGTCGTAGAAGGGGGGGATCGTGTAGCCCTGATAGACGCCTGAATCGACGCGAATGCCGAGCCCGCCCGGCGCATGGTAGTAGCTGATCTGGCCGGGCGACGGCGCGAAGGTACGCGGGTCCTCGGCGTTGATGCGGCACTCGATGGCATGGCCGAGGAAATTGATGTCGGACTGCTTCACCGACAGGCCCTGGCCAGCCGCCACGCGAATCTGCTCGTGAACGAGATCGAGCCCGGTGATCGCCTCGGTCACGGGATGCTCGACCTGAAGCCGCGTGTTCATCTCGATGAAATAGAACTCGCCGTTCTCGTAAAGGAACTCGATCGTGCCCGCGCCGCGATAGCGCAGCTCGGACATGGCGTTGGCGCAGATCTCGCCGATGCGCCTGCGCTGGGCGTCGTCCAGAGCCGGCGAGCGCGCCTCTTCCCAGACCTTCTGGTGGCGGCGCTGCAGCGAGCAGTCGCGCTCGCCCAGATGAATGGCGTTGCCCATCCCGTCGCCGAAGACCTGCACTTCGATATGGCGCGGCTTGCCGAGATATTTCTCTAGATAGACCGCGTCGTCGCCGAAGGCCGCGCCGGCTTCCTGACGCGCAGTGGACAAGGCCACGGATAAGTCCTCAGGGGTCTTGGCAACCTTCATGCCGCGACCGCCGCCGCCGGCTGACGCTTTCACCAGGACGGGAAAACCGATCTCCTTGGCGATGCGCATGGCCTCGACATCGTCCGTCACGGCGCCGGGCGAACCGGGAACGACCGGAATGCCCAGGCGCTTGGCGGTGCGCTTGGCCTCGATCTTGTCGCCCATGATCCGAATGTGGTCGGCGGTCGGGCCGATGAAGGTGATGTTGTGCGCGTCGAGAATGTCGGCGAAGCGGGCGTTTTCGGACAGGAATCCGTAGCCGGGATGCACCGCGTCGGCGCCGGAAATCTCGCAGGCAGCGAGGATCTGCGGAATGTTCAGGTAGCTGTCGCGCGCCGGGGGCGGACCGATGCAGACGCTTTCGTCCGCAAGTCGGACATGCATTGCGGCATTGTCGGCCGTGGAATGGACCGCGACGGTCGCGATGCCGAGTTCCTTGCAGGCGCGCAGCACGCGAAGCGCGATCTCGCCGCGATTGGCGATCAGTACCTTGTTGAACATGACGGGCCTTTCATCGATCGACGGGTGCGCTGAAACGGTACGTGGGGACCGGCTCAGCCGATCACCACCAGCGCTTCGCCGTATTCGACGGGCTGCCCGTTATCGACGCAGATCCGCTTGATCGTCCCCGAACGCGGGGCGGGAATCTGGTTCATGGTCTTCATGGCCTCGATGATCAGCAGCGTGTCGCCTTCGCTGACCTGCTGGCCGATCTCGATAAAGGCCTTGGCTCCCGGCGCCGGCGAGAGATAGGCCGTGCCGACCATGGGCGAGGGTACGGAGCCGACCTCGGGGCCGGGTGCTGCGGCCGGTGCCATGGGCGAAGCCGGGATCGATGCGGCCTGCGGCATGGGCGCCTGCATCTGCATGGGGACGCTCGCGGCATAGCCGCCGGCGGCCACGTATTCCTTCTTGCGCGAGACGCGAATGCGAAGCTCGCCCTGCTCGATCTCGATTTCCGTCAGATCGGTGTCGTTCAGGATGTCGGCGAGCTCGCGGACAAGAGAGCGATCGACTTTCGTTTCCGAGTTCTGCATGGGAATCCTTCGAAATCAAAATGGTTGGGCCGCGCCGCTCGGCGACCGACAAGTCCGGGAAAGGCGCGCGCCCGGCCTGGAAACCACCGATGGGTTCGCCTCGAACGCGGATGCACGAGAGTAAGGTCTGAGCACCCGCGTCCTGACGCCTGTCCGGACGCGATCCGTTTGAACTGGCGTATAGACCGGCGTCGTTCCTGGGAAAAGCTCCCTTTTGGCGCCGAGATCAAGGAATCTCAGCAGTTCGCCCTGCCGCACTGCCGGACATTGGCGATTTTACCGGCCAGTGCGTCGGCACCGACGGCTCCAGCCACCAGTTCGTCGCCGACGACATAGCTCGGGGTACCGTTGATGCCGAGCGCCATGGCGAGCCCGTTGGCCTGGGCAAGTTCAGCCTGGACGGCCGAACCTTGGAGAAGCGGCTTGAGGGTCTTGGCCTCAACACCGAAGCTTTCGGCCACCTCCAGGGCACGGGCCTCGTCCACCTGGGCCCGGCTCGCCAGGAGCTTGCGCTGGAACGCGGCGTAGCTTTCGGGCTTCACCGAGCGAAAGGCGAGGCTGACGCGGCTTGCGGCCTCGGAGGCTGGCCCAAGGACAGGGATTTCCTTCAGGACGACACGCAGCTTCTTGTCGCTTTCCAAGAGAACGTCCATGTCGCTGGCGGCGCGCTTGCAGTAGCCGCAATTGTAATCGAAGAACTCGACCAGCGTCACATCGCCATTGGCCGCGCCGAGCGCCGTGCCATCCGGCGTCGCGTGGAGCGCGTCGCGTGAGGACTCGATAGTGCTCCGCCGCGTGTCGTTCTCTTCGCTCACGCGCTTGGTTTCGAGCGCCTGCATGGCCTCGATCAGGACTTCGGGATGGGTGATAAGATAGTTGCGCACGATCCCTTCGATGTCGCGGGTCTGCGCGTCGTCGAATGCCTTCGCGGGTGCATTGACGAGCGTCAGTAGGCCGGCGAGCATGAGAAGGCCGCGCGTGCCGAGCCGGGCGGGGCGAAGGCGCGAGCCTTGCTGAATGGGGGCTGTCATGAACGCTTGACCTTTGTCACGAGAATATCCTGGGCCCGGCGCCATTGCGGCGAGTCCGGGCGAAATTTCTGTTGGGCGCGGGCGGCGAAGATCTTGGCCTGCGTGAAATTGCCGGCCTCCCAATAGCCTTCGGCGGTCGCGAGTTCGGCGTCGCCGATCTGGCCGAGATGGCCATACGCCATGGCAAGGAAGCGATAGGCCGAGGAATTGTCGGGATCGGCCTCGAGGCCGCGCTGGATCTGCGCGATCGCCTCCTTCATCTTGACCTTGTCGCCGCCGGTGACGATCGCCTGTCCGATTGACGCCTGGAGAAGCCCGGAGCGGGACTTGTCGAGCTTGGCGGCCTTGGTAAAGGCCTGCTCCGCCTCGCCCGCGCGCCCGGCCGCCATCAGGATTTCGCCCCGTACTTCCTGAAACCACGGATTGTTCGGCTGCTTGGCGATCAACGCGTCGATCTTGTCGAGTGCGGCCTTTGGCGAACCGGCGAGATGGGTGGCGATCGCGTCGCCATAGAGCGCGGGAAGCGAATAGAGATCGCGCCCGAAGGTGCGGCGGACCTGCGTCGCTCCGCCATTATACGCCGCGATCTTCGCGCGGGCGAAGTCGTGCCGCTGCTGCATCTCGGGCGAGTCCTTCTTGTCGAAGAACGGGCTCTCGTGGGCTGCCGTCTGCAGGAAGCCGATTCGATCCTGCGGCGCGGGATGCGATGAGAGGTAGATGTCGCGCGAAACGCCGGCCAGCATGTTCTTTCGCATCAGCCCCTCGAAACTGTCGAGGAGGCCTTTGGGCGACTGGCCGGTCTTGCGGAGATAGGTCAGGGCGGAGCGGTCGGCCGTGGTCTCTTCCGTCCGCTGGTAGGCGAAGAGACTGCGTTGCGCGATACCGCTGCCGCTCGTCATCAGACCGCCGCCAAGGCCGGCGACGGAGCCCGAGCCAGAGGCCGCGCCCGCCGCCGCGACGCCGGCGCCGATCAAACCGGCCACGACGGCGATGGTCTGCGCTCGGGCGATCTGGTCCCGCAAGCGCTCCTGATGCCCACCGGCGAGATGCCCGACCTCATGCGCGATCACGCCGATCGTCTCGTTCGGTGTTTCGGAATCGAGGAGTGTGCCCGTGTTGATGAAGATTCGCCGGCCCGCCACGAAGGCGTTGAAGTTGAGATCGTTGACGAGGACGATTTCGACCCGGTTCGGCGACAAGCCCGCCGCTTTGAGGATCGGCGCCGCGTAGTCCTTCACCAGGCTTTCGATCTCGGCGTCGCGCACGACGGGAAGACGCTGCCGGGCGGCAGACTGCGCGACGGATGGCGTCGCGGTCGCAGCGAGCGTCGCAGCCGTGAGCGCCAGTGCCAGGCAGCCTGTCGACAAACGTCGGCGCCAATCTTTCATGCCAACCCTTCCCATCTTCCCTGGCCGGACCCTATGAACGGCGAAAGCCCAAGAACCCGCCCGTTCGAGGGCATGTCTTTCCGGCGAATGTGAGACCCGACATGTATACCAGCCGCGTGATCAAAGCATCCCGACGTTCGGAAATCGATCCGTTCCGCGCGATGGACGTGCTGGCGGAAGCGAACCGCATGTCGGCGGCTGGCGTGCCCGTCATCTCGCTCGCCGTCGGCCAACCCTCCGCGCCCGTTCCGAGCCGCGCGGCGGAGGCGGCGGAGCGGTTCCTCAAGGCGGGACGCATTGCCTATACCGACGCCCTCGGCCGCACCTCGCTGCGTGACCGCATCGCGCGCCACTATGTCGAGACCTATGGCGTGGACGTGCCGGCCGAGCGGATCATGGTGACGACCGGATCGTCCGCGGGTTTCAATCTGGCGTTTCTCACGGCCTTCGATCCCGGCGATCGGATCGCCATCGCCAACCCGGGCTATCCCGCCTATCGCAACATTCTGAAGGCGCTGGGTCTGGTGCCGGTGGAAATCCCGGTCGGCCCGGACGAGAACTACATCCTGACGGCTGAGCATCTGCGGTCAGCGCATCGTGCCGAGCCGCTGCAGGGCGTCCTCGTTGCCAGCCCGGCCAATCCGACCGGGACGGTGACGCCGCGCGACGAGTTACAGGCGCTGATCACGTTCGCGGACGCGGAAGGCATCGCTTTCATTTCCGACGAAATCTACCATGGCTTGACCTATGCCGACCGGGACGTGTCTGCGCTGGAATTCTCGGACCGCGTGATCGCGGTGAACTCCTTCTCCAAATACTACTGCATGACCGGCTGGCGCATCGGCTGGCTGGTGCTTCCGCCCTCGCTGGTGCGTGCGGCGGAGCGGATCGGGCAGAGCCTCTACATTTCCGCGCCGGAGCTCAGCCAGGTTGCGGCGGAAGCCGTGTTCGACACGGTGGTGGAGTTGGACCGGACTAAACAGGACTACATCACGAACCGCGCCGTTCTGGCGCAGCGCCTGCCGTCGCTGGGCTTTACCGACATCGCGCCGATCGATGGCGCCTTCTACGCCTATGCCGGTTTGCCGGAAGGCTGGCGCGACGCGAGCGACTTCTGCTCGCAGGTGCTGAAGACCTGTCATGTGGCGATCACGCCGGGCATCGATTTCGACCCGGTGAGGGGCGAGCGTTTCGTTCGCCTGTCCTATGCGGGATCCACCGCAGATATTGCCGAAGCGGTCGAACGGCTCGCCGGTTTCCTGAATCGGTAGCGGTCTCTGAAACGGAAAAGGGCGGCCATCTGGCCGCCCTTCTTCTTGTCAGGCTTGGCGTCTTAGAGGAAGCCGCGACGCGACCACCAGCCGGTGCGCTTGGGACGGGTGTCCTCGCTCGTATCCGGCAGATCGACGCCATTGGTCGTCAGTCGAGGTGCGCGCGGCTCGGCCGACGCGGGGGCGGGCTCTTCGGTCTCGGCCTGTGCCGGCGCGGCGTCCGAAGGGAAGACCTCGTCCAGCGGCGGGTTCGCGTCGATCAAGGCACCGGCTTCGGCGCTGGCGGCCATCACTTCGTTCTCGTCAGGCGTGTCGCTGTTGCGATCGGCTTCCAGATCGGACAGCGTGCGGCCGTCGAGATCGACGCCTTCGATTGCATCCACCGCGTCGGTCATCTCCGGCTCGAAAGACCGCTCCGCGACGTCGCCGATCTCCACAGGCTCGCTCTCGCCGGCTTCTCCTGTGTCCAAGGCCACGTCGTCAGCCACCACATCGGGAAGCGCTTCGTCGGCTCCGGCTCCGCCTGCTACGTCCATGACCGGCGCGTCCTGCGCCTCGTCGTCCCGCGTGCGGCGACCGCCTCGACGGCCGCGACGGCGGCGCTTGCGGTTCTTGCCGTTCTCGTCGTCCCCGTTCTCGTCGGTCGAGTCGTCCTCGTCCGAACCGGCAAGCGCTTCCGCTTCGCCCTGGACCTCGACCTCACCAGTCTCGTCGTCCGAAACCGGGCCGTCCTCTTCGGTGCCGTTCTCCGACTCGTCGGCATTGGCCGCCAGATCGGACTTGCGACCGTTGCGGCGACGGCGGCGGCGACGGCGCGAGGCATCGCGACGCTCTTCTTCCGTCCCGTCCTGCGCCGGCGCCTCTTCGATCTCGTTGGAGGCGGCGACCGCGACGATCTCCTCTTCGTCCTCGACGATGGGCTCGACTTCGTCTTCCGGCGCGAGAGTGACGGGTCGCACCGGCTCGGGGCGCGGACGCTTCACGGCCTCGGCGCCATGCTCGATCTCGATATGCTGGTGTCCGTGGCCTTCCACGGCTTCCAGCGTGATGCGCAGCCCGTGGTGGGCCTCGAGCTCGTCGATGGTCCGGCGCTTCTCGTTCAGGATGTAGAGCGCCGTCGCGGTGGGAACGCGGACCTGAAGGTCATGCGTTCCGTGCTTCTGGAGATGCTCTTCGATCGTGCGCAGCACATGCAGCGCCAGCGAGGAGGCGGAGCGGATGAAACCGTTGCCGTTGCAAACGGGGCAGGTCTGCATCGTGGACTCGAGAACGCTGGCGCGGATGCGCTGGCGGCTCATCTCCAGAAGGCCGAAATGCGAGATGCGGCCGATCTGGATACGGGCGCGGTCGTCCTTCAGGCAATCCTTCAGGCGCTTCTCGACGTTCCGGTTGTTCCGCTTCTCCTCCATGTCGATGAAGTCGATGACGATCAGGCCGGCGAGATCGCGCAGGCGAAGCTGGCGGGCGATCTCCTCTGCCGCTTCCAGATTGGTCTGGTAGGCCGTGTCCTCGATCGAATGCTCGCGCGTCGAGCGACCGGAGTTCACGTCGATGGCGACGAGCGCCTCGGTCTGGTTGATGATGATGTAGCCGCCGGACTTCAGCGTCACGTTCGGCTGCAGCATTTTATCGAGCTGGGCTTCGATGCCCTGGCGCGCGAAGATCGGGGTCGGGTCGCGGTAGGGCTGAACGACCTTCGCCTGACTCGGCATCAGCATCCGCATGAAGTCCTTGGCTTCGCGGTAGCCGGCTTCGCCCGCCACGAGGACCTGATCGATGTCCTTGTTGTAGAGGTCGCGGATCGAGCGCTTGATGAGGCTGCCTTCCTCGTAGACGAGGGTCGGCGCCGTCGACTGAAGCGTCAGCGTGCGCACCGTCTCCCACAGGCGCATCAGATATTCGTAGTCGCGCTTGACCTCGGCCTTGGTGCGGTTCGCGCCGGCCGTGCGCAGGATGATGCCCATGCCGCGCGGCACTTCGAGATCGTGCACGACCTCCTTCAGGCGCTTGCGGTCGGCCGCGTTGGTGATCTTGCGGGAGATGCCGCCGCCGCGCGCGGTGTTCGGCATGAGGACGGAGTAGCGGCCGGCCAGCGACAGATAGGTGGTGAGAGCCGCGCCCTTGGAGCCGCGCTCTTCCTTGACCACCTGCACCAGAAGGATCTGGCGGCGCTTGATGACTTCCTGAATCTTGTACTGCTTGCGCGGCTGGCGCGAGCGGACGGGCACTTCCTCGAGCGCGTCCTCGCTGCCGAGATCGTCGACCTGCTCGGCCTCGTCCTCGGATGCGGCAGGTTCCTGGTCGGACGAGCGCGTGCGGCGGCGCGAGCGACGGCGCTTCCCGCCATCGTCGTCGTTGCCGCGAGCGCTGCGGGTTTCCTCGGACGCGCCTTCGCCCTCCTCAGAGACGGACTCGCCGTTGGACGCTTCGACGACGGTGGAATCGTCCGAACCCGGTTCCCCGTAATTGCCGACCTGCGCCGAGCCGACTTCCGCGATTTCCTCGTCGGCGTCCTGGATCTCGTCGACTTCGGTCTCGCTTTCGGAGACGTCCTCGGACACGCTCTCGTCCGTGGCTTCGGCCGCCTTCGCTCCGCCGTCGCGCGAGCGGCGGGGCCGGGAACGGCTCTCGCGAGCGGGCTTGCGCTCCAGCTCGTCCTCTTCCTCGGCCGCGCGGGCGAGTTCGTCCTCGACCAGCGCGCGGCGGTCGGCGACGGGAATCTGGTAGTAGTCGGGATGGATTTCGCTGAAGGCGAGGAAACCGTGCCGGTTGCCGCCGTACTCAACGAAGGCGGCCTGCAACGAGGGTTCGACCCGCGTCACTTTCGCCAGATAGATATTGCCTTTGATCTGCTTCTTGTGTTCGGACTCGAAATCGAATTCCTCGATCCGGTTACCTTTGACGACGACGACCCGGGTTTCTTCGGGATGCGACGCATCGATCAGCATCTTGTTTGCCATGGAATCTCAACTCCGAGACCCTGACCCCGCCGGACGGTCCGACGCGCCGCGCCGGTTGAAAAATCGGGAAGGGTGGGCCCTCAGGCGCCGTGCGGTTCGGAGCCAGCAAGATCCCGGTCAAAGGATGCTTCGCCCGTCCAATCAGGAGGCGGTCTATCCGGGATTGAAAAAATGCTGACGACACGCGCACGCGACCTGCAACAACTGGTGGCCGTTTCGTCGGCCGATGAAAAGACATACGTTCGACCTTGTGGCCGGTCCGTATGATGCTGTTCCGCCGATAGGAATCGGACGGAGAGAATTTGCCGGGGGCTCGTCGCGCACGATCGCACCGTGCAAGATGGCGCAACGTGCAAGTCGGCTACGCGTCTCGATCGGACGGACGATGTCATCCGTCCCGATCGGTCGCGAAGCCACTCAGCGATCGACGCGGTAGCCCCACTTCTGCTTTTATGGTGTGGAACGCGCCTAAACAAGGGCCAAGCCTCTCAAAGAGGCAGTTCCCCGCCATGTTGGGCCGTTACGAACGGCTTTATCACCATTGCCAGACGCCCGGTTCGCTTTCGCATGTCCCGAATTCTTGTCTGCCTGGCCGCTCTCGGTCTCCTTCTTCTCGCCGGCCCGGTTGCGGCGCGCGCCGCCGATCCCTCGGTCGTCACCTCGATTCGGATCACCAGCGAAGGGGAGGCGGATCATCTCGTTGTGGAACTCGATGGTGCCGCCGATCCGCAGCTTCTGGCGCTCAAGAAACCTTTCCGGCTGACGCTCGATCTCGACGATGCGCTTTCGGCGGCTGTCTTGCCGGACGTAAAGAGCGCGCGCTTCGTTCGCTCGATCAAGCAAGGGCTGGCCGGCCCCAATCGCTATCGCCTGCTGATGGAGCTGAAGGGCCCCGTGCGCCCCGATGTCGAGTTGAAGCGCGAAGACGGCAAGACGCGCATCTCCCTGACGCTCGCAAAGGGCAAGGAAGCGGACTTCACCGTGGCGGCGCGGGCGCGCGACGTCTCGCCCGCTGCGCATGGCGCCCCCGCGCCGTCCGGACCCTTCGTCGTGGTGATCGATCCCGGCCATGGCGGGGTGGACCGGGGTGCGACGGGCGAGAAGGGTACGGAGGAGAAGGCGGTGAATCTCGCCTTCGGCCTCGCGCTGCGCGAGGCGCTGTCCGCTTTCCCCAACATCAAGGTCGAGATGACGCGCGAGGACGACACGTTCATTCCGCTGAACGAGCGCGCGGCGATCGCCCGCCGCGCCAAGGCCGGCCTGTTCGTGTCGCTTCATGCCGACTCCATTCGCTTCAAGGATCTGCGCGGCGCGACGGTCTACACGCTGTCGGAAAAGGCGTCGGACGGGCTGGCGCGCGAACTCGCCGAAAGCGAAAACTCGGCCGATCGCTTCGCCGGTGCCGAGTGGGATCAGGACGCGCCGGAGATCCACGACATTCTGGTCGATCTCGTGCGGCAGGAAACGGAAGGCTTCTCAGAGCATTTCGCGCTCAGCCTCGTCGGCGAACTCAAGACCGGTGGCGTCAGCCTCATCAACAATCCCAAGCGATCGGCTGGCTTCCGCGTGCTTCGGGCGCCCGACGTGCCCTCGGTCCTGGTGGAGATGGGCTATCTGTCGAACGATGAGGAGGAGAAGCTTCTGACGTCCCCTGAGTGGCAGAAGAAGGTCGCCTCGATCCTGGCGCGCTCCATCGAGGCGTTTTCCCGGCATCGATCGATTGTGGATCAGCGCGGATCGAATTGACGCTACCGGGGCGCGTGATGCATTTGCCACAACGGATCGGCAATGGCGCCTCGCAACATCGGGGCGCCTCATTTATGAAGAAAGTCCGAACCTTGAACGCAAGGGTGCACGAGGCGATCGCAGGTTCGAGACCGGGCGAGTCGTGTCGCGCTGTTCGGGCGCATCCTGAAATGCAGGCGATAGGGTCACGATGATCAGACTGCTCGGCTACTTCTTCGGCATCGGATCGGTGCTGGCGCTGATTGGCGCCGGCGGCGCCGGCCTTTATGTCGCGAAGATGAGTGAGGACCTGCCCGACTATCAGGTGCTTGAGAAATACGAGCCGCCTGTGATGACGCGCGTTCATGCGTCGGACGGCGGCCTGATGGCCGAGTATGCCAAGCAGCGCCGGCTCTACCTGCCGATCCAGGCCATTCCCTCCCGATTGAAGAACGCCTTCCTCTCGGCCGAGGACAAGAATTTCTACGAGCACCATGGCGTCGATCTGGAAGGCATCGGCCGCGCCGCCATGGTCTTCGTCAAGGGCGGCCCGATGCAGGGCGGCTCCACCATCACCCAGCAGGTTGCCAAGAACTTCCTCCTGACCAACGAGCGCTCGATGGAGCGCAAGGTCAAGGAAGCCATCCTATCGCTGCGCATCGAGCAGGCCTATTCGAAGGACCGCATCCTCGAGCTCTATCTCAACGAGATCTATCTCGGTCTCGGCTCCTATGGCGTGGCCGCCGCGTCCTTGTCCTATTTCGACAAGTCGGTGAACGAACTGGAGATTCAGGAGGTCGCCTATCTCGCCGCGCTGCCCAAGGCGCCGGAGAACTACAACCCGTTCCGCAATCCGGACGAGGCGATCGGCCGTCGCAACTGGGTCATCCAGCGTATGGCGGAAAACGGGTTCATTACACAGGACGAGGCCAACGAGGCCATCGCCAAGCCGCTCGGCATCAAGACGCGCTCCAGCAGCGCCTATGTCCCCTCGGCCGAGTATTTCACCGAAGAGGTCCGTCGCGATATCATCTCGCGCTACGGCATGAACGCGCTCTACGAGGGCGGTCTCTCGGTTCGCACCACGATCGACCCGCACATGCAGATCGAGGCGCGCCACGCCCTGCAACAGGCGTTGATCCAGTACGATCAGGCCAAGGGCTTCCGGGGGCCGGTCAAAACCGTCGAACTCGGCAACGACTGGGCGACGCCCATCGGTGATATCGAAGCGATGTCCGACGTGCCCGAATGGCGTCTGGCCGTGGTGCTCACGGCGGATGCCAACGCGGTCAATATCGGCTTGCAGCCGGAAAAGCTGGCCTCGGGCCGGCGCGGTCCGGAGCGCGAGATGGGCGAGATCGCGCTGGCCGACATGCGCTGGGCGTTGCAAACCGTGCAGGACGGACGCCGCGTTTCGGTGAAGACAGCCGACCGCGTCCTTCAGCGCGGCGACGTGGTCTATGTCGAGAAGAAGCCGGACGGCGGCTATCGCCTGCGCCAGCCGCCGAAGGTGCAAGGCGCGCTCGTCGCCATGGACCCGCACACCGGCCGCGTCATGGCCATGGTCGGCGGTTTTTCCTATTCGCAGTCGGAGTTCAACCGCGCCACGCAGGCCTATCGCCAGCCGGGCTCCTCCTTCAAGCCGATCGTCTACGCGGCGGCGCTCGACAATGGCTACACGCCCGCTTCGGTGATTCTCGACGCGCCGATCTCGATCGCGGATGGCACGGGCGGCTATTGGGAACCGAAGAACTACGGCGGCGAGTTCGCCGGTCCTTCGACGCTGCGCACCGGCATCGAGAAGAGCCGCAACCTGATGACCGTGCGCCTCGCCCAGGACATGGGCATGAAGCTCGTCGCCGAATATGCCGAGCGTTTCGGCATTTACGACAAGATGCTGCCCTATCTGCCGATGGCGCTCGGCTCGGGCGAGACGACGGTCATGCGCATGGTCTCGGCCTATTCGGTGATGGCCAATGGCGGACGCTCGATCGAGCCATCGCTGATCGACCGCGTGCAGGATCGCTACGGCCGCACGGTCTACAAGCACGACAATCGCCGCTGCGAAGACTGCAACGCGGCGGGTTGGTCCGATCAGGCCGAGCCTGAGCTCGTGGACGATCGCCAGCAGGTTCTCGACCCGATGACGGCCTACCAGATCACCTCCATGATGGAAGGCGTCGTGCAGCGCGGCACGGCGACCGTCGTCAAGGAACTCGGCGTGCCCGCTGCCGGCAAGACCGGCACCACGAACGACGAGAAGGACGCCTGGTTCGTCGGCTTTACGCCGGACCTCGTGACCGGTGTCTATCTCGGCTACGACAATCCGCAGCCGCTGGGGCATGGGAGCACGGGCGGCGGCTTCGCCGCGCCGGTCTTTGTGGACTTCATGAAGGATGCCATCAAGGGCAAGCCTGTCGCCGACTTCCGCATTCCCGAAGGCATGACGCAGATCGCGGTGGACAAGCGCACCGGCATGGCCGCCGATCCCGGCTCGAAGGACGCGATCATCGAGGCCTTCAAGCCAGGAACGGGGCCGTCCAACGTCTATCAGGTCATCGGTGCGGGCAGTTCGGGGCCGAGCGCGGCGGCCGAACCTCTGCCGGCCGAGGCGCAGCAGGCCATCGTGTCGGGGGCGGGCGGCCTGTTCTAGGCCGGCGTCATCCAAGCTTTACATGCCCTGACGCGGTCCCTATGGTCCGCGCCATTCCAATCCTTTTTCAAAGCGAGGGAAACGGCATGCGTGCCGAGATCCAATCCATTGTCGACGAAATCCAGCAGGCCGTAAGCCTGCTGAGGAGGCATCTTTGACTGGGATCAGTCCCTCCGCGAACTCGATCGGCTGAACGCGGCCGCCGAAGATCCCACGATCTGGAACGACCCGCAGGAAGCGCAGCGCCTGATGAAGGAGCGCCAGCGTCTCGATTCCGGCGTGAACGGCATCCTGACCATCGAGCGCGGTCTCGCCGACAACATCGAACTCATCGCCATGGGCGAGGAGGAAGATGACGAGTCGATCGTGACCGAGGCCGAGAACGCCATCAAGGCGCTCCAGAAGGATGTCGCAGAACGTCAGATCGACGCTCTCCTGTCCGGCGAAGTGGATGCGAACGACACCTATGTCGAAATCCATTCCGGCGCCGGCGGCACGGAAAGCCAGGACTGGGCGTCCATGCTTCTGCGCATGTATATGCGATGGGGTGAGCGCACCCGAATGAAGGTCGAGGTGCTCGAGCAGAATTCCGGCGAAGAAGCGGGCATCAAGTCCGCCACGATCCTGCTCAAGGGCCACAATGCCTATGGCAAGATGAAGGTCGAGTCGGGCGTTCACCGTCTCGTCCGCATCTCGCCCTATGACAGCCAGGCGCGCCGGCACACGTCCTTCGCGTCGGTCTGGGTTTATCCCGTCGTGGACGATTCGATCGAGATCGACGTCAACGAAGGCGATGTGCGCATCGACACCTATCGCGCCTCGGGCGCGGGTGGACAGCACGTCAACACGACCGACTCGGCGGTGCGCATCACGCATATCGCGACCGGCATCGTGGTTCAGTGCCAGAGCGAGCGCTCCCAGCACAAGAACCGCGCCACGGCCTGGAACATGCTGCGCGCGCGCCTTTACGAAGAAGAACTGCGCAAGCAGGAGGAGAAGGCGAACGCCGCCGCCGCTTCCAAGACGGATATTGGCTGGGGCCACCAGATCCGGTCCTATGTCCTCCAGCCCTATCAGCTGGTGAAGGACATGCGGACGGGCGTGGAAAGCACCAGCCCGCAGCAGGTGCTAGACGGCAGCCTCGACCTGTTCATCGAAGCGGCGCTGGCCCAGCGCGTGTTCGGCGGCGATGTCGACGTGGCCGATCTCGACTGATCAGACCTGCGGCCCATCAAATCAAAAAGCCCCGCCCGGTCGACCCGGGTGGGGCTTTTTGATGTGTACGGGAGAGTGCGTCTACAGCTTGGCCAGCTTGTGGCCGACGCGGATGTAGCGCTCGGGATCGACCGGCACCTCGTTCGTCCGCACCTCATAATGGAGATGCGAGCCGGTGCTGCGTCCCGTGCTGCCGACGCGGCCAATCGCCTGTCCCGCCTTGATCCGATCGCCTACCGAAACGTCGATCTGCGACAGATGCGCATAGCGGGTGCTGAAGCCATTGCCGTGATCGATCTCGATCATGTTGCCGTAGCCGCCCGCCTCGCCAGCGGACACGACCTTGCCGCTGGCCGTCGCCTTGACCAGAGTGCCGCTCGGCGCGGCGAGATCGACGCCGCTGTGGAGCGCCGCACGCCGAAAGAAGGGGTCGGGGCGGACGCCGAATGTCGAACTGATCGTGGCGCCGGGGAGAGGATCGGCCAGCGGCATTCGCGCCGAGCGGGTCCGAAGATCGTCATAGGCGCGCAGAGTCTGGTCGAGCAAGTTCAGGCTCTCTCCGAAGGACAGGTCGCCGTCGGCGGGAATGAAGGGTCCGCCCATCGCGGAATTCGTCTCGTCGGTTCGAATGCCGATCGAACCCAAAACGCCCGCGAGACGGCCGACGCGCTCCTGTGCCGTGCGTGTGAGTTCGGCGATCGTGCTGGTCTGCTCGTCGCTGACCATGCTGACGGACCGCCGAATGGTCGGTAGAACGAGATCGGCGATCTGCGTGACATCCGTGTGGCGCAGGGGGAGGGCGCTGATATCCTCCATGAGGTCGCCGGCGGACGGCTTGGCGGTCTCCGCTTTTGCGTTCGTTTCGGCGGGGGCCGGATGCTCGTCTTCCTTGGTGGCCTTTTCGGCGGGGGCGAGGACGCCCATGCCTTGCGCCTTTTCAAGGAGCGGCTGCAATTGCTGGAAGCGATCGGTCAGTTCCGCCTGCTGGCTGAGAAGGTCCTGAACCTGCGCGGCAACGGTATCACGGACCTTGGTCTGGCCGGTCTTCAGCCGGTCGATCTCGTTGCGCAGCGCGCCCATACGCTCTTCATAGGCATTGGTCACCTTGACTTCGCGCGCCAGAAGCGCGGCCACGATGTTGTCGTTGAAGAGATAGGCGCCGGCGAGTGCGAGGCTTCCTGTCAGCGTCAGACCCAGGAGGCCGATGCCGGAGCCCAGAAGCCACGGCCGTACGGTCCAGTGCCGGATCTTATCGCCACGCGCGATGACGATCGTGTGCGGGGCCGACCGTTGGCCGAAAACGCTTCTTCGAGATTCGGAAGCCATCCGCAATCGACTCCAACTCAAACGAACGCACAGGCGATGCCGGCATTAGACCTCGTTAGGGTTAATGGAGCGTTGAGATCGTTGGATGGTCGTCAGCTCGAAAGCGGCGAAAGCGAGCGGTAGAAGGTCGGCGTCAAGCCCGCTTCGGCCCTCGCCCGGTCGTTGAAGGGCGGCTTCACCTCGCCTCGAAAGCATTCGCGAACGATCTCCTGAAACCGCCGGGCCGGGTCGATCCGCTGCCGGGCGCAAAGGAAGCGAAACCATTTGGCGCCGATCGCGACGTGCTTCTTCTCGTCGTTATAGATGATCTCCAGAATCGCCGCCGTTTCGCGATCGCCGACCTCGCCAAGCTTCAGGAGAAGCGAGGGCGTGACGTCGAGCCCCCGCGCTTCCAAGATCAGAGGCACGATGGCCAGGCGCGAGGAGAGATCGTGCGAGGTCACCTCGACCGCCTGCCACAAGCCGTCATGCGCCGGCAGCGCGCCATAGTGCGAGCCGAGATCATGCAGCCGGGTCGAGAGCAGCCCGAAATGCTTGGCCTCTTCCATGGCGACCGTCATCCAGCCGTCGAAGAAAGAGCGGGGAACGGGCTGGCCGCAGAACCGCGCCACGATATCCAGTGCCAGATCGATGGCGTTCAACTCGATATGGGCGAGGGCATGGATCATCGCGATCCGCCCTTCCGGCGTGTGGACCGAGCGACGGGGCACCTGTCGCGGCGGGACGAGGCAAGGCTCGACAGGGCGCCCGGGGCGGCTTGGCGGCGCGGGGTCCGTCGGCGCCGAAAGGCCGAGCCGGCGGGCGAACCAGCGCTCGCCTGCAGCCGTGGTCAACCGCGCCTTTTCCGCCAAGTCCGCGGTGGACAAAGCCGTGATCGCGCTTGCGCGAAGCGTACCGGGCACGGCCTCGCTCACGCCCCGCTGTCCTTCATAGCCTTGGCGGCATCCAGGACCTCCTTTGCATGGCCACCCGCCTTGACCTTTTTCCAGACCTTCGCGACCTTGCCCTCGCGGTCGATCAGGGCCGTGGTGCGCTCGACGCCCAGATACTTCCGACCATACATGCTCTTCTCGACCCAGACCCCGAACGCCTGAAGCAGCGTCTTTTCCTCGTCGGCGAGCAGGCCGACCTTCAAACCGTGCTTGTCGCGAAAACGGCAGTGCTTGCTCACTGAATCGGGCGAGACGCCGAAGACCTCGACGCCGAGCGCTGCGAAGTCCTCGATCAAAGCCGTGAACTCGATCGCCTCCGTGGTGCAGCCGGACGTGTCGTCCTTCGGATAGAAGTAGAGGACGAAGGGCCGACCCTTGAGCGAGGCTTTGGAGACGAACTGCCCATCGCTTTCCGGCAGTTCAAAATCGGGGCAGTCTTGCCCTACACTGGGTACGGACATGGGAGCCTTCCTTTCGGCCAAAAGACACGGCATGAGCGAGACGACGGGACCACATCGACTTCACCCCTCGGTTCGTTCGTCTATATCAGCGGACCATGGTTCGGGCAGCCCGATCCGTAAAATTCACCAGACCGCAATGCCCGCCGACGGGCGTCCAAGACCGAAGGAACGATGCAGCTCCTCATGGCATGCCGCTTCGAGACGCCACGGCCGACCCCTCGTTTCTGCGTGCGGCGCTTCGGCGCAGGGTCCCCTGCATGACGCGGGTCGTTCGCCTTTTTGGCGCGATGGTCAGCTTGCTTGTCCTGATTGCGATGCTTGCCGCGCTTGGTCTCTTCGTCCTGTTTGGCACGCCGGCCGGCGAGGCCTTCGTACAGGGCCAGACCAAGGCAGCATTGTCGCGGCTCTTCGGGCCGGCCTACGACGTATCCTTGGGCGCGCAGCGCTTCGAGGTGCGCCGCGACGGCATTCTGGCTCTGTCGTGGGACGATGTGGCGCTGCATCGACGCGATCGTCCGGAGCTGAGTTCTGAGATCGGCCGCGTTTCGGTCGCCGTTCGTCTGCTGCCGCTCGTCGGTGGCTCGCTGGAATTCGGGCGCCTGGAAATCGAGCGAGCGCGGATCGACCTGGCAGCTTTCGGCGAAACACCGTCCGAGCGCTATCGCGGCCCGGCGCGCGTCCAGCCCACGGACGTCCCGGCCGCCTTGCCCACCACGGACGCCGAGCCGCCTCGCTCTCGCATCTCGCGAGCAGCCGAAAGCGCGATCCAAACGCTCGAGCGCCAGCTTCAGGCCCTCCAGGCCTACCATTTCGACACGGTTGCCTTCGTGGACATCACGATCGAAGGCTTTACCGGCGCCTTCGCCCGCGTGCCGGATCTTCGCCTGGAGCGGGCCGAACTGCACCGCGCGCTGGATGGCTCGCTGTCGCTCTATTCCAAGTTCGACATTGCAGGGGTTCCGTTTTCGATCGGTGGGGCTGCGGATTTCGACCCGGACAGCGCGCGCCTGCAATCCTTCTCGCTTCGCTCGGGCTCGATCGACCTCGCCGCCGTTCTACCGCCGGCTCCGCTTTCGGAAACCAAGGACGAGCGCCCCTTCGGCAGCGATGCTTCGATCTCGCTCGAGGCCGGCATGCACCGGCAGGCCGAGACCGGTATGGCTGTTCTCGGCGTTTCGCTCCGATCCGGCGCGGGACATCTGCAGCTAGGCCTGAACCGAACCGAGATCGAACCCTCGACGCTTCGACTCGAATATCGGGAGGGTGAGGACAGGGTGCAGATCCTGTCCAGCCCCTTGCGGTTTCGCGATGTGGGTTTCGATCTGGAAGGGACAGCCGAGCCGGTGGTCACGGATGGCGTGGCCGACCCCGATCGCCTGCGCTTTCGAGTGGGCACCAAGCAGATCCGCTCTAAGGTGGGCCTGCCGGAGGGGGAAACCGAGCCGCGAGAGGCGAGCCTCTGGCTCGACGGTCTGATCGATCCGCTCGCCCAGACGGCGGAGATTACCCAGCTCGATCTCGCGCCGTCGAAGGGCAAGCTGACGGGCAACGCCATTTATCGCGGACGCTCGCCAGACGATCTCACGTCCTTGCGTCTGGAAGCCGTCGATCTTTCGGCGGAGTCGATCAAGGCCTTCTGGCCGTTCAATGTGTCGGGCAAGGCGCGCAACTGGGTGATCGCGCATATCGGGGACGAAGGCGCCGTGCCGGCCGGCTCGATCCGCATCGACGTCGCCCGCGCTCGGCTCGGCGAAGCTTTCAAGCCGGACCGGGCGCCTCAGGACAGCGAGTTGCAGATCGACCTCGACCTGCGGGACATGGACCTTTCCACGGTTGGAACGGTGCCCCGGCTCGAAAAGGCCAATGGCCGTTTGGAAACGCGCGGCGGGACGACCACCGTCTTCGTCGATCGTTCCGACATGGTGGGCCATCCCGATCTGGCGATCGGCCCGGCGAAAGTAGCGCTGGGCAAGCCGGCGGAGGGCAATCAGCGCGATCTGCATATCGATCTCGACCTTGCGGCCAGCGGCGCGATTCGGGATGCGCTGGAGGTCGCCAATTCCGAGCCGATCCACGCGCTCCGATCCATTGAGCTCGATCCCACCAAGGTGTCCGGCGAGATCGAGGCGAAGGTCGAGGCGTCGTTCCGGCTGGGCGATGGGATTGCGCCGGAGAAGCAGGTGGAAGCCTGGAACGTCGAAGCGACTCTGAAGAAGGTCGATCCAGGCCAGCCCATTCAGGGGCGCAGGCTCTCGAAGCTGGATGGCGTTCTGCACGTCATTCCGGGTCAGGCGAGCGGCTCACTCGACGCTGACATAGAAGGGCTTACGGGCGACCTCAACTTCATCCTTCCCTTCGGCGAAAAGCCGGTGGGCGAGCGGCGGGTGGACGTGTCGGCGACGATTCCGGGCAAGAGGGTTGCCGAGGCGGTGCCAGCTTTGAAAGGCGTCCTCGCTGGAACCACCAAGGCGGAGATATCACAAACCGCCTCCGGCCTTCGAGCCGAGCTGGACCTTCGCGACGCGACGCTCGATCTGCCGTTCATCGCCTGGAAGAAGGGCGCCGGCGTGCCCGCCGCCCTGTCCTTCCTCATGGCGCAAGGCGAGGGCGGAACGAACCTACGCGACATCAGCCTGACTGGCGAAGGGTTCGCGGCGAAGGGAAGCGTGGCGCTGGACGGCGAAGGGTTGTCGACCGCCAATCTCACCAATGTCTCGCTCAATCCGGGGGACGACATTGCGGTGAAGGTCACGCGGCATCGCAACGGCTACGGCGTCGAGCTGACGGGATCGCGCTTCGACGCCCGTCCGATCCTAGCCGAGCTAAAGGGCAATGTCGGCAAGAAGGATCGCAAGATCGGCGGCGGGACCTTCGACGTGAATGCGGATATCGACGTTCTGAACGGGTTCAACGGACAGAGCATCCGCGACTTTCAGATGAACTATGCCAGCGCCAAAGGCCGCATGGCCGCGCTCAATCTCGGTGGCTCCGTCGGCGGAGGGGCCGTCACCGGGGACCTATCACCACGCGGCGATGTTCAGGCGATACGGCTGCGCAGCGCCGATCTTGGCGCACTCTTGGGATTTGCCGGACTTTATCAGCACATGCAGGGCGGACAAGCGACGCTCGATCTTCTCGGCACGGCGGACACATCCTACCAAGGCGCTCTGCAACTGACGAACTTCACGCTGGTGGACGAGCCCAGGCTGTCGCGCATCGTCGGTTCGTCCGGCGGGCAAAGCGACCAGACACTGTCTCAGGCGGTTGGCCAGAATCTACAGACCGAGCGGGCCTTCTTCGATCACGCATCGGCCAAGCTCAGCTACACCGGTTCGACGCTGCGCGTGGCGGACGGAATCCTGCGTGGCCCGGTCTTCGGATCGAGCTTTAACGGCACGCTCTACAATGCCAAGGGTCAGATCGATATTTCTGGCTCCTTCATGCCGGCCTACGGGCTGAACCGTATGTTCGGCGCCATTCCCGTGCTCGGCCAGATCCTTGGCAATGGCAACGAAGGCGGCCTCATCGGCATCACCTACCGGCTCGACGGCCCCTTCGCCTCGCCGACACTGGTGGTCAATCCGATCTCCGTGATCGCGCCCGGCATCTTCCGCCAGATCTTCTCCTACCAATGAAAAAGGCGGCTCAAAGGAGCCGCCTTTCGTAGGGTTCGCCGGATCGACGCGTTTAGTCGCCGATGCGCACGAGGACGTGGCGCTTCTTGCCGAGCGACAGTTTGGCCACTCCGTCCTGAATCTCGGCTTCGCCGACCAGCTTGCGGTCGTCTGTAATCGGCTGGTCCGCCAGACGCACGGCCCCGCCCGCGACATGCCGGCGCGCCTCGCCATTGGAAGCGGCAAGACCGGCTTTCACCAGCAGCGACAGGATTCCGATGCCTCCCGCGAGATCGGCCTTGGCGATCTCGATGGTCGGCAGGCTTTCGGCGAGCGCGCCTTCCTCGAAGGTGGTGCGGGCCGTCTCGGCGGCCCTGGCGGCCGCGTCCCGCCCATGGACGATGGCGGTCGCCTCGGTCGCCAGCACCTTCTTGGCCTCGTTGATCTCCGAGCCGCCGAGCGCGGCAAGACGCGCGATCTCGTCCAGCGGCAGGCGGGTGAAGATCTTCAGGAAGCGGCCGACATCGGCGTCCTCGGTGTTGCGCCAGTACTGCCAGAAGTCATAGGGGCTGAAGAGATCGCCGTTCAGCCAGACCGCGCCGGAGGCGGACTTGCCCATTTTCTCGCCGCTCGACTTGGTGAGAAGCGGCGTCGTCAGAGCGTAGAGCTGCGGCCCGCCCATGCGATGGCTGAGGTCGACACCGTTGATGATGTTGCCCCATTGGTCCGACCCGCCCATCTGCAGAACCGTGCCGTGGCGGCGGTTCAGCTCGGTGAAGTCGTAGCCCTGCATGATCATGTAGTTGAATTCGAGGAAGCTCAGCGACTGCTCCCGGTCGAGCCGCAACTTCACCGAATCGAAGCTCAGCATGCGGTTGACCGAAAAGTGCCGGCCGACATCGCGCAGGAACTCGACATAGTTGAGCTTCATCAGCCAGTCGGCATTGTTCACCATCATGGCCGGGTTCGGCCCGTCATAGCGAAGGATGTTGCCGAAGACGCGCTGGATGCCGTCGATATTGGTCTGGATCTGCTCAGGGGTGAGCATGCCGCGCTGGCTGTCGCGGAACGACGGATCGCCCACCATCGACGTGCCGCCGCCCATCAGGCTGATCGCCTTGTGGCCGGTCTCCTGCAGCCAGTAGAGCATGGTGACGGAGATCAGATTGCCGATATGGATCGACGTCGCCGTCGCGTCGTAGCCGACATAGCCGGTGATCGGCCCCTTGAGAGCGAGCGCGTCCAGACCTTCCGGATCGGAGATCTGGTGGATGAAGCCGCGCTCGTCGAGGACGCGCAGAAAATCGGATTTGAACTTCGGCATGGTCTTTCTCTCCTGTCGCGTCGGGCGCTCGTCACCCGACGCGAGACGGGGTCTTACTTCAGGCGCTTGGGGCGCACGTCGGACAGTTCGCCGATCAGGCGGCGATCCAGATATTCCGCGCATTCCGCCATCAGTTCGGGCGTGTGGTCCGTGAAGAAGTGGTTGGCGCCCTCGATCGTCTTCTGCGTGATCAGGATGCCCTTCTGGGTCTTCAGCTTGTCGACCAGCCCCTGCACGTCCTTGGGCGGCGCGACCTTGTCCTTGTCCCCATGGATGATGAGGCCGGAGGACGGGCAGGGCGCCAGGAACGAGAAGTCGTAGGAATTGGGCTGGGGGGCGATGGACATGAAGCCCTCGATCTCCGGCCGGCGCATCAAAAGCTGCATGCCGATCCACGAGCCGAAGGAATAGCCGGCGACCCAGCAATTCTTCGAATCGGGGTGGATGGCCTGAATCCAGTCGAGCGCGGCGGCGGCGTCGGACAACTCACCCGAACCGTGGTCGAACTCGCCCTGGCTGCGGCCGATGCCCCGGAAGTTGAAGCGAAGGGTCGTGAACCCGCGCTCCACGAACATGTAGAAGAGCTGGTAGACGATCTGGTTGTTCATCGTGCCGCCGAAGCGGGGATGGGGGTGAAGGACGAGCGCGATGGGCGCGTTCTTTTCCTTCGCCGCCTGGTAGCGGCCTTCCAGACGACCGGCCGGACCGTTGAAGATAACTTCGGGCATCGCTTGCAAACCTCAAGGAAGCGGCGCCGGAGAAGGCCGGCACCTTGACGGAGGATAGGCAGCCTCGTAGGTTCTATGCTTAGAACGATTCAAAACTACACGCTTCCCTCAAGGGGGCTATGTAGTCCGCGGACCGGCTCGAATACAACGATTTTCGCGACCCCATTTCGGTTCCGTCCGTCGGCAAAGGTTTGGGATGACGGCTTCCGGGCGACGCATCTATCTCGACTACAATGCCAGCGCGCCGCTTCTGCCCGAAGCGCGCGACGCCTTCGTTCGCGCTTTGGACCTGGTCGGCAATCCGTCTTCGGTTCATTCGGAAGGCCGAGCCGCACGCGCCGCGTTGGCTCGTGCCCGCGCGCAGGTCGCCGGACTGGCCGCCGCTTCTCCCGAACAGGTCGTCTTCACCAGCGGTGCCAGCGAAGCCGCGTCCACCTGCCTCACGCCGGATTGGCGCAGCGGTGGCGAGACCGCGAGGCTGGGTCGTCTGGCCGTTCTCGACACGGATCATCCCTGTATCCGCGAAGGCGGTCGATATCCCGCTGCGGCGATCACGCGTCTGGGCGTGGATCGGAACGGAGTCGTCGATTTCGAGACGTTGACGACCTGGGCTGAGGCCGGTCCCGGCCTTCTCGCGATGAGCGTCGCCAATAGTGAGACCGGCGCGCTTCAGCCCGTGGAAGCCATCTCCGCAATCTGCCGCGATCATGGCATTCGGCTGCTGCTCGACGTCGTTCAGATGGTCGGCCGCCTGCCGATCGACAGCCTGCTTCCGCTCTGCGATGCGATCATCTTGTCGGGGCACAAGATCGGCGCGTCTAAAGGCGTCGGTGCCTTCGTGCTCCGCGAGGAGCAATTCCGACCAGACCCGTTGATCACCGGCGGAGCGCAGGAAACGCGCCAGAGAGCGGGAACGGAAGCCTTGCCTCTCGTCATCGCTTTCGGTGCTGCGGCCGAGGCGGCTGGCCGACGTCTGGTGCGCTCCGGCGAGCTGCGCGAAAAGCGGCAGCGTCTCGTGGAGCGGCTGTCACGATTGGATGCCAGTCTCGTGCTTGGACAAGACCATACGACGCTGCCGCAGACGGTGGCGCTCCATCATCCCCGCTTTCGCGCGGAAACGGTTCAGATCGCCTTGGACCTGCAGGGGATCGCGGTGTCGGCCGGGTCGGCCTGTTCTTCCGGCAAACTCGGTGCGAGCCATGTTCTGCTGGCGCTCAGAAACGGCGGGGCCGCAATCGAACCCGAGGCAGGAGCGATTCGCGTCAGCTTCGGGCTGGAAACGACGGCGTCCGATCTCGACGCCTTCGCGGAAGCCTTCGAGCGCATATGGATGAAAAGCCTGGAGAAAGAGGATCCGAGAGCGGCCTGAGAAAGAAGGTGCCGTTAATCTGGTTACAGATCTTCAACTTTTCACTTCGGATCACCATTTCAACGGTCGCGCACAATCGATATATGCCGACCGAATAACCAACCACCGGACTTTGAATCCGGCGAGTAGGGAGAATGAGCATGCCAGCAGTCCAGGAGACCATCGATCAGGTCCGCCGTATCGACGTCGATCAGTACAAATACGGCTTCGAAACCCAGATCGAGATGGACGTCGCTCCCAAGGGCCTGACCGAGGAGACGATTCGTCTCATCTCCGGCAAGAAGGGCGAGCCCGAGTGGATGCTGGAATGGCGGCTCCAGGCGTTCGAGCGCTGGAAGACGATGGAGAGCCCGTCCTGGGCCCGTCTCGACTATCCCGCGATCGACTTCCAGGACATCCACTACTACGCCGCACCCAAGTCGATGTCGGGTCCCGCTTCGCTGGCCGAGGTCGATCCCGAGATACTGCGAACCTATGAGAAGCTCGGCATTCCGCTGAAAGAGCAGGAAATTCTGGCGGGCGTGCGCAAGCCGGACGAGCCGTCCGAGTTCGGCAGCGAGGATGATTCCGGCGTACCACCCTCCGAGGGGAGCTACGGGCGCCGCGTCGCGGTCGACGCGGTTTTCGACTCAGTTTCCGTCGCCACGACTTTCAAGAAGGAGCTTCAGAAGGCCGGCGTGATCTTCATGCCGATCTCGGAGGCGATCCGCGAGCACCCCGATCTCGTGCGCAAGTATCTCGGCACGGTCGTGCCGGTGTCGGACAATTTCTTCGCGACGATGAACTCCGCCGTCTTCACCGACGGCTCCTTCGTCTACATTCCGCCGGGCGTTCGCTGCCCGATGGAGCTCTCGACCTATTTCCGCATCAACGAGCGAAACACCGGCCAGTTTGAGCGGACGCTGATCATCGCCGATGCCGGCTCCTACGTCTCCTATCTCGAAGGCTGCACGGCACCGCAGCGCGACGAGAACCAGCTTCACGCCGCGGTCGTCGAGCTCGTGGCGCTGGACGACGCCGAGATCAAGTACTCGACCGTCCAGAACTGGTATCCCGGCGACAAGGACGGCAAGGGCGGCATCTACAATTTCGTCACCAAGCGCGGCGATTGCCGGGGCGCGAACTCGCGCATTTCCTGGACGCAGGTCGAGACCGGCTCCGCGATCACCTGGAAGTACCCCTCCTGCATCCTGCGCGGCGACAATTCGCGCGGCGAGTTCTATTCGATCGCGGTGTCCAACGGCCGCCAGCAGATCGATAGCGGCACGAAGATGATCCATATCGGCAAGAACACGTCTAGCCGGATCATCTCCAAGGGTATCTCGGCTGGCCATTCCAACAACACCTATCGCGGTCAGGTGACGGCGATGCGCAAGGCCTCCAACGCGCGCAACTTCACGCAGTGCGACTCGCTTCTGATCGGCGAGGACTGCGGGGCCCACACCGTTCCCTATATCGAGGCCAAGAACGCCTCGGCTCAATTCGAGCACGAGGCGACCACCTCGAAGATCTCCGAGGATCAACTCTTCTACTGCATGCAGCGCGGTATTCCGGAAGAGGAGGCCGTGGCGCTCATCGTGAACGGCTTCGTCAAGGACGTGATCCAGCAGCTGCCCATGGAGTTCGCCGTCGAAGCGCAGAAGCTGATTGGCATCTCGCTCGAAGGCAGCGTCGGCTGAACCACGCCCGCTAGGCCTCACCATTCAAAGAAAGCCGCGCTTGAGCGCAGCTTGTCTCCCCAAACCTTAGAAGAACGACGATGCTGGAAATCAAGAACCTTCACGCCCGGGTCGCCGAGACCGGAACCGAAATCCTTCGCGGCTTGGACCTGACGGTGGAAGCCGGCGAAGTGTCCGCGATCATGGGCCCGAACGGCTCGGGCAAATCCACGCTTTCCTACATCATCGCGGGGCGCGAGGATTACGAGGTCACCGAGGGCGACATTCTCTACAACGGCGAGTCCATCTTGGAGATGGATGCGGCCGAGCGTGCCGCTTCGGGCGTCTTCCTGGCCTTCCAGTATCCGCTGGAGATCCCGGGCGTCGCCACCATGACCTTTCTCAAGACCGCCCTCAACTCGCAGCGCAAGGCACGCGGCGAGGGCGAGTTGACAACGCCCGACTTCATTCGCCGGGTGAAGGGTTCGGCGGCTGATCTCAAGATCGACATGGACATGCTGAAGCGTCCGCTCAACGTCGGCTTCTCCGGCGGCGAGAAAAAGCGCGCCGAGATCCTGCAGATGGCGCTGCTCGAGCCCAAGCTCTGCGTTCTCGATGAGACCGACTCCGGCCTCGACATCGACGCGTTGAAGATCGTGGCGGACGGCGTCAACGCTCTGCGCGGCGCTGATCGCTCCTTCCTCGTCATCACCCACTACCAGCGCCTGCTCGACTACATCGTGCCAGACAAGGTGCACGTCCTCTACAAGGGCCGCATCATCAAGTCGGGCGACAAGAACCTGGCGCTGCAGCTGGAGAACGAAGGCTACGCGCAGATCATCGGCGAGGCCGCCTGATGTCACTCACCAAGACGCAGCCGCGCACGGCGGCGGAACTGGCGCTGATCGACCGAGCCGAGGGGCGCGTTTCCAACGACGCCTCGCGCGAGGCGCTCGACATGCTGCGAAGCGAGGGGCTCCCGAGCCGCCGCGTCGAAGCTTGGCACTACACGGATCTTCGCGCTCTTCTGGGTCGCCAGAAGCGTGAGGAAAGCGCCGAGATTGCTGGCCAACCGACCTTCCTGACGCCGCTCCTGCCGCAATCGCTCGTGGTCGAACTCGATCGTGCGGCGGCTGGCAACGATCCCGTCTCCGGCCTTACCCTTGCCGAAGGCAGGACCACTGCGCGGTGGAACCATTCGGTCAACCATCTCGATCGCGGCTTCGACACGATCCGGGTTCTGAACCAGGCGATGGGCGCGCGCGGCGTAGAGATCGACATCGCGGCCGGCCTGACGCTGGCGTCCCCCATCGAGCTTCGACCGGAGCCGGGCGCCACCGGCGGCCAGAGCTTCGCCAATGTGCGCGTCGGCGCGGGTTCGCGTGCGACCATTGTCGAGCGCGCGGCGCCGGCCGGTCCGGGCGCCGTCTCCACTGCGGTTTTTACCCTGGAGCTCGGTGACGACACCGATCTCCTTTGGATCGTGGTCCAGGAAAAGGGCCTGGACGAGAGCCATCTCGGCCAGCTCAACGTGACGCTCGGCGCCAATTCACAGCTGCGTCTCTTCGTCCTGAACGCCGGCGGAGCCGTCGTGCGCCAGGAGGTTCACGCGGTAACGGAAGGCGAGGGCGCCGATATCAAGATCCGCGGCGTCAACCTCCTGCAGGATGGCCAGCATGTGGATGTCACGACCACGCTGAACCACACCGTCGCCCACACGACCTCGACGGAAATCTTCCGCAACGTGGTCTTGGGCGGTCATGGCGTGTTCCAGGGCATGATCCGCGTGGCCAAGGGCGCGCAGAAGACCGACGCGCGTCTCGCCTGCAACACTTTGCTCCTTTCGGAGGACGGCGAGTTCTCCGCAAAGCCGGAACTCGAGATCTTCGCGGACGACGTTCAGTGCGGCCACGGCGCCACGGCCGGCGAGATCAATGCCGACCACCTCTTCTACCTGATGAGCCGAGGCATCCCCGAGGCCAAGGCGCGTTCGCTTCTGGTGAAGGCCTTCGTCGGCGAGGTGGTCGAGGAGCTGGAAGACGAGGCCGTCGTCGAAGCGCTGGAAGCGCGGATCGACGCTTGGCTGGATAGCCGACACTGACCCATCCGGCGTTCGTTCCCTCCGGGGACGAGCGCCCAGCCGGAGGACCGGACGCGATGAATGCCCCGTTCAGCTCTGCGACCCTGGATCGGCAACCCTACGATGTGGAGAGCATTCGGAAGGATTTTCCGATCCTCTCGAAATACGTCTACGGCAAGCCGCTCGTCTATCTCGACAATGGTGCCTCGGCGCAGAAGCCGAATGCCATGCTCGACGCGATCCGCCACGCCTATGCCGACGAATATGCAAACGTCCATCGCGGCCTGCATTTCCTGTCGAATGCCGCGACGCAATCCTTCGAAAACGCGCGTGAAACGGTTCGCCGCTTCTTAAACGCACCGACGCCGGAGGAGATCGTCTTCACGCGTTCGGCGACGGAAGCGATCAACCTCGTTTCCTACGGGTTCGAGCAGGAAATCGCAGAAGGCGACGAGATCGTCCTGACGATCATGGAGCACCATTCCAATCTGGTGCCCTGGCATTTCCTGCGGGAGAGGCGCGGCGCCAAGCTCGTGTTCGTGCCGGTCGCGGAGGACGGTTCGGTCTCGCTGGAGGATTTTGCCAAGGCGATCGGTCCGCGAACCAAGCTCGTTGCCGTCACCCACATGTCCAATGTCCTGGGGACAGTGACGCCGGTCAAGGACATCTGCGCGCTGGCGCGCGAGCGGAATATCCCCGTTCTCGTCGATGGCAGCCAGGGGGCCGTTCATCTCAGCGTGAACGTGCAGGAGATCGGCTGCGACTTCTACATTTTCACCGGACACAAGGTGTACGGGCCGACCGGCATCGGTGTGCTCTACGGCCGGCGCGAGCGGCTGGAGCAGATGCGCCCCTTCAATGGCGGCGGCGAGATGATCGTCGAGGTCAGCGAGGACAAGGTCACCTATAACGCGCCGCCGCATCGCTTCGAAGCCGGCACCCCGCCGATCGTCCAAGCAATCGGCTTGGCCGCCTCGCTCGACTATATGCTCTCGATCGGACGAGAGCGGATCGCAGCGCATGAGCATGAGCTGCTCACCTACGCAACCGAGCGGCTGACCGCGATCAACTCGCTGCGGATCTACGGCAACGCGCCGGGTAAGGGCGCGATCATATCCTTCGATTTGGAAGGTATCCATTCGCACGACGTCGCTATGGTCATTGACCGGGAGGGCGTCGCCGTCCGCGCCGGCACGCATTGCGCCCAACCTTTGCTGAAGCGCTTTGGCGCCACGTCGACCTGCCGAGCCTCGTTTGGCCTCTACAACACGAGGGCAGAAGTCGATAGTCTGGCGGAAGCCCTCGAAAAGGCCAGGCGCTTCTTCGCCTGAGGAATCAAACGATGGAAAACACCCCTCACAGTGCCGCAGCGTCGGTCGAGGAGACCGAAGGGCCGGATCGCGCCGAGGCCAATATCGCCCTGGCTGGAGGCGGCACCGCCGTCTCCGCCATTCCGGCCGAAGAGTTGACGCGGCTGACGGACGATATCGTTTCGGCACTCAAGACGGTCTACGACCCGGAAATTCCGGCCGACATCTACGAGCTCGGTCTGATCTACAAGATCGACATTGATGACGACCGGAACGTCGCGATCGACATGACTCTGACCGCCCCCGGCTGCCCCGTCGCGGGCGAGATGCCCGGTTGGGTCGAGAATGCCGTGGGGACGGTCGAGGGCATTCAGGTGGTGAAAGTCGAACTGGTGTTCGATCCTCCCTGGACGCCTGAGCGAATGAGCGAAGAGGCCCAGGTGGCCGTCGGCTGGTACTGACGGGTCTCCGGGTTGGTGAAGCCTTGCGACCCATCGCAGTCTTCACCATTTGAAAGAAGAGCTTGAGAAGGGATCCAGCATGGGACGCTTCGCGGTAATCACGCTGACCGATACTGCGGCCGAGCGCGTTCGCTCGATCACGGCCGCGAACGGCGAGGCGCTAGGCATTCGCGTCGGCATCAAGAAGGGTGGCTGCGCGGGCATGGAATATACCATCGCTCTCGCAGACGGTCCCAAGCCCGGGGAAGACGTTGTCGAGCATGAGGGCGCACGTGTCTTCGTCGCGCCAGAAGCTGTCCTGTTTCTGCTGGGGACACGGATGGACTACGAAGAAACCGTGCTGCGGTCCGGCTTCGTGTTCAACAATCCAAATCAGACGTCGGCCTGCGGCTGTGGCGAGTCGGTGGAACTGAAACCGGTCGATGCCAAGCAGCTTGAAACCGCCGACGCCTGAACGCTACCGTCCCACGCTTGAAGCGAGGACATCGAAAGCGCCATTCCTGACAAGCAAAAAGGCCAGCCTTCGAATGACGCTGGCCTTTCTGTTTACATGAGCCAGGAAGCCCCGGCCTTAATTTGCTCGATCAATGCCGACGGCACTTTACAGACGGGCGCCTGTACCGATCAGCATGAAAGCGGGAATATCGTCACCGAAACCAACGGGGCTCGGTTCGTCCATCCCGGAGGAGCGGCCACCACGCCGGTCGTTGTTGTAGGGAGCAGCACTGCTCGACCGCCGCGGATTCTCGCGCGGTGTGCGATCCCGGTCACGGCGCGTGAAGGGGGCGGCCTCTGCTACAGGCGCGACTTCGCTGTCGAAAGTCGCCAGCGTACGCTCCGCAGCCTCGACGACATCGAGCTCGACATCGGTTTCGGGCGTTTCGGTTGTCTCGGCCATGCGCTCTCCTCGGCTGCGGCTTCGGGTGCGCGGGGATCTGGTGCGGGTGGACTCGCTCCGCTCGCCGCGTTCGCCACGGCGGCTACTGCGCCGCTCGGTTCCGCGATCGCCCTCGTCGTCGGCCGCCGCAGAGATCGTCGTCAGATCGCCCTCGAACCATTCGATGTCCTGGCCCGTCATGGCCAAGATGGCATCGAGAAACTTCTGGTCGGACTTAGAAACCAGCGTAAAAGCCTTGCCCGACCGTCCGGCGCGGCCCGTACGGCCGATACGGTGAACGTAGTCCTCGGCATGGATCGGCACATCGAAGTTGAAGACGTGGCTAACCATGGGAATATCGAGACCGCGCGCCGCGACATCGGAGGCGACGAGAAAGGTGATCTTGTCGTCGCGGAACGACTGCAGCGTCATGGTGCGCGAGCGCTGGTCCATGTCGCCATGCAGCGCGCCGACCGAGAAGCCATGCTTCTCCATGGAACGGAACAGCAGCGAAACGTCGCGCTTGCGGTTGCAGAAGATGATGGCGTTGGTGATCTCTTCGCCTTGGCTGCGGATGACGCGGCGAAGCGCCTCGCGCTTGGCGTAATCTTCCTTGCGGGTGGCGACCAGACGCTGTTCCACCGTCTTGGCGGTGGAGGATGCCTTGGCGACTTCGACACGCACGGGATTCTGCAGGAACTGGTCGGCCAGACGAGTAATTTCCGGCGGCATGGTGGCCGAGAAGAACAAGGTCTGACGCGTAAAGGGGATGAGCTTGCAGATGCGCTCGATGTCCGGGATGAAGCCCATGTCGAGCATCCGGTCGGCCTCGTCGATGACGAGGATCTCGACGCCGGTCATCAGCAGGCGGCCACGTTCGAAATGGTCGAGAAGTCGGCCGGGCGTCGCGATCAGGACGTCGACGCCGCGTTCAAGCTTCTTGTTCTGCTCTTCGAAGGAGACGCCGCCGATCAGCAGCGCGACGTTCAGGCGCTGGTTGGCGCCGTACTTGACGAAGGACTCTTCGACCTGCGCGGCCAGTTCGCGGGTCGGCTCCATGATGACGGTGCGCGGCATGCGCGCTCGGGCGCGGCCCTGTTCGAGCATGGTCAGCATCGGCAGTACGAAAGACGCCGTCTTGCCCGTGCCGGTCTGCGCGATGCCAAGAACGTCCCGGCGCGCCAAGGCGTACGGAATGGCCTGTTCCTGGATCGGGGTCGGTTGCGAGTAGCCCGCCGCCTCGACAGCGGAAAGAACCTTCGCGCTCAAGCCTAGTTCAGAGAAGTGCATGAGATCGCTATGTCTTTCTGTCGGAGGAGAATGTCGCCGAAGCCCGTCTCCGCGCATAGTTTAGCTGCGCCATAGGCTTGACAAGGTGATTTGTCAAGCAAACAGCCGGTTTGCCTTGTGGAGGAGGGCTTCTCCCCGAGATCGGTCCCGAGTTCAATCAATGGATCTCGGGTACCGTTTCGACTGTCACGTTCGGCTTGCGCATTCAGTTGGTGGCCGGCCCGAAGCGATAGGGGGTGTTGGGCGCGATGAAGAGTTCGTACGTGTCCGTCACTTCGCCGTCCAACGGCAGGATGTCGAAGAAGAGGGTCAGATTGCTTTCCTGACCTTCGGCCGGGGGATCGGCGCGATAGCCGACCACAGCACCCTTGACCTCGGCGATCTCCGTCACCTCGATCGAGGACGACACGTGCGAGACGTCGCCGGACTGCTCGATCTGCTGAACGAAGAAACGATTGCCACCGTTTTCCTGCGCAGGCTGCGTCATCACCGTCCGCCAGACGCCATGGCGATCGCCATCCGTCCAGGGGCCGACCAACTGCACGTCACCGATGAGCGGATCAAGCCCGGCAATGGCCGAGAGGACCTTGGCATTGCGCCCCGCTTCGTCCTGCGGCTTGAGGGATGCAGCCGGCGCAGGGGGCGCCTCTGTCGTCGGCGTGGTCTCGGTCGCACTCGGTGGGGCGGCGGCCGACGGGGTGTCCGTCGCGGCCTGTGCGAAGGCAAGGTGCGGCACAAGGGTGGCCGTCATCAGTGTGGATGCGAGCCATATCCGGGAAAAGCGGGTCATGGCGAGGTTTCCTTAGATATCGAGATCGTTCACGAAGGCGGCCCGCTCTTGGATGAAGCGGAAGCGCGCCTCGGGCTTGTTTCCCATAAGCGCGTCCACCACGCCAGCGGTTCCGGCCTCGGGCGTCGAGTCCGCCACGACTCTTAGAAGCGTTCGCTTCCTCGGGTCCATGGTCGTCTCCTTCAGCTGGGAGGGGAGCATCTCGCCTAGCCCCTTGAACCGGCTGATCTCGACCTTGCCTTTGCCCTTGAATTCTTTGGCGATCAATCGCTGGCGATCCTGATCATCGCGTGCATAGAAGGTCTTGCCACCCTGGCTGAGTTTGTAGAGCGGCGGAACCGCCAGGAAGAGATGGCCCTCGCGGATCAGCTCCGGCATTTCCTGAAAAAAGAAGGTGATGAGCAGCGAGGCGATATGGGCGCCGTCGACGTCGGCGTCCGTCATGATGATCACGCGCTCGTAGCGCAGGTCGGTCTGTCGGTACTTCGAACGCGTGCCGCAACCGAGCGCCAGAGTCAGGTCGGCGAGTTGCTGGTTGGCGCCGAGCTTCTCGCGCCCTGCCGAGGCGACGTTCAGGATCTTGCCGCGTAGGGGCAGGATGGCCTGCCGTGCGCGGTCCCGTGCCTGCTTCGCCGAACCGCCGGCCGAGTCGCCCTCTACGATGAAAATCTCAGCCCCGGCAGCCCCGGTCTGCGAGCAGTCAGCCAGCTTGCCGGGCAGGCGCAGCTTACGCGTTGCTGTCTTCCGGCTGACTTCTTTTTCCTGCTTGCGCCGAAGCCGCTCGTCGGCGCGCTCCACCACCCATTCGATCAGCCGCGCCGCGTCCTGCGGCGAAGAGGCCAGCCAGATGTCGAAGGAATCGCGCAGCGTGTTCTCGACGATGCGCTGGGCCTCCGTCGTCGCCAGCCGGTCCTTGGTCTGGCCGACGAATTCAGGCTCGCGGATGAAGACTGACAACATGGCGGAGGCCGTGATCATCACGTCCTCGGCGGTGATCGCTGCCGCACGCTTGTTGCCCGACAGTTCGGCGAAGGCCTTGAGGCCGCGCAGAAGCACGTTGCGCAGACCCGTCTCGTGCGCGCCGCCCTCCGGGGTCGGGATCGTGTTGCAGTAGGAACGGACAGTGCCGTCTCCGGCCGTCCAGCAAACTGCCCATTCCACAGCGCCATGGCCCGACGCGCGTTCGGTTCGGCCGGAGAAAATCTGTGCGGTGATGCGTTGTTCGCCTTCGAGCGAGGCGTCGAGATAATCCTTGAGCCCACCTGGAAAGTGGAAGGAGGCCTTAGGCGGCGTCTTGCTGCCTTCGCCAAGCAGGGCAGGGTCGCAGGACCAGCGGATTTCCACCCCGCCGAAGAGATAGGCCTTCGAACGCGCCATGCCGAACAGGCGCGCGGGATCGAAACGTGCATTCGGGCCGAAGATCGCCGGGTCGGGATGGAAGCGGACCTTCGTTCCCCGCCGATTCTGAGTGTCGCCGATCTCGGCCAGCGGCGAGGTTGCGAGACCTCTCGAATAGGTCTGGCGGTAGATCTTGCGATTGCGGGCGATCTCCACTTCGAGCATGTCCGACAGCGCGTTGACCACTGACACGCCGACGCCGTGCAGACCACCCGAGGTTTCGTAGACCTTAGAATCGAACTTGCCGCCAGCGTGTAGCGTCGTCATGATGACTTCGAGCGCAGACTTGTCCTTGTATTTCGGATGCGGATCGATGGGGATTCCACGTCCGTTGTCGGCCACCGTCAGGAAACCCTCGGCATCGAGCGATACGTCGATGACCGTTGCATGCCCCGCGACGGCTTCGTCCATCGAGTTGTCGATCACCTCGGCGAAAAGGTGATGCAGGGCTTTCTCGTCGGTTCCGCCGATATACATGCCCGGTCGACGCCGAACAGGCTCAAGCCCCTCCAAGACCTCAATATCGGCGGCTGTGTAGTCCTGCGATAGGGGAGCGGCAGGCGTTTCCACCAACTTGGGAGCGCGAGCGGTGCGCGTCGTGGCGGTCAGTTTGGGCACGGCCGATCCGGCGAACAGATCATCGCTCATGGGCGATCGGCCCCTCTCTGCATCAAGGTTCGGAAGTCTGAGCACTGCATGGGTGGGACGTATCGATTTCAGCAATGTTCTTCAAGTGTTCTCGTGTCTCGGACTGGGCGCGAGAGCTGGGTCGTTTATGGACAAAGAAGCTGCCGATGTCGAACGGCTGAGTAAGGGAAGGATGGGAGCTATGGCGCGATTGCACCGGCCGAGACACGGACGAACGCCTGCCCTGACGCTGGGCCTTGGCGCCTTCGTGATGGCGTTAGCGGTCGGAAATCCCGTCGAGGCCCGGTCCGGTCTGACGCTGCCACCCTTCAAGGACGCGCTGTTCGCCTATCCCGAACCGACCGCGATTTCGAAGGACGGTACCCTGAAGGATGTGCCCTACGCCGAGTCCCGAGACATCGACGCGCGCGACGAGATCCCTGAGCGGCGCGTGCGCGGCGCTTATGTCGAGCGTCTGCCGTCCGCATCTCAGGTCGAGGAGGTTTCCCCTGGCGCCGGCGGCAATCTCCACTGGACGCGCGTCGGCGAAATCGCAGGCGCGAAAGCCATCGTGGTGTTCGTTCACGGACGCAACGGAGACCGCCGACTCGGCATGAACGACTGGACCTTCGGCGGAAACTTCAATCGGCTGAAAAATCTGCTGACGCGGGCCGGCGGGGCCTATGTCACAGTGGATGGCGGACGGCTTGGATCGGAAGACTCAACCCGCGTTGGGCACCTGATCGAGAGCCTGCGGGCGCGAAACGAGACCGGGCGAATCGTTCTTGCCTGTGGCTCCATGGGTGGCGAACTTTGCTGGAGTCTTCTGACCCAAGCGCCGATCGTCGCCGCCATCGATGGCTTGGTCCTTCTTGGCGCCAATAGCAGCTGGGATCGCTTCGACGCGCTGCGCAAGGCCGAAGTTGGACGCGATGTGCCGATCGTTCTGGCGCATGGGACGCGAGACAAGGTCTATCCTCTGGAGCGTCAGCGGACGTTTTTCGATGCCGTTCGCAGTCGGCAGCCGAGCTATCCCATCCGAATGGTTGTGTTCGACGATGGCAATCACGGGACGCCGATCCGCATGATCGACTGGCGCGAAACGCTCAACTGGATGCTGACCCGCTGAAACGAGAAAAGGCCCCGCGAGGGGCCTTTTCCCTTATCCGATCTGACGGATCGGATGAATGAGCCCGAAGGCTTAGATCGAGTAGTACATGTCGAACTCGACCGGGTGCGGCGTCATTTCGAAGCGCAGCACTTCGGTCATCTTGAGTTCGATGAACGCGTCGATCTGATCGTCGTCGAACACGCCACCGGCCTTCAGGAAGTCACGGTCCGCGTCCAGAGACTCCAGTGCTTCGCGCAAGGAGCGGCAGACGGTCGGGATTTCCTTCAGCTCTTCGGGCGGCAGGTCGTACAGATCCTTGTCCATGGCGGCGCCCGGGTGGATCTTGTTCTTGATGCCGTCGAGGCCGGCCATCAGCATGGCGGCGAAGGCGAGGTAGGGGTTCGCGGTCGGATCGGGGAAGCGAACCTCGACGCGCTTGGCCTTCGGCGACTGGCCGATCGGGATACGGCAGGAGGCCGAACGGTTGCGCGCGGAATAGGCGAGCAGAACCGGAGCCTCGTAACCGGGGACCAGACGCTTGAACGAGTTGGTCGACGGGTTCGTGAAGGCGTTGATGGCCTTCGCGTGCTTGATGATGCCGCCGATGTAGAACAGCGCGTTCTCGGAGAGGCCGGCGTATTCGTTGCCCGCGAAGGTCGGCTTGCCGCCCTTCCAGATCGACTGGTGCACGTGCATGCCCGAGCCGTTGTCGCCGAAGATCGGCTTCGGCATGAAGGTCGCCGTCTTGCCGTAGGCGTTCGCGACCTGGTGGGTCACGTACTTGTAGATCTGCATGTTGTCGGCGTTCTTCACGAGCGTGTCGAACTTGACGCCGAGCTCATGCTGAGCGGCTGCCACCTCGTGGTGGTGCTTCTCGACCTTCACGCCCATCTCGGCCATGACGGTCAGCATCTCGGAGCGCATGTCCTGGCAGCTGTCGATCGGCGGCACCGGGAAGTAGCCGCCCTTGACGCGCGGACGGTGGCCGAGATTGCCGGTCTCGTACTCGCTGTCGTCGTTGGACGGCAGCTCGGTCGAGTCGAGCTTGAAGCCCGTGTTGTAAGGGTCGGCCTTATAGCGGACGTCGTCGAAGATGAAGAACTCGGCTTCCGGACCGAAATAGGCGGTGTCGCCAATGCCGGACTGGTTGAGGTAGGCCTCGGCCTTCTTGGCGATCGACCGCGGGTCGCGATTGTAGCTCTCGCCCGAGACCGGGTCGAGAATGTCGCAGATGATGACCATCGTCGACTGCGCGAAGAACGGGTCCATATGCGCGGTCTCGGGATCCGGCATGAGGATCATGTCGGACTCGTTGATCGCCTTCCAGCCACCGATCGAGGAGCCGTCGAACATCGTGCCTTCGGAGAAGATGTCCTCGTCGATCATCGTCACGTCCATGGTGACGTGCTGCAGCTTGCCGCGCGGGTCGGTGAAGCGCAGGTCGACGAACTTGACGTCGTTGTCCTTGATCTGCTTCAGAATGTCGTTGGCCGAAGTCATACCGGTCCTTCCTGATTGAACGACTGAACTCTGGTGTCTCGAAAGCCGCTCGGCTTTCAGATGGCGTCCGTCCCGACTTCGCCGGTGCGGATGCGGACCGCTTCCTCGACGTTGGAAACGAAAATCTTGCCGTCGCCGATGCGCCCGGTCTGGGCCGCCTTGCGGATCGCCTCGACGGCCGCTGCGACGGCGTCGTCGGCGAGGACGATCTCGATCTTCACCTTGGGGAGGAAATCCACGACATATTCGGCACCGCGATAGAGCTCCGTATGCCCCTTCTGACGACCGAAGCCCTTGGCCTCGATCACCGTGATGCCCTGAAGGCCGACGTCCTGAAGCGCTTCCTTGACCTCATCCAGCTTGAACGGCTTGATGATCGCCTCGACCTTTTTCAACGTCGCACCCCTTCCGCAAAGACCTGATTCCATCCTGCATCGCAGGAAGAAACGGCCGCTTTCGGCTGATCCCGCAGCGCCCTTCCGCTCTCGCGTCCTCTGGACGGAAGCGGCTTGCGCCTTATGCGTTGTCTATCGAATAGGGCAAACGTGCGCCACTGCCAAACAGGCTGGAACTGAGGCCCTTATAGGCAAACTTCTGTGAAATTTTTATGCAGGATGCATAAATTATGAACACTTCTGCCTCGCATCCCGAAGCTTGCCGTCTCTGGACGCCTCAGGAGATGAAGGTTGCGGACGAATCTGCTGCTCGCGAGGGCATTTCGGTTCGTGAGTTGATCGACGCAGCGGGGCGGGCCGTAGCCGCTTATGCTTCTCGGAACTTTCAGAATGCGGGGCGGGTCGCCATCCTCGCGGGCAAGGGCAACAACGGCAAGGACGCATTGGCCGCGAGTCGGATCCTCGGCGCCAAGGGTTGGGACGTGCTCATCTTCGCCGCAGTGGAAGATGAGGACGACTCCCGCGGCCTTGCCGACTTCGACCCGACGGGGTGCGATCTCATTCTAGACGGACTGCTCGGAGCAGGGCTCGACCGGGAGGTCGAGGGCGTGGTCGCTGAGGTGATCGACAAGGCCAACGCATCGGGGGTTCCGATCTTAGCCGTCGACATTCCCAGCGGGGTCGATGGTCGCACCGGGCAGGTGCGTGGTGCCGCTATTCGGGCGTCTCTCACGATCACCTTCGTTCTCAGCAAGCCCGGGCATCTTCTCTTGCCTGGTCGCGATCTCTGCGGCGCCGTGACCGTGGCGGAACTCCCGATGCCGGCGGCGGCCATGGCCGAGGCGCTGGACGACGCTTCCCCGACCTACGCCAACGAGCCGGCCTTGTGGCGAGCCTATGCAAGCGCACCGCTTAGCGCCCATCACAAGTATGATCGCGGCCATGCCGTCGTCTTCTCCGGCGGCATGGCGCAGACAGGGGCCGCGCGCCTTTCCGCCATGGCAGCACTTCGCGGAGGAGCGGGCTTGGTGACCATGTTTTCGCCGGCCTCGGCCTTGCTGGTGAACGCGCATCATCTGACGAGCATCATGCTGAAACGTTGCGAGGCGGAGGATCTGGCCGGGCTCCTGGAGGACAAGCGATTGAACGCTTTCGTGCTCGGGCCCGGCTATGGCATCGGCGAGCGTGCGAGGCAGGCGACGGAGGCCGTGCTCGCAGCGGGGCGGCGGCTTGTGCTGGACGCCGATGGGCTGAGTTCGTTCAAGGAAGAGCCGGAGGCGCTGTTCGCGGCCGCTCGCAGGGCGGCGACGGATCAGCCCGCCCTAGTCCTGACGCCGCATTCCGGCGAGTTCGCCCGGCTCTTTCCCGATCTTGCGGCCGACAAGACCCGGTCGAAACTCGACCAAGCACGAGAGGCCAGCGCGCGCTCGGGTGCTGTGATGGTGCTGAAGGGCGCCGATACGGTGATCGCCGCGCCCGATGGCCGGGCCGCGATCAACGCGACCGGCACGCCCTGGCTTGCGACGGCTGGAACGGGCGATGTGCTGACCGGCCTCATCGCTGCGCAACTGGCTCAAGGTGTCCCAAGCTTCGAAGCCGCCTGCCTCGGTGTCTGGATACACGGCAAGGCCGCCGAGCATTTTGGACCCGGTCTGATTTCGGAAGACTTGCCGACCTGTCTGCCGGCCGTTCACCGGGAGTTGGCGAGCCTTTCGGCGGAGCAGGCGCCGTAGCGCCTATTCCGCCGCCTCCGCCTTGAGGCTTGGCTTGCGTTCCAACAGGTCTTTCAGGAAGCGACCCGTCCAAGACCGCTCCACCTTCACAATCTCCTCAGGCGTGCCGGTGGCGACGATCTCGCCGCCCCCGCTGCCGCCTTCCGGGCCGATATCGATGATCCAATCTGCGGTCTTGATGACCTCGAGATTGTGCTCGATGATGACAACCGTGTTACCCTGATCGACCAATTCGTGGAGCACTTCCAGAAGCTTGGCGACATCGTGGAAGTGCAGGCCGGTGGTCGGCTCGTCCAAGATATAAAGCGTACGGCCCGTCGCCTTTCGAGCGAGTTCCTTGGCGAGCTTTACGCGTTGCGCTTCACCGCCCGACAGGGTCGTCGCCTGCTGACCGACCTTGATATAGCCGAGCCCGACTTCTTTCAGCGTTGCCAGCTTGTCCCGCACCGCCGGCACGGCAGAGAAGAACTCGACGCCTTCCTCCACCGTCATGTCGAGCACATCGGCGATCGACTTGCCTTTGAAGGTGACGTCCAACGTCTCGCGATTGTAGCGTTTGCCGTGGCAGACGTCGCAGGTCACATAGACGTCGGGCAGGAAGTGCATCTCGATCTTGATGACGCCATCGCCCTGGCAAGCCTCACAGCGGCCACCCTTCACGTTGAACGAGAAGCGTCCCGGCTGGTAGCCACGGGCCTTGGATTCCGGCAGGCCCGCGAACCAGTCGCGGATCGGGGTGAAGGCGCCGGTATAGGTCGCGGGGTTGGAGCGCGGCGTGCGACCGATCGGGGACTGGTCGATGTCGATGACCTTGTCGAGAAGCTCCAGCCCGTCGATCCGATCGTGATCGGCGGGAACCTCACGTGCGCCAGCGATACGTCGTGCCGCCGCCTTGAATAGCGTCTCGATCAGGAAGGTCGACTTGCCGCCCCCGGAGACCCCGGTGACGCAGGTCATGACGCCCATCGGGACTTCGGCGGTAACGTTCTGCAGATTGTTGCCGCGCGCGCCGACGACCTTGATCGCCTTGCCCTTCTGCGGCTTGCGGCGCTTAGGAGGCAACGGCACGCCGCGCGCGCCGGAAAGGTACTGGCCCGTCAGCGACGCCGGATTGGCCATGACCTCGGCAGGGGTGCCCGAGGCGATGACCTGTCCGCCATGGATGCCGGCGGCCGGACCGATATCCACCACATGGTCGGCGAGACGAATGGCATCCTCGTCATGCTCGACGACGATCACCGTGTTGCCGATATCGCGGAGATGCCGCAGCGTTCCAAGCAACCGCTCGTTGTCGCGCTGGTGCAGACCGATCGACGGCTCGTCGAGGACATAGAGAACGCCCGTCAGGCCCGAGCCGATTTGGGAGGCCAAACGAATGCGTTGCGATTCGCCGCCGGATAAGGTGCCGGAGGAGCGCGACAGGCTGAGATATTCGAGCCCGACGTCGTTGAGGAACCGCAGGCGTTCGCGGATTTCCTTCAGGATGCGGACGGCGATCTCGTTCTGCTTCTGCGTGAGATGCTCGGGCAGATCCTCGAACCAGTCGCGCGCCTTGCGGATCGACAGGTCCGTCACCTCGGCGATGTGGCAACCACGGATCTTGACCGCCAGCGCCTCGGGCTTCAGCCGCGTACCGCCGCACGCCGGGCAGGGCGTCGCCGACATGAAGCGCTCGATCTCCTCGCGCGACCAAGCCGAGTCGGTCTCCTTCCAACGCCGTTCGAGATTGGGAATGATCCCCTCGAAGGTCTTGGTGGTGGAGTAGGAGCGCAGGCCGTCGTTATAGAGAAACTCGATCTTGCGCGTGCCGGTGCCGTGCAGGATGGCCTTGCGGGCTTCGGGCGGGAGTGCCGACCAGCGATCGGTCTGCTTGAACCCGTATTCCTTGCCAAGCGCGTCCAACGTCTGGCCGTAATAGGGCGAGGTGGATTTCGCCCAGGGCGAGATGGCGCCGTTCTTCAACGTGCGCGACTCGTCCGGGACGATGAGCTTGGGGTCGATCTGCTGCTGCGCGCCCAGCCCGTCGCAACGAGGGCAGGCGCCGAACGGGTTGTTGAAGGAGAAAAGACGCGGCTCGATTTCCGGGATGGTGAAACCCGAAACCGGACAGGCGAACTTCTCGGAAAACAGGAGCTGACGCGGCTTGCCGTTCTCGTCCAGCCCATCGGCATATTCCGCGACGGCGAGGCCTTCGGCGAGCCCGAGCGCGGTCTCCAGCGAGTCGGCAAGCCGCGCCTTGATATCACCGCGCACGACGATGCGGTCCACCACCACGTCGATGTCATGCTTGAACTTCTTGTCCAGCGCGGGCGCGTCCGCGATGTCGTGGAACTCGCCATTGATGCGGACGCGCTGGAAGCCCTTTTTCTGCAGCTCGGCCAGTTCCTTCTTGAACTCGCCCTTGCGACCACGAGTCATCGGAGCCAGTAGATAAAGGCGCGTGCCTTCGTCCACCGCCATGATGCGGTCCACCATCTGGCTGACCGTTTGGCTCTCGATTGGCAGGCCGGTGGCCGGCGAATAGGGGACGCCGATGCGCGCATAGAGAAGGCGGAGATAGTCGTAGATCTCCGTCACCGTGCCGACAGTCGAGCGCGGGTTCTTCGACGTCGTCTTCTGCTCGATGGAGATGGCGGGCGACAGGCCGTCGATCTGATCGACGTCAGGCTTCTGCATCATCTCCAGGAACTGGCGCGCATAGGCCGAAAGGCTTTCGACATAGCGACGCTGCCCTTCGGCATAGATCGTGTCGAAGGCGAGCGAGGACTTGCCCGATCCCGACAGGCCGGTCATCACGATGAGCTTGTCTCGCGGAATGTCGAGATCGACATTCTTAAGATTGTGTTCGCGCGCACCGCGAATGGAAATGACGTTCTTCATGGGGTCGCCGCATTCTGTCCGATCTCGGCCCCCATATCGGGAGGTCGCGTCGGGAATCAAAGGTTTCGAACCAGGCACTGGCGTCGGATGCGTATTGTTCCTAATTTGTTCTAACCGACAAGCGTCCTGCGGACAATCTCCCTGCCGATTCGCTGAATCCGCCTGGGGATGGATGGGGCGGCGCGCTATCCCTCGGCTGCCAGCGCCCTTAGAGTTCGCGCGACGAGAGCTACATACGGAGAAGAAGAATGGCGGGAAGCGTCAACAAGGTCATCCTCGTCGGCAATCTGGGTGCCGACCCGGAAATCCGGCGGCTGAACTCGGGCGACGCCGTGGCCAATCTGCGCATTGCGACCTCGGAAACCTGGCGCGACAAGGCGTCGGGCGAGCGCAAGGAGCGCACCGAGTGGCACAGCGTCGTGATCTTCAACGACGGTCTGGTGAAGGTCGCCGAGCAGTATCTGAAGAAGGGCGCCAAGGTCTATATCGAAGGCCAGCTCCAGACCCGCGCCTGGGATGACCAACAGTCCGGCCAGAAGCGCTACACGACCGAGATCGTTCTCCAGCGATTCCGCGGCGAGCTGCAGATGCTTGACGGGCGCGGCGAGGGCGGCGGCGGTGGAGCCGAAGGCGGCGGATATGATCGCGGCGCCGGCGGTGGTGGCGGTTACGATCGTGGTGGCTCGGGCGGTCGTTCGGGCGGCGGCGGCGGTGGCCGCAGCGGTGGCGGTGGCTCCGGTGGGGGCTATGGCGGCGGCAGCGGTGGCGGCGGACGCCCATCCAACGACATGGACGACGAAATCCCGTTCTGATCGATTTCTACTCAGGCGAGACGGCTTCCTTCGATGAGAGAAGCGATGCCGTCCGCCACGAACTGAACCGCGAGCGCGGCCAGAAGCACGCCTAAGAGCCGCGTCACCACGGCGCGGCCGGTCTGCCCTAGGAAGCGGTCGAGGCGATGCGCCACGCTCAGCATGAGATAGGTCGCACCGACAACGGCGGCGATCACGAGCAGGAGGCTGATCTGACCCGTCGGCCCCGGCAGGGCGCCGGATAGAAGGATCACGGCGGAGATCGCGCCGGGCCCCGCTAGAAGCGGAATGGCGAGCGGCACGGCGGCGATCTCGTAGACCTCGTGCTCGGTCATGGCCGTTTCCGCGTCCTTCTCCTTGCGCGTCTTGCGCTTCTCGAAGACCAGTTCGAAAGCGATCCAGAACAGGAACAGCCCGCCGGCCACGCGGAAGGCGCCGAGCGACACGCCGAGCGTCTGCAGAACGGCGACGCCCGCCAGCGCGAAGACCGCCAGGATCACGAAGGCGATCAGGCAGGCCCGCAGCGCCAGACGGCGGCGATCCGCCATGGCGAGTCCGGGCGTAAGGCCAAGGAACAGCGGCGCCAACCCGATCGGGTCTATGATCACGAACAGGGTCGCGAAGCCGTTCAAAAGAGTTTCGATCATTCCGGCCCCCAATCGTGTTCCACCTCTCCCTAGAGGGGGTGAGGAGGAGAGGGCAAGCCATCGGCGAGTCGGTTAGCTGAGGCGCGTACCGAGGCCGCCCGTCTCCTGTCGTGAGACAAGCCTTATGTCTCAGACGTGGCATGTTTCCCGCATGCTGAGCGCTTGAAGCTGACTCTCTCCATGTCGTGCAGACCCGCCACCCCGCCTATGCCGCGACCGGCAAACCTTGCATTTCGCGGCTGGCGCAGCGCGCAATGGCCTGTAGAAATTCGAATTGTCTTTGCGGTCGAATAACCAACTGATTTTACTGAGCAATTACTGCAGACTCGATTTGCCAAGTGTGGGCTGGGCACGCTATAAGTCTTCGACGTTGAGTTTGGGAACTTGTCCTTGTCCGACACTAAGCAAGATCAGCCGCCCGAGCGGCCAAGCGGCATCGAGCCGGTTTCCATTATCGAGGAAATGCAGCGGTCCTATCTCGATTACGCCATGAGCGTCATCGTGAGCCGTGCGTTGCCGGATGTGAGGGACGGATTGAAGCCGGTGCATCGCCGCGTTCTCTACGCGATGCATGAGATGGGCCTCGTCTACAACAAGTCGTTCCGCAAGTCCGCCGGCGTCGTCGGCGAGGTGATGGGGAAGTTCCATCCACATGGCGACGCGTCGATCTACGACGCCTTGGTTCGCATGGCGCAGGACTTCTCGCTTCGGGCGCCGCTGATCAACGGGCAGGGCAATTTCGGCTCCATCGACGGCGATCCGCCTGCCGCCATGCGCTACACCGAATGCCGACTCCAGAAAGTGTCCGACGCGATCCTGTCGGACATCGACAAGGATACGGTCGATTTCCAGGAGAATTACGACGGGCGCGAGATGGAGCCTGTCGTGCTCCCCGCGCGTGTTCCGAACCTTCTCCTGAACGGATCGGGCGGCATCGCCGTCGGCATGGCCACCAACATCCCGCCGCACAATCTGGGCGAGCTGATCGATGGCTGCGTGGCGCTGATCGACAACCCGTCTCTGCCGCTTCACGAGTTGATGGAGTTCATCCCCGGGCCGGATTTTCCGACCGGCGCGCTGGTGATCGGGCGTGTGGGGATCAACAACGCCTATGCCACCGGTCGCGGCTCCATCCTCATGCGCGGCAAGGTGCATGTCGAGCAGATGCGGGGCGACCGCGAGTCCATCGTCATCACCGAGATTCCCTATCAGGTGAATAAGGCGACGATGATCGAGAAGATGGCCGATTTGGTTCGCGAAAAGCGGATCGAGGGCATCTCCGACATCCGGGACGAGAGCGACCGCGAGGGTTACCGCGTCGTCGTCGAATTGAAGCGGGACGCGTCGTCCGACGTCATCCTCAACCAGCTCTACCGCTTCACCCCTCTGCAGACGACCTTCGGCGCCAACATGGTTGCGCTGAACGGCGGCAAGCCGGAGCAGTTGAACCTTCTCGACATGCTTTCGGCTTTCGTGTCCTTCCGTGAGGAAGTGGTTCAAAGGCGGACGAAGTACCTCCTGCGTAAGGCGCGCGAGCGGGCACATGTCCTAGTGGGTCTGGCGATCGCCGTCGCCAATATCGACGAGATCATCAAGCTCATTCGCCATGCGCCGGACCCGGCCACGGCTCGCGAGCAACTGATGGAGCGGGAGTGGGACGCGCGCGACGTGGCGCCCCTGATCCGCTTGATCGACGATCCTCGACACCGGATCAGCGACGCTGGCACCTATCGCCTTTCGGAGACGCAGGCACGCGCCATTCTCGACCTTCGTCTGCAGCGTCTGACGGCGCTCGGGCGGGACGAGATCGGCGACGAGCTGAACGGCATCGGAAACGAGATTCGGGAATACCTCGAAATCCTTTCTTCACGCGTTCGAGTCCGAGAGATCATCAAGGACGAGCTTGCGGCCGTGAAGGCCGAGTTTGCGACGCCCCGCCGGACCGAGCTTCTGGAAGGCGCCGGGGATCTCGAGGACGAAGACCTCATTCCGCGCGACGACATGGTCGTCACGGTCAGCCATGGCGGCTACATCAAGCGCGTGCCGCTCGTCACCTACCGAGCCCAGCGGCGCGGCGGAAAGGGCCGGTCGGGCATGTCGCTGAAGGGCGACGAGGATTCCGTCACGCGTCTCTTCGTGGCGAACACGCACACGCCGGTTCTCTTCTTCTCCTCGCGCGGCATCGTCTACAAGGAGAAGGTCTGGCGGCTTCCGCTCGCGACGCCCCAGTCGCGCGGCAAGGCGCTGGTCAATATGCTGCCGCTGGAGAAGGGCGAGCGCATCACTTCCATCCTGCCGCTGCCGAACGACGAGCAGCAGGCGGCCGAGCTGAACGTCATGTTCGCGACCACCAAGGGCACGGTCCGCCGCAACAAGCTGGCCGACTTCCTGCAGGTGAATCGCAACGGCAAGATCGCGATGAAGCTCGAAGAAGCGGAGGACGAGATCCTCGCCGTTGCGACCTGTTCGGAAAACGATGACGTGCTTCTGACTGCGGCCAGCGGCCAGTGCACGCGCTTCTCCGTGCCGGAGGTCCGCGTCTTCGCCGGGCGCAACTCGATCGGCGTTCGCGGCATGAACCTTGCCGAGAATGATCGACTGATTTCCATGGCGATCCTTCGCCATGTCGACGCGACCGCTGCCGAGCGCGCCGCCTATCTGCGGATGCGCCGGGCCGTCGAAGGCGAGGCGGCGGCTGCAGATAGCATGGTGGATGAGGAGGGCGTGGAGGAAGTGTCGCTCTCGTCGGAGCGTTACGCCTTCCTCAGCGCGTCGGAGGAATTCGTTCTGACGCTCAGCGAATTCGGCTTCGGTAAACGCTCGTCGTCCTACGAGTTCCGCACCAGCGGACGTGGCGGTAAGGGCATTCGAGCCACTGATGTCTCACGTCTGGCCGACATCGGTCAGTTGGTGGCAGCCTTCCCTGTGGAAGCGGGCGACCAGATCCTTCTGATCTCCGATCGCGGGCAGATGATCCGCGTTCCGGTGGAAGGCATCCGCGTCGCCGGTCGTGCGACGAAGGGCGTTACGATCTTCAATACCGCCGACAGCGAGAAGGTCGTTTCGGTCGAGCGCATACCGGATCAAGGCGGGGACGACGAAATCGTTGCCATGGACGTGGAGAACAACGAGACCCCGGACGGTGCCCAAGACGATGGCGGCGCGTAAGCGCCGCCTCTACTTTGGGGCGAAGGTCTAGCGGAGGATGCGACGCGTCTTGGCAGCGATCTTGACGCGCGACTTGTCGGCTTCGTTATGAACCGCAACGGCCGTGGCAGTGACCAGAGAAGCGATCATCGCGAGAGACAGGGCAAAAACCAGCATCATCATATCTCCGAATTCGCTGCTAAAACGTAAGAAATTGTTAGTTCGTTCCCTGAACGTGGCCAGCTTCGAGATTTCTTGCTCGCCACGTGTTCTGAGGAAGCCCATCCTGATGGCGGAATGGTTTTCGAAGTGCGAAGTCATGACCTCGGGCCGATGCCGATCGCAGGGAGTTTGATGCAATGGTTAGCGAGCGGCGAACACGCCGGACTGGTCTTTTCGCCGGCTCATTCGATCCGATGACGAATGGCCATCTCGACATTCTGACGCAGGCCTCGCACCTCTTCGACCGCATCGTGGTCGCGATCGGCGTGCATCCGGGGAAAGCGCCCCTGTTCAACGCGGACGAGAGGGCGGCCCTGGTGCGCCGGGTGGTCGAGGGCGAACGCCTAGACGCCGTGATCGAGGTCAGTTTCTTCCAGGGGCTGACGGTGGATGAAGCGCGGCGCCATGGCGCCACGTCCTTGATTCGGGGCGTTCGCGACTCCGGCGATGTCGATTACGAGATGCAACTCTCAGGCATGAACAGCCGCCTGGCCCGCGATATCGGAACGGTGTTTCTGCCGGCCTCGATCGAAACCCGGCCCATAACGGCCACATTGGTTCGTCAGATCGCCGGCCTCGGCGGCGACGTTTCCGGCTTCGTGCCGCCCATGGTCGCCGAGGCCCTACGTGAGAAATTCGTTCGGCACTGAGCCGAAGAGGGAGTTTGGTATGAAGTTGTTTGCCTCGATCGGATTGGCCGCCATGGTTCTGGCCTCCTCGGCGCTGCCGAGCCTCGCCCAGGCGGCCGAGACGATGGTGATCACCACCGACAAGGGGGAGATCGACGTCAAGCTTCGCCCCGATCTCGCGCCCAAGCATGTCGAACAGATCAAGGCGCTCGCCGGCGAAGGCTTCTACAACGGCGTGGTGTTCCACCGCGTGATCGACGGATTCATGGCGCAGACCGGCGACCCGACGGGCACAGGCATGGGCGGCTCCAAGCGTCCGGACCTGAAGGCGGAGTTTTCCAAGGAGCCGTTCAAGCGCGGCACGGTCGGTATGGCGCGCGCTCAGAACCCGGACTCGGCCAACTCCCAGTTCTTCATCATGCTCGGTGACGGCGACTTCTTGAACGGCCAGTACACCGTGGTCGGCGAAGTGACTAAGGGCATGGACGTGGTCGACAAGATCAAGAAGGGCGACGAGGCCCGCAACGGGCAAGTGACGAACCCCGACAAGATGGTCAGCGTCAAGGTCGTCGACGGGAAGTAACCGGCGGTCCCCTTGCATGCGCGAGGGGGATCGGCCAAGGAAGCACATCGGAATGGCCTGGCGGGTCCAGGCCATTCGTCGTTTGACCAGGAGGAAGGCATGACCTTCGAAAACCCGGAAGACACCCTCGTCCTCGAAACCACCAAGGGCCGTGTGGTCATCAAGCTCCGGCCGGACCTGGCCCCGGGCCATGTCGCCCGCGTGAAGGAACTCGCTCGCGAGAAGTTCTACGATGGCGTGGTGTTCCACCGCGTGATCGACGGGTTCATGGCGCAGACCGGCGATCCGACCGGCACCGGCACAGGTGGGTCGTCCAAGCCCGACCTCAAGGCCGAGTTCTCGGCCGAGCCGCACAAGCGCGGCACTGTTTCGGCGGCTCGCACGGCGAACCCGAACTCGGCCAACTCGCAGTTCTTCATCTGCTTCGAGCGCGCGCCTTGGCTGGACCGCCAGTATTCGGTCTGGGGCGAGGTGATCGAGGGCATGGACGCGATCGACCAGATCAAGCGCGGCGAGCCGGTTCGCGACCCGGACTCGATCACCACCGCACGCGTCGCCGCCGACCTCTAAGGTTCGGGCGGGATGCGGGTCGATCTTTTCGATTTCGACCTACCGGAAGAGCGGATCGCCCTGCGACCCGCTCTTCCGCGCGAATCGGCGCGCCTTCTTCATGTCCCGGCTTCGGGCGGGCTGGGTGATCGTCGCATCGCCGATCTTCCGTCCTTGCTACGCGCCGGCGACGTTCTCGTCTTCAACGACACTCGCGTCATTCCTGCGCGGTTGAACGGCGAGCGCCGGCGCGAAGGGCTGCCGGCAGGTCAAGGTGTCGCGCAGATCGAGGCGACGCTTCACATGCGGCTCGACGCGGGGCGCTGGGCCGCATTCGTGCGTCCGGCCAAGCGCGTATCGGTCGGCGATCGCATCACCTTCCAAGGCGCGGACGGTACCACGCTGCGCTCCGAGGTCGAAGAACGGGGCGATGGCGGCGAGACGGTGCTGCGCTTCGACAGTTCGGGGCCGGAGCTGGACGCGGCCATTGCGAGTGTCGGCCATCTGCCGCTGCCGCCCTATATCGCGTCCAAGCGACCGGAAGACGAGCAGGACCGGGCCGACTACCAGACCATCTATGCCAAGCATGACGGCGCTGTCGCTGCGCCGACGGCAGGCCTGCATTTCACGCCGGAGCTTCTCGAATCCCTGGCGTCTGCGGGGGTCGGCTTCGAGTATGTGACGCTGCATGTCGGGGCAGGGACCTTTCTGCCGGTGAAGGCCGAGGACACGTTGGCCCACCGCATGCATCACGAATTCGGTTCGATCGACCCCGGTACCGCCCGGCGCCTTTCGGCGGCCCGGGACGCGGGCCGGCGGATCGTGGCTGTCGGCACGACTTCGCTGCGCGTTCTGGAGAGCGCGGCGGAAAGTGGCCGGATCGAACCCTTCCATGCGGCGACCGACATTTTCATCACGCCGGGCTACGAGTTCCGCGCGGTCGACGCGCTGCTGACCAATTTCCATTTGCCGCGCTCGACGCTCTTCATGCTCGTCTCCGCATTCAGCGGGCTGGATCGCATGAGACACGCCTATGCCCATGCGATCGAGACGGGCTATCGCTTCTATTCCTATGGTGACGCCTGCCTGCTGGAGCGTCCGAAGGCAGTTTCATGACCACGAATGAATTCGGATTTCGGCTTCTGGCGACCGACGGCAAGGCGCGTCGCGGCGAGATCACCATGCCGCGCGGGACGATCCGCACGCCGGCCTTCATGCCGGTGGGAACAGCCGGCACGGTCAAGGCCATGTATCTCGACCAGGTGCACGAGCTCGGCTCCGATATCATCCTCGGCAACACCTATCATCTGATGCTCCGGCCTGGGGCGGAGCGCGTGGCGCGCCTCGGCGGCTTGCACGAGTTCGCCCGCTGGCCCTTTCCGATCCTCACCGATTCCGGCGGCTTCCAGATCATGTCGTTGTCGAGCCTGCGGAAGATGAGCGAGAAGGGCGTCACGTTCCGCTCGCATGTCGACGGCTCGGTGCATGACCTCAGCCCGGAGCGCTCGATCGAGATTCAGGGGCTGCTGGATGCCGACATCCAGATGCAACTCGACGAATGCATTCGCTTGCCGGCCGAGCGTAGCGAAATCGAGCGGGCCATGGAGCTTTCTCTGCGCTGGGCCGAGCGCTCCGCCGTCGCCTTCGGCAACCAGCCGGGCAAGGCCATGTTCGGCATCGTTCAGGGCGGCGACCAGCCGGATCTGCGCATTCGATCGGCCGAGCGTCTGGCGGCGATGAATCTCAAGGGCTACGCGGTGGGCGGTCTGGCGGTCGGCGAGCCGCAAGCTGTCATGCTGGAAACGCTTCAAGAAACTCTGCCGTCCCTTCCAACGGAGAAGCCTCGCTATCTCATGGGCGTCGGTACGCCGGACGACATTCTTCAGTCCGTGGCGCGGGGAATCGACATGTTCGATTGCGTCATGCCGACGCGGGCGGGTCGGCATGGTCTGGCCTTCACGCGCGACGGACGCGTCAATCTGAAGAACGCACGGCATGCTGAAGATCCACGCCCGCTGGACGATACGTCCGACTGTCCCGCAACCCGTGATTACTCCCGCGCCTATCTGCATCACCTCGTTCGCGCCGACGAAGCCTTGGCTGGAATGCTCCTGACTTGGAACAATCTCGCGTATTATCAGCGGCTTATGGCGGGCATGCGATTGGCGATCGAAGAAGGGCACTTCGACGACTTCGCCGCCGAGACCACCGAGCGATGGACGCGTGGGGAAGCTGCCCGCAAGGCTGCCTGAACGGTTTGCACCGCTTCCCAAGCCCGTGAAACGACCCTGCCTCGCCAATGATCTGGGGATAAACTCGTCCTATCGTCGCGAAACCGACCGCCATCCCTTGATTGCGAACGAGACAACTTGATCGCCATCTTAAATTCTTCGTAAGTTTTTAGGGTGAGGGAATAGGGAAGCATCTGGGTGCGGCGCGAAGCACCCTTTGGGGGACATGAGTTTTGATGATCAAAACCGAAGCCACGTGTCGCGGCCGGAAGGTCCTGCTCGTCTCGACGGTCTGCGTTGTCGGCTTGACCCTGTCGGCCTGTCAGTCGACCTCGTCTTCGACCCATGAGGAGCTGGCGCCGGAGGACGATGCGCCGATCTTCAGCTCGAGCATCTTCGGCGTTAAGGCGAGCCCGCGGATGACGCGGTCCAAGACCGTGCCCAAGGGCGGCGGCCGCGATCAGACCGGCAAGCCCTACATGGTCAAGGGCAAATGGTATTATCCCAAGGAAGAGCCGGGCTACGTGAAGTCCGGCACCGCGTCCTGGTACGGCGCGAATTTCCATGGCCGTCTGACGGCCAATGGCGAAATCTACGACATGTATCATCTGTCGGCCGCGCATCCGACCTTCCCCCTGCCGTCCTACGCCCGTGTGACCAACCGAAAGACCGGCGCCTCCGTCATGGTGCGCGTCAACGATCGCGGCCCCTATGTCCATGATCGGGTGATGGATGTCTCCTCGCGCGCAGCCCAGCTTCTGGGCTTTCAGCAGGACGGCATTGCCGATGTGAAGGTCGAATATGTCGGCCGAGCCCCGCTGGAAGGCGACGACACGAAAGTCCTTATGGCCTCGTACCATCCTGGTACCGTGAAGCCGGAGGATGCCGGGCTCTCGTCTGGCGTCATGGTGGCCTCGAAGAGCGAGTCGGTTTGGCCGTCCTTTCTTACCGCAGCCTTCAGCCCGCGCAGGCAGGAACAGCCGGCAGAGGTTGCGACCAAGCCTCTGGTGCGTCCGGTCCCCAAGGCGGTGGCGAAGAGCGCGCCCAAGCCATCCTCCATCGAGGACCTCATCGACACCTACGACGCCGCGACGCCGCCGGGCGTGTCCATGCCGAAGATCACGATGTCTTACGCCAAGTCGCTCGGTCTGTCGTCCGACGCGATGCGGGCGATTGCCGCGATCGCGCCGAATGACGCGCCCAGCAACCGTATCGAAATCGGTCGGGTCGATGATATCTCCCAACTGATGGCGCTTGAGAACGCGGCGGCTGGCTATGGCGAGATTGTCGAGCAGAAAAGCGCGGAGGGATCGTCCTTCGCGCTGGTGGTGGCCGAGGGGCAGAGCATCGATGTCGGTCTGCGCCGCCTTTGGTCTGCCGGTTTCAAGGATGCCTTCGCCCTACGGGACGAGTGAGCTGCAGGGGATTGCATTCGCCCGCTTCGATCGTTCCTCCATGCCGTTCGCTTCCATGCCCCTCGACTCCTTGAGGTGTATGCCGGAGCCGATCTATCGAGCGTTGGCCGCGTCGCTGCTTGCCGCCGGCATACTTGCGGCAGCTAACGGTCCCGCGCAGGCCCAAGGGCCGGACGCCCCGTTCTTTACCGACACGGCAGCGCGCAGCGCCTATGTCCTGGATGTCGAAACTGGCAGCATTCTTCTGGAGAAAAACGGCGATCAGGGCTTCGCGCCGGCCTCGCTCGCGAAGCTGATGACTGCCGACATCGCTCTGGACGCGCTGGCCAAGGGCGCCATCGAGCCCCAAACGACTTATCCCGTCAGCGACCATGCCTGGCGCACCGGCGGCGCACCATCCCGGACCGCCACGATGTTTGCTTCAGTGCGCTCCAACGTGCCGGTGGACGCGCTGTTGAAGGGCTTGGCAATTCAGGGCGCCAACGATGCTGCGATCATCCTTGCGGAAGGCCTGGAAGGTTCGGAACGCGCCTTTGCCGAGCACATGAACCGACGCGCCACTGAACTCGGCCTCACCGCCTCCCACTTCGTGAACGCGACGGGTCTGCCGGCCGAGGGGCAGGCCGTTTCGGCGCGAGACATGGCACTTCTCGGCCGTCATATCGTCTCGGCCTATCCCGAGCAGGCGGTGCTCTACGCCGAGCCGGAGTTCGAGTGGAACCGCATTCTACAACGCAATCGCAACCCGCTGCTGCGCCTTGGCATCGGCGCAACTGGGCTGGCGACCGGCTTCACTGACGGCGAGGGCTATTCGATCGTCGGGGTGATCGGGAAGGATGGTCGTCAGACCGTTCTTTCACTCTTCGGTTTCGAAAGCGACGCGGCGCGAACCAAGGAGACGGTGCGCCTGTTCGATTGGACCAACGCGAATTTCGAGCGGCGCACGATCTTCGCGTCCGGTCAGGCAGTGGGTCAGGCGCAGGTCTTCGGCGGAACGGCCGGTCAGGTTTCAGCAGTGGTCGATGGCAAGGTGGAACTTTACATCCCGCGCAAACGCACCGACCTCGTTGCCGCCACCGTGCGATATGACGGCCCGTTGCAGGCGCCTCTGCGCAAAGGCGATCGAATCGGCACGTTGAACGTGACGATCGAGGGAAAGCCTGCCTTGCAGCGAGACGTCTTCGTCGGAGAGGACGTGTCGGAAGGTACGTTTGCCGCGCGGGCGGCGGGCGCGATCCAGGAACTGGCTTTTGGCTGGATCCGCAGCCTATGAGAGAAGCCACGTCCATAACCGATCCAAGCGCCGGCTTCTTTCTCACTTTCGAGGGAGGCGAGGGAAGCGGCAAGACGACGCAGATCGCTCGTTTGGCCTCATTCCTGCGCGAGCAGGGGCATGAGGTCTGCACGACGCGCGAGCCCGGCGGGACACCGGCCGCCGATGCGCTCCGGCAGATCCTCCTGTCCGGCCGGGCTCGCGACCTCGGCGGCGAAACGGAGGCCCTGCTGTTCGCGGCGGGACGGCGCGACCATATTGAGGGCGTGATCCTGCCGGCCCTTTGGCGCGGCGAGATCGTGCTCTGCGACCGGTTCCATGATTCGACCCGGGTCTATCAGGGCAGCGTCGGCGGCGTTGCGCCCGAGACGCTGGCCGTGATGGAAGCCGCGACGTTGGAGGGGGTCGTCCCTGATCTGACGCTGATTCTCGACATTCCGGCCGAGCAGGGTCTGCAACGCGCGGCCACCCGGCGAGGCCAGGACGCCGCCGATCGGTTCGAAAGTGAGCCCGTCGCTCTGCACGAGCAAAGGCGGAAGGCCTTCCTGCGGATCGCCGCCTCGGAGCCGAGCCGTTGCGTGGTGGTGGATGCCGCGCGTGAGGCCGATGTGATCGAAGCCGAGATCCGGCGGATCGTCATGGAACGGCTTGTCCGGAAACAGAGCTTTCCCCAACAGCTGGGGAAGCTATCGCCATGACGCTGACCATCGTCGCGGGGCATGACGACATTGCTGACATCCCCACTCCGGCGGAGCGGATAACGCTTCTGGGTCGGGCCGCCGAGTGGGGCCAACTCCAGTCGGCTCTGACGGACGGACGGTTGCATCATGCCTGGTTGTTCCAAGGGCCGGAAGGCATCGGCAAGGCGACCACGGCCTATGCCTTCGCGCGGCGCCTGATCGGCGGCGAAGGTGTTCTCGTAGATCAGGCTCATGGCGAGCCGAGTTTCCACGAGGACCATCCCGTCCTTCGCCAGATGGCGCAGGGCAGCCACCCCAATTTTTTGCATATCCGCCGTCCGCCGATGGATCGGGGCGAGGGCTTTCGGACGCAGATCACCGTCGATGAAGTCCGTCGCCTCAATCACTTCTTCCGAAGCACGGCGGCCGACAACTGGCGTGTGGCCCTGATCGACCCCGCCGACGACATGAACCGCAACGCTGCAAATGCGCTTCTGAAGATCCTGGAGGAGCCGCCGGAGCGTTCGATCTTCTTGATCGTCAACCACATGCCGGGCCGGCTTCTTCCGACGATCCGCTCGCGTGCCAGAACACTCCGCTTCTCGCCGCTGTCCGCTGAGGCTGTCGCGCGCGGTCTTGCCGCGAGTTTTCCCGAACAGGACGCCTCCTCGATCACCGCGGCCGCGAAGCTTTCCGGCGGCAGCCTGCGCTCGGCCTATCATCAGATCGTGTCGGGCGGCCTGGAGATCATGCAGGAGGTGGATAAGGTCTACGGCGCGGGGCGGACCGACTGGCGTCATGTCCACGCCTTGGCCGATAGTCTGTCCCAGAAGGGCCGCGAGGAAGCCTGGGGATTGGTGCGCGATGGCTTGTTCGATCGCTTGGCCCAGGACGCGCGCCGGGCGGTCACGACGGGGGATCAGCGCTTGGGGGCGGCGCTTGCCGAATTCTGGCGAAGCGAGACGGGCCGATGGCAGGACGCGGCGGCCTTCAACCTCGATCGTAAGCAGACGCTCATCACCTTCGCCTCGGGTCTGGCTGCCGTTCGGGAGAAGAACCGCTAAACGATTGCGATCGCTTTGTTGAGGGGCGGCACGGGATGGTTTATTGCGGCCAGAGTTGACCGATTCCTGCAGGCAAGACGATCGATATGGCTGAGACCTTCTATCTGACCACCGCGATCTCTTATCCCAACGGGCGCCCGCATATCGGCCATGCCTACGAGCTGATCGCCACCGACACAATCGCCCGGTTCAAACGGCTGGATGGCTACGACGTCCTGTTCCTCACCGGGACGGACGAACACGGCATCAAGATGCTGCAGACCGCGCGAAACCTTGGCATCGAGCCGATCGAACTGGCAACCCGAAACTCCGGCGAATTCCAGGAGATGGGTCGGCGCGTCGGTAGCTCCAACGACGATTTCATCCGCACCACGGAAGAGCGCCATCGCAAGGCGAGCCAGGCGATTTGGACTCGGATGGTCGAGGCCGGCGACATTTACAAGAGCTCCTATGCCGGCTGGTACTCCGTCCGCGACGAGGCCTATTACGCGGAGGACGAAACCCGGCTGGCTGAGGACGGCAAGCGCCTGGGTCCCCAGGGCACGCCGGTCGAGTGGGTGGAGGAGGAAAGCTATTTCTTCCGCCTGTCGCAGTTCGGTGAGCGGCTGCTCTCCCATTATGAGGCGCATCCCGACTTCATCGGGCCGGCCGAGCGGCGCAACGAGATCGTTTCCTTCGTCAAATCCGGCCTTCGCGACCTGTCGATCTCCCGCACGACCTTCGACTGGGGCATTCCCGTTCCCGGCGACGAGCGGCATGTCATGTATGTCTGGGTCGATGCGCTCACCAACTACCTGACTGCGACCGGCTTTCCCGATGCGGGCGAGCGCAATCGCTTCTGGCCGGCCGATCTCCATGTCATCGGCAAGGACATCGTCCGCTTCCACGCGGTCTATTGGCCGGCCTTTCTGCTGTCGGCCGGGATCGAGCTGCCCAAGCGCATCTTCGTCCATGGTTTTCTCTTCAATCGCGGAGAGAAGATGTCGAAGTCGGTCGGCAACGTGATCGATCCGATCGCGCTGGTCGATGTCTACGGGCTCGATCCCTTCCGCTACTTCCTCCTGCGCGAGGTGCCCTTCGGCCAGGACGGCAATTACTCGCACGAGGCGATCGTCGCCCGGATGAATTCCGAGCTCGCGAACGATCTCGGCAATCTGGCACAGCGCTCGCTGTCGATGATCGCCAAGAACTGCGAGGGCAGGGTGCCCGAGCCGCTCGACTTCACCGAAGCCGATCATGCCATTCTCAATCAAAGCGGCCAGCTCCTGCAGCTGTGCCGCGCCTCGATCGATCGGCAGGAACTTCATTCCATGCTGGCCACGATCGTCGCCACGGTGTCCGAGACGAACCGCTACTTCGCGGCTCAGGAACCGTGGGTGCTGCGAAAGACCGATCCGGCGCGGATGGGAACCGTTCTCTACGTGACCGCCGAGGTCGTTCGCCGCGTCGCCATCCTGCTCCAGCCTGTCATGCCGGAATCCTGCGGTAAACTGCTCGATCTTCTGGCCGTGGGCGCTGACGAGCGAAGCTTCGCCTCGCTTGATCACGGCACGGTCCTGCCGGCCGGGCGCGAGCTGCCGGCGCCCTCCGGCGTCTTCCCGCGCTTCGTCGAGCCGGAAGCGGGCAACGCGTGATGACGCGGCCCTATCTGGTCGACAGCCATTGTCATCTCGACTTTCCGGAGTTCGCGTCCGACCTCGACGCCATTTTGGCGCGAGCGGGCGAGAACGGTGTCGGGTTGATGGTGACGATCTCGACC